>NZ_JBWKCH010000011.1:0-297950 GCF_056436585.1 Streptomyces sp. NPDC043685 | reverse complement strand
CGTCCCCCCCCCCCCCCCCCCCCCCCCCCCCCCCCCCCCCCCCCCCCCCCCCGCCCCCGCCCCCCCCCCCCCCCGCCCCCCGCCCCCGCCACGTTCGTCTCTCGGAGCACTCCCAACTCGCCCCGCCTCTTGACGTGTTGATTGCCGTCCTAAAACATTCGGGAAGCTCGATTGGTTCTGCGCGGTTCTGTTCGCTCCCGAAGGGAATCCATGTCCAGCAGACATCGCCTGGCCCGGACGGCACTGGCGGTCACCGTCCCCTTGGCACTCGGCGCGGGCCTCATGGCCGTGCCTCCGGCCGCGGCCGCCGCCGACCCGCCGGCGAGTGCGGTCACGGTACGGATCGACCCGTCCTACCGGCAGCAGGAGTTCGAGGGGTGGGGGACCAGCCTCGTCTGGTTCGCCAACATCACAGGCCGCTACCCCGAACCCATCCGGCAGAAGCTCGCCGACATGCTGTTCGGCGAGGACGGGCTCCGCCTCAACATCGCGCGCTACAACATCGGCGGCGGCAACGCCCCCGACGTCCGCAAGGACTACATGAAGACCGGCGCGACGATGGACGGCTTCTGGAAGGCGCCCGCGGGCACCACCCGGGAGGACACCGACTGGTGGAACCCGGACGACCCCGCTCACTGGGACTGGTCAGCCGACGCGGGGCAGCGCTGGTGGGTGGACCGCGTCAAGAACAAGGTGACCCGCTGGGAGGCCTTCAGCAACTCGCCGCCCTGGTTCCAGACCGTCAGCGGCTACGTGTCCGGAGGGTTCGACGCCAACACCGACCAGATACGCGCGGACCGCGTCGACGACTTCGCCACCTACCTGGTCAAGGTCACCGACCACCTGGAGAAGAAGCACCGCATCGACTTCGACACCATCGCCCCGCTCAACGAACCCAACACCAACTACTGGGGCACCCAGATCGGCCCCGACGGACAGCCCACCGGTGGCCGCCAGGAGGGCGCCCACGCCGGCCCGGAACTCCAGCAGAAGGTCGTCCTGGCCCTGTCACGCGTACTGGAGAAGGCCAAAACCCGGGCCAGGATCTCCGCGATGGACGAGACCAACCCCAGCACCTTCGTCCGCAACTGGAACGCCTACGACGGCTCCGCCCGGGCCGTCGTCGACCAGCTCAACGTGCACACCTACGGCACCGGCATGCGCACCAGCGCCCGTGACAGCGCCAAGGCCGCCGGCCGGCCGTTCTGGATGAGCGAGGTCGAGGGCACCTGGGGGACCGGCACCGACTTCACCGGCATGGAACCGGGGCTCGGCATCGCCACCCGGGTCGTCGACGACATCCGTGAACTGGAGCCGTCCGCCTGGGTGTTGTGGCAGCCGATCGAGGACTCCATTCCCCAGGCGCAGGCCGGCAAGAACTGGGGCAGCATCCACATCCCGTTCAACTGCACCTCCAAGGACACCCTGGAGACCTGCCCGGTCAAGGCCAACACCAAGTTCCACACCCTGCGCAACTTCACCCACCACATCCGCCCCGGCGACCGCTTCGTCAAAGTCGACGACGCCTCCAGCGTCGCCGCCGTACGCAAGTCCGGCCGCGGGGCGACGGTGGTGCACGTCAACAACGGCACGACCCCCCGCGCGGTGACCCTCGACCTGTCGAAGTTCCGGCGGATCGCCCCGGGCGCCACCGTGACCCCCGTGGTGACCAGCGCCGACGGCGCCCTCGTGCGCGGCACGCGCGTGAAGGTCCAGGACGGCTCCGCCACCGTGACCGTCCCCGCCAAGTCGGTGACCACCCTCCTGGTCGACGGGGTGTCCGGCACCGCGAAGGACGCGGCGCTCGTCCAGCCCGGTCACGTCTACCGTCTCCAGGGCGCCCAGAGCGGCAGGTCCCTGGCGCCGTCCTCCGAGGGCGACGGCGTCGTCGTGCGCACGGCCGACCCGGCCGCCACCTCCCAGCTCTGGTCCGTCGAGCACCTGACGCGCGGCAGCGGAAACCGTGAACGCTACGCCCTCGTCAACGCCGCCGACGGCAGGCGCCTCGCCGTGCGCGACGACGAAGCGGTCCTCGAGGACGAGGACACCCCGGCCGCGCAGTGGATCATGTCCACCACCGGCGACGGCAGTTGGACCTTCGTCAACGCCGCGACGGGCCGTCTCCTCGATGTCGTCGGCCAGTCGACCGCCGACGGCGCCCGGGTCTCGGCCTTCCTGCCCACCTCCAACGCCAACCAGCGCTGGGGCGTGCGGGACGAGACGGTGCTCAGGACGCAGCCGGCCAAGGCGTTCACCGTCCCCGGCCGCGCTCCCGACCTGCCCGCGACCGTGACGCCCGTCTTCCGCGACGGCGGCCGGGGCGAGCTGCCGGTCGAGTGGACACTGCCCTCCGAGTCGCGTTGGCGTACCCCCGGAACGGTACGGGTGAAGGGGCAGGCCACCGACCCGCTCGGCCGCACGGTCCCGGCGGAGGCGGTCGTCACCGTGGACACCGTCGCCTCCACTCTCCCGGCCCGCGCCAAGACCTACACCGGTGGACGGCCCGACCTGCCCGCCACCGTCACCGGCGTGGGACGGCACGGCGGAACAGCCGACCTCCCGGTCAGCTGGGACCCCGCCCCCGAGGACGCGTTCGACGACACCGGCGTGGTGACCCTGCGCGGCACCGCCCGCGTCCCCGGCGGAGACACGGCCGCGGCGACCGTACGCGTCCAGGTCACCGCACCCCGCGAGACCAACGCCGCGCGCGACGAGGGCGTGACGGTCGGCGCGACCTACTCCGAGAGCGGGTACTCCGCCGAGGGCCTGCGCAACGGCACCACGTCCGAGAAGGCCTGGTCGAACTGGAGGTCGGGCACGAAGAACCCCTCCGACACCATCACCTTCACCCTGCCGGAGGCACGCGATCTGAGCCGGGTCGTCACCCACTTCCACCGCGACGGCACCAACGTCAGCTTCGCCCAGTCCCTCAAGGTGCGGGTGCGCGGCGCCGACGGCACCTGGTCCGACGCGAGCGACGAGGTCCCGGTGGGAACCGAGGGGACGCCGGTGGCCGATGTGCCGGTGCGTACGAGCGGCCCGGTGACGGATGTGCGCGTGGTCATGACGGCGCGCCCGGGCGGCTACATCACCCTCGGGGAGATCGAGCTCCTCGCCAAGGCGCCGGGCGCTTCCCCGGACGCGGCGGCCTCGTCGATCGAGGTGGACGGCCGGGCCCTCAGCGGCTTCGACCCGGACCGGACGGAGTACCGCGTGGCGGTCGACCGCCCGGACCGGGCCCAGATCACCACCACGCCGCGTGACCCCTACGCGGAAGTGACGGTCGGCAAGGACCCGGCCGGGGCGAAGACGACCCGCATCGTCTCCGTGACCAGCGAAGACGGCTCGCGGACACGGCAGTACCGGATCGAGCTCACCCGCCGGTGACACACGAAAGCGCGGGGCCCGCACGCCCCGCGCTTTCGTCTTCCCGGGATCAGACCGCCGGGGCCGGGTACGTCGGGTACTCCACGCCGGACACGTGCTGCACGACACGGATGACCTGGCACGAGTAGCCGAACTCGTTGTCGTACCACAGGTAGAGGATCGCGTTGTCGCCGTCCACCTTGGTCGCGCCCGCGTCGACGATCGAGGCGTGGCGCGAGCCGATGAAGTCACTGGAGACCGCGTCGGGAGCCGTGGTGAAGTCGATCTGGCGCTTGAGCGGCGAGGTCAGGGAGACGTCGCGCAGGTGGTCGAGGACCTCCTCGCGGGTGGTCTCACGGCCGAGCCGCAGGCTGAGGATCGCGATCGAGACGTCCGGGACCGGGACGCGGATCGAGCTGCCGGTGATCGGCGCCTTGAGGTCGGGCAGCGCCTTGGCGACGGCGGAGGCGGCACCCGTCTCGGTGATGACCATGTTGAGCGGCGCGGACCGGCCACGGCGGTCGGCCTTGTGGTAGTTGTCCAGCAGGTTCTGGTCGTTGGTGAACGAGTGAACCGTCTCGACGTGGCCGCGCAGGACCCCGAACTCGTCGTCCATCGCCTTCAGTGGCGGCACGATCGCGTTCGTGGTGCAGGACGCGCAGGACAGGATCCGCTCGTCCGGCTTGATCGTGTCGTGGTTGACGCCGTGCACGATGTTGGGGACGTCGCCCTTGCCGGGCGCGGTCAGCACGACCTTGTCGATCCCGGGGCGCAAGTGCTCCGACAGGCCCGCGCGGTCACGCCACTTGCCGGTGTTGTCGATGAGGATGGCGTCCTTGATGCCGTACGCCGTGTAGTCGATCTCGGACGGGTCGTTCGCGTAGATCACCTTGATGGCGTTGCCGTTGGCGACGATGGTGCTGTTCGCCTCGTCGACGGTGATCGTGCCCTGGAACTGGCCATGGATGGAGTCACGGCGCAGCAGCGAGGCGCGCTTGACGATGTCCTGCTCCCCACCCCCGCGCACGACGATGGCCCGCAGCCGCAGACCGTTGCCCGAGCCGGACTTCTCGATGAGCAGCCGGGCGACGAGCCGGCCGATACGGCCGAAGCCGTAGAGGACGACGTCCCGGCCCTCACGGCGCTCGATCTTGTTGGCGCCCGTGGCGCCGGCGACGGCCTCGGCGGTGAACTCCGCGATCGACAGGCCCCGGTCGTCGGCCTGGTAGGCCTCGGCGAGCAGGCCGATGTCGATCTGGGAGGGGCCGAGGTCGAGCGTGGTGAGGGTCTGCAGGAACGGCAGGGTATCGGTGACCGAGAGTTCCACGCCGGCGATCTGACGGGCGAACCGGTGGGTCTTGAGGATGCTGACCACCGACTTGTTCACCAGGGAGCGGCTGTGCAGCAGGACCGTCACGTCCCGCTCCCGGTGCAGCTTCCCGATGATCGGGATCATCGACTCCGCGATCTCCTCGCGGATCTTCCAGTTGGTGAACGAGTCGTCGTTGACAGTCACGAGTCCATCTTTCGAGCTAGGCGGCGCTCATATGTTAAACCGTCGATTTCTCGATCATGAACGGGGTGTCTCCGACGCTTTCGCGGCCCTCTCCGCGCGCTTCCCCGGGCCGCCCCTGAGACGATCGAAAGCGGATCTTCCGCGCGAAAAGGGGTGCTCATGGACTACGACTCCGTCGCCGACGAGCTGTACGCCCTGCGCCCGGAGGAGTTCACCGCCGCCCGCGCCTCCGCCATGGCCTCCGCCCGCACCGCCGGTGACCGGGAGCTCGCCGAGCGGATCCGCACCCTGCGCAAACCCACCCTCGCCGCCTGGGTCAGCAACCTGCTGGTCCGCGGCAGCCCCGGCGAAGTGGAACCCCTGCTGCGCCTGGGCGAGGGGCTGCGGCAGGCCCACCAGGACCTCGACGGCGCCCAGCTGCGCGAGCTGAGCCGCCGGCAGCACGCGCTCATCCGGGCCCTGTCCCTCCAGGCCCGGCAGCTCGCCAAGGAGGCAGGTCATCCGATCGGCGAGAGCGTGCAGCGCGAGGTCGAGAACACCCTGCACGCCGTCCTGGCCGACCCGGAGGCCGCACGGGCCTGGGCGAGCGGCCGCCTGGCCAAACCGCTGGACGCGGCCGTCGGCTTCCCCGCCGCCGCCGAGGGCGCCCGGCCGAGGAGCCCCGCCCCCGCACCCGCCCGCGCTTCCTCGCGCCCGGGCAAGAAGGCTGACGAACAGCGGCGACGCCAACTCGCCCGGGCCCGCGAGGAGGCCGAAGCCGCCGAGCGCGAGCTGAGCGAACTGCGGGACGAGGCGGCGACCGCGAGCCGGGCGGCACACGAGGCGAAGCAGCGGATGGAGAGCCTCCAGCGACGCGTGGAGGAGCTCACCGAGGAACTGGAACGCACCAGGAGCGAACACCAGCAGGTCCGCTTCGCCGAGCGGACGGCCCGGGAGGCGGCACGCGCGGCCGACCGCCGGGTCCGCGAGGCCGGCCGCAAGGCCGCGACCGCCGCCGCCCAGCTCGAACGCCTGACCTCGCCGGACGCGTGATCCGCAGACCTCGCGGCGGTGCGCGACGGCCGGCGTCCGCCGGGGGGCCACCATGGCACCTGTGACCGAGCTCACAAGCCGCGAATGCGCTGTCCCCCCACGCCTTACGCGCCCGACATCAAAATTGAACCATTCCTTTTCTTGAACCAATCGTGTTTATGCCGCTAGGTTGGCCGCATGACCGCTTCCGGGAACCCGACCACCGCAGAAGAGCTGCGCGGTGCCGGCCTGAGGGTGACGGCCGCCCGCGTCGCGCTGCTCGAGGCCGTACGGGACGGTGACCACCTCGGCGCCGAGGCGATCGCCTCCGAGGTGCGCGGCCGCGTGGGCCACGTCTCCGTCCAAGCCGTCTACGAGGGGCTCCACGCACTCACCGCGGCGGGACTCATACGTCGCCTCGACCCACCCGGCAGCCCGGCCGCCCTCTACGAAGGACGCGTCGGCGACAACCACCACCACCTCGTGTGCCGCTCCTGCGGAGCCGTCGCCGACGTCGACTGCGCGGTCGGCCACGCCCCCTGCCTGACCGCCTCCGACGACCGCGGCTTCGCCGTCGACGAGGCCGAGGTCATCTACTGGGGCCTGTGCCCCACCTGCTCCACCGCTCGCAGTTCCTGAGCACGTGATCCACCCGAGCACCGTGATCCACCCGAGCACCGTGATCCACCCCGTCCGGAAGGATTTCCATGACTGAGAACCACGACGCGATCGTCACCGACTCCAAGTCGGAGGAAGCGGGAGGCGGCTGCCCCGTGGCCCACGGCCGCGCTCTGCACCCGACCCAGGGCGGCGGCAACCGCCAGTGGTGGCCCGAGCGGCTCAACCTGAAGATCCTCGCCAAGAACCCCGAGGTGGCCAACCCCCTCGGTGAGGGCTTCGACTACGCCGCGGCCTTCCAGGCCCTCGACCTCGACGCCGTGAAACGCGACATCGCCGAGGTGCTCACCACCTCGCAGGACTGGTGGCCGGCCGACTTCGGCAACTACGGCCCCCTGATGGTCCGTATGGCCTGGCACAGCGCCGGCACCTACCGCATCAGCGACGGCCGCGGCGGTGCCGGCGCCGGCCAGCAGCGGTTCGCCCCGCTCAACAGCTGGCCGGACAACGGCAACCTCGACAAGGCCCGCCGCCTGCTGTGGCCCGTCAAGAAGAAGTACGGCCAGAGCATCTCGTGGGCCGACCTCATGATCCTCACCGGCAACGTCGCCCTGGAGCAGATGGGCTTCGAGACCTTCGGCTTCGCCGGTGGCCGCGAGGACGTCTGGGAGCCCGAGGAGGACGTGTACTGGGGTCCCGAGACCACCTGGCTCGACGACAAGCGCTACTCGGGCGACCGCGATCTGGAAAACCCCCTCGGCGCCGTCCAGATGGGCCTCATCTACGTCAACCCCGAAGGCCCCAACGGCAACCCGGACCCGATCGCCGCGGCCCGCGACATCCGTGAGACGTTCCGCCGCATGGCGATGAACGACGAGGAGACCGTCGCCCTGATCGCCGGCGGCCACACCTTCGGCAAGACCCACGGTGCCGGCCCCGCCGACCACGTCGGTGCCGACCCCGAGGCCGCCTCCATGGAGGAGCAGGGCCTGGGCTGGCGCAGCACCTACGGCACGGGCAAGGGCGGCGACGCCATCACCTCCGGCCTGGAGGTCACCTGGACCAGCACGCCCACCCAGTGGAGCAACGGCTTCTTCAAGAACCTCTTCGAGTTCGAGTACGAGCTCGAGCAGAGCCCGGCCGGTGCCAACCAGTGGGTCGCCAAGGACGCCCCGGAGATCGTCCCGGACGCCCACGACTCCTCGAAGAAGCACCGCCCGAAGATGCTCACCACCGACCTGGCGCTGCGCTTCGACCCGATCTACGAGCCCATCTCCCGCCGGTTCTACGAGAACCCCGACCAGTTCGCGGACGCCTTCGCCCGCGCCTGGTTCAAGCTGACCCACCGTGACATGGGCCCGAAGTCGCTCTACCTCGGCCCCGAGGTCCCCGCCGAGACCCTGCTGTGGCAGGACCCGCTGCCGGAGGCCGAGGGCGAGCCGATCGACGCCGGTGACATCGAGGTGCTCAAGACCAAGCTCCTCGAGTCGGGTCTGTCCGTCGGGCAGCTCGTGTCCACCGCGTGGGCCTCGGCGTCCACCTTCCGCGGCAGCGACAAGCGCGGCGGCGCCAACGGCGCCCGCATCCGCCTGGCGCCGCAGCGCGGTTGGGAGGTCAACGAGCCCGACGAGCTCGCCCAGGTCCTGCGGGTTCTGGAGGGCATCCAGCAGGAGTTCAACTCCGGCGCCGGCGCCAAGAAGGTCTCCCTGGCCGACCTGATCGTCCTCGGCGGCACCGCCGCCGTCGAGAAGGCCGCCAAGGAAGCCGGCTTCCAGGTGGAGGTCCCCTTCGCCGCGGGCCGTGTGGACGCCACGGAGGAGCACACCGACGCCGAGTCGTTCGAGGCGCTCGAGCCGACCGCCGACGGGTTCCGCAACTACTACGGCAAGGGCAACCGCCTCCCCGCCGAGTTCCTCCTGCTCGACCGGGCCAACCTGCTCACCCTGAGCGCTCCCGAGATGACCGTCCTGGTCGGTGGCCTGCGGGTGCTGGGCGCCAACCACCAGCAGTCCCAGCTCGGCGCCTTCACCAAGACGCCCGGCTCGCTGACCAACGACTTCTTCGTCAACCTGCTCGACCTGGGCATCACGTGGAAGTCGACGACCGAGGACCAGACCACGTTCGAGGGCCGCGACGCCGCCACCGGCGAGGTCAAGTGGGCCGGCTCCCGCGCCGACCTGGTCTTCGGCTCCAACTCCGAGCTGCGCGCCCTCGCCGAGGTCTACGCGAGCGACGACGCCAAGGAGAAGTTCGTCAAGGACTTCGTCGCGGCGTGGGTCAAGGTCATGAACCTCGACCGGTTCGACCTGGTCTGATCAACCCAGCGTGAACGGAACGCCCGGGCCGGAAGGCCCGGGCGTTCCGCTGGTTGCCTGAGGGACCGTCAAGAAGCCTTCAAGGTAAGAACATCACTTACCCAACTCTCACCATGAAACGGCAAGGACGGCGCTCGAGCCCGCACCCGGGCATACGTTCGGGTCGTGAACACAGATTCCGTTGCCCACAGAGGCGCCGGCCGCCGCACCCTTCTGCGTACCGCCCTGACCGGAGCCGCAGCCGTCGGCGCGGGTGTCGGCGCCATCCGGCCGGCCACGGCCGCCACCCCGGTCCGCGAGACACCCCCGCGGCCCGCCACCCCGCAAGAAGCCCTGAAGGAACTGGCCGCGGGCAATCGCCGCTGGCAGGCCTTCCGGGAGCGGCACCCGCATGAAGACCCCGCCGTGCGGCAGACGTTGGCCACCGGCCAGCATCCCTTCGCGGTCGTCCTCGGCTGCATCGACTCGCGGGTGCCGCCGGAGCTGGTCTTCGACCAGGGGCTGGGGGACCTGATGACCGTGCGCACCGCAGGCGAGGTGCTGGACGAGGCCGTGCTGGGCAGCGTCGCCTACGGCGTGCTGGAGCTCGGCATCCCGCTGGTCGTGGTCCTCGGGCATCAGTCGTGCGGCGCGGTGCGGGCCGCGATCGAGGCAGAGCGGTCCGGGCAGCACCTGCCCGCTCACATGCAGTACCTCGTCGACCAGATACGCCCGGCCATAGACCACGGGCAGGAGGGGGATGCCCGGATCGACGCGACCGTGAGTGCCAACGTCCGGCTCGTCCGTTCGAAACTGGCGGCGGAGCCCGAGCTGGCCGCGAGGATCGGCAGCGGCAAGCTGGCGGTCGTCGGGGCCCGCTACGAACTGACCACCCAGGTCGTCCACCGGCTGGCCTGAGCGTCCACCCCCGGTCCGCCGCGAGTGGCGGCGGACCGGGGCGGGACCGTCACACCCGCAGCGGATTGAACCGGGCCGCCGCCATCAGGTACCAGGCGGTGGCGCCGGTGTGCCGGTAGGGGTAGTAGCCGAAGCCGAACCCCGTGTCCAGCGGACTGCTCGCCGACACCACACCGGACCGCTCGGGCAGTGCCTTCCCGCCGACGGTCTGCCCGCCGCCCAGCTCGTCCTGTGCCTGTTCGGTCGAGGCGAGCAGACGCCGGGCGCGTGCCTCGTCACCACGGGCCCCGCGGTCGCGCAGGGCGAGCGCGAGATGGGCCGTGCCCTCGAACCAGACGCCGTTGCGGTCGGGCCGGGGCTGGCCCTCGGCGATCGGGGCGTCCTCGTCGGCGAGCAGGCTCGCCGAGCTGAAGGTGACGCCCTCGTAGAACTGCCCGGCCGGCACGGTGCTGTTGGTGCGCCCGGAGTGGTCCAGGACGGCCAGCCCGGCCGCGGCCCAGTCCAGCGAACGGGAGAAGCCGCGGGTGCGGTGACCCAGCGCGAGGTGGGTCCAGGTCTGGGTGTCCTCGGGGACCGGGGACCTGTTGATGGTGACGCCGTCGTCGGTGCCGGTGTAGAAGAACCCGCCGGACGGCTCCCACATGCGCCGCACGAAGGCCTCGGCCCGGGCCTGCCGCTCCCGCCACACCCGGTCTCCGGTGAGGACGGCGAGGCGGCCGAAGAGGCAGACGAGATCGGTGTTGTGCTCGGTCGAGGTGAACGGCAGTTTCCGGTTCGCTCCGTCGACGCCGAACTTGTAGCCGCCGAGGGGCTCGTCGGTCCGGCCGGTCCGCTCGATCCATTCACCGATGCGCACGGCACCGGCGAGGAAGCGGCGTGCTCGGGTGCGGCGGGCGAGGGCGCTGAGTGCGATGCCCGCCCAGGCCATGTCGCCCACGGCCGTGCCGGTGAAGCCGAACTGCGTACCGACGTTGGCGGTGCCGTCGGCGCGGACGAAGCCGTCCGGCTGGGGCGAGCCGTCGTAGAAGGTGTACGGCCCGACGTTGTAGGCCTGCCGGAGTCTGCCGTCGTCGTGGGCCGGATCGTGGTCCTGGGCGTAGAGCAGTGCGTCGCCCAGCGTCGTGGCCCGGGTCAGGCCGACGGGGGTGCGGGCGCAGAGGTGGGCCAGGATCGCGAGGGCGTTGTCGTAGGTGAAGGCGGTGCTGAACAGGCCGGCCTGATCGGTGTAGCTCTGGGTCAGGCGGATGGCGCCGTGGTCGGGGTAGGCGTCCATGGCGGCGGCGAGGAAGGCATGCCCGCGGGCCGGGGCCGATGCGGGACGCGTACCGGGAGATCCGGCGGCGAAGGCCTGTCCCGGGCCGGCTGCGGTGAGCCCCGCGGCACTGATGCCGAGTCCGGCACCGATGAGCGAACGCCGGCTGAGCGCCGGGCCTTGTCTGCCAGTCATGGATCTCCCTTGAGAGCGCTCTCAATCAGTGCGCGCTCATTGTGCTGGCGCTCCGGGGCGGGGTCAACGCCTCG
The DNA here is from genome assembly GCF_056436585.1 of Streptomyces sp. NPDC043685. NCBI lineage: Bacteria > Bacillati > Actinomycetota > Actinomycetes > Kitasatosporales > Streptomycetaceae > Streptomyces > Streptomyces sp. NPDC043685. Next base: position 286,706 of record NZ_JBWKCH010000011.1, on the reverse strand, counting down.
GAGGGAAGGGAGAGTTGCCAAGGGCGGCGAGCGGGGGAGGGATCACTCGCAGACGATCTCGTCGCGCGGGGTGTAGTGCGTGCGGTACGGCTCCCGCCGCACTTCCCGGCCGTCGTTGTAGAACACCCGCTCCACGGTGACGTCGAACCCTTCGAGCGGGGTCTGCGGCACGCACTCCTTGTCGTGACTGACCTGCTTCTTCGGCTTGGTCACGTGGGTGCGCGGGCCCGTGACCGACTTGATCTCGTCGTACGCGCGGGTGCCCAGGAACGAGACCGTGACGGAGGTGTCCGTGGACTCGGCCTGTATGGAGAGCGCCTTGCCGGAGTCGTTGGTGAACCGCAGATCCAGGCTGCCCCAGGCGACCGTCGCCTCGCGCCCCTCGGGGTAGCGCTCGATGTAGAAGGAGTGCGCTCCGTGCTCGACCGGCTTGACGCCGGCGAAGAACAGCGCGTTGTACACGGTCGTGGCCACGGAGGAGACGCCGCCGCCGGACGCCTTGGTGAACTTGTCGTCGAGGATGATGATGCCGTCCATGAAGCCGTTGGCCTCGCTGCGCTCCCCGACGGTCCGGTTGAAGCTCCAGGTCTCGCCCGGCCCGACCAGGGAGCCGTTGATGAGCTCCACGGCCCGGCCGATGTTCTTGGTGCGGTACTCGGCCGGTTCGAAGTGGACGGTGAAGGAGGACATCTTCTCCGTCAGGCCCAGTTCCGCGGCGTTCTCGCGGGTCACCTCCGGCTGCGTCTCGCGGACCTTCACCTCACCGCTGCGGGCGGCGCCCGTCCTGCCGAGCAGTGGCAGCACGGCCTCGCCCAGCGCCTTGTCGGTGACCGACCGGCCCACGACGGCGTCCTCGGCCACCACGGCCTTGTCGCCCTCCGCCCGCAGTTTCGCGTTCTCGGCGGTCGTGGTGATGCTGTTCAGCGGGCCGGCCACGGAGGGCTCGGAACGCAGCCCCTTGGCGTCGAGCTCGGGTCTCAATGTGCCGTGCGCGTCCGGCCGCATGGCCAGGTGCTCGCCCAGCGCGTCCGGGCCGACCGTGAACCGTTCGCCGGCCGCCGTGAGCGTGACGGGGCCGGACACGGCCGGTCCGGCGAAGGCGCGTACGGCCCGCCGCACCTCGTCGTCCGTGACCTTCGGCCGGGTCTCGTGGGTGGGCAGGGGAGTGGCCGTACGGGTGGCGCCCCGCAGGAAGGAGTCGCGCAGGGGGCCGACCGAGGCGTTGACGTCCAGGGCGTATCCCGTGCGGGCCGCGACCGTCCGCACCCGGCCGTCGTCGAAGGTGACGGCGCCGTCCCGGACCTTCCGGTCGAGGTCCTTCGCGAGGTGTCCGAGGGCGGCCCGCGCCTTGCCCTCGTCGAGGTGGACGACGGGCTCGATGGCGCCGCCCGAGCGGAAGAGGCCGCCGAACACGCTGAGCGGATCGGCGCCGGTGCGCGCCGCCCGGTCGACGGTCTCCCGGAGGTCGTAGGACAGACCCGCGTCCTCCGGGTCGATCGTCCCGGTGCGGTCACCGACCGTCACGGGGAGGTCCCGTGCGCCGGCCGCGCCCAGCTCCCGTTCCAGTTTCCGCACCGCTTCCGCGCGGCTCAGCCCCCCGATCTCCACCCCGCGCACGGTCGTGCCGGAGTCGATCTCCCCACCGGTCAGGAGCAGGCCGCCGAGATACAGGCCGCCCACCCCCACGGCCAGCGCGCCACCGGCCAGGGCGACGGACGGGAGGGAAGCGACACGTGAGACGGAGGCTGTACGGGGGCGCATGGGTCTCCTGAAGCTCGATATGAGGGTGCACCCGAAACGCGACGATGCGCGGGCAAACACATCCAGCTATCCACACATCGGGGGCATACCGATATGGCCCAGGCCACTTATGCCCGAGATCATTCAGAAATCATCCGGATCGGCAAGGCCGCCGGGCCGGCCACGAAGTGGTAACGACGAACAACGAACAGGTCGTTGACACGGTCTAGGCCATCATGAAGATCTCTTTCCTCATTCACAACGCCTACGGAATCGGAGGCACGATCACCACCACGTTCAACCTGGCAGGGGCCCTGGCCGAGCGGCACGACGTGGAGATCGTCTCCGCCTTACGGCACCGTGAACGCCCGAATCTCGTCCTGGATCCCCGGGTGCGGCTGCGGGCGCTGGTCGACCTGCGCAAAGAAGCGGACCATCCGCTGCACCGGAGACCGGCCAAGGTGTTCCCGGCCGCCGAGTACCGCCACCGCCAGTACAGCGAGCTGACCGACCAGCGCATCGGCGACTGCCTCGCGGCCCTGGACGCCGACGTCGTCATCGGCACCCGCCCCGGCCTCAACGTGCACATCGCCCGCCAGGCTCCCGAGCACGTCCTGCGCGTCGGCCAGGAGCACCTCACGCTGGACAACCACTCGCCGCGGCTGCGCACCGCCCTTCGCCGGGCCTACCGCCGCCTCGACGTGATCACCACCGTCACGGAGGCGGACGCCGCCGCCTACCGCCGCAAGATGTGGCTGCCCGGCGTCCACGTCGAGGCCCTCCCGAACAGCGTCCCGGACCCCGTCCTGCCTCCGGCCGACAGCACCGCCAAGGTCGTGGTCGCCGCGGGCCGCCTGGTCCCGGTCAAGCGCTACGACCTTCTCATCGAGGCGTTCGCCCAGGTCGCCGCCGCGCATCCGGACTGGCAGCTGCGCATCTACGGCAAGGGCGAGGAGCAGCCCAGGCTGCGGGAGCTCATCGAGCGGCTCCACCTGTGGAACAACGTGTTCCTGATGGGCGCGGCGACCCCCATGGAGGCCGAGTGGGCCAAGGGCTCGATCGGCGCGGCCGCGTCCAACTTCGAGCCGTTCGGCATGACCATCGTCGAGGCGATGCGCTGCGGACTGCCCGTCGTCAGCACCGACTGTCCCTACGGCCCCGGCGAGATCATCCAGGACGGGTCCGACGGGCGGCTCGTACCGGTCGGGGACCGCGACGCACTCGCTGCGGCCCTGCTGGAACTCGTCGGCGACGACGAGCGCCGCCGCCGCATGAGCCGGGCCGCCCTGGACCACGCACGCCGCTTCGCCCCGGGCCCCGTCGTCGCCCAGGCCGAACGCCTCCTGGAGACGGCCGCCGCGGCCAGAAGAGGCGGCCATGCGGCCGCACCACACGACCACCGCACCCGCGGCGTCCTGGCCGGCCGGGGTCACGCCGCCCGTGACGCCGCCCACGCCGCCGCCACCGGCGTACTGCGCTCGATACGGAAGGGCCGCCGATGAACACCCCGGAGAACCGCACGACCGGTACGCACGAGGGCCTGACGCCGAAGACCGAGCAGGACACGGGGACGAGCCCGCGGCACGGCGGCGCCGATCCGGAGCCGCGCGCCGACTGCGTGATCGACACAGACGGCCGGATCACCTTCCGGCTGCCGCCCGGCCCTGCTGCTCACCCCAGGCTGCTCCTGCGGCTGCGGCCCAAGAAGGGCCGGGCCGAGACCGCCCCCGATGACCTCGAACTGAAGCTCGACCAAGCCGACGGCCACCGGCACGCCGTGCTGGAACCGCACCCGGCTCTCGCCGAAGGCCGCTGGGACGTGTACCTGCTGCCCGAACCGGATGCCGAGCGCCGTCGGCTGCGCCCCGGCCTGCGGGATCTGCGGGCCCTGGTCGACGGGCACCTGCGCGACCGCACCTCGCCGGTCGCCGTCAGGATCCCCTACGTCACGAAGGACGGCTTCCTCGCCCTCAGGGCGTGGCGGCGCACCGCCCACGCGGAGGCCCGCGCCATCGACGTCACGGAAGGGGCCGTCGACGTCACGGCCCGCCTGCACGGTGCGGAACTCGGCGAGGACGCCACCGTGCGGCTGCGCCTGCGGGGCACCGACACCGTACGGACCCTCCGCCCCCGCACCGACGGCGACGGCAGGGGCTTCTCCTTCACCGTCGGCCCCGGGGAGCTGACGGGCGACGGCGGGGGCGCGGCCCGGATCTGGGACGTCTTCGTCCGGCCCGCCTCCGAGGCGCAGCCGGTCCGGGTCGGCCGGCTGCTCGATGACGTGGCGGACCGCAAGCACGTGTTCGTCTATCCGGCGATCACGGCGGACGGCGCCACCCTGCGCCCTTACTACACCGTCGACAACGACCTGGCGATCGAGGTGACGTGAGGCCATTCGCCGAAATGCCCGACATGGAAATTCCCGGATTCCGGATGGCTGTTCCGGTGAGGGGCCGGGACAGTCATGTGTGGGTTTTGTGCGAAGCGGCGGCAAAAGGTGGGGCGGGGACTCGTTCTCAACAGCCGTACATCGGGCGGGGACTTGCGGCCATAACCAAACTCAAGTACCTAGATGAATCATGAACTTGTTCAACCGTGTGGTGCCGTCCCGGCGGCAGGCACCGCTCCCCCCACAGCGCCCCGTCGGCGCATCGGCGTCCTCCACTGCCGTGCTGCCGGACCCCGGCCTGGCGAATCTGTCCGGCGAATGGGTCGTCGACCCCGCGCACAGCAGGATCGGCTTCTCCGTCCGGCACGCCATGGTGACCACCGTGCGCGGTTGTTTCCTGGAGTACGAAAGCCGGCTCTACTTCGACGCGCACGACCCCACACGGTCACGGGCCGACATCACGCTGTTCACCTCCAGTGTCGACACCGGCGTGGAACAGCGTGACGCGCACCTGGTGGGGCGTGACTTCCTCGATGCCGCGACCTATCCGCGTATGCGCTTCACCAGCACGGCGGTGGAGCAGACGGGCGCCGACCTGTTCAGCATGTGGGGCGAACTGACCATCAAAGGCGTCTCGCGGCCCGTCGTACTCGACATGACCTATATCGGAAATGTCACCGACCCCTTCGGCTATGACCGGGTGGGCTTCGACGGCACCACCACCATCAACCGCTCCGACTGGGGCCTGACGTACAACAGCAGGCTCGCCGAGGGCGGCGCGATGGTGAGCGAGAAGGTGCGTCTGCAGCTCGACATCGCCGCCATCCGCACGCCTCCGACGGGCGGCTGACCGCCCCCGGGCGCCTCACGGCCCGGCGTCGGCACCGGCCACGACCCGGAACGTGGCCGGGCCGAGCGTGAGCACCCCGTCGCTCAGCGGCGTGCACCGCACGCCGCCCCGGCCGCGCAGGGCCCGTTGCGCGCCCGGGCCGATGGTCACGTCCATCCACGCGCAGGGCCGGGCGGGACGCCTCACCGCGAACTCCACCGGCCCCGTGCCGCAGTCCAGCGAGACCGTCGCCCCGACGAAGGAGTCGATGTCGACGCCCCTGAGCAGGATGTTCCGGCGGGTGTGCCGCAGGTCGGCGCCGGCCGGAAGGCTCTCGGAGGCCATGAGGGTCACCGCCGCGTTCCGGTGGGCGGGCCGGGCGTAGTAGCGGTCGCCCAGGAGCCCCAGGTGGCGGCGTACCTCCACGCGGGTGACCCGCTCGTCGGCCGGTCCGGGGGACGGCCCGTCGGACGGCCGTCCGGCCAGCCGGTGCGCGGGCGACACCAGCAGTTGCAGCACCTCCACCTCGGCCATGACGCCACCCTACGTCCGGGGGTGACCGCCGTCGGCCGTCGAGGTGCGTCGGCGGCGCCAGGACGCCGGGGTGCCGCCCGACTGATCACTCCTCGGGTCGCCGCACGGGCCTGCCGTCCTCCACCGGGGCCCGGGCGTCCGCCGCCTCGCCCGCGGTGAGGTGCTCCAGGACTTCCACCAGCTCCTGACAGGCGCGCTCCACGGAACGCCGCGTGAGGATCTGCTCGGTGATCACGGCCGACAGGATCAGGGCCGTGAGCGCCATGGCCCCGTTGAAGGCCTGGAGCTTCATCATCACCTCGACCCGGCTGAGCCGTTCGAACGGCCCGACCCGGTCGGTCGCCGCAACCGTGGTCATGATCGAGGCGAACAGCGCGCACATCAGGCTCCCGGCCAGCTGGAAGCGCAGAGCCGCCCAGATCAGCAGGGGGTAGATGAGGAACAGCAGGCTGACCGAGCTCTGCGCGGCCAGCGGCACCAGACAGCAGGCGATGACCGCGAGCCCCGTGGCCTCCTTCCAGCGTGACAGGCGCAGTGGCAGTCGCACACGGGACAGCAGGAGCAGGATCGGGGTGACGATCAGCACGCCCATGGCGTCGCCCACCCACCAGGCCAGCCACACCGCCCAGAAGCCCGACCACTCGATCCGGCCCGTGGCGATGAGGATCCCGGCGCCGGTGGTCGAGCTGATCAGCATGGCGGCGAAGGCGCCCAGGAACACCAGGGCGAGACCGTCCCGCAGCCGCGTGAGGTCGGTGCGGAAACCCGCCCGCCGCAGCAGCAGGTAGCCGACGACGGGGGCGGCGGTGTTGCCCGCCAGGACGCCGAGAGCCGACGGCGTCAGCGAGGTGAGGGACATGATGATGAAGAGGGCGCCCAGGGCGATCCCCGGCCAGCAGCGCAGCCCGAGGATCAGCAGGCAGGCGACCGAGACGCCGGTGGGAGGCCAGATGGGGGTGACGACCGCCCCCTCCACGACCAGTTCCCGCAGCAGCCCCAGCTCGCCGGAGACGTAATAGCAGGCGGCGACGACCGGCGTCTGCAGAGCGATGACGACCGGCGTGCGCAGATCCTGGCTACCCACCACAGCAGCCATGAGACACCGGCACCGCCGCCCGGGCGAGGCGGGAGCGGGCGTCGTGCGGCCCTATGGCTGAGCGTCCGGCCCGTCGAGCCCGACGACCAGGACGGCCGCGTCGTCGTCGTGGCCCACCCGCTCGGCACCCTTGATCACGGCCGCCGCGAGCGCGTCCACGTCCATGCCCGCCACCGCCGCCGTGCCCGCGAGCCGTGTCACCTGGTCGAGTCCTTCCTCCAGCCGCATCGACGGCCCCTCCACCACGCCGTCCGTGAGCAGCACGAACACCCCACCCGTCGCGAGTTCGTACCGGGTCACCGGATAGGGCGTCCCGGCCTGCACCCCGAGGGGCGGACCGCCCTCGTCCTCGGTGAGGCCGGACTTCCCGTCCGGTGTCGCCCAGACGCACGGCAGATGTCCGGCCCGCGCGCTCTCCAGCACGCCGGCACACGGGTCGAGCCGCATGAAGGTGCAGGTGGCGAACAGGTCGGAGCCCAGGGACAGCAGCAGATCGTTGGTCCGGGCCAGCACCTCGCCCGGATCGCTGGTCACCGAGGCCAGCGCCCGCAGCCCGGCCCGGACCTGCCCCATGAAGGCGGCCGCCTCGATGTTGTGGCCCTGGACGTCCCCGATGGCCAGACCGATCCGGCCGTCACCCAGCGTGAAGGCGTCGTACCAGTCACCGCCCACGTTGAGGCCCTGGCACGCTGGCGTATACCGCACGGCCAGGTGCAGGCGGCGTGCCCGGGGCAGATCCCGCGGCAGCATGCCGCGTTGCAGCGCGATCGCGAGTTCGACCCGGGACCGCTGCATCTCGGCCTGTGCGCGCGCCTGCGCGGTCAGGGCCCCGAGCCGGGTCAGCAGCTCGTCGCCGTCGTCCGTCGTGCCGGTGCGGGACATGGATCACTCCGGCGAGGATGGCCACGGTGGGTGACGACCGTGGAGGGAATCACCCGATTTATGTCCATAGGATGATACTCAGGTGCGCCCTGCGCGACGACTTCTGGACCTGTGCGACGACTTCACGACCCGGCCGCGACTTCACGGCCTCGGCGGCCCTCACCGCCCCTCCCGCGCCGCCGCGCCGTCCGTACGCCGTCCCACCGCCGCCAGCACGAACGTCACGCTGATGAGCAACGCCCAGGCCCCGAACTTGTGCAGCCCCACCGGTTCCCAGCCGTGCTCCTGGTACGGGTAGCGCCACGCGCCGGCCAGGGTCGCCAGGTTCTCCGCCACCCACAGGAAGAAGCCGATCAGCACGAACGCCGACACCAGCGGCATCCGCCGGCGCACCCCGCGCACGGTGAAGCGCACCGACGTGCCCGCCGTCACCGCCACGAGCAGCCCGGCCAGCACCCAGCGCGCGTCGGGCAGCCAGTGGTGGCTGAAGAAGTTGACGTACACGGCCGCGGCGACCAGGGCCGTCGCACGGGGCCGGTAGCGCACGAGCTCCAGGTCGAACAGATGCCAGGCCCGGCACACGTAGCTGCTCACGGCCGCGTACAGAAAGCCGCCGTACAGCGGCACACCGGCCACCTTCAGCACCGCCGGCTCCGGGTAGCTCCAGGAGCCGAGCGCCACCTTCACCAGTTCGAAGGCCAGGCCGATGACATGGCAGACCGCGATGACGGCGACGTCCCGCCCGCTCTCCCAGCCGCGGGCCCAGAACACCAGCGTGAGCAGGAGCCCGTAGCCGACCAGCAGGTCGTACCGCGCCACCGGCAGGTCGGGCAGCAGCGCGGACGCGGCCACGCCGGACAGCAGGGCGATGGCGAACGCGCACGCCCGCGTCTGCGTCCAGGCGAACGCGAGCAGCGAGCCGAAGGTGCCGGCAGGGATCATGGTGCCCTGTAGGACGGCACCGTGCGCCTACCGGTTGCAGGGCGTCCGCGCGCTCGGCCCGCGGCCGTCCGTGCGGTCCCGTGCCCGGGCGACGGCGTGCCGCAACAGCCGGGACAGCCGCTGATCCGCGTCAGGCGCCGCGCTCAGCACCCGCAGGGCATGTTCGAGTCGCCGCCGCCCCGGCCCGCGCCACCACAGCAGATCGGCGACGCGCACCGCCGGGCCGCCCGCGGGACGCGAGGCGAGCCTCTCCGCTCGGCGGCGGCACGCACAGCCGTGCCGCGCCAGACGCCGCGAACCGGGACGCACCCCGCGGGCCTCGTCCACGACCGCGCCGACGAGCTGCGGCGCGTAACACCGGTCCGGCGGGCGGGCGTCGGCGAGATCGGCGGCCAGCGGCCACAAGGCACGCCGGGCGCCGTCACCGACACGGTCATTGACCACCCGGGCCAGGGCCGCGAGCGCCGGGTGCGTTCCGGCCGGACTGTCGGTGAAAGGACCGCCGGACAGCAGCGCGGCGGCCTCCATGAGACAGGCGCCGTCGTCGGGGTGCAGATGGGCGAATCGCCCGGGCGCGGGGAGGCCGTCCGGGACCCCGGTGGGGGAGTGCGCGGCCGTCCGGCGGCCGGGGAGAGCGGTCATGGAAGGCCTCCCGCTGTGATCACAGACCGGTGACGGCGCGCAGGAGGAGATACAGCGCCGCGGCCGGGATCCCCGCGCCGGGAAAGGTGAGGATCCAGGCGGTACCGATCGAACGGGCCACCTGCCAGCGTACGGCCGAGAAGCGCCGCGTGGCACCGGCACCGAGAATGGCCGCGGTGATCGTCTGGGTGGTGGAGATCGGCGCCTTGACCAGGAACGCGGTCGTGTAGAGGACGGCCGCGGCGGCGCTCTCGGCGGCGAAGCCGCGCGGCGGGTCGAGGTGCACGATGCGCCGCCCCAGGGTGGTGATGATGCGGCGCCCGCCGGTGTACGTCCCGGCGGCCATGGCGACCGCCACGGCGGCGATCACCCACACCGGCACCGAGAAGTCCTCCTGCAGGCCGGCCGTGACCAGTGCCAGCACGATGACGCCCATGGTCTTCTGCGCGTCCTGCAAGCCGTGCCCCAGACCCATGGCGGCGGCGGAGACGGTCTGTGCCAGGCGGAACCGCCGCATGGTGCGCCGGGGCGGCGAGCGGCGGAACAGCCACAGAACGCCCGTGTGCAGCAGGTACCCGAGCACCACGCCGACCAGCGGGGACAGCAGCATCGGCAGGACGACCTTGTCCACGATGCCCGACCAGTGCACCGTGGCGGACGCGGCGAGCGCGGCACCGACCAGCCCGCCGATCAGGGCGTGCGAGGAGGACGTGGGCAGCCCGCGCCACCAGGTGAAGAGGTTCCAGGCGATGGCACCGATGAGCGCGCACAGGACCAGCAGCAGTCCCGAGCTCCCCTGCGGCGCCCCGATGATGCCGCTGCCCACGGTCTGGGCGACCCCGGTACCCAGGAAGGCACCGCAGAAGTTCATCACCGCGGCCATGGCCAGTGCCACACGCGGTGTCAGGGCCCTGGTGGAGATCGAGGTGGCGATCGCGTTCGCGGCGTCGTGGAAGCCATTGGTGAAGTCGAACGTCAGGCCCACGATGATGATCAGCACCACGAGAGTGAGCTCCACGCCGATCACCTTTCACCGCCCGGCCGCACGTTTTTCCATCGTGCGCTTCCTTCGGCGGAGCGGAGGGTGCGACTACGCCACGTGGGGCGCCGCCTTCGCGGGAACGCGACGCCGACGAAGGCCCGTTCTACGGTGTCCTGATGCGATCTGTTCCTTTATGGGTGCTGGTGTCGTCGGGGTGCGCGCCGGTCTTCCTGATCATGGGGTGGCTGGTGGCGGCGTCAGTGCAGGGACCTCCCTACGACCCCGCCGCCCAGACCATCAGCGTCCTGGCGGCTCCCGGCAACGAGGGGTCCTGGGTGATGACGGTGGCGTTCATCGCCCTGGGGTTCTGTCATCTGCTGACGGCCTGGGGGTTGCGCCCGGCCGCGACCGCGGGGCGGATGGCCCTGGCGGCCGGGGGAGTGGCGGCGCTGGCGGTGGCCGTGTTCCCGGCCCCGAGCAGCGGTGGTTCCCTGAGTCACGGCTCGGTGACCGCCGTGGCGTTCGCCGTTCTGGCCGCATGGCCCGTCCTGGCCGCCAGGGGCGGTGCCGCCGTGCCGTGGGCCCTGCGCCCGTTCCCCTCCCTGGGGGCCACCGCCGTCATGGCGGCAGGCGCGGCCTGGTTCCTGATCGAGCTCCACTTGCACGGCGTGGCGGGCGTGGCCGAACGCGCCGTGACCACCATGCAGTCGGTGTGGCCCTTCGTCGTCGTCCTCTCCTGTCTGCGCGCCTCCCCGCGCGCGGCTGCCCGGCCTGACCGAGGACGCTTCAACCATTGACAGGTCCGGACCAAAGCGGAACGCTGAGAGCGCTCTCACGCACTCACGAATCGGCCAACCGTCGAACGGAGACAGAGCGTGTTCCCCACTCTCAAACGCCGGGCCGCGGCTGTGGGACTGACCCTTGCCACGGTCCTCGCCGGCTCCCTGCTGGCGACCGGGACGGGCGCGCCGGCCCACGCCGCCGTCCCCGCGACCATCCCCCTGAAGATCACCAACAACTCGGCCCGCGGCGAGCAGCTGTACATCTACAACCTCGGCACGGACCTCGCCACCGGACGCCAGGGCTGGGCCGACGCGGGCGGCACCTTCCACCCCTGGCCGGCCGGAGGCAACCCCCCGACCCCCGCCCCCGACGCCTCGATCCCGGGCCCGGCTGCAGGGCAGTCGGCGACCATCCGCATGCCGAAGTTCTCCGGCCGCGTCTACTTCTCCTACGGTCAGAAACTGGTCTTCAAGCTCACCACCGGAGGCCTGGTCCAGCCCGCCGTGCAGAACCCGACCGACCCCAACCGGAACATCCTCTTCAACTGGTCCGAGTACACGCTCAACGACTCGGGTCTGTGGATCAACAGCACCCAGGTCGACATGTTCTCCGCTCCCTACGCGGTGGGAGTGCAGCGGGCCGACGGAAGCACCGTGAGCACCGGGCGGCTCAGGCCCGGTGGGTACAACGGCTTCTTCAACGCCCTCAGGGGACAGCCCGGCGGCTGGGCCAACCTGATCCAGACCCGCCCCGACGGCACCGTGCTGCGGGCCCTGTCGCCGCTGTACGGACTGGAGACGGGCGCCCTGCCGGCCACCGTCATGGACGACTACATCAACCGCGTGTGGCAGAAGTACTCCACCTCGACCCTGACAGTCACCCCGTTCGCCGACCGGCCCGGCACCAAGTACTACGGACGGGTCTCCGGTGGCGTCATGAACTTCACCGACAGCGCCGGGACCGTGGTCACCAGCTTCCAGAAGCCGGACGCCTCTTCCGTCTTCGGCTGCCACCGACGGCTCGACGCCCCGAACGACCAGGTGCGCGGCCCGATCTCGCGCACCCTGTGCGCCGGCTTCAACCGCTCCACCCTGCTGGTCAACGCCAACCAGCCCGACGCCGGTTCCGCCGACTTCTACAAGGACGCCGTCACCAATCACTACGCGCGCAAGATCCATGCCCAGATGGCGGACGGAAAGGCGTACGCCTTCGCCTTCGATGACGTGGGCCACCACGAATCACTGGTGCACGACGGCGATCCGCGCCAGGCCTACCTCACGCTCGACCCGCTGAACTGACGTCCGTGCCCTATGGCGGCTGAAGCGCCGCAGAGCCTTTCGCCGCGTAGGCGACCGTCCTTCACGACCGCGCACGTCGATCGGCCCCGCCAGGTGTTTCCCGCCCGGCGGGGCCGATCGGTCCGTGTCGCGCCAGGGCGGCGCGCCGAGTGGTCACCCGTTCGCGGCGGCGGTCACCGTGGCGGGGTCCACCCCCGTCAGTTCGACGATGCGGTGCGGTGCCACACCGGCGGCCAGCGCGCGTCCGATCAGACCGTCCCGCCCGTCCGCACTGTCCCGGTAGGCGAGCAGTTCCTCCTCCAGCCGGGCCAGCGGCTCCGGTGCCATCTGGTGACGGAGGCGGTTCAGCTCCTCCTCGCTCAGCGGCACCGGCAGCCGTTCCGCTCCCTCGGGCACGGCCGCCGTCTCCTCCGGAGGCAGCAGACGCAGGTGGGGCGAGGTCGGGGTGCTGCCCTGAGCGTCGAGCCAGGCGCGGACGGCGGGAGTCTCCATACAGGCGAGTTCGCCGACGGCGGCGGGCGGGACACCGAGCGGCGCGGACGCGTCGTCAAGCAGGAACAGGTAGGCGTCGTCGGTCATCCACGGCTCCTTGTCGACAGGTGGCTGATCGACATCCCCTTACCCCGCCGAGCCCGGATTACCGCCGGGTCCCACGGATGGGTAAAGCCACCCGTCCGGGGTGTGCTCACCCTGCGGCAGCACGGCGCCGGGTCTCGGCGAGATGCATGTCGATGTACCGGGCGAGGACGAGAGCTTCGCGCGGATCGCCGGCCCGGAAGCTGACACGGCGCAGCAGGGTGACGTCGTCCAGCGTGATGCCCTCCCGGGCGAGGACGAAGAGCAGGGTGAGGAAGGCGGAGCGGGCGTTGCCGTCGTCGAAGGGATGGAAGAAACACACGTCGAGGTAGGCGCGCCCCGCGCGGGCGGTCAGGGGGAGGGGCCGTTCGGCGTCGAAGGCGCTCTCGGCGAGGCAGGCGTCCAGGCGGGCCCGCATGTCGGGGCCGATGCCGTAGCGCTCCCGGCCGCCCTTCGCGAAGGCGGGCAGAGTGCGCAGGGGCGGGAGGTGCGGGGTGCCCAGCACGTGCCGCTGCCAGCGCTGCAACCGCGCGAAGTCGAGGCCGGCGTCGTGGGCGGCGTCCGCCCGCAGTTCCTCCAGCGCGTCGAGCAGACCACGGGCACGCGCCGGGTCCAGGGCGCCGTCGAAGCCGCGGATGTCCTCGGCCGCGCCGTCATGGCACGCCACCACCGGCTCCTCCGTGCCGCTGTCCTGGAGCTCCTGCCACGGCACGCTCGCGCGCACCGCGAGCCAGCGCTCCAGATGGTCCGGCAGCGGCTCGGGAGGCGGCGCGTGGTCCTCCGGCCCCAGTGAGCGCGCGAGCCGCTCGGCGACGTCGTCGACCAGCGTGATGTCAGGGCCGGTCCAGCTTTCGAACCGCCCGCCGATCGCACGGTCGACGAGCTCTTCCGCGACATCGGGCGCCACGGACCAGCGCTCGAGGAACCAGGTGAGCACCTGATGGCAGTGCCCGTGCCAGCCACTGCCGCACCCGGTGCGGTCGGTCACCTGAAGAATCAGATTGCGGGCGGCCCGCTCCCACACGATGCGGTTGTCCTCGACGGTGTCCAGGTCCAGCGGGTACGCGTCCATCCACCCGGCGAGGCTCTCGAGCCAGGCACGCCATTCGCACAGGGCGGCGACCACCCGGGGGAGTGTCTCCTCGGGCGTGGTGATCGAGTCCCGCGGGCAGCACCAGGCGCCCACCGGCCCGCCGTCGAAGTCTCCTTCGTCGTGCGACCAGCGCCAGCCCGCGGCCCAACGGCCGTAGTGCCGGATCAGGGCGTGGGACATGGCATCGGCCCACAGGTCGGCCTCATCCCGGCTCCAGGCGGTCATGACCGGGTCGGCGAAGGGGACATCCGGCCGACGCGGCACACGCCGGGCCGGCCCGAGCGAGTGGACCACGTGCGCCGCCGCGTCCGCGTCGAAGGGATGACGGGCGGGGTCCACTTCGCCCCAGCTCAGAAGCCGTGGCGTCAGATCAGGTGTCACACCGGGAGCATGACACGTCGACCCCGCACCCGATCAAGCGGATTGTCGTCGGCCCCAGCCGGTCCCCCGCTCGCCGGCAGAGCGGGGCGCCCCGAGGATGTGGATGTCGATGAGCGTTGTTCCTCAATACCCGGCACCGGCTGTCTCCCACCCGGCCGCTCCGCCACCCAGGGCGGCCTCCCAGGGGCGGGGGCCGGTCCCCTCCGTCCACGCCTCCAGGGCTTCCCGGTCCACGCACACGATGCCGCACTGGTCGGCGTACTCCACCGCCGGCGCGGTGAAGTCGCTCGTGCAGACGAGCACGGCGACGTCGGCCTCGTGCACGGTGAAGCACGTACCGCCGAAACGCTGGAGGTCCTGGGAACCGACCCGGTGGGACGGGTCGTAGTGCTTGCACTGGACGACGATCCGCCGGCCGTCGGGGGTCGTCGCCACGACATCGGCGCCCAAGTCGCCCGCACCTCCCACGACTTCGACGCCGGAGCAGCCGTCCCGTTCGCAGAGCGCGGCTATCGCCTCCTCGAACTCCTCCGGCGTCAGGGCGTCGTAGTCGACGGCGACCTCCACGACCTCGGTGGCGACCTCGGCGGTCGCCCGAGGGCGGGGAACCACGGGGGCCTCCAGCACCTCGGCGGCCTCCCTCGCCGCCTCGTCGAGCGCTGCCGCGGCCCGGCGGGCCGCTCGTGCCACGTGCACCCGGCGCCGCAGGCCCAAAAGCCCCGCCACGCCTATCACAACCAGCACGAACATCCAGGCGGGACGCCGCTCCACGGCATCCGCCAGCACGCGCGCGGCGAGGCCCAGGAGGCACACGACCACGGCGAGGAACACGAAGAACAAGGCAGTCGACCGAAGATCGAACCGGTACCGACGACGCTTGACGAACGACGTACGACGCGCGGGCACTGTCACGACATCCCCCCTCTTGGGACCACGGCAAGATCACTCCCACCGTCTGCCCAAGATCGCCACCTTCACCGCCGGCACCCGGTGTGTGACATGTCCTCCCTCACCGTTCCCGGACGCGCCACCACCACCAGCGCCCCGCCGTCCACTCGCTCGCCCACCCCGGATCGGGGAGCGTACGGCGCTCGAACTCCGCGTCGATCCGCTCCACCAGGACCCAGATCGGCCCGGGCTCCGCTCGGCAGGCGGCGAAGGGCCTCTTCCAGGTCGTCCCGGCCGTCCTCGATCTCGATGCCAGGGCTCTCGTAAGGACCGGCCAGATACCGCCCCGGTTGCCGGAAGGCCCACTCGAACCGGCTGAGCGCGTCAGCCACGGCGTCGGGCCAGAGTTGCTCGGCCTCAACTCGTCTTATCGCCGCGCGAGTTCGAGCGGAGACGTACGGAATCCGGCGGACCGGCAGATGCTTGCGGGGCCGCCACCGCTCAGCGCGGACGGCCTTCGGACGCCTACGCGGCATTGTCCTTTCGGATCATGAACATGTGGGCATTCTGTCACGGCAGGTATTCGCCGGGGGAGGGAGTTACAGTCGCACGCATGGCACACGCACGCTCCACCGGACCCACGGGCTTCAGGTAGCCGCCAGGAGATACCTGGTGATCGCCGCGAACGGAGATCCCGTGGCTCGCACCGCCCGCCATCTTCCCCCTTCACCCGACCGGAGTGGAGACGACACATCGTCAGGAGGCCCCTGGCGTACGGCCGTTCTCCACGACCTCCGCTACAGCGCACGGTGCTTCACCGAAGCGGCCAGGGAGTCCAGAAAGCCCCGACCCCGAAGAATCCGGCGCACAGTGGAGATCTACTCGTACCCTCGACACCGGCAGGATCGCTCGGTCGCCGAATGGTCCTCGGTGGAAGAGCGCCGGGCGCGGCAGCGGCTGCGTGGTCAAGTCGGCACAGTGCTGCGCCTGGTGAATTCAGCATCGGGCCACATCACGCTCGATGCGGCTGACTTGGTGGACGTTCCCCCGGCGCGTCACCGACGCGGTTCCCTCTGGCTCGCCTGAGGGCTGTCCCCTGAAGTGAGGCGTCAGGGGATGTGCGGCATCGACCTGCGTGGTCGGTGCTGTGGAGAGGAGCTGACTGACGGGGTGGCAGATGCGATGTCGGCGAAGCAGGTCCTCATCGGAGAGGAAGGCGAACGACGACCTGCGAACCAGCCCGTTGTGGAGTCAGCTAATGTCCGAGCATGGTGGAGAAGGACATACGCGGGACAGCGCCAGATGACCCTGTGGCAGCCAAGTGGCAGGACGTGCGGGACATGGACGAGGCCTTCATCGACAAAGACCTGGTAGAGGCCGCATACGCAAACCCCGCCCTCCGGGCTCTGTTTCCGCTGGTCACCCATGGATCGCTGCAGTTCAGCCGGTGCACCCGCTTCCCTTGGTCGCAAGACCTGCCCTCGATCTTCCCCTACGACGGCGAACGGTACTTCCGCGTTCGTCGGCTGCATGAGCCGCTCGGTTCGGGGCGGGAGCAGATCGGTTGCCCTGTCACCGCCGACGAGGCCGTGGAACTCGTAGCCGCGCACCTCCCCCCAGGCTGTGGTCCTGCCCTTGACGGCACGCCCGACGACCTCGAGTCGCTCAGCTGAGTCACCTGGCCCGTCCGGCTGCCGTGCGTACGAGCGGCCGCGGGCCCGGCCGCGCCGGCGGCCGGAGGAACAGAGATCGGTCAGTCGATCAGAACGCCCGGATTGAGGATGTGATGCGGGTCCAGGCGTCCTTGGCGGCGCGCAGCGCCAGTGCGAAGGGCTCCGGGCGTTGCAGGTCGTAGCCGGGCCGGTGGTCGCGGCCGACGGCATGGTGGTGGGTGATGGTGGCACGGTGACGGTGCAGGACCTCGCCCGCGGCAGCCTTGACGTCGTCCCAGATGCCGACCTCCTCGCCGGGGCGGCCTGCTACGGCCACGGTGACATAGGGGGCCGCGCCATCGGGGACCCGCTGGACGCCGACGCGCTCGCCCATGCCTGGCGCGGACTGTGCACCGCGCTCGTCCGCTGGTGGGTCAAACACCCCGACGAGTCACCCGACGCCATGGCCCGGCGCTGCGCCCGGCTCTTCGCGGCCGGCCGCGCCCTCCTCGCGGAGCCGGATGAGTGACGGGCCGGGCGTCACTCATCCGCGCGCGTTCACTCGTGGTCGCGCAGGAAAGCGGGGACGGTCTCGCGAGTCGGGTGGTTCGGCAGCGGCGCCGGTTCGCCCTGGAGAAAGGCGGTGATCACCGCGGCCGCACGGTCGTCGTTGTCGTCGAGGCCGTTCCACATGTGGTGCCCGACTCCGGGCATGTACTGCGTGCGTTCGACGGCGGGGTCGTGGGTGAGGACGGCGGTCGCCCACTGACGGACCTGCGAGGAGCATTCGGCGATCATCAGCATCGCCGGGGTCCGTGATCGACCCAGGCGCGGTGCGATGGACGGGGAGTCCTTGATGGTCTGCTGAATCCGCAGGCTGGCGGCGGGGCTGAAAGAGAAGTTCTGTGCGGTGTCCTCGGTGGGGATGCGGTGCGCGTCGCGCGCGCAGTACGCCGAGGCGGTGTCACTGCCGAGGTCCGCGGCGGTGAAGGCGTTCACGCCCTCGGCCTGTCCGATCAACCCGGTGCCGGGGGAGAGGAGTCCGAGTCGCATGAGGCCGAACGCCACGGCGTAGCGGGGGACATGGGTCGATCGAGGGCCGGTCATGGCCGGCGCGAGTCCGCGTGCGGAGCTTTTGCCCTTGTGGCCGGTGATGTGCGCGGTGGGTCCGTCCATGGGTCCGGGTTCGGCGATGATCGCCCGGTGCAGGCGCGCGGCGATCCGCGGATCGGCCAGGGCCCGGGTGAGCACCGCCCCACCTGCCGAGAAGCCGAGGATGTCGGCCTTGCCCTCGTCCAGGCGGTCGACGAAGGCGGCGAGGTCGCGCACCGACCTGGAGATCGTGTACTGGTCCATGGGGAGCAGGTCGCTCCGTCCGGCACCGGCCGGTTCATAGGCGTAGACGTCATGGCCCTGGCGTGCCAGGAGTCGCAGGAACCGGTGGTCGAGCACCGAGATGCCCCGAACGGGGCCGCCGTTGAGGTACACGAACGGGACGGGGTGTCTGGGCACGCTGCGTGCCGGCGGGTAGTGGTAGACCGCGACTCGGCTGCCCGTGCTCAGCTTCCAGTGCTGCGTGGCCGCGAAGGGCAGGGCGGGCGGGCGTTGCCGTTGCACCGGCACGGTCGGAACGCAGACCGACGCCGTCAACGCCGCGGCGACGGCCACCGGCAACAAGGGCACGAGCCGTGCCGGCCAGGCCCGACGGCGACCCCGCCACAGCGCGAGAGCGCCCCCGGCCCCGATGGCCGTCGACCATGCGACCAGCCCCGAACCCGCTCCGTCCGTCAGGGCGATCAGTGCGAGGAACACGACGACCAGCGCCGCTACGGCGGCCAGGGTCAGCGACAACCGCCCGGTGAAGCGGGCGAGGCGTATGAAGAATGCGGGCACGGCGAACCTCCGACAGTTTCAGAACGTCGTTTCAAAACGACGTTATCAGTAGAGGTAGGCTGCTGTGCGTGGGTAGGCCGAGAACGAACGACGAAGCCGTCCGAGAGCGGCTCGTGAGCTGTGCGACCGAAATGCTCGCCACGCGACCCCGGGAGTCCGTCACGGTTCGCGCCGTGGCGGCCGCCGCCGACGCGTCCACGACAGCGGTGTACTCCCTGTTCGGCGGAAAGGACGGCCTGATCGGCGCCGTACGGGACAGGGCCGTCGCGGGGTTGTTCCAAGAGGTGTCGGCGGTACGCCCCTCAGAGGACCCGCTCGCCGACGTCTACGCGCTGGCCGTCGCCTATCGGCGCTGGGGTCGCGGACACCGGCACCTGTACACGGTGTTGTTCGGCGGCGTGCAGTCCTTCGACCCGTCGGGGGAGGTCGGCGGAAACGACCCGGTCCGTCCGCTCCTCGCGGCGATCGACCGCGCCTTGACGGAGTCCGTCCTCGAAGGCGACGCGACAACGATCGCCCTGTCGCTCTGGGCGGCCATGCACGGGCTGGTGACTCTGGAACTGGCCGGAGCCCTCGGCGGCGCCACGGCCGAGGCCGCGTTCCGGTCGACCATGCACGCCACGCTGCGCGGCTGGACGACCCCCGAGGTGTTCACCGGCCTTCGGCAAGGCGGCTGACTGACGAATCGGTGGCCTGGCCCGTGTGCGGACCTGACCGGTCGGGAGGTCCGAGACCTGTACGGCCCGATGGCCCCACACCCTTGCGGGCCCTACGACCTCGAACGATCGGTCAGATCACCGGCGGCCCCGCCTCGATCCGGCGCAGGACCGGCGACAGGCGGTCCAGGTCGGTGCCGGTCCGGATCTGGCGCTCGTCCCACCAAGCGGCGCCGGCGTCGCGCAGCGGGCCGATGACGTCCCTGGCCGACTCCGGGGACGTGGCACCGCCGAGCACGAACTCGAAGGCCGATCGGCCTCGGCCGTACGGCACTTGCGTACGTAGGCGACGAGATCCCGCCCTTCGGCCACCTCGGGAACGTGCCCGTGCCGGGCCGTCTCGAAGAGGGGTACCGCACGGCCCCACCGCGCTGCCCGCCGCATCGGAGGGCGACGTGGCCAGAACCCGCCGGTCCACACCGGCGGGCCGGGCTTCTGCACGGTGGCGGGCAGCAGGGTCACGTCCCGGGCCCGGTAGTGCCGGCCGTGGTGGTCCACCGGCTTGCCGGACCAGACGCTCCGGAGCAACTCCAGCCCCTCGTCCAGTCGTTCGGCGAGGACGGTTGGGGATGTTGCCGGAGAAGCGCATCCCCGCAGCATCGGCAACCGGCCCCTCGAGGGCAATCGGATTCCGGTCCGGTTGGACGCGTCGCCGCCCTGCCGTATCCGAGGCCCGGCGCATCGCCGCCGGCCCGGGCGGAGGCGGTGACGCCGCGCGGCCATGACATGAGCCGTGCCGCCCCCGGCCGACGATATGTCGCACGGCCAGGGGCGGATCGGGCCTCGGTCCAGACCGCCGGGTCTCAGTCCGAGAAGGGAACGGCGTCGGCGGGATCCGCGTGCCAGTTGGTGGCCACGGGCCGGTCGACCGTGGCCGTGTCGGGGAGGCGGAGGCTGACGGCGTTGCCCTCGTCCCCGGCGACCGAGAGGTGGATCAGGTCGAACTGCTTGCCGTGGTCGCTGCCCGTGGTCATGGGATTGATGCCGGCGTAGGCGGCCTTGGAGCCGGACAGTACGACGTTCTCACTGACGGACTGCTCGGCCGGTCCCACCTCGGTGTCGGGGGAGGAGCCGAAGGAGGCGGACGGGAAGACGCCCTTCAGGTAACAGGTGACACCGGACTTGGCCTTGGCGGTGACGAGGTAGTAGCCGCCCGCCTGCGTCTTCACGCTCACCTTGAAGGTCAGGTCCTTGGTCGCGCAGGCCCGCACGGTGTCGCTTCGGCTGTCGGCGGTGGCAGTGGCGGCCGCGGTGGCCGTGAGGGACACCGCCGCGACGGCGGCCAGGGCGAGGCGGGCGGAGCGGGCGGTGAAACGGGAACGCATCAGATCTCCAGGTGCGAAGTGGATGGTCCGGCGAGCTGCTCGGACGACCCAAGCCTGTGCCGTGATCCGTCCCATCGGCCACGGATGGCGGCCATGACGGGACGCTGGAACGCTGAAACGGGCTCTGACCTGCACAGACTCCGACCGTCTGGAACGGTGCGCCGGGACACGGTCGTTCACGTCCGCGGTCCGTCGTCCGCCGGAGGGCAGCCTCATTCCGGCGCTCTGCGTCTCTCCGGGCGCGTGCTTCGCGTCCCCTTTAGGCCCACGGGTCGGTGATCTGCCGGAGCAGGGTGAGGGCTTCCCGCAGCTGCTTCATCCGCCGCTTCCCGAGGTGCTGCTCCCACTCCTTCTCCACCTCGGCGACCACCGCGTCGGCGACCTCCTTGGCCGCCCGGGCCTTCTCCGCGCCGCGAACCAGCCTGGCCCGTCGGTCGGTCGGGTCGGGCACGCGGGTGACATAGCCCGCCTTCTCCAACTGGTCGACGAGGAAGCCCGCCGTCTGCTTGGTGATCTGGGCCTGCTCGGCGAGCTCGGTCAGACGGGTGCCCTCGGGGCCGATGCGCTGCATGACCCGCGCCTGAGCGGGCGTGAAGTCGTCGAAGCCGGCCTCGGCGAGCGCGGCGAAGACACGGTTCTCCAAGGCCCGGTACGGCAGGAACAACAGCACGCCCGTGTTGAGGCCGCTCTCCGTCACCATCGCCCGCCCTCTTTCCGCACCCTGGTCGCGGCACGCCGCGCCTCCCTTGACACTGGTCAGAGTGCCTGACTACTTTGGTCAGAGGAGCTTACCATTTAGGTGGGTGATGTCGTGGGTGCGGTGCTGGACATCGACGAGCTCTGGCGGATCGTCGATCAGGAGCGGACGAACCTGGCCGACCTGCTGGACGGTCTGAGCCCCGACGAGTGGGAGACGCGCACGCGCTGCGGGGACTGGCGGGTGCGGGACGTGGCCGCGCACCTGACCATCGCGGCGCGCTACTCCCGTGGGCAGGTGATCCGGGAGATGGTCCGGGCGCGCGGGAACTGGAACCGGATGATCCACGACTCGGCGGTGCGTGAGGGGTCGTTGCCCGTCGCCGAGATCGTCGCGAACCTCCGCTCGATCGTCGGCTCCCGCCGGCTGGCACCCGCCACCTCGCGCCGCGAGCCCCTCCTCGACCTCCTGGTGCACGGCCAGGACATCGCCCTCGCGCTCGGCCGGACACGTCCGATGCCCCTTGCCGCCGCTCGTGACGCCGCCGACCGGGTATGGACCATGCGCTTCCCGCCCCGCCCCTGGCCTCTGCCGAAGGCCCGGCTCGTCGCGACGGACATCGAGTTCACGCGAGGGTCCGGCCAGGAGATCCGCGGCCCGATCGCCGCCCTGCTCCTGCTGCTCACCGGCCGCCCGGAAGCGGCCCGGGAATGGGCCGGGCGCACGGGGGAGCCCTGGACAGGGGCCGCGACTGCGGCGTGAGGCCTCCCGTCCTACGTGCACGAGCTGCCACGGGTCCGCGCGTGCGAAAGGAGCTACCGCGGACAGAGATGTGGACAGGTCGTCCATATTCTGTTTATATGGACTCAGCGTCCACTTCTCATGGAGGAGCAAGACTCATGACCAGCACATCCCGCACCGACCGCCGCGTCGCCCTCGTCACCGGCGGCTCCGGCGGCATCGGCAAGGCAGTGGTGGAGCGGCTCGCCGCGGACGGCTTCGCGCTCGCCGTGCACTACGCCGGCAACAAGGGCAGGGCCGAGGCCCTCGTCGAGGAGATCACCGCGTCCGGCGGCCAGGCCGTCGCCGTCAGTGGGGACGTCGGCGAGGAGCAGGAGATGGAGGCGGCCTTCGACGCCGTGGAGGCGGCGTTCGGCGGGATCGACGTGGTGATCAACACCGCCGGGATCATGGTGCTCGCACCGATCGCCGAGCTGAACCTCGACGACCTCGACCGGATGCACCGCACCAACATCCGCGGCACCTTCGTCGTCGCCCAGCAGGCCGCCCGCCGGGTACGCAGGGGCGGCGCGATCATCAACGTGTCCACGTCGGTCACGCGCACCCAGCTCCCCACCTACGGCGCCTACGTCGCCAGCAAGGCCGCCGTGCAGAGCATCGGGCTGATCCTCGCCCGCGAACTGCGCGGCAAGGACATCACCGTCAACACCGTCGCGCCCGGCCCGGTCGCCACCCCGCTCTTCCTCGAGGGCAAGGACGAGACCACCGTGGCCGACTTCGCCAAGGCCACCCCGCTGGAGCGGCTCGGCGAACCGCGCGACGTCGCCGAGTCGGTCGCCTTCCTCGCCGGCCCGGCCCGCTGGGTCAACGGACAGGTCCTCTACACCAACGGCGGTCTGGCCTGACCCCGCGAGCCGCCCGCCTCGCGAACCCGCGCCGCACCCTCCGCAGGGGCAGCCCGTCATCCCACGCGACGAGGGGCAGTCCGTCCTCCCACGCGACGTCGGGCAACTCGTGCGCGTCGAGGAAACCGACGACGCCCGCCGGGGTCCTCCGGCCCACCGGCCGAGCCGGTGCCCGGACCGCATGACGATCACCCGGCTTCCTAGACTGATCCGACCGGGACCACACCAGGGAGAGACATCGTGACCAAGCAGGCCGAGGGAGCCGCCGAACGCCCGGCCCGCGGGCGCGGGCGCCGCCCGGCCGACGAGGTCCGCGCGGACGTCTTCCGCGTGGTCGGCGAGGTGCTCCTGAAGGAAGGCATCGCCGACCTGACCTTCGAACGGGTGGCCCGCCTGTCGGGTGTCAGCAAGACGACCCTGTACAAGTGGTGGCCCTCCAAAGGCGCCCTCGCCCTGGACGGCTACTTCCACGCCGTCGAGGAAACCCTCGCCTTCGAGGACACCGGCGACATCCGCGCCGACCTCACCCGCCAACTGCGGGCGTTCGCGCACATCATGACCGCGACGCCGGCCGGGCGGGTGGTGACCGAGCTGATCGGGCAGTCCCAGACCGACGAGGACCTGGCGACCGCCTTCCGCTCCCTCTACTCCTCCGAACGCCGACGGCTGGCGGGGGAGCGGCTGTCGCGTGCCAAGGAGCAGGGCCAGATCCGCGAGGACATCGACGTCCAGGTCGTCGTCGACCAGCTTTGGGGCGCCGTCTACCACCGGATGCTGATCCCGGACGAGCCCGTGACCGACGAGTTCGTCGTCGCCCTGGTCTCCCATCTCATCGACGGCATCAGCCCGCCTCCCGGGCACACCGATGGCGGGGAGCGCACAGCGCGGCATTGACGCTGCCCGCGACGGTGGTCACAGCACCGCCGGTCGCGGCGTGGTGACAGCCCCCGCAGTCCGGGCACCGGAACGGCGCGTCCGCCCCTCCGCCTACTCGGCCACGGTGTCGCCGTGCCGATGGGCCACCTTCCACCCACCGTCCTCACGGCGGTACACCTGAGTGACCCGCAGCGTGTAGCCGCGCGGTTCCCCGTCGACGGAGACCGAGGTGTGCTCCAGGCCGGCCGTGTAGGCCATGTCTCCCGACACGTCGAGCGCCTGTAGTTCGAACACGTACGACGTGCAGTCGGAGAAGCTCCTGGCCAGGGCGGTGAAGAGCTGGTCGATCTGCTGTCGCCCGTAGGCGTTGCGCCACGCCCCCAGGACACTCACGGGCTCGTTGCGCGACCAGAGGGCCCGGCGGGGAGCCGCGTCGCCGTTGTGCAGGGCCAGCTCGGCCTCGTAGAGGGCGGTCTCGACCCACACCAGGAAATCGTCACGGTCGGTCATGCCTTCATCATGCGGCGACGCCTGGGCGAACCGCGATTTCGGACGAGCGGCACGCGGTCGCACGGCGCCCAGACCACCCCTCGCGCCCTCGGCGGACCCCCGTTGTCGGTGGTGGGTGGAAGGCTGGCCCCATGAACGGCGATGAGCAGCTGCTGCGCGGCCGGGTGTACGGCCATGACCACGACGACCCCGACCCGGGCCCCCGCCCGGGCCAGACGTACGCCCACCTCGTCGGCGGCCCGCTGGACGGACTGCTGCTGGACGTCACGGGCTGGACGCCGGACGAGATGGCCACCGGAGCCGCCCTGCCCACCGAACTCGGGCAGTTCCCCGGCGGTCGCGCGCTGTACGAGCCCCGCAGCGACGCACCACGGGCACCGGGCCCGGGAGTGACCTGCCGCTTCTACCACTGCGGGGACAGCCCCTGACCGGCCCGGACACGGACGCGACATCCGGCGCCCGACCGCACGTCCTGCTTCCGGAACGCGAACCGCGTGCCCACCGGCTCACCCGGACCGATCACCACCGAGCCGCACCACCCCCCACACGGAAGAAGCCGCATGCCCACCGCCGACGAACTCCTCGGCCACGACACCGTCCAGCACCTCATCGACGCCGTGCGGACCGCCGTTCCGGACGCCGACCTGAAGTCACTGCGCGCGGCTTCGCGGCAGATCGCTCCGCTGTCCCTCAGGGAACGAGCCGACCTGCTGAGGGACGCGCTGCTCACCGACCTCCCCGGCGATTACGCGGAACTGGCCCGGGCCGTTCGCTCGGCACGGGACGACCCGCACTTCACGGGATGGCTCATCTGGCCGGTCACCAGCGCTCTCGCGACCCGCGCGGTCCAGGACGGCGGCGTCGCCGCGTTCGACGACGCGATGGCGCTGCTGGCCGACCTCACCGGGCGTCTCACCTCGGAGTTCGCCATCAGGACACTGCTGCGGCACGACCTCGACCGCGCCCTCGGCATCATCAGCGGCTGGCCCGGCTCGGCCGACGCCGACGTCCGCAGGCTCGCCTCCGAGGGCACCCGCCCCTACCTCCCCTGGGCGGTGCGGGTGCCGGGCCTCATGGCCCGGCCGGGAGTAACCGTGTCGCTCCTGGACGCCCTCTACCGGGACGAGAGCGACGATGTGCGCCGCTCGGTCGCCAACCACCTCAACGACCTCAGCCGCGACCACCCCGACCTCGTCCTCACCACCGCCCGCCGCTGGCTGAACGACCCGGACGCCGCCACGGAACGCCTCGTACGTCATGCACTGCGCACCCTCGTCAAGCGCGGCCACCCCGCCGCACTGGAACTGCTCGGCTTCGCCCCGGCGGCGCTCCACATCGACGGACCTCATCTCGACCGTGGCAGCGTCCCGTTCGGCGGCAGCGTCCGTTTCACCGCTTCGATCCACAACACCGGTGACGCCCCGGCGCGGCTCTCGATCGACTACATCGTGCACCACCGCAAGGCCAACGGCGGCCAGACCGGCAAGACCTTCAAACTCACCACCCGCACCCTCGCCCCCGGCGAGCGTACGCAGGTGACGCGGGAGCACTCCTTCCGCCCGGTCACGACCCGACGCTACTACCCAGGGCGGCACGCGATCTCCCTGCAGATCAACGGAGTGGAGACCGCCCGCGCCGACTTCGAACTGACCGACGGCACCGCACCATCAGGCCCGGGACCGAGCTGATGACCTGCGATCTTCGCCGGTCGCCCGGACGGAGTCCACCGGCAGGTCGCATGCCCAGCCACCAAGCGCGGCAGCTCATCACGGCGCTCGACGCCCTGGACCGCACCTTCGCCTTGAAAGACCCTTCCGAACACCCCACGGATCAATCGGAGGCCGGCCGGTCGACTCGGCCTCCTCGGTGAGGTGTCGGGAGATGCCCCTCGGCGCCCTCGGGCAGTTCGGCCACACACCGCTGCGAGCAGGCGTTCACGAGGAGCGGGAGCACGTCGGTGGCCACGCGCCGTGAGAGCCACACTTGGTGCAGTCCGCCGGGCGGGACCGGACGGGCGCAGACACCGCACCCGTCGACGGCCGTGGTGCCCCAGCGCCGGGGATCGAGATCACGCAGGTCGATGTCCGTCCCGGCGCCCGGGGAGAGCGGAAGCCGCGGAAATGGTGGTCGCAGCTTGTCGTTGCCGAACAGGGCCCGGGTGCTCACCGTGCTACGGCTCAGCTTCCGGCACCGAGTGATCTCATACGGAAACCAGTGCAACCGGTAGGAGGTGTACGGAGTGAACTCCTCCAGGCCGGTCATGGCCCCGATCTCGGGCGGGATCCGGACCAGGTTGCTGCCGTAGAGCACAAGGTGCCTGACCGCCGTCAGCTTGGCGATGCTCGGCGGCAAGGTGATGATCTGCCGCCGGTGCTCGGGACTCAACTCGGTCAGAGGGCGGAACTCCTCGCGTCCGTCGGCGGCGGCCTCCTCGACGAGCTCCAGGAGCCGCTGCCAGCCCGGCGCCGAGGTGTCCTGCCGTTCGGCGTGGAAACCGACCCGCGCCCGCGGGTGCGGCCTGGACTGGTCGAAGCACGAGCATCCGTCCGCCCTCCGGGGCCCACCCCCAGCATGCGCAGGATCGGACGTGTCGCCCCAGCGGTTCACAAAGAGCCGCGGCTCTCCCTCGGCTGTCATGGACGCCAAGATACGGACGCCCCGGAGTTCCCGCCCGGAGGGATGTGCCGAAGCTTGATAGGGGACGCGGATCGGGGGTACCTGCGTCGGCATGGCCTCGGAAAACGATCACGCTGAATCCGTACGAGCCCTGCGGCAACTGCGCAGGATGCGCACCTTCTATGCCGGGGGCGCCGTCTTGTGGGCCGCTACGGCCACGTCGGCGGGGTGGGACAGTCCCGGGAGCCGGCAGATGTGGGTCTCCGTGGTGCTGCTCATGGTCTTCGCCGCTCTGCTGGGCATGACGTCACTGTGGCTGTGGCGCCAGCAGGCTCGCCGTTCGGAGGAGCCCGTTCACCATGCCGCTCCGCGCAGGACGGCCTGGCGCCGTCACGCCAACGCCTGAGGGCCACGGACCCCGACCGCGCCTACGGGTTCGGAGCATCGCCCGCCACGCGTGCCGACCGCGGCCCGTCGTCCGCTTCCGAGCCCGGCCCGAAGTCACCCGGGCGGTCGCTTCGAAGTTGCTCGTAGCGCTGCACATAGGCGTCGACGGCCTGGTGAACCGTGCAGCCCCAGGTCTCGCGGATCGTCGCGATCGCGGCGATGCTCCGGTGCGCCAGGATGTCGTGGTCCACACTCGCGGGCAGTTGGTCCATGGGCGTGAGGCTACCGGGACGAGGAGATCGGTCTCCGCCGAACGGCCGAACCCTTCAAGCGCTTGCCCTGCCCTGCCGGTTGGCCGGGCAGGGCAGGCGCTGTCGTACCCGGTCAGCCGACGGGCGGGCGACGATCGGACCAGGGCAGTGCCCGCTCGATCAGACGCGCCACCTGAAGCAGAAGGTCCTCACGCCAGGGCGCGGCCACGATCTGGACGCCCACCGGAAGGCCGGTGGCGAGGTCATGGTGGACGGGGACGGAGATCGCCGGTTGGCCGGTCACGTTGAACAGCGAGGTGAACACGCCCATGGGGTAGCTGTTCCGCAGCGCGGCCGACGGATCCTCCTCGGTACCGGCCCGCCAGGCGCCGATCGGCGGCGGCAGACACGCCATCGTGGGAGTGACCAGCAGATCGAAGCCGGCCACGAAGCCCTCGACGACCCGTCGCGACAACCGCTGAGCCCTCAGCACCGCTTGCGCGTAGCCCCAGGAATCGATCGATCGCGCCGCCTCCCGCAGAGCGCGGTTGTGCGGCTCGACACGGTCCGGATCGGCCAGCGGGACCCCCGCGCCGCCGATGTTCCACAGCGTGGTGAACGCCCCGACCAGCTCGTCCGTCGAGGGCAGTGGAAGGCGGGTGTCGACGATGTGGTGGCCGGCCGCTTCGAGCGCGCCGAGCGTGAGACGCACGGCCGTGAGGCAGGCCGGGTCCACGCCGACGCCGTCGAGGGGCGAGTCGGTGAGCACCCCGACACGCAGCCCGGCCGGCGGCTCCGTCGCCGTCGCCGCCGCGAAGGACTCGCGCCGGGCCGGTGGTGACCACCACGCGGCCGGGTCGTGACGGGCGACCACGTCGAGCACGGCCGCGGTGTCCGTCACGGAGCGGGTGAGCACACCGCTGGTGGCGAGGCCCTCCACGAGGACGGTCTCCTGACTGATGAGGCCGCGGGTGGGCTTGAGCCCGACGAGGCCGTTGCACGAGGCGGGGATCCGTATCGACCCGCCGCCGTCCTCGGCGTGCGCGAGGGGCGCCATCCCGGCGGCGACGGCCACGCCGGCGCCACTGGAGGAACCTCCGGGGGTGCGTCGCGGGTCCCAGGGGTTGCGCGAAATGCCCAAGGCCTCGCTCTCGGTGAAGGGCAGCGACCCGAACTCGGAGGTGGTGGTCTTGCCGAGCAGCACGAACCCGGCGTCCACGAACCGCCGTACGACCGGGTCGGACGCCGCAACCGGAGTCCGGTCGGTGCCCGCGGAACCGTACGTGGTGGGCCAACCGGCCACGTCCATGAGGTCCTTGATTGGCAGCGGGACACCGAGGAACGGCGGAAGGTCATCGGGTGAGGCGGCACGTGCGACGGTGTCGGCGGCTTCGGCCGCTGCCTTGCGGACGTCGTCGTCGGCCCGGTGGCAGAACGCGTTGAGCCCGGGGTCGAGTTCGTCCATGCGGCGCAGGTAGCAGTCCGCCACTTCGACCGGGCTCACCTCCTTGCGGCGGATGGCCGAGGCGAGCGCGACGGCCGTGGTACGGGGGTCGGTCGGCGAGGGCATCACAAGCGATCCTTTCGGTTCGGGACAGTGCCTGACCGTCAGGGTCACCGCTGCCGCGAGCCGGGTCTTGGACGAATGTCGCGCGGGGCCGAGTGCGTACCCTGGCCGTATGCGATCCGCCGAACAGGCACTCGACGCTGCCGCGGTGTGGGACATCGCCACTCCGATGCGGCCCTCCGCGCTGCACGGCCTGAGCATGGCCGGGTTCCGCGCCCGTACCGCTGACCCCCTTGACCTGAGGGTGGTGCCGTACCCGGCCGTCACGGTGGCGGTGGACCTCGGCGACCACCCCCTCACCGTCGAGGACGAAGGCGGCGGGCGGCACGAGGGCGGCGTCGTCGTCGGGCTGGCACCCACCGGCGTCCACGGCCGCGGCCACGAAATCGAGTGTTTGCAGCTGCGACTTTCGCCGTTGATGGCGTACGCCGTGCTGGGCGCGTCCGAGGACCTGGGGCGAGCGGTCGTCCCGCTGCGCGACCTGTGGGGGCCGGAGGCAGAGCGCACCCGGGAGAGGCTGTGGCTCGCGGAGTCATGGCACGACCGGTTCACGCTCGCCGAGGCCGCGCTCGCCCGGCGCTGTGCGGAGGGTCGGCGGGCGGACCCGGAGGTGGCCCACGCCTGGCGGCTGCTCGTCGCACACCGGGGGCGGATCCGGATCGAGCACCTGGCCGCCGAGACCGGGTGGAGCCGTAAGCGGTTGTGGTCGCGGTTCCGTTCCCAGATCGGCCTCAACCCCAAGCGCGCCGCCCAGCTGGTCCGTTTCGACGACGCGGCCCACCGTCTGGCCGCCGGACAGAGCGCGGCACAGGTGGCCGCGGAGGCCGGTTACGCCGACCAGTCGCATCTCCATCGCGATGTCAGGGCCTTCGCCGGCGCGACGCCCACGGCTGTCGCCGGCGCGCCGTGGCTCGCGGTCGACGACATCGCGTGGGCCGCCCCCGCCTACCTCAACGGCGCGTGATGCCCGGGCGTGACGGGCGTGCTTAGCGATCGCGAAAGTGGCGGTCATGTCTCAGGGAACGTGTGCCGTTCCAGCGGACGTTCCCGCACCCCGACCAGGATCCGGCACCCCATCGGGATTCGGCACCTTGAAGCGGGTTCCGGCACACGACGCATCAGGTTCCGGCACACGACCGAGGACTCGGCACACGACAAAAGGCAAGGAGTCCTCTCCTTGCCTCTCCCAAGGTATAGCGCATCGGGGGGCTTGCGGCAAGGCCCCCGTGACGGCGCAGAATCATCGCCCTGAGCCACAACCTGCGGAAACGGGGACATGAGGGTGCGTGTGTTGGATATGAGGAGCTGCCCGACCAGCGGTGCGGCGGGGGAGGTGTCCCGATGACCGGACGACTCGTCCTGGACCTCCGAGAGGTCGACGAGACACAGATCGCGGTCGTCGGCGGCAAGGGTGCGCACCTGGGCACGCTGTCCCGGATCGAGGACGTCAGCGTGCCGGGCGGTTTCGTCGTGACGACGGAAGCCTTCCGGCAGGTCATGGCGGAAGTTCCCTCCATCAGGGCCCAGTTCGAGGAACTGGCGGGCCTGGCGCCCGACGACCGGGAGGCGGTCCGAACGCTCAGCGCGCGGATGCGCCGCATCATCGAAGGTATCGCCGTGCCGGGCGAGGTCGCGGCGGCGGTCACCCGCGCGCTCGCCGGGCTCGGCGAGGAAGCCGCCTACGCCGTCCGGTCCAGTGCGACGGCCGAGGACCTGCCGACCGCCTCGTTCGCAGGCCAGCAGGACACGTATCTGAACATCGTGGGGCGGGACGCGGTCCTCCGGCACATCAGCCGGTGCTGGGCCTCACTGTTCACCGAGCGGGCGGTGACGTACCGTCAGCGCAACGGCATCGACCACCGTGCGGTCCACATGGCCGTCGTCGTGCAGCGGATGGTCTTCTCGGAGGCGGCCGGCATCCTGTTCACGGCCGATCCCGTCACGGGCAACCGGAAGGTCGCCACCGTGGACGCCGGTTTCGGGCTGGGCGAAGCCCTGGTCTCCGGGCTGGTGAACCCGGACGTCTTCACGGTGCGGGACGGCGAGATCGTCGCCCGGACGATCGCCGCCAAAGAGCGTGCCGTCGAGGCCTTGCCGGACGGCGGCACACGGGACGTGGTGATCGACTCGCAGCGGCAGGAGCAGCCGGCGCTGACGGATGCGCAGGCCCTGCGGCTCGTGCGGCTCGGGCGCCGGATCGAGGCGCACTTCGGCAGCCCGCAGGACATCGAATGGTGCCTGGCCGATGACACCTTCCGGATCGTGCAGAGCCGGCCGATCACGACGCTCTTCCCCATCCCGGAGCCCGGCGACGAGGAGAACCACGTCTACGTCTCCGTCGGGCATCAGCAGATGATGACCGACGCGATGAGGCCGCTGGGGCTCTCGCTGTGGAAGCTGACGGCCATGGCACCGATGCGCGACGCCGGCGGGAGGCTCTTCGTCGACGCGACGCGCGCGCTGTCCTCTCCCACGAGCCGCGCCAACCTCCTGGACCTGGTGGGGCGGTCCGATCCGCTGACCAGGGACGCCCTGGAGACGGTCCTCGACCGTGACGGCTTCCTCCCCTCGCTCCCCGACCCGGAGCCGGGCGGCCGCCCGCCCGGTCGCGCGTCCGACCCGGTCGAGACCGACCCGGCGGTCGTCACCCGGCTGATCCAACGCAGCGAGGAGTCCGTCGCCGCCCTGCGGCGCGACATCGCCACCAAGAGCGGACCGGAGCTGTTCGACTTCCTGCTGGAGGCCTTCGAGGAGCACAAACGGGTCCTCACCGACCCGTTGAGCTACCAGGCCATCATGGCGGGGATGGAGTCCACGTGGTGGCTCAACGACCACCTGCACGAGTGGCTGGGCGAGAAGAACGCGGCCGACACGCTCACGCTGTCCGCCCCCGACAACATCACCTCGGAGATGGGCCTGGCACTGCTCGACGTCGCGGACGCGATCCGGCCCCATCCGGAAGTGGTGGCGTTCCTGCGGAACGTCGAGGACGACGGTTTCCTCGACGAGTTGCCGAAGCTCACGGGCGGGACCGAGGCGCGTGACGCCATCGAGGCCTATCTCGACCGGTACGGCATGCGCTGCGCCGGCGAGATCGACATCACCAGGCCCCGCTGGAGCGAGCGCCCCGGCACACTCGTCCCGGCGATCCTCGACAACGTCAGGAACTTCGAACCGGGCGCCGCCGCACGCCGCTTCGAGCAGGGCCGGCAGAAGGCGCTGGAGAAGGAACAGGACGTGCTGGCCCGGCTCCGGACTCTGCCCGACGGGGAGAGCAAAGCCGACCGGACGAAGAAGATGATCGACCGCGTCCGCACCTTCATCGGCTACCGGGAGTACCCCAAGTACGGCATCATCAGCCGCTACTTCGTCTACAAGCAGGCCCTCATGGCGGAGGCCGAGCGCCTCGTGGAGGCGGGTGTGCTCCGTGAGCGGGAGGACGTCTTCTACCTCACCTTCGACGAACTCCGCGACCTCGTACGCTCGCAGCAGGTGGACGACGGACTCGTCCGGCAGCGCAAGGAGGACTTCCGGTCGTACCAAGCGCTCACTCCGCCCCGGGTCCTCACCTCGGAGGGCGAGGCCCTCAACGGCGCGTACCGGCGCGATGACGTGCCGGCCGGTGCCCTGATCGGCCTGGCGGTGTCCGGCGGGACCGTCGAGGGGCGGGCCCGCGTCATCCTGGACATGGCGGACGCCGATCTGGAGCCGGGCGACATTCTGGTGACGGCCTACACGGATCCCAGTTGGTCACCTCTGTTCGTCGGGATCGCGGGCCTGGTGACGGAGGTCGGCGGGCTGATGA
This sequence comes from Streptomyces sp. NPDC043685, assembly GCF_056436585.1. Taxonomy (NCBI): domain Bacteria; kingdom Bacillati; phylum Actinomycetota; class Actinomycetes; order Kitasatosporales; family Streptomycetaceae; genus Streptomyces; species Streptomyces sp. NPDC043685. Next base: position 253,710 of record NZ_JBWKCH010000011.1, on the reverse strand, counting down.
CCCACGGCGCGGTGATCGCCCGGGAGTACGGCCTGCCGGCCGTGGTGGGCGTGGGGCAGGCCACCCGGCTGATCAAGGACGGCCAGCGGATCCGCGTGCACGGAACCGACGGGTACATCGAGATCCTGCCCTGACCCTTGGGGCATGACCACGACCGGTGGGGCGCGCGACGTGCCGGCTCCGCGCCCCACCGGCCGTCAGCGCCCTGTCATGAACGACTGGCCGAGGGGCACGAGCACTGCGACGTCCGGAAGCGGGGAGGCTGCGTGTTCGACGGTTTCGAGCTGACGCGATGCGAAGGGGACGGGGTCCGACTGCGGGTGCGTCACGGCGGCGAAGGCCCCGCGGTGCTGCTGCTGCACGGCCATCCACGGACGCACGCCACCTGGCACCGTGTCGCTCCGCTGCTGGCCGTGGCCGGCCTCACCGTGGTCTGCCCCGATCTGCGCGGCTACGGACAGTCCGACAAACCCGCCTCCGACCCGGAGCACCGTCCGTACTCCAAGCGCGCCATGGCCCGTGACTGCCTGGCGGTCATGCGCCGCCTCGGGCATGAGCGGTTCGCTGTCGTCGGGCACGACCGGGGCGCATACGTGGCCACCCGCCTGGCCCTGGACCATCCGGCGGTCGTGTCCACCGTCAGCGTGCTGGACGCCGTGCCGATCGGCGAGGCCCTGCGGCGCTGCGACGCGACGTTCGCCGCGAGCTGGTGGCACTGGTTCTTCCTCGGCCAGACCGACAAGCCCGCCGAACGCCTCATCAACGCCGACCCCGACGCCTGGTACCGCGCCACCGGCGACCAGATGGGCGCCGACGCCTACGAGGACTACCGGCGCGCGATCCACGACCCGGCCACCGTGCACGCCATGTGCGAGGACTACCGCGCCGGCCTCGGCGTCGACCGCGAGCACGACGACGCCGACCAGCGGGCGGGCCGGCGCATCTCCCGGCCCCTCCAGGTGCTGTGGGCCACCCGGGACGACATGGCCGATCTCTACGGCGACGTGCTGGACGTCTGGCGCGACTGGGCGGGCGGACGGCTCGAAGGGGGCCCACTCGACTCCGGACACCACATGGCAGAGGAGGCGCCCGAGGCTCTCGCAGCGGCCCTGCTCGGCTTCTGGCGGAGCACCGGGTGGCACGGAGGCCGGTGAAACAGGCCTGACGGGCTCGGGGTCGTGATCGGTACGGCCGCATGCCCGACCGCCGCCCGGCAGCTCACGCAGGAGCGGCGGGGCGGCGGTCCGAGCCCGCGGGTCAGGCGCTCAGGGCCTGCTCGGTGGTGTCGTGGCAGGGGATCAGCGTGTCGACGCCGACCAGTTGCAACACGCGCAGGACGGAGTGCTGGGCGCCGGCGATGCGCACCCAGCCGTCCGCGCCGCTCACCCGCTGGTGGGCGGTGACGAAGACGTTGATGCCGCTGGAGTCCATGAAGGTCACACCGCTCAGATCCGCGACGATCCGCGGCGGCGCCGCACCGTCGTCGACGAGCAGGGCCGCGCTGAGCACGTCCTGGACGTCGTGGTCGATCTCGCCCCGCAGCGTCACGACACGGATGTCTCCTGACATGCGGTGTTCGGCGTGGAGCCGGCCCGGCCGGTTCGCTTCCTCGATCTGGGTCACCGTCTCCTCGAATGTGCTTAGGCTTGCCCGGTCAGAACGTGCGCGACTGATTCTGCCCCACCGCCCCGGCCGGATGCACCCGAGCGGCTGTGCCGAACAACACCCTTGCGGCATGCAGGGCAGCGAAACGGGGTACCGGCGCGCGTGAACGGGGAGTGAGGGCGAGGCCAGTGGGAGCTGATGTCGACGGTGACGGCTGTACAGCACCGGGGGAGCACCTGATGCGTGTCGCATACGCGCTGGGCGGGGAGGACAGCTGCATCGCGGACGCCCGCCATCACGCCGCCGCCTTCCTCGACCAGGCCAGTGACGATCATCACGTGACCGTTTCCGCCCGAGCGCGGGACCTCACCCAGCTGGTCGTCAGCGAGCTGGTCACCAACACACGCAAGTACGCTCCAGGCCCCGTCCTGCTGGAGCTGTGCATCACGGCCCGCGCCGTGGAAGTTATCGTGTGGGACAGCGACCCGACGGTCCCCACGGCCCGGGCCGCCGACCCCAGCAGGATCGGCCAGCACGGCCTGGAGATCGTGAAGGCCGTGGTCGAGGACTTCGAGGTGCGGCAGGAGCCGGTGGGCAAGCGCATCACCGCCCGCATCGCGCTGGCCGACGGCCCCGACGGCGGCCCTCGGGGCGGGGTTCCGGGCGGCCGGGACGAAGCTGTCGGGCCGTCGACGGACTTCTGCGCGTGATCAGCCCAGGTTCTGGTGGGCCCACGCGGAGACGCCGCTCAGCCGGGCCGCGGCCTTGACCGGGGTGCCGGTCAGGGTGGGCTGGTCCACCTCGAAGTCGTGACCGGTGAGGCCGCTCTCCTCTTCGACGACGCGGGCGATGCGGTAGGCCCGTTCCATGACCTGAAGTGCCGCCGGTCCCGAGTAGCGGTAAGCGACCTCGATGCCGGCGGTGTCCCCGCAGTAGTCGAGCTGCACGCGTCCGGGCGGGCCGACCGTCTCGAGGGTGAGGCTGTAGGGGTAGGTCTCCGACTCGACGGGCCCGATCTCCTGTGAGACCCGGTCCACGATGCGCCGCCACGCGGCGAGTTGCTCCTCGGTGGGGTGGAACCGCGGCAGCTCGGCATCGGGATCGAACCCGGCGTGCATACGGTCGAGAGTCTCTCGGACCGTCAGGCCCGGCTGCACGCGTACGAGCGTGATGTCATAGGTCACCGACCGAAGGTACGCCCGGCGCGCCAGGGCCGTCAGGGTGTTCCGAGGCCCCGCAGCAAGGTGTCGACCACGATGTCCGCCGCCCGCGCGGGGCTCAGGTCCGGCATCTGCCGCGACACGAGGTGCATCAGCTGGGGCAGCAGCGCGTCCGCCCACCCCTCGGGGAGGTCGGGGCGCAACAGCCCTTCGTCCGTGGCGCGTTGCAGGAAGACCGCGACTTCGCGGACGCAGGCGTCGCGGCGCTCCCGGACGGAGTCGTCGGCCAGCATGCGGGCGAGGTCGACGGGCCAGGTGCGGTTGACGGCGATGATGTTCTCGACGTAACGGTGCAGCGCGACGGCGACGGGGGCCTCACGCAGCCGGGCGTCCTCGATCGCGTGCTCGATGGCCTGGAGGCGCGAGGCGTAGATCGCGGCGAGAAGATCCTCACGGGTGGCGAAGCGCCGGTAGACGGTGCGCCGGTCCACGCCCGCCTCGGCGGCGATCCTCGCGATGCTCGCGCCCGGATCGGCGGCGAGCATGCGCGCCCCGGTGGTCAGGACGGCTTCCAGGTTGCGTGCTGCGTCGGCTCTCACCGCACCGAGTCTAGCGACGGCTGTGGAATCTGAGGCATCTAGCGCCTCATTCATGTGGACAAGTTCAACTTAATTGCTACATCAATGTGGCGGTTACTGGGATCGCGTTGCTGTTCAATGCAGTAGACGGCGACGAGCCACGGTCGGGGCGCACTCGATCACGTCGGCGACCTCGATGGTGTGAGCGTGGGCACGCGGGGACATGAACCGATGCAGCGAGCCGGAGGACATCGCCCGGCGGCGAGCAGACCGACGTGACGAGGCGGCCCGGTGACGGGCGGTCCGAGGAGGGGACGCCATGACGACACCCGACACACCCGGCACGGCGACGACACCCGACACAACCGGTGCCGAGCGGGTCAACGCGGCGATGTGGCACACCTACGGGGCGCACCATCTCGACCGGGCCACCCCGCTGCCCGAGGTGGACGAGATCGCCTGGGGCCCGGGGGGAACAGGGCCGGGGGACGCCGTTCTCGGCGATCTGGCAGGTCTGCGCGTGCTCGACCTGGGCTGCGGCCCCGGCCGGCACGCCGCCCACCTGGCCCGTACCCATCACGCCGCCGTGGACGCCGTCGACCGCTCACCGACTCAGATCGAGCGTGCCCGGGCACGCTACGGCGACCTGCCGGACCTGCGGTTGATCCAGGCCGACGCCGTCGGGCATCTGCGCACCTCGGCGCCGTACGACGTGATCTACTCCCTGTCCGCCGTCCACTTCATCGACCCGCACCGACTGCTGCCCGCACTGGCGGCGGCCCTCAAGCCCGGCGGACGGCTCTGCTTCACCGTGCTGCACACCAACTCGTCCGGGAACGGCCCCTCTTCGGAGGTGAAGCCCCGCCCGGAGATCCTGCGTCTGGCCGGCGGCGGCGAACTGACCGGGCACATGTGGGTGCTCACCACCCGGCTGTGGACGGACCTGCTCGCGCGGTACGGGCTGCGCACCGAGGACGTGACCGTGCTGGACGCGCCCGAGGAGGGCAACCAGGCCTCCTATCGGCTCTTCCAGGTCAGCAGGCCGGCCCGGATCACCTCTCGTCCCCGTACTGCCCAGCCGCCCGTCGCACACGCGGCGGCCGGGGTCGGCGCGGTGCTGGTGGGACCGCGTGGTCTGCTGCTCGGCCGCCACCGGCGCGGGACCCTCGAACTGCCCGGCGGCACGGTGGAGCCGGGCGAGTCGCTGGAGGAGACGGTCGTGCGCGAACTGGCCGAGGAGACCGGCCTGCACGCGGACCCGGCCGACGTGCGCCTGCTGGGCATGCTCCTGGACCAGGTCGGCGGCGTCGTCCGCATCACGTTCGGCGCGCTCGTCACGCGGTGGCGCGGCGAGCCCGCCGACCAGCCGGACGAGCGGGTCGGCGACTGGGGGTGGTGGCCGCTGGACGCGCTGCCGCAGGGCCTGTTCGAATGCAGCGCCCAGATCCTCACGGTCTGGCGCCCCGACCTGCCCATCGACCATCCTCCCGCCGCCTTCACCCCCTTCGCCGAGTCGTGAAGAACGTCCCACGCAACCGCCGCCCATGCCCTGCCGGTCGAACGGGGTGCCCATGACCCGGAGCGGTCTCCGGGGCGGCGACCCGCCTGGTCGTCGGCCGTCCTCGGTGACACCATCTGTGGGATGTCCCCCTCCCTTCAGGTCGGTCCGTACACCGTCATCGCGCTCGCCGACGGCATGGGCCCCTTCTTCTCCGCCAGGTCGACGGTGTTCCCCGAGGCGACCACCGAACAGTGGGCCGCGGCCGACCGGTTCGATCCCGGAGCGGTCGACGCCGAGGGGCGCTGGCGGCTCCAGTTCCGCGCGTTCGCGATCCGCAGCGACCAGGGTGTGACGCTGGTCGACGCGGGGATCGGCCCGGCCGGCGGCCCGGTGGCCTCGTGGGCGCCTGTACCCGGGGCGCTTCCGGCGTCCTTGGCCGCCGCGGGTATCGAACCGTCCGAAGTGGACACCGTGGTGCTCACACACCTCCACACCGACCATGTGGGCTGGGCCGTCGTCGGCGGCGAGCAGTCGCGGCCGTTCTTCCCGAACGCCACCTACCTGTTGCAGCAGGCCGAACTCGACGCGATCGAGGAGATCAACCCGCAGCTGCGGTCCACCGTGATCGACCCGCTCCACCAGGCCGGTCTGCTACGGCTGCTCGACGGTGACACCCCGCTGCGCGGCGGCGAGCGCGTGCTCGCCACGCCCGGTCACACACCCGGCCACCAGAGCGTGCTCGTCTCGTCCGGGCGTGAACTGGTCGCCGTCACCCGCTGACGGTGGGCTGGGGCTGCCAGCGGCTGCCCTTCTTCTCCCTATACGTCACTACTCTGGCTGGTGACGGGATGGTCGGGCAAGTTCGTCACCTGTCAGAATGGTGACTGTGGGTCCGATCGGTGTGCGAGGCTGGACTCGCGTGGACGGATTCGGACGAGAAAGGTGAAGGGCCATGAGTGATGTCGAGGAGAGGGCGCTGCTGGCGGGCGGCTGCTTCTGGGGCATGCAGGAGCTGATCAGGTCGCTGCCCGGAGTGATCCGCACCCGGGTCGGTTACAGCGGTGACGACGACAAGCCCCACGCCACCTACCGCGACCACGGCAAGCACGCGGAGTCGATCGAGATCGTGTTTGATCCGACGGCGACCGACTACCGCGCGATCCTGGAGTACTTCTTCCAGATCCATGACCCCACCACGAAGAACCGCCAGGGCAACGACATCGGCCTGAGCTACCGTTCCGCGATCTTCTACCTCGATGAGGAGCAGCGGCGCGTCGCGGAGGACACCATCGCCGATGTCGAGGCGTCCGGGCTGTGGCCGGGCCGCGTGGTCACCGAGGTCGTGCCGGCCGGTGCCTTCTGGGAGGCCGAGCCTGAGCACCAGGACTACCTCCAGCGCTACCCGGAGGGTTACACCTGCCACTTCCCGCGCCCGAACTGGCGGTTGCCCAGGCGCGGTTAGTACAGGAAGCCGACGTGGCCGGGAAGGGTGACGCCCTTCCCGGCCACGCGTCGTTCTGGGGATCTCGCCGGGGGAGCGGATCGCGGTCCTGCGGCGGTTCAACGCGCTGCGCGAGGAGAACGCGGAGAAGGTCGCGCGCCTGATCTCGCTGGAGAACGGCTCGGCCGCGTGGTTCACCCGGGCCGGCCGGCCGGGCCTGCCCCGGCAGGCCGACGCCTATCTGGAGGCGGCGGCCACGTTCGGCTGGGAGGCGACCCTGGCGCCCTCCGGCCCGGCCTCCCCGGTGCGCAGCGTGGTACGCCGTGAGGCTGGTCGTCATCGCCTACGACGAGGACGACGCCGTCCGGATCGCCAACGACTCCGACTACGCCTGTCCGGCGGTGTCTGGTCGGCCGACGAGGCGCACGCCCTGACGGTCGCCCGTCGCATCCGTACCGGCACCGCCACGGTGAACGGCGCCTCCGTGGCCTTCGACGGCCCGTTCGGCGGCTTCAAGGTGAGCGGCATCGGCCGCGAGTACGGGGTGGTGGGTCTCGGGTCCTACACCGAGTACAAGACCATCACCGTCTGACGAGGGCCGCACGGCATTCGTCACCGGTTTGACAGGTGACGCTATGAAGGGCATGCTGATGTGGTCCGAGGCAGCAGTGTGATTCCGAAGTGGAGACCGGTCATGGGCGAGAACGTGTCGATGGACCCCGCCACGGCCGCACGGCGAGCGCGGTTCGGCAAGCTTCCCGAGCGCGTCCGCTTCGAGGACATGGCCGAAGAGGTGAAGGCCACGCCGGGTGCCGGGGGAAACACGTACCAGCCCGAAGGCGCGTGGAAGTACTACTCGTGCCTCGCGCTCGACCTGGGGCTGTAGACCCGAGTCCCACCCGCACACAAGCCGGGGAGCGTGGTCAAGGGCAACTGGGCGGACGCTGCGGGGAGTTGCGGTCTGTCCGGTTCAACCCTGCTGTCATGTTCACGGGTTATGGCCCCGCCCGGTCGGCCGGTCAGTGCGACGCGGCGGGCGAGGTCTTCTTCCGTGCGCGATACGCCGCGGCCTTGATCTTGTTGCCGCACGACTCCATGCCGCACCACTGCCGCCGCATCCCGCGCGAGCGGTCGATGTAGACGCGTGTGCACTCCGGGTTCCCGCACTCCTTCAGCAGGGGGACGTCCGGGCCGCTGAGCAGCTCGACGGCCTGCCGGGCCACGGTGGCCAGAGCCTGTTCCGGGGTCGCGTCGGTGTGCCGGCCGCTCAGGGTGAGCTGCGGTGTCGCCGGCGCCTTGCGTGCCGCGGCGTTCAGCACCGCGAGCGCCTCGCGATCGAAGTCCTCCCCGAGGCGGCGGTTCGTGACGAGCCGGTAGATCACCTCGCGCACGGTGATCGCCTCCCGGACGTCGTCCTCCTGGCCGGGGGTGATCGTGTCCACGAGTCCGGACTCCAGATACCAGGCGTTCAGCCGCTCCGGCGTCGCGAACATCTCGAACCGTGCCGAGCGCCGGGCGCGCAGTGTGGCCGCGAAGTCCAGGGCCGGGTGCCCGCAGACGAAGGCATGGTCGGGATTCACATCACCATCCTGACAGGTGACTCCAGTGCGGGCAAGCAGCGTCACGGCCCGGGGTGGTGGCGCCCGGAGTCACGGGGCGGGCCTGGTGCGGTCCTCGGGACGAACAGGCTCAGCCGGAAGGTGGTCGGGTGGGCCAGACGTCCGCAGAGGTTGTCCATGCGGACTGCCCTTCCGAGCCCCCTTTCACCGGATCGAGAGCCGGTGAAAGGGGACAGACGCGGAGTCGAACGAAAGGGCGCGTCAGGTCAGCACGGTCTCCGCCACACCCCGAGGTCCGGCTTCTTCACCATCGACGACAGTCTCAGCCTCCGTGACTCGGCGCAGAAACGGCTCCGCGGTTCCGCGTACTCCACGTGGAACACCGCCTTGCCGGCCGCGACGAAGGGGGAGAGCTCGCCGCACTCGTCGTACTGGGCGCACTCCTCGTTGACCGCGAAGTCGAAGTGGGCCACCAGCTGCGGAATCTGCGGGAGGTCGTTCTTCAGCCCCACCGACAGCCCTCGGTCGTGGGCGATGGTCGCGATCATGCGGTTGTACCGGAGCTGGTCGCGGGCGGTGAGCGGGAAACCGGTGTCGTTGCCGTAGCCCTCCATCAGGTCCGGCTCCACCGCGTCGAAGCCCTTGTCGCGGCACATGTCGAACCGGCGTTCCATGATCGGCCGCAGGACGGACAACCGCCGGATGTCCAGCCAGCGTTCCCCCGCCCAGCCGTTGGGCTCGCCGAGCACCGAGCGCGGGAAGGCGTCCCGGTCCGGCCGGAAGTCCTCCCACGCGCCGACGTTGACGTAACAGATGACCTTCCTGCCGGCACGGTGCAGCCGGGCCACGTCGGCCGCGGTGTTCTCGAAGCCGTCGATGTCGTAGACGGGCACGTCGGCCGACGGGTCGACCTTGCCGTCGAGTTGCCATTGCCAGGCCAGCCCCGGGCGGGGTTTCCACACGGCCCCGGACGGTCGGGGAGTGGCGGGTCGCTCCACGCCGCCGGAGCAGCCCGCCAGCGCCGCCGCCGTGAGCGCGACCGCCAGGACGGCGCGGACGAGAGCACTCCTGCTCACCGCTCCGCCCCGGTGAGGGCGGGCGTCAACTGGGCCCAGGGGTTGGGTGGTTCGCCCGTCACCGGGCCGCAGACCGCCGCCCCGCGCTCGTGAGCGGTGCGCACGGCGAGGGGAACGAGCGCCTCGGGCACCCCGTAGACGAGGTGGCACAGCCGCTCGGGTGGCAGCCGCGCGGTCCACGCCGGCCGGCTGAAGGCGGAGACGTACGTCGACCAGGCGCCCTCGAAGGTGACGGTCAGGTCGGCGAGCCGAGCGTACCCCGGGGCCGGATGGACGCCGGGGTTGAGGACGACCGTCCCCGCACCCAGGCGCCGCAGTGTGCGCACCAGCCGGCGACAGCCCGGCAGCCCGTCGGCGGTCGCCGTCACCCGGTCGAGGAAGCAGCCGTCCGCCGCGTACCACTCCCGGTGCCGGCGCACGTCCTCGGCGATGTCGGCCGGGTCGCGCACCCCGTAGTCGGTGTCGACATAGCCCAGCAGACGCGCCCCCGCGGCCCGCAGCGCACCGGCCGCGGCGGTGAACGCCGGGTCGGGGGCCGCGCCGGGGCCGCTCGCCGGGTTGAGGACGACACCGTAGGTGCGGGGCGCGGCGGTGATCAGCCGGTGCCAGGCACCCGGGTCCTCGGCCGGATGGACGTACAGCGGAATCAGCAGGTTCACGGTGTACGGCCGCCTTCCCACAGTGTGGCCAGCGCGTCATCCAGGGAGTGCAACGGGAGCCAGCCCAGGGCCTGTTCGGCGGCGGTGATGTCCGAACACTGCCACGACACCCGCGCGGAGCGGGCCGAACCGGCCGAGCCCGCCGTTGTCTCCTCGATCCGGCCGCGGAACCCGGCCAGGTCGACCAGGCCCCGCACCAGGTCGCGCACCGGTACGGCCCGGCCCGCGCCGATGTTGAGCACGGGAGGCAGCGGGCCCGGGGCCGTGGCCGCGAGCACCGCCGCCCGCGCCACGTCGCGCACGTCGACGAAGTCGCGATAGGCGGACAGGTCACCGAGCCGCAACACCGCCTCCGGGGCACGGCCCGCCTCGCGCAGCAGTCCGGCGATCCGGCCGGGCAGCCCCGTGGACGGCGCTCCGGGACCCACCGGATTGCCCACCCGCAGCACCACCGCGTCCAGCCCCGAGGCGGTGACTGCGACCGTGCCGGCGAGTTTGGTCGCACCGTATGGACCGACCGGGCGGGTGGCCGCCGACTCCGTCACGGGGGCGCCCGGCGCGCCGGGGCCGTACTCGGCGGCGGAGCCCAGATGCACCAGGCGGGCCGCCGGGGCCGCCTCGCGCAGTGCCGCGCACAGCACCGCCGGACCGCGGGCGTTGACCTCGGCGAGGGTGACGGCATCGCCGCCGGTCGCGCCCGCGCAGTTGACGACCACGTCGGGCGCGGCGGAGGTGAGGGCCTTGGCCAGCCGCTCCGGGCGGACGCAGGCCAGATCGACCTCGAGGTCGGCGGCCGGTGACCGGCCGCCGCCGAGGACCTGCGCGCCCGGCAGGGCGCGCAGTCGCCCGGCGACGTGCGCGCCGAGGTAGCCGGTGTGGCCCAGGACGAGGATGCGCATGACGTGCTCAGGCTCCCTTGAGCAGCAGCGACTTGCGGGTGGTGAACTCGGCGTTGGCCCGGTCGTAGTCGTCCGGACGGCCGATGTCCAGCCAGTACCCGTCGAAGTCGTAGGCATGCGGCTGGTTGTCCCTCCTGAGCAGGTCGAGGACCAACTCGTCGAAGCCGAGCGGCAGTCCGGGCGTGTAGCCGTCGAGCGTGGCGCGGGACAGACCGTAGACGCCCATGGAGACGCGGTAGTCCATGCTGGGCTTCTCGGTGAACGCGACGACCTTGCTCGCGTCGGTGGTCAGCACCCCGAAGTCGATGTGCACCTTGCGGGCGTAGGTGGCGATGGTCAGCGGGGCGCCGGACGCACGGTGCCGGCGCAGGACGTCGGCGTAGTCGAGGTCGGTGAGGACGTCGCCGTTCATCACCAGGAAGGTCTCGGGCAGGCGGTCGCGCAGGTTGAGCAGGGGGCCCATGGTGCCCAGCGGGTTCTCCTCGGTGGCGTAGTCGACGGCCAGGCCCCACTGGGAGCCGTCGCCGACGTAGGCGCGGATGATCTCGCCGAGGTGGCCGATGGCGATGGTGCAGCTGGTGAAGCCGGCCGACGAGAGCTGGCGCAGCACGATCTCCAGGATCGCGTGCTGGTCGCCTATGGGCACGAGCGGCTTGGGCAGCGCGGTGGTGTAGGGCCGCAGCCGGACGCCCTTGCCTCCCGCCAGGATCACTGCGTGCATGGGGCTCCTCCTTCGTGAACGCTTCGTGGACGTGCGCAGACGGGACGGACGAGATGCGCTGTGCGGGTCAGATGTTGTAGATGCCGGTCTTGTAGCGGGCGAGGTTGGCCGGGTCGCGGAAGAACTCCACGGTGTGCGCCAGGCCTTCCTCCAGGCTGTGGGCCGGCTGCCAGCCGGTGGCGGCGGCGAGCCGGCTCGCGTCCGCCACCAGCCGCATCACCTCGGAGTTGGCGGGGCGGATGCGGGCGGTGTCCTCCCGGACGTCGAGTACGGTGTCCATGACCTTGCCGATCAGCGCGACCAGGTCGCCGACCGAGATCTCCCCGCCGGTACCGGCGTTGAAGGTGCGGCCCACGACCCGTTCGGCGGGGGCGGTGCCGACGGCGAGGAAGGCCTGCGCGGTGTCCTTGACGAAGGTGAAGTCCCGGGTGGGCCGCAGGTCGCCGAGGGTGATGGTGCGTTCTCCCGCCGCGACCTGACCGATGACGGTGGGGATCACCGCCCGCATCGACTGCCGCGGCCCGAAGGTGTTGAAGGGCCGCAGCGTGACGACCGGCGTGTCGAAACTGGCGTGGTAGCTGTCGGCCAGCCGGTCGCCGCCCGCCTTCGAAGCGGCGTACGGGGACTGGGTGTTGATGGGGTGGTCCTCGGTGATGGGGACGGTCTGCGCGGTGCCGTAGGTCTCGCTGGTGGAGGTGTGCACCAGCCGGGGCGTGCCCAGGGCGCGCACGGCCTCCAGCACGTTGAGGGTGCCGGTGACGTTGGTGTCCACGTAGCTGTGCGGTGCCCGGTAGGAGTACGGGATCGCGATGAGGGCGGCCAAGTGGTAGACGGTGTCGGCGCCTTCGAGGAGGCCGCGCACGGATCCGGGGTCCCGGACGTCGCCGAGGACGATCTCCACCTGGTCCAGGACGTCCGGGTGCAGGGTCTCCAGCCAGCCGTAGGAGGAGAAGGAGTTGTACTGGGCCATGGCCCGCACGCGGTGCCCGGAGGCGACCAGTGCCTCGGTGAGGTGCGAGCCGATGAAGCCCTCGGCTCCGGTGACGGCGGCGAGCGGTGCGGAGGTCAACGAGGTGATCCCTTCGACGAGGTGCGAGGTGAGCGGGTCAGGCATGAGGGGCGGGCCGGCCGAGCAGCCACAGCGCGCACGCCACCAGACACAGGGCGGCGCCGCCGCAGGCGAGCGGCAGTGCCAGGGCGGTGCCCGGTGGCAGCCGGAACAGGACGACCGCACCGGCCCCGCCGGCCGCCGCGAGGCAGATCCCGGCCGACGACCAGGCCGCACCGAACGCCTGCAACAGCAGCGCGGTCCACAGGACGGCCGCGAGCAGCAGCAGGGCGGCCGGGTCGGCACCGGTGAGCAGGGCCGCGGGCAGCAGCGGTGCGAGATAGGCGAGCAGGCAGAGGCCGAGGATGCCGGCCGAGCGCAGCAGGAACCCGGCGGGTGTGGCGGTGGCGCGCAGCGCGGCCACCGACAGTCCGCGGTAGCGGTACAGCAGCCATTCCGCGGGCCCCATGCTCAGCGTCAGCAAGATCACCGCGTACGGCTCGTCCCGCCCCTCCAGCAGCACCAGCACCCCGGCGGCCAGCCCGAACAGGCCGTACGGCAGTGACCACAGCAGGCGCGGACGGGTGGCGCCGGTGACGGCCGGGACGGCGAGGGCCCCGCGCAGGACCCAGCCGGTGACGGCGAGCGTGGCGAGCAGGGCCAGCAGAGGCAGGGCGGCACGGATCGCCGGGCCGGGTTCCCACCAGGGCAGGACGGCGGCACCCGCCGGCAACGGGCTGAGCGCGGCCAGCAGCAGTCGCTCCCGGCCCAGCACCAGCAGGACCCCGGCGGCCGCCAGGTACGCGGACTGCGCGGCCGCCACCAGGGTCACCGGCCCGCCGTGCGCGGGCAGCGCGGCGACCGCCGTGGCCACCACCGCTCCCAGGGGTGCGCCGGCCAGCAGGGTACGGCCCGCCTCCCGGCGTCCGGTCGCCATCCGCAGGTGCGCGCGGTGGCCGAGTGTCTGCCCCCAGGCCCAGGAGGCGAGCCCGGCCACGATGAGGGCGGGCGCGTGCCCGCCGGCGTTCCACAGCGGCGCGGTCAGCAGGTAGGCGAGCCCGGGCAGGGCGAACAGCACGCCCCGCAGCAGACAGCGCAGCGTGTCGGGGCGCCAGGGGTCGGCCGCCGTGGCGGGTTCGGGGAAGGTGCGCGGCACCCGTTCGTACAGGGCGGAGGCGAGGGAGAACAGGTTCGGGTGGCCGTAGCGTTCGTTGATCAGGGACGCGGACAGGCCCTCCGCCTCCAGGAGCGCGGCCACCTCGTAGGGGTGGACGGCGGGGCCTATGCGGTCGGCGAGTTCTGCGGCGAGTTCGCTGACCGCCTCCTCGTCGGGGCCGCGCCGGGGCAGCCGGATGGCGAGCGTGGTGTCGTCCAGGGCCCAGCGCGGCCGGCGGCGCGGCGGGCGGGTGTCCGCCAGCCTGATGGCCAGGGTGTCCTGTTCGGAGCCCCCGGGTTCGAGGGACATCGGGCCGCTCACAGGGCGAGGCTTCCGGTGCCGTGGACGGCCGGCGTGGCCGTCGCGACCGTCGGCACGACCGTCAACTCCGGCTGCGGATGCGCCAGTTCCAGATAGACGGATCGAAACGTGTCAATGGTCTGCCGGAGGGTGAACTGCTCGATGACCCGCAGCCGGGCCGCCTCGCCCATCGCTCTGCGCCGCTCGGGATCCCCCAGCAGTTCCAGCGCGGCCGTGGCCATGGCGGCCGGATCGCGCGGCGGCACCACGAGCCCGGTGTCGCCGACGGCCTCGCGTACACCGCCCACGTCGGTGGAGACCGTCGCCCGTCCGCAGGACATGGCCTCGATCAGCGTGAAGGGGAAGCCTTCGCTGATGCTGGAGAGCATCACGACGTTCCCGGCGGCGTAGGCGTCCTTGATGTCGTCGACGCGCCCTTCGAAGGTGACGGCGTCGGCGTGTCCCAGCTCGGCGGCCAGGGCCTCGCAGCGCTCGCGGTAGGCCTCGCCGCCCCGCGGCGTCCCGCCGAACATCCGCAGCCGCGCGTGCGGGAGCCGGTCGCGGACGAGGGCGAAGGCCCGGATGAGGGTCTCCAGATCCTTGATGGGGTCCACCCGGCCCGCCCAGCTGAGGGTGGGCGCGTCCGGTTCGGGACCGGCCGCCGGGAACGCGGCGGGGTCCACGCCGTTGTAGACCGTGCGGATCGACTCCGGATCGGCCCCGCCCTCCTCCTCCCACAGCCGGTTGTAGCGGTTGCCCGGCGTGATCAGGGCGGCACGGCGGTAGCTCTCCTGCGCCAGCAGCCGGAAGAAGCCGAGGATCACGGCCTTCACCGGCCAGCGGTAGGGCGCGGTGCGGTAGCCGAGGTAGCGCTCACGCAGATAGACCCCGTGCTCGGTCAGCAGCAGCGGCACACCATGCCGTTCCAGGGCGGCGAGACCCGGCAGGACGGCGACCCCGCCGCTGACCGCGTGCGCGACCCCGCCCTCGGGCACCGGCGCGGCCAGCGGGCGCAGGGCGTGCTCCAGCAGGGCCGTCGCGGTGAGCGCGTCGTGCAGGGAGGGCCGCGCCTCGCGCACGGCGAGACCGGGCCGGTTCCACAGCGCGGTGAGGATCGAGATCGCCCGGTCTTCGCGAAGGAAGGGGCTCAGCGTCCCGTCCGACGCGGCCCGTGCCAGCGCGTACAGGGCGGGGGCGAAGCCGTCCTCGGCGCGTGGGTCGAGCAGGGCGGTCAGGAACTGTTCGTAGGCGGCGGCGAGTTGGTTGCGGGACCGGCCCCGGGGCGGACGGCCCTCGGGCGGGGTGCCCCACATCGGGACGGACCGCACGCTCGAGACGTGCGCGGGCAGCTCCCAGACGACCGGCTCACGTCCGGTGCCGGTGACGGCGATGACGTCGAAGGCGAGGTCGGGCATGCCCTGGACGAGCTGGTCGCACCAGACGCTGACGCCGCCATGACTGTGCGGGTAGGTGCCTTCGGTGAGCAGGGTGACGCGCGTCGCGCCGGTACGGCGCGCGCCCTGAGGAACGGGCATCGTGTGTGCTCCACGGCCGAGGTGTGGGGTGGTTCGGACCGGTCCGGGCCGCCAGGGGGCGGCCGGGACCGTCGGTCGGTCTTGGGCGGGTGCGCCGTTCAGCCGTCTGCGGTGTGGCCCACCGGGTCGGTGACGCCCGCGGGGACACGGGTGCGTGGTGCGGGGCCGGTGGCCGGTGCGGGCTTGGTGGCGCGGGCCGCAGGCCTGGCGGAGGACGCCGGCAGGGTGAGGGAGAGCGGGGTGCCCGTGGCGGGTGTCCAGCCGGACACCGCACCCGCGTACGCCTCTCCAAAGGCGGCGCCGGCCAGCGTGGTGCCGGTGGGCAGGGTCGCGGTGACGGCCAGTCCGGCCGGTGCGTCGACGGTCACCGTGCCGCCGATGCGGTAGGCGGTGATCTTCCCGGCCCGGAGTGCGGCCTGCCAGTCGGCCCGGCGCCTCAGTTCGGCGCCGATGTCCTTCATCCGCGGGTTCACCACGGGGGTGTCCTCGGCGAACAGCGCCGCGTAGCCGTCGAGGACACCGTTGAGCACGGGGTAGGCGATGCGGTCCTCGGCCAGGTTCGACTGGTGGATGAAGTGCGGTTTGGGGTCGTTGGACAGCACGTGCCCGAGGGCGATCCGCGTCTCCAGCGGGACGATGTGGCCGGCGTAGCCGGTGGCGGTGTCCAGGGGAGCCGGCAGGCAGGTGGTGGTCGCCGGGTTGTCCTCGCAGATGCCGCTGCCTCCCTGGGCGCGGCTGAGGTAGATCCAGTTGTACTCGTCGACCTGCTCGGACGCGCGGCCGGCGTTGTAGAAGACGTTCATGGGGTAGCGCGGCACGGTCGTGGCCGGACCGACCCGGCGCTGGTCCGGCTCACGGGAGTTGTCCGAGCCGAGCCAGGCGACGCCGTTGTCGCCGAGGGCCAGAGCGAGGTTGGGGTTGTCCTGCGGCTGCTGCGGGAGCACCTTCATGCCCGAGTGCTCGCCGGTGACCAACTCGTCGTTCACCAACGGCAGTCCGGCGCTCAGACCCCAGACCCGGTTGATGGCGATCTCGTCGGAGATGTCGTTGCGGCTCATCCACCGGGTGCTGCCGTCGGCGTTGGTCGCGCACTTCCACGGCACGACGGAGGTGTCCTGCACACAGCCGAGGAAGGGGTGCGAGTAGGTGTGGTTGATCCAGCGGAACTCGCCGCGCCGCGCGATCAGCCGGTCGGCGAGCGGGTCGGCGCCGTTGTTGTCCTGGCGGTGGTCGACGCTGCCGGCGCCGTTGTAGGCGAAGTCGAGGGTGAAGTCCTTGCCGCGCTGCCATTCGACGGCATGGTCCACGTCGGCGGCCGTCATCCGGATCGGGTCGGGCGTGGCGTTCGGATCCGTGCAGTCGACGTCGCCGGGGGTGCAGTTGAGCGTGCTGTTCCACCGGTCGTCTGCGGCGAACACGTCGTCCACGTGGACGGAGAAGTAGTTCCGTGAGGCGCCCAGGTGCACCCCGCCGGTCATCCACTCCACGATGCCGCGGGCCAGGAGGCGGAACTGCTGCTGGTACTGGTTGTAGACGAACGTGACGACGAGCTCGCGCCGCCCGTCGTGCCGGTACTCGCCCACCAGCGTGCCCTTGGCCGACTGCCCGGGGATCGCCGCTTCGACGTACGGGGTGAAGTCGGCGCCGGTGACGGGTCTCGACAGGTAGGCGTAACTCTCCCCGATGGCGGGGTCGTTGTCCTCGAAGGGCACCGGCCCGTCGAGATAGCCGAAGGGGCCCGACTTCCCGGCGGCGGTCACCTGTGCCTGCTTGCCGTCCAGGCTGCCGGAGTAGCCCCCGAAGACGGGGTACTGCAGTCCGGCTTCGGGACGTGCGTAGGTGTAGGCGTCGACCTGGGGAACGTCGTACGTCCGCTCGTACGCCGCCAGCGCCGCCATCTCGGACGAGCCGGCCGGGAACGGGTTGTCGTTCGGCAGGACGACGGCCTGGAACTTGGCGCGTGGCCTGCCGTCCACGGTGTCCGCGAGGAAGTCGGCGTCGATCACACTCCGGCCGGACTGCGTGAGGTCGATCCGGGTGTACGGCGTGCCGGCCGCGGCCAGTTCGGCGGCTATGGCATCGGTCGACGGGCCGCCGTCGCTCACCACCAGCACCCGCAGGTCGATGCGGGGCGTGGTGTCGGCGTGTGCCGCACCGGCCGGCAGGCCCAGTGCGGCGATGAGCGCGCCCACCGTGAGCACGGTGGTGCGAAAGGTCCGCTTCATGCGGTGAGGTCCCCTCCCCGGGCAGGGGTGAGCACGGCTCCCGTGGAGCGGACGCACCCCCTTGCGTGCCGCCGGCGTCCCCCTCAGAAGCCAGTTCGTCACGCATCCGTTCGCGTCACATAGTGATGTCTCTGTGGAGATTTCGCGGTCATGTTGCGGAACATGACGGAAAAGCGCAGGTGTCTGAAGGGGTACTTCCGGAAGGGAAGCGGACCGTTCCGGCGGTCGGGAGGGGGCGCGCCGGTCCGGCCCGACGGCCCGGTGTGCTGGTCCGGGCCCTGCGCGGCGCACCGGCGGGCCCGTGGGGCCCGCCGGTCGCAGTGCCAGTGGTCCAGACCGGGGCGGCGACCTGGTCATGGAGGTTTTCAGGTCACGGCCGCCGGGCTCCGGACGTGTGTCAGGAGCAGAGGACCCGCGTCACGGGCGTGTAGACCGGGCCGCCGCTGACGTTCGTCGAGTCGCTGAACTCGGCGTAGAAGTACGAGTAGAAGCCGATGTTGCCGTTGCAACCGGAGTCGGGGGCGACGTTCAGCGTCAGGGTGACCGTACGGCTCTGGCCGGGCGGGATGGTGGCGCCGTAGTTGGAGCCGAGGTTGGCCGGGCCGGTCCCGGAACAGGGGGTGGAACCGTTGGCGGTGGCCAGGCTGCACCCGGTGAAGCCGTACTTCAGGTCGGGGCGCTGCGTGGTCAGCCATGTCGGCTCGATCGTCTGGTAGACGAACCAGACGTCCTGGGTGTTGTGGTTGGTGAGGGTCATCGACAGGTTGACCGTGCCGCCGGGCGTGGTGGTGGCGCTGTCGGTGGTGAAGGTGAGCTCCGCCGGGGCCGGGTCGGCCGCGCTCGCGCCGGGGGCCAGGCCGAACACGGTGAGGGCGAGGGCGAGGACGGCACCGAGGCCGAAACGTCTCATCAGGGGTGATCGCATGGCCTGGGAGGCTAGGCAGGGGCCGGACGCGGCGTCTGCCCTGAAGTCGGGGCGCTGCCCGGCGCCCGGCTGGAAGTGTTCATGGCGTGGTCGCCGTGTGAGGGAAATATGGAGACGTGGCGGCTGATGTATTCCCGCAGGCAGCCGGAGTGCGAGGGCAGCGGCACTCGGGCCGGGCCCGGCGGGTTGCTTCGGAAGCGCGAGAAGATGACATTGGCGCATATCGCATGCGACGGGCTTCCGGCGTGCCGATGGGCGCTCGGAACTTCTCGGCCATCCGTTGGTTTCCGGCCTGCGGGGCCTCCACTCCCGCAGGGCTGCCCGACTCACCCCCTGAGTACGGCCTGCGCGATCCGCCGGGCCACCTGGTCGGGGGTGAGGTGGGTGGTGTCGACGACCTCGGCCTCGCTGTGCAGCCAGGTGCGGGACGCCTCGGCGTAGGGCTCGAGATGGGACAGACGGAACGGGGAGGGGCCGAGCACGGTGTCCCCTTCGATGCGCCCGCGAAGGGTGGCCTGGTCCGCGTGGAGCACGAAGTGCCGTACCGGTATGTCGTGTTCCGCGAGGCCCGCATTGATCTCGCGCCAGTACTGCTCGACGAGCACGGTCATGGGCATCACCAACGTGCCACCGGTGTAGTCGAGGACGCGACGGGCGGTCTCGACCACGAGCGGCCGCCACGGCGGCCAGTGCTGGAAGTTGCCCGTCCAGGGCAGCGCCGGCTTGATGTCCATGAGCGTCTCGCCGACCTTCTCGGCGTCGAACACCCGTGAGTCCGGGATCAGTTGCTGCACGAGCGCACTGGTCGTCGTCTTGCCCGCGCCATGGGTGCCGTTGAGCCATACGATCATGGAACACACGCTAGCGGCGCAAGCCGTGGGCTGCCCGGCCGCCTGGGAAACGCCTTGTCGATCACCGCGGACGGCGGATAAGGTCATCGACAAGGCGGGGTCGTAGCACAGAGGTAATGCGCCGCGACAGCATCTCGGAGGACGTCGGTTCGAATCCGACCGCCCCGCCCCCTTCTCTTCGCATGCTCAGGCCCCGAACGGGCCGAACCGACCGGCTACTCCGCTCCGGGCTCGAAGTCTTCCACGAAGTAGCTGTCGTGCCGGATGCGGAAGTGCTTGAGTTCCTCCCCGCCGCGCTGCGCCACCTCCGCGACCTGCTCGAAATACTCCTCACGAGGAGCACCGGGGGAGAAGAGCAGGAGCATGGACATGGGCTCATCGCTCGCGTTCTTGAAGGCGTGCAGACCGCCGACCGGTACGTACAGGAAATCGCCCGGGCGGCCCGTGACCCACTTCTCGCCGTTGTACAGCTCCAGTTGGCCGGACAGGATGTAGAAGGATTCCGACATGGCCTTGTGGAAGTGGGCCTTGGCTCCGGCGGACCGCGCCCCCAGCTCCACCTTGTACAGGCCGAACTCGCCACCGGTCGACTCGCCGGTCGCGAGGTAATGAGTGGAGGAGCCGGGGGAGGAGATGTCCGGCGGGGTGCCGGCCGGGCGGAAAACGGCATTCACCTCGCCTTTGTCACCGTGGTAGCGGGGCTCGGGGTATTCGAGGGGTTCCAGATACGACATCACGCTCTCCTCTTGGCAGGTCCCCAGCATGATGACGCCGGCCTCCGGCATGCGGCATCGGACCTGCGGATGACCTTGGTGCGGCCTGGGCCGACGCCCGGAGACCTAGGGCGCCCGGTGAGGACTGGCGAGCGGTCACCGGCATCGCACGAGTCTGCACACAGCGTCACCGCCGGGACATGAGCCCGGCCGCCCGGGCTGAGCGCAGCTGCGACGGGTCCGCCACGGACTGTCGGTGTGTGGAAGGCTGGAGGCAGGTGCCGACCGTCCCGGTGTGCCGGGCACGGTGCGGCTCCCGCGCCGGTCGCTCCGGCTGTCCCGGTCGGCCGAGGCACGGCACTCTCCCGGCGCGTCCCCTGGCCGTTCGAGGGTCGCGTGGCGCATCGTGAAGAGGTTGCTGACCTGCAAGGCGACCGCCGTACGCGTCTGCTGGTGCAGGCGGGTGCGCCGGTGGGATCGACAGGTCTAAGGGGCGAATGTGATGAGCCGAGCCAATCAGCATCCGGAGCAGGCGGGTGATCCGGAGGAGGCGGCATCCGACCCCAGCGGACTGATGGACCTGCTGGGCGTCGCCGCGGTGCTGGCGGAGGCCGACGGCCGGATCGACATGTGGAGTCCGCAGGCCGAGGAACTGTTCGGATACACCCGCGAGGAAGCGGTCGGGCAGTACGCGGCCACCCTGCTCCTCCACCCCGAACACCGGGACGCGGGAATCAGGCTGTTCGCCGAGCTGATGGTGACGGGCCGCAGCTGGGCCGGATCGTTCCCCATCCGGCTCAAGGACGGCAGCACCCGCACGATCGAGTTCCGCAACATGCGGCTGACCGACAACCTCGGCGACCACTACGCGCTGGGGCTGGCCACCGACCGGGCCACGGTACGGCAGGTCGAGCGCAAGGTGGCCCTGTCCAGCCAGCTGGTCACCCAGGCGCCGATCGGCCTGTCCGTCCTGGACACCCGGCTGCGGTACG
This sequence comes from Streptomyces sp. NPDC043685, assembly GCF_056436585.1. Lineage (NCBI taxonomy): Bacteria > Bacillati > Actinomycetota > Actinomycetes > Kitasatosporales > Streptomycetaceae > Streptomyces > Streptomyces sp. NPDC043685. The sequence continues at coordinate 232,766 of NZ_JBWKCH010000011.1, read as the reverse complement.
TGGCCGTCAACGGCGCCCTGGCCTCGATGCACGGCGTACCCGAGGCCGAGCACGTGGGCCGCCCCTTCCGGGAGATCCTGCCCGGTGCGCCCTTCACGACCACGGAGAACCAGATGCGCGAGGTCCTGCGCACCGGTCTGCCCTTGGTGGACGAGCAGGTGGTGGGCCGTACCCGCGCCGACCCCGACCACGACCACGCCTGGGCCGTGTCGCTCTACCGGCTGGAGGACCAGAGCGGGCACGTGCTGGGCATCGCCAACGTCGTGGTCGACGTCACCGACCGGTACGAAGCGGCCAGACAAGCCGACCGGGCCCAGCAGCGCCTGCGCCTGATGGCGGACGGCTCGGCCCGTATCGGCACCACCCTGGAGGTGGAGCGGACCGCCCAGGAACTGGCGGACGTCCTGGTGCCCGACCTGGCCGACATGATCGCCGTGGACATCCTGGACTCCGTCCTGCGGACGGGACGCCCCGACACGGGCGAGGGCCCCGCACTGTTCCGCGCACTGGCGGTGAAGACCGCCTACCCCACCGCCGCCTCCGAGGCGATCATCGCCCCCGGGCACCTGACCACCTACCACGCCGACCATCCGGCCGCCCACTGCCTCCGCACCGGCAAACCTCTGCTGACCACCCACATCGACAGCGGGGAGCTCAGCCGTATCGCGGCCGACGAGGCCGCCGCCGGGCTGCTCGCCGAGGCCGGTGTCCACACCGACCTGGCCGTCCCGCTCATCGCCCGCGGGCAGATCATCGGCGTGATGGGCCTGGCCCGCGCCCGCAATCCGCAGCCGTTCGACGAGGACGACCTCACCCTCGCCTGGGAGCTGGCCTCGTCCGCCGCGCTGAGCATCGACAACGCCGTCCTCCACCAGCACATCCGCAGCGCCGCCGAAACCCTTCAGCGCAGCCTGCTGCCGCAGCCCTCGCCCCGCCGTCCGGGCCTGGAGATCGCTGCCCGGTACCGGCCCGCACAGGCGTTCAGCGAGGTCGGCGGCGACTGGTACGACGTCATCCCCCTCAGCGGCGACCGAACCGCCCTGGCCGTCGGCGATGTCATGGGCAGCGGTATCCCGGCCGCCACCGCCATGGGCCGGCTGCGCACCGCCACCTCCACCCTCGCCGACCTCGACCTCGCCCCGAGCCGGATCCTCACCCACCTCGACCGCATCACCCAGGGCCTGGACCCCTACTTCGCCACCTGCCTCTACGCGGTGTACGACCCGAGGCGGTGCCGCGTGCAGCTGGCGTGCGCCGGCCATCTCCCCCCGGTGCTGGTGCGGGCCGGCAGACCACCGGAGCTGCTCGACCTGCCCACGGGCACCCCGCTGGGGGTGGGCAGTGGCCCCTTCGAGACCTCCTCGGTGGTCATGAACCCCGGCGATCAGCTCGTGCTGTACACCGACGGGCTGGTGGAGACCCGCGACGACCCCATCGACAAACGCCTGGACGATCTCCTGCGACTGCTGTCTCCGCCGTGCCGCTCGGCGGAGGAGACCTGCGACCGGCTGCTCCAGGAGCTTCGCCACCCCGCCGACCACGACGACGTCGCACTGCTCATCGCGTACGCGCAGCCTCTGACCGCGGTCTGAGTGCGGGACACTGTCCTGAGGTGTGCTACGAGACGGGGGGTCGAGACGTGTGCAGGATGGACATGGCCGCCAAGGAGGCGGCGATCGCCCGGTTCCTCCAGGAGTATCCGCAGGCGGCTGACGTCGGCCGCGGGCATCCCGCGCTCGACGGCTGTGAAGAGATCCGCTGGTCGCGGTTCCCCCAGTGCCCTGCCGCCCTCCCGGTCCTGCTGTACGGGCTTCTCGACCCGGCAGCCGCCATCGAGGCCCAACGGGTGCTCACCAACACGCTGTTCACCATCGTCGGAATGAACCCGGCCGTGCCGCACGTTCTGCCGTTCCTGCTCCGTCTGGCAGACGACCCGCAGGTCCCTGAGCGGTCTCGCCTGATTGAACTTCTGACGACGGTGGCGGACGACTCCGAGCCGGTCGAGACCACCAACGAAGCCCTGGTGCAGTGGTTCGGCAGCGACAGCGAACATCCCGAGCGCGAGCAGTGCAGGGCGGTGTTCGCACAGCACGCGCACATCGTCGAGACACTGCCGGCCGGCCTCATCGACCCGGCCCGCCATGCGAGGCTTCGGCAAGCTGCCGGCCTTGTCTGAGACGCAGCGTCCAGGACACGAGTAGGGCGGCCAGACCCGGAAGGCGGATGCCGACTCCCTTGATACGGTGCGCGAGTCGCACCACTCGGAGAACTCACGGCGGCGTTCACGGTGAGAGGGGCACTCGACGATGCAGGCGTGCGAGGCACCGCGGGCGATCGCCTCGGCCGTGTCGATCGCCTCGTCACTCGGCCTGACAGCAGACGACGCGATCGTCCTCCATGACTCGAACAAGCTGACTGTGCGTCTGCTGCCCTGCGACGTCCTGGCCCGAGTGGCACCCGTGGCGCAGCAGGTCGCACGGTTTGAAGTCGATCTCGCTCTGCGGCTCGCCGGGCCCGGTTGCCCCGTCGCCGCTCTCGAACCGCGCGTGGAGCCCGGGGTGTACGAGCGGGACGGCTTCGTGGTCACCTTCTGGACCTACCACGAACCCACGTCACCTCATGAGATCGCGCCGCTCGACTACGCCGACGCGCTCGAGCGATTGCATGCCGGCATGCGCACAATCGACATCCCGACGCCACGCTTCACGGACCGGGTCGAGCAGGCCCAGCACCTCGTGGCGGACCGCGACCGCACCCCGGAGCTCGGCGACGCGGACCGGCGACTGCTCGGCGACACGCTACGAAGCATGAAGCGAAGGATCCAAGAGCGCGGCGGCGCCGAGCAGATGCTGCACGGCGAGCCGCACCCGGGCAATCTGCTCACCACGCGTGGCGGGCTGCTGTTCGTCGACCTGGAGACGTGTTGCCGCGGGCCTGTCGAATTCGACCTCGCCCATGCGCCCGAGGAGGTCAGCGCGCACTATCCGGGTCTCGATCAGGACCTGCTGCGCGCCTGCCGAACCCTCGTGCTGGCGATGATCACGACGTGGCGCTGGGATCGAGGGGACCAGTTCCCGGACGGCCGCCGACTGGGCACGGAGTGGCTGAGCCGGATCCGGGCCGGACTCGACCACAACGGCTCTGCCGCCGACGGCTGTTGAGGGCAGGGCCGCCCAGGCCCGGCCGAGGACGACGTGGACTCACGCGACAAAGATGCAGAACGGATGGCCCGCGGGGTCGGCGTAGACCCGGAAGGGTTCGTCAGGTCCCTGCTCGTTGTCGGACAGCAGACGGCCTCCGAGACTCAGCACACGCTCATGGTGCGCCCGGAGATCCTCGACTGAGGAGACGCTCAGGTCCAGGTGCAGTTGCTGCGCCACCGGCCCGTCAGGCCAGGTCGGTCGTGTCAACCGGTCGACATGCTGGAAGGCGAGCCGGGGCCTGCCGTCGGGAGTGCGCAGTACGAGCCAGTCCTGGCCGCGTTCGTCGTGCTCACCCGCCTCGGGCGGCTCGTCCCCAGGGCGGTAGACCAGCCCCAGCAACGCACGGTAGAACTCGGCGAGTTCTCGGATGTCGGTGCTGTCGAGCACCACGTGATGCATCGTCAGCGGTCCGGGTGCGGACATGTGATCACCTCCGGCAGTCAGAGTGCCCGGTGAAGAGGTTCGAAACAGTCCGGCGTCAACGGCCCGTCATATCGAATTGACTTTACTTTTCCTTTGCGCTTGGCTGCGGGTCCGACCTTTCATGATCCGGGGGGATCCACATGAGCCGCGCGGTCCGTGCAGCCGTCCACACCATCGCCGTCGCCTCTCTCGCGCTCGGCCTCGGCGCCTGTTCCGAGGCGGTCGACCAGGTCGACAAGGCCGTGGACACCACGTACGAGGTCACCTACGAGGTGACGGGGAAGAACGTCGACTCGATCGAGTTCCACGGCGGCGGTGGCAAGGCCATGAAGCCGAAGGTCGATTCGGTGTCGAAGCCCGAGCTGCCCTGGAAGAAGACGGTGACCTTGCGGGGCATCATGCCCGCGGCCGTCATGCCGGTCGCCGTGGACCCCGAGGGCTCCGAGGTCACCTGCAAGATCATTTACAAGGGCAAGGTCCTGGACGAGCAGAGCGCCAAGGGGCTGGTGACCGCCGGCGGCTGCACCGCGACCTCGCCGATCACGGAATAGCCCGCACAGGCTCCGCTCACGATCATGCTGTTGGACAACGAGGAGACGCGGCCCGAGTCATGACCGATCACTGCTGTGAGGCCATGACCAGCGGCGTGACCATGCGCTGCGACCGGCACGACGATCCCTTCGCCTGCCCGGACGCACTGGTCGACTTCAGCGCCAAGTTCCAGGAGTACGGCCTGATCATCCATGACGGTGGTCGATCCACCGTCACGATCGCGTTCTGCCCCTGGTGCGGACGGCGCCTTCCCGCCTCGCAGCGGGACCGGTGGTTCGACGAGCTGGAGCGGCGCGGCATCGACCCCTTCGAGGACGAGGTCCCCGCCGACTTCCAGGACGACCGCTGGCTTGCCGCTGTGGACCGGCAGAACTGAAGCAGCGCCACCCTCAGGACCACACGCCGAACCACTGCTCGGCGCCGAACTCCTCGAACCGCTCCACCTCGGTGAACCCCAGTCCGGCCGCGAGCCGCATCGACCGGGTGTTGGCGGTCTGGGTGCAGAGCACCACCGGCTCGCCGGGAAACGCGTCCGCGAACCAGTCGAGCACCGCCGCGCACGCCTCGGCGGCGTACCCGCGCCCCCACGCCTCGGGCAGGAACGTGTAGCCGAGCTCGGCCTCCTCGGCCTCCGGGCGGACATGGCCCGGCCGTTCGGGGTCCCGTCGATCGAGTGTGACGATGCCGATCATCGCTCCGTCGAGGTCGACGGCGAAGAGGCCAGGACGCCGTCCGGGTATCTCGGGCATGGCGCGCTCGAGCTCATCACGAGGTCGAGCACCTCCGAGGTAGGCGTACACCTCCGGTGATGCGAACAGCTCGACAAATGCCGCACGGTCCCGCGCCTCGGACGCGCGGAGCAGGAGCCGTTCGGTCTTCAGAGGGGCAGGTGGCCAGCTGACAGGCCCGAGTTCCGTCACGTCGGGCAACGTATCGCAGGCCGGGGGAGTGTGCCGCAACGTGCGTTGCTGCAAAGAGGGTTGACCGACAGCGCCCGACGGCGCGGGCCGGGCCGTTCTCACCGCTCCCGGAGGCACCGGGTGACGTCCCGACGCACTCCCGAGGCGACGTCAGAACCAGTGCAGACAGTGCGGGGGACGGTCGGGCCTGAAGAGGGCGTCGGCGCGGCCGGCCGCGTCGGCGTGATGGGCCCGGATGTGCCCCGCGCGCACCAGCGTGCTCGGGGCGGTGCCGCCGAGGTAGAGCGATCCCAGGTCGCTCACGTTCAGGGACAGGTCGGGCTCCCGGTCCGTCGGGACGCAGTCGGCCTTGCCGTCCTGGACGGTGAGCAGGTGGCGGCCGTGCTCGCCGAGGAACGGGTCCTCGACATCGAGGACGAGCTCGCCGTCCGCGAACCAGCCGCGCGCCGTCAGCGCACGCGGGACGTCGAGCAGCCGCACCCACAGCCAGTCCATGTCGTCGCCCACCTCGGCGGCACGGAAGTCCGCGAGCTGCCAGCGCAGCGGGTGCTGGGGCGGGACGTGGCGGATCACGACCTGGGAGACCAGGTCGTGATGCAGCACGAACCGGGCCAGGGCCGTGAAGACGGCGTCATCGCAGGCGATGGTCTCGTCGACCGTCAAAGTGCCGCCGTCGACCGCGTAGCTGGCGTACCCGTCCGGGACACCGTCGGTGCCCCGGTGGACGGCGATGTAGCGGGGCGCCGCGGAGATCGGGGGCTGACCCGCGCGCAAGGCCCACCAGCGGTGCGGCCGGGACAGCGCGCCGGGCTGGGCGCGGCGATACCGGTCGTAGACCTCCTCCAGGATCTCTCCGCACTCGGAGCGGCGCAGCACCTCGACCGAGCCGTTGTCCGCACCGGCCGCCGGTGCGCCGGCCGCCCCGTGCGCCCGTGGTGGGGCGAGGGCGGCCCGGTGGCGCTGCACCGTCAGCCGCTGCGTGTAGGTCGCAGGTCCGTAACCGAACCTGCCGTAGATCGGGGCCTCCGAGGCCAGGAGCACGGAAAGGAACTCCCCGCGGGCCCCTACCTCGGCGAGCTGATGCCGCATCATCGCTGTGAGCACGCCCTGGCGCCGGTGCGAGGGCAGGACGCCGACGGCGGTCACCCCCGGGGCCGGGACGACGGTCGCGCCGGGCAAGGTGAGTTCGAAGGCGTGCGTGGCGGCGGTACCGACGGCCCGCCCGTCCGCCGTCCGGGCCAGCAGACAGCGGTCCGTCTCGAGCGCCGACCACCACAGGCCCCCGCCGTCGACCGGGGTCTCCGGGAAGCGCCCGAACGCGGCATGGACGGTGTCGACGAAGACGTCGAAATCCTCGTCGGTGGTGGGACGGACCTCCATGCTGCCGCTGCCTCCTCGGGAAACCGGCACCACGGCGGGTGGTGCCCGGACACCATGCAGTCCTCACCCGTGGTCCGGTCAAACGAATTACGGCCGCGCCGGCGGTCGTGGTCCGCCCCGGCACGGGCCCGGGGCGGATGCCCCTCATGCCGCAGGCACTCGTGCGTGAGCCGGGGCCTCAACTGCCGTGCAGGGCGCGGCCGAGGAGAGGGAGCAGACGGTCCCAGTGGTGACGCAGGGCGGCGGGGTCGAAGGCATCCGTGTCGGCCATGGTGAAGCCGTGGACGGTGCCGGGGTAGATCTCGGAGGTGTGGTCGACACCTGCGGCGTCCAGCGCCTTGTTCAGCTCGGTCAGGGCCTCGGGCGTCAGGTCGCTTTCCGCATGGCCGAGATGGACCCGGGCGGTGATCCGGGAGAGGTCCAGGCGGTCGGACCCGTCGACGATCACGGGGCCGTGGAACGAGGCGACGGCGGCCACGTGACCGGAATGGGCCGCAGCGGTGCGCATCGCCAGGAGGCCGCCTATGCAGTAGCCGGTCACCGCCACCGGTCCCGCGGAGACCTCGGGCCGGGCGGCGAGGAACCCGAGGTAGGCGTCGGCGTCGCTCAGGACGCGTTCGGTGGTGTGTTCCTTGAGCAGGGGCATGACCTGAGCCATGACCCTGGGCCGAGCCTCTTCCCCGATGTGCTCGGGAAGGTCGATCACCGGTGCGGGGCCGTGGCGGTAGAACGGGTTGGGCACGAGCACGTAGTACCCGTGCCCGGCGAGCTCGTCGGCCAGTTCCCGCAGCACGGGCCTGATGCCGAAGCCGTCCGCGTACATGAGCACCCCGGGGTGCCGCTCGCCGTCGTCGGGGAAGGCGGCGAAGGCATCGGCCCGGCCGTCCGGAGTGGGGATCCACAGATTCTCGATCGGCAATGTCTTCCTCACGCGCCTTCGGATAGCGTTAGTCGCACTAACGTTTCTGTCCGGGTGAACGTACAGGGGCAGTCGGACCAGCACAACGGCGGATGGGTGCCATGATCAGCAGCGAAGCGGCGAACGGGCCCGGCGACGACGCGCTCAGGACTCCCGACCGGTTGCGGGGGCGGGCGAGCCGGCTGCTGTCGCAATTGACCGTGCGGTCGGACCGGCTGATCACCGACGGGCTGGCCCAGGCCGACGCCCGCAAGTGGCACTACGCCGTGCTCGCCTCGCTGGAGGAGTACGGGCCCGCCAGTCAAGCGGAGCTGAGCAGGCGTTCCGGCATCTTCCGCAGCGACATGGTCGGCGTGCTGAACGAACTGGCCGAGCGTGACCTCGTCGAGCGGACCCCCGACCCCGACGACCGGCGCCGCAACGTCATCACCGTCTCCGCCCGGGGCCGCCGCCATCTGCGCCGCCTCGACAAGGTGCTGGACGACCTCCACGACACCCTGCTCGCACCACTGAGTCCGGCCGAACGTGACCAGTTCGTCCGGCTGCTCACGCGCTTGCTCGACCACCACACCCGCACACCCTGAGTCGCGGACCGCCCGGTCGGCTCTGCCAGCCGACGGGATACCGCACGTTCCCCTGACCTGCGCCGCGCTCACCGCGATCGTCCACGTGACAGCCGTCCGCCCCCCGCACCCGTGCGCCGCAGCAGACCCTCCCCACCGGTCGCTCCCTCGACAGAGCGGCCACCGCCCCTTGACCCGGCCGCCTGGGAGCGGTCGGCCTCGCGGCGGCGGTTCCCAGCGGCGGCGGGACCGCAGCCCCCCAGCCGCTGGGAACAGCGCGCGGTCCCCTACGACCCATCGCGGTTGACGGCCGGCCGCCGCCACCACGCGGCGCTCGCGTCGCGCAGGGTGTTGGTGCCGCAGTGCACCTCACCCATGCCGAGGTGGTAGGTGTACCAGTCGTCGATGTACGACACCTTCAGACCGACCCGCTGGTAGACGGCGGTGACGGCTTCCGTGAAGATGTCCTTGCCGTCGATGACGGGCCCCCACTGGCGCGGGGCGAGGTAGCGGTCGCGTCCGAGGAGCAGGCCGTTGACCGCGCCGGGCACGTAGGCGCTGGTCGTCACCGTCGCCCGGGCCGCCGCACGCGAGGCCGCCGGGTTCTCGGCGAGCCACTTCTGCTGGCCGTGGTCACCGAGACCGTCCACGAGGTCGGAGCCGGCGCCCATGCGCGTCAGACGCGGCACGGGAATCCGCTGACCGTCGGCGGTCATCGCCTCCGAGTCACGGGTGTACAGCGCGGGCACCCGCACGATGTCCGCCTCGGTGATCCCCGTCTCGCGCTTGAGGATCTCCAGGTTGGCCGCGATGCGCCGCGCCGCCATCTCGTTGTCGGCCACCAGGTGACGGGAGGCGAGTGCCTGGTCGATCGTCTCCTTCGGCGCCGGCGTGCCGCTGCGGGCCGGGACGGAGAACATCTTCGTCCTGCCGTTGCCGTCGCGCTTGGCGTCGCGCAGCAGCCGCAGCCCCGCCTCGGGATCGGCCACGCCGACGCGCCAGCCGCGCGGGGTGTCGGCGGGCAGGAACTGCACGAACTCGTCGACGTGCCCCACACCCAGCCAGGAGGTGTCCAGCAGCAGCGGGTCCTGCAACCCCTGCGACGTGAGCATCGTCCGCATCACCTTCGACGGACGCGCCCCGCTGTCCTTGCGTTCGCCCATGATGATCCGCCCGGCCGGGTAGGAGTGGCCGGCGTGCGTGTAGGGCGGGATGGTCTCCAGGTTCCCCATGGAGTTGAGCGACCAGTCGTCCGGCTCCGCCCGGTCGGTCACCTGCACGACACCGACGTCCCGGCCGCGCACCTTCTCGAACAGCTCCCGGCCCGCGTCCCGGTCCGGCTGCGCGGAACGCAGCATCACGCGCATCACGTGCCGCTGTCCGTCCGGCCCGGTCATGCTGACGTAGGCCGGTTCGACGAAGTCCTGGGCCCAGCGGTCGGCGTACTTCTCGAAGGTGATCAGCGGGGTGGTGACCCCGGCCTTCTCGACCTCCTTCTCGAGGGCGGCGACGAACTCCCTCTGCAGGCGGCTGTCCGGGCCCTCACCCTGGACCTTCGACACCATCACCTGCTGGGTGTCCTGGAGGTGATGCTGGGTCAGCAGCGGTGCCACGCGCAGGGTCACGGCATCGGAGGTGGTCTTCTGCCCGGATGTCACCGTGAGCTGGACCACCACCCGGCCGTCCCACTTCACCCGGTCCCGGACGATGTCGGTGGCCTCGACTCCGAACTCCACGCCGGAGCGCAGTTCGGCGGCCGTGAGCCGCGTGCCGGAGGTCACGAGGACCCACTTCCCGTCACGCTTGAGGAAGAGGTGCGCGTGCGTGCCTCCGGTGGTGACCTTCAGACTCCCCTTGGCGTCGGCGGGGAGGCCGGGCAGGGGTACGGAGCGGACCCGGGCGAGGTCGGCGTCGTCCGCGGTGCCGTTGACCTTCGTGTCGGAGCCGTCGTTGCACGCGGCCAACGCGTCGTCCGACAAGGGCTCGCCTCCCGGCCCGGCCGACGGGCACCGCTTGGCGTCGTCGTCGATGTTGGGCAGGACCACGGCCCCGCGCTGGACGGACCAGCTGTCCTCCCACGAGCGGTCGGTGCCGCCGGTGACATCGACGCGTCCGTCACGGTTGACGTCCGCCCGCAGATCGGCCCGCCCGCTCGTATCGGCGGCCGCGGCGGATCCGGCCGGCCCGGCGAGCACGGATCCGGCAGCGGTGATGGCCAGCACCACCGACCCGGCCGGGTACAGGCGCGAACGTATGGGTCTGCGTGAACGCACTGCAGATTCCTCTCGGTTGTGGGGAGCTGCCCTGCAAGAGGAAGGACGGGAGCTGTGCGTTCACTGTGCGGTGGGAGTTGATGCCGAGGGTCGGCCCGTAGAAAGGGTGCCGGTGCATGACTCGGCCGTCCCACGGCGTCTGTGACGCGCCGCGGGACGGCCGGTGGCACCGCGGTGCCGGATCAGCAGTTACGGACGGACCACACCGGGTCCCAGTCCTGCGTCCCCACCTGCGGTGGGGTGAAGGCCCGCAGAACCTGGCCCTGGGCGTTGTAGAAGTACGAAGTGACCGAGCCGGTCTGCTTGTTGAGGTAGTAGCCGGTGCCGAGCCAGTTGGACAGGCTGTACCGGTTGCAGGTGTAGAGGAAGAACACCTTCCACTTCGCCACGGTCGGGTCCCACACCTCGAGGCAGAGATTGCCCGCGTTGCAGTCGAAGGTCTCGTTCTCCGCCCGGTGGATCCAGCGGGTGGAGGGAGAGATGGTGGGGGAGACAGCGGCGGGGACGGGCCGGGCGGCGGCCCCCTGCGGCGCCGGCGGCGCCACGAGGGCCCGGTCGCCACCGTGAGGGTCCGCCGGTGCCGCCGCCTGGGCCGGACCGGCCAGGAAGGTGGCCATCAGCGCCCAGGTCAGGACGGCGACGACACTGAACAGGGGACGTGTGAAACGCATGGAACGCGACCCTCCTTCGTTCGGCCGGACGTCGTTGCCTAGCACTCGCCGCGCCACACGACCTTGACGATGCGGGTGCCGGGAGCGGCATTGCCCTTGTAGGCGCCGGGCCCCGGGTTGTAGTGGAGGCAGACGGTCTCCGTGCCTCCCTCGACGGCGTACGTCATGTCGACGTGGTCGGCGCCCGGGAACCGGATGCCGTTGTTGAACGCGGAGCGGAAAGTGACGCTCCCGGACCAGTTCCCGGCGGTCTTCAGCACGAGTTGACCGGTCTGGTTCTCCCCGCTGTAGGCGCAGAAGTATTCCTTCGGACAGCCGGGCGGATTGGCCTCCGCGGAAGCACCCGGCGCGGTCGCCAGCACGGTGGCGAACGCGGCGGCCGCGACGGCACCGACAGCAGCACGCTTGCGCATGTCGTTGTTCCCCCTGTGGGTCGGTTCGTGAAGATCCTGGTCACGTGCGTCTTCAGGCTGCCCGGCGTGGCGCCCCCGTGCCAGGTCATTCGAACCCCGTCGAAAGCACCTGGTGAGCGCCGCCCGCCGAGGCAGGTCTCGAACCCGGAGGAACAGGCGGGCGGTTCAGGCGATGGACGCCGAAATGACGGCTGCGACAGCGAGGTTGCAGGAGGCCGTCACCCACACCGCCGGATGGGGCTCGGGTTCGACCAGCGTCGCACCCAGGCGTCCCGGCGTGACCAGGTCCACCACCCAGAACGCCACCGCCATCATCACCAGGCCCAGCAGCCCGAACGCCGCGGTGGACACCAGTCCCTTGCCGAAGTCCTCGTACGTCGTCCAGATGGACGTGAACACGATGCCGCCGATACCGAGCAGGGCGGAGCTGAGCACCGTGGCGGCGTTGCGATTGCGTTCCTGCCAGATCTGCCGGCCGAGCTTCCCGGGCGTCAGCACATCGACCAGGACGATGCCGAGGACCAACAGAATCAGCCCCAGACCGCCGTATGCCGACGCCCGCCCGAGTCCGTTGACGATGTCGCTCATGGGATTGGCAACTCCGAAGCGTAGAAGATCATGACTGATCGCGGTCAAGGAGAGGCAAAATCTAGCGCACACCTGCCGACCGCCGGACGGCGCCCGGGGGCCTCCGGGGACCAAGGCATCGCCGGTGGCGGGTGCTTCGAGTCGGTGATGCGGGATCATGACCGGATGGAGACCCGTTTTCATGGCATCGCCGAGATGGTCGAAGTCCCGTCCGTGGCCGTCGTGGTCGACGTCATGCGCGCCTTCACCGTGGCCGCGTGGGCCTTTGGCCGGGGTGCGGAGAAGATCGTCCTCGCCGAGTCGCTGGACGAGGCCCTGGCACTCAAGGCGCGCCACCCGGACTGGGTGGCACTCAAGGACGGCCCGCCCGCGCCCGGGTTCGACACGGTCAACTCACCAGGCCTGCTGCGCTCCCTCGACCTCGGCGGACGGACCGTCGTGCAGAAGACCACGGCGGGAACGGTCGGCGCCCTCGCGGTCAAGGACGCGTCACTGGTGTTGTGCGCCGGCTTCGTGGTGGCGGGAGCGACGGCTGGGCTCCTGCGCAGTCGGGACTGCGACAGTGTCACCTTCGTGGTCACCGGCGAGGACGGGCGGGCCGAGGAAGATCTGGCGTGCGCCCAGTACATCGCCCGCAGGGCCGGCGAAGGCGAGACGGACGCGGCCGGGTTCCTGCGCCGCGCCGCCGCCTCCCGTGCCGCCGCCGAACTGGCCCAAGGGGTGCGCCAGGGGGTGCACCCCGATGACGTCGCCCTCTGCCTGGAACTGGACCGGTTCCCCTTCGCCATGGTGGCGGCCGTGGAAGACGCGCTCATGGTCCTGCGTCCGCACGCCCTGTCTGCGACGACCGACCCCGTGCACGTCACCCCGTTCCCCCACCGGCTCGCCGGGGAAGGTCATCGGGCACCGTAGGGTCGCTGTGGCGAGGCGGCTCGTCGCCGGCAGCGGCGGGACGCAAGCACCGGCCCATGAGCGGAAAGGATCGACCAGACATGCGCGGCATCGTGGCCCACGGCCCGGGGGAGGCGTTCCGATGAGCGGAAACGAGGAACCGGAACCCGTCCTCTTCCACACCGGCGGGCGCGTCGCCCGCATCACGCTCAACCGGCCGCGGGCCCTGAACGCCCTGACCCACGCCATGGTCCGCCGCATCGACGAGGCGCTCACCCGGTGGGAGCGGGACCCCGCCGTGGAGACCGTCGTCATCACCGGCGCGGGGGAGCGCGGCCTGTGCGCCGGGGGCGACATCCGTGCCATCCACGACGACGCCCGCGACGGTGACGGCACGGCGACCGCCGCGTTCTGGCGCGACGAGTACCGGCTCAACGCCCGCATCGCCCGCTACCCCAAGCCGTACGTCGCCGTGATGGACGGCATCGTGATGGGCGGCGGTGTGGGTGTCTCGGCGCACGGCAGCGTCCGTGTCGTCACCGAGCGCTCCCGGATCGCCATGCCGGAGACCGGGATCGGCTTCGTACCGGACGTGGGCGGCACCCACCTGCTCTCCGCGGCCCCCGGGGAACTGGGCACCCACCTCGGCCTGACGGGCGCCCAGATCGGCGCCGCGGACGCGGTGCTGTGCGGACTCGCCGACCACTTCGTGCCGTCGGCCGAGCTGCCGGAGCTCCTCGACGCGCTGGCCCGGATGCCCGCGCGGGACGCCCTGGCCCGCTGGGCGCGCACTCCACCGCAGGGCGTCCTCGCCACCCGCTCCGACTGGATCGACGCCTGCTACGCCGCCGACACCGTCGAGGAGATCGTGCGTCGGCTGTTCGCGCACGGAGACTCCGCCGCCAAGGAGGCCGCGGAAACCCTGCTGGCCAAGTCACCGACCGCCCTCAAGGTCACCCTCGCGTCCCTGCGCCGAGCCCGGGAGCTCGGCCGGCTCGAACCGGTCCTGGACCAGGAGTACCGCGTCTCCTGCGCCGCCCTGGACACTCCCGACCTGGTGGAGGGGATCCGTGCCCAGGTCGTCGACAAGGACCGGAGGCCGCGTTGGTCCCCGGAGACCCTGGCCGACGTCACCGACGCCGATGTGGAACGCTTCTTCACCCCGCTCGGTGAGCGCGAACTCGGACTTTCGGACTAGGGGCTGTCTCGTAGGTGCTGGTCACGGGTGACGGGTCGAAGCACGACAGGTGTCACAAAGGCAGGCTTGTCGTCACCGGGACCACTCCTTCAGTGCAGGGTGATTCTCGCGGCGACGGCTCATGACGAGTAATCGGCGAGTTGCTGACGGGAATGTGGTCAGCAACTCGCGCGCATTCTTCTACGGCGTCGGTCAGAGCATGAGCAACAGCCGGGTGTTGGGGACAAGTTTCCGGTTGACGCTGGTGCTCTGCACGAAAATGGTGAAGTGGTCGTTGTGGTCCGGCTTGACGCGGACTTCCGTCTGCGGCAATCCGAGCAGGGTTCGCGCTGCCGGCCCCGTGTACACGCGGTCCGTCTTCTTCTCCAGCACCGCGATCTGCTTCTGCGCCTGTATCTTCTCGGACTTGCTGAGTTGGTAGAAAGCCGCACCGGTGCGATAGGTGTGCCCGCATTCGGTGACCCACTCCCTGATCCCGGCGTCGCGAGCCACCGGGATCAGCTGGTACTTCGCCGGATCGATCGGCGTGAGCCCTGCGGCCTTGATGGTGTCCTCGTTGACCGCTTCCGCGCCGGTGGAGAACACCGCACGGGAGCCTCGGATGCCCTGGGTGCGGCCCATCATGAAGTTCTCGGTGGCCTGCCGGATGACCTGCCCGGCCTCCTCCAGGCCCTGGGTGCTGGTGGCGTCCCAGATGGCGATGTTGTCCTTGGGGAAACCGCACTGCATGGCCTCGCGCTTGCCCATCTGGTCGGGCACCAGGACCGCCAGTGTCCAGTTGTCCTGCTGGGTCTCGATCATCCGGGCCACGGCCTGGACCAGCTGACGCGGATCCCGTGACGGGGCGTCGGGGCAGCGGTGGCTCGCGTTCTCCTGACCGTCGGTCAGCACGAAGGTAAGGAAGCTGTGGTCGCCGTACAGCTGGGCCGTCTGCGCCAGTTCACCCTGCGATTTCAGGGCGGCTGCGAGGAGGGCCGTCATTCCACCGGTCCGGTACAGCTGCTTCAGGGACGGCATGCGCAGGACGTCCTTGTCGTAGATGACGCACTCCACCTTGTCGGCGAAGACGTACACCGTGACGCGGGTTTCCTGGTCCAGTTCCCGAGAACGCCGGGCGAGATAGGCGATCTGCTGGTCGGCGACCTCGACGACTTTGCGACTCAGGTGCGACATGGACGAGCTCGCATCCAGCACGAGAGCGACGTGGTTGATGTAATTCTGGCTTTCGGACATCACAGCTCCCCCTTGTTCCGGCTTGATGTTCCGATCCTCTCACCCACCACTGACAATCGATTGTGGATCCGGTGCCGACGAGGCCCGCGGGCCGGTCAGTTGGTGCGGTCGGACCAGCCCTGCGGAAGGTCGCCGGGGGCCGTGGAGACGACGGTGTCGTCATCGGGGCCGACGAACTCGAAGAGGGTGATCCTGGCGAACTCCGGTACCACGTGGAGCGGGTAGGTGGGGCCCTCGTCGCGGTACCTGCGCATCTCGTCCAAGTGGTCGTTCTGGTACAGGACGGTGCGCTCGCCGTGCTCCTCGACCCAGCGGGGGAAGAAGATCACGCCGTGCAGACGGCGCTTGCCGGGCATGACGTTCACACAGACCGACGTGCCGGTCGGCTCGTTCCAGGAGACCTTGTAGTGGTCGTCGTCCAGTTGGACCAGATCGACCTCCTGGTCCTTGACCCAGCGGCCGCCCACCATGCCGGAGTGGATCCGGTAGTCGATGGTGGTCGCGTTCTTCACGTACATCTCGTACTGCCAGCCGTTGGCGTAGGTGTAGATGAAGCGGTGGCCGACGATCCCGGAGAGCTCCTGTGGGGGTACGGGGTTCTGGACGGTGGTCTCGTGTGCTCCCTGGCTGGCCATGCGAGGTGCCTCCTTGTCGTGCTGTGGTCGGTGACAATCAATTTTGTCACAAAACTGTTTTGCTGCAAAACGACATCGAAGGCATGATGAGCACATGGACACCGCGACTGCCCTCGGCCGCCTCATAGGGCCCCTGCGACGAGCCGTGCTGGTCCGCACCCGCCGCGCGGCGGACCTCCCGGACCTTCCCGAGGCGCAGATCGAGCTGCTGAGGGTTCTCGCCGACGCCGGAGCCCTCGCTCCGCGCGAGGTCGCCGCCCGCCTGCGCGTAGCTCCGTCGACCGTCAGCAATCTGGTCCGCGCCATGACCGCGGCCGGCCTCGTCGAGCGCAAGCCGTCATCGACCGACCTGCGTGCGGTGACCCTCACGGCCTCCCCTCATGCGCTCGACCTGCTCAGCCGGTACGACCGGGTGAGCGCGCAGGCGCTGAGGCAGGCCCTGACCACCTTGGCGCCGGACAGTCGACAGGCCATCGAGGAGGCGCTCCCCGCGCTCACCGAATTGATCGGCGCCCTGGAGGAGTAGCGCGGCTGACCGACGCCGGCGCGGCGGACGCTGGGCGCGCGTGGGCGCAGGGGGCTCCGGGGGCCGGTCCGGGCGACTCCGGGAGCCGGTTCGGGAGAGGGAGGCATGAGACTCACGGATCGGGGTAAGCGCTTGCAGCCGGACGGGAAGGGCCGCGACACCTGGGGAGGTCGAAGCGGCCCTTCCCCATCCTGCTCCAGGGGTCAGGCAGCGCTCTTCTTACGGCCACGCCCCGTGCGGGCCAACGCGTCGATGAGCTCCTCCCGGCTCATCTTCGACCGCCCGGGGACCTTCTGCTCGGTGGCCCGCTGGTACAGCTCGGCTTTGCTCTGCTGCCGTAGCTCGCGCTTGTCGGTAGTCCGTCCGACGCGGGGAGTGGAGGACGCACGGCCGGTCTTCGCCGGCCCCTTCCCGCGAGCCGACTTCCCGGCGGTCTTCGCGGCCGACTTCTGCTCCCCCTTCCGCGCCGGGCCGGACTTCCTCGTTCCGCGCCCGCCGCGTACCTGGTCGACGCTGCCCTGCAGCGCCTCCATGAGATCGAGGACATTCGCGGCCGCCGGTGCCTCATCGGCCGCGGCGATCTCCTGGCCCTCGGCCTTGGCCTTGACCAACGCGCACAACTTTTCCTGATAAGTGTCGGGTAGCGCGACGGCTCCCACGGCCCGCTGAGCGAGTCGACCAGCTGGAGCGCCATGTCCAGCTCCTTGCCCTTCCCCGCGCGGCCGGAGGGCAGCTCGGGCAGCTCCTCGCGCGGGTCACGCACCTCGTCGGCCCAGTGCAGGGTCTGGAGCACGAGAACCTTGTCCTCGGCGCGCAGGGCGGTCAGATACTGCTTGCCACGCATCACGAACGTGGCCACACCGACCATGTGGGTGCGGTCGAGTGCCGCGCGCAGCAGTTCGTAGGCCTTGGTGTACTCCTGGCCGCGCGGGGCGACGTAGTAGGTGCGGTTGAAGTAGACAGGCTCGATCTCCTCCAGGTCGACGAAGTCGGTGATCTCGATCGTCTGGGAGCGACCGGGCGCGATCTCGTCCAACTCGTCGGGTTCGACCAGGACGTACTCGCCCTCGCCCACCTCGTAGCCCTTGACGATGTCGCACCGGCGCTCCCCGTATGCCCGCGTGGGTCCGGGGGACGGCAGGCGCTCTACGACACCAGCATCCGCGTCCACACGACGGCCAGAAACGTGCAGGCGAGCGTGAACAAGCCCTGCACAACCGCCGTGACCGGCATCTTCAGACGGGCGTGGACGTAGGCACCGGTCGCCGCCACGACGGGGACACCCCAGACGACGCACCAGATCAGCAGGGGCGTGTCGCGCGAGTGCGCCGGACGGGAGGTGTACGGCGACTGAGCGGTTCCCATGCCCACAACGAGGAACATCACCACGGCGACGGCGACGATGACGGTGTCGGCGACGGCGAGCAGGAGGGCGACGGCGATGTCGGTCAGCCGGGAAGGGCGCTCGCCTCGAGCCGGTGCCGGGGAGTCCTGGTCGTCCGTGGGAGGTGAGGACATGACTCGACTGCATCACGGAATGGCGGGTTCGGCACCGCCCGGCGCGGTGAAGGAGCCGGACTGTGACCATCGAGCACACTGCCGGGGTCCGGCGGCACCTGCCGCCGGGCCCCGGTGGGTGTCCTCAGGGGCGCCCGCATCACCCCGGTGTCAGCCGGAAGCTCCGCCCGGCCGGGTCGTCGCACGGCCGTTGCACCAGTCGGGGGAGTCCCCGGTACCTCCGACCCACGTGCGGCTGTCGACGAGGAAGCGGTTCGGCCTCGCCGTTCGCGAGCGGGTTCCCGTCGGTGGCCGCCGTGCGGCTGACGTCGCTGCCGCGAGCCGCCTCACGGGTAGCTCACCAGGTTCGCCACATTGGTCGAGGAGTTCGAGGGGCCGCCCCGGTCGTTGATGACGTGCCGGATGGTGCCGGTGCCGCCGAGCGAGACGGTCACCATGTTCCGGAAACGCACGTTCGGATTGTTCGGCACCTCGAAGGCGTGCTCCGCGGTGACGGACGGGTTCACATTGAAGTAGCAGTAGCTGCCGAGCCCGTAGGCCTGGTGGCTGGTGACGGAGTCGGCGACCTTGTAGGCGGCGTAACCCTGGGTCGAACCGTTCATCCAGGCCGCCTGCTGGGGCGGGTCGTACGGCATCTCGTTCTGGTAGAAGTACGTCCGGCCGCCGTTGCCGTTCCAGATCGTCTGGTGCTTCTGGTAGTGCTCGACGAACAGGCCGTACATGGTCACGTCGTCCCCGTTGACGACGAGTCCGGTGTCGGCGGTGTTGGTGTTCCAGCCGATGCCCGAGCCGTGGTCACCGCGCCAGATCCACATGTGGTCGCCGATGACGTCGTCGCTGTTGACGACGAGACTGGTGGTCGCCTTCCCGACGGCGGCACCGCCGACGCGGAAGTACACGTCGTGCAGGGAGGTCGGGTTCGCCGTGTGGTCGGCGGAGGCTCCGGACGGCCCGATCTCCACCAGGGAACGGGAGTTGGTGGTGCCGGCGTCGAAGAGGACTCCGGCGATCTTCACTCCGTCGACGTCGGCGACGGTCATGGCCGTGACGCCGTTGTCCGGGATGAACGTGGCGAGGCCCAGCCCCAGCACGACAGTGTCCGGACGGGTCACCCGCAGGGTCTGATCCAGGTGGTAGACGCCCGGGGTGACCAGCAGGTTCTTGCCCTCCGCGAGGGCGGCGTTGATCTGCGTCGCGGTCGCGCCCGGCTTGACGACGTGGAACTGGTCGATGCCGAGCGAGGACCCGGCGGCGTTGCCGTTCGCCCAGGTGGTGGCCGAGGAGTCGGTCCGCACGGACGGGACGAATACCTTGTAGGCACCCGTGCCGTCCACGTACAGGAAGGGCTTTTCGCGGACGGTGGGGGTCTGGTTCACCGTCGCGTAGGGCGGGTTGGGGAAGGTGTTGCCCGGTGCCCCCTGGCTGCCGACGAACACCATGTTCCAGTTGGCGCCGGTCCAGCTGCCGAGCTGGGAGTTACGGGTGAGCCACTGCTGCTGGGTGCCGGAGCGCACCTGGCCGTCGATCTTGCTGTCGGCCATGAAACCGCCACTGGACCAGCCGCCGTCGCTGAGTTCGAGGTTGCCGCGGACGTGCATGCGCCGGTACCCGGACGCCTGGGAGACGGCCCACCGGTCGGTGCCGCCGGTCGGGTTCACCGACAGGTTCTCCGCCCCGCGCCAGAAGTTCTGGGTGGCGTTCTGCGGCGGGAACCAGTCGGCCTCGACGTGGACGGCGCCGTTGATGGTGACCGAGTCGGGTGACTGTCCCAGACCCAGGACCTGGGTGTAGAAGCCGACGTTAACGTCGTTGCTGTACGTGCCGGGCTTGAACATCACCGCGTAGCGCTGGGAGCCGAACTGGTTCGTCTCCTGCTGCTGGAAGATGGAGTTCAGCCGGCTCTGGATCGTGGACGACGGCATCGACGGATCGAAGACGGCCACGTTGGGACCGAGGTCCACGTCGCCCGGCGCGGTGCTCACCGGCGCGACCTGGAAGCGCTGCGCCGCCGTGCCGTTACAGGTGTACTGGACGAGCTGGACGCTGTCGGCCGTGGAGGCGGACGGGACGTCCAGACACTTGCCGCTGTGCCGGTTCACGAAGTGGTAGGCGCCGCCACCCTCGTCGACGGCCCGCCACTGCTGGTTGTCGCCGCCGCCGTACGTCCACAGGTGCACCGCCGCGTTGTCGGCGGTGGACACATCGCTCACGTCCACGACCTGCCGGGCGTCGTTGCGGTTGCCGATCCGCACGTAGCCGTCGCTCGTCGGGGTGAAGCTCCACTGCTGGGCGGTGCTGTTGTTGCAGGCGTACTGCTGCACGGCGGTGCCGTTGACGGTGGCGGCAGCCCGGGCGTCGAGGCACTTGCCGCTGCCGTTGTTCACCACCGTGGACCAGCCGGTGGGCAGGGCTGCCGCGGCCGAGGAGGCGGCCTGAGCCGGCGGGAGGCCGGTGAGGATCGAGGCGGCGGTGGCGGTGGCGGCGAGTGCCGCGGTCCAGCGTCCGGCGA
Source organism: Streptomyces sp. NPDC043685 (assembly GCF_056436585.1). Taxonomy (NCBI): domain Bacteria; kingdom Bacillati; phylum Actinomycetota; class Actinomycetes; order Kitasatosporales; family Streptomycetaceae; genus Streptomyces; species Streptomyces sp. NPDC043685. Next base: position 212,351 of record NZ_JBWKCH010000011.1, on the reverse strand, counting down.
TGGGCGGTCGGGGGAGTCGGAACACGTCTTCTCCTGTGCCGACGAAGCGGCGTGACGGGGAGGTGGGGGGTGGGGGAGAGGGGCCGCTGTTCGTGCGGCGCGTCAGCCGCCGTACTGGGCGAAGACCCGGGTGAAGTCCCACGGTTGCTGGGCGACGCCCGAGCAGGTGTCGACCCCGCCACCGGTGCACGGCCGGTCGCGGTTGACCGACCAGAACGTCAGCCGCGCGAGGTGACGCTGCTGGGCGTATCCGAGGATGGTGCGAAAGTCGGCCACCGTGACGGTTTCGCCGTTGTCGGTGATCCCGTTCATCGAGGAGACACCGGTGTGCCGGTAGGCCTGGTCGTCGGTGTAGCCGTAGGCGTTCTTCACCGCGGTCTTCAGCCCCTCGGCTGCACGGACGCTGAGCTGCCCCATGTCCTGCCCGGCACCGCCGAAGTCGAACGGCATGATCGTCCAGCTGTCGACGGTGAGGCCGGAGGCCGCGGCCTTGCTGATCAGACTGCTGTCCGGACCGTTCTGGCCGGTGCCGAACGTGAGGTACACCTTGATGCCGGGATTGTTGACCTTGACGGTCTTCAGAGCGTCGACCGTCCGCTGCTGCACGGTCGGGCTGTCGTACGCCGCCGCCTCGATGTCGATGTCGATGGCCTTGAGACCGTAGGCGTTGATGACCTTCTGGTAGGCGGCGGCCAGTTCACCCGCGCTGCCGCACGAGCTCTCCAGCTTGTTTCCGCTCCAGCCTCCGAAGGACGGGATGACGTCGCCGCCGGCGGCCCGGACGGTGTTGACGGTCTGCTGGTCCACGCCCCCTGTCAGGGGGCGGCTGCCGTCCCACTGCGGGTTGCAGTAGCCGTTGCTGAGGACGAAGGCGAGCGTGAACCACTTGACGCCGGTCGCGTTCATCACGGTGGTGGGATTCGGCGGGCTGCCCCAGCCGTTGTAGAGGTAGGGCGCCACGGCCATCGCGCCGGGTGCGGGAGCCGGGTCGCCGCCGGCCGGCGCGGTCCACTTCTGGTTGGCCGCCCCGGTGCACGTCCAGATCTGCAGCCGGGTCCCGTTGCCCGAACTGTTGCCGGTCGCGTCCAGGCACTTGTCGGCCTGTGGGTTGACGATGTCCCGTGCGGAGGTGACGGTCCATCGCTGGGCGGCACTGCCGTTGCAGTCCCAGAGCTGCACCCGGGTACCGTCGGCCGTCCCGCCCGAGGCGACGTCCAGACACTTGCCGAGCGCGCGGACGGTGCCGTCGCCACCCACCGTCCACTGCTGGGCGGCGGTGCCGTTGCAGTCGTAGAGCTGCACAGCCGTGCCGTTGACCGTGGCGGCACCCGCCACGTCCACGCACTTGCCGCCGATGCCGGTGATCTGGCCGGTGGCCGCCGCGGCGCCACTGGCGGGGATGCCGCTGAGGCCGACGAGGAGGGATGCGGCTGCGGCCGTGCCCAGCACGTGCCGCCCGGTGCGGCGGGCCACTGATGTGGTGGTCATGGAGTCACGTCCATTTCTGGTGACGCGCGGCTCAGCGACCGACGTGCGCGTGGATGCCATGGGCATGACAGTCGACGTCATGGGCCGTGGTGGGAGGGGCCGGTCGGCGAGCGGGGGAGTGGGGAGTGAGGGGTTGGGGGGTGAGGGCGGTGGCGGGGGAGGCTTATCTCAGTTCATGATTTAAGAAGTGACGCAAGCGGGTGTCAAGAGTTTGGTACAGGCCAATAGCGCCTCCCTCCGGCGGATCTGACGGCTGGTGAGGCGGCTCCCCGCTGTTCGTGAACATCACGTTGCCCGTACGCCCCTCTGCCCGAGCCTGCGTCAATACTGGTCAGGCTGTCGAGAGGTGGAGAGCTTGATGGAGTGGACGATAGGGGCGGGGCTGGCGGCCGGTCTGCTGATAGCGACGGTCACGGCACCGGTCGGTGTCTCCGGTGCCGTCTTCCTCCTCCCCGTCCAGCTCAGCCTGCTCGGCGTGCCGAGTCCCGCGGTCACGCCCACGAATCTGCTGTTCAACGTGGTGGCCGGACCGGGCGCCCTGTGGCGTTACCACGGCGACGGCGCTCTGCGCGGCGAACTGGCCCGGCGCCTGGTCAGATGGTCGCTGCCCGGAGTGATCATCGGCGCCGTCATCCGCGTCCACGCCCTGCCCGGCCCGGACGTCTTCCGCCTCCTGGTCGCCGCGCTCCTCCTGCCACTCGGCAGCTGGCTGTGCCTGCGCACGCTGCGAGGGAACCAGGCCGAGTCGCATCCCGGCACCGAGGCCGAACCCTCGCCGGGCACACTGGCCGCCCTGGCCCTGATCGTCGGGGTGGTGGGCGGGGTCTACGGCATCGGAGGCGGCTCCCTGCTCGGGCCGGTCCTCGCCGCCCGCGGGATGCCCCTGACCCGCGTCGCACCGGCCACGCTCGCCGCGACCTTCACCACGTCCGTCGCCGGAGCCGCCACTTATGCCGTGCTCGCCCTGACGAAGTCCGGCCCGGTCGCCCCCGACTGGTGGCTGGGCCTGGCCTGCGGCCTCGGCGGACTCATCGGCGGCTACCTCGGCGCGCGACTCCAGGCCCGCATGCCCGAGACCGCTCTCCGCCTCCTGCTCGGCACACTCGCCGCCGCCCTCGGCGCGCTGTACGTGGTCCAGTCGGCGAGTTGAGGGTCGGGCACCGGACGAGTGCTCCGCTCACCGACCCGGAAAGACGCCCGCCGGTATCTGCGCGTCCCTCGCCTTGTCCCCGGCGGGGAGTTGATCGGCGTAGCCTGCCTCGGTCCACACGAGCTTCTTGAACTGTTCCGGAGTGAGAACCCCTTGCCACGGAATGCCTCCGGGGCAGAACACCGAGGAGCAGTAGGCGCAGTAGTACGCCGGTCGCCACACCCGCTCCGCGCGACCGGCGCCTGCCTCGGCCGCGGCCTTCTCCCTCCGGTCACCGCGCACGACCACGAAGGTGCCGATCAGGCAGAGCAGAGCGAGCACCACACCGCCGACCGTGTAGAGAGGCTTGTCCTGCCGGACACCCATGTCCGCGAAGACGATGCTCATTCCGGTCAGCACCATGCCCTGTGCGGCGTGCATCCATCCGTCGCCGCTCTTGTCCGGCCCCGGGGCCAGCCGGCCGTACAGGTCCTCCCGCATCGCCCCCTTGCCGCCGCGGGCTTGCTCGACGGGCCTGGCCTCACCGCCACCGCATTTCGGACACTGCACCTCAACCGGCCTTTCGGCCCCCACGGACTCCATGATGATCAGCCTACCGATGCTCCGCACGGCGTGACCCGCCGCCGTTTCCCGAACGACGACGAAGGACACCGGACGACGCGGACTAACGCCGACCGGACGGCAGGGCGTGGCGCAGAGGCTCAGACCGCGGCGGTTGCTCGCGGGTCCGACACGCACGCCAGGATGTGCGGGGCGGCCTCCCGCAGGGTGGCGAAGTGGCGGTGCACGCCTTCCACCGCGGCAGGGCTGTTCACGCCCCACACCGTCATCCCCGCGCGCAGCCCGGATTGCACTCCGGACGGGGCGTCCTCGATGACCAGACAGTCGCTCGGCTCGGCGCCCAGCCTCGCAGCGGCCTGCAGATAGGGCACGGGAGAGGGCTTGCCCTCCTCCACGCTCGCGGCGTCCACGATCACCTCCGGTACGGGCAGGCCCGTTCGCAGGAAACGGCCGCGCACCCGGTGCTCGTAGTTCGAGGTGACCAGCGCCCAGGCAGCCGGTGGCAGACGGTGCAGCAGCTCCGGCGCGCCGTCGAACGCCGCGTAGACGCCGGACCGGACGTCCTCGTCCTCCAGCTCGTGCAGCAGGGCCAGGCACTCGCTCGGATCGCGGTCTGCTGCGACCTGGGCGAACGTCTCCATCGGCCGTGTCCGCAGAGCGACTTGGTAGACCTCGTCCGCGTCCAGTCCGTATCGAACGGCCCAAGTGCCCCAGACCCGGCGCTGGTTGCTCACCGCGTCGATCAGCGTGCCATCGACATCGAACAGCACGTGCTTCATGCGGCCCGGCCGCCCAGGGGTCGTCGTCACGCGTCGATCATGCCAGGTGGCCGGCGCCCCGCTACGGGACACCTCTCACGACCGACGCGGGCAGAACACCGTTCGCTCGCCACCGGGCTTCGTGCGGCCGGGCCCGGACGGTCAGCGGTCGCCGCGCAACCGCGCTGCGTGCCCGGGCCCCGCGTCCGCTGCCGGTGAGGACCTGCCCTGTGCGGCCGGCCGGCTCCAGCGGCGCACGGCGGGCCGTTCGACGAGACGGTAGAGCAGCCAGGCCAGGAGCAGGGTGATCGCCACGGTCAGGCCCGCGTCGAGCAGGGCCCGGTTGACCGTCGAGTGCCCGTACCAGCCGTCCGCGTCGGCCATCTGCATCGGGCCGTACAAGATGACCAGCCAGTGGACCATGTACAGGGCGAAGGAGATCTCGCCCAGGAAAATCATGGTGCGCCTGCGGAAGAAGGAGGGGCGGCTGCGCACATCGGCCGTGGCTCCGGCGGCGATGAGCAGGGCGAGGAAGAGCGCGATCGCGGACGTCTGGCTGTACATCTCCGGCACGAACCCGGCGGTGATGACGAAGCTCACTCCCGCCAGCAGCATGGCCGGGAGGAGCGGCAGGCCGATCCAGCGGCCGCTGAGCACGATCTGCGCCGTCAGCATCCCGAGCATGAATTCCAGCATCCTGCTGACGGGGAAGTAGTAGGTGAACCACAGCGGCCACCACGGCACGTCGGTGTTGGTCATCATCGGCTGGTCCGGCAGCAGCAGCGCGACGAACGGCAGCGTGCAGATCAGCAGTGCTACACCGCCCAGCCACAGCCACAGCCGTTCGACGCGGATCCTGCGCAGCAGCGGGAGCAGCAAGGGGAAGGCCAGATAGAACAACAGCTCACAAGCCAGCGACCAGGTGGGGGCGTTGGAGGTGTAGTTCAGCACCACTTCCTGGTCGGGAATCCAGCTCTGCACCAGGAACAGCGTGGGCACGGTGTTGGCCGCGGTCACCGCGTGGTTCGTGAGGAGCATCAGGGCCACGGCGGCGCCCAGTGTGACGAGGTGGTTCGGATAGACCTTCACGAGGCGCCGGCGCCAGAAGCGCCGACTGGTGTCGCCCGGCCGCGCCGCCCAGGTCAGCACGAACCCACTGAGGACGAAGAAGAAGACCACGCCTGTGGGACCCAGTGCGTAGACGTAGGGCTCCGTCCAGTTGAGCCAGGGTTTCTGGACGCGAGGTACGAGGACGATCCCGATATGGCAGATCAGCACCATGAACGAGGCGATGAAGCGCATCCCCGTGAGGGAGGGAAGCCTTGACAACGATATCTCGGGCGCTGTGGGAACCGCCGGTGCCGCCATGGTGCCTCCATGGTTTCCGAGTCGAGCGAATGACCACGCACCGAGCCTCACCCCGGTATGCCCCGAACATGGACCGACCCGCTCGAGTCAGGCTCGCGGCCGCGGGGGAGATGAGCTTGACGACTGTCGTCCAGCGTCGAGCACGGGTCTTGCTCGGGCCTCAGTCCCACGCGTTGAAGAGCACTCCGCCCAATGTGGTGATGCCATAGAGGCGAATTTCACGCCACTCGCCCTGAGTGAGAACCGAGGTGTCGACGTCCGTGAGCGGCAGAGTGAGCTGCGCGCGATCAAGCACCGCGAACCCGAAGTCGACAAAGGCGCGAGCCCACGGTGGCGGTGGGAGGAACTCCTCGGCGTACCAGTCCCGGCGTTCCCGAGCGAAGGCGATCCAGGGGTGGTGGACGTGGCACAGGACGATGCGCTCGCCTCTGCCCTCGACGACCGTCGCGGTGTGGAACGTACGTGGGTATGCCTGCTCTTCCATCTCGCCCACGTGGCCTTGTGCCGCCCGGGCGGCGGCGTACAGCGCTGCCCGGAACGTCCGCACGTCGGTTGCCGGTAGCGGCCCGTCCTTCGGCCGGAAGAAGCCGGTGGCGCCTCTCGGCAGCGTGAACGCTGGGTGTTTGTCTTCGGCCATGTGGCTCATTCTGCAGCGAACAACCCCGTGCCACGGACCGCGGTTCGAGCGGGCCCCGCCGGCGGCTGCGTGGACGGGACCCGCTCGGTGTGCTGCGCAGTGGGTCAGGCCGTGTGCAGCCTCAGCCCGTAGCGGTTGAGGATCTCGTTGACGGGCTGGTGCCAGGTCTCGCCGCCGCCGGTGCAGTTGCCCCAGCCGCCGGAGGTGACGCCCTGGGCCTGGGCGCCGCTGATGAACGAGCCGCCGGAGTCACCGGGTTCGGCGCAGACGCTGGTCTTCGTCATCTGGTGGACGGCGCCCTGGCTGTAGTTCACGGTCTCGTTCTTCGCCAGCACGGTGCCGCAGTGCCAGTGCGTGGTGGAACCGGAACGGCAGACCGAGGCGCCGATCGGGGCCTCGGCGGAACCGCGCACGAGCTGGTCGGGAACCGTGCCCCAGCCGAGCACCACCGGGACGGTCCACCAGCCGCTGCCCACGTTGACCCAGGCGTAGTCGTCCCCCGGGAACGACGACCCCTGGAAGTTCCCGATGTAGGACCGGTCCCAGCCGTACACGGCCGCGCTCGGCCGGCCGCAGTGCCCGGCGGTGACGAATCCGCCGTGCACCGAGAAGCCTATGGAGCAGCGCACGTTGCCGGTGTAGAAGGGATCGCCACCCACCGTGCCGGCGGCGAAGGTGCGCGGCGCGGCGGGGGAGTGGCGCACCGACACCGGGCCGGCCTGGCGAGCTCGGGAAAGAAAAGCCCGGACATCGTTGTCGTCCCGGTGTGCCGCGACGATGTTCACGACGACCCTGTTGGCCTTCGGGTCCACATGCCAGCTGCCGACGCCGGAAGGCGCGGGCAGCTCGTCCAGCGTGGCCTTGACCGCGTCGAGTTGGCGGGCGCTGTACCGCACGATCTGTACGTCCGCTCCGGTCGCGCGTACGGCTTGGGCACGCGCGGCTCGGGTGACGGCGACGGTGAGTCTGCCGCTCTCGGCGTCGAACCACGAGCCGGCGTATGCCGGACCGGCCACGTTCCGCGCCTCGCGTTCGACGGTTGTCGCGGTCTTCTCGGCGGCCAGGCGTGCTGCGGCCTCGTCCCGAGTGAGGCCCAAATCGCGCTGCATGGCGGTGAGAAGCGCGGCGGAGGCCGGTGCCTGGGCGGAGCGCGCGGGACGGTCCGAGGCGGAGGCCGGCAGGGCACTCGCGGTCGCCCAGGTGCCGAGGAGAAGGAGTGCGGACAGTCCGGTGCGCAGGATGGTGGTGCGTCTCAAGGGATGCCCCTTCGTTGTTCCAGCAAGGGTGGGGTGGAACAGCAGAGCTTGAGAGCGCTCTCGGATACGCGCGGCAGAGCCTAGCCCGTGATCATGGGAAGGTCTAGGCCTGTGGCCGACTGGGTGTGCGATGGGGCCAGTGGCTCGGCGGGTGCGCCGGACGCGCCCGTGCCGCTCGGCGGATGCGTTCCGGCGCGGCGGCTGGTGCTGAGGTGCCGGGGTGGTGGTCACGCACCAGGCGAGTCCCGGCCGCTGTCGTGCGCGTGGCTGGTCCTGGAAACGGCTTCGGTGCTGGGGCGGGAGGGCTGCGCCACGGCGGTGTGTCATGACATGGCGTGGGGGCCGGACACATGCCCGGCCCCCCAACTTCAGCCGTACGCCTCGGTCGAGGCGGCGTGAACGTGAGGCTCAGCAGCGCCCGCCGTTGACGCCGTCGATCCGGCCGCCGAAATCGCCCTTGTACGCGCGACGCCAGTCACCGTTCTGTACTTGGCGCGTCTCCTTCGGCTGCCAGTTGATGAAGCAGGCATCGGTGCCGGCCACGAACGAGCCGACGTTGTCATGAAGCCCCGGCGGCATGTCGCGGTAGCCGCTGCCGGTTGTCCATTCCCAGCTCGTGCCGTGGAAGTCCGTGCCGCTGTAGAAGCAGACGGAACCGCCGGGACATTGAGGTGGCGCGGCGGCTGACGCGCTTGTGCTCGGCACAACGACGGTGGCAGCGATGAGAGCGGCGACGAGGCCCCAAGTGCGCATCTGCATGCGGTTCTTGTCCTTCACGAGGGAGGCGCGAATGGTCCCTCTGATCCTTCCGGAAGGGGGAACGAGCCGGTATCGCCCGGCGGAGTGACCTGAGGCTGCCGGTCACCGAGGTGTCGTCGCGTCGTTCCTCGCAGATCAGTGCTAGGTGGTCCCGTCCGGTGCCGTGAGTGGTTCCGCGCCGCGATCACCGGCCTGCGTACTGCGGCGCCGGGCGTTCGGCCGGTCTCCAGGACCAAGGTGTCGATGCCTCGGTCCACGAGCTGGGCGGCGGAGGCCAGGCCGACGGGTCCGGCCCCGATCACGACAGCAGGCAACTCGGTGACGACGGACGCGCTCACGGCGACTCCTCGCGTGTTTCGACGTCTATCGATGGCATCTGTCGTCCAGCATGGCTCCTGTACCGATGGGTCGGAGTGCGGTGCCCTGCTGCCCGCCGCTGACCGAGCGTCCGATGAGTGCCGAGGAGGCCGAGACGGCGGACTCCGCCACCGCGCTCGGGCTGGCACCCGTGCCCGCCCATGGCGGTACCGGTCGGCCAGGATGCCTCAAGAGTCACGCACGAGGGCGGGGAGGCGTGTGGTCATGGGGAACGGGTCCTGGTCGCATGGGGAAGCCTTGGCTCTGCCGGCCAGGGTGGCAGCCGACGGAGTCAAGGGTGGCGGCCTCGTCGCCGGCGACCGCCACGACCTCGGAATAGCGGCCAGACCACTCCGGACAGGGGTGGTCGGCGAATCAAGCCCGCGGGCAGGTGAGCGCCCGGGCGGGGATCTGCGGCACGCGACTGAGAACAGCGCGTCAGGCCATGGAGAACTTGGCTACGTACTCGTCGAAGGGTTCGATGCCGACTTCCGCGCGGAGTTCGTCCATGCGCTCGGGCTCTTCACAGGGCCACGGAATCGGTGCTCCGTCCTTCACACCGGCGATCTGAGTGCCGTAGATTTGCTTGCGACCCTCATTGACCAGCGTGCGGTCGCGCAGGAAGGCCAGCTCGCGCGGGCCGGCCGAGCCCGCCGACACCGCCTGCTCCATCAGATGCAGGGCGCGGCGCTGAATGTCGAGCTGCCGGTCGGCGTGCTGGGCGATCAGCCATGCTGCGCGCGCGGCCTCCTCACCGACCAGTTCTGCCGTCGGCCAGCCGTAGTCGTCCATGATCTCGCCCAGCCGGTCACCGTGCCGGGCGGTCAGCCGCCGCCAGGCCAGTTGCTCGGCAGGGTCGTCACTGTTCGCGCGGACTGCGGACCGGTGATCGGCCGCAGCCATGTCCGCGAGCTCCACGGCCAGCGCGGCAACGTCGTGCGCCACTCTCAACTCCCGTATGAGGTCCCGTGCGTTGTACCGGTTGCGCCAAGCCTAAAGGCGCGAATAGGGCTTAAAGATCATTCCGGAGAACGGTGACAGGCGCTTCCCCGCACGGCGATAATGGATCTACCCCCCAAGCCGCAGCCGGATCGCTACACCAGCCACGGTGCCCTGGAAGCGCCGTGGTCGGGCCTGGGGAGCGCGTCGTCCAGGGCCGGGACGAGCCGACCCAGGACAGGACAGCGGCAACCACGTGAGCTCCCGGCCCTCGCGTCCATGCGCGGGCGCGGCTCAACTGCGCGGCAGCGCCAGGCGGGAGAGTGCGGCGGTGGCGAGGAGGAGGGCCGCGACGGCGAGAAGGCCGATGCGCATGCCCGGGAGGGAGAAGCCGCCGTCGGACGGGCCGGAGAGCAGGCCGCCGAAGAGGGCTACGGAGAGTGCCCCTCCCATCTGGCGGCAGGAGTTGAGGAGACCGGAGGCGGTTCCCGCCCGCTCCTGCGGGACGGCGTCCATCAGCAGCGCGGTCAGCGCCGGGACCGCGAGCGCCCCGCCGACGCTGAGCGGCAGCAGCAGGACCAGTACAAGCCACACGGGCGTGTCCGCGGCCAGCGGCAGCATGGCCACCATCGCCGCGGTGAAGACCAGTTGTCCGGCGACGATCACCGGGCGGCGTCCGACGCGTTCGGCCATGCGCGGTGACACCAGGTTGGTCGCCGTCACGACCGCCGACATGGGGACGAACATCAGCCCGGCCGCGATCGCCGACATCCCGCGCACCTGCTGGTAGTACAGCCCGAGCAGGAAGATCCCGCCGTAGAAGGCGGCGTTGACGGCGAAACCGACGGCCAGGGGGACCGCCACCCGGCGGTCCCTCAGCATGACCGGCGGGACCATGGGCCGGCGGTGGCGGGCCTCCACCACACGGAATGCGTACCCGGAGGCGAGGGCGAGCGCGGCGGCACTCAGGACGGGGCCGCTGGTCCAGCCCAGGTGACCGCCCTCGATCACGGTGAAGGCGAGACCGGCCAGGGCCACCACGGCGGTGAGCTGGCCGCCGATGTCCAGCGCGGCGGGCCGGCGTGCGGAGCGCGGCACCCGGACCAGCAGGGCCAGGATCACCGCGCCCACGGGCAGGTTGAGCAGGAACACCGCCCGCCACCCGGCGGAGTCGGTGAGCAGTCCGCCGAGGACCGGTCCCGCGGCCATCGCCACCGAACCGCCGACCGTCCACAGTGCGATGGCCCGGGCCCGGGCCCGCGCGTCGTCGTAGGCGTGCCGGATCAACGCCAGCGAGGCCGGCATCACGATCGCGGCGGCGGCACCCTGCGCGACACGCGCGGCGACGAGCATGCCGATGCCTGGCGCGAGCGCGCAGGCGAGGGACGCGAGGGTGAACAGGGCGATGCCCCAGGTGTAGGCGCGGCGGGCGCCGGTGCGGTCGGCGAGGGCGCCCGCCGAGAGCATCAGGGCCGCGAACATCAACGTGTAGGCGTCGACCACCCATTGCAGCCCCGACATTCCACTGTCGAGCGAGCCGCGGATCGCGGGCAGTGCGATGTTCACGGCCGAGACGTCGATGGTGATCACCGTGAAGCCGAGCAGCGAGGCGACCAGCGCGAGGCCAGCGCTTTGCGGCCCGGCCGCGGTGGGCGCAGACGTTCCGCCCGTCCGGGCTCGCTCCGAGGGCTCTTCCCGTACCCCGGGAGCGGGGGGCTGCGCGCCGGGCTCGGAGAGGGAGGCGGTGGGTGGGGAAGAGGCGGGGGTGGTGGCCGACATGGTGGACTCCCGGGAACGGCGCGAACGGCTTCGGAATGACTGACGGGGCGGACGACCGCGGCCCGCCGGGGCCGCGGACCGGTGTCACGCACCCCCTGGGCTCCGGCGGCCGGGCCGCCCGCTCCGGCATCAACTCTCCGCTTCCGCACGGTCGATCGGCAGACCGCGATCTGCCCCGGGTGCGGCGTTCCAGGCCCTGACACGGCCCCCCAACGCCTCTTGACCACCTGCGACAATGACCGGATGGCAGCAACGACGGATGCGAGGGGCACAGAGCTCGGCCGGTACCTGAAGGCCCGCAGAGCGCAGGTACGCCCGGAGGACGTAGGTCTTCCGGCAGGAGCGGGCCTGCGCCGCACGCCCGGCCTGCGCCGCGAGGAGTTGGCCGCGCTGGCCGGAGTGAGTGTCGACTACTACATCCGCTTGGAGCGCGGCCGGGAGACCAACCCCTCTCCGGCCGTGGTGGACGCCCTCGCCCGCACCCTGCGGCTGCGCGGCGACGGCTACGAACGCCTGCATGAACTCGCGGAACTGGCCTCCGGCCGTTCGTCCGAGCCGCCCGCCTGCTCGGACCACACCGTGCGCGACTCGGTGCTGCGGATGCTGGAGTCGATGCGCCCGCTGCCTGCCTACGTGGTGAGCCGGTACAACCGCGTGCTGGCCGCGAACCCGCCCGGCCGACGCCTGATGCCCGGCCTTTGGGACTGGCCGGAGGAACAGCGCAACCTGACCCGCTACATCTTCCTCCACCCCGTCGGCCGGACGCTCTACGAACCGTGGGAGGAAACCGTCGCCCTGTCGGTGGCACATCTGCGGGCCGTCGGCGGGGCGGACCCGGACGATCCCGAGCTGACCGTGCTGGTCGGCGAACTGATGCTGAAGTCACCGGAGTTCGCCCGTCTGTGGGAGCGGTACGACGTGTGCGAGCGGGGCGGCGGACAGAAGTCCTTCCGGCATCCCAAGGCCGGCCCGATGACCTTGACCTACGAGGTGATGCGACTGGCCCGGACGGGTGGCCAGCGCATGGTGGTCTACCAAGCGGCTCCCGGCACCCCGGACGAGGCGGCCATGCTCACCCTGGAGTCCGCGGACACCCAACCGGCATCGCGGCCCTCGAAGGCCCTGGGGCAGAACACCGCGCCGCGTTCCCCGGCCGAGTCCTTTCCTGCCCCTGCCTCCACGAGCTGACTCCTGCCTCTGCACGTGTGGTACCCCGTCGCATCTGGCGGGGTATGCCGGGGAGTTGAGAGATCTGGAGGCGGACGTCGGTGATGACGACTGTCCATGGCTCGCCCGGCCGCCCCGGCGATTCGGTGCGCCCCGTCGGCGACGATCAGGTCTCAGCCCGGGCTGTGCCGTGCTCATCCACGTGCATCGCGTGGGCACATGGCGTGTTCTGCGCTCTGCTGCGGCGGAAGGGACTACCCGGTACGAGTCCGCCGGAACTCTGGTGTCTGCGAGGGCGGAGGCGGGGCATACGGGCTTCACCCCTTCTGAGAGGAGCTCGTTTCATGCTCGGCATAGTCGCGGCGGTGCTGTTCTTCTTCGCGTTTTTGATCAACGCGGCGGAGCTCGGTACCAACGATGTGTTCTCTTCGACGAACGTCATGTTGCTGGGTCTGTTGTGCCTGGCACTGCAGGTGGCCGGGGTCGGCGGCGGCTGGGCCCGCAGACGATGACCTCGTGCTCCGCGGCTCCGCCGATGTCCCGTCGGCGGAGCCGCGGAGCAGTCGCTGTCCCCGCCCGACCGTGGTGATCGGCCGATCCAGCGGCAGCGAGGCTCCCGGCCACACTTCGTGGGTTACGCCCGGTGCGCCTTCGCTGTGGGTACGGCACACGCCGGGGTCCCTCCCGGCAGTCGCCCGCGGTTGTCGGCCACGAGTCGGTAGACGCCGTGGGCGGCCCACCGCATGGGCGGCAGAGTGAGGACGGCTCCCGGCACGGACCACACGCCGCCCGCGCTGAGCAGCATCTTCGCCACCGCCTGTGCACCGCCGTACACCCGGCCGACGGGCGTCACCCACAGGGCCTCGTAACGGGCACGCTCCGCCGTGACGCCGAGCGAGGCGAGATCGGCGTGCTGCCAGGCCACGACGTCACACCGAGGCCGCACCAGACGCCTGGCGACGCCCACCGACGTGGTGCAGAAGCCGCAGTCGCCGTCGAAGACGAGCACTGGTCGTGTCCCCACACATCCATGGTGCCGCACTCAGGGCCGGTGCGGTGCCCGACGGCGGCTGTGACGCCGTCCACGCTGTCGGCCTTGTCGCCGCCGTCCCTCATGTGCTGCCCGGGCCCGGGGTGTTCAGAAGCCCGCGATGGTGGAACTGATCATGAGAGGGCAGCATGTCCTCCTGGGAAACCTTCCGGGAGCGGCCCGGGGGAGAGGCGGTGACGACGAGTGGGTGAGCAGGGCGGGCGCGACTGGGTGTGCATGACCCCGGACGATTTCGACCGTGAGGCGCCGCCGCGTCCGGAGGTGGACGGACGGATCCCGGCGGAGCTGGACGAGTGCGGCACGGAACCCCTGTTCGGCGACGAACCGGCATCGCCAGAGGCAGACCGGCCCGCTCCGTGTCTGGCCCGGCAAGGCTTCCAGGGGGAGCTGTTCTGACCTCTGCCCGGTGATGCTCGAAGAGCGTTGCGCCTCAGCGGGGTTGTTTGGCATCGCCGGGTTGTTTGAGGGGTTCCGCGGGTGCGGTGGGTGTGACAGTCGATGTCAGTCTCGGGTGAGAGCATCACGAGATGCCTCTGCCTCAGCCTGATGATCTGACCTCGTTGGTACTCCGTACCGACTTCGGTGACGACGGAGCTTGGGATGCGGTTCGAGCTGCGCTCGACGCGGCCGATGAGTACCCCCATGCCACGTATGTCAGCGAGCTTCGCTTTGCCGACGTGGAGGTCCGGACATTGCTGGACGAAGAGGCTGCTGCGGATGAAGAAGCGCAGATCATCCACGTCTTTCTGGCGGACGCGGCCACGATGAGGGATCCGGATCACTCGCTCCTGGCCGTGGATCTCTGGGACGAGCCCGGGCGGACGTTCAGGCTCCCCGCTCAGTGGTTTCCTGAGGTCTCGGCCAACCTCAGCATCGCCAACATGGACTTCGCGGAGTTCGCCGACGCTGCTGATGGATCAGGGACCTTCCGCGGCTTTGACGAGGGCTGAAGCTCTATCCGGGTGAGCCATGTCTCGCGCCGGTTCAGCGCGGCTCAGCGGGTGAGGCGCCGGCTCATCAGGTCGATCATCGCAAGGCGGCCGAAGGTCCGCTCGCCGACCCAGTGCGGGATCACCTTGAAGTCTTTCCCGGCCGGGTCGCCATGGACGTCGATGCCAGACGGGCTCCGTGCTCGATGGCCGTGATTCGGTAGACGCTGTCGGCCCAGGCCTTGGTCACGCGCAGGTGAGCCCGCGAAAACGTGAGAGCACCTGGATACCGCCGGCGTTGTCGGGGACGCTGGCGGTGGTGACCAGCACGGCCAGGAGGAGGCCGAGTGTGTCGACGCCGATGCGACGTCAGCGGCGACGCCCGCCGCTGACCTTGCTGTGGCGAAGCCGCCGGGCTCGACCAGGGTGCCGCCAAAAGCGTTGGACGGCGCGAGGCCCGCCCTTGTAGCTTGCCGGGGACCGAGACACCGCCCGAGGAGGTGAGACCCATGAACGCTGTATCGATGTGGGTGCTCCCCCTTTCCGTCACGGTCAGGCGATCGACGTAGGTGTCGCCGGGAGTGCCTCGACCTCAGGCACTCCGAAAGGCAACACCCATGACCTCTTCGCAGTTCACCGTTGATCACACGCCCTTCGACCACGACGTGATCATTGCCGGGTGCGGACCGACCGGCGCGACGCTGGCCGCCGAGCTGCGGCTGCACGGCGTGCGGGTCCTCGTCCTGGAGAAGGGCACCGAGCCCGTGTCGTTCGTCCGCATCGTCGGCCTGCACATGCGCAGCCTCGAGCTGATGGCCATGCGCGGACTGCTGGACCGCCTGCTCGAACACGGGCGACAGCGTCCGGCCGGCGGGCTCTTCGCCGGCATCGACAAACCCGCTCCCAAGGGCCTGGATTCCGCATATGCCTACCTGCTAGGCATCCCGCAGCCGGTCATCGTCCACCTGCTCGAAGAGCACGCGGTCCAACTGGGCGCGCAGGTACGGCGCGGCCGTGCGGTGGCCGGTTTCCAGCAGGACGACGAGGGGGTGACCGTCCGTCTCGCCGACGGCGAACAGCTGCGTTCGCGCTACCTCGTCGGCTGCGACGGCGGCCGCAGTACGGTGCGCAAACTGCTCGGCGTCGCCTTCCCCGGCGAACCCTCGCGGACCGAGACGCTGATGGGCGAGATGGCGGTGGGCGTACCGCAGGAGGAGATCGCCGCCAAGGTGGCCGACATCAACAGGACCAACAAGCGGTTCTGGCTCAGACCCTTCGGCGCAGAGACGTACAGCGTCGTGGTCCCCGCCGCCGGGGTCAGCGAGCGCACGGAAGCACCCACCCTGGAGGATTTCAGACAACAGCTCCGAGCCGTCGCGGGAACCGACTTCGGCGTCCACTCACCCCGCTGGATGTCCCGCTTCGGAGACGCCACCCGGCTGGCCGAGAGCTATCGGGTCGGGCGGGTGCTGCTGGCCGGGGACGCGGCGCACATCCACCCGCCCACCGGCGGGCAGGGCCTCAACCTGGGGGTGCAGGACGCGTTCAACCTGGGTTGGAAACTGGCCGCGGACATCCACGGCTGGGCACCGGAAACACTGCTGGACACCTACCAGGCCGAACGCCATCCGGTCGCCGCCGACGTGCTGGACAACACCCGCGCCCAGATGGAGCTGCACTCCACCGAACCGGGCCCCCAGGCCGTGCGCAGGCTGCTCACCGAGCTGATGGACTTCGACGAGGTGAACCGGTATTTGGTCGAGAAGATCGCCGCGATCGACATCCGTTACGACTTCGGTGAAGGACCCGACCTGCTCGGCCGCCGCATGCGCGACATCGACCTGCAACAGGGCAGCCTCTACGGCCTGTTGCGTCTTGGCCGTGGCCTGCTGCTGGACCGCACCGAACGTCTGACCACCGGCGGTTGGTCGGACCGGGTGGACTACGTCGCTGATCCCGCTGCCGCACTGGACGGGCCAGGCGTCCTGCTGCGTCCGGACGGCCACGTCGCCTGGATCGGGGACGACCAGCGGGACTTGGACGGCCACCTCTCCCGCTGGTTCGGCAAGCCACTCGACTGACCCTGCTCCACCAGAGCAAGCGGCTGCTCCGGCCGGAACAACCACCCAGGACGAGACCCTTGGCGCTCCCCGTAGGCTACCGATCGGTCACCTCGGGGGAGGGCTCGTCCGGGGACTTCCGGGCAGACCACTGGACCCTGGTCGAAGGTGAGGGGGAGGGAAGAGAGCGATGTCCGACGTGGACTTCTACGCCCACGTCGCCACTCGGGGCGATGTGCTGGGCGTGGGCATCGGCGCGCAGCCCGCCGAGTGGGAGTCGACGCTCGGCGCCGACTTCCTCGACACCGAGGACGGCGGCCTGCTGCGCCGGGACCACGGACTGGTGGAGTTGTCGTTCCAGGAGCAGGGCGAGTCCTGGCCCTGCTTCGGGGTGAGCGTTCAGGCGCACCGTCTGCGCTGGGACACCGAGTCGTCCGTACCGGTGGCCCTGCGCGGCGCGTACGGCGCGTTCGCTCCCTCGACGCGATTCGGGGGCCTGGCCGTCGCGATCGCCGGACTCGGCTGCTCGGTCGAACCCGAGCCGGACGAGGGCGGCACGACAGGGGACCTGTACCGCTACCGGGTGCCCGAGTCCGGCGTGCGGATCTTCGTCCGCGCGGACGAACCCGGCCAGGGGCGGGCAGGCGAGGTATGGAGCCTCAGTGTGTCTCCCGCGTGGTGGCACGCGGCGGGCTGACAAGTCCGGCCCCCGGAACAAGCCGTGCGTCACGAGCGGACCGTGACGTCTCTCAGCTACGGCTACGGCCCCGACCCGACGCCGCCCTGCCCGGAGGGCAGTTCACCGACCTGCCCTCATGCAGCGCCCCCGGCAGCGATCTACCTCGCGGGCCGATAAACCGCAATCAACAGATTGTCACTGCTTCGAGGTAAGCACCTCGTCTTCCCAGTGGATGCGGCCCGGTCAGTGGTTACTTTTCTGCGGGTGGACGGATCCGCGTGGTCCTTCCCGTTCGTCGCCCACTCCTCCCTGTCTCCCGGTCGGCGCACCCTGTGCGTCGGGCGCCCCCGCCGTGCAAGGAGAAACACCCTCCGATGACCGTTGACAGCACCCAGGAAACGCAGACCACCCGCGACGCGCCGCAGCAGTCCCTCAGCACCGCGGCCGCCCGCAACCTGGCCACGACCACCAAGTCCGCACCGCAGATGCAGGAGATCACCTCCCGCTGGCTGCTGCGGATGCTGCCCTGGGTCGAGGCCGAAGGCGGCGCCTACCGGGTCAACCGGCGGCTGCGACACACCGTCGGTGACGGGTGCGTCGAGTTCGTCCAGGAGGGCGCCACCGTCCGCGTGATCCCCCGGGAACTCGGTGAACTGGCCCTTCTGCGCGGATTCGAGGACACCGAGGTCCTCACCGCCCTGGCCGGCCGCTGCGCGCAGCGCGACTTCGAGGCGGGCGAGGTCCTCGTCGAGCGTGGTGGTTCCGCGGACGGCATCCACCTGGTCGCCCACGGCCGGCTCAGCCAGACCACCGAGGGCAAGTACGGCGAAGAGATCACCCTCGACATGCTCGGGGACGGCGACCACTTCGGTGAGCACGCCCTGCTCGACTCCGACGCCCGCCACGACTGCACCGTCACGGCCCAGACCTCCGGCACCCTCCTCACCCTCTCCCGCGCCGACTTCACCGCCGTACAGGCCTCCGCCCCCGCCCTTCAGGCCCACGTCGACTCGTTCCGCTCCCGCGCGCGGCAGCGGCAGAACAAGCACGGTGAGGCCGAGATCGCCCTGTCGGCGGGCCACGTCGGCGAGGCGGAACTGCCCGGCACCTTCGTCGACTACGAACCGGCGCCGCGCGAGTACGAACTCTCCCTCGCGCAAACCGTGCTGAGGGTCCACACCCGGGTCGCCGACCTCTACAACGGGCCGATGAACCAGACGGAGGAGCAACTCAGGCTCACTGTCGAGGCCTTGCGCGAGCGGCAGGAACACGAGCTGATCAACAACCGTGACTTCGGGCTGCTGCACAACGCCGACTTCAAGCAGCGCATCCAGCCCCGCTCGGGGCCGCCCACCCCGGACGACATGGACAACCTGCTCTGCCGCCGGCGCGGCACCAAACTGTTCCTCGCCCACCCCCGGACCATCGCCGCCATCGGGCGTGGGTTCAACGCGTGTGGTCTCTACCCCGACCACGTGGACCTCGGCGGCCAATCCGTCCCCGCCTGGCGCGGCGTTCCCATCCTGCCCTGCAACAAGATCCCGGTCAGCAAGGAGCAGACCAGCTCCATCATCGCGATGCGCACCGGCGAGAAGAACCAGGGCGTCATCGGCCTGCACCAGACCGGACTGCCCGACGAGTACGAACCCGGCCTCTCCGTGCGGTTCATGGGAATCAACGAACAGGCGATCATCTCCTACCTGGTGAGCACCTACTACTCCGCCGCGGTGCTCGTACCCGACGCCCTCGGCGTGATGGAGAACGTCCAGATCGCCCCCACGCCCCACTGAGGTCAACAAGGCACAGTCGCCCGCATCACGTCGCCCGTGATGGGGCACCCACCGCAGCAAGGAGCCGCCGATGCCCGACTCCGGGCCCATCGGACCATCCCATCGTGAACAGCAGTCGGCAGCGCCGTCGGCCGTGCCGGACACGGCCACGCCCCCGGTAGGCGACCGCCCGGCCCGGCCGCCGGCCCCGCAGTTCCTCGCCGCACTGCATCCACCGGTCACCCTCCCCACCCCGTCAGCACCTTCGACGGCCGTCTCCGCCCCGCGGGACACACCCGTCGCGACCGCGGACGACCACTTGGCCCTCCAGCGGATCCTGCGCGGACCGGCCGGAGTCGGCACGACCTCGCTCTCCGTGGCCCGCAGGCCCCAACTCCCGTCCCCGGACCCGGTGGTGCCCCCTGCCCCCGTGCCGCCCGCCGAGGGGCGAGCCGTCCCCGGCCTCTACCACCACCCGGTCCCGGAGCCCGACCCGGTACGTGTCGAGGAGGTGAGCCACCGGATCAAACGCTGGGCCGAGGACGAGGTGCAGCTCTACCCCGAGGAGTGGGAGGGGCAGTTCGACGGGTTCTCCGTCGGCCGTTACATGGTCGCCTGCCACCCCGACGCCCCGACGGTCGACCACCTGATGCTCGCCACACGGCTGATGGTCGCGGAGAACGCGGTGGACGACTGCTACTGCGAGGACCACGGCGGCTCACCCGTCGGTCTCGGCGGGCGCCTCCTGCTCGCCCACACCGCGCTCGACCCTCTCCACACCACCGCGGAGTACACGCCGGCGTGGCAGAAATCGCTCCTGTCGGACGCGCCGCGCAGGGCGTACCGCAGCGCGATGGACTACTTCGTCCGCGCGGCCACACCCTCCCAGGCCGACAGGTACCGGCACGACATGGCGCGGCTGCACATGGGCTACCTCGCCGAGGCCGCCTGGGCCGAGACCGGTCACGTCCCGGAGGTGTGGGAGTACCTGGCGATGCGCCAGTTCAACAACTTCCGCCCCTGCCCCACGATCACCGACACCGTCGGCGGCTACGAACTGCCCGCCGACCTGCACGCCCGGCCGGACATGCAGCGGGTCATCGCCCTGGCCGGCAATGCCACCACCATCGTCAACGACCTGTACTCGTACACCAAGGAACTCAACAGCCCGGGCCGCCACCTGAACCTGCCGGTGGTGATCGCGGAACGCGAGCAACTCCGCGAACGTGACGCCTATCTGAAGGCCGTCGAGGTCCACAACGAACTCATGCACGCCTTCGAGGCCGCCGCCGCCGACCTCGCGGCGGCGTGCCCTCTGCCGAACGTGCTGCGATTCCTCAAGGGCGTGGCCGCCTGGGTCGACGGCAACCACGACTGGCATCGCACCAACACCTACCGCTACAGCCTGCCCGACTTCTGGTAGAGAACGGACCATTCTGTGACCACTGAGACCACCTCCACCTCCCCCTCCACCGCCACCGTGAAGATCCCGGCCCCGGCGACGCCGTACCAGGGAGACATCGCCCGCTACTGGAACAACGAGGCACGGCCGGTCAACCTGCGCCTCGGTGACGTGGACGGGCTCTACCACCACCACTACGGCATCGGCGCCGTGGACCACGCCGCGCTCGGCGACCCGGAACACAGCGAGTACGAGAAGAAGCTCATCGCCGAGCTGCACCGGCTGGAGTCGGCCCAGGCGGAGTTCCTCCTGGACCACCTCGGTCCCGTCGGCCCCGACGACACCCTCGTCGACGCCGGCTGCGGTCGCGGCGGGTCCATGGTCATGGCCCACCGCCGCTTCGGCTGCAAGGTCGAGGGCGTCACCCTGTCCGCCACCCAGGCCGACTTCGGCAACCGGCGCGCGGCCGAGCTGCGGATCGAGGACCATGTCCGCTCCCGCGTGTGCAACATGCTCGACACGCCCTTCGAGAAGGGCAGCATCACCGCTTCGTGGAACAACGAGTCGACCATGTACGTCGACCTCCACGACCTGTTCGCCGAACACTCCCGCTTCCTGAAGGTGGGCGGACGGTACGTGACGATCACCGGCTGCTGGACTCCCCGCTACGGCCAGCCGTCGAAGTGGGTCTCCCAGATCAACGCCCACTTCGAGTGCAACATCCACTCCCGTCGCGAGTATCTGCGCGCCATGGCCGACAACCGGCTCGTACCGCAGACCATCGTCGACCTGACCCCGGACACCCTGCCCTACTGGGAGCTCCGGGCCACGTCATCGCTGGTCACCGGAATCGAGAAGGCGTTCATCGAGTCCTACCGCGACGGCTCCTTCCAGTACGTCCTGATCGCAGCCGACCGGGTGTGAGCCCGCCCTCGCGGGCCGGGGCCGGGGCCCACCACCGGCCCCGGCCCGCGAGGCACGCTCTGTTCAGACAGGCTTCCGCTCGTCCTCGTCGTCCTCGTCGGCCCGCCGGGTGCGCCGCGCGGCGCTGAGGGCACCGAGCACCGTTCCCACCGTCACGATCGCCAGTCCGCGCAGCCACACCTGGGCCTCGATCTGCGTGGCGAGCAGGACACAGGACGCGATGCCCAGCACCGGCAGTGCGGTCGGGGCGCGGAAGTGGTCGGCCTCGCCCCGGTCGCGGCGCAGGACCAGCACCGCCGTGTTGACCATGAGGAAGACGACCAGCAGGAGCAGAACCAGGGTGGACGCCAGGGTGGCGACGCTGCCGGTCAGCGCGAGGAGCATCGCCAGCAGCGTGGTGACCGCGATGGCGGCCCACGGCGTACGACGCCCCGGCAGCACCTTGGCCAGAGCGGCGGGCAGCAGTCCGTCCCTCGCCATGCCGTAGGCCAGGCGGGAGGACATGATGCCGGTGAGCAACGCCCCGTTGGCCACGGCGACGAGCGCGATGGCGCTGAACAGGCGGGTCGGCACGCCTCCCGCCTCCTCGACGACCTCCAGCAGCGGCCCGCTCGACGCGGCCAGCCGGGCGGTCGGCACCGCGGCCGACGCGGCGATGCCCACCAGCACGTACACGGCCCCGGCGGTGGCGAGCGCACCGAACAGGGCGCATGGGTAGGAGCGCCGCGGGTCACGGGTCTCCTCGGCGACGTTCACCGAGGTCTCGAACCCGACGAAGGAGTAGTACGCCAGGACCGAGCCGCTCAGCACGGCCGCCGCCGCCCCCTTCTCCGGCGTGCCCAGTTGTGTGAGGCGCCCGACGTCGCCGTCACCGCGCAGCAGCAGCCACGCGCCGAGGACGACGATGACGACCAGTCCGCCCACCTCGATGACGGTGGCGACGACGTTGGCGCGGGTCGACTCCTTGATGCCGCGCGCGTTGACCAGAGCGAGGAGGGCCAGGAACAGTACCGCCACGAGCCCCACGGGCAGCGTCACGAAGGCCGACAGGTAGTCCCCGCCGAAACCGCGGGCGAGGGCCGCGACGGAGACGATGCCGGCGGCCAGCATGCAGAACCCGGCGACGAAACCCGCAAAAGGCCCGAAAGCGCGCGTTGCGTAATGGGAGGCTCCGCCCGCCCGGGGATACTTCGTCGCCAGCTCGGCGTAGGAGGCGGCGGTCAGCAGCGCCAGCAGCAGCGCGACGACCAGGGGCACCCACACCGCACCTCCGGCATCGGCCGCGATCTGGCCGACCAGGACGTACACTCCGGCGCCGAGCACGTCCCCGAGAATGAAGAAGTACAGCAGCGGGGTCGTCAGCGCACGCTTGAGTGCCGGTCCCCGCCGGTCCCCTCTCTGTTCCCCTGTCTCCGCCGCCACTGTGTTCCCGACTTTTCTCGCCATACCGCGTCGTGTCCCCCGTACCGCGGAATGCACGCTCGGCTGTGACCAGGCGTTCGGTCGGCATCAGGCGTACACCGGCGAGGTGCGAGCACGCAGGGGCGGGCGGTGCGGCTACGCGGCACTGCCGTGGCCGGCCTCGTCCGGAGCACCCAGCGGCGGCGTCGGACCGTCGTCTTCCCTCACCCTGCGTCCCGGTTCCGTCTCGTCCAGCTCCCAGTGATGACGGCACTCCTCACACCGGGGGCCTTCCACCCCCACGTCGAGCACCTCCCCGTTGGGGCAGTCCGTGCCGTCCCCGCGACCCTCACACGCTTCCCCACCGTCCCCCATGTGTTCGACCGTGCCGCCGACCCCGGCCCGTGCGGGAGGGCGCCGGTGGGGGCGCACAGGCGCTCACCGGCGGTACAACGTCTCAGCACCCACTCGACGAGTCCGTGTCACCGCCCGTCACGGCGGACGGCCCGCTCGGTCACGGCGCGTGCCAGGGCCATGATGGTGATCTGCGGGTTCACACCGGGGGACGACGGCAGCAGGCAGGCGTCGGCGACCAGCACTCCTTCCGTTCCGCGCAGTCTCCCGTCGGGACGTACGGGGAAACGCTGATCGTCCGCTCCCAGGGCGGCGGTTCCCGTGGGGTGGAACGCCGACAGGTGGAGGCGGCGGTGACCGGTGCGGCGGACGACGTCGTCGAGGGCGTCCGGTGAGGTGACCGACGGGTGCGCCGGTATGCCGGTGAGCACTTCGCGGGCGCCCGCGGCGAAGAGGATGCGGCCCATGTGGGTGATGGACCGCAGGAGTCGGTGACCGTCCTCGGCGTGCAGGGCGTAGGAGGCGACCGGGCGGTACGCGCCGCGTACGCGTCCGGAGGAGCGGTCCGACACCATCGCACCGAGGAGGCCGAGGTTTCCGGCGTCGTTCAGCTCGCGTTTCAGTTCCCTGCCGAGGTGCGGGAGGACGAAGGACGTCATGCCGGGAGGTGCCGCGGTGGCCTCGATCAGAATTCCGTCGTGATGCCATTCGTCGACACCGACGCTCTGCAGGACGTTGGGGCCCGCGCCCGGACCGGTGACGGGCTCCGCGAAGCGCCCGGCGACGCTGACAGCCGGGTGGATCGCCAGGTTGCGCCCCAGCCGAGGGTGTCCCGCCAGCCCTGACCGCCGGAGCAGGGCCGGACTGTGCAGGGCCCCCGCCGCTACGACGACGAGGCCGGTGCGCAGAGTGAAGGTCGTGCCGTCCGGACGTGCCGCCTCTACGGCGATGGCGCGCCGGGCGCCCGCCTGGTGTTCGGTGATGACGCGGGTGGCGCGGGCGCGGGTGACGATACGGGCTCCCGCCGCGCACGCCGCGGGCAGCACGGACAGGTGCACCGCCTGCTTGGCGCCGCTCGGGCAGCCGGCGACGCATTCGCAACAGCCCCCGCACTCCGTGGCGTTGCGGCGCAGCGCGGCGGCGGACCAGCCCAGGCGTTCGGAGCCGAGAAGAGCCAGACCGCCATTGCGGCCGAGGACCGACGGGTCGGGTACGCCCACGCCGAGGAGGGTCTCCACGTAATCCATGTGACGGGCGAAGGAGGCGGGTTCCGCCAGTGCGACCCCGTGCGTGCGATGCCACCGTTCCAGCACCGGGCCGGGTGTGCGCAGACATGTGCCCGAGTTGACCAGTGTGGTGCCGCCGACGGCCCGGCCGAGTGGCAGCAGCACGGGCGGCACGCCCCAGGCCAGGGTGGCACCACCGTCACGGTAGGCGTCGGCGAACCGGTCCAGGGGCGGGCGCGAGGCGAGCTCCTCCGTCGGGAAGTGCCGTCCTTCCTCCACCACCACGACCGAACGTCCGGAGGAGGCGAGGGTGAGCGCCGCCACGGCTCCGCCCGCCCCGGAACCGATCACCACCGCGTCCACTCGGTCCTCGTCTGGCCAGTCGGACGACGGGCAGATGTCCAGCAGGGGATCGGCCCGGACGAAGGGCCGGACGGGCCGCGACGAGTGACGGCTCGCCCCCGCGGCCAGCAACAGGGGGATCTTCACACTGTCCATAAGGACCTCGAAGCCCGGCAGCCGGACCAGTCGCCTGAGCAGCCGCTCCCGGCTGTCCGGCGGCAGGCAGTGGGCCCGCCGCCCCGTGGTCAGCAGGGAGAATCCATCGAACGCCAGGTCCGCCGCACGCAAGCCGGTCCGTACGTACGGCGGCAGGGACGACAGGAAGCGGAGCAGGCGATCCGGCACCTGCCGCTCCCACTCCGGGCCGTGGGCGTCCTCACCGACGTCCAGCAGGACCGCCGCAAGGGCACGGCCGCGATCCGCCGTCACCGCAGCCCCACCTCCGCGTGGGCGGTGCCCCGCACGTCCCAGACCTGCTCAGGCCGCCAACGGCCACCGCGCCGCCGCTCCAAGGAGACCTGGACATCGGCCCGCTCACTGTTGTGACAGGTGGCCCGGCTGCCGTCCGGGTCCGTGTAACCGACAGCGGTCCGGCTCTCCTCGGGCAGGTGCACCCGCACCGCGATACGGCGCCCTCCCGCGCGGCCCCGCACGGTCCAGGTCGGCAGCCGGGGCCTCCCTCGGAACCGTCCGGCACCCAGGAAGCCCAGCGAACTGCGCCAGTCGCCTCGCGGCCAGTCCCGTCCAGCCCGGCGCAACCGGAGGAACACCAGCGGCGGCAGAAGCCGCAGCAGGGGCAGGCCGGAGACGGCCGTCACCACTTCAAGAACGGTGTCGTCGTCAAGGTCGGCGTGCAGCCAGGCCCAGTGGTGGGCGTTGCCTCGGCCCGCGATACGGGCGTTCGCCCCCAAGGCGCCTGCCAGAGGGAGCGGTTGACCGTCCAGGCGCACAGAGCCGGAGTAGCGTGCCCGTGCCTGCGGGACGGCGTGCACGGCGGGCAGCACCCGGCGCTTCCAGGCCAGCCGGGGAAAGGTGTGCAGGGGCGCCGAGTCCGCGGTCACCTTGAGATCCCAGGCCAAGCGCCCGGTCTGTCCCCGCAGTTCATGAGGGGTGGCGGAGGCCGAGGGGGAGTGGAAGCCCGGCAACTGCCAAGGGGAGCTGTCGCCGTCCGAAGAGGCCGTGCCGTCCGGCAGGTCGTGCGGGCCGAAGCGGTCGAGGACCGGATGCGCGTCCGGCGGGTACACCGCGGCCCAGCCGTGGGTGTAGGGGGTGCCGCTCACCGGGCGCACCAGCTCGTGGTGGAGCCAGTATCCGGTCCCGGTGTCCGGATCGGTGAAGGTGCTGTACCAGACATTGAGGCGGTCTCGGCGAGCCGCCGTGAGGACCTCGGCGGAATCGGTGGCCGCGGGAAAGCGCCAACTCGCCGCGAACGAGGGCAAGCTGCGCAGACGGAACCGGAGCAGGCCTTCGCCGGTGACGGAGGAGGAGAGGTCTCCGTCGGGTCCCTCGGCCGGGCGCACACGGATCGGCAGGACCGTCATGGAACGCAGCGGACTGTGCCAGACAGGGGACTTGTGTCCCTCCAGGACATAGGCGTGGCCGTCCAGGCCTGTGAAGCGCACGTGGTAGTCGATCCGGCCCTGTGACAGCGGTGCGATGAGCATGCGGCCGGAGGCATGCAGGTCGTCGGCCCAGCCGCCGACGCGAACTCGGCCGCTGAGAACGGCCGTTGTGGAGCCACAAGGGCGGATGACGCTGGGAGCGTCGACCCGCAGGTCGAGTGTCACGGGTCGGCTTCCGCTCCCTGCCATGTCAAGCCGCAGTGTCCCCTTCATGGTTTCCGCGAAGCGCGTTCCCCGGCGTGCTGCCATGTACGGCACCCTTCCTCTCCGAATGGTCCGGGTCGTCCGCCGCGGGCCGCGCGGCCGGGATCGAGGCTCAGTGGCTGAGTGGCTCATCCACTGAAGGCAGAGAACCAGCCCGTCTCCACCAGGTCAAGCCCTCAACGCGCTTCCCCGCCCCGGACGATGTCCGTTCGCCCCCCCGTGCTACTTCCGCCGACGCCTGTGTCGTGCCAGGTCGGCCGCCATCTCCTCCGCCGTCACCTGGAGGTAGTCCTCCGCGGCGCGCCCGGCTTCCTCCACCTGGCCGCTCGCCACGGGGTCCACCACCTGCCGGAGTCGGTCCGCGGCAACCGCCGGGTCCGCGAACGGCGTGCTCATGGCATGGCGGACCGGCAGGTAGGCATTCAGCAGGGTGTTGGTGAGCAGCAGGTAGACGCGGTTGCCTGTGGCGCGGGCCAGCTCCCGGTGCACTTCCGCCTCCGCGAGTTGCGCACCGGCCGAGTCCGCAGCCTTGGCCACCGCGTCGACCACGGCATGGAGCCGGACGCCCTGCGAGGCCCTGCACCGGGAGGCGGCCTTGCGCGCGATGATCCCGCCGATGGCCCGGCGTGCCTCGAACACGTCCGGCAGCCACCGGCCGTCCTGACCCACGAGCAGGGGAAGGAGGTCCACGCCGCCGGACGCGAGGAAGTCCAGGACCCGCGTGCCCACGCCGTGCCGCGTACGCAGCAGTCCTGCCTGCTCCAGCCGGGACAGCGCGTGCTTCAGTGTCGTGCGGGTGACGCCGTAGGACGCGGCGAGTTCCCGCTCGGGTGGGAGCAGGGAGCCGGGCTGGTGGGTGCCGTCCAGGATGTCCGTGCGCAGGCGCTCCTCCAGTACGTCCACGACGGACTGGCGGACGATCGCTTCGGCTGGCATGGCCGCACTCCTTCGGTTCGGTCCGCGCCCCGCCGGTCGATCCGGGGGGCGCGTGTCGAATCTACGCGGGCAGTGGACCAGCGCGAACTTCCCACCGTCAAGCGGCATCCGCCTGCGACGGGGCGGCCACCCGCCGGGTGACGGCCATGCTTGCAGGGGCCCCCGAGCAACCGGTGAGACGGCATCCGGAATCGAACCGCGTGCAAGAATGTCGCCCGTGACCGGATCGTCGTCATCGTCGCCTGTCGCCGAGAGCACGCCCGGCCGTGCCGGTCTGGGGCCCCGCGCCGCCGCCACGCTGGTGTTCGGATCATCGGCAGCGGTCCTGGTGGTCGAGATCGTCGCCTTGCGGTTGCTCGCTCCCTACCTCGGCCTGACGCTCGAGACCAGCACCATGGTGATCGGCATCGCGCTCACCGCCATCGCCTTCGGCTCCTGGCTGGGCGGACACATCGCGGACCAGGTCGATCCACGCCGGCTCATCGGCCCTTCCCTCGGGGTGTCCGGAGCCGTGGTGGCGGTCACCCCGGCCGTGCTGCGCGGCAGCGCGGAGTGGGCCCCGGCGGTGCTCCTGGTGATCGCGTCGCTGACCATCCTGGTGCCGGGCGCCTTGCTGTCCGCGGTGACCCCGTTCGTGACGAAGCTGCGTCTGACCAGCCTGGCGGAGACGGGGACGGTGGTCGGCCGGCTTTCGGGAGTCGGCACCGTCGGCGCCATCGTCGGCACCGTGCTCACCGGCTTCGTCCTCGTGTCGCGGTTGCCGGTCAGCGGCATACTGCTCGGCCTCGGAGCGCTGCTGGTGGCCGGCTCGGCGTGGTTCGAGTGGCGAACGCGCGGGTGGAGCGGCGCCCCCGCCCTGACGCTCGTGGTCGTGGCAGGCGGTCTCGCCGTCACGGCCGCGCCCGGGGCCTGCGACGTGGAGACCAAGTACCACTGCGCAAGGGTCGTCGCGGATCCCGACGGAGGCGGCGGCCGCACACTCGTACTGGACGGGCTGCGGCACTCGTACGTCGACCTCGACGACCCCACCCAGCTGAAATTCGCGTACGTGCGCGCCATCGCGTCGGTCGTCGACGCCGCCTTTCCGCACGGTGAACCGCTTGTCGCCCACCACGTCGGCGGCGGTGGGCTCACCCTTCCGCGTTACCTGGCGGCCACGCGGCCCGGCACGCGCAGCCTCGTCTCCGAGATCGACGGGGGAGTGGTGGGCATCAACCGCGAGCAACTCGGTCTGCGCCCGGGGGCGGGTGTCGACGTACGCGTCGAGGACGGCAGGCTGGGCCTGCGGCGACTGGAACCGGGAAGTCGAGACCTCGTCGTCGGCGACGCCTTCGGGGGAGTCAGCGTGCCGTGGCACCTCACCACGCTGGAAGCGATGACCGAGGTACGGCGGGTTCTCGACGAGGGGGGCGTCTACGTCGCCAACCTCATCGACCACGGTGGCATGGACTTCGCACGCGCCGAAGTGGCCACGCTCGGCGAGACGTTCGAGCACATCGCCCTCCTCGGCGAACCCGCCGACATCGGCCACGGTCCGACCGACGACTCCAGGGGCGGCAATCTGGTGGTGCTCGCCTCCGACCGGCCGGTCGACCTGCGCGCGGTCCAAAAGGCGCTCGACGCCCGGCAAACCGGCTGGAAGATCACCACCGGAGAGGACCTCACCTCCTGGACCGGCGATGCCCGACTCCTCACCGACGATCACGCACCCGTGGACCAGCTCTTGCAGCCCAACAGTCCGCAGAACGGCCGGTGACGGCGAGGCCCGGCCGCAGAAAGCCCAGCGGCTCGACGACGTCGGTGACACAGGCCGAGTCAGTGAAACCGAGATGCCTAGAGGGGCATCGGTCGGGTAGCGTGCGGGCCATGTCGAGTCCTGAGTCGGACACGGTGGGGGCTTTCGGTCACGCCGTCAGCCCCCTGAACCATTGAGTTCGTAATCCTGCCGTCGCGCCGCCTTCAGCGGCCCGGCGCGTCAGCTCTCGGGGCTGGCCGCGGTGACGAGATGACCTTCTCGTGCTTCTCCTCACCTCGGAGCCACTCGATGCCTCTCCCGCTGTACCTGCTTGCCATGGCGGTCTTCGCCATGGGCACCTCGGAGTTCATGCTCGCCGGTCTCCTGCCGGAGATCGCCTCGGATCTCGACGTGACAGTCGGGACGGCAGGCGCTCTCACCTCGGCCTTCGCGATCGGCATGATCGTCGGTGCCCCGCTTGTCGCCGCGCTTGCCCGCCACTGGCCCAGGCGCTCCGGCCTTCTCGGGTTCATCCTCGCCTTCGCGGCGGCTCACGCCGTGGGCGCCGTCACCACCAGCTTCACCGTCCTGTTCGCCACCCGGGTCATCGCCGCGCTGGCGAACGCGGGGTTCCTCGCCGTCGCTCTGACGGCCGCCGCCTCACTGGTCCCGTCCGACAGGAAGGGACGCGCGCTGGCCGTGCTGCTGTCCGGCACGACGGTGGCCACGATCGCCGGTGTCCCCGGGGGCTCGGTGCTCGGCACGATGTTCGGCTGGCGGGCCGCCTTCTGGGCTGTCGCCGCCCTCTGTCTGCCTGCGGCTCTCGGCGTCCTCAAGGGGATCCCGGCAGGGCGTGACGAGGTTGAGGAGACCGGCAGGCCGGCGTTGCGAGCGGAGCTCACCCGCCTCGCACGGCCGCGGCTGATCCTGGTGATGCTGCTCGGCGCCCTGGTGAACGCGGCCACCTTCGGAAGCCTCACCTTTCTCGCCCCCGTGGTGACCGACAGCGCTGGGCTGGGTGAGCTGTGGGTCTCTGCCGCTCTGGTGCTCTTCGGTGCCGGTTCCTTCGTGGGCGTCACCGTCGCCGGCAAGCTGTCCGACCGGCGTCCCGGCCCGGTCATCGCGGTCGGCGGTCCGCTGCTGCTCATCGGCTGGCCGGCCCTGGCGATGCTGGCCGACGAGCCGGTCGCCCTGTTCACCCTCGTCTTCGTGCAGGGCGCCCTGTCGTTCGCGCTGGGCAGCACGCTGATCACGCGGGTCCTCTACGAGGCCGCGGGAGCCCCCACCATGGCGGGCTCGTATGCGACCGTTGCGCTCAACGTCGGCGCCGCCGTCGGCCCCGTCCTGGCCGGAGCCACCCTCGGTACCAGAGCCGGAGAGCTCGGACCGCTCTGGGCAAGCGGCTGCCTCGTCGCAGTCGCGCTGCTCATCGCCTTCCCCCTGCTCACCGCTCTCACGGCGGCCCGGAGCACCGAGGTTCTCCGGTGACACCTGCATCGTCTCCGTAGGATCACAGCGTGGCCTTCATGGCCTCGACCGCGATCTGAAGCGAGGGCCCATGGTGCGGCTGTACCGGCGCGAGAGCGGCTACTGCGAACCGGAGGAAGTGGATCCGGGGTTGCGGGAGGCGATCGCTGGCCATGCGGAAGCGTGCTCGCTCGGGGACGTCCTGGCGAACGCGGTCGCCTGCTGCCTGACCGTCAGCACCCGCCTCTACACACCGGGCCTGCTGTCCCGCTGGAAGGGCATGGCCGACCCGGACCCGGAGCACCGGACGCTCGCCCTGTTCACACCGCGCTGGTTCGTCGTGGCGGTGACCAGGTCCTCGACCGGAACGACGGTCCTGTCCGCACGGCTGGACGGCATGACCCTGGCCGAGCACAGCGCACTGGCCGACCGGTTCCCCGGGCGCCGCCGCCTGCCCGAGGACAGTGGTGTCACCATCACGGCCCTGTGGTCCGGCCGATCCGAGCAGAGTTCCTGCCATGTCGCGCTGGGCGACGACGCCGACGGCAGCTTCTTCTCGCAAGCGCTGCGCGAGGCAGTCGCCCGTGCCAAGCGGAGCTGAACCACGCGGGTGGGTCGTACCTCGTCAGTGGTGCGGGGCCTGCAACAGGGAGTCGGGCAGGTAGTCGGACCGGACGCCCAGCTTCCAGCCGTGGGCGAGGCAGGCGAGCGCGGCCACGGCCACGGTCCGGACCGGGAGCAGGGTGCGAGGCGCAGGGTCGGTGCCGACGCTCGCGCGATGCTCCAACAGCCTGTCGGCCAAGGCCTGTTCGAAGACCGGCTGGTCGTCGGCGAGCAGGGTGCGCAGCAGCCGCTGGTCCGGGTCCAGGGGGCCGGCCGCGTCGAGCCGTTCAGCGGCGCGAAGGCGCACGTCGGCCGCAGGCCTCTCCAGCGGGACGGGGCCGGGAAGAGCGCCGGGACGAGGCCCCTGCACGATGGTGAGGTAGTCGCAGAGCGCGTCCATCTCGGCGAGGCCGGACGGTGTGGAGACCGACTCCCGCTCCGAGTAGGGCACCGCGTCGCGGATGGCGGGGGCGTAGTCCTTGCTCAGCAGCGGGCCGATGACGCGGCCACGCTCCCACACGAGGCCGCTGATCACGCACAGAGCGAAGGCCCGGACCCAGGTCTGCGCGGTGGTCGCCGGTGCCGCCGGTTCCCAGCGTTCGTCGTAGTGCATCTCCTCGCTGGTGAGCGTCTCGTCGACGAGGGGGAGGGGAACGTCCCAGTCGCCGTTCGGGAAACAGCCCAACGTCAGCTCCCCGAGAGCGCACTCCGCCGCCGTGAGCAGGATCTGACGTGACTTCGGCGTCTCCAGCGCGGGGTCCTCCAGGGTGCGGGCGGCCACGAAATCGAGGAGGTCGCCGCCCATCTCCCGCAGCCCCTGCCGGAGAGGACGGCCGCCGTGGCGCAGGTCGGACCAGTGTCCGATGGCCCGGCGGATACCGCGGTGGAGGGTGTCCTCCACGCGCTCCTCGGCAACCTCGTGGCGTACCACGTCCATGATCGTCATACCCGCCATGATGCCAGCGGCCACTGACAGCGAGCCGGGGCCGCGCACCGCCGACCGGCGAGGAAGACGCCCAGCGAGGTCAAAGAGACAGCCCACAGTGCGATCGGGGGACTGACCGGCCGAGATTCCGCCTGAGTTGACCTCACGAACCGCAGCCTACGTCGATCACGGAGGGCCACCGCCTGCGGTCGGCGGCACGCTCGATGCGCCGACTGAGCAGCAAGTGGCCGCCGCCGGATCAGGCCGGCCAGCCCGCGTCGCCGACAAAGGACGTGTCCCGGCGGACCGACGTTTCCTGGCATACCCGTCGGGGTCCGATGGTGCCGGCAGCCACGCCACGGCCCCGGATAGTGGGCGGCGGCCCCATAGGGAGCGGCGAAACCGCGCTATAGCGTCCCGCGCATCCCAGTCCCCGACCGCGGAGGCTCACGCATGCGTTTCTCCTTCCGCCCCCCGGCATCCTCGCGGCGACGCGGCGGACCGGCGGGCCTGGCCCTGGCCGCCCTCGTCGTCACCCTCACACCCGCGCCCGCGGTGGCCGTACCGACCGGCCCGGGCGGCCTCCACTGCACGGGCCTCACCCAGGTACGTGTACCAGGGGCGGAGTACCAGCGGGCAGCCTGCCTGGACGAGCTGACCACGGCGGGCACGGTCGCGTCGGGCCACACCGATCCGGCCGACTGGGCGGGCCTGACCCCCAAGGACCTGGCCGTACCCAGCGGGGTCCCCGGCCTTCAGATCGACGGCTACTTCCCCGACACCTCCACCACCAACACCAACCACGGATGGAACCACGACGCCCAGTTCGTCATCCGCCTGCCCGACCGGTGGAACGGCGGTCTGGTGGTCGCAGGCACCCCCGGCAACCGGGAGCAGTACGCCAACGACCGGGCCATCGCCGACTGGGTGCTGTCCCGCGGCTACGCCTACGCCGCCACCGACAAGGGCAACACCGGCCTGGCCTTCCACCGGGACGGCAAGGAGCCGGGCGACGCCATCGCCGAATGGAACGACCGGCTCACCCAGCTGACCCGGGCCGCCCGGGCCACGGTCGCCCGGTACTACCACCGACCCCCGGCACGCACCCTGGCGACCGGGATGTCCAACGGCGGGTACCTCGTGCGCTGGCAGTTGGAGAACCGTCCGGGCCTCTACGACGGGGGAGTCGACTGGGAGGGCACCCTGTGGCGCTCCGACGGCCCCACCCTGCTGAACTTCCTGCCCGAGGCGCTGCGCCACCACCCCGTGTACGACGCCGGGGGCGAGGAGGCCGACGCGGCACGCAGAGCTCTGCACACCGCCGGTTTCCCGGCCGGTTCCGAGTTTCTCTGGCCGTACCACCACAAGGTCTACTGGGACCTGACCCAGCGCATCTACCGCGAGGAACTGGACCCCGGATTCGACGGCCCCATCGAGGCGGGCACGCCCTTCTGCGCACCGGGAACACCGGCCTGTGACGCCGACTACGACTATGCCGCCCGGCCCGGCGAGGTTCACCGAGCCGTGGAGAAGATCGCTCTGACCGGGCGGATCGGCAAACCGCTGATCACCCTGCACGGCACCCTGGACGTCCTGCTGCCCATCGGGCAGGACTCCGACGTCTACGCCCGTATGGTGCGCCGAGCCGGCCGCGGCCCCCTGCACCGCTACTACCGCATCGAAGGCGGCACCCACACGGACGCCCTCGTCGACACCTTCCCGGGGCGTCTGCGCCCGCTCACGCCGTGCCACCGCTCGGCCTTCACGGCCCTGGAGAGCTGGCTCGAGCCCGGACACCGACCGCCCGCCTCCCACACCGTCCCGATGCCCGCACGCGCGGACGCCGCGGCACTCCTGCGCGACTGTCCCCTCGATGTCCACTCGTAGGAGGAGGCTCCGGCCTGCTGTGACACACGGCACGGACGGGGTGCGGAAAGGATGGAATCAAGGGGAGCGGTCAAAAGGTTGCTATATACATCCGACTGTGAGCCTGTGAGGTACCCGTGAACCACTCCGCCCCTGAGCAGCCCGCCGACGTCGTCGCCCGGCTGCGCGCCACCTTCCGCACCGGCCGTACCAAGCCCGTCGAGTGGCGCACGGCCCAGCTTCGCCGGCTGCGCGACCTGCTGACGGAGCACGGCGCCGACATCGCCGTCGCCCTCCACGCCGACCTGGGCAAGAGCGCCACGGAGGCCTACCGCACCGAGATCGACTTCACCGTCCGGGAGATCGACCACACCCTCGACCACCTCGCCGACTGGCTGCGCCCCGAGTCCGCCCCGGCGCCGGCCCACCTCGGCACCGATGTGACGGTCTGGACGCAGCACGACCCGCTCGGCGTCGTCCTCGTCATCGCCCCCTGGAACTACCCGGCCCAGCTCCTGCTGGCCCCCGTCGTCGGCGCCCTGGCCGCGGGCAACGCGGTGGTCGCCAAGCCGAGCGAGCTGGCCCCCGCCACCTCCGCCGTCCTGGCCCGCCTGCTGCCCGCCTACCTCGACGCCGACGCGGTCGCCGTGGTGGAGGGCGGGGTGCCCGAGACCACGGCCCTGCTGGCCGAGCGTTTCGACCACATCTTCTACACCGGCAACGGCACGGTCGGCCGCATCGTGATGCGCGCCGCCGCCGAGCACCTCACGCCGGTCACCCTCGAACTCGGCGGCAAGTCCCCGGCGTTCGTCGACCGCGAAACCGACCTGACCGTCGTCGCGGACCGGCTGGCCCACGGCAAGTTCCTCAACGCCGGACAGACCTGCGTCGCCCCCGACTACGTCCTCACCGATCCGGACACCGCGGCGGCTCTGGAGCCGCTCCTCGCGAACGCCGTGCGGGCCCTGTACGGCAGCGACCCGGCCGCCTCCGGCGCGTACGGGCGGATCATCAACGAACGGCACTTCGACCGGCTCACCGGCCTGCTCGACTCCGGCCGCACCGTCGTGGGCGGCACGGGTGACCGGACGGCGAAGTACCTCGCGCCGACCGTCCTGGCCGACGTCGACCCCGACTCGCCCGTCATGCGGGAGGAGATCTTCGGTCCCATCCTGCCGATCGTGACGGTTCCCGGCCTCGACGAGGCGATCGACTTCGTCAACGACCGGGACAAGCCGCTCGCCCTGTACGTCTTCACCGAGTCCGACGGGACGCGGCGCCGGTTCGCCGACGAGACCTCCTCGGGCGGCCTGGGGTACGGCCTGCCGCTCGCCCATCTCACCGTCTCCGACCTGCCGTTCGGCGGAGTGGGGGAGAGCGGCATGGGCAACTACCACGGGCGCTACTCCATCGAGACCTTCAGCCACCGCAAGGCCGTCCTGGACAAGCCGCTGCACTGACGGGGGACGGGCGGCGCACGTCGCCGCACAGCCCCTTCACCGCGCCGCTCACGCCCGTACCGTTGGGCGGTGAACGGCAGTTGGCGTGCGGTCGGCTCCACCGTGATCACGTGTACAGAACGCCGCCTCCTGCGTGCAACGTTCTCCCCGCACGATGGCATGTCCTCGACGTCGACCAAGGAAGTGGCTGTGAGAACACACCGCACCCGGCGCAGAACCGCCCTCGTCCTGTCCGCCGCCGCACTCCTCCTCCTGGCCCCCGCCCGGGCCGGGGCAGAGGGCGGGGCCCTGCCGACGGTGACGCCCGTCGCCGAGACCCCGCCCCTCTTCGACGACGAGGCGGGCGGCAACTCCGACGCCGACGACCCGGCGATCTGGCGCAACGCGGTCGACCCCGGCCGCAGCCTCGTCATCGCGACCGCCAAGGAGGGCGGACTGCGGGTGTACGACCTCGGCGCCCGCCTGGTGCAGACGCTGCCCGCGCCCCGTCCGCCCGCCGAGCACGACGCGCCGGGCCGGTACAACAACGTGGACCTCGTCACCGGCCTGCGCACCGCCACCGGCCGGGCCGACGTGGCCGTGGTCAGTGACCGCGGCACCGACCGGCTGCGGATCTACCGCATCGACCCGTCGAGGCCCGGCGGCCCGCTGACCGACATCACCGACCCCGCCGTCGCCCCGGTCTTCTCCACCGGCCAGGACGAGATCAACGACCAGCGCACCGCGTACGGCCTCGCGACCTGGAAGGACACCTCCTCCGGGCGGACCTACGCCCTGGTCAGCCGGCGAGAGCGGACCAGCCTCGCACTGGTCGAGCTCAGGCCGACCGCCGGCGGGACGGTCACGTACCGCAAGGTCCGCACGCTCGACCTGCCCTCGTCCTTCCGCCTGCCGAACGGCACGACGTGGTCCCCCTGCGCGGAACCGGGTGAACTCCCGCAGGTCGAGGGCATGGTGGTGGATCCCGCGACCGGTACGCTCTACGCCGCTCAGGAGGCGATCGGCATCTGGCGGATGCGCGCCGACCTCACCGCCGAACCGGTCCTGGTGGACAAGGTCCGCGGGTACGGCGTCCCCGGCGTCTACGACGAGGAGACCGAGGAGTGCACGCCCGGTGCCGACCCCGGCTTCGGCGGCGAGCGGCTCTCCGCGGACGTCGAGGGCCTGACGCTCTTGCAGGAACCGGACGGCGACGGCTACCTCTTCGCCTCCAGCCAGGGCGACGACACCTTCGCCCTGTACGACCGCGAGGTGAGCGAGAAGAACGAGTACGAGGGCGGCTTCCGGGTCGGGGCGGCCTCCGCGACGCTCGACGGGTCCGAGGAGTGCGACGGAGCCGCGGTGCTGAACGCGCCGCTCGGTCACCGCTACCCCAACGGCCTGCTGGTCGTCCAGGACGGTCACGACACCCCTGACGTCCCCGACGGAGAGGGCAGCACGCGTACCGCGACCGGCTTCAAGTTCGTCGACCTGCGCGACGTGGTGGACGCCGCCGACCTGTAGGGCCGGCCGGTACGTCGACCTCACCGCCGCCGGGTGCCGCACCGCACCCGGCAGCGGATGCGCGGTCGGGGCGCCCGCCCGGCTCCTGAGGCGGCCCGGTCACAGCCGGGCCGCCCGCCGCCGGGTCAGCCCTCGGCCGGGGCACGCAGCGGTTCGCCGACGCTCCTGAGGTGACGTAGCGCCTCCCGGTGCGAGGCGATCAACCCGGTCCGGTGGTACGGGATGCCCAGCTCCGCGCAGTACCGCTCGGTGATGACCTGTGCCCGGGCCAGCGCGGGGGTCGGCA
Organism: Streptomyces sp. NPDC043685; assembly: GCF_056436585.1. Taxonomy (NCBI): domain Bacteria; kingdom Bacillati; phylum Actinomycetota; class Actinomycetes; order Kitasatosporales; family Streptomycetaceae; genus Streptomyces; species Streptomyces sp. NPDC043685. The sequence continues at coordinate 175,388 of NZ_JBWKCH010000011.1, read as the reverse complement.
TGCTGGGGAAGAGGTGGTGCTCGATCTGGTAGTTGAGCCCGCCCATGAAGGCGTCGATCACCACGCCGCCCCGGACGTTGCGCGAGGTGAGGACCTGGCGGCGCAGGAAGTCCAGCCGGGTCCCCTCTTCGATCATCGGCATGCCCTTGTGGTTGGGCGCGAACACCGAACCGAGGTAGACGCCGAACAGCGCCTGGTGCACGACCAGGAACACCACCGCCTTGGCGGGGGAGAGGACGGCGAACAGGCCGCCGAAGTAGAGCACGAAATGCGCTACGAGCAGCGTGCCCTCGAGTACCGGCCGTTTCACCGACGTACTTTTCAACGCCCGGAAGCTGTTGAAGCTGAGATTCAGGCCTTCCAGTGTCAGCAGCGGGAAGAACAATGCGGCCTGGTGCTTCCCGACGAAACGCGGCAACCCTCGGGCCTGACGTGCCTGCCGACGCGACCACACGAGAATGTCCGGTGAGACGTCCGGGTCCTTCCCCTCGTGATTGGGATTCGCGTGATGCCGGGTGTGCTTGTTCATCCACCACCCGTAGCTCATGCCCAGCAACAGGTCGGCGACCAGCAGCCCCCCTGCCTCGCTGGGACGCCGACGGGTGAAGACCTGCTGATGGGCGAGGTCGTGCGCGGCCAGTCCGAGCTGGCCGAAGACCACGGCCGACGCGACCGCGACGAACAACTGGCCCCAGCTGTCCCCCAGCGCGAGAAAAGCGCCGACGCATCCCGCAAGCGCCAGGGCGACCAGTCCGAAACGGACCGTGTAATACAGCGGACGGCGACGCAGCAGCCCCTCCTCCGCTATGCGCCGGGACAGTTCGGAGAAGTCGCTACCCCTGTTCTGCTTCTCTCGTCCTCCTCGCGTCGGCGGGTCCACCGGAAGCACCATTGAATTGGTCATGGGCCTGAGTATTCAGATCTTCCGCCCTGGGCAGAATGGCGCCCGCCCCCAGAAGAAGGTGGAGTCAGCGCCACCCCAGGACCGGGGGAAGACCGCAGCACACCCGAGCGGCGGCCAGGGGCACTCGCCCCCGGCCGCCGGTGGTGCCGGGTGGGGCGGGAGTCAGCCGGCCAGGTGGCTGACCACCGCACGCATCGCCCGGCGCAGGGCCGGGACGGTCTCCTCCGGCGCGTCGAGCGTCTCGAACGCGTGGTGGCCGTTGGGGACATCGACCAGCTCGAGCCGCGCCGCACAGTCGGCGGCCGCGGTCACGAACGCCTCGACGGTCGCGGCGATCTCGGGTGCCTCCCGACCGGCGCGGAGGAGGACGAAGGGCAGAGCGCCCGCCTGATCGACCGCCCTTGCGGGATGGAAGCGGCTGCCGGCCATCCCCCACGCGGGAAGAGGGGCCAGGACGGGATAGGACGCGGCCAGGCAGCGCAGCCAGGCGGGCGGCTTGATCAGCCAGTCCGTGGTGAGGAGGCCACTGCCGGAGAAGAACCACAAGGCGATCCGGTCGGCGTCCACCCGCGAGTCGGCCCGCACCAGTTCCACCCCTGCGGCGATGTCCGCCGCCGCGCGGTCATAGTCCGCGAGGTCGTGGAGGCCGTGGTCGAGCGTCACCCCGACCATGCCCTCGGCGGCGGCCAGGCGGGCGTACCCCACCAGGGCCGGCCACTCGCGCGGGCGTGGCCGCGCCCCGGCGGGCACCGGCCCGCCGTGCACGAAGACGACGGCCGGTCGCGGGCCCTCCCCCTCGGGGACGTACAGATCGACGCTCCCCCGGCGGTCCCGAGGCAGCTCGGGGACGTCCAGCGGGAACGGGCGCAGATGGGCAGGCGCCGTCGCGTCGTCCCCGGCCGGACGCAGGCGGTGTCCCGCACCGTCCGCGGCCCGCAGCAGGACGTCGGCCAGCGCGGCGGGGCAGGACAGCATCGGCCAGTGCCCGGTGGGCAGTTCGAAGAAGGTGACCTGAGGTTCGGTCAAGGCGGCCAGCGCGGGGTCGCCGAAGTCGACCAGCCGCTGCACCTGGTCGATCGTGGCGCCGTTCCGGGCGCACAGCACACCGGTGACCGGAACCGCGGCCACCGCTCCGGTCAGCCGCAGCGGCTGAAACAGAGTTCCCAGCGGCTGAGGCATCGCCAGGGCGGTCAGCCGTTCCATGGCCGCCTCACCGACACCGTCGGTACTGCCCCAGCGCTCCCACCCGGCACCGGCCGGTGGCGCCAGCACACCCTCGCGCTCGCCCGCCTCGGCGCGTCCGGCCAGTTGCGCGCGCAGAGCCTGGTCCGGTACCGCGGCCAGCGCCGGAACACCGTTTCGCGGCATCCCGCAGTCCAGGTACACCACGCGCGCGATGCGCTCCGCCCGCCGGTCGGCGGCGCCGAGCACCGGGTGGATCCCGTAGTCATGACCGACGAGCACGATCTCACGCCCGGACGTCGCTTCCACCGCGTCGATCGCCGCGATCACGTCCTCGATGTGCGTCTCAAGACCGACGTCCGCCGGTGTGGCGGGCCGGTCCGGGTCGATGCCCGTCAGCGCGACCGAGTGCACCGCGCTGCCCGCCGCGACCAGCCGCTCGGCCGTCTCCTGCCACACATGGGCCCCCGTGAACGCCCCCGCCACCATGATGAACACCCGCACAAAACCCTCCCGCAACTCGTCACACGGCGCGGCGCCGTTCGCGCACGCCATCGTCCGCGGGCCACGGCGTCGGCCCTCGCCCGCGCCCCGGTACCGTAGGAACTCCCCCTGAGGGAGGTTCAACTGTCCACGTCACGCGAGTCGTTGTGGAGCATCGGGGAACTCGCCGAGCGCGCCGGTGCCACCGTGAAGACCGTCCGTTTCTACTCCGAGCAGGGCTTGCTCCCGGAAGCCGCCCGCAGCAGTGGCGGCCACCGCCGCTACGGCCCTGCGGCCCTGGAGCGGCTCCAGCTGATCCGCTCCCTGCGCACCCTCGACCTGCCCCTGACCGAGATACGCCGCGTCCTCGACGACGAGGACACCGCCGGAGGCGCGCTGGAAGACGCCGTCGACAGCCGTCTGCGCGAGCTGGGCAACGAGGTGAAGGCCCTGCGCTGGCGGGAAGCGGCACTCCACCTGGTGCGGGACTGCCCGCCGGCCCAGCGTGCCGGGCGACTGAGACTGCTCACCGCGCTCGGCACCCCGCCGAGCACCGCACCTCTGGCGAGGTTCTGGCGTACCTGGCTGCCCCCGCGCATGCCACCTCGGGCAACCGCGGCCTTCCTGGACGCGGCCGTTCCCCAGCCGCCCGACGAACCGCACCCCTCCCAGGCCCTCGCCTTCGCCCGGCTGCACGCGATGACGACGGCTCCCTGCCCGGACGGCCGGCAACCCCAGCCGGAGGTGCACCGAGTAGCGGGAGCCGGCGGCGCCGCCCAGCTGTACGCGGGCCTCCTCGAAGCATTCGAACTCGCCGCGCCACACCTGCGCAGGGCACACGACCCGCATCCGGGCGAGGCCCTTGACGCCTACGTCGCGGCGTACGCGAGCGCCTACCGCAGCCGCGACACGCAGGACTTCCGCCGCTCACTGGCCGCCCGTCTCGCGTCCGAGCCGCGACTGGACCGGTACTGGGAACTCACCGCCGTCGTCCTGACCCGGCCGGGCAGCCGCCCACAGCCCACCCCGGGCTCCACGGACGCCTGGCTGCGCGCGGCACTGAGACGGGACAACGCCCGGGCGGCGTGAGCCGGGGCGCCGAACGGGGGCCGGACGACCGGGCCCCGGGACCGGGCAGGGCCGGCAGGCGGTAGCCCCCGCCTGCGCAAGACCGCTGAAGCCGGTATCCCGTAGTCTCCCGGCCATGAACGACGGGGAATCCGGCAGACGGGTCGTAGACGGGCGCTTCGAACTGCAGGCGCGACTCGGTGGCGGTGGCATGGGCCTGGTGTGGCGCGCTCGCGACCTCATCCTCGACCGGGCAGTGGCGCTCAAAGAGGTACGGCCGTCCGACCCCGGCCTCGCCGAATACGATCCGCAGGCCGCGGCGATGCTGCGGGCCCGGGTGCTGCGCGAGGCACGGGCCCTCGCACGCGTCGACCACCCCAACGTGGTGACGATCCACCACGTGGTGGACGGCGAGGAACACGCCTACCCGTGGCTCGTCATGGAGTTGGTGACCGGCGGATCGCTCCAGGACCGACTGGACAAGGGGCCGCTGGCACCCGTCGAGGCGGCCAAAATCGGCCGCGAGGTGCTGACCGCGCTGCGCGCCGCGCACGACGTCGGCATCCAGCACCGGGACGTGAAACCCGCCAACGTTCTGATGAGGCCCGACGGGCGTCCCGTCCTCACCGACTTCGGCATCGCGGCCATCAGGGAGTCGACCGTCCTGACCGCGACCGGCTCCCTCATCGGCACACCCGACTACATGGCCCCGGAGCGCATATCCGGGGGTGAGGGAGGTCCGGGCTCCGACCTGTGGTCGCTGGCGATGATGCTGTACGTCGCCGTCGAAGGGCATCATCCGCTGCGCAGGGGCACCACCCTCGCCACGCTGGCGGCCCTCCTGAGCGAGGAGCTGCCGCCGCCCGCCCGGGCCGGAGTGCTGACCGGCTTCCTGAACGCCGTGCTGGTCAAAGACCCGGCCGAGCGGGCGGACGTGGCAAGCGCCGACCGGATGCTCGCGGACGCGGCCGACGGCCGTGACGGGGCTCCGAGCGTTTCCGACGGGGCGGGCGCGGCGACCTCGTATCCGCTGGCGCCTCCGCTGCGGCCGACTCCCGCACCGGCCGGGTCCGGACCGCCGTCGAGCGTCGGACCGCCGAGCGGCTTCGGACCGCCGACGGGCTTCGGACCCTCGACCGGCGTCGGACCGACGGCACCGCACGACGCCGTGCCCGGTCCCGCCGGATCGCCCACCCCGTACCCGGCAGGCCCCACCTACCCGGCACGCCCCACGCAGCCGGCAGGCTTCACGCGGCCGGTGCCGCCGCGACCGACAGGCCGCGCGAAGAGCCGCGTCGCGATCGCCTCGTCCGTCGTCGCGACGGTGCTGGCAGGCATCCTGATGTGGACGCTGCTACCGCACGGGGGCGACGACAGGAAGGCAGCCGATTCACCCGGCTCGGCCACGACGAAGACGAAGGAAACGGCTTCGGCACCGCCGAGAGCCACACCATCGGCATCGGAATCCCGAGCCGGCACGAAGGCCGACCTGCTCACCCCGGACGGCCTGCGGGCGGCGGTGAAGGAGCTCAAGGCCGCCACCGGCACCGACCGCGCCTGCGACCTCACGATCTACCCGGGCTATGTGTCCGCGAACATCATGGTCGAGGGAAGTGCCACCAAGTACGACAGCTACACCTACCGCTCGGACCAGGGCGTCGAGAAGGGCATCATCAGCAACTCGATCATCGGCGGCAAACGCCCCTTCAGCCTGGACGACTTCGACTGGGACGTTCTTCCCCCGTTGCTGGAACGGGCGGAGAAGGACCTGAACGTCAAGCGCCCGACCACGCGTTACGTCCTGGTCCGCCCCGCGGATGACACGTTCGACACCCCGCTGGGACTGGCCGTCTACCTCGGCGACGGCCACGCCACCGGCTATCTCGAGGCCGACCTGAAAGGCAGGGTGACCCGGGTGATGCCGGCCCGGGACTGACGGCCTGCCGACAGGACTGGGTAGCGTCCCTCTGGTGAATGTCCATCTCATCGACGACCTACCCGGTGGCCTGACTCGACGGGCTCGATCGTTCGTAGGCGTGCACGGCGTCAAGGTCGACGTACGGCCGGTCGAGGATCACAGGCAGTGGTGGCTCGAGCGAGACGTCCCCGCCACGGTGATCGACCGGATGGCGGCCTACCAGAAGCGATGGGGTGGTCTGCTCCTGCCCCCCGCGTCGCAGTACGACGGAGGCCCGAAATACCTCGATCCGGACTCACCCGAGTCGGACTCCGCAGGATGGTGGTTCGAAGCGGGAACGCAGCGGACCGCGGTTCCCTACTCGTTCATGATCAGCCCGTCCGGTGAGTTCGGTATTCACGCGGGCAGGTGGGCCCCGCTCCACGCGACCGTCGAGGGCTGGGTGGAATCGCTGGCACTGGCCCACCACGCGTCGATGTGGGCCAGGCGGGTCACCAAACTGGTCGGTGATGAGGTCGACGACATCGAGTGGGACGGCTACGAGCCGGTCCGCGAGGTGAGGGGCCTGGCGGACACCTGGTGGAGGGGGCCCGACTCGCTGGTGGCGCTCCATACGGGCGAGGCCACGGCACTCGACGCCCCGAGGGCCCGTGTCGCGTTGATCTACTCCCGGCTGGACGAGTGGGGCCTGCGAGGAGGCGTCGAAGCCGGGGACGGCTGAACTCGAGGAGGCCCCGAAGGGAGCGCCCGGAGTCGTGTGGACGAGCTGCTTGTTGGCGTTGCACATCCTGGCCTTGATGCCGCGGGACTGGTTGTTGTACCAGGAGCCACCGGCCTGGCCGCGATCGGCTGGGCTCCCTCGCCTTCAGCAGCGACGGCGCCATCCTCACCGTCCGCGGGGACCACACCCCACCGCGCACCTGTCCCGTCGCCGTTCCGCGCTCGTCCGGCCGCCGCCGGTCCTGGTTCCAAGGTCAGCGTTCCGTGACCCAGCCCTCCAGGGACTCCATGAACGCGTCGAAGAAGCCGAACCAGACGCAGTGGCCCGCTCCCGGTACGGACCGTACGGTGAACCCCTGTGCCAGCATCTTCGCCACCACGTCGGACGTCACGTACTGGCTCGGATGGGCTCGCACCACGAGCGACGGTATGCCGGTCGTGGGAGTGAGATCCCTCCCCGCTGACGACAGGCACAGGCTGACGGCTGTCGTCACATCGAACGCCTTGACCGCCTCCACCTCCACGGTCATGTCCTGTTCGCTCCACCAGGACCGCTCCCGCAGCAGGTACTCGAGGGTGCGCTCGTTCTTCGCCGTCGTGTACCACCGCGTCAGCGCGGCCCGGTCCGGATCGGAGTCGCCCTCGAAGGTGGTGTCGACGTACACCGCACGCTCGGGCCGCAGCCGGTCCGCCGCAGCCGCGAGGATCACGCCGCCCATGGAGTGGCCGATGGCCAGTGCGGGCGCGGCGGGAACCGAGTGCACAAGCGCCGCCACGAAGGACTCCACGGTCGCGTCGGCACAACGCGGGGACGCTCCGTGGCCGGGCAGGTCGACCGCGATCACCCGATAGCCGCGTGCGGCCAACGCGGGGCCGACACGCCACCACGCCCGCGAATCGGCCATCATGCCGTGCAGCAGCACGGCGACGCGGCCGCCCGTTCCCCACGCACGGGTATGGAGCTCGACGCCGTCCACCGGATCCATGATCGCCCTTCGTCTGCCGCACCCCACCCCGTCCAGGGAGTGGAGAAAGCGCTGGGAGCGAGACGTGAGCCCCACTCGGCGCCTTGGTCAGTCTTGCGTCACTCGGATGATCGTCTTGCCCGGGCCCCGCCGCCCGGGCGCGAAGGCGGCGGGCGCTTCGTCGAGCGCTCGCACCTCTCCGATGATCGGCTGGAGCCGCCCGTCCCTCAGGCGCCGGGCCAAGTCCACGAGCCGCCCGCGATCGGGTTCGACCACGAAGAAGACGGCCCGGCCGTTCCCGGGCTGGATCCGAGGTGGCTCGGCGATGGTCACGAGGGTGCCGCCGGCGCGCACCAGTGCGGTCGAGCGGTCGAGAATCTCACCGCCGAGCACATCGAAGACGAGATCAACTTCGCCGAGGTCCTCCAGCCGGTCGTTCTGCAGGTCGAGGAACTCGTGTACGCCCAGCCCGAGTGCCGTCTCCTTGGCCGCTGCCCTGCCGGTGCCGATCACTCGGGCTCCGGCCTCACGGGCGAGCTGCACGGCGATCGACCCGACTCCGCCCGCCGCGCCGTGGATCAGGACGGTCTGCCCCGTCCCGAGATGACCGTGGTCGAACAGGCCCTGCCACGCTGTGAGTCCGGAGATCGGCAGTGCGGCCGCCACCGTGTGGTCCAGGTCCGCCGGGAGGGGGGCGAGGTTGCGTGCCTCCACGGCGACGTACTCGGCAAGTGAGCCGTCGCGGGCCCAGTCGCTCAGCCCGAACACCCGCTGACCCACGGTGATTCCGGTCGTGCCGTAGCCCAGTTCCACGACCACGCCCGACAATTCGTGCCCGGGGACACTCGGCGTACGGTCACGGCCGGCACGGTCGGTCCAGGTCGCCGGCCAGTCGAGCTCACCAGGTGTGAAGCCGGCGGCGTGCACCCGCACGATGACGTCGTTCTCGGCTGCGTGGGGGTACGGAAGATCCGTCAGGGACAGTCCGGCCGCTCCGGCGGCACGGTCTCGAACGACGATGGCCTGCATGGCGCTTCCTCACCTCGGTCATGACATGTCCCCTTGGCCTTACCGTCCCTGCCTGCCCACGCCGGATTCCCCTCCCATGCTCCTCCTCGTCAAGGTGCCGCGCACCATCGAGGCGGCCGAACGCCGGAACGCCAAGGGACGGCCTGGCCGACGAGGACGACGCATGCGGTCGCGTTAGGCTGCGGCGGTGCGCACGGTCGAGCTGTTGTTAGACGAGGCGACAGAGCGAGCGGTCGAGGAGGCCTGGCGGCGGCTCGCGGACGCGGGGCTGCCCAGTCAGGCGCGACACAGCTCACCGACCAACAGGCCCCATCTCACGCTCGCCGCCTGCCCTGAGCTGACCGCCCCGATCCGCTGGGAGCTCGCCGAGGTGGCCGCTGCCCTTCCGCTGCCGGTGCGGTGCACCGGTGTGATCCGCTTCGAGCGGCCCACCTCGGTGCTGGCCTGGGCGCTGGACCTCGACTCCGCGCTGGCCGCACTGCACCGGCGGGTGTGGGAAGCGGTGGCCTCGGACAGCCCGCATGAGTCCCTCAACCCTTTCCACCGGCCTGGGCGCTGGGCCCCGCACATCACCCTCGGCCGGACCCGCCGTGCCGGCGCCTTCGCCGACCGGCGCATCCCTGACCTGCTCCCGGCCCCGCCGCAGAGCGCCCGACTGACGACCCTGCGCAGCTACGACACCGAGACCGGCTCCTTGGAGACCTTTCAGGGACCTGACCTGCCGCGATGACCGGGACGCCCACAGCCGGCCACGTGGCCGACAATGAGCCCATGGATGTCACCGAGCTGCTCGAATCGGCTTCCCTCCTGGTCCCGGAAAGGATCGCCACCGAGCACGACATCACCGTGCGAGACGTCTGGGACTACCTCGCCCACGACGAATGGCAGGTCGCCCTGAGCCTGCTGGAGGAGCTGGGGGATGGTCAGCCGCTGCCCTTGACGTTCTGGGAGCGGCTTGCCGAGGCAGCTGAGCAGCTCCACCTCGAACGGAGCGCGGCGTGGTGCCACTGGCGGTGTTCCGAACTCCGCAACGGCATGATCCGGGCGGATCTGACCCTCCATCCGGAGGCGCGGCGCAGGACGCCCATCTCCGGGCACGGTGTGCTGCGACCCATGTGGGACATCGGGAACCTCTCACCCACGGGTGCTGTTGCGGTCAGCATCGCCGGGCTCTGGGTCGAGGACATGCCCTTCCTGGAACCCGGTGGCCGGGCCACCGTCCGCCTCGTTCCCCTCACGCCCTCTCACTGGACGCATGTCGAAGCCGGCCAACGGATCCGCATGCACGAAGACCGGAGCGTGGCCGGTACCGCGCTCGTGCTGGAGGTGCACCTCCCCGCCGGACTCATGTCACGAGGTGGCGCCGACCGCCGGTCCTGACGGTCAGGCAGGTGCGGGCTGCGTCCGGTCGCGGGTGGGTTCGAGGCGGACGACGATGCCCTTCGACGTGGGCTGGTTGCTGATGTCGGCGACGCTGTCCAGCGGCACCAGGACGTTCGTCTCCGGATAGTAGGCGGCGGCCGAGCCCTTGGCGGCCGGGTAGGGCACGATCTCGAAGTTCTCCGCCCGGCGCTCGGTGCCGTCCGCCCAGACGCTCACCAGGTCGACGCGATCACCTTGGGCGAGACCGAGTTCGTTCAGATCGGCCGGATTGACGAGTACGACCTGACGGCTGCCGTGGATGCCCCGGTAGCGGTCGTTGTCGGTGTAGGGGACGGTGTTCCACTGGTCGTGCGAGCGCAGCGTCTGCAGCAGCAGGTGCCCCTCGGGTGCCCGGGGGACCACGAGCTCGTTGCGGGTGAACAGGGCCTTGCCGACCTTGTTGTTGAACACGCCCTCGTTGACCGGGTTGGGCAGTTGGAAGCCTCCGGGGCGGGTCACGCGTGCGTTGAAGTCGTGAAAGCCCGGCACGATGCGGGAGATGCGGTCCCGGATGGTGCCGTAGTCGCCCTCGAACGTGTCCCAGGGGATGTCCGCCTTGCCGTCCAGGGTGCGGCGGGCGAGCCGGCACAGGATGGCGACTTCGCTCAACAGCAGCGGTGAGGCCGGTTCCAGGCGGCCCTGGGAGGTGTGCACCTCGCTCATGGAGTTCTCGACGGTGACGAACTGCTCGCCGTCGGCCTGCACGTCACGCTCGGTGCGCCCCAGGGTCGGCAGGATCAGCGCGGTGTCGCCGCAGACGGTGTGCGAACGGTTGAGCTTGGTGGAGATGTGGGCGGTCAGCCGGCACGAACGCATCGCCTTCTCGGTGACCTCGCTGTCGGGAGCGGCGCGTACGAAGTTCCCGGCCAGGGCGAGGAAGACCTTGACGCGGCCCTCCAGCATCGCCTTGATGGAGTTCACCGAGTCCAGACCGTGCGGGCGCGGCGGGTCGAAGCCGAACTCCGTGCGCAGGGCGTCGAGGAAGGTGTCCGGCATCTGCTCCCAGATGCCCATGGTGCGGTCGCCCTGGACGTTGCTGTGGCCGCGCACCGGGCAGGCGCCCGTGCCGGCGCGGCCCAGATTGCCGCGCAGCATCAGGAAGTTGACGATCTCCCGGACGGTGGGCACACCATGCTTGTGCTGGGTGATGCCCATCGCCCAGCAGACGATGACGCGTTCGCTGTTCAGGACCTCGTCGCGGACCTTCTCGATCTCCTCGCGGGTCAGTCCGGTCGCCGTGCGCACATCGTCCCAGTCGACGGTGCGGGCGTGCCGGGCGAACTCCTCGAAGCCGGTGGTGTGGGCGTCGATGAAGTCGTGGTCCAGTACGGTGCCGGGCCGGGCGTCCTCCGCCTCCAGCAGCAGGCGGTTGAGGGCCTGGAACAGGGCGAGGTCGCCGCCGGGCTTGATGTGCAGGAAGCGGTCGGCGATCTGGGTGCCGCGTCCGACGAGCCCACGTGCCTTCTGCGGGTTCTTGAAGCGGCGCAGCCCGGCCTCCGGCAGCGGATTGACCGCCACGATCCGGCCGCCGTTGCGCTTGGCCTCCTCCAGGGCGGAGAGCTGGCGCGGGTGGTTGCTGCCCGGGTTCTGCCCGACCAGGAAGATCAGGTCGGCGTGGTGGAGGTCGTCGAGGCTGACGGTGCCCTTGCCGGTGCCCAGGGTCTCGCTCAGGGCGAAGCCGCTGGACTCGTGGCACATGTTGCTGCAGTCGGGCAGGTTGTTGGTGCCGAAGGCGCGGGCGAAGAGCTGCAGGACGAACGCGGCCTCGTTGCTGGCGCGGCCGGAGGTGTAGAAGACGGCCTCGTCGGGGGAGTCCAGCGTCTGGAGTTCCCGCGCGAGGACGCCCAGGGCGTCGTTCCAGCCGATGGGCTCGTAGTGGTCGGAGCCGGGCCGCTTGATCACCGGTTCGGTGAGCCGGCCCTGCTGGTTGAGCCACATGTCGGAGCGGGCCGCGAGGTCGCGGACGCTGTGCTCACGGAAGAAGTCAGCGGTGATCCGGCGCGTGGTGGCCTCGTCGTTGATGTGCTTGGCACCGTTCTCGCAGTACTCGTTGCGATGGCGCCGGCCCGGGGCGGGATCCGCCCACGCGCAGCCGGGGCAGTCGACCCCACCCACCTGGTTGATGGTCAGCAGGTCCACCCCTGTCTTGCGCGGGGAGGTCTGCTCCAGGGAGTACTCCAGCGCGTGCACGACGGCGGGGACTCCGGCCGCCCACTTCTTCGGCGGTGTCACGGACAGAGCGGTCTCCCGCTCCTCGTCGGGCGGGTTCTGCATCGGTTCGCCTTTCTCTTGCCGTGTCCGGCACGCGGGTCAGCCGACGGGCCACTGGGCCACGCGGCTCCTGGGCGGTTCCGGGTGATCGGGCTGCACCCGGCCGTTGCGGATGGTGCCGCGCCAGGCCCCGCCCTCCTGCCCTATCCCCTCGATGAACTGCTTGAAGTTCATGAGGTCGCCGCGCACCAGCCGGGCGGTGAGCCGTGCGGCCCCGGACGAGCGGGTGAGGATCCTCGTGGCTCCCCGCGGTGTGAGGAGTATCCGGACGGTGATCGCGGTGCCGCCGGACCCGTTCGGCCTGAACTCGACCTCGCCCCGGTGGGAGGGGTGCTGCTCCACGCCGCGCCAGGCCAGGTAGGCGTCGGGGTCCTGCTCCACGATCTCGACCGCGAAGCGGCGGCGGAGGGGCCCGTAGCCCATACTCCATTCGATCACGGTGGGCCTGACCTGCTCGACGCCCCGCACCACCGTCGAGAAGCGCGGGAAGGTCTTGAACTGCGTCCACTGGTTGTACGCCGTGCTCACCGGCACCGCGACCTCGACCGTCTCCTCGACGTGCCGCTCCGGCAAGGGACGGCGGCGCGTGACGCCGTCGCCGTCCCTGTGCGTCCCCGGCGCGGCCGGCGCGGGCTGCTGAGCCTGGGCGTGGTCTTCGTGCGCCATCGTGGTCTTCCTTCCGGTGAGGGAGCCGGGCGGGCGGACCCCTCGCCTCCCCTCGTACGTCAGGGTTTCTCTTCCGGTTCCCCCATCGTGCGCTTCGAGTCGCCTCGGCGCCTCCGCGTCCCGCGCGACCCGGTTACGGCAGGGGCGAGGTGGCCGTCGGGGCCACGTGAGGCCACTGAGGCGGTCGGCGGTGGCCGTGCGGGCGGTGCGACGCGCCGGTCAGGCCGGCTGGAGTTCGTCGAAGAAGGCCAGGGCGGTGGCGGGATCCGGGCTGACAAGGCGTTCCAGACCGGAGGTCGTGATCTTCGCCCACCTGCCGGCCCGTGTCCACATCTGTTCCTCGAAGGCGCGGACCGCCGCGTCCCAGTCTCCCGGGCAGGTGGCGAGGGACTCGGCGAGTTCGGCACCTTCCAGCATCGCGAGGTTCGCGCCCGCGCCCAGGGGAGGCATCAGATGGGCGGCGTCACCCAGGAGCGTCACCCCGGGCACGTGGGTCCAGGTGTGGGCCATGGGCAGGACGAAGAGAGGGCGATGGACGAAAGCCGTGCCGTGGCCGAGGAGGTCCAGGACGGGAGGGGCCCAGCCGTGGAACAGCGCCAGCAGGCTCGATCGCACGGCCCCGGCGTCGGCCAGGTCCAGGTCCGTGTGCCAGTCCAGCGGCGCGCGGAACTGGGCGTACACCTTGACGTGGCCTCCGCTGTTGCGCTGGGCGACGAGCGCGCGGTTCACGCCGTACACGGCCACGGAGCCCTCGCCGATCAACCGGGCGAGGTCGGGATGGCGGGTGTCCACGTCGTCGAGTGAGGTCTCGACGGTGGTGACGCCGGTGTAGTGCGGTGTCACCGACGAGACGGCCGCGCGGGTCCGTGACCAGGCGCCGTCCGCGCCGACCACGAGGTCGAACGTCTCCCGTCGCCCGTCCGCGAAGTGGACCTGTACGCCGTCCCCGCTCCCCGGCACCACGTGCGTCACGCCCCGGCCCCACTGGACGTCGAGGGGGCCGAGCAGCAGGTCCCGGAGCTGTCCGCGGTCGATCTCGGGATTGGCTCGCTCGTCCGGATGGGGCCGCCAGTCACGCAGAACGGCTCCGTCCGTGTCCAGGATCCGCATGGCCTGCCCCTCGGGGCGGGACAGTGCCTGGAACTCCTCCAGCAGCCCGGCCTTGTCCAGCGCCCGCTGTCCGAGTCCTTCCTGCAGGTCCAGCGTGCCGCCCTGAGCGCGCGCGTCGGGGGCGGGATCGCGTTCGAAGACGGCGGCGGGGTAGCCATGGCGGTGCAGGACACGGGCGAAGGTGAGGCCGGCGGGACCGCTTCCGATCACGGCGATACGATGTCTCAGGCCGATACACCGTATTGACGCCCTACCATGTAGCGCAACAGGAGGGTGTGACCATGACCGTGTGGGACCGGCCGGAGCCGTCGGCTCGCCCCGTGCCGCTCGACCGCGATCGGATCGTCGCCGCCGCCGTCGCGTTGGCCGACGAGGGCGGGCTTGAGGCGGTGTCCTTGCGCAAAGTCGCCGCCCGGCTGAACGCCGGCCCCATGCGGCTGTACGGATACATCGCCACCAAGGACGAGCTGTTCGACCTCATGGTCGACGAGGTCCAGGCCGAGATCCTCCCCGAGGAACAGCCCGGCGACTGGCGGGACGCCCTGCGCGCCCTCGCCCACCGCACCCGGCAGGCCGCCCTCCGTCACCCATGGCTGGCCGACCTGCTCGGTGGCCGCCCCACCCTGGGCCCGAACGGCCTCGCCGTGACGGAGGCCAAGCTGGCCGCCCTCGACGGCCTCGCCGACGTCGACACCGTCATGCGCGCCGTGGAGACCGTCAGCGCCTACTGCACCGGCGCGATCAGGCGGGAGATCGCGAACCTGCGGGCCGAGCGCGCCACGGGCCTGTCGAAGCGGGACTGGCAGCGCGCCTCCGGCCCGCATGTGACCAAGATGCTGGCCACCGGCCGCTTCCCGGCGCTGGCCAAGGCTGTCCACGACGGCACGGACCTGGACGCCGAGACATCCTTCGCGACCGGCCTGGACTGGGTCCTTGACGCCGTGGCCGCCAAACTCACCCCGCCGTCGACATGACACATGCCCCTGGGACGCCAGCCCCTGATCTCGGGTGCGGTCCCGGGCGGGCCGCAGGCCGCCTCCGCCGATCGCCTCTGTGCTTCAGGGGCTCGGCATCCAGCGGCCTGCGGCAGGAGCGGGCGGGGACGGTCAGTGCTCGCAGAGGGAGAACTCCCGCTCGTAGAGCTGCTCGTTGTGTTCGTCGACGAAGAACTTGCGCTCCTGCATGAGTTGTTCGCGGTAGTTCTTGGCCTGTTCGAGCGTCATGGTCGAGGTGTCGGACCAGGGCTGCTGCGGTGGCACGTCGGACGTCGAGACGAGCGTTTCCGACGGGTCGACCAGGAAGAACGCGAGAATCTTGCGGTGCCCCGGGCGGGTGGGGTCCGTGAGGCGGAACGAGCCGACACGGTGTTGCAGGACGTTCGGGAAGGCCAGGCAGCGGCCCGCCGGGGTCGACGCCGATCCCAGCGTCTGGTTCAGTGCGTCCTCGTCCTCCAGGCCGTAGACCTCGCGCACACCGTTGTCATCGTTCTGTTCGTAGCTGGGGTCGTCGAGCGCCGCCCGGAAACTCAACCGGCTCTCGGTGATGTTCTCGCTGTCCCAGTAGTAGAGGGCGGTGGAGACGATCCGCTCGTTCAGCATCCCCTCGACATGCCAGGAACCACCGGCGTACTCGGGCTTGTCCGGGGTGAGGTGGATGGTGGCGAGCTTGACGATGACCTGAAGACGGCGGCCGCGCAGGTCGAACCGGGCGGATTCACCGGGCCGCTCGGGCGGGGTGAAGACCGGAGCGTCCGGGATCACCGGGCGGCGGTTCTCCCACCAGGCGTCGTGGGCCACTTCCCACGCAGTTCGGGCCTCGGCGTAGGACTCGTCGTCGCTGTAGTCGGACCTGTTCGGATATTCCGGCTCCGAGTCGTACCACCCATAGGGATCGGCCTCGATCCGCAGGGGCCGCGGATGGAGCAGATCGGTGAGGACGTTCTCCAGCAGCGGGCGCATACGGGCGAACAAGTCCGGCAGGACGGAGGCCAGTTCGCGATGCGTTTCGGGATGGACGTTGTTGACGTACGAGCGGAAGACGACTTTGCCGTCCTCGGTGACGTCGACATCGGTGGGAAGCCACTGGAACTTCTCCGAGAACTCGTACTTGGAGTAGTGGTTCGTCGGGTTCTGCCAAGCCCGCTCGGGCCCGCCGCTCACCTCTCGCACCAGGCAGAACAGAGAAGGATGCACCAGATCGAGGACCTGACCGCCGGATCCGGGATGCCAGTCCTGTACCGCTTCAGGAACCTGCTCCAGAACGCGAACCGCGCTCCGCAGCCTCGATCTGAGCTCGTCGTCGACCAGTGCGTCCGACTGCCACACTCCGTCGACGGCGGACACCTCGATGCCGGTTCGCTCGTCCCGCAGCGCGGCATAGTGCTCGAGTTCGGCGAGGACGTAACGAACTTGCGCTTCGGTGAGGCCCTGCGCGACCGCTTCTTGCGTCCACTTCGCGACGATGTCGGGAGCCTTCATCTTCTCGACCCACCCGGGCTTCGCCCGAATCTGAGCGCTGCACTGCATCATCTGCAGTTCCCGAAGCGTTCGGGGCGTCGCGAACGCCAGGGAACGGGAGGCGTGAAAGGGCAGAGGGAAAGCAGGCGAACTGGTCAATTCCGTTGATCCTCGCAGTGGGTGAGCGGTGGCGGGAAGGATACTTCAGCCGACTGACACCGCAGCCTTGGTCGCGATGATGCGCACCCCGGACGGTCACGGCAGGCTGGAACTGACGGAGTTCCACGCCCCCGCGGCGATCGTCGCCGAACCGCTCGACCCGGCCCCCAACACCCGGGGCCTGCACCGTGTCATGTTCGCCGTCGACGACATCGAGGACACGATCACCCGCCTGCGGCGGCACGGCGCCGAGCTCCTCGGCGAGGTGGTGCGGTACGAGAACGCCTACCGGCTCTGCGATCTGCGCGGCCCCTCGGGAATCATCGTCGCCCTGGCCGAACGGATCGGCTGAAGACCGAACCGGAGATCGTCGACGACCGGGTCGGCGTCCCTCCGCACGGCCCGGGGCGCCGCCCCCGCCTTCGTACCCGGCGGCTCCCTGTGCGCCGCGGGCGACCGGCCCGGCCACCCTCTCGGACGGCCGCGAGCGGGGAGGGAGCCGACAACGGGGGAGTGGTCGCGGCGAGGTACGGCAGGCGGGCCGGTGCACGTTGAGTGGCCGCCTCGGGGGGAAGCGGGGAGGCTGGATACAGACGGTGATCCGTGTGCCCCGGCAGTCGTGCCGGGTCCCCGTGAGAGCGGGAACGCACCGGGTGCGCAGCGGATGGGAGAGGGCCCATGAAGGTCGGAGTGCTGACCGGCGGCGGTGACTGCCCCGGCCTCAACGCCGTGATCCGCAGTGTCGTCCGCAAAGGCGTCCAGACCTATGGATTCGACTTCGCCGGAGTGCGGGACGGCTGGCTCGGTCTGCTCAAGAACGACGTCGTTCCCCTGGATATCTCCAGCGTGCGGGGGATCCTCCCCCGCGGCGGGACCATCCTCGGATCCTCCCGTACGAACCCGTTCAAGCACGATGACGGACTGCAACGGGTACGGGACACTCTCGCCTCGCACGACATCGACGCGCTCGTCGTGATCGGCGGAGAGGACACCCTGGGAGTTGCCACGGAGCTCAGCCGGCAGGGAATCAACCTGGTGGGTGTGCCGAAGACCATCGACAACGACGTCTCGGGCACCGACTTCACCTTCGGCTTCGACACCGCCGTCGGCATCGCGACGGAAGCCATCGACCGCCTCCACACCACCGCCGAGTCACACATGCGGGCTCTCGTGGTGGAGGTGATGGGGCGCCACTCGGGGTGGATCGCCCTGCACGCCGGCGTCGCGGGTGGCGCCAACGTGATCCTCATCCCGGAGCGTCCGTTCGACATCGATCAGGTCTGTGAGCTGGTGAAGCGCCGGTTCGAGATCAACTACGCGCCGATCGTCGTCGTGGCCGAGGGGGCTGTGCCCAAGGAGGGTCAGATGATCCTCAAGGACCAGTCGCTCGACGAGTACGGGCATGTGCGGCTGTCCGGCATCGGTGAATGGCTGGCCCAGGAGATCTCGGCGCGGACCGAGAAGGACGCGCGCACCACGGTCCTCGGTCACATCCAGCGCGGCGGCACGCCCAGCGCCTTCGACCGGTGGCTGGCCACCCGTTTCGGTCTGCACGCCATCGACGCCGTCCACGACGGGGACTTCGGCAGCATGGTCGCCCTGCGCGGTACACGGATCATCCGGATCCCACTCGCGGACGCCACCGCGGAGAACAAGGTGGTGGACCCGTCGCTGTACGACGAGTTCGAGGCGTTCTACGGCTGAGCCGTCACCGCCCGTGCGGTACGACCGCCACCGGACAGCGGACGTGGTGCAGCACGGCGTGCGCGACCGGCCCCAGCCGGCCGTCTGCCGTCTGCCGCTCGGTGCGACGCCCCACGACGAGCAGCTCCGCGTCCCGGGAGGCGTTCAGGAGCGCCTCGGCGGGGTGAAGCAGCATGGAGTCGCTGCCGACCGTCACCCCGGGATACTTCTCCCGCCACGGACGCAGCAGGTCGGACAGTCGCAGGACCTCCTGGTCCTCCCAGCCCGCCCGGTCCTCCTCGGTCACCACCAAGGTCCGTGAGGAGACGGACTCGGCGGGCAGAGCCCAGGCGTGCACCACGTGCAGACGCGCCGCCCGGGCCTCGGCGGCCGCGAACGCGAAGTCGGCCACGTCACCGGCCGGCCGGTGCGCGTCGAATCCCAGGACGACCCGGCCGGCGCTGTGCCGTGCGGCCACCCCGTTCGCGAAGACGCCGGGGCGGTGGGGGACGAGCACGGTGGGGCAGGGAGCCGCTGCCGCCGCCCGCAGGGCCACCGAGCCGACCGCCAGCCCCTCGAATCCTCCGGTCCCACGGGTGCCGACGACAAGGATGTCCGCTTCGCGTGCTGCGTCGAGGAGGGCCCCGGGCGGGGAGTCGTCCGTCTGCGCCCCCTCCACTCCGAGGTCGGGATGGCGGTCGGCCAGGTCCGCGACCGTCCGCCGGAGCAACTGTGCGCCCATGTCACGCAATCGCTCCGCTGCGAAATCCGGGACGCCGGAACCGGGAAGTCGCGGAGAGGCGTGGAGCAGCCGCAGCGGAACACCGCGCAGCGCCGCCTCACAGGCCGCCCACTCGGCTGCCGCAGCCGCGTTCCCGGACCCGTCGACGCCCGCCAGCACAGGGGAACGCATCGCGGCCTCCTTCCTCCGGCCCGCGACCTCACGGGGCCGGGGCCCGTGCTTTCCTCCACTGTTCCACGGCGGAACCGCTCCGGCGCTCGGACCGGAGCCGCACCCCCACAGGCCTACGGATTCCCGGCCCGTCCGGTCGGGAGGGGCCGAGGGAGGCGGTCAGGGGCAGTCGTACGTGAAACCGGCGGTGGCCGTGCGCTCGGCGGGGGACAGGAGGCGCAGTTCGGCGCGGGCCGCCTGGTGCCCCGGGCCCTCGAAGGTCCAGCGCAGATGGAGGCGTGCCTGCTTCTGTCCCCGGACCATCGGTTCTTCCAGGACACCCGAGGCGGACCCGTCACTTCTGACCCAGCGGTAGGACAAGGTGCCCGGGCGGCCGTTCGTGGTGACCAGGGCGACGATGTGCGCGGTGCCGTCGCAGTGGAGTACCGCCGGCCGGGCCGTGACCGTGGCCGAGCGGACGGCGAGCGGTGGTCCCAGGCGCTGCCAGGCGAGGAGCGCGAGGACGCCGAGCACGACGAGCGCGGGCAGCGTGTGTCTGCGCAGCCGCCGACGCGGGGGTGGGAGTGGTGGTACGGCGGCGGGCATCCGGTCGGTGCGCGGCGCGACGGTGGCGGTCACGCCCGGGCCGAAACGCAGCACGGTGCCCTCGACCCGGTCGGGTGGCTCCGGCCATCTCTCCGCATCGCGCTCGACGAGGGTCTCGTCCTGTCCGGGGCGCCGGATCCAGTGGCTGGCCAGCGCGGTGGCGCTGTACTCGGCGTCGGCCGAGCTCGGCGCGTCGCCCGGGGGCCTGCCGTCGGGGGGTCGCAGGTCGCGCGTGGCGGTCGGCAGTTCTCCGGTGGGCACGCCCGTGGCAGCCGGAGCTTTCTTGACCTCGTGGGCCGACGAGGATTTGTCGGCGTCGTGATGTGCGGTCATCGGAGGTCGCACCGCCTGGTCAGGAGCTGCTGTGTGGCGCCTCCGCCGACCGCGGCCGGGGCGGTGGTGGCCTGAACGGCCCAGTAGCAGCCGAGGCCTTGGAAGGCGTGGTCGACGGTGAGCGTGTACTCGGTGGCGCCGCTGCGTTCGAAGGTCTGGGGCGCACCGTCCGCCGTGCCCGGCTGTCCCGCCGTACCGCCCGTGAACCAGGAGACCGTGACGGAGATCGGCCCGGTGCCGTCCGTGGTGATGCCGACGGTGGCCGTGGCGGTCGTGGGGCCCGTCTGCCGGAACGCCGACACCACGATGTCCTTGACCGTGGGGGCGGCGGGCGGAGCGGGCGCCGTGGTCGTGGCGGTCGCGGCGGTGACCGGGCCGCCGGGGGTGGTGGTCTCCGGGTCGGCGGCCGGGGTGGCCGGGACCGGGGGGTCACCCGACTCGCCGGCCGCCGGGCCCGAGGGCGGCATGGTGGGTGACGGTGACGGACCGGCCGACTCGGTGGGCGTGGCCGACGCGGACGGGGCGGAGGCTGCGGGTGCGGGTGGAGCGGCCGTCCCCTGGCCGGACCGCACACGGGTGGTGGCCAAGGCCTGCGCCTCCCGGTGTGCCGCGGTTCCCGGGTCGAAGGGGATCCCGGAGACGAGGAGGGCCGCGAGCAGGGCGGCGGCGCAGACGAGCAGTCCGGGCCGGCCGGGCAGCCAGGACTGCGCCCGCCCGCGTCCCGGCCGCCGGTGCAGAACCGTGCGGGCCGTGTCCGTGGCGCTGTGCGGCGCCTCATGACACGAGGGCAGGAACAGCGGCAGCAGGGCCACCAGCGCGGCGAGCCGGCTTCGGCCGCGTTCCTCCCAGCCGGGGCCGTAGGCGGTGCCTGCGGCGGCTTCCAGCTCCACCACGAGATCCTCGGCCCGTGCGGGCCGCTCCCCGGGGTTCTTGGCCAGACCTCGGCGCACCAGGTCCCGCACCGGCTCGGGGGCCTCGTCGGCCGGCACGGGCGCGTCGACGTGCTGGAGGGCGAGTTCCGCGAGGTTGTCACCGCGGTACGGCTTGTGCCCCGTCAGGCACTCGAAGAACGTGGCGGTGGCCGCGTACACGTCGGCGGCGGGGGAGGCGGGAGCACCGGTCCACTGCTCCGGGGACATGTAGGAGGGGGTTCCGGCCACACCCGCGCTGGTGCCCGCGTCCACCGCGATGCCGAAGTCAGCTTGGAGCGTCCGTCCGGTGTGACGAGGACGTTCTCCGGCTTGTAGTCACGGTGGACGACGCCGACCCGGTGCGCGTCGGCCAGACCGAGCAACGATCCCTTGAGGATGACGAGCGCGGCCTCCGGTTCGAGCGGGCCCTGCCGCTTCAGCAGTGCGCGCAGTGAGGCGCCGTCGACCAGTTCCATCACGATCGCGGCGCCCTCCGGGCTCTCCACGTACTCGTACAACCCGGCGACGTGCGGGCTCTCCAGTCCGCCCAGCAGACGCGCCTCCGCTCGGAACTCGTGCACGAAACCCGGCCGGGTGCGCAGGGACTCACTGAGGTACTTCACCGCGACCTCGACGCCGGTCTCCTCGTGGACGGCCAGGACGACCCGCCCGCTCGCCCCTGCCCCGAGTTCCAGCGACCCGGTGTACCCGGGCACTTCCCACGTGCTCATCGCATCCCCCCTGGGCCGCCGTTCGACAGCGGCGGGCCCCCGCGCTCGAAGACACATCTTTCGGCCACCGCGGTTGCGTGGCCAGAAGGAGACGCCGGACGTGCCCGGACCGTGACAGATCGCGGAGGAACGGGCTGCCTCCCCGGCGGGCCCTACTGCGCCGTGCCCGGCAGGCCGAGCAGGAGCAGCGTCACGTCGTCGTCGTGGGCGGCCGTGTCCGGGACGAGGGTCCTGAGCAGCCGCCCCGCGGCCCGGTCCAGCGTCTCCGGGTCCGCGGGAGCGTCCTTCAGCACGAGCCCGAGCGTGTGGACCAGGACGTCGATCTGGGCCTCGATGTCGGTGCCGGGACGTTCCACCAGCCCGTCCGTGTACAGCGCGAGTGAGGAGCCGGGCGGCAGCGGATGACTGGCGTCCTCGAACGGCAGCGACAGACCGGACAGGTCGTTGACCCCCAGGGGCACGCCGACCGGCGCTCCCAGCCGGCGGGCCGGTCCGCCGGGCGGCAGCGCGATGACCGGGAGGTGCCCCGCCGAACACAGGGTGACCTTGTTCGCCTCCTGGTCGATCACCAGATAGACGCAGGTGACCAACTGGTCCGCCAGATCGCTCACGAACGCGTCAAGTCCGGTCATGAGGACATCGGGCGCGGCGCCCGTACGGGCCAGGGCGTGGGAGGCGGCGCGCAGCTGTCCCATGACGGCGGCGGCCTCCAGACCCCGGCCCATCACGTCACCGACCAGGACGCCTGTGCGGTGCTCGTCGAGGGGGATGACGTCGAACCAGTCGCCGCCGACCCCGGGACCCTGGACGGATGCCAGGTACCGGTGGGCGCTGGGCAGGTGCGCGAGGCGGGGCGGCTCACCCATGAGGCTGTGCTGCAAGGTGTAGGCGATCCGGCGCTGCTGCTCGTAGCGCTCCGCGCGGTCGCTCTCCAGCCGCCTTCGCTCGGTGATGTCCCGGACGGTCAGCACCACGAGGGTCTCCCGCTCGGACTCGAGGCTGCTGACGCTCACCTCGACGGGGAACTCGGAGCCGTCGCCGCGCACGCCGTACAGGTCCCGGTCCAGGACCACGGGCCTCGGATCACGCAGACGGAGGTAGGCGCCGAGGAGAGCACCGTGCCGCCGGCGCCGCGGGCCGGGCGCCAAGTGGACCACATCGGTACCGACGAGCTCGCCCGGCGCCCGGCCGAAAAGCCGCTTGACCTGCGTGTTGGCCATGACGACGCGGCCGTCGCCGTCCGTGATCACAGTGGCGTCGGGCGCGGACTCCAGCAGCGCCCGGAACCTCCGGTGGGACCGCTGGGCCTCACGCTGTGCCGCGACGCGTTCGGTGATGTCGGTGACCACCCCGCAGACGGCGTAGGGCCTGCCGGAGGCATGGGTGAGCGGGAACAGAGTGGACAGGAACTCCCGCGGACCCCCCGGCAGGGCGAGCCGTTCCTGGCGTTGCACCGGTTTGCCCTCCGCCAGCATGGCGAGATCGGCGGCCCGGGCCGAACGCGCGAGAGCGGACGGCAGGACGTCCTGGTCCCTGCGGCCGAGAACCTGCTCGCGACGCAGGCCCAGGCTCTGCTCGAACGTCGTGTTCACCGCCAGGAAACGGCCGTCCAGGTCCTTGATGAACACCACCGCGGGCGTGTGGTCCATGAAGGCCTGCAACAGTTCGTTCTGGCGCACCTGCGACTCCAGCCGCGCGTGGGCCACTTCCACGCGGCGGCCCACCGCCAGGGTCGCGAAGATCACCGAAGTGAACACGGCCACATGAGCGCACACCAGCAGCGCGGTTCCCAGCCGCGGCCCGAACGCGTCCGCGTCCTCACCCGCGAGGACGGCCCAGCCCAGCAGTGGAGGCACCACCGCGACCGTGACGAACAGCCATCGTCCCAGTGCTCCCGTCGTGCCCGCGTTCCACAGCAGCCCGGCGGGATCCTCGTCCGGACGCGCCAGGAAAAGCGCCGTGCCCAGCAGCACCAGAGCCAGAGCGGTGTGCAGGGCCATGCCCGTATAGGCACCGAATCGCTCCAGTTCGGGCACCGCGTAGGCGGACCCGTACAGCCGCAGCATGCCCAGGGCCGCCACGACCAGACCCGGGATCTGACTCACCCACGCGGGGATCCGGGCCACCCCGGCGCACAGGGCGCCCGCCGCAGCGAGCGTCAACGCCGCGGCCGTGTTCGGGGCCATCCGCCCCGGGGTTCCCGTCCCCACCCCGGCGGTGTCGTCCCGGAAGAGCAACTCGTCGATGCCCAGGCGCGCCCCGGCCGCATACTCCGCGAGGGTCAGCACACCGAGCAGTGCCGCTACGACCGCCGCCGCCCGGGCCGCTGCGATCGCCCGCGGGCGGGCCGCGCCGCGGGTGATCACCCACAGGGAGAAGCCGAGCGCCATGAGGGCCACTGCGGTGTTGGGTTTCATGGACACCGACACACCCGGCAGCACGCTCTTCAGCGTGTCGCTGCCGGAGGCCCATCCGGCCAGGCTCACCAGCCCGAGCAGGCCACCCGCCGCAGCCGCGGCCCTGGCCAGGGTGCGTACGGCGCCGAGAGCAGGGGGGTGGAACGGCAGGCCGTCGGCCCGCTCCGCGTGACGCGCGCCGGGCAGCCCCGGCGTCCGCTGCTCCCTTGTCACCGCATTCTCATCCCTGCCCGGGGTGACCGCCCAAAGCGTATGAATCAGCCTGAGTAATAGAAAAGGGTATGACACCGGCCGTTATCCGACGTAAGGGAAACGTTCGGGGAGGGCCCGCGGCGTGCCCGTGCTAGCGTTTCCTGTTTGCTGTGTGCCGCTGTGCCGGGCTCCGCTGGAGTCCCGGGCCGTGGCCGCGTCCCCGCCGCGCCTTCCTCGGTACGGTTCCCTCGGAGGAAGGCCTTCTGTGAGCGACTCAGTACGTGGCGATGCCCGGCCGCGCGATGCGGTGTCCGGGGCCTCGGATGCCGCTTCGGCGCAGCCCGCGGTGACGTCCTTCGCACAACTGGGCCTGCCGGCCGCGGTGCTGCGGACGCTGGACGAACGCGGCGTCACGGTCCCCTTCCCCATCCAGTCGGCGGCGCTGCCCGACGCGCTCGCCGGCCGGGACGTCCTGGGCCGGGGCCGCACCGGATCCGGCAAGACGCTCGCCTTCGGCCTGGGCCTGCTCGCCCGGACGGCCGGACGGCGCGCACAGCCCAAGGAACCCCTGGCGCTCGTCCTGGTGCCGACGCGGGAGCTGGCACAACAGGTCGGTGAGGCGCTCACCCCGTACGCCGAGGCGCTGCGGCTGAGGCTCGCGACGGTGGTGGGCGGAATGTCCATCGGACGGCAGATCGCCGCCCTGCGGGACGGCGCCGAGATCGTCGTCGCCACCCCCGGCCGGCTGCACGACATCATCGAGCGCAAGGGCTGCCGCCTGGGACAGGTGCGCATCACGGTCCTGGACGAGGCCGACCAGATGTGCGACCTGGGGTTCCTGCCCCAGGTCAGCGAGATCTTGGACCAGGTGCGTTCCGACGGGCAGCGGATGCTGTTCTCCGCCACCCTCGACCACGACGTCGACCAGCTGGTGCGGCGGTACCTGCGCGACCCCGCCGTCCACTCCGTGGACCCCTCGTCCAACGCGGTCACCGCGATCGACCACCACGTCTTCGTCGTGCACGGTCCGGACCGGTACGCCGTCACCACGGAGATCGCCGCCCGGGACGGCCGCGTCCTGCTGTTCCTCGACACCAAGCACGGCGTCGACCTCCTCACGCGGCATCTGCGGGCCAACGGGGTGGCCGCGGCCGCCCTGCACAGCGGCAAGTCCCAGCCGCAGCGCACCCGGACCCTGGCCCAGTTCAAGGACGGGCAGGTCACCGCGCTCGTGGCGACGAACGTCGCCGCACGCGGCCTGCACGTGGACGACCTCGACCTCGTGGTCAACGTCGACCCGGCCACCGACCCCAAGGACTATCTGCACCGCGCGGGCCGCACCGCCCGGGCCGGCGGCTCCGGCACCGTCGTGACCCTCGCACTGTCGGGTCAGCGCCGCGAGACGAGCCAGGTCATGGCGGACGCCGACGTGGCCTGCAAGGTCACCACCGTGCGCTCCGGCGAGGCGGAACTCAGCCGGATCACCGGCGCCAGGACCCCCTCCGGCAAGCCCCTCGACGGCGAGCCGGCCGCATCGCGCCCCAAGAACCACAACGCCCCGTTCCGCGGTCTGGGCAGCACCAAGGACCCGAAGAGCGGCTCCGGAGGCAGGCCGTCCCGCAAGACCGGCGAGGCCCGCAAGCTCGCGGAGGCCCGCAAGGCGGCCCGGGTACGACGCGGCGGCTGAGCCCGGCTCCGGGGCGGCGGCCGGACAGCTCACCGTCGTCCGCCGGGCGCTCATCCCAGCACGACGAACACCGCCAAGGCCCCCACCAGGGAGTCGACACGGTCGAGCAGCCCCCCGGCTCCCGCCAGCCACTGGCCCGAGTCCTTGATCCCGGCGCCGCGTTTGACGAGCGATTCCAGCAGGTCGCCTGCCGGTCCGCCCACCGCCACCGCGGCCGCCGCCGGCCAGCTCCACGCCGAGAGCAGCGCGAGCACGGCGAGGCCGGCCGCGGCACCGCACAGCGTCCCGCTCCACCGCTTCGCCGGGGACAGGCGCGACAAGCGGGGCCCGCCCAGCTGCCGGCCCGCCACATAGGCCACCACGTCGGCGATCGACACCGCGGCGAACAGCGCCAGGCCGAGCGTCCCCAGCGGCGCCAGCACGGCCAGCACACCCAGCCACACCAAGCCGAGCAGAGCGGTGGCGAGCCGCCCCAGGCCGTCCTCGGCACGGCCCGCCGTCATCGCCACGGCGGCCAGGACGAGGGCCCCGACGGCACCCACCCGCCACACCTGCTCCGGCATCCACGCGGCGGCGACGACCAGCCCCGTCACGGCGGCGGCCAGCACCGCCCGATCGATGCGAGGCAGCCGGGTCATCGCGCCGAACTCCAGTACCACGACCACCGCGACGACGACGGCGAGCACGGCGATCCCCGGCCGCCCCCACCAGAACGCGGCGGTCACCACCGGCACGCCCACCGCCCACGCACACCAGCGGACCATGATCTCCCGCCGCCGCGCCGCTCCCGCCACGACACCGCTCAGCAGCAGCGCGCCGCCCAGCCACGGCGCCAGCCCGGCAACCGAGGTCACTGCGCCACCCCGAGACCCGACAACACGACGGAGTCCGCGCGCAGTTCCGCCAGTGCGGCCCGGTAGGCGCCCACGATGCGCGCGTTCTCGTCGGGGGCCCGCACGGCCACACGCACGGTCCGGCCCTCGTACGACGTCGAAAGCGGTGACAGGTCCCGCAGGTACACCCCGTGGCCTCGGCACTCCGCGACCAGCGACGCGGCGCTCGGCCCGCCCGGCGGCAGCGTGAGCGTCAGGAAGTTGGCCACCGACTCCTCGACCGCGACCGAGGCGTCCACGGCCGCCAGGTCGGTGGCGAGCCTGCGGCGCAGCTCGTGCGTGCGCCGCAGCATGCCGGTGTAGTACGCCGGGTCGCGCAGTGCCGCCACCGCCGCCAGCTGGGCCGGCAGTCCGAGGGCCCACGGCGGCGTCCATCGGCGCAGCTCCGCCGCCGTGTCCGGCGCGGCCACCAGGTACGCGGCCCGCACTCCGGAGAGCGCGTATGTCTTCGACATCGAGGTGCAGACCACCACGCGCGGGTCCCGCGCGGCGAACGGGGCGAGCGACTCCGCGGGATCGACGTAGCCGAGGTATGCCTCGTCGATCCACCACCGGGTGCGGGCCGGGGAGGCGGCGATGACCGCGCGCAGCTCGGCGGCCGGTGCGTGGCGGCCCGTCGGGTTGTTCGGGTTGACCACCACCACGAGGTCGTAGGCCCCGTCGGCGACCACCGCCGACAACCGGGCCGCATCGATGCGCCAGCCCTCCTCGCGCCGCAGCCGGAACCGGTCCACGCGGCAGCCGATCACCCGCTCCGTGACATGGGCGTACTCGCCGTATCCGGGGTCCATCAGCAGGACCCGGCTCGCCGACGTCAGCCACCGTCCGAAGGCCCGGAAGATCAGGTCGGAGGAGCCGGCGCCGACCGCGAGCGTCTCCGGGGGCAGGCCGCGGACGGCGGCCAGTTCGGCGAGCAACCCCTCCGCACCGGTCGGGGGTGAGGTGCGGGCGACCCACCCGGCATCCTCGGCGAGCACGGCCCGGGCCCCGGGGGCCGGCGGGAACCAGGCGTCGAGCACATCGGCCGCGACGACCTCATGACGTCGATCCAGCGTGCGGAAGTCCGCGCCGATCGCGGTGAACGAGGCCCCGCCGTGCTCGCAGCCGTCCGGCCGGGGAGCGAACGACGCGTCCAGCCGCCAGTCCACACCGGCCGCCAGCCGGGCGAGGGTCGAAGCATGCCGCCCCGCCGCCCCTCCCGACAGCTCCGCCACCTCCCCGGTCAGCACTTCGAAGTCGACCGCTCCGCTGCGGACGGTACTGCCCACGGGACGCAGGCCCGCCGCCCGGTACATGCCGACCAGGTCGGAGCGGCCCATCGCCACCACCCGCCGCCCGCCCCGGGACGCGATCCAGCGCAGCGCCGCGTACATCAACAACGCGCCAGCGGCGCCGGACCGCGCCTCGGGCGCGACGGTGAGCAGCCGCACCTCGAAGACGTCGGCCTCGTCCAGGAGCGGAAGCTGATCCCGGGTCAGGTACTTGTCCAGCCCGTACCGGCCCACCCACGGAGGCGTCACACTCACGAACCCCACACGGTCCGCACCCCGCGCGGCGACCAGGTAGACGTTGTCGCCGTCCAGCCCGTCGGCCAGCCGCCCCTGCGCATTGGGCGTGTGCTGGCCCAGCTCCTCGGCGTAGACACGGTGGCGCAGTTCATGGATCCAGGCCATGTCATCGGCGACGGCGGAACGCAGGGTGAGCGGACGGTTCATCAAAACCTCTTCGTACGGGATCAAGGCGGCCAGTGTGGCGGCCTTCGGTCGGTGGGAGCAGGGGCGGACAGCTCGGGGTGCCTGAGTACGCGTACTCAGGCGGTTCCGGTCGCCGGAGTCCAGGCTGTTGCGGTCCCGTGTCCTTGGGCCCGGGCCCTGTCACCTGTGGGCATTGCCCGCGACAACTCCCGTGTAGCCGCCCGCCTCGTCCAGATCTCGCACGGACCCGAGGAAGACTCCGCGGGACGCACACAGGACGAGTGCGCTGTCGCAGCAGGCGTGCACGTCCTCCATGAGGTGGGTGGCCAGGACGACGGTCGTGGTGGCGCTCAACTGCCGGAGCAGGGCGTGGAAGCGGTCCCGTTCGGCCGGGTCGAGGCCGGTGGTGGGTTCGTCGAGCAGAAGCAGTTGAGGGGTGTTCACCAGAGCTTGGGCGATGCCGACCCGGCGTCGCATTCCGCCGGAGAGGGTGCGGTACTTGGCGTCCATCCGGGTGGTCAGGCCGACCTGCTCGACGGCGCGTTCCACCGCGTCGAGGGCGCCCCGGTTCGGCATGTCCTTCAGCCACGCGGCGTACGCGACGCACTCCCGTACCGTGAAGCCGCGGAACATGCCGAACGTCTGGGGCAGGTAGCCGAGTCGGCGGCGGATCTCCAGGCGTTCGGCGGGACGCCGCGGATCGCGCCCCAGCAGCGTCAGTTGCCCCTCCACCGCCGCCGCGGCCGTGGCCAGGACGCGCAACAGATCGACCGGCAGGACACTCCCTCTCGGGCCGCTGTCGTCGCGACCCAGCCGGCGTCGTCGCGTGCCTCCGCCCCGCCCTGCCACCCGGCGAGCAGCACCGCACATCCCACTCCCACGGTTCGCACGGCCAGTTGGCGCATCTCCTCGATGTGCACCCAGCCGGTCTCCCTCCACATGCCCCGGGCGTAGAGCCCGTCCCAGGTCACGGCCACGAGGACACCGGCCATCACGAGCGCGACCAGCGGGCCGGCCTGACGCCGCAGGTTCGCCCGGAGCACGATGACGAACGGTGTCCGACGCCACAGGGACATGCCTGTAGGAAGACGTGCGCAGGCGTACGGTTCCTGATGCCCAGGGGTGTGAAGGGGCAGCGGGGAGCGCGTGGGGCGCACGGGCGGTGCAGAGCACCGAAGGACCGCACTCCGAGGGTCCGGGGTACGGTCCTCTAGGGGGCGCGGGTCAGGGGACCGCTAACCCCCGGACGGGGCGCCGGAGGTGCGGGACCCGGAGCCGCCCGGCTTCGGCGGCACCCACGTGGGCTTGGCCGTCGCCTCGGCCGGGTCCGGCTCGGCGAGGGTGAGGCCCCAGGAGTCGTCCTCGCCGATGCGCGCCTCGATCTCCTTGATCTGGCCGCTCTTGGCGAAGTACAGGACCACGACCTGCCGCACGGAACCCTCGTCGTAGAAGTCCGCCGTCACGTCCCCCTTGGCGGCTGCGCCGAAGGCCTTGACCCAGTTGCGGGCCGTGGCCCGAGCGTGCGTGTCGTCGACGGCGAGCGAGGCCAGCCCGTCGGTGTCACGGTCGGCGAGCCGCCACACGGCCTTCTGCACCGTTTCGAGACTTCCCGCGGAGGGGTAGCCGACGGCCCGCAGGGGCCGGTGGTTGCTGTAGTCGGTCTGATAGCCCAGGGATTTGTCGTCCGACGCGCAGCCCGTCACAAACCCGCTGCCGACGACGACGGCGGCGGCCAGCGCGAAGCGGGTGGGCCTTGTCTCCTGTGCCATGGTCAGGACCTCGCCTTCGGGCGGAGGATGGTGACCCGCTCGATGTAGTCGGGCGCCGGAGCGAGTTCCTCGACCGGCAGGCCGTCCGCGTCGAGCGCGATCGGCTCGTGAACGGGCGGTGCTGTGTGCATGGTGTGCATTCGCCCCTTGGTCAGATGGTCATGAAGCGATGAAGAAGTCGTCAAGCTAATGCCTGGCTGGTGTGCGCACATCATCGAGACGGATGTTTTGCCCACCTATGATCATGAACGGGCCGCGGTGGGCTTTGTCACGGAGAAGTGAGGGAACCCCGACCTCTGTCTCACGCTCACTCCGGCGTCGACACCGTCGATCCGGGAACAGCGAACGTCCCCGTCTCCCGGAGGTCAGGACAGACAACGGCTGGGCTACTTGACCAGCCGGAAGGCGGGGTGCCCGGCCCAGGCCCGCAGGAACTCCGCCGTTCCCAGTGCCATCCGGTCGTCGTCCGCGATCCCCCACACCCCTGGAAGGCCGGCGACGACCGACGCCTGCCCGTCCAGCAGCTCAGCCTTGGCGACGCCCCCGATGACGTCCATGACAGCGGCGGTCAGCAGGGCCGTGGCCAGGTGGTCGATCTCGCGATTGCAGCAGGCGCCGACATTGACCGCATGGGTGGGCCTGAAGCCGAGGACGGTCTCCACCCCGGGCTCATCCGCGTGCTCGGCCTCGAAGATGCCTTCATCGCCGATCCCCGGCCCCATCAAGTAGACCAGGAAGGGCCGACGCCGGTCCTCGCGCCGCGGATCGAACCCCACGAGGGTCCTGAGCTCCTCGTCCCCGGAGGCGCTGCCGGCCAGCGGAAGCGGGAACGACTTTCGCCGGTCTCCCTCTCGTCTGTCCTCGACGCCCAGTCGCTCCACGGGCACGCTGACGTCGAAGGACCCGGGCCGCTCCTCGGAGAAGTGGGAGGAGAGCCCCACCATCAACGCGCGGAACTCCCGTAGCCCGTCCGGGGAGAGCGGCTCCGCCAACTCGATCACCAACGTCGGACCAGACATGGCGGGAGCTTAGTCCGATCAGCTCGGCGACCGCTCGAATCGTCCCCGTACCGTGGCGGGTGTTGGCCGGCCGCAGGACCGGTTTCGGGAGGGCGTACTTTCCCGAATGATTCGTAAGGTCTCCGAGTGGACCCGCGTTGCAGCGCGGGTCGGGAAGGCACGCCCGTGCTCAGCGTAGGCACCGACGACGGCTCCACCCAGTCCGGCTCCCTGATCGACGAGATCGTGCGGGAGGGCGCCCGCCGAATGCCGGCCGCCGCACGGGCAGCGGAAGTCGACCAGTGCATGGCCGAGTCGGTGGCCGAAACCGACGGGTACGGCCGGTGTCTGGTTGTCCGCAACGTCCACCACCGGCCCCGGACGGTGATCACGGCCGCCGGGCCGGTCGAGGTTGGCAGCCCGGCGGCCGCCCTCGCGATGGTGGTGTCCCTGGCCCGCGCCGGTACACGGTTCGAGAACGGCGTCCTGGCCGAGCGCGAGGAGCAGGCAGCATGAACGTCCACGACATCCCGCAGAACCCGGACGAGCACGTCCGCTTCGCGGCCTACCTCGACAAGCTGGCGCACGTCGGCGACCCGGACGAGGTCGACCTGGTCAGCCGCGTGCTCACTGATCCGGACCGGACGATGGCCCAAGCCGCCGTGCTGCGGCACCTGGACCGTCGAGCCGCCAGCCTCTGCCTAGGTCCCTCCTACGAGGAGTGGGCGCAGACGATGTCCCAGGCCACGATCGACCGCCCCTTCCTGGTCC
The DNA here is from genome assembly GCF_056436585.1 of Streptomyces sp. NPDC043685. Classification (NCBI taxonomy): domain Bacteria; kingdom Bacillati; phylum Actinomycetota; class Actinomycetes; order Kitasatosporales; family Streptomycetaceae; genus Streptomyces; species Streptomyces sp. NPDC043685. Next base: position 143,458 of record NZ_JBWKCH010000011.1, on the reverse strand, counting down.
AGCGCCTGCGGGAGTGGTCGCTCTTCCGCGCCATCACGCTCGAGCTGCCCTGGCAGCCGGACGACCTGCTCGCGTCATCCAACTGGCTCCAGCTCAAGACGGCCGCCGGGACGAACCCCGAGGCCGTCGAGATCCTCGCCGAAGCCGGCCGCACCAAACGGATCCGCAACACCGCCAGGACCAGCCTCAACCACCGCCGCGAGAGCTGAAACCAGCTCACCCACACCTCTCGACTAGTGTTCCCGTCCGGCCGCCGGATCGCCGTCTCCCAGACCGAGCCACCAGTGTCCGCCGTCCTTGACGAACAGCAGCGTCTGCCGCTGACCTGTCTCCTCGTACACCACAGTCGCCTGGTTGAAGTAGTCGACGGACCCCTCCAGCACGGTGACCTCGACGTGCCCGGCCGCTGCTTCGCGGTAGTCGCGCACAAGCCTGGCCGCGGTCGGTCCAGGCTGCTCGTAGGCGGGCCCGGCGAGCTCGGTGAGACCCCGGGCATCGCCCGCTGCGAGCCGCTGTACATACACGCGGACGAGGGTGTCGACGTCCTCAGCCGTCTCCCGGACGTCCGGGTACACGGACTTCTCCGCGCGCACCGTCACGTCCACCTTGGGAGCATCGGCCAGGGCATAGGGGGGTCGCAGCCAGTTCCACCACACGGTGACGGCGATCCCGGCCACGACGAGTACGCCGCCGCACAGGAGCACGCCTCGCTTCTTCATGCGCACCTTCCCCTCAGCATTCATTGCGCTGACGTGAAAGGCCGAGTGGTCGGTTCCCTGTCGGTCTCATCCCGTCCCCCAGACGTGGTCGCCCCTCTGCGGCGGACTGCTCACAGAGATGCCTGCCGTCGTTGTGGGGCAGGGGGACAGCCGGGCGTGACAGAAAGTCTCTGATTTGTATGATCCTTCCTCATCGCGAGGAAGCAGGGTGAGCAGTGACGCGGAACGGTCAGCGCCGGAAGACGAACGAGGACAGCGAGGATGAGGGCTGCTGCGCCGCCACGCTCGACACGCTGACCCACCCGTGCTGCTGCGGTGGCGTGTGGTCACAGGCGGCCGCCTTGTGGCTCGCGCTGCTGCGCCCCTCGCTGACCACCGGTCACGGAGCCGACCCGGCCGCACCCCCGCCACGGGGCCGGTTGGCCATCGCGATGTACCGGTCCGTGCGCCATTACCGCGTCGCGATCAGCCCGACCCGGCCACCCTGTTGCCCGTACACCCCGAGCTGCTCCACGTACGCCGTCCAGGCACTTCACCATCACGGCGCCCTCCGCGGCGGCCGGCTGATCCTGGCGCGCCTGCTGCGCTGCCGCCCCGGCGCGGCCCGCCGCCGCTCCTACCGGGACCCGGTACCCGCGCCCCGCCGCTGACGGACACCAGGACTCCGGCGGGTCGTAGGCACTGGAGACACGTGATCCGTGAGCCCCATGAAGGACCAAGCACGGCCGGTGCTGCTCACACGCGCCGTGTCCCCGGTGCCTGCAACAACCGCGGCCTTCCCGGCCTGCTCCCGCCCACCCTCACAGTCCCGCGATCTGATTCCACCGCTTGCCGAACTCCACACGCTCATTCGAGGTGATGTCCCGTGCGACGGCGAGCCGGCTGCGCAGCTCCTTGTCGGGGAAGATCAACGGGTTCTCGGCGAGGGCGGCACTCTCCTCGTCACCGGCGGAGGCCAGGACGTCCCGGGCGGCCGGTACCGGGCAGACGTAGTTGACCCAGGCGGCCAGCTCGGCGGCGACCTCGGGATCGTAGTAGTAGTCGATGAGCCGCTCCGCATTCGCCTTGTGGCGGGCGAGGTTGGGAATCATCAGCGACTCGGCCCACAGCTCGGCGCCCTCCTCGGGTACGACGAACCGGATGTCCGGGTCGTCGGCCTGGAGCTGGATCACATCTCCCGAATACGCCTGGCAGGCCAGGACGTCACCACTGGACAGGTCCTTGATGTAGTCGTTGCCCGTGAAGCGCCGGATCTGTCCCTTCTTCACCTGCTCCTCCACCTGGTCGCAGACGGTGTGGAAGTCGTCGGCCGTCCACCGGGTGATGTCGACGCCTTTGCCCTGCATCAGCAGTGCGAACGCCTCGTCCAGACCGGACAGCAGGGTGATCCGGCCCTTCAGGTCGCTCGCCCACAGATCCGAGACCTGCCGTATCTCCCGGCCGGTCCTGCGCCGGTTGTACGCGATGCCGGTGATGCCGGACTGCCACGGCACCGTACAGGTGCGGCCGGGGTCGAACGCGGGCGACCGCAACTGCGGGTCGAGGTACCGGGTCACGTTCGGCTGCCGGGTTCGATCCATCTCCTGCACCCAGCCGAGCCGGACGAACCGCGCGCTCATCCAGTCACTGACGACGATCAGATCGCGGCCTGTGGGTTGATGGTTCATCAGCGCAGGGCTGATCTTGCCGAAGAACTCGTCGTTGTCGTTGACCTCCTCGACGTACTCGACCGAGATCCCCGTGCGCTTCTCGAAGGCCTCCAAAGTGGGCCGCCGTGAGGGGCGATCGTCATCGGTGTCGATGTACAGCGGCCAGTTCGCCCAGTTCAGCCTCCGTTCGGTGGAGGACAGGTCGGCGGCGGCGCGGTCGCCGGGCCGTACATACGCGGCCGGGACACCACACCCGGCGAGTCCGCCGAGCACCGCGCCGGAGCCCAGTGCGCGCAGGAGGGTGCGGCGGGGGAGCGGAGGGGTCGTGTTCAGGGGCATGGGGGCAGCATGCCGAGTCCGTCAGCCGCCGGGCAATGGACGACGGCACCCCCTGCTGGAGCGGCGGGAGGTCGTCGCCGCAGAAGCGGGCGTTGTCGGCACCGTGGCGCTGAATTCGTTCACGAAGGGTTCCGAGGGACCGGCCGTAGGCCGCTGCCGACGGACGTGGTGCAGCGGAGTCCGTCGCCGTTCTCCCGGTCCCTGCCGACGAGACATGAGCGCGCTACGGAGCCTCATCTTCCGTATATGGGGTCACTTGTGGCGGCATGCCGCATCACCCCCGGGGAAATCGAAACGTCCCAGAGGCACACTCCCACATCCCGGAGGACAGGGCGATGACCTCACACAACACGCCGCAGCAATCGGAACTGGGGAGGCTCGAACCCGGGACCAGACAGCGCGCCCAATTACCCGGCCGTATCGCCGATATCGCTTGGACCTCACTGTGGGTCCTCGTCGCCCTGTGGGCCGTCTGGGCCTCCGTCGGCGTCGTGCGCGGGGTGACGGCGTGGGGTTACTGCGTCGGAGCCTGGACGCTGCTGGCCGTCGCACTGGCCATGCGGGTCGTGGTCATCCGCCGCCGCACCCGGATGTAGGCCAGGAGCCGCTCATGGAACGCATGAATTCCTACCTCGGCAAACACCTGTGGCTTCAAGTCCTTCTGTCCCTCCTCGCCGCGTGCGTGGCGGTCCCGCTGTTGTACCCGGAGCGCTCGCTCGTCGAGGCCGTGCCCCGCATCGGCGGCGCGGCCCTCGCCGGTGTCGCGGTGCTGCTGGCCGTGCGCAGGAAGGAGAAGCGCGCCACCGGTGGCTCGGTGGACGACCTGGTGTCACTGGACCGGATGCTGCGCCGGGGCGAGGTGCCCGACCAGCCGCACGCCCGCGAGGCCATGCGGGAACTGGTCGATCACCGTCTGCACCGCACCCGCCACCGCGTCGCGGCCCTGGTCGGGCTCACCGTCATGTGGTCCGCCATCGTGGTTTTCATGGCTCTGACCACAGGCCTGCGCCAGACCCTCGGCATGACCGTGCTCGCGGCGGCCTTCCTGACCTGGCTCGTCCTCTACGGCAACCTGCAGCACCGACGCCTGCGCACCATGCGCGAGGAACTCCGGGCACGCGACTGATGCGCCACGCCTGCTGTGCACAGACATGGCACGGCGGGCTGGGGCGCACCCAGGCGCGATCTTGGCGGTGGTCGCGTCCGACAAGCGTGACCGGTGATGAGTACCGAACAGTCGGGTACCCGGCGCCGGATCTCATGGCACCCCCATGACATGGCCGCGCTGGCCGTGGCCGGTCGAACGCGGAGGAACGATAACGATGAGCCAGCCCAATCCCCTCAAGCGGGCGGCGGACAAGGTCACCGGAGCCATCCAGGGCACCGGCACGGGACCGGAGGAAGGAATTCCAGGCAAGCCGGCCCCGGAATCCCCCGGTGTCGCGGAGCCGACGGAACCGCGCGAGCCCCTGCCGCCGAAGCCCGACCAGAGCGGTCCGGACACGATGTCACCTACGGGGCAGGCCACCGGCGCGACCCAGGCACACATGGCCCAATCGGGTGCCTACCTCACCGATGCCCAGGGCACACGGCTGTACGACACCGACCACTCGCTCAAGGCGGGCCCGCGCGGACCGGTGCTCCTTCAGGACCACCACCTGCGCGAGAAGATCATGCACTTCGACCACGAGCGCATCCCGGAGCGGGTCGTCCACGCACGTGGCGCGGCGGCGCACGGCGTCTTCAAGAGCTACGGCACCGCGGCCGCCGTGACGAAGGCGGCGTTCCTCGCCCCGGGCGCCGAGACTCCGGTGTTCGTGCGCTTCTCCACCGTGCTGGGCTCCCGAGGCTCCTCCGACACGGTGCGGGACACCCGCGGGTTCGCGACCAAGTTCTACACCGAGGAGGGCGTCTTCGACCTGGTCGGCAACAACATCCCGGTCTTCTTCATCCAGGACGCCATCAAGTTCCCGGACATCATCCACGCCGGCAAACCGCACCCGGACCGGGAGATTCCCCAGGCCCAGAGCGCGCACGACACCTTCTGGGACTTCGTCACGCTGCACACCGAGGCCGCCCACCACACCTTGTGGAACATGTCCGACCGAGGCATCCCGCGCTCGTACCGGATGATGGAGGGCTTCGGCGTCCACACCTTCCGCCTGGTGGCCGCCGACGGATCCACCACGCTGGTGAAGTTCCACTGGAAGCCCAAGCTCGGTGTGCACTCCCTGGTGTGGGAAGAGGCGCAGATCGCAGGAGGCGTCGACCCCGACTTCCACCGCCGTGACCTCGCCGACGCCATCGAGGCGGGCGCCTACCCGGAGTGGGAGCTGGGCATCCAGACCTTCCCCGACACCCCCGAGCAGACCTTCGAAGGCATCGACCTGCTCGACGCGACCAACCTCGTCCCCGAGGAACTCGCCCCCGTCCAGCCGATCGGCCTGCTGACACTGAACCGGAACCCCTCGAACTACTTCGCCGAGACCGAGCAGGTCGCCTTCCACGTCGGTCACCTCGTACCCGGCATCGACATCACCGACGACCCGCTCCTCGCCGGGCGGCTGTTCTCCTACCTGGACACCCAGATCACCCGGCTGGCCGGCCCGAACTTCTCGCAGATCCCCATCAACCGGCCGCACTCGCCGGTGAACGACATGCAGCGGGACGGCTTCCATCAGGACGCCGTCCACCGGGGCGTCGCACCGTACCGGCCCAACTCGCTCGACGGCGGCTGCCCGTTCCTGGCCGGTGCGGACACCGGGGCGTACATCGAGACGCCGGTGCGGGTGCCCGAGGCGAGGAAGGTCCGTGAGGCGCCCGAGTCGTTCTCGGACCACTTCAGCCAGCCGCGCCGGTTCTGGCTGAGCATGAGCCCGGTGGAGCGGGAACACATCATCTCCGCCTACACCTTCGAGCTCGGCAAGTGCTACGAACAGGCCATCAAGGAGCGGGCCCTGAACGTACTGGCCAACATCGACGGCGAGTTGTGCGCACGCGTCGCCGAGGGCCTGGGCCTGCCGGCGCCCGAACCGACGGTCCCGCTCTCCGACGTCGAACCGAGCCCGGCGCTGTCCCAGGTCGGGCAGGCCTGGCCCACGGACGGCCGCCTCATCGGCATCGTCACCGGTCCGGACGGGGACCTGGACGGCGTGCGGGCGGTGCGCGAGGCGGTGCTCGGCGCGGGCATGGTGCCGTTGGTCATCGCCCCCACGGGCGGCAAACTGGGCACAGGTGACGACGCGGTCACCGTCCAGCGGACCTTCCTGACCGCCCGGTCCATCGAGTTCGACGCACTGCTGGTGGCAGGGGCTTCCGCCGCCGGCAGCGACGCCTACGGCTCCCGCGACGCCAAGGCGCGGCCCGCCGGTGCGCCCGTGGCGATCGACCCGAGGGTGAGTTTGCTCCTGTCGGAGGCGTACCGCCACGGCAAGGCGATCGGCGCCTGGGCGGGCGGCGACGCGGCCCTGGAAGCGGTCGGGATCCCCGCCGACGGACCCGGCATCGTCGTCGGCCACACCGGTACCTCGGTACTGGAGCAGCTCCAGGAACTGATGACCTCCCACCGCGTATGGGAACGGTTCATCACGACCGCCTGAACCCGCGAAACACCGCCCCGCGGGGCGGCCCGGCTGCTGCCCCACGGCGGGCAGCAGCCGTACGCCACGTTGCGGATGTGGCAGGACCGGCGACGACGACTCACCGACGTCGCCGACCCTTCCCGAGCGCCCAGGCGGCACCGCCTGCCAGCAGGCCGCTGAGCGATCAGCCGCGCTATGGCGTCGCGGTCCTCATGAGGTCCGTAGCTCGCTCACGGTGGAGATCCCTGGCTTTCACAAGCTGTGCGGGCGTTAGAGTGACTCGGCGGAGAGGCCGGAGGAGTGCGTGGAGATGAGTCGCGCGGACGCCGTCGCGCTTGTGGAGCGGATCATGCAAGCGGATTTCGCCTCAGGCGAAGAGATGGACAGCTGGCTGGACAGGCTCGACAGAGCGCTGGCGTGCCCGTCCGGTCATGTCAGCGACTTGATCTTCTGGCCGCCGGAGAGGGAACTCTCCGCTGATGAGGTAGTCGATCAGGCCTTGTCGTACCGGCCAACTGCTCTGTGAACAGGGGTTCAACTCCGAAGTATCCGACCACGACCACCTGCGTCGATGGCTCCGCCGCCGGGGCATCCGCCACCGCATCGCCCGCAAGGACGTCGAGACATCGCAGCGGCCGGCCCGCCCTCGCTGGATGGTCGAGAAACCGTGTTTCGGCTTGCCGCTGCCGGCCTGCTCACGGCCTGAGCAGGTCCTGCTGCACGTCGAAGCAGGCCATCCCCATGGACTCCGCCACGATTGCTGCGCAGGCCGAAGCCTCCTCGGCCATGCTCCACCGCAGGAGGAAGTAGATCAGCGGACCGCGGGCCTCATCGATCACAAGGCCTTCTGGCCTGGTCTGTGCCCTGATGGGCGTTGTGATGACGACAGGGTCGGCCCCTGTCGTCGACACGCCCCCGTGATCGAAGCGGAAAGGTCGGATAATCGGCGGCCGACGGGGTAGAACGGTTCGCGGGTGCCTTCCGGTCTCGGACGGCGCCCGCCAATAGACCAGCCGGGACCCCTCGGCAATATCGAAGGACAAGCAGCATGGCCAGCGGCACCGTTAAGTGGTTCAACGCCGAAAAGGGCTTCGGGTTCATCGCCCAGGACGGCGGAGGCCCCGACGTCTTCGCTCACTACTCCAACATCACCGGCAACGGCTACCGGGAACTGGTCGAGGGCGAACCGGTCACCTTCGACGTGACCCAGGGCCAGAAGGGGCCGCAGGCCGAGAACATCGTCCGCGGCTGACGAAGGAAAGGCGTATCGCCCCGCGTGAGCCGCTGCCCACGGTGGCACCTGGCCCGCGGGGCGGAGCAGCTCAGTAGCCTGCTGGGCTCATTACTCAGAGGCCGCAGGTTCACAACCTGTCTCGCTGCGAGAACGAGGGGCCCGGCTGATGCCAGGCCCCTCGTCCTGTCTCGGTAACCCCACCACACAGACGTGAGGGAGGCGGTGGCTTCCCGCCTCCCCGCCTTCCCGGCTCCGGCCCCGGCTCCGGTCCCGGCTCCGGAACGCGCATCAGTCGATGCAGAACTCGTTGCCCTCGATGTCCAGCATCGGGATGCACGACTCGTTTTCCTCATCGGCGTACAGCGTCCGCACATGGGTCGCGCCGAGCGCCACCAGCCGTGCGCACTCGGCCTCCAGCGCGGCGAGGCGCTCGTCCCCGACCAGCCCGGTGCCGACCCGGACATCGAGATGCACCCGATTCTTGACGGCCTTGCCCTCGGGGACGCGCTGGAAGTACAGGCGCGGTCCCTCACCTGAGGGGTCACTGCAGGCGAACCACGAGTCGCGCTGCTCTGGAGGCAAGGTGCTGTTGTAATCGTCCCAGGTGGCGAACCCCTCCGGCGGCGGCGGTGCGACGTAGCCCAACACTTCGCACCAGAAGCGAGCGAGACGCTCAGGCTCCGCGCAGTCAAAGGTGACTTGGAACTTCCTGATCACTGACATCGGCGCACCTTATCGCGTACCAGGGGAACCCTGCCGCTCATTTCCCCAGGCCGATCCGCCTGCCACTCGTGCACCCCGGGCCCACCGGCGTGGGGCTCGGCCGACGGCGGCTCCGGACCGTCCGCTGACCGGAAAGCGCGGGTCCAGGCGATGCGGGTCCCTACGATGCCCTGCGTGGTCACAAATTGACGGACCGTCATACGTCGGCGACAGGCTCGATGGGCTGGAGGACACGTGAACGCTCGGGACACGCAAGCCGGCGCCGCGGCGTCGGAGAGGGCGCAGCACCCCGCGCCGAACCCGGCACATCAGCTCAGGGCCACCGCAGTCGGCGCCGGAGCCGTACTGCTGTGGGCGTCGCTGGCCCTCTTCACCACCCTCACCGGGAACATTCCGCCGTTCCAGCTCACCGCGATGGCGTTCGCGGTGGGCGGCGTCCTCGGACTGCCCCGGGCGCTGCGCGGCGGCACAGCGCTGGTCCGCGCAGTACCGCGCGGGGCGTGGATCCTGGGCGTCGGAGGCCTCTTCGGCTACCACTTCTTCTACTTCGTGGCCCTGCGCAACGCGCCCGCGGTCGACGCCGGCCTCATCGCCTACCTGTGGCCGCTGCTGATCGTCGTGTTCTCCGCACTGCTGCCGGGCGAACGACTGCGCTGGTGGCACGCGGCGGGCGCGGTACTCGGACTCGGCGGCACTCTCCTCCTGGTCACGGGCGGGCACGGCGTCCAGCTCCGTGGGGAGTACCTGCCCGGGTACGCGGCAGCCGCCGTCTGTGCGGTGGTGTGGTCGGCGTACTCGGTGGCCAACCGGCGGTATCCGAAGGTCCCGACGGACATGGTGGCGTTCTTCTGCCTGGCCACCGCCGCGCTCGCAGCCGTCTGCCATCTGCTGTTCGAGGACACGGTCCGTCCCGACGCCGGCCAGTGGCTGGCGGTGCTCGCTCTGGGACTCGGTCCGGTCGGCGGCGCGTTCTACCTGTGGGACCACGGCACCAAGCACGGCGACATCCGACTCCTGGGCACCCTGTCGTACTTCGCCCCGCTGCTGTCCACCGCCCTGCTGATCGCGACGGGACGGGCCGACGCGAGCTGGCCCGTCGCCGCCGCCTGCGTACTGATCACCGGTGGCGCCATGCTCGCCTCGGCGGACGCGCTGCGTGCGGCGCGCCGCCGAGGCTGAGCCGGTCGCGACCGCGTCGCGGACCCGTCAGGCGTCCACGGGCCAGGTCCCGCGGCGGACCATTTCGGTCACCTTGTCGGCGCCGTTGGCCCGCACCAGGAGCTCCAGCCGCATGCGTTCGATGTCCTCCGCGCTCCACCTGTCCGTGGCCATGGTCGCCTTCTCGTGCGACCAGCCGTTGTCGTAGTGCCGTACGACGTAGTCCTTCTGGAAGTCCCACATCTTGGTGCCCGGCAGCGGGGTGACGATGAAGGGGTTGGCGTACGCCATGCCGTGACCCATGAGCGTGACCGCGTAGTCGATGGTCTTCTCGATCTGCTCCAGTGACTCGATGTACGGCTCGCCCCCGGGCCGTTCGGGCGGGTTGACGAAACCGAGCATGAATCCGCCGGTGACCTGGATGCCGTACTCCGTGAACATCTCCACGATCTCGCCGGTGGCCTTCTGGAAGGCGTTGAGCCGGGGCTTGCCGGACTGCTCGAGGCTGTCCTCGTTGGCGCTCTCCACGGCGAGGTAGACGCTGTAGCAACCGCCGTCGGCCATGGCCCTGATGAGGTCGCGGCACGTCAGTCCGGAACGCATCGCGGCGAGGATGTTGCGGAAGTTGGGGTTGCGCCGCTCGGCGTCGTCCATGCCGTTGGCGAACTCCTCACCGAGGTGGAGGAGGACGAGGTTGAACAGGCTCAGGCCGCCCTCCTCCACCCACGGAAGATCGTGCTTGCGCAGCAGTTCGAAGACACGCATCGCGTACAGCGGGTCGTGCAGCAGATGGTCGTCCTCGATGAGCACCTCGGTCACACCCTGTTTGGTGATCTCGGCGAGGTGCAGGTCGAACCAGTCGGTGCCGAGCGCCCGCCAAGGACCGTTCACCATCGGGATGTAGCAGAAGTCGCAGCCCACGTTGCAACCGATGGTCGAGAAGATCTGCGCCCAGGAACCGTGCTCACGCACCCGCTTCCCCGACGAGTGGTACGCCTGTTCGTACATGCGCATGTCCAGCATCCCGAAGTCGGGCAGCGGCATCATGCCCAGCCGCTGGTCCAGCCCCTGCCGCTTCGGCAGGATGCGCATGTACGGCGACTTGGCGGTGGTCCGCACCACGGCGAGGTCGGCCCGCCGATAGGCGACGCCGGGCACCGCGTCGATGTCACCGCCCTCCTCGGTCAGCGCCTGAAGCAGCGCCGTGAAGGTCTGGTCGGCCTCGTTGATGACGACGTGGTCGAAGGGGGAGTCCGGTACGGCGTACTGCCAGTCCCCACTGGGATGGGCGCCGCCCGTGACCGTCACGATCGCCGGGTCGATGTCCTTGACCAGGTCGGCCAGGGCACGAGCGTTGCCCCACTGCACCGTGTAGATGCACTGGACGCCGACCACGTCCGGCTCGAAATCCTCGATGATCGCGCGCAGTTGTGAGTCGTCGAGTCCGTAGCGGACGAGGCTGCTGCCGGAGCCGAGGTCGACGAGCCGGCGTTCCTGCTCCCAGCCGGCGAAGGGCGAGTCGACGATACGGACGTCGAAGCCGGCGAGGCGGGCGTTGGCCGCGATGCGCAGCAGCCCGATCGGAGTGCCGGCGCGCTTCATGACCTCGAAGGTGTCCAGGCCGAGCGCCCGGAAACTGCTGCGCTCGGGGGAGGGTTCCACCACCCGCGTGTAGGAGGGGACGACGAGCAGCACGCGGGGCGCCTCACCACGGGCGCGCCGCCGGGTGCCGGAGACCGAGGTGCGCAGGGAGGGCTTGCCCAGGTGCCGCAGGTGCGGACGCTGGGGGGCGCTGGAGAACTTGACGACGGGTTTCTCGACGACCACGGGTAAGGGAGGTACGGCTTGAGTCACGAGCGCTCCTTCTGACCGGTTGACCAACGGACCGATGCGAACGGGAGTTCGCTGGCTATCGTGGCGCTCCTCACACTGCTGTGAGCGCCATATCCTCAGAAATGGCGTGATGCGGACCCTCGGTCGTGGTCGGTGATCTGTCGTCTACGAGGCTGTCCTGGCCCATGAGCGCTCGGGTGTTGTCAGTGGGGCAGGGCATGCTGGCGGCATGAGCGCCTCTGCGTCCACCGAAGCCGACGGATCCCACACCGCCTCTGTCTGGGTGGAGTCGATGGGCGGTCCGTTGATCGTCGTCCCCGCCTCCGCCCTGGCCGCATGGCACGGATGCACGGAGAGCGGGGTCATGGCGGGAGACGCCACCGCTCCGGACGACTACGACCGGGCCTGTGAGGTGGAGGATCTGGCAGGTGTGATCACCGTCGGCCACACCGGTGCGCAGGCACTGGTGCTGGCGGACGAGCCGGCCACGACCTGCTATCTGCCCCGGCACCGAGCGTTCCTGCGGTGGCTTGCCGCCGGCTCCGAGGCCGCGCTGAAGGCCGCGGCGGAGACTGTCCTCGCCGACCCGGCCACGCCGTGGGAGGAGTGCGGCACCTGGGTGTCGGAGGGCCCGGCCGTCCTCATGGACTCCGCCGAAGCGGGCTCCGACCTGGGCATCGAATATCCGGGTGGAGGGATGCCGGCGGAGGCGCCGGTCCCGCTGCCCGCCGGCCGCTGGAGGGTTCGCGCGGTCCACACCAAGGTCGACGAGGAGCGGGTCGGCCTGGTCCAACTCCTGGCCACTGAATCCTGACCGGGCACTGCACGCAGCCCAGAGCCAGGAGACGGCGGGGGAGCGCACGCCTCAGCCAGTCGAATATGTGTACCGGGCCCGTGGGTCGAGGTAGGGGCGCAGGTACCGTACCTCCGGGTCGGATGGCGGCGACATCGCAACCGACGTACGGCTGGGCGCCTCATGTGCGCTGGGATGGGGGTGGAATGCGCGTCGCGACGACGACGGTCCGTGCGGTGAACGGGTTGACCGCACGGTGGGCGGGTGTCTCTGAGGACGGCACGGTGTTCTCGGCGGCGGGGGTGTGGCCGCTGCTGGCCCACCTGGCCGACGGGGCGGTCGGCCAGGCGCGAGCCGAGTTGGCGGAGGCGCTCGGGCTCCCCGCCGACCAAGCGTCGTACGCCGCAAGTGAGTTGCTCGCCGGCATGGGCGCCATGCGAGGACTGGAAACGGCAGTGGGGCTGTGGACGAAGCGCACTCTGGAGCTGAAGGAGGAGTGGGAGGCGGGGCTGCCGGCCGACGCCCACGGGGTGCTCACCGGGGACTTCGCGGCCGACCACCAAGCGCTGGACACCTGGGCGGTGAAGCGGACCGGAGGACTGATCGACCGTATGCCGGTCAGGCTGACCAAGGACACGGAGATGGTGCTGGCGAGCGCGCTGACCCTGCGCACGCAGTGGCTGAGCCCGTTCCACGAGGTGGGGTTGGAGACGGCGTACGAGCCCTGGGCGACGAAGCCGCGTCTGGGCCTGTGGCGCTCCAGTGTCGTACTGGACCGGGTCGCGGTGGCGGACACACCCGGCGGATACGTCACCGAGTTGAAGGTGCTGGGCGACAACGCGCTGGACGTGCACCTGCTGCTCGGTGAGGAGGACATGAAGCCGGGGCAAGTGCTGAGCGCCGGGGTCGACATCCTCGCCGGCCGGTACGCGGTCGTGCCGGGACCGCGGCTGCCCTACGGGAACGTGGGCCCCGGCCTGCGGGTGGAGAAGGTGCGCTCCACGCGGCCCCGACCACCGTCGTTGGAGGTGACGACCGCGGCGTACGACATGAGCGCGAGCCACGATCTGCTGAAGCAGCACCGGTTGTTCGGACTCACGACGGCACGGGACGCCTCGCGCGGGCACTTCCCCGGCATCAGCGACTCCCCGCTCGCCATCGGGTCGGCCGCGCAGAACACCATGGCGAAGTTCGGCGCGCTGGGCTTCGAGGCCGCCGCGGTGACGGCGTTCGGCGCAGCCGGCGCCGGCCTGCCCGACCTCCGCTACATCACCACAAGGATCAACGCCACCTTCGACCGCCCCTTCGGCTTCCTCGCCCTGCATCGTCACACGCGGCTCGTACTGGCGGCGGGCTGGGTCACGGACCCGTTGCCGTTTCCCGAGTACGACTTCGAGGACGAGTGGTGAGGGCACCATCGCAGGGCTCATTCACTGAAGCACGTGATGCTCTGAGAGGCGTGGTTTCGACGTATTACACGCTGGGCCTCATTTTCCTGACCTGCTGACATGCGCCACTGACAGACAGGGGAGCGCCGCCGCGGCCTTACTTGTGCGCCCTGGGTCGGCACCCTGAGTACCGGGCGACCAGGTCGCCGGAGCAGGTCACCGTGGAGCATTCGTTCCGTTATGAGGCATCCAGAAACCGGCGGAGGGAGTCCCTCAGGTTGGTGACGAAGGTGTCGCGGGTCAGGTCGTCGAGGAGGTTCAGGGACAGGTACGGGTTGAGGTCTTCCAGCTCGACCAGGAGGAGATCGCCGTCCTGGGTGCGGCAGGCGTCGACGCGCTGGATCCCGTGGTCGAGGGTGTTCCAGTCGATGAAACGGCGGGCGAAGTCGAGGTCGGCCTCCGTGGGCAGGTAGGGCGCGAGGGCCCAGCGCCGATCGGGATCGGGTGCGTGGAGTGCGTACTGGAAGGCGTCGTCGACGAAGTAGAACGACACCTCGTAGCGGAAGTCGATCCGGGGCTGGATCAGGATGTCGTCGCGGGTGAGGGTGTCCAGTTGCCGGCGGGAGACGAAGGTGAGGCCGATGGAGTCCGCGCCCGCTCGGGGCTTGACCACGTAGGCGTCGGACTGGGGCAGCGAGCCGAGGTCCTGGGACCGGTCCACGGTGGGGATCACCGGCTGGCCGGCAGCCGTCAAGTCGAGCAAGTACTGCTTGCCGGCCATGTCGGCCCGACCGGACAGCGGGTTGAAGACCTTGGTACCGCGGGCCTGGGCCTGGCACCGGAAGGCGTCGTACGCCTCCTGGTAGTGGAGCACGGGGCCGCTGTTGCGGATCATGACCGCCTCGAAGGCGTCCATGAGAGCGGCGGTATCGAGCGGATGGCACATAGCCACGTCGAAGTCGTTCCGCAGCCGCGACGACAGGAAGATGTCCTCATCGCAGTAGCGCCGCCCCCGGGCCTGGTAGGCGAGATCGGTCACGAACAGAAGGCTGGGGCGGCTGGGCACGGGGGTCTCCTGGGTCGGTGGCCACCAATCTACTGACGCGGCGTGCACCTGAGCCCCCGCCCGCCTCCACGTCTCTCGTGCTGTGACCGCATTGGTTCGCCGGGTTGCCCGTGCGCCGGTCGTCATCCTGGATGGGAGGTCCGGCTGTCAGCCGGCGAGCCCGGCGTTGACGATCGCCTTGATGTACGGGAGGTCATTGCCGACCCCCGTCGGGTTCAGGGAGTACACCACGCGGTGTCGGAGGTCGCGGGTGGCGAAGAAGCCGTTGTCCCAGCCGGGGCGGGAACCGGTCTTGCCCCACGCGTACTCGCCACTTGGGAGCTGGTAGCGCAGGAGTCCGCCGATGCTGTAGCAGGCCGCCTGGCCGACGCAGTTCCTGTTGTCGGTGGCGCTCTCCACGTTCGGTACCTCGAATACCAGCTTCTGCTGGGCGGGTGGGAGCAGGCTGCCCCGGAACAGTGCGGTGATGAAGCGGTCCAGGTCGGCGGCGGTGGAGATCATGCCTCCCTCGGCCCACGGGTACGGGCTCTGCTCGGTCACGTCCTGCCCATCCAGGTACACCTCCGCGTGGGGCGAGGGGATCGTCGGGTCGTCGGCGGCGGGCAGGCTCGTGTGCCTCAGATGCAGCGGCCGGATGATCCTGCGCCGCAGTTCGTCGGTGAAGGAGTGGCCGGTGACTTTCTCGACGATCAGGCCGAGGACGAAAGAGTTGAGTCCGTTGTACTGCTGCTCGGAGCCGGGTGCGGGCGGCGCGTCGGTGGCTGCGGCGAACGAGTCACGCAAGAAGTCTTCGGGCGTCACGGATTTGAGCTGCCACCCGGGTCCGTCGGCAGGGACAGGGGTCGGGGCCGGCTTGGGCAGGCCGCTCGTATGGTCGAGGAGCTGGCGCACGGTGACGCGGTTGTACGCCTCGGGCAGCACTTGGGGGACGTACCTTCGCGCCGGTGTGTCCAGGCCGATCCGGTGCTCGGCGACGAGTTGGAGAATCACCATGTTGGTGAACACTTTGGTGACACTGCCGATCCGAGCATAGGCGTCAGCGGTGACGGGGCCGGCGGTGGCGCCCACGCCGTCCCGTCTGACGAGCGCACCCGCAACGACGTCGTCGGGCAAGTGGTCGAGGATCTCCTGAACGGTGAGGTCCGCGGACGCCGGGGCGCTGGAAGCAGGCGTGGCGGCAGCCGTGGGCAGGGCCGCGCCGGCGGTGAAAGCGGTGGCCAGGGCGAGGGTGGTGACGGCAAGGCGGATGTGCATCGAAGCTTCTCTCCACGGTGCTGATGGGACTTGTCGGCAACGCCAACTCTGCTGCGTGGAGTCGCAGTCGCCCATTAGTGATCACCCTGATCACAACCCTGAACTGCCCCTGACAGATGCGACCTGGTGCCTGCCACCTCATCAGTTCGCCGGGTTGGTCAGGCTGCGGTTGCGAGGGGGCGCCCGCCCCAGCGGATGCCTTCTCGCTGCGGATGCGGGGCCCGTTCCTGCGGTGCGGCGAGTAAGTCGGGGCGGCGCGGATCGGTTTTGCGGATCCACCAGTGGGTGACTGGCTGGCCGATCTGGTGGGGGAGTGGTGGCCGTCGGCCGACGAAGCGCTGTGGCCTATCAGCCCCGCGGTGCGACGCGGATACGGTTCCCGTCGGGATCGGCTGCGAGGAAGGTCAGGCCGAACCCCGCATCATGGGGCTCGTGCAGGATCGTGACGCCCTTGGACTGCCACTGCTTGTAGATCGCGTCGATCTCGTCGGGCCCACCGTCGATGGCCAGGCAAACCTCACTGGTTCGCGGGACGTCCGGTGACAGATCCTCGAACTGGCCGGACCACAGAGCGAGGTCAGCGCCTGGCCCGAGGTCGAAGGTGATGTATCCCGGAGTCTCGAACGAGGGGCTCATGCCGAGGAGGCCACCGTAGAAAAGAGCGGCGGTGGGCGCGTCGTTGACATAGACGATGGACACGACGGATCTGGTCATGGTTGTTCCTTCTCGCAGGCGGTAGGTACGCAGCCACCAGCCTGATCGGAATATGCGCCGTATCGTGTCGTCATTCCTGAAAAACTTGGGGTGTGACCCCAGACCGCTTCTTCTCCCTGATGCTGCTCCTCGATTCGAGGGATGCAGTGACCACACAGGAACTTGCCTCGGCGCTCGGGGTGTCCCTTCGAACCATCACCCGGGACCTGAACTGGCTGCGCGACGCCGGTCTGCCGGTGACCGCACACCGGGGCCGCCTCGGAGGCGTGACCATGCTGCCTGGATCCGGGCTCGATCTCACGCGACTCACGCCGAGCGAGCGTGATCATCTGTCGCTCACCGGGCTGGACGAGAAGCAACGCGCGGAGCTCAACGCATCGGTCGAAAGCCGGCGGGCGCTCTCCAAGATCGTCGCTACACAGTCACCTCGGGGTCATGAGCTCCTGCCGCTCACCGAGGTAGTGCACGTGGACAGCCGCCCCTGGCTCCAGACACGAGCTTCCGGCACGACTCCGGCTTCGCTGATCGGCCCAGTGCGGCGAGGCCGCCGGCTACGGATCGACTACGACAGCCCACGCGAGTCATGCCCACGCGACCTGGTCGTGGACCCCTACGGGCTGTTCGCCAAGGCCGGCATCTGGTATCTCGTCGCCGACTGTGCCCAAGTGCCACGGATGTACCGACTCGAACGGATCACGACGTGGAAAGAAGTCGACCAGCCACGACGGATCCGCGAGAACCAGCCCCTGGCCACCGTCGCTGCGGCCCTCGTTGATCAGTGGGAACACAACCACGCGATAGAGGTCAGCGCCACCATCGACCAGACCCAGATCGAGCGGGCGCGACGGACCTTTGGCCAACGACTCGTCCGGGACGACCATGAGGCATCCGCCACCGGCCACAAGGTGACGATCCGCTTCCTGCGCCTGGAGGACGTGCGAGCACTACTGCCGTTCGGGAGCGCCATCACTGTGCACGGCCCCACCGAAGCCAGGGCTCACCTCCGCGACCTCGCCACCGACCTTGCCCACCACTATGCGCCGTCACCAACCTCCTGACCGCAACAGCCGGCCCACGAAGCGACATCACCGCACATCCAACCGTCGCGCCTGCCGACCCGGCGAACCTACGAGGGCACCACTAGCCGTCCGCGACCAACGCCAGAGCCTCGGTCAAGTGGTGCTCGGCGATGCCCCGCATGAAGTCCCGGTCAGGGAAGTCGCCTTCGAGCAGCCGGAGTGGCCCCGCGGTCAGCGACAGACGCTGAGTGAGGGTATAGAGCGCGAGCCGGCCTTCGTCGAGGCCCTCGACCGCCAGCCGCCGATGGTGCTCCTCCGCGTGCCGGAGCCGGAGGAAGGCGTGCTCCCACTCGACGTCGAAGTACTTGAGGTCCTCGATGTCGATCAGGACGGGGTTGCCGTCCGGATCCACCAGGACGTGGTCGAGTCCCAACTCGCCGTGGACGACCGAGTACGCGGCCCGTGGCCGTACCGCTGCGGTGAGCTCCCGAAGGCGTTCCTCCAGCCGCCCGCGGGCGTCCGCGATCCTCCGGTCGCGCGCAGCCGCCTCCGCCAGGCAGACCATGGCGAAGTCGTGAGCGGCGTTCTCGCACGACTTTGCCCGCGAGGTTCCGCCCCGGTCGATCAGGGCGACCTTGCCGAACGAGGGCGCCCGGTGGCCCCTCATCGCCGCCATGGCCTCCGCGAGACGCGCCATCGTCGGCTCTGCCGCGCGCGGGTCGCGGTGCAGCAGGGTCATCAGGTTCTCACCGGGGAAGTCCTCCACGATGGCGAGGTCGGCCGGGTGGTGGGTCCGGCTCCGGTCGACCAGGTAGACGTCGGGAACCCGCAGGCCCAACGCGTCCAGCCGCCGGTGGGCAGCCTCGAACAGGTCGAGTCCGACACCGGGCGAGAACACGTCCGTGAGGTCACCGTCCGCTTCGGCCGTCGGCCAGTAGTTCTCGGACTCCTCCCAGACGTAGGCGACAGCCGTCGTGAGGTCGTCCATCGTCAGGCGGTACACGCCCTTCCGGCTGCCACCCGCGAGCCGTTCCACCGACTCCAGCCGCCGTCCACCCCCGAGCGCGGCCCGTGCCGCTCCCGCCACCTGCTCCCGCGTCATGATCCGGGGCGCCATGGCCGTGACCCGCCTTTCCGTCCGGTTCGACAACCGGAGCACCCTACGTGAGGCGCCGCCCCCCGGCCGAGCGCATTGTCGGCTCGTGAACCGGCCGTGGCGTGCGGACGCGTCCTCGTTCGGCGTAAGCGGTCTTGGCGCGTCGCCCTCGTGAGCGGTAGCTGTACCGGCATGAAACACGGATCAGTCAGGCTGCTCGGGGTCGTTGCGGGTGTGGTGGCGCTCCTCCTGGGCGGTGTCGACCCGGGACACGCCGTGGCGCGTGAGGGCGGTCGTCCGGCCGTCTCGGCGCAGGACACCTACAGCGGCCAGGCCACGTACTACGACGTCGGCCTCGGCGCCTGCGGCTCCATCCACGAGAACACCGACTTCGTCGCGGCTCTCAACATGGCGCAGTACAGCGGAGACTTGTGTGGCCGCACGCTCCGTGTCACCGGCCCCGACGGCCAGGTGGACGTCACCGTCGCCGACAGCTGTCCGGGCTGTGGCCACGGCGATCTCGACCTGTCACCGGCCGCGTTCCGGAAGATCGCTCCCCTCAGTGCGGGACGGGTCGCCGTGAGGTGGACGTTCCTCTGACGCAGGCACCTGTTCCCGCGCCCACGGCATGTATGGCGGAACCAGGGGTACTGGCACGCCAGACGGGGAGTGAGGGCGAGGCCAGTGGGTTGTGCTGTTGACGGGGACGGATGTACGGCGCCCGAGGGGCATCTGACACGTGTGGGTATCGCCTTGGGAGGCGACGACGGCTGTATCGCGGACGCCCGCCAGCACGCCGTCGCGTTCCTCGACCAGGCCGGTGACGACTACGGCCTGCGGGTGCCGGCGCGCGCGAGGGACCTCACTCAGCTGGTGGTGAGCGAGCTGGTGACCAACTCCTGCAAGTACGCCGACGGTCCCGTGCTGGTGGAATTCGGTCTGACCGTCCGCGCGGTGGAGGTCGTCGTGAGGGACAGCGACCCCGTACTCCCCGCGGCTCGGGCCGCCGATCCCGGCCGGATCGGGGGCCACGGTCTGGAGATCGTCAAGGCGGTGACCGAGGGCCTGTCCGTCGACCGGGAGGCGGCGGGCAAACGCATCACGGCCCGCATCGGCCTGGCCGACGGCCCTGAGACCGTCCTCGCCGGTCGCTCACCGCTGTACAGCTAGCGAGGCGGGCGGCCTCCCGGCGACTGCCGGCGGTGAGGGAGGTCGTACCGCGACAACCCCCTCATGATTCGTCCAGTCGGCGCATGTCCTTCTCCGTCCACGTCCTGGTGTCGCGTGGCTGGGTGTAGGGCTCCTTGTCCGGTCGCAGGCCGCCGGCGATCGCCCGCTGCCGGACGATCTCCGCGTCGAACTCCAGGCCGAGCAGGATCGCCAGATTGCTGATCCACAGCCAGATCAGGAAGACGATGACACCGGCCATGGTGCCGTAAGTCCTGTTGTACGAGGCGAAGTGCGCCACGTAGAGGGCGAAGGCGCCGGACGCGATCATCCAGATCACCAGGGCGAGGAAGCTGCCCGGCGTGATCCACCGGAACCCCTTCACCCTGGCGTTCGGACTGGCCCAGAAGAGCAGCGCGATCGTGAGCGTGACCAGGACCACCAGGACGGGCCACTTGGCGATGGACCACACCGTCAGCGCCGTGTCGCCGATCCCGAGGGCCTTGCCGACCTGGCGGGCCAGCGCGCCGGTGAAGACGACGATCAGGGCGTCGGCCACGGCGAGCACCATCAGGACGACCGTCAGCCCGACCCGCACGGGAAGGACCTTCCAGACCGGGCGGCCCTCCGGCATGTCGTAGACACGGTTGGCGGCGCGGATGAAAGCGGCCACGTATCCGGAGGCGGACCACACCGCAAGGACGATGCCGACGAGCGCCATGACGGACCCGACGCCTGCGCTGCTGCGCAACTGGGTCACGGCCGCGGTGATGATGTCGCGGGCGGAGCCGGGCGTGAACTGCTTGAGGTTGTCCAGCACCGCGTCCGTGGTGGACCGGCCCGTGAGGCCGAGCAGCGACACCAGGACCAGCAGAGCCGGGAACAGCGACAACAGTCCGTAGTAGGTCAGCGCGGCGGCCCGGTCGGTCAGCTCGTCGTCCTGGAACTCACGCAGGCTGCCCTTCAGCACCGCCGTCCACGCCGTCCTCGGCAGCTGCGTCGGCGTGTCCGGTGCGCGCCGCTCCACGGCGGGCCCGGGGCCTACTTCCTCAGGCGGCGGGATCGCGCGTTCCGATGCTTTGTCGCTGCCGTCGTGCTCGCTCCGCCTGGGAAGATGCGGCTTCATACCCGCCGAGTACCCGCGGGCCTCCGCTCAATCAAGCCGGTGAGGGCGGCTTCACGCCGCCTGACCGCGTCGCGGGCAGCCTCACGCCGCCTCACCGCGTCGCGCGGAATGCCGGGCCCGGCCGCGGTCGGGCCCGGCGGGGCCGGTGTTGTGGACCAGCCGCAGATGACGTTTGCGTGCGTGGCGGGCCGTCGACGGGCCGGCCGACAAGCGGTCCTCGACACGGTCCATGAAGTACAGCAGTACACCTATGGCCGGCAGCAGCAGCACGGCGACAATGATCACGGCCCAGTTCCCTCCCGGTCGGTCTCACCCGGGTGCCCTCCTGGCTCCGTTCGCAACGGGTGGGTGTGAAGGTCCGGTGACCGTACGGTGCAGGGGGCGCGAGGCTCGCGGATCGGTGCGCCGGGCGCGCATGGAACGCGGCCGCGGAAGCATCCGAGAGGGATGGAATGCGCGATCTACCGAGAGCGGACGGGCGAGTGCGAGCAGCTCGAGTTCCGGCCGCAGGACGAAGGATGCAAGGTCACCCTCGACCGCCTGGCCGAGCTGGAGCCGGACGAGTTCGCCTGGATCCGGCTGGACGATCCCGACCAGGATGAGGTGCAGCGGCTGGGGGACCACCTGAAGCTGCATCCCCTGGCGATCGAGGACGCCGTCCATGCGCACCAGCGACCGAAACAGGAGCGCTACGGCGATGTGCTGGCGGTCGCGGTGAAGACACTGTGGTTCGTCGAGGAGAGCGCGGATGTGGAGACCGGCGAGGTGATGATCTTCGTCGGGCCGTCCTTCGCCCTCACGGTCCGGCACGGCGCACTCGACCCGACGGTGGAAGCGGCCGGCCGGCTTGAGGCCGCCCCGCAGATGGCGGGGCTCGGGCCGGTGAGCGTCCTGCACGCGGTCACCGATGTGGTCGTCGACGCCTACGCCCGGGCCGCGGCCCAGGTGCGCACGGACCTCACCGATCTGGAGCGGTGCGTGTTCTCACCCGCCCGCGACGACCTCAC
Source organism: Streptomyces sp. NPDC043685 (assembly GCF_056436585.1). NCBI lineage: Bacteria > Bacillati > Actinomycetota > Actinomycetes > Kitasatosporales > Streptomycetaceae > Streptomyces > Streptomyces sp. NPDC043685. The sequence continues at coordinate 121,592 of NZ_JBWKCH010000011.1, read as the reverse complement.
GGAGCAGATCTACTCGCTCAAGCGGGAGGTGGTGGAGTTCCGCGACGCCGTCCAGCCCCTGGTTCCGGTGGTGCACGACTTCACCTCGCCCCGGGACGGCTGGCCGCGGGAGGTCGTGCCGTACTTCCGCGACGTCGCCGACCACCTCAACCGCACCGACACCGAAGTACGCGCCCTGGACGACTTGCTCGCCTCCGTCCTGGACGCCCATCTGGCGAAGGTGAGCACCTGGCAGAACGACGACATGCGCCGCATCAGCGCGTGGGCGGCCATCCTGGCCATCCCCACCCTGGTCGCCGGGATCTACGGCATGAACTTCGCCGACATGCCCGAACTGGACTGGCGCTACGGCTATCCCTGCGCGCTGGCCGTCATGGCCGTCGGGGCCGGGCTGCTGTACCGGGCCTTCCGCCGCAACGGCTGGCTCTGACGCCGACGGTGTGCGGGGCGCGATCCCGGCGGACGGTGCCGTCGGGAGGGACAGCGGACCGGTGCCTCAATGGGATGGAAGGCTAGTCATCACGTTAGGCCTTGCCTGCACATTTCTCCGTCCTCCCGTGACCTGGCATATTCAGAGGGGTTGTGCTGATGTCACGGGAGCGTCGCGCCCCAGTGCCTTCACATGACTGTCCGGGAGTAATTGTGGGTAACGCTGCGGTTTGGGTGCTGATCGTCAGTGCGTCGGTGTGCGTCTTCGGCTCACTGTTCGTGGCCGATCCCCGCCGGGGGATGCACCGGGCCGACGTCACCGAAATGTTCCGGCGCCATCGCATGGTGGAGGTTCTGCGGGCCAACACCCGGCCGACCGGGCGTCACGGCCGCGCACGGTGAGGGGCGCCGCGCCCCGGCGCGGGACGGTTCAGCTCGCACAACGTGCGGTACAACCCTGCGGGCGGGTGGTGAGTCTTCTCAATGATCACGTTGTGATCGGAGCTACGAGGAGACCATCATCAACCCCATACGCAAGACCCTGACCGCCACCGCCGTCGTCGGTGCAGTCCTCGCGGGCGCGGCTGCCTGCGGAACGGTGGAGCAGCTGTCCGCCGGCAAGAAGCTGGACCAAGCCTTCGAGAAGCTCGGCAAGAAGAAGACCCTCTCCTTCGAGCTCGATCTGAACACCGACGCCGCGTCCTTGAAGGCGCTGGACGCCAAGTCGGACCCCGCGCCCGGTGAGGAGATCCCGGACGAGGTGGCCGGACTGCTCAGCGACGCGAAGATCACGCTGACCGTGCAGTCGAGGAAGCCGCTCGACGAGTCCGGTGAGAAGGACCTCGTCGGCACGGCCATGAAGATCAGCACCCCGGACGGCGAGCTCGTCGAGTACCGGGTGCTCGGCGACTCCACCTACCTCCGTGCCGACGTGAAGGCCATGGGCAAGATGATGGGAGCCCCTCTGCCCGGCGCCGACCAGCTGCCCCCGGAGGCCGGGGCGCTGAAGGACGTCATCGAGGGCAAGTGGGTGAAGTTCAGCACCAAGGAGATGGACAAGGTCGTCTCCGAGGGCCAGGAGGACGAGGGCGGCCCGGCGCCCGCGCCGTCTCTGGACGCCAAGACGCAGAAGAAGCTCGTGAAGGCGCTCCGCGAAGTCGTCGCCCGTGATGTGAAGTTCAAGACGGCCGGTGGCGCCGAGGGAACCGAGCACGTCACCGCCACCGCCCCCTTCCGCACGCTGATCACCGACCTCTTCGGCGAGATCCGCCCGCTGGTGAAGGACCTGCCGCCGGGCGTGGACCTGCCGACGGACAAGGACCTGAAGGAGGCTCCTCAGGCCAAGGTGACGGCGGACTTCACGCTCAAGAACGGCGAGCTCTCCCAAGTGGACCTGGACCTCGCCAAGTTGGCCGAGAGCGCCAAGGTCAAGAAGCTGGGCCTGACGCTCCGGCTGCGTGAGGGGGCCAAGCCCACCGCTCCGGCCGGCGCCACGACGCTGGACTTGAAGGACCTCATGAGCGGCTTCCTCGGCGGCCCGTCGCCGAGCGACAGCGAGTTCAGCGCGAGCGGCCTCCCCGACGAGGACTTCCCGCTGGACTAGGTCCTGTCGTGTGGATCGCCGGGCTGTGAGGCCCGGCTCCTTTCGGCCGACCCGGCGCCGGGATGATCCGAACGGACCCTGTGAGTGAGGCCCCTGCCGACCGTCGACGGTCGGCAGGGGCCCCTTCGGTTCGGGCATCGGTCAGCCCTCGGATTCCGACGACGGGATGGAACGCCGGACGAGAGTCAACCAGCCCCCCGAGGGGACGAGCGGGGTCGCGGCGCATGCAGGCGGGTGAAGCCTGAGCCGCTGTCATCTTCCCGGGGCATGCATGAGGATCTCCGCCGTATCCGGCTGGGTCGGCGGCATCGATGCGCTGGAGGCGAGAGTGATGAACGAACGAGCCGGACGGACGGGCCCCGACACCATCGACGTCCCGGTCCTCATCGTGGGCGGCTCCCTGGTCGGCCTGTCGACCTCGTTGTTCCTGGGACGGCTGGGAGTACCGCACGTGCTGGTGGAGCGCCACGCAGGCACCTCCATCCACCCGCGAGGCCGAGGCAACAACGTCCGCACCATGGAACTGTTCCGGGTGGCGGGGGTCGAGAAGGCGATCCAGGAGGCGGCCGCCACCCTGGCCGTCAACCACGGCATCCTCCAGACGCCCACGCTGGTCGGCGACGCGGGCGAGTGGCTGTTCCGGGACATCGACCCGGGCGGCGGCCTGGCCCGCTTCAGCCCCAGCGCCTGGTGCCTGTGCAGCCAGAACGACCTCGAACCGGTCCTGCTCGACCATGCCCGCCGGCACGGGGGCGACCTGCGGTTCTCCACCGAGCTGACGTCGTTCGACAGCGACCCCGCCGGTGTCACCGCGGTGGTCAAGAGCCGCGAGACGGGGGAGCACACCACCATCCGCGCGCAGTATCTCGTCGCCGCGGACGGCCCGCGCAGCCCCGTGCGTGAACAGCTCGGCATCGGGCAGAGCGGGCCCGGCGACCTGTTCCACAACGTCAGCCTCACCTTCCGCTCCCGCAAGCTCGCCGACGTCGTGGGCGACCGCCACTTCATCGTCTGCTACCTGACGAACCCGGAGGCCGACGGCGCCCTGCTGCCGGTGGACAACCGTGAGAACTGGGTCTTCCACGCTCCCTGGCACCCCGAGGACGGGCAGTCCCTGGACGAATTCACCGACGAGCGGTGCGCCGAGCACATCCGCCGGGCGGTCGGGGTCGACGACCTCGATGTGGAGATCACCGGCAAGGCGCCCTGGCACGCCGCGCAGCGGGTCGCCCGCAGCTACCGCGCCGGACGGGTGTTCCTGGCCGGTGACTCGGCCCACGAGATGTCCCCCACGGGCGCCTTCGGGTCCAACACCGGTATCCAGGACGCGCACAACCTCGCCTGGAAGCTGGCCGCCGTGCTCGACGGCTGGGCGGGAGAGGACCTGCTGGACACCTACGACGCGGAGCGCCGCCCCGTCGCCGAGGCCACCAGCGCGCGGGCCGCGGCCCGGTCGGCCGAGCACAGCCATCCCGGATTCGCCGCGCCGCCCGCGGCGGGCGGCGGTGGCCCTCAGAGGGGCATCCTCAACGTGGCGCTCGGCTACCGCTACCCGCAAGGTGCCGTCGTCGGCGCCGATCCCGAGGTCCCGGTGGTGCCGGAGCGCCTCGACCTGACGGGCACACCCGGCAGCCGGGCTCCCCATCTGTGGGTGCGCCGCGGGGACGAACGGATCTCGACGCTCGACCTCTACGAGCGGTCCCTGGTGCTGCTCAGTGACGCCGCTGAGCCGAACGAGTGGCACGAGGCCGCCCTCCGCCTCGCCGACAAGCTGTCCCTCCCGCTCAGGTCGTACCGGGTGGGCGCCGGGGCCGGTGCCGACCTGGTGCCGGAGGACGCCGTCGACTGGGCCGAGCGTCATGGCACGGGCCCCGGCGGCGCGGTGCTCGTCCGGCCCGACGGGTTCGTCGTATGGCGGTCGCAGGGGCCGGACGCCGACGCCGAAGCGGTGCTGCACCAAGTGCTGAGGACCGCGCTGGCCGTCGCCCGACCCTGACGGGCCCCACCGCGACATTGCCCCCACCGCGACATTGCCCCCACCGCGACATCGCCCCCACCGCGACATCGCCCGCGCGGCGAGGTCGTGCGACGGGCCGGGGCGAGCCGGCCGGCACCGGTCGGCCGCCCCGCCGAGAGGGAGCACCGAGGCGCGCGCCGCGATCGGTGTACGGCGAAAGCACCGGGTGAGCGGACGAACGCCGTCACCTGTGCGGGGGAGTGCGACCGGCAGGCCGGGACAGCACCGATCACCTCCCCCGTCTGCGGTCTTCTCGCCCCGGCCGCCCCGGGCCGTGTCACTCCCGTACGTCGTCCAAGTCGCGCGATGTGCCAGGGCGGCAACAAGATCGAGGAACGCTGACGTCGCATCCCTGCGACCGGCGCTCACTTTCCCCTCCGCGAAGGAGATGTGCGCAGGATGACCACCACGTCCGAACGGGTGGCAGGTTCGCGGGCGCGCCAGGCGTCGCACCATGTCTCCCAGTCCGTGTTCGACGGTTCCCGGCTCCGAGTCGTCCTCCTGGTCGACGTTCACGACGGCGCCCAGCAGGAGTTCCTCGAGGCGTACGAACAGCTCTGCAACCAGGTCGCTTCGGTGCCCGGGCATGTCAGCGACCAACTGTGCCAGTCCATCGAGAACCCCTCCCAGTGGCTCATCACCAGCGAGTGGGAGAGCGCCCCGCCGTTCCTCGCCTGGGTCAACAGCGAGGAGCACGTGCGGATGGTGGAGCCGCTGCACAGCTGTGTGCGCGACACCCGGTCGCTGCGCTTCCACGTCGTCCGCGAGACCGGCGGCCCCGCGGCGTCCGCCGACCAGACCGACCGCCGGCTCCAGGCGGCACCCCGGATCGGCGACGGGGTGATCCGGCACGCGCTCACCTTCACCGTCAAGCCGGGCAGCGAGGAGATCGTCGCCAAGATCCTCGCCGACTACGAGTCGCCCGAGCCGAAGGTCGACGACACCACCCGGCTGTGCCGCACCTCGCTGTTCATGCACGGCAACCGGGTGGTGCGTGCCGTCGAAGTGCGGGGCGACCTGCTGGCCGCGCTGCGTCACGTCGCCCGGCAGCCCGAGGTGCGGGCCGTCGAGGAGGCCATCAACCCCCACTTGGAGCAGGACCGGGACCTGGGCGACCCCGAGTCCGCCCGGGTCTTCTTCACCAGGGCCGCGCTGCCCGCCGTCCACCACGTGACGGCAGGACAGCAGAACGAGCAGGCCGAGCGGTACGCCCTGTACTACCCGGCGCGTCCGGAGCGCGGCATGCAGCTGGCCGAGCTGCTGGCCCACCGGGACGAGACGGCGGCGGACGACCCGCGCAGCCCCGTCCTGCGCAGCACGATCTTCCAGCGCGACGACGTCGTCGTACGGCTGATCGACGTCCAGGGCGGACTCGAGGACGCCGACCCCGGGCTTCTCCTCGGTCTGTCCGACTCGGCGCAGGTCACCGAGCTGACCACGCTCCTGGACGACGCCGCGGACCTGGGCGCGCCCACGTCGAGGGACGGCAGCCTCGCACGCCTCCTCGACAAGGCGCGCATGGACCTTGTCACCGACCGCCGGTCGCCCGACGCCTGACTCGTCATCCGGTGGGAGAGGCGACGCATGCCTCTCCCACATGGGTTCAGCACCTCAACGGAGGAACGCGTGATCACATCTCGTCCCAACATCGTGAACCTGAGCGACGTCGAGCCCAACCGCCGGCGAGGCGGTGACCTGCGCGCCATGCTCACCCCGGCCACGGTCGGCTCCACCAGTGGGTTCATGGGCGTTGCCCTCATCGAGCCCGGTGACCGCATCGGCGAGCACTACCACCCGTACTCCGAGGAGTTCGTGTACGTGGTGTGCGGGCAGCTCGAGGTGGACCTGGACGGAGAGCCGCACCCGCTCCAGCCCGAGCAGGGGCTGCTGATCCCCCTCAACGTGCGCCACCGCTTCCGCAACGTCGGCAAGGTGCAGGCCCGCATGGTCTTCCACCTCGGCCCCCTGGCCCCCAGCCCGCCGCTGGGCCACGTCGACACCGAGGAGACCGGTGCCGAGTCCGCGGTGGTGGGGGCGGAGGCGGCCGACCTGCGTCAGGTCCGGTCATGACCAGACGCGTGGCGGTCACCGGCATAGGCATCGTCGCTCCCGGCGGCATAGGAATCCCCGCCTTCTGGAACCTCCTGGCGGCCGGGCGCACGGCGACCCGTGCCATCACCTTCTTCGACCCGTCCGGTCTGCGTTCGCGGATCGCCGCCGAGTGCGACTTCGACCCGGCGGCCCACGGCCTGGACGCACGGGACGTGGAACGGTGCGACCGCTACATCCAGTTCGCCCTGGTCGCGGGGGACGAAGCGGTGCGGGACGCCGGTCTCGACCTCGGCGCCGAGGACCCCTGGCGCGTCGGTGTCTCGCTGGGCACCGCGGTCGGCGGCACCACCCGGCTGGAGCACGACTACGTCCTGGTCAGCCACGGCGGGCAGCGCTGGGACGTGGACCACCGCGAGGCGGGCCCGCACCTGCACCGCGCCTTCACGCCGGCCACCCTCGCCTCGACGGTGGCGGAGCGGTTCGGGGCGCGCGGCCCGGTGCAGACCGTCTCCACGGGCTGCACGTCCGGGCTCGACGCGGTCGGGTACGCCTTCCACACCGTGCAGGAGGGCCGCGCCGACGTCTGCATCGCCGGCGCCTCGGACTCGCCCATCTCCCCCATCACCATGGCCTGCTTCGACGCGATCAAGGCGACCTCCTCGAACAACGACGACCCCGCCCACGCCTCGCGACCCTTCGACGCGGACCGCGACGGATTCGTCATGGGGGAGGGCGGTGCCGTACTCGTGCTGGAGGAACTCGAGCACGCCCGGGCCCGGGGCGCCCATGTGTACTGCGAGATCGGCGGCTACGCCACGTTCGGCAACGCCTACCACATGACCGGTCTCACCAGCGAGGGCGTGGAGATGGCCCGCGCCATCGAGGACGCCCTGGACCACGCACGGCTCGACCCCACCGCGATCGACTACGTCAACGCACACGGCTCGGGCACCAAGCAGAACGACCGCCATGAGACCGCCGCGGTGAAACGGGTGCTGGGCAGCCACGCCTACAAGACCCCCATGAGTTCCATCAAGTCGATGGTGGGCCACTCCCTGGGCGCCATCGGGGCGATCGAACTCGTCGCCTGCGTGCTGGCCCTGACCCACCAGGTGGTACCGCCGACCGCGAACTACGAGACCCCGGACCCCGAGTGCGACCTGGACTACGTCCCGCGCGTCGCCCGTGAGCGCAAGCTCGACAGCGTGCTCTCGGTGGGCAGCGGATTCGGCGGCTTCCAGTCCGCGGTGGTCATGAACCGGCCGAGGGAGAAGACACGATGAGCGAACCTCGTCCACGGCGCGCGGCCATCACGGGAATCGGTGTGATCGCGCCCAACGGAGCCGGCACGGAGACCTTCTGGAAGTCCACCAGCGAAGGCATCAGCGTCCTGGACCGGGTCACGCGGGAGGGCTGCGAGCACCTCCCGCTGCGGGTGGCAGGCCAGGTGCGCGACTTCGACCCGTCGGCGGCGATCGAGGAACGCTTCCTCGTCCAGACCGACCGGTTCACCCACTTCGCGATGGGCGCGGCCGACCTCGCGCTGGACGACGCCCGGCTCCACCGGAGCGAGACCGACGGCGCGCCGTTCTCCGTGGGCGTGGTCACCGCTGCCGGTTCCGGCGGCGGCGAGTTCGGGCAGCGCGAGCTCCAGCAACTGTGGGGCAAGGGCAGCCGTTTCGTCGGCCCGTACCAGTCCATCGCCTGGTTCTACGCCGCCAGCACCGGCCAGATCTCCATCCGCCGCGGCTTCAAGGGTCCCTGCTCCGTCGTCGCCGCCGACGAGGCAGGGGGCCTGGACGCCCTCGCCCACGCGGCGCGGGCCGTGCGGCGCGGCACCGACGTGATCGTGGCCGGGGCGACCGAGGCGCCGATCGCGCCGTACTCGGTGGTCTGCCAACTCGGCTACGAGGAACTCAGCACGGTCGACGACCCGACCCGCGCCTACCGCCCGTTCACGTCAGCGGCCTGCGGGTTCGTGCCCGCGGAAGGCGGCGCCATGGTCGTCGTGGAAGCGGAGGGCACGGCCCGGGAACGTGGCGCGCGGGTGCGGGCCCACCTGGCCGGGCACGCGGCGACCTTCACGGGGGCCGGCCGCTGGGAGGAGTCCCGGGAAGGGCTCGCCCAAGCCGTCCGCGGGGCTCTGGCCGAGGCGAACTGCGCCCCCGAGGAGATCGACGTGGTCTTCGCCGACGCCCTCGGCGTACCGGCGGCGGACCGCGCCGAGGCCCTGGCCATCGCCGACGCCCTGGGCGCCCACGGCACCCGGGTGCCCGTCACCGCGCCGAAGACCGGGATCGGCCGGGGCTATTGCGCGGCGCCGCTGATGGACGCGGCGGCGGCGGTGCTGGCGATGGAGCACGGGCTCATCCCGCCCACCCCCAACGTCTTCGACATCTGCCACGACCTCGACCTCGTCACCGGCCGGGCCCGTACCGCCGAGGTACGCACGGCCCTTGTTCTGAGCCGGGGGCTCATGGGGTCGAACTCGGCGCTGGTGCTGCGGCACGGCGCCACCGACGCCTCGTAGCGGGGCGTCGCGAAGCAGGAGAGAAAGGGAACGGCATGACTGACCGCATCACTGTGGAAGAGCTGGCCGAACTGATGAAGAAGTGTGCCGGTGCCACCGTCACACCGGAGGAACTCCGCCGCGACGGAGCGGTCTTCGAATCGATGGGCGTCGACTCGCTCGGCCTGCTGGGCATCGTGGGCGAACTGGAGAACCGCTACGGCACCCCCATGCCGCCGGACGCCGAACGCTCCAAGTCGCCCCGGCAGTTCCTCGACCTCGTCAACAGTGCCCTCATGGCAGGAGCGTGACATGGCGGGACACACGCAGAACGAGATCACCATCGCGGCGCCCCTGGACCTCGTCTGGGAGGTGACCAACGACCTGGAGAACTGGCCGCGGTTGTTCAGCGAGTACGCCTCCGTCGAGATCCTCTCCCGCGAGGGCGACAGGACGACCTTCCGGCTGACCATGCACCCGGACGACAACGGCACCGTGTGGAGCTGGGTCTCCGAGCGCGAGCCGGACCGTGACACGCTCACCGTCAAGGCCCGCCGGGTCGAGACGGGGCCGTTCGCCCACATGGACATCCACTGGCGGTACGAGGAGGTACCGGCCGGCACGCGGATGGTCTGGACGCAGGACTTCGCGATGAAGCCGGACGCGCCCGTCGACGACGAGTGGATGACGGACAACATCAACCGCAACTCGAAGGTGCAGATGGGCCTGATCCGCGACCGCATCGAGAAGATCGCCGCGGAACGCGGTGCGAGTGCCGGTCTGACCGACTGAGCCGGACGGAGAACCCCCATGCACCAAGCCCTGATCGTCGCCCGGATGGCCCCGGGATCGGCACCCGACATCGCCAAGGTGTTCGAGGAGTCCGACCGCGGGGAGCTGCCGCACCTGGTCGGCGTGACCCGGCGCAGCCTCTTCCAGTTCGGCGATGTGTACATGCACCTGATCGAGGCCGAGCGCGAGCCCGGGCCGGCCATCGCCCGGATCACCGGCCATCCCGAGTTCCGGGACGTCAGTGAGCGGCTGTCCGCGTACGTCAGCGCGTACGACCCGGACACCTGGCGTTCCCCGAAGGACGCCATGGCGCAGCGCTTCTACCTCTGGGAGCGCGACGCGGCCGGCTGATCACCGCCGGCCTTCGACGGTCGCCGGGTCCGCAGCGTCGCGGACCCGGCGACCGTCGTTGTACGCCCCGGCGGGAGTTCCGGGATCACCGGGTCCCGCCGGGGCGGCCGGTTCAGCCGGGGATGTGGCAGTCGAACGCGTGCAGATAGGGATTGACCGGACTGATGTCGTCGATGATCAGGCCGGCTTCGGTGAGGCGGTCCCGCATGCTCCGGGTGGTGTGCTTCGCGCCGCCCACGTTGAGGAGCAGCAGCAGGTCCATCGCGGTGCTGAACCGCATCGAGGGCGAGTCGTCGACGAGGTTCTCGATGACCACCACCCGGGCCCCGGGGCCGCCGGCCTCGCGGACGTTGCGCAGCGTGCGGGTGGTGCTCTCGTCGTCCCACTCCAGGATGTTCTTGATGACGTAGACGTCGGCCTTCACCGGTACGGCCGTGCGGACGTCGCCCGGCACCACGTCGGCGCGGTCCGCGAGGTCACCGCCCGCGCGCAGCCGCGGCACGGCGTTCTCCACCACCCGGGGAAGGTCGAGCAGCGTCCCGCGCATCTCGGGGTACTTGTCCAGCAGGCTCGCCACCACGTGCCCCTGGCCGCCCCCGATGTCGGCGACCGACGCGCACCCCGTGAGGTCGAGGAACTGCGCGACGTCGCGCGCCGACTGCACGCTGGAGGTCGTCATGGCGCGGTTGAAGACGTCCGCCGACTCCGGGGCGTCCTCGTTGAGGTAGGGGAAGAACTCCTTGCCGTACAGGTCCTCCACCACGTTGCGTCCGGTGCGCACGGCCTCGTCGAGCTTGGGCCAGACGTCCCAGGTCCACGGCTCGGTGCACCACAGCGTGATGGCGCGCAGGCTGTTGGGGTCGTCCTCGCGCAGCAGCCGGGAGACGTCCGTGTGCGCGAACGTCCCGTCCGGGCGCTCGGTGAAGACGCCGTAGCAGGACAGGGCCCGAAGGAGCCGTCGCAGCGGGCCGGGTTCGGTCTTCACCGTGGCCGCGATGTCCTCCACGGCCAGGGGGTCGTCACCGAGGGCGTCGGGGACGCCGAGCCGGGCGGCCGCGCGCAGGGCGGCGGCACACGCCGCCCCGAATGCGAGTTCCCGCAGCCGCATGGACGGAGGTGGAGCGGGCTGAGTGGTCGTCATGTGCCGCCTTCCTGTGGGGTTCCAGCCGGGTGTTGTGCAGCGCGGGGGCCCCTGGACAGCCGTGGGGCTCCCGGGTTCGCGAGGCTCGGCGGTGTGCGGTCAGCACAGTCCGGCGGGCTTGGACGACAGGCAGGAGTTGCCCTGGAACGTGTTGCCCTTGCCGGGGTCCGTGTTGACCAGGTCCGCCGGGGAGTTGCCGCTCAGCAGGTTGTCGCTGATCCGGTTGCGCTCGCTGGTCGTGCCGACGAAGCTCTTGAAGACGACGATGCCGCCCGAGAGCGGGGAGTTGCCGCTGTTGTCCCTGATCACGTTGTGGGTGATCAGGTTGTCCTCGGTGCCCGTCAGGACGATGCCTGATCCCTGGAGGGCGTCCAGCCGGGCGGTCTTCGGACAGGACTTGTTGTTGCGCTCGATGCGGTTGTCGCGCACGGTCACGAGGCCGGCCTTCGGCTTGTTCTCGTCGCCGACGACGAAGACTCCCGCGCAGTTGCCGGTGAGCCGGTTGCCCGCGACGGTCAGGTTGCGCAGCCGGCGGACGGTGACGCCGATCCGGTTGCCTTCCAGCCGGTTGCCCACGACCACCGTGCCGCCGGTGTCCGTGGCCCCTTCCTCCTCCGTCACCGTGTTGGCGAGGAAGAGACCCGCGTCGCCGTTGTCCCGGGCCGTGTTGCCGCGGAACACACTGCGGTCCGAACGCTCCGTGGCGATGCCCCACACGCCGTTGCCGACCGCGGTGACGTTCCGCACGGTCAGCCCGTCGGCCTCCCGGGCGTAGACGCCGGTCTTGCCGAAGCCGGTCACCGTCAGGGAGGCGACGGTGACGCCGTCGACGGCGTGGTCCTTCGTGCCGGTGACGCAGATGCCGTTGCCGGCGGCGGCACAACTGCCCGCGGCCTTCTCGACGCCCGACCGGCTTCCGGCACCCGAGGCGGCGGTGGCGGTGTTCGCCCGCGGTACGAGCACCGTGCCGTGGCCCATGCCACGCAGGGTGAGTCCGGGCGTGGTCACGTCGACGCTTCCGTGGTGGGTGCCGTAGGCCAGCAGCACGGTGTCGCCCGGCCGGGCGTTGTCCACCGCCTTCTGGATCGATTCCCCCGGCTTCACCAGATGGAGCGTGTGAGCGGCGCTCGACGGGGCGGCCCCGAGGCTCGTCCCGAGCAGCGCCGCCGTGCACGACAGATACGCGATATGGCATTTGTTCATACCGCGCAGGTTATGTCCACAAAGGCCCGGAAACGGTGCGATGCGCCATCCGGCGGCGTGGCCCTGCGGACACGTCATCCCCGCGGTGTGGAGTCGGGCCGAGCCGTGTGGTCGGGGTGCCCGCCGGTGCGCCGTTCCTCCTTGAGTTCGGCCTCGTACAGGTGGTCCCTGCCGTCGGCCAGTTCCTGGCGCGCTTCCCGTTCCGTGGCTTTGAACGGCTCGTAGTACGTGGCGTTGTAGGCCTCGACGATCTGGAACGTCCAGTGCCCCGGAATGACGTTGCGGCCGATGACGTCGCGCCGGATCCGTTCCGCCCACTCGGGGTGCCCGGCTTCCCGCATCAGCCTGGTCGCACGGTCCAGCTCGAAGTCGGCCCCGCCCGTCAGCTGATGGAAGGCATAGAGGTGACCTCGCGCGCGCTCGGTCGTCTCCAGGGCCTTGGACAGGGCGCCCAGGGCCTGGACGGTGGTGTCCGTCATGCCGGGCGGTCGGCGATGGGCCGCGTCGGGTCCGTCGTGGTGATCATTCATGTAGGACTGCATGCCCGGTCGGCGCGTGCTCGGATCGCCGTCATTCGGGCGGTGCGCACCCGTGCGCCGGACCTCGGCCGCACAGGGGGTGCATCCGGCACACGGAGTCGCGTCGAAGAGGGAACAAGGGTTCGGGACGGTGTCCCGTTCGAGTGCCCGCCGCACGAGGGATACGGGAGGCGGCGCACTCCCGGGCCCCCTGGCGCGGCGGCGCCGGGGGCCCGGTCCGAGGCGCCTCGCGGCACGCGCTGGTGACGCCGGTCCGCCTCAGCGGCGTTGCCCGCCGAGCAGGGTGCACACCGCGTTCTCCTCGATCGTGCGCAGCCGCTCCAGCAGATCGGGGTTGAGTGTCTTGTTCACCTGCGTGGTGAGCGAGAAGGTGAGGGACGCGCGGCCGTCGGGGGTCGCGGCGATCAGCTGGGTGTAGCCCGGGAAGTTGCCGGTGTGTCCGAGTACGACCCCGCAGCGGGTCTCGTAGCGGAAGATGCCGAGCCCCGCCTTGTTGCGGCCGGGGCCGGCCGGTTCGGAGGCTCCCTCGACCCAGCGGCGCTGCTCGCGCAGCACGTCCGGCGAGGTCAGGCGTCCGGAGGCGTAGGCACGGACGAAGCGCGTCATGTCCGCCGGAGTGGAGACGATCCCGCCCGAGGCCCAGACGCCGGACGCGCTGAGCACCTCGCTGACGTCCTCGGGCGGCTGGGGCGGTTCGATGACGTAACCGTGCATGTACGGCTCGGGCATCTCGTAGCCCTGGGGGAGGCTGGTGTCGCGCAGCCGGAGCGGCCGGTAGACGATCCGCTCCAGCAGTTCCTCGTACGGCCTGTGGGTCACGGCCTCCGCCATCAGCGCGACGGCGATGTTGTCCGAGTTGGAGTACCGGTACCGGGAGCCGGGGCGGAAGCGCAGCGGTTCGTCCGCGACGAAGTCCAGCAGGCGGCGGGGGTCGAAGGTGCGGCGCGGGTCCGACTGCAGCAGCTCCGCGAACTCGGGGTCCTCGGTGTAGTCGGGCAGGCCGCTGGTGTGGTTCAGCAGCTGGCGCAGGGTGACCGACCGCCAGGCGCGCGGCAGCTGCGGCAGGGTGCTGCCGATGGTGCTGCCGAGGCCGAGCGCGCCTTCCTGGACCAGACGCAGGGCCACGGCACCGCTGAACGCCTTGGCGGTACTGGCGATCCGCATGTGGTCGGTCGGTTCGATGGGGCGGCCCGTCTCCAGGTCGGCGACACCGGCGCGCAGAACACGCGGGGTGCCGTCCCGGCGCAGCACGACGATCACGCCCGGGGGTCCTCCGGGCGTGGTGACGAGCTCTTCGAGCTGTTCTCGCAGGGCGCGTTCACCGCCGCCGGAGTGGGTGCCGGGGCCGTCGGGGATGCCACCGTCGGTGGAGCTCGCCGCCGGGGCCAGGAGCAGGCCACCGAGGAAGGAGGCGCCGAGCAGGGCGACGACGGACAGGCGCCGCAGGCGGGCGCGAGGATCGGCACCGGTGCGGACACGGGTGCGCGGGCGGGGGAGGGCAGTGTTCGGCATGGAGGTCCCGGGAGGATCGGAGGGCTTGAGCACCTCAGCATCGGCCGGGACCATGCGCACGCGCTCGGCGAGCTTGCTCTGTCCGGCCGTGCGGCGTCCCCCGCGGGCAGGGGCCGGTCAGCCCTTCCGACGCTCAGAAGGCGTAACGCACGCGCAGCCACGGAGCGTGGCGCTCGATGAGGGTGCGCAGGCCCTGCACCGCCTCCCTCTTGACGGTGTTGCGGTAGCGGAGGTTCATGGCGCCGTTCTCGGACCGCTTGGCCTGCTGGAGTTCCGGTCGCCACAGGACCTCCTCGGCCCGGGGGTGCCAGCCGAGGTTGACATCATGGAGCTCCCGGTTGTGGGTCAGCATGATCACCTCTGCGGCGGCCTGCTGTTTCACCCGCCGGGGCAGCACGTCGTCGAGGTGGATCAGCAGCTCGGCCCAGGCTTCTTCCCAGCCCGGGCGGATGACCACGGGGGAGAGGTTGAAGTGGACCTCGTACCCGGCGTCCAGGAAGTCCGCCGCGGCGCCGATGCGCTCGGCTACCGGCGAGGTGCGCACATCGAGCAGCCGGGCGTCGTCCGGCGGCATCAGCGAGAAACGGACACGGGTGCGGCCACGCGGGTCGAGGGCCAGCAGGTCGGGGTTGACGAACTTGGTGGCGAAGGACGCCTTGGCGGTGGGCCACTGCCGGAAGGCATGCACCAGATCCGCGGTGTTGTCGCAGATCAGCGCGTCCACCGAGCAGTCGCCGTTCTCCCCGATGTCGTACACCCACGCCCGGTCGTCGCACTGGTTCGGCTCGGGCTTGGGCCCCTGCCGCGCCACGTGCCGGGCGAGGTGGGCGATCACGCGGTCGATGTTGGTGAAGACGGTGATGGGGTTGGCGTACCCCTTGCGCCGGGGCACGTAGCAGTAGGCGCAGGCCATGGCACAGCCGTTGGAGGTGCCGGGGGCGATCCAGTCGGCCGACCGGCCGTTGGGGCGTGTGGTGAGGGTCTTCTTCTCGCCCAGTACCAGCGTCTCTCCCTTGATCCGCACCCAGCGCTCGATGTTGCCCTCGTTGCCGTGCAGCCCGGGGATGCGCCAGTGGGACTCCACCGTCGTCACCCGGGCGTCGGGGAACCGGGCGCTGATCTGCCGCCCGCGGGGGGACGCGGCCGCCGCGGGCTCGGCGTAGATCTCCCGCACGGGCAGCAGCCTGCGGGCCGCGGCCGAGGTGCGGAAGGAGGGCCGGTGGTCGGCGGGGGCGGGGGCAGGAGTGAGGGCGTCGAGCCCGAACAGAGCGCCGGAGTCGTCGTCCGGGCCGCCGGACGGGTGGTGCATGGGTGCTCCCGTGCGGTTCGGTGCGAAGGGACGAAGCAGGTCCCCGTCACTTAACTGTACGGGGCACACATCGTCGGCGCGTCCCGCCCGAGTCGCGGGACGGCCGGGCGCGACCAGCCGCCGGGAGCGTGCGGAGCCGCGCTGCTCAGCCGAGGTGCGGCGGGCTCCACTCGTGATGCCGGAGGATCATGCGCACGGCGGCGCGGGAGGGCGTCAGCCGCATCGCAGTGTTGCGCAGGGCGACGGGCACCGGGTGGGCGAGCCGGTGACCCAGCCGTCCGGCCTGCCGGGCGGCGCGTGCGACGGCTTGACTGCGGGGCCGGCGCACGGCGTCGTACCGGGCGAGCGCGGCTTCCGTGGAGGGCTCGGAGGCGAGCGCGGCGACCAGCGAGACCGCGTCCTCCAGCGCCTGGCAGGCCCCCTGTCCCAGGTTCGGGGTCATCGCGTGCGCCGCGTCCCCGAGCAGCGCGATCCGGCCGACCGCGTACGAGGGAAGCGGTGTGCGCAGTTCGTTGACGTCGTGGTGCAGGACGGCCTCGGGCCGGGTCGCGTCGAGCAGGGCGGGGATCGGGTCGTGCCAGTGGCCGAACCGCCGGCGCAGTTCGGCCAGGGGGTCGCAGAACCGCGTTCCCGCCGGAAGGGTCAGGACCGCGTGCCACTCGGCGCGCCCGTCCCGGAAGGCGATGTGCCCGAACTCGGCGCCGCGCCCCCAGGTCAGCTCGAAGTCGGTATCCAGGTCGACGGCCTGTTCCGTCACGGCGCGCAGTACGGTCGAGCCGCTGTACACCGGGCCGGGATGGGAGGGGAAGAGGCGCTCGCGGACCTTGCTGCCGATGCCGTCGGCCGCCACCACCAGGTCGGCCTCCAGGACGGCTTCGCCGCACCCGACGCGAACCACCCCGGGCCCGACCTGCCGGACCGACCCGGCCTCGGAGCCGATCAGCAGGGTCTCGGCGGGCAGGGCCTCGCGCAGCAGCCGGTGCAAGTTGGCGCGGGGTATGCCCATGATGGGCGTGCCGACCGCCTTCTCCAGGGCCGCACCGTCCATCCGGGCCAGCCAACCGCCCCGCGGTGTGCGGGTGCCGCCGCTGTACTGGCCCCGTGACGCCTCGCGCACGGCCTTGCCGACGCCGAGCGCGTCCAGCGCTCGCAGGCCGTTGGCCGCCAGTGAGATGCCGGCCCCCACGTCGTCGAGCACGGACGCGCGCTCGACGACCGTCGCCTCCCAGCCGACGCGGCGCAGACCGATCGCGGCGGCCAGCCCACCGATGCCGCCTCCGATGATCACCGCTGTGTCGCCCATCGCGAACCCCCACTTCTCCTTCTACACCTGTAGAAGGAGGACCCTATCCGAAGCTCTACAGGTGTAGAAAGGAACCATGGCTACCGAACGGCGCACCCTCCTCGCGGACGCGGCTCTCGACGTACTCGCCGACGAAGGGATCCGCGGCCTGACCCACCGCGCGGTGGACCGCCGGGCCGCCATGCCCCCCGGTACCACCTCAGCCTACTTCCGCACCCGTGCCGCGCTGCTCACCGCGCTCGTGACGCGCCTGGTCCAACTCGACCAGCGGGAACTGCACACGACGGCCGAGCGGCTCCCGCCCCTGAGCACCCCCGAGGACCTGGTGAACGGCCTGACGCTGCTGGTACGACAGCGGCTCACCGGCGAGGGCCGCCGCCGCTCACTGGCCCGCTACGCCTGCGCCGTCGAGAGTGTGCGCGACCCGGAACTGCGGGAGATCCTCACCCCCCGCGAGAACGCCGGGCGCGCAGCCGTCCGCTCGTTCCTCGCCGAGCGCGGCGTGACGGACGTCGAGAGCCGCACGCACACGCTGCTGTCCTGCGTCGACGGGCTGGTCTTCGACCGGCTCGTGAGGGGGGGCGAGGTGCCGCGCGAGGCCCTCGAAGGCCTGGTGGCCGCGGCCCTGCGGTAGGCGGAGCAACCGGGCGGGGGCGCCGGCCCTCCCTTAGCACCTGCGGTCCCCGCCTTACCGCTCGCCGGTGGCGAAGACGTGGGTGACCGGACAAGAGGACGGAGCACACGTCCGTCATGGGTCATTCCGGTACCGGCCGCATCTCCACGACACGCAGTCCCAGTGACTGGCAGCGGGCCAGCAGCCCGTACAGGTGCGCTTCGTCCACGACGGGGCCGAACAGGACCGTCTGACCGGCCATCACCACATGGCCCAGCTCCGGAAACGCTTCGGCCAGAGTCTCCGACAGGCGTCCCTCGACGCGGATCTCGTAGCGCACGAACTTGTCCTCCCACGGCTGACCGGGACAGGCGGACGGCGCCCTCACCGCTATCGTCCGCTTCCGTGCCGGTCCGAACCTCACCCGGAGCAGGTGACCCCGGTGGCCCGCTCGGTGGCGGACGCCGGATCAGTGCTTCAGTACGATCTTGAAGGCGATGATGAGCAGGCCGAGCAGCAGGTTGACCGAAGCGGTGACGACCATGAGCCGCGGCGAGGCACCGGCGCGGCGGGCCGCCGCCAAGGACCAGCCGACCTGGCCGGCCACGGCGACACACAGAGCCAGCCAGCCGGCCCCTCGCACATCCAGCCCCAGGAGCGGGCTGACGGCCACCGCGACGGCCGGTGGGACGGCGGCCTTGACGATGGGCCACTCGTCACGGCACACGTGCAGGACGAGGTGGCGGTCCGGAGTCTGCTGCGCCAGGCGTGCCCCGAACAGTTGGGCATGGACGTGCGCGATCCAGAACACCACTCCGGTGAGCAGCAACAGCACCACCAGCTCGGTGCGAGGGAACGAGCCCAGGGTGCCGGCGCCGATCACCACGGAGGCGGCCAGCATGGAACCGTAGACGCCGCCCGTGTAGTCCGCCCTGGCGCGTCGTTCCGCCCGGCGCTTGCTGCGGCTCGCCGTGGCGGTGGTCTTGGACATGATCGGCTCCATGTGCCTCAGGGAGTCGGGGCGTTCGCTCCGGGCGGAGCGTCAGCGCCCTGCTCCGGCGAGCGGCTGCGGCCGGGGGCGGTGAGCGGGTGCGGGGTGACGACGAAACCGGCCGGCGTGAAGCCACCGGTGTCCAGGATCGCGGCCTTGACGAGACGACGGCCTCTGCACCGGCGCGGCTCACAGCATGCGAAGGTCACGCGCGCGGCGTACCGCTTCGCTTCGCCGGTTCACCGCCAGCTTCCGGTAGACGCTCTTGAGATGGGTCTTCACGGTGTTCACCGACAGGTACAGATCGGCGGCGATCTCCTCCGTCGACATCATCCGGGCGACGCGCTCCAAGACGTCGTGTTCGCGTGCGCTCAGCTCCCCGACCACGAGTGGAGCGGCCGGTGATGGTGGTCCGGGCCGCTCACCTCGGCGCGAAGCGGTGGGCGTCAGCCAACCCGCCGCGAGTTCGTGCAGTGAGGCCGAGGCCAGATGAGGCCGGATCCACGCTCCCGCGTCCAGGAACGGACGCCGCAGTCGCTCGCGCCGGGCGTCGAGGAGCGCCCGTGCCAGAAGCTTGCGGGCAGCCGCCGTGTCTCCCGCCGCGTCGGCGGCCCGGGCCCTCACCAGCGCCGCCCGCACGGTGACGGCGGGGCCGGTCCGTTCCTCGGCATGGACGCTGTCGAGCAGTGCGAAAGCCGCCGCGGTACGCCGTGCGGCCAGCTGGATCGAAGCGGCCTCCACGGCACACACGGGCTGGTCGCCGGAGACCGCCCGGAGCACCTCGGCCGCTTGGTCCGGCCGTCCCCGGGCCAGGTGGGCGGCCGAGGTGACGAGCGCTTCCTGACTCGTCGCCCACGGCGAGGGCACGGCGGCCGGAACGGCCGGGTCCGCCGCCTCCACCGCGGCCCGGATCTTCCCTCTGGCCATCAGGAGGCGAGCCGCGGCGTGGGCCCGCCCCGCCGCCATCACCGGATCGCGCGTGGCGAAGGGGAGATCGGCCGTTGCGTCGAGGAGGGCCTCTGCCCGGTCGAGTTCATCGCGGTCGACAGCCACCGCCGCCAGGACCAGCCGTCCGATCTCCGAGCCGGACGGCCGGGGCGGACGGGTCCGATCCGCCTCGGACACCGCCGCCAGTGCCTTGTGCTCCGCCCGGCCGGGCCATCCGTCGAGGTAGTCGAGCAGGGCCAGGTGTCCCAGCGCCTCCTTACGGGGCGCCTCGGAGGACGCCCCGACGGCAGCCGCGGCCACGGTGGTCAGGACGGCGCGCGCGTCCTCGAAACGCCCGGCCCACAGGAGTGTTGAGCCCACATGGGTCAGCAGGAGGGCGGTGAGTTCGGGATGCCTGTCGAGCAGGTGGGATGGTACTTCCTGCCGCAGTTCCGCGGCTGACTCGGCGGCCTGCTCCACCTGTGGGGTACTCCCGGTCAGCCGGGCGGCCGTGGCCTCCAGCAGCGCGCAGCTCAGCCGGGCGGCCGCCAGATCGCGGCTGCCGTCGGCGAGCTGCTCCTCGGCGTGGCGCAGGCTGGCCAGGCCATGGTCCAGGTCGTGGCGGGACAGGTCGCGGGCGGCACGCACGAGGTCCGTGGCCGGGCTTGTCGCCTCGGGGCCCATACGGGAGAACAACCGCGCCAGGTCGTGCGCGTCGGGGCCGGTGAAGAGCCGTCCGATCGCGAGGTCGCCGACGAGGGCATCGGCGGCGAGGTCCCAGTCGTCCGCGGCCGCGGAGTGGGCGAGTGTCTCCGGCAGGTGGCCGTGACGCCGCAGCCATCGCGCGGCCCGCCGGTGGAGTTCCGGCTCCAGCCCGGGCAGGCGGACGCGCAGGTGCGCGCGCAGTATCTCCCTGAACAGCGGGTGGAGCTGGTAGGACGAGTGCCCGAGGCGTTCGACGAACGCGTTGTCGCGGTGCAGGCGGGCGAGGATGGGCTCGGCATCGACGCGGCGGGTCAGCGCGTTGGCCAGATCGGGACAGAATCGCTCCAGCACGCTGACGCGCAGCAGGAGGTCCTGCGTCTGTCGCGACCGCCCCTTGAGGACCTCGGCCAGCAGGAAATCCGCGACCGAGCTGCGGTCGGCTTCGAACTCCTTCAGATAGAGCTCGGGGTCGGGGGTCTCCCTGGCGGCCAGGGCGGACAGGCTCAGCCCCGCGGCCCAGCCCCGCGTGCGCTCGACCAGGTTCCGCACCGCCTGGAGCGGAACATCCACACCGTGCAGATCCAGCAGTGCGCCGGCCTCTTGGGGAGTGAAGGCCAGTTCGGCGGAGCGGATCTCCGTCAGTTCGCCGACCGCCCGGTAGCGGTGCAACGGCAGCAGTGGTTCGGTTCGTGTGACCAGCACGAGGCGCAGCCCTTGGCCGGCGTGGCGCAGGACGAACTCCAGTTGCTCCGCGACCTTCGTGTCGGCCACGCGGTCGTACTCGTCGAGCACGAGGAGCACGGGCCGGTCGCGGTCGTTCAGCTCGGCGGCGAGTGCCGACAGCAGTCTGCGGCTCACCCTGGAGGCCTGGGCAGGTGTCCCGACCGCCTCGGACACCGGGGCACCACAGGTGCGCAGGGCTTGCAGGACATACGCCCAGAACATGCCGGGGCGGCGGTCTCCGCTGCTGAACGAGAGCCAGGCGACCGGCGGGCTCACCCCGGAGCCCCACTCGGCGGCCAGCAGGGTCTTGCCCGCTCCGGCCGGGCCGTTGAGCAGCGTCAACGGTGTCCTGCGGGCCTGGTCGAGGTGGTCGACGAGCCGCTGCCGCCGCAGATACGTGCGAGGCCTCGCGGGCGGAGCGAACCTGGCACGCAGAAACGGATCGCCCAGCGGGTCGGTGTGCGGCAGGGCCACGCCGAGGGGAATCGCCGATCCTTGAGCGTTCTCACCGACTTCCGCCACGGCGCTCCTCACCCCTGTCCGTCAGGGCCACGTCACGGGCAGCGCTTCCTCCCTCAGCATCCCAGCCCTCCTGGCCATGCGCGCGACAGACCGGGCCCCACCCCGCTGACCTGCATCGGAAGGCGGATCAGAGGCGGGCCGAACCTGGTGGGGCGTCGGGCTGGAACGTGTGGAGCACATCATGGCCCGGCTGGATGACGCCGTAGGTGCCCTCCGGGACTTCGTTCCAGGCGCCCGGGAGATCGCCCAGGGGCTCGGAGACGACGAGACGGGTCTCTTCGGAGATGTCCCGCAGAAACTCGGCGTCCGGGTGCAGCGCGCGCAGCGTTTCCACCCTCGTGCTGAAGTACAGGGACCGCGCACGGCCTTCACTGGCGTAGCGGAAGGCCCACACGCGCTCGCCGTCGGCCACGGCGACGGTCATCTGGAGGGGGTGCTGGACGCCGTGGGCCCGGCCCGTGCTCTCGATCATCCCCACCATGCGTGCCACCGCGCCGGGCGGATCCTCCTCCAGACCGTACGTGAGCGCCAGATAGAACATGAGCTCGGAGTCGGTGGAACCCTCGATGTCGGCGTAGAGCGCCGGGTCGACGGCCATCGCCAGGTCACGCCGCATGAGCCGGAAATCCTTGATCATGCCGTTGTGCATCCACAGCCGGCGCCCGTGGCGGAACGGGTGGCAGTTGGACTGCTGCACGGCCGTTCCGGTCGCCGCCCTGATGTGGGCGAAGAACAGACCCGAGCGGACGTGGTGCGCGACCTCCCGGAGATTGCGGTTGTTCCACGCGGGGTCCACGTCACGGACGACACCCGGGGCGGCGACCGTGTCCGGGGCGTACCAGCCGATACCGAAGCCGTCCCCGTTGGTGGTCTCCACCCCCAGGCGTGAGTGCAGACTCTGGTCGATCAACGAGTGCGCCGGATCGAACAGCACCCGGCTCAGCAGGACGGGTGTACCCGAGTAGGCGATCCAGCGGCACATCTCCGCCTCCGCTGCTGTGGTGTCGTGCCTGGTCGTGGAAGGTCCGGTCGTCCGATCAGCGAGGAGGGCGGGGCGAGGCCGTGGGGCGGTACACCTCGTCGCGTTCGCGCCAAGCCCCTTCCTCCGACGGCTCGAGGAGGTTCTCGCGCGGCACTACGCACAGAGCCCAGATGATGAAGCCCGACAGCGCGATCATGATGATCGACCAGACCGGGTACTGAGGCAGGGACAGGAAATTGGCGACGATGATGAGCCCCGCGATGGCCACGCCGACGACACGGGCCCACATCGCCGTCCTGAGCAGCCCGAGACTCACGATCACGGCGAGCACACCCAGGGCGAGGTGGATCCAGCCCCAGCCGGTCAGGTCGTATTCGAACACGTAGTTGCGGGTCGTGACGAAGATGTCGTCCTCGGCGATGGCCATGATGCCGCGGAAGATGTCGAGCAGGCCGACCAGGAAGAGCATCACTGCCGCGAAGGCGGTCAGGCCGGTGGCCCATTCGTTCCGCGCCCGATGTGATGGTTGGGTGTGTGTCGAGCTCATCGTGCGCCTCGTTTTCGATGCGGAGCCTGGACGTTCCACGGCGAAGGCTCCTCCAGGGAACGGTTCGGTGTCCGCACCAGCGTGCGCACGGCAGAAGCCGAGTGGCTTCACCCGGCGCGGGTGAGTGCGCGACGGCCGACGGAGAAGCTGAGCGTCCTGGACTCGGGGGTGTCTTGGCATGCGGCCGCGGTGCGTGCGATGCCGAGGGCAGAGTGCACCGCCGGGGACCGGCGGACGCGGCCTGGTGGCACGCAGTCGGTGCCGGCCGCTGCGAAGTGTCGAAGCCGCGCCGGCGTCACTGCTCGGACTGACCGTTCCCTTGCGCCCCGGCCGCTGCTTACAGTGGGCGGTGCGACCCCTGCCGGGCCTGTGGTGCCGTGGTGCCGCAGCCACCTGCCGGCCTGGTCGGCAGCAAGCAGAGGTGTGCCATGCCGTGTGACCGTCCTTTCTCCCACGCCGGAGCCGACCGGCCGAACGCCGCACGCGCGTGGCTGCGCGAGGCCGCCTGCGTGGGTGTGGATCCCGAGCTCTTCTTCCCGCTGGTCGAGCGGGACGGTGACCCCCAGGTCACCGAAGCCCTCGCCGTGTGCCGCTGCTGCCCGGTCCTGCTTCCCTGCCGCGTCTGGGCCATCGAGCAGGGGGAGGACGCGGGCATCTGGGGCGCCACGACCGCCGCGCAACGTCGGGCCATCCGCCGGGCCCTGCTCGCCGGAGGGCCGTAGCGGGCGGGTCGGCGCAGCGCAGTCGGCCACCGACTCGGGCCGTCAGGCGACTTCAGCTCGTGGTCGACGGCGGGCCCGGGCCGCCCGACGGCTTCAGCTCGCGGCCGATCTCCGATCCGGGCACCCGGGGGCTTCACCGTCGCAGCGGATGGGCGACCGGCTCCGGCTCCGGCTCGCGGTCGGTCGCTGCTCGGGGCGCCCGGCGGCTTCAGCTCGCGGCCGATCGCCGACTCCCGGCGCGTCTCCGGTGGCCCGCCCGGGCCGCGTCTGCGCGGTGGGCCACCAGGAACTGGCCCCGGGCCTCGGGGGGGGCTTCACCGTCGTAGCCGATGGTCCATCGGCTCCAGCTCGTTGCCGATCGCAGGCAAAGGCCGCCCGACGGCTTCACTCGCGGACGGTCGCCGGCCCGGACCCCGTGGCGTCGGCGTCGCAGCCCATCACCGCCCCGGGCCGACGGCTTCAGCCCCGCCGCCGATCACCGGCCCCGCCCCGACGGCCTCAGCCCCGCGCGCCGAGGGTCTCCCCGACCAGCCCGCGTACAACCTCCAGCGCCTCGGCCCGGTCCGCCGGGACCAGTCCGATGCGTGTGCGCCGGTCGAGCAGGTCCGCCTCGTCCAGGGCGCCCTCGTGCCGCAGGGCCCAGAGCACTTCGGCGCCGGTGACGGGGTGGCCCGGGACGACGGGCTCGCCCAGTCGTGGGTCCCGCACGGCCAGGGCGTGCACCGCCGGTGCCTCGGTGCCGTAGCGCTGGACGAGGCGGCGGGGTGCCCGCAGCCCGGCCAGGGTCCGGGGGGCCGCGGCGCCCACCAGTGGGAGTGTGGCCGTGGGGGAGGGGCCGACGGCCAGTCCGCGGGCGCCGACCGCGGCGTCCACGGCGTCCTCGGCCATCCGGCGGTACGTGGTCAGCTTGCCGCCGACCACGCTGACCACGCCCTCCGATGAGGTCAGTACCGCGTGCCGGCGCGAGATGTCGGCCGTGCGCGAGGCCGCGCCGGGCTGCGCCCCCGCAGTGGTGTCCAGCAGGGGGCGCAGCCCGGCGAACGCGCCGACGACGTCGCCGCGGTGGACGGGGACGTCGAGGACGGAGCCGAGGACGTCCAGCAGGAAGCCGATGTCGGTCTCCGGGACGTCGGGCACGTCGGGGACGGGCCCGTCCAGGGGTTCGTCGGTGAGCCCGACGTAGACACGGCCGTCGTCCTGGGGCAGGACGAGGACGAAGCGGTTGGTCTCGCCGGGGATGGGGATGTGTAGGCCCGCGGGGAGTGGGCCGATGTGTTCCGAGCGCAGGACTAGGTGGGTGCCGCGGGAGGGCCGGATGCGGATGCCGTCGACGAGGTCTCCGGCCCACACCCCGGACGCGTTGATCACCGCCCGGGCCCGGATCTCGCCTTCCTCACCGGTGAGTTCGTCGCGTACGCGGGCGCCGGACCCGGTGAGTTCCAAGGCGCGGGTCCGGGTCAGGACGCGGGCGCCGTGCGCGGCGGCGGTGCGGGCGAGGGCGGTGACGAGGCGGGCGTCGTCGGTGAGCCGTCCGTCCCAGGACAGCAGGCCGCCGCGCAGTCCCTCGGGGCGCAGTGCGGGGGCCAGGTGCCGGGTCTCGACAGGGGAGAGCCGGCGCGGGCCCGGCAGGGTGGCGCGGGCCGTGCGGACCGACAGCCGAAGGGCGTCGCCGGCCCGGAACCCGGCCCAGGCCAGCGCGGCCTGCCCGCGCGAGACCAGTCCCGTCAAGGGGAGGACGAACGGCTGGGGGCGCACCAGGTGGGGAGCCGTCCGCTCCATCAGCACCCCGCGTTCGACGGCGCTCTCGTGGGCGACGTCGAACTGCGCCGAGGCCAGGTAGCGCAGCCCGCCGTGGATGAGCTTGGAGCTCCAGCGCGAGGTGCCGAAGGCCAGGTCGTGGGCGTCGACGGCGACGACGTCGAGGCCGCGCGCGGCGGCGTCCAGGGCCGCTCCCGCACCGGTCGCGCCGAGGCCGACGACCAGCAGGTCCACCACGCGGCCGTCGGTCGCTTCGGTCAGCTCACGGATGCGCCGGGCAGCGGACAGGGAGGCCCCGTCGGCCGGGACGGTGGTCTGGCTCATGGGGTGAGGGTCCTCTCCAGGACGGTGCGCAGTTCGGCGAGAAACGCCGCG
Organism: Streptomyces sp. NPDC043685; assembly: GCF_056436585.1. Classification (NCBI taxonomy): domain Bacteria; kingdom Bacillati; phylum Actinomycetota; class Actinomycetes; order Kitasatosporales; family Streptomycetaceae; genus Streptomyces; species Streptomyces sp. NPDC043685. The sequence goes on along the minus strand of NZ_JBWKCH010000011.1, from coordinate 95,967 downwards.
GTGGTGAGCTCTTCGTCGTCCTCGTCGGTCATGGTGCGCAGGGACAGGGCGAAGGACTGCAGGATCAGCAGGACCGTCCGCGCCTGGCGTTCGGCGGGGGCCTCGCGCACCGAACCGTCCGCGTGCCCCTCGCGCAGCGCCCCGGCGAGCAGCTCCAGGAGGGCTTCCTGGCTGGCGCCGCGCCGGTCCAGCACGTAGGGCAGGAGCAGTTCGGGGTCCACGTCGACGATCTTCTGGAAGAGCGGGTGGGCGCGGAAGGCCGTCACGCCCGCGACCAGGCCGTCGATCATCGGGGGCCGTGTGCCCAGTTCCGGCCGGCTCTCCGGCATGGCTCCCATGGCGACCGCGATCCATTCGCGCGTCATCAGGTCACCGACGAGTGAGCGGACGTCGGGCCAGCGCCGGTAGAGCGTCATGCGCGAGACGCCCGCACGGCGGGCGACGTCGGTCATGGTCGTCCGGCGCACCCCGACCGCGAGGACGCAGTCGCGGACGGCGTCGAGCACCACATCGCTGTCGGAGGACTTCTGCTGGGCCGAGGCGTTGTGACGATTAGGCGTCATGTGTAACAGTGTAACGGTCAGAGCCGCTCCAGCGGCACCCCCCGACGACGGCGAGGACGACAGGCATGGACATGCTGTGGAACGGCTGGGGCGACCCGGCCAGGGCGACGCCGCTGCCCGACACCGTCACAGGGCTGCTGCGCGACTGGCTCGGCGTCAAGCCGCAGCCCACGGCATCCGCCCGGCTGGAGGAGATCGCGATCCCCACGCCCGCCCTCGGGGACGCCGTCCTTCACGCCCTGCGCGCCGCACTCGGCGACCGGGCGGAGGGCGTCCGCACGGACACCGAGAGCCGCATCCGGCACACCCGGGGCAAGTCCACCCCGGACCTGCTGCGCATCCGCGCCGCCGACACCACCGACGCCCCCGCGGCCGTCGTCCTTCCGCGCAGCCACGACGAGGTGCTCGCCGTGCTCGGTGTCTGCGCCGAACACCGCCTCGCCCTCGTCCCGTTCGGCGGCGGCACCTCCGTCGTCGGAGGACTCGCACCCACCGGCCGCGTTCCCTTCGTCGCCCTCGACCTGCGGCAGATGAACCGCCTGCTCGACATCGACCCCGTCTCCCGGACCGCCACCCTCCAGCCCGGTCTGCGCGCACCCGAGGCCGAGGCACTCCTGGCCGGACACGGCTTCACCCTGGGCCACTTCCCCCAGTCCTACGAGTGGGCCACCATCGGCGGTTTCGCCGCGACCCGCTCCAGCGGGCAGGCCTCCGCCGGCTACGGCCGCTTCGACGAGATGGTCCTCGGCCTCACCCTCGCCACGCCCGAGGGCACCCTCGACACCGGCCGCGCGCCCCGTTCGGCCGCCGGACCCGACCTGCGGCAGCTGCTGCTGGGTTCGGAGGGCGCCTTCGGCGTCATCACCTCCGTGACCGTCCGCATCAGGCCCGTTCCCCGGTCGCGCCGCTACGAGGGCTGGCGCTTCGCCTCCTTCGACCAGGGCGCCGCCGCCCTGCGCCGGCTCGCCCAGGACGGCCCCCGCCCCACTGTCCTCAGGCTCTCCGACGAGACCGAGACACTCATCGGCCTGGCCCAGCCCGACGCCATCGGCTCGGCCGCCGAGCAGCAGCACAGCGCCGGATGTCTCGCCGTGGTCGGCTTCGAAGGAACCGAGGAGGACACCGCACAGCGGCGGACGGCGGTAGCGGCCGTACTCACCGACTGCGGGGGCGAGTTCGCGGGCGACGAGCCAGGACAGCGCTGGACCCACGGCCGCTACTCGGCTCCGTACCTGCGCGACTCGCTCCTCGAAGCGGGCGCGTTCGCCGAGACGCTGGAGACCGCCGCCTACTGGTCGAGGCTGCCGGGCCTGTACGCGGCCGTCCGCGAGGCGCTGACCACCACGCTCACCGAGAACGGCACCCCGCCCCTGGTCATGTGCCACATCTCGCACGTCTACGAGAACGGCGCCTCGCTGTACTTCACCGTCGTCTCGGCACAGGGCGAGGACCCGGTGGCGCACTGGACGCGCGCCAAGCACGCCGCGAACGAGGCGATCCTCGCGGCGGGCGGCACGATCACCCACCACCACGCGGTCGGCACCGACCACCGCGACTGGTACGTACGGGAGGCCACCGACCTCGGCGTGGCGGCGCTCCGGGCCGTCAAACGACGCCTGGACCCGCACGGCCTGCTGAACCCCGGCGTCCTGCTGCCGACCGACTGACCCACAGCGCCGCTCCCCGCACGCGCGCGCAACACCCCCTGACCAGACGACAGCCCGGCACCACCCGCCGGCCCGGAGGCACATCGATGCGACAGTTCACCGCCGTCGTCAACCCCACCGCGGGCGGAGCCACCAGCGCTGCGGCGCTGCACAAGGTGGCCCGTCTGCTCCGGGAGGCGGGTGCCGAGCTGGAGACCGAGTACAGCCGCAGCCTCGCCCACGCCCGCGAACTCGCCCGGCACGCCGGGGAGCGCGGCCGAGTGGTGCTCGCCGTCGGCGGCGACGGCATCACCGGCAGCATCGGCGGGGCCCTCAGCGGCACGGGCGCACTGTTCGGCCTGGTCCCGGCCGGACGCGGCAACGACTTCGCCCGGGCCCTCGGCCTGCCGGGCAACCCCGACGGCGTGGCCCGGGTCCTGCTGCACGGCACCCCGCGTGCCGTGGACACCATCGAAGTCACCTCGTCCGTCCACGCCGGCACCGTCGTGCTCGGCAGCGTCTACGCGGGCGTGGACGCCCTGGCCAACCTCCACGCCAACCGCTCCCGCGTGCTGCGCGGTTCGGCCTCCTACTACGCGGGTGCCCTGCGCGCGATCAGCACCTGGCGCCCCGTCCGCTACCGGATCACCGTCGACGGTCAGGAGCACGCCTTCACCGGCTACACCGTGGTGGCCGCCAACTCCAGCTACTACGGCTCCGCGCGCCGCATCGCCCCCGAGGCCCGGCTGGACGACGGTCTCCTCGACGTCGTGACGATCAGCGACGCGCCACGCCGCCTGTTCTTCACGCTGATGAGGGAACTCGACACGGGCGCCCATGTCCACCGTCCCCAGGTGCGGGTGATACGCGGCCGTGAGCTGCGCATCGAGGCGGACAGGGACCTCCCCTACGGCGCGGACGGCGAGATCGAGGCCACCCTCCCGGTCACGGCCAGGGTGCTGCCCGGCGCCCTGCGAGTGCTGTGCTGAAGCGGGCCTTTCACGAAGACGGCCCGGGCGTCGGCAGGACTTCTTCGAACGGGGCGTCGTCGATGGCGTCCCGCATGGCGTCGTCGAGGGCCTTCTCGGCGTCCTCGCTCGCCAGGTACTCCTTGATCGCCTCACCCGCGAGGCGCTTCAACGTCCTGTCGTCGATGCCCGCGCACTCCGAGGGCTTCCGCGTCCGGGGGGTGTCGTCGCCGGCGGCGACCGTGTCCCGGTACTGCTCGTAGACGGCCTTCTTGCAGGCCTGCGGATCCGCCTCGGCCTCGGTGCCCGCGCAGGCGGTGAGTGCGGCGAGCAGCAGCGCGAAGGCTGCGGTGAGTGTCGTACGAGTGCGCATGATTCCCCCAGGGTGCCTCTGCCCGAAGGGGCATCATGCGCCCCGCGAAGGCCGCCCGCGCCCGATGTGGCCGTGTTGTGATCTTCTACGTGTCGGCGCTCCGCAGCCCCATGCGCGCCAGGTAGGGGCCGAGATCCCGGGGGTTGTCCGTGGCCAGGCCGATGTGCTGGTCGGGGCGGATCAGGAACAGCCCGGTGCCCAGTTCCTCGGCGAGCGGCCCGGCGGTCACCTGATGGGTGCGGACGCCCGGTGTGACGCGGGGCGGTGCGCAGTTCACCGCGAGCAGGGTGAAGTCCGGGCCTCTCAGCAGGTCGAAGAGATGGCTGCGCGGCCCGTCGGCGGTGACACACGCGAGGTCGGGCACGCGGTCACCGGCCCGGACACCGGCCGGCGAACGGTCCGCGCGGACGTCGGTCGAGAGCTCGCTGTCGCGGTAATGCACCGTCAGCAGGTGGCAGACCCGGCCCCGGTAGCGTGCCTGCTTGCCGTCCTCGGGCTTGCGGCCGGCCCGGTACAGCCGGGTGCTGAGGTCCAGGACACCCGACGCGGCGGGCCGGCGCTCGGCCTCGTAGCTGTCCAGCAGCGCGTCCGGGGCGCGGTGGCCGATGACCTGGCCGAGTTTCCAGCCGAGGTTGTAGGCGTCCTGCACGCCGATGTTCAGCCCCTGGCCGCCGCCGGGCGGGTGCACATGAGCGGCGTCCCCGACGAGCAGGACGCGTCTCTCGCGGAAGCGTTCGGCCATCGCCGTACGCGGCCGGTAGAACGAGCTCCACCGCACCTGCCTGACGGCGTCCGAGGGCAGGTGGGTCCGGTCGGCGAGCAGGCCGCGCACGGTCTCGGGCGTCGCCGTGAACTCATCGCCCGTGATCTTGGCGTTCAGCTGGAAGTCGGCGGTGCCGGGCAGGGGACACAGCAGCAGTTCACCCGGCGGGTCGTCGGGCCAGATGTGCCAGTGATCGCGGTCCAGGCCTTCGACGCGTACGTCCGCCACCACCGCCGAGCGCAGGCCGCGGTCCTCACCCTTCATGGCGATGCCCAAAGTCTCACGTACCGTGCTGTGGCTGCCGTCCGCGCCCACCAGGTAAGGCACCGTCATCACCTGACGGCCGCCGTCGGACCGCGCCACCTCGGCCGTCACGCACGCGTCCGTCTGCGACAGGGCCACCAGCCGCGCACCGCACTCCAGCGTTCCGCCCAGTTCCAGCAGCCGATCGCGCAGGATCTGCTGCGTGCGCCACTGGGGGATCAGCCACTGCTGCGGCTGCTGCGACACCGGCGCCTCGGGGTCCGGCTCGATCAGCCACCACTCGCCCTGGCGCTCACCGTCGCGCCAGGTCTGCATCGGCGGGAAGGGAGAGCCGAAGGCCTTCAGCGCCTCGGTGACGCCCAGGTCGTCGAACGTCTCCAGCGTGCGCGCCTGAAGGCTCTTTCCGCGTGAACCGGCGGGGAGTTCCTCGGCCGCCTCGATGACATGGACCCGCACGCCCCGCCTGGCCAGGTCGCAGGCCAGGGTGAGGCCGGTGGGGCCGCCGCCGACGACCAGCACGTCCACGGTCGGCCGCTGGGGGGTTCGAAGGGTGGGATCGGACACGTCTTCCCGCTTTCTGCCGTCTGCCCCTGCACTGGATGCACGGAGCGGCGCTCTGCCGCACTATGCGAAATGTCCCCCACGGGCCGGGCGGCCGAGGCCCGCGCCCACCGGTTCCGCCCACATGGCCGCATCGCCGTACGAGCTCGGGAGTACACATGGCCCATGCCACCGCCTGCCCCTTCGACTTCAGCGAGCACCTCGCCTTCGACCCGTCCCTCGCACAGCTCATGGCCGACGGCCCGGTCAGCCGCATCCGACTGCCCTACGGCGAAGCCGAGGCGTGGCTGGTCACCACCTTCGACGGCGTACGCCAGGTGACGACCGACCCGAGATTCAGCAGGGCCGCCATCGTCGGCCGTGACTACCCCCGGATGACTCCCGAGCCGATCATCTCCCCGGAGTCGCTCAACGTCATGGACCCGCCGCGCGGCACCCGGCTGCGTCATGCCGCCGCCCGGGCCTTCACCCAGAGCAGCGTCAAGCGCATGACACCGGCCATCGAGGAGGTGGCCCACCGGCTGGTGGACGAGATGACCGAGCACGGGCCGCCCGCCGACCTGGCCCGGGGCCTGTCCGTACCGCTGCCCAACCACACCATCTGCGCCCTGATGGACGTACCCGCGGCGGACCGGCCCCTCATGCTGCGCCTCACCCAGCAGATGCTCGCCACGGCCCCCGACGCCCGGCAGGCGGCGGCCGAAGCAAAGCGGCACCTGCGCGCGTACTTCACCACCCTGGTCGCCGAACGCCGCAAAGACGGGGGCAGCGACCTCATCAACACCATGGCGGCCTGCGACCAGGGGGAGGACCCCCTGACCGACGACGAACTGGCCGTCCTGGCACTGACACTCATCCTCAGCGGCAACGACACGGCCACCTGCGAGATCAGCAACATCGCCTACACCCTGCTCACCCGCCCCGACCTCCTCGCCCTGCTGCGCCGCAGTCCCGAACGACTGCCCCGGCTCCTGGACGAACTCCTGCGGCACATCCCCTTCCGCAAGGGCGTCGGCATTCCGCGCGTCGCCCTGGAGGACGTGAAACTGGAAGGAGTACTGATCCGCGCCGGGGACTACGTCCACGTCTCCTACCTCGCGGCCAACCGTGACCCGGCGGTGTTCGAGGACCCTGACACCCTCGACGCCGACCGTCCGTCCCGTCCCCACATGACGTTCGGCTGGGGCGGCCATCACTGCGTCGCCAGCACGCTCGCCATCGCCGAACTCAAGACCGCGATCGAGGTCCTGTTCACCCGCCTTCCCGACCTGCGCCTGGCGGTACCCGCGCAGGACGTGCGCTGGGACACCGAGACCATCCGCCGCTTCCCGCTGGAACTGCCCGTGACGTGGTGAAGGCACGAAGGGGGGGCCAGGAGGCGGGGAACACCAGCGGACATGACGCCGCCGGGCGGCGGTACGAGACTCCGGTCAGTCCAGTCGGGTGAGCCGGTCGGCGAACGTGGGCTCCGCGAGCCGGCTGCGGAGGCTCACCGGGACCGACGGGGCCTGCGGCCCGCTGCCCACCGTCAGTGTGCCGACCACGGTCCCGGCCGCGGCGGAACGGGGAAGCACCTCGCTGTCGTGCCTCAGGACGGCGTCCAGCTTCTGACCGGGTACACCGACCACGTGCAGGTCTTCGTTGGCCACGACGGGCGTGCGGCGGCCGAACCCGTCGTACACGTGCCCGACGACCTGTCCCTCGGACACGACTTTCCGCACCTGAAGCCCCGCGCGGACGGCCGCGACGACCTTCTCGCTGTTGGACTTCACCAACGCGAGGCTCTTGGTGGCGTTGGGGTCGGGCCCGTCGACCCGCTGGCCCATCATCGAACCGAGGATGAGCGGCGTACGCGAGCCGACCGTCTTGTACGCGGCCCACACCAGCGTGCCACCCGCCGGCGTGCTGGAACCGGTCTTGATGCCCTTGATGCTCAACCCGGCGAGCAGCAGGCTGTCGTTGTTGTTGTACAGCGGCTCGGCCAGCCCCTCGATGGAGGCGTTCGGCATGGCGACGATCGCCCGGAACACGTCGAACTTCATGACCGCCTCCGCCAGCTTCAGCTGGTCCACGGCCGTGCTCACCGTCCTGGAGTCCAGCCCGCTGGGGTCGGTGTAGGTGGTGTCGTGCATCCCGAGGTCCCGGGCCGCGGCGTTCATCTTCGCCACGAAGGGCGCCGTGGAGCTGCCCCCGCCGTCCCACCGGGCCAGCAGCCGGGCCGCGTTGTTGCCCGACGGGATCATCAGCATCTTCAGCATGTCCTGCTGACTGAACGAGGCCCCTGCCGTCAGGCCCTCGATCCGCGATTCGTGCTTGGCCTTCCCCTCTTCCACGGCCTTGGCGTCCACCGTGATCCGCGGTCCCTCCTCGCCCTTCTTCAGAGGGTGCTCCTTGAGGATGACGTACGCCGTCATGATCTTCGCGACACTGGCCGTCGGCGCCGGCTTCTGCCGGCCGAACACGGCGACCTGGCCGCTACCGGGGATGCGCACCGCTCCCTGTCCGTGGTCCGGCCAGGGAATCTCGAAGCGGCCCGGCAGCGCGTACGAGGTCTTGGTGCCGTCCAACGTCTGTTCCGGCAGTGGCCGCAGTGCCTGTACGCCGGTGAACACCACGGCCAGCAACAGGAACACCGGGGTCCAGAGCTTGAGGCGCCGTGCCAGGGTCCGGGCCGGGGTCTCGGTCGGCGGGGGAGTGTTGGTGAGCCGCGCGAGCAGATCGAGCGGGGGCAGCGGAGTTTCCCGCGTGTGCTCCGGGGCGGGGGTGTCTTCCGGGGCGGGGGCGGGAGGGGGCCCCGACAGGCGCAGGGGGACGGTCTTCTGCGGGTCGGATATGGGGTGTGGGGCGGGTTGGGGGTGGTCTTGCTGAGGCTCGGGGTCCGGCTTGGGTTCGGGGTCGGGATCCGGCTCGGGCTCGGGATCCGGCTCGGGCTCCGGGTCGGGCTCGGGCTCCGGGTCGGGCTCGGGCTCCGGGTCGGGCTCGGGTTCGGGCTCCAGTTCTGGTCCCGGCTTCGGTTCCGGCGTGGGATCTGGTTCCTGCTCCTGCTTCGGGTCCGGCGTGTGTTCCTGCTCCTTCTCCTGCTCCCGCTCCGCTTCCGGCTTCGACGAGGGAGCCACCTCGTCCTCGTCCGATGCATCGGCGGAACTCCCGTCGACGTCCGGCACGGCCGTGACCTCGGGCTCGGCAGCAGGTACCGCTTCCGCTTCCGGGTCCTGCTCTGGCCCTGACTCGGGCTCCGGCTCCGGTTCCGGTTCCGGAGTCGCGTCTGCTCGGGGAGCGGGGACGGACTCCGTTTCACGCGCTGGTTCCTGCTGCGGTTCCGTGTCCGGTCCGGCCTCGGCGGATCCCGGCTCGGCGCCGGTGTCAGGCTCGTCCGCGGGCGCGACACCCGCCTGTTCACCGGCGCCGGCGCCGGTACCGGTGTCTTCGCCGATGGCTTCGGAAGCCTCCGCCCGCGCCTCTTGCCCGTCGTCCCGGGCCTGCTCGCGCTCCGGCTCTTGGGCGGACGTCTCGTCGACCGGTACCGCGTTCATCGTTCGGCCCTCTTACCTGCGTTGTGACGATGTCGCGTACACAGATGATCGAGGTGGCGGGAAAGTTGCCCACCAGTGATTCTGTTGCCGTTCAGTCACATTCCCCCGACCCGGACCCCCACCGCGACCGGGGGCGACGGCCCCGCTCCTCGCGGCGCAGCGGCGTCACCGCCGCGCCGCGAGGAGCACATGCCCTTGGAGGAACCCGCGCGCTAGAAGGTGAGGTTCCAGGCGTCGATACGCCCTGTGTCCTGGGTCGCGATGTCCCGGACACGCAGCTTCCACGTACCGGACGCGGTCTCAGAAGAGGCGTCGACCGTGTAGGTCTTCACCACGTCGTCCGCGCTGTCGCTGTCGGCGAAGTCTTCCAAGGGGTAGACCGAGCCGTCAGGGGCGACGAGGGACAGCACCAGGTCCCCGCGGTAGGTGTGCTTGACGTCCACCCCCGCCTTCAGCGCGGCCGGGGCGTTGCCCGCCACACCCGTGACCGTGATCGGCGACTCCACGGTGGCGTTGTCGGCGACGGCGACGTCGGCGGCGTTCTCGAAGTAGCGGCCCGACGGCGGGGTGGTGCCGCTGACGGCCTTCAACGCGTCGACCTGGCCCTCTCCGAAGAAGGCGTTCTTCGCCGTGGTGCCGGTGCAGCGGCTGTCGGACGGGCACGCCGTGTCCGTGGCCTGGGTTCCCAGCCGGGCGCGGAGGTCGGCGGGGGTGGCGGACGGATCCGCGCTCTTCAGCAGTGCGGCGACACCGGCCACGTGCGGCGAGGCCATCGAAGTGCCGTTCATGTTGCCGTACTTGCCGCCGGGAAGGGTGGAGTAGACGCCGTAGGACCCGTCGCCGCCCGGCGCCGCGACGTCGATGACGTCCCGGCCGAAGTTGGAGTAGGACGCCTTGATGTTCCCGTTGCCCATCGCCGCGACGGTCACGACGCCCGGCAGTTCCGTCGGGATGTCGACACAGGCGTTGGTGATGGTGCGGTTGACGGGGGTGGAGTCGTTCGGGCTGGAGTCGTCGGTGCGCTTGTTCGCCAGGTCGTAGTTGGAGTTGCCCGCCGCCGCGACCTGGAGCGAACCCTTGCCCTCCGCGTACTCCTGCGCCCGGCGCACCCCTTCGATGATCGCTGCCTGATCGGGGTCGTCGGGGCAGTTGAACATCCACGGGTCCGTGTAATAGCTGTTGTTGGTGACGTCGAAACCGTGGTCACCGGCCCACATGAAGCCGCAGATGGTGTTCTCGGCGAAGAACATGCTGGTACTCGGCTCCGCGATGCGCACGGAGGCGATCTTCACGCCCGGGGCGACGCCGACCACTCCCTTGCCGTTCTTCGCGGCGGCGACGGTGCCCGCCACGTGCGTACCGTGGGTGCCGACGTCCCGCCAGGCACCGGCTCGGGTGTCGGCCTTGCCGTAGGCGCAGGAGACGGAGTCCGCCGCGTCGAAGTTGGGCGCGATTTCCTGGTGCCGGTCGTCCACTCCGGTGTCGAGGACACCCACCGTGACGGACGGCGAGCCGGTGTTGACGGCCCAGGCCTTGTCGGCGTTGATCCTCGTCATGTCCCACCGTGCGGTCTCGGTGAGCGTGGTCGACGACTGGGCGGGAGCCCCCGGCACAGTGGGGGAGTAGGCGTCCGCGGGGACGTCCGACGTGCGGGTCGCGCCCACCTTCTGCACCCCCGTGACCGAGCGCATCGCGGCGGCGAAACCGGCCGAGGAGGAGTGCGCGACCACGACGCCGATCGAGTCGTAGGAGGCGAAGACCGAACCGCCGTTCGCCGCGACGGCGTTGCGGGCGGACGACGTGTCGCCCGGAGCGGTGATGACGAGGTAGGAGCGGGTTCCGGCGGCCCATCCGGCAGCGGTCTGGGCGGCCGTGGCGGCACGGGCGGAGGCCGGACCCGGCGGAAGGCCGGTGCCCGCGCAGGCCGCGCCGGCGGGCGTGGCGAGTGCGAGGGCCGCTCCGGCGGCGGCCACGGACAGCAGCGACCGTCTGAGACGGCGCCGGGATATACGGGGGGTGGTCACGGCATCCTCCGAGGGCCCGGGGCAAGGGATGGCGCCGGCCGGGCCGTGGGTCGATTGGGTCGACGCAAGATTTCAGAAGAGGGCATGACAAGGGAAGAGGCTGTGGCGCATTGATCACCGGGGTGGACAAGTGGTTGACCCCGCTCCGGATCGCTCCTGACCGTTCCGGGGTTCCCGAACGGGTCTGTGTACATGGGGAGTCGGGACTTGTGGGTGTCACCGGCGATCGGTCTGGGGCATCCTGTGAGGGGCAATCAGGTGCCCGAAGGCAGGCGGACGGAACGGTCTTGGGGGAGAGGCTCCGGTCGCCCGGTCGGAGGTTCGGTCGGCACGAGGCCGCCGTGGCCGCGCGGGCTCGGACCGTCGAAGTGGCGGGCGGTGCCCCGGGGGTGGGTCTCTTGAGCGGTGGAACGCGGTGGCTGGTGGCGGGTTCGGTGACGATGGCGGCCTTCGGTGTGCCGACCCTCTTCTGCGGGCTCTGGGCGCTGCCGGCCCTGGTGCATGACGCGGGCGCGCGGTGGGGCGTCGCCTCGGCGCTGGGCGCGGCGCTGGCCGCCGTAGCGGTGCTGTGGGGGCAGGGCTACGCCTCGCGTCCGGCGGGAGGGGGCGCTGCCGGCGGCGGACAGGTGCGGGGCGTTCACGCGGCCGGGGAGAGGGCCGTCGCGGTGGGAGGGCCGGTGAAGGGCGACATCTCCACGGGTGACAGTGGCGTACGGCGGACGGGCCCGGCAGCACGGGGGCGGACCTCCGGCGCCGCCGCGGCGCCTTCACCGGGCCCCCTCGCCCCGTCGGCGTCACCGGGGTCGGTGACCGCCTCGGGGAGCGATCGGTGAGTCTGGGCGACGCGGTGGAGGGCGACATCGCCACGGGTGATCGCCTGTCCGACGGAGACCGGCCGTGAAGAGGTCGCGCGGGGCCCCGGACGAGCCGGACGGGCGTGCTCCGGCCTCCGTCGTCACCGCCGGCGCACGATCGATCGCCATCGACACGCGGGGCGCCCCCCTCCTCGGTGTGGTGAACACCGGCGACCACACCACGATCGTGCACATTCCACCGCAAGAGCTGCGCCCGCCCGCGGCCGTGGACGCTCCACCCGGACTGGAGAACCTGCCCGGCCTGCACGCTTCGTTCGTCGGACGGGCCCGTGAACTGGCTCTGCTGGATGCCGCACTGAGCGATTCCGGCGCGGCGGTGGTGCAGGCTCTGCACGGTCTGGGCGGAGTCGGCAAGAGCACCCTGGCGACTCACTGGGCCGCCACCCGCAAGGACGCGGTCCATCCGATCCGGTGGATCACCGCCGACTCCCCGGGCACCTTGTCCGCCGGGCTTGCGGCGCTGGCCGCAGCACTTCAGCCCGCGCTCGACCGGCTGCCCGAGGAGCGTCTGAAAGAGCGGGCCCTGCAGTGGCTGGCCACCCACGAGGGATGGCTGCTCATCCTGGACAACGTCACCGACCCTGACGACGTGCGGCCGCTGCTGCCCCTCGCCGACAAGGGCCGGATCCTGATCACCCCGACACACTCGCGACCCGCGGCAACCTCGCCGGCACCTGGGCCTCGACGGATCCCGGCCGGTGCGTCGAGTTGTACGAGCGCCTCCTCGCGGACCAGGAGCGGGTGCTGGGCCCGGACCATCCGGCCACCCTCACCACGCTCAGCGGCCTGGCCCGGGCCTGGATGCTGAAGAGGGACCTGCGACGCGCCATCGACCTGTACGAGCGCAGCCTGCGAGCACGACAGAGGACCCTCGGCGCCGAGCACCCCGACACGCTCCTGTCGCGCAGCAGCCTCGGCCTGGCGCTCTCCGCGGCCGGTGACCTCTCCCGAGCGCTCCCGCTGCTGGAGCAGGTTCTGCACGAATGTCTGGCCCGTCTGGGAGCCGATCATCCGGACACTCTCAACGCCCGCGGCAAGCTGGCCGAAGCCCACACCAGGGCGGGCGACATGGCACAGGCGATCCGGTCGCACCGCCGGTGTTTGGCCGAGACCGAACGCGTGCTGGGTGCGGACCATCCGGACACGGCGACAACACGCCACAACCTCGGCGTCGCCTACTCCCTGGCGGGCAACGCGGCCCGGGCCGCCGCACTCTTCCAGCAGACGCTGACCGACCGCACACGGATCTGGGGTGCCGATCACCCCGGAACGAGGAGTGTCCGCGTCACCCTCGCCCGGACCTATGCGGACGCACGCGACCACAGCCGGGCCGTCCCGCTGTTCGGGGAGGCACTGACGGCAGCCGAGCGGGCGCTGGGGAAGGACCACCCGGACACTCTCGGCAGGCTCCGCGACCTCGCTGCCGTTCACCTGCGGGCGGGCGACGCGGTGCGAGCCATCCCCCTGTACGAACGTGCGCTGAACGATTCCGTCCGTCTTCTCGGCGACGATCACCTCAGCACGCTCCGGATCCGCAGCAATCTCGCCACAGCACACCAGGCGGAGGGGAACCGGCGCAAAGCCCTCGACGGGCACCGGCGCGCGGCTGCCGCATGCCGACGCGTGCTCGGCCCCGACCACCCCGACACCCTGGGCGCCCTCAACAATCTCGCCGACGCCCATGCCGAAACCGGCGATCTGGGCACAGCCGTCGAATCTGCCTAGGTCTGGCTTGGAGGTCTTGACGCTCGCCTTCGGCGTGACCAGGTGCTCTTGGCTCGCCAGGAGACGAAGACGAGGATCGCGAGAATGCTCAGCAGCGTGCTGAAGTTCAGGATGTAGAGGTAGAAGAGGTGCACGCGTTGCCCTTGTGTGACCCTCCATGAGAGCAGGCCGGACAAAAGCAGCACAACGAGGCCACCACCCAGCATGGCGAACATGAGCACCCTTGAGGCGACGTGACTCTGCTGAACCGGATCCCGAGATCGTCAGGCCGTGCGGCAGAGCGCCGCTGTCCCGACCGAGGCGGAGCCACGAGCCAAAGGCGAGCAGGGAAGGGCAGCGGGGGCGGTGCCCTCGCTCCGTGCATGGTGCCGCGCGAAGACGACAAGGCGCAGGACCGCGAACCGCGCGAGCCCCGCCAGTGCCGAGGCGCACAGGTAGACGATCAGTTCCAGCGTCGCACCGGGCTGCGCCACCAGGTGGTGCAGGAGGCCCAACGCCCCACAGGTACCCGCGTACGCGATCGCCGCGGACCCAGCCGACTGTATGTGCTGACGCCAGCTCGCATGCCGGCCCGCTCCGAAAGTGAAGCGGGCGTGCAACTCGGTGGCGAGGAGCGTGGACACGGTGGTGATCAGGGCGTTGGCCACCGTCCAAGGCATCCAGGAGGCGAGGGCCACGACGGCGAAGCCGGAGGCGAACCCCACGCCACCTCCGCAGAGTACGAAACGGGCGAAGGCGGTGAGGGCGCCGGGTGCCGCCTGCCGCTGTCTCGGCGCTGTCTCCATGATTCCCCCTCGGCCCCGCGCTCCGCTAACCCCCACCTGTGTTTCCGCAGGTGGAAACGCTACGTCGCTTGAGTGGGTCCGGGCAATGGAATTATTGCGGAGAATCTTTATATGTGCAGGTCAGAGCTTCCAAATCGTTGCAACGGCCTGCCGTAACGCAATGACCCGGAGATACCCTGTTGCAATGGAAGGGAGTGAAAGCTATGGCGTGGCTGTGATGCAGTGTTCTGACGCCGAACATGCTGTTGGCCCCGGGTGTCCCCGGGGCCAACCAGCAGGCTGCTGTCTCGTGGGCTACCAGCGATACCAGCGGCCCTTGCGGCCACCTGTGTCCGCACTGCGCATCACGAAGCCCAGCAGCCAGACGACCAGCACGATGACGGCGATCCACCACAGCGCCTTCAGGGCGAACCCCGCGCCGAAGAGGACCAGGGCCAGAAGCAGAACGAGAAGCAGGGGAACCATAGTTATCGACCTCCTTCGCTCCTCGTGCCCGGCAACCTGAAGAACATACGGACGATCTACCTGGTTTCTTTACCAATCCTGCGGGAATCGGGCTCAGTTTCCCCAGTCGCCTCAACTTCAGCGGACCGGCCGCGACCGTGCCACCCGGAGGCACCTGCCCTCTGTCCCTCCCCACGCCACGATGGTCTGTTGTGACACTGGTGACAAGACAGTGACGCAACAGCCCACAACCGTCCGTGTGCCTCCCGGGTCTCACCTTGCGTGGGCGGCGACGACCAGCCGTCCTCAGCGCATCGACCACGATCACCACTGGGGGAACACCATGAAGTCGACCCGTCGCAAGGCAGCCACCGCCACCGCTCTGGCCGTCCTTGCCCTGGGCGGCACGCTCGCCGCGACCACACCGGCGTCCGCGGCCACGCCCACCCGCTACAACGGCGCCTGCGGCACCGGCTACGAGGTCATCAGGGCCACACCGGTCCACTCGTCGCAGTCCACGATCCCGGCCACCACGTTCGTCACCTTCAACCGCAGTGCCGCAAAGGTCTGCGCGGTCACCGTGCGCACCGACCCGGGTGCCCGCGTCTTCATGGAGGTCACGCTGGACACCTGGCCCTACAGCAGCGGCGAGGCCAAGGACTCCGGCTCCTACACCGGCTACGCGGGCCCGGTCTACAAGGACGCCCCCGACGACGGTCAGTGCCTGACGTGGAGCGGCTCCTTCGACATCTACTACAACTCGGACAACGGCCTCTGCACCTGACGGAGCACTGCCCGGTGACCGGCCCTCGGGCCGGCCGCCGCGCATCGGCCGGGGCCGGTCACCGCTTCTTGCGGCGGTGCACTCCGAATGCCAACGCCCCGAAGGCGACAACGACGATGAGCATTTGCACCCACATGGGCACGAAGTCGGGTGCTCGCCCTCCCGCCGCCGTCACCCTCAACTCTCCGTCGGTCATGTCATCTCCCCGTCGGTAGGCGCCAGATGATGGACGCGTAACAGGGCCCGGATACCCTGAGGTCACTCGGGCATGGCCATGCGCCCGCAGCTCCGGGCCGTCAAGGCCGCACCCTGCGAGAGCAGGCCAGGCTCCTTCGAGGCAAGCCCCGGCTGGAACGCGCACCGAACCGCTGCCGATCCAGCCCCTGGAACTGACGATCGGCACCACGTGACCAACGTTCCCTCCGCCGCCGACGAATTGGCCAAGACGCTCGCGGCCCGGGCCGACCCTGACATGGCGGTACGCGTGCAGCGGTACTTCCCGCACGAGATCCGGGCCCTCGGCGTCAGTAACGCCGCCGTGGTCCAGATCGCCACCGGCTACTTCCGCGAGCGGCCCGAGATCCCGGCGGCGACGCGGCTGCTCCTGGCGGAGGAGGTACTGGCGCGCGCCGAGTACCACGAGGAGGTGCTGCTGGGTTTCGCGGTCCTGCACAGGGTCGCCAGGACCGGGCTCGGCGGCGCACTGCTCGACCGTTGCGAGTACTGGCTCGAGACGTACGTGTCCAACTGGGCGCAGTGCGACGACCTGTGCCTGAAGCTGCTGTACCCCTTCTTCCTCGGGCACCTCGACCTGATCCCGCGCACTCGTGACTGGGTCGGTTCGGTCTCTCCCTGGGCCCGGCGCGCTGCGAATGTGGCCGTCGTGAAATTCGTGCGGCGCAAGGTGGGCCGCACGGTCTTCGAGCTGCCGACGTCGCACGTCTTCGACAACTGTGTCCGGCTGATGCACGACGACGACACCTACGTGCGGAAGGGCTCGGGCTGGCTGCTCAAGGCCACCGCCGAGGTCCACCCCGACGAGGTGGCCGAGTTCCTGCGCACCTGGCACAAGGAGATGCCCCGCGAGACGTTCCGGTACGCCGTGGAGAAGATGGACCCGCGGCTGCGCCGGGCATTGATGGACTTGGGCCGGAGGTGACGTTCATGTCATCGGCGAAGCGGGCGAGGGATCATGCAGCGCTGATGCACCGCTTCCTGGACCTGTCGAGCTGACCCAAACACCCTGCTCGACCCGTTCCCCCTCCTCGTGCCGTCGGCGAACCATTCTCCGTTGAACAGGCAACGTCACCGTTGAACCGGCAAATGGATGCTACCCGGGGCGACTTGCCGCCCGGTTCTCAGCAGCGGAAACTGGAATCGATGACGTAGAGCCCACCGACCGGCCGACTCTGCGCCGCCCCGACGAGCACGAGCAAGAGGGGCTGAACCGGTGGAGAACGAACTGCACATCCTCCTCACCGAGGAAGACGCCGAAGCCGAACGTGTCGCCGAGCTGACCGGCTACCTGCGCGAGGAACTGCTCGATCTCGACGTCGACGATGTCACAGCGCTGCCCGGCGGGGAGGTCCCGCCCGGGGCACGGGCCGTGGACGTCACGCAGATCGGTGCCCTGCTGGTGACCCTGGGCAGTTCCGCAACCGCCCTGAACCAGGTGATGACCGTCATCCGGTCCTGGGTCGGCCGCCGCCACGACGCCCACCCGTCCCTGCACCTGCAGATGGGCGACGACGTCCTGGAAGTGTCCCAGGCGACCGACGAGCAGGTCGCGGAAGCGTTCAAGGTCTTCGTCCAGCGCCATTCTCCCGCTGGAGCCGAGCCATGACGGACTCCAGACACGCGCTGATCATCGCCAACGACACCTACGCCGACCAGGGACTCAGGAAGCTCAAGGCGCCGGCCCAGGACGCCGAGGCGCTCGAAAGGGTGCTGCACGATCCGCAGATCGGCGACTTCGACGTGGAGGTCGTGCACAACGCCACGGCCGACCTCATGCGCAGACGGATCGAGGGCTTCTTTCACGACCGCCGCCGCTCCGACACACTCCTGCTGCACTTCTCCTGCCACGGCCTCAAGAGCGAATCGGGCGAGCTGTACTTCGCCGCGAGTGACACCGAGCCGCCGCTGCTGGCCGCCACGGCCGTCGCCTCCCAGTTCGTCCGCGGTTGCATGTCCGGCACCCGGGCCGGCCGCACCGTGCTGTTCCTCGACTGCTGTTACGGCGGCGCCTTTTCCCGGGGCTCGGCTTCCGTGCGGGCCTCCGGAGAGGTCAACGTCCTCGACTCGTTCGCGAAGGACGAGCCGGCCAGCGGGCGGGGCTGGGCCGTCATCACCGCGTCCGACTCCATGGAGTACTCCTTCGAGGGCGACGAACTCGCCGAGCACACCGCTCCACGGCCCTCGCTGTTCACCCACGCGGTGGTCGAGGGCCTCGAGACCGGTGAGGCCGACCTCGACGCGGACGGCCATGTGTCCCTCGACGACCTGTACGAGTACGTCTTCCGACATGTGCGGGAACGCAACCCCCACCAGACACCCAAAAAGGCGGCGGAGCTGCAAGGCGAGCTGCACCTGGCTCACAGCAGGCGGGGCCGTATCAAGATCGCGGCCCGTCCCTCGCCGCCCTCCCTGCGGAGCGCCCTGAGCAGCGACCAGGTCCTGACACGGCAGGGCGCCGTCATGGAGTTGCACAAACGACTGCTGCACGCGGAGCTGCCCTTAGCGGAAGGGGCGCGGCAGGACCTGGAGGAGGTCGCGCGCAACGACATCCAGCAGATCGCCGAGCTGGCGGCCGACGCCCTGGGTGAGATCCGCCTGGCGCCGTCCCCGGACCACCTGAACTTCGGCCCGGTCCCCAGGGGTTCACCCCCACAGAAGCAGGCAGTGACCCTGCACGGCCCACCGCTGGCCCGGCACTGCGTGGCCCAGCCCAAGCAGTCGTGGCTGCGGGTCGACCCCACCCCGTCCGGTCTGGAAGTCCATGTCGACACGGCCGTCGAGGGACACCTGTCCGGCGACATCGTGCTGAAGGGAGTGGCCGACGAGTCGGTGATCCACGTCGAGGCGGAAGTGCGACCGGCGCGAGAGCCCCCGCACCCCGAGCCCCGCCCCGCGGACCCGTCGCACGGCCCCTCCGAGCCCACGCATCGACCGGGCGCGGAGCCGGAGACGGTGGTCGTCAAGCCCTCCGGTGTCCCGCCGCCACCCCCGACACCGCCGCCCGCCCCGCCGCCCCGTGCACACGGCGCGAGCACGAATGCGGACACCGGCCGGCCGACCGCCTCACGGCACGCTCAGGCATTCGCTGGTGCCGCCCTCACCCTGGCGGTCGGGGCGGTCGTCTCGCTCATCCTCAGCATCCAGATGGGGGTGGGTGCCGTCCTGGACCGCGTCGACGCGGGACTGAGCGGCCGGCTCGAGGACAACGTCCGCGAGCGCGGAGCCCTCACACCGCTGATCGTGTGCCTGATCACCGGCGGGGTGGCACTGGTGGCCGGCGCCTTCGCCCGGCATGAAGCGCGAGCACGGCGGGAGCACTACACGAGGCGGGCGGCGAACAGTACGCGCGCCCTGACCTCGATCGCGAAGACCCTGGCGATCCCGGCGCTGATCATCGCCGTTCTCATCGGCATCGCCTATCTGGTGGGCAGCCGGCACTGGTGACCGACCGGGCGGCCCGGACCTTTCTTCTCCCAGGGCGGGCCCGAGCCCGGGAAGGATCCCGGCCCACCAGGCTCGCCCTCGATCGAACAGGTGCCGCGACACCGCGACGCCCGCGACGCGCCACGATGTCCGCCGGTCAGCGGCCGGCGAGCAGCTCCAGCGTGTCGATCACGCGGTTCGAGAAGCCCCACTCGTTGTCGTACCAGGCGACCACCTTCACAGCCAGGGGGCGTCCGAGATGTCGATGTCGTAGCGGAGCGTGCGCTGTCCGTCCGCGTCCAGGTCCCAGATTCGGCTCCAGGTGGCGCCGCCGTCGGTGGACCGGAAGAGGAGGCAGTCGGGCCACCACTTGACCTGGGTGGACACCATCAGGGTGTCCGGGTTCTGCCGGTCGATGGTCAGACCGCTGTAACCGTAGGCGTTCTCGTCGCTGGTGGAGGGGACCGGGCTGATACGGGTCCAGGTGTCGGTGGCGGTGTCCAGCTTCCACACGTCGCCCTTGGAGCCGTCGTACGGTCCTGCGGTGTCGCTGGTGGCGAGGTACAGGTAGCCGCCTTCGTGGTCGAACGCGGCGTGGTGCGGGATGAAGCCGGTGGGCTGCCCGGGGACGCGTTCCCAGGACCTTCCCGCGTCGGTCGACCGGTACAGGATGTTGTCCTTGTCGGCGACGGTGACGTAGAGGGTCCGGGTGGCTCTGCCCGGTCTGCCGGTGCGCTTGTCGAAGACGACTTGCAGCACGCCGAGGTTGTCGCCGTTGTAGCCGTCGGGGTCGCTGGGGTCGGGGACGAAGTTGCCGGCGTTGGGGAAGCTCGTCACCTTCGCGAAGGTCTTGCCGTGGTCGGTGCTGCGCCACAGCCCGTGGCCGCCGCGCACTCCCAGGTAGAGGATCTTGTTGCGGTTGGGGTCGACCACGAGGCGTTCGCCGATGCCGCGGCCGGGCATGTTGCCGCCCAGACGGAACGGCAGCGGAGTGGTCTTCCAGGTGCGGCCGCGGTCGGCCGAGCGCAGGATCGCCGCCATGTCCGGGTCCCAGTCGGGCAGGGTGTAGGTACCCGCCGCCAGATAGACCCGGTCGGGGTCGGCCTCGTCGGTGGCGATGCTGATGATGCCGGTGTGTCCGTACCTGTCCCAGCCGATCCAGTCGGTGAGGGGGATCCACCGTCTCGACTTCGTGTCCAGGCGGTAGGCGCCGCCGATGTCGGTGCGGGCGTACACCAGTCCGGGCTCGCGCTGGTTGAAGACGATGCCGGTGACGAAGCCGCCGCCGACTATCTCCGCGTTGCGGAAGCGGTACGGCGCTTTGGCCCTTCCGGTGCCGGCGGCGGACGCCGCGTAAGGGGCGAGCGCCGGGAGCGCCGCGGCCGCCGCGCCGGCGGCCAGCAGTCCGCGCCGCGAGAGGTGCGGGGTGGGAGGCATGGACGGTCCTGCCTTTCTGGTGGGTGTCTTGGCTTCAGGGCCTGGCCGGTGTGCGCACGAGAAGTGGGCCCGGGGCGTCGTCAGGCCAGGTGTTCCGCCAGGCCGGACCCCTCCCGCACGAAGACCGGGATGCGTTCCAAGGGGGCTTCGGCGTCAAGCGTCGTGCCGCCCTTCAGCACGGCTTTGGTGGCGGGGTCGAGCCAGCCGGTCCCGGACGGCAGGTACACCCGGCGGGCCCGGGCGCCCGCCTCGTACACGGGCGCGACCAGGACATCGGGGCCCAGCAGGAACTGGTCGTCCACGTCCCAGGCGCCCGGGTCCTCGGGGAAGTCGAAGAACAGCGGGCGCATGGGCGGGGCGCCGGTGCGGTGGGCGTCCTCGGCGAGGCGGTGCAGGTAGGGGCGCAGGCGTTCACGCAGCAGCAGATGCTGGCGCAGGATGTCGTACGCCTCCTGCCCGTACGACCAGACCTCGTTCGGTCCGGCGGTCATGTCGGTGGAGAAGGTGGGGTGGTTCGGCTCGCGGTCCCCGTGCAGCCGCATGACCGGACCGAAGGTGCCGTACTGGAACCAGCGGATGAGCAGTTCACGGTAGGCGGGGTCGTCGGGGTCGCCGCCGGCGAAGCCACCGATGTCGGTGTTCCACCAGGGGATGCCGCTCATCGCGACGTTCAGGCCGGCCCTGATCTGGCGCGCCAGGGAGTCGAACGTGGTGGGGATGTCGCCGGACCACAGCAGGGCCCCGTGCCGCTGGCTGCCCGCCCAGGCCGACCGGATCAGTGACAAGGGGCGGTCCTCGCCCGTCGCGCGCAGACCGTCGGCCACCGCGCGGGCGTGTTGCAGCGGGTAGAGGTTGGCGGCTTGGGCGGCGGGCCCGGCCGCGTACACCGCGCGTTCGGCGAACTCCGGGGGCATGTCGGGCTCGCAGGCGTCCAGCCAGAAGCAACTGACGCCCAGGGAACGGTAGTTGTCGTTCAGGCGCTGCCACAGTGCCGCGCGGGCGCCGGGGTGCGTGGGGTCGTAGTACGCCATCGGGCGGGTCAGCGTGTCGCCGCCGTGGCGGGAGGGCCACGGGAAGGTGAGCAGGCCGCCGTCGGCGTCCCTGACGAGATGCCCGGCCGCGCGCAGTTCGTCGTAGGTGTCGCTGTCGGGTTCGACCGTCGGCCAGACCGAGACGGCGAGTTTCACCCCGAGCCGTCCCAGCTCTTGCGTCATGGCGGTGGGGTCGGGCCACTCGGCGGGCTCGAAACGCCAGTCGCCCATGCGCGGCCAGTGGAAGAAGTCACAGACGATGACGGACAGCGGCAGGCCGCGTTCCTTGTACTGCCGTGCCACCGCCAGGAGTTCGTCCTGAGTGCGGTAGCGCAGTTTCGACTGCCAGAAGCCGGACGCCCACTCCGGCAGCAGGGGCGGCCGGCCGGTGGCCTGTGTGTAGGCGTCGAGGATCTGGGCCGGGGTGTCGCCCGCGGTGATCCAGTAGTCGATGCGTCCGCCGGCGTCCGCGGTCCAGCGGGTGGCGTCCGCGCCCAGCTCGACCCGGCCGGTGGCGGGGTTGTTCCACAGCAGCCCGTAACCCCGCGAGGAGTGCAGGAAGGGGACGGCCGCCACGGTGTTGCTCTGGACGAGATCGATCACGCAGCCCTTCTGGTCGAGGCGTCCGTGCAGATGCTGCCCGAGGCCGTGGAGCCGTTCGCCGTCGTAGGCGTCGAAGGACTGCTGGGTGCGGCCGCCGGCCGCGAGGACGCGGGAGCCGGTGTGATGGGAGCGCGGGTCACGCTCGGCGAGGAGTACGCGACCCGAGTCGACGTGACGGAACGTCAGCCAGCCGTCCGCCGACGCCTCCACGGCCAGCCGGCCGTTGACCAGACGGGCACTGCCGTCGTCCGATGCGGACAGGGCGTCGGGGGTGGCGGGCGCCGGGGTCTCCAGCGCGCCGGGGGCGGCGGAGTCGAGGGTCCCGGCCGTGGCCCGTACGCGTATGGCGTGCGGGCCCCAGGGCTCGATGCGGAGCATCTCCGCCGCGGTGTGGCGCTCCAGGCCGCCCGCACGGATGCTGTAGGACACGGTGTCTCCCTTTGATCGTCTGGGACGCGGCCCACGTCTATGAGGTCTCCCGGCCGCGGCAGGGGCCGCGGCGCCGGGAGCAGGAGGGGGCACAGACATCGCACAAACCTGCTTTGCGCTGATGGGCGCGGTGAACGCTCAGTCGTCCGCCGGGGACGAGTGGAAGCGGAACGCGGCGAGGCGCAAGCGCCCGCGCAGGATCAAGGTCAGGTCGTGCGGGCCGGGTTCGACGCCGGTCAGCTCGGCGGCTACCTCGGTCCATGCGTACCGGTCGCCGGTGACCGGTACCACGATCCGGCCCAGGCTCCGCTCGCCCGCCCGCACTTCCACGCTTGCCTCGCCCTCGCCCTCTGCCTCCTCCTCGCGGGCGACCTCGGCCGCGAAGCGGACGGCGCCGGTCAGATCGGCCGAGCGGAACAGCAGCGTCGTGGGGCGGGACGGATCGAAGGGGGCGACGGCGTCGCCCGCGGCCCGGGTGGCGTCGACCAGGACGGCGCGCGTGTGGTCGTCGAAGTCGCAGGCGCGCGTGCGGCGGCCGACGACCGTCCGGGGCACGGGTGGTGGCCCGGTCACACGGAGCCCCGCGCCGGCGACGACGTCCCCGGCGGAGCGTGCCACCAGCACGTCGTAGTCGCCGGGGTCGACGGTGAAGGTTCCGGCCCCCACGTCCCAGTGGGCGAACTGCTCGGCCGGGAGCCGGAAGTCGAGCCGCCTCGTCTCGCCGGGTTCGAGCCGGACCTTGCGGAAGTCGGCGAGGCGCAGCCGGGGCGCCTGGTAACGGGCGTGACGGGGGCGGACGTAGAGCTGAACGACCTCGCTGCCGGGCCGGGATCCGGAGTTGACCGTCGTCACCGAGACGTCCAAGGTGCCGTCCTGGGCCATGGTGTGCGCGGAGAGCCGCAGGTCACGATAGGTGACATCCGCGTACGACAGGCCGTGCCCGAACGGGTATAGCGGCGCGGCGTGGTGGTACTGGTAGGTCCAGCCGGCCTTGATGATGTCGTAGTCGAGCAGGTCCGGCAGCTCGTCGTCGCCGCGGTACCAGGTCTGCGGCAGCCGTCCCCCGGGATCGGCCTCGCCGAGCAGTACGGCCGCCAGCGCATGGCCGGTCTCCTGGCCGCCGTGGGAGGTCCACAGCACCGCCGGCAGATGCGTGTCGGCCCAGTCGACGGCGTAGGGGTAGCTGCTCATGACGACGAGCGCGGTCTCGGGACGGACCGCGGCGACCGTCCGCAGCAACGCCTCCTGGGCCTCGGGCAGGGCGATTCCCGAACGGTCCTCGGTCTCACGGCCGTTGATCATCGGGTGGTTGCCGAGGACGACGATGGCCGCGTCGGCCGACGCGGCGGCGGCCCGCGCCTCGGCCGTCCCGTCGTGCAGCAGCTCCCGCTGCCAGCGCTCGGCCGTCGCGAGGCCGTCGGCGGTGACGTGCACGCTGCCGTCCGCGGGATCGACGGCGGCGTAGCGGCCGGTGCGCACATGCCGGAGCACCAAGAAGTCGTCCTCGTCGTCCGGGGCGGGCTCCAGGTGGAACGTCTCGTCGACGAACCAGTTCTTGAGCGACGTCCGTTCGGCGACGAGTGAACCGTCGTCGCCGCAGCGGAGATAGCGGCCGGTATCGGCCTCGCACAGGGTGACAACGCCGTCGCCCCACTCCTGAACGTCGAAGGCGCTCTTGCCCAGGGGATCGCCCGTGGTACGGGAGCGCAGCGCGATCCGGTCGGTGCCCGGCACGCACACCACCTCGCCGCCCAGGGGCGCGAGCGCCGCCCGCAGAGCGGTCGCGATGCCGACCTGGTACGGCAGAGTGCCGCTGTACCAGTCCTCGTACAGCGCGTCCGCGTGCGGGCCGATGACCGCGATCCGCGCGGCACGGGCCGGGGTGAGCGGCAGCAGTCCGTCGTTCTTGAGCAGTACGACGGACTCCGTCGCCGCACGGCGGGCGAGGGCGCGGTGCTCGGGGCAGTCGACCACCTCGGGCCCGATGCCCGCGTACGGGTCCAGGTCAGGGTCGAACTCGCCCAATCGGAAGCGGAGTTGCAGCTGTCGGCGGACCGCGCGGTTTACGTCCTGTTCGTCGATCAGGCCGCGCTCCAGAGCCGCGCGCAGTCGGCCGATCACGGTCGCGCTGTCCTCGCGGAGGTCGGTGAAGTTGTCGATGCCCGCCTTCAGGGCCGCGGCGTGGCCCTCGGCGTGGTCGTCGAAGTAGTGCTCCGGTGTGACGAGGTTGGTCGGCGCGCCCTCGTCGCTGACCACGAACAGCTCGTGGCCCGTGGGCCTCGCCCAGGCCCGCAGCTCTCGCTCGAGCAGCGGACTGACGTGGCAGGGACGGCCGTTGACGAGGTTGTAGGCGGCCATGGCGCCGGTGGCCGCGCCGGAGGCGACGACCGGGCGGAAGGCGGCCAGGTCGTACTCGTGCAGTACGCGCGGGCGCAGGCCGGAGGAGGTGACGCTGCGGTCGGTCTCGTTGTTGTTGGCGAGGAAGTGCTTGAGTACGGGAGCGGTCCGCAGGTAGGCGGGGTGATCACCGGTCAGTCCTCGGCAGTACGCGGTGGCGACGCGCGAGGTGTGCAGCGGGTCCTCCGAGTAGCCCTCCTCGTTGCGGCCCCACCTCGGATCGCGCAGCAGGTTCACCACGGGCGACCAGACCTGCAGCCCGTTGGGGCCGGGCCCGGTCGGGGCGGGCCGATGCCGGTGCAACGCGCGCAGTTCGGCGGAGACGGCTTCGCCGACGGCGTGCACGAGTTCCTCGTCCCAGGTGGCGCCGAGCCCCACGGCCTGGGGGAAGACGGTCGCCCTGCCGAGGCCGGCGACACCGTGCAGCGCCTCCGTTCCGGTGCGGAACGCGGCGATGCCCAGGCGGGGGACTGCGGGCACGTACTGGTGCAGCATGGCGAGCCGCTCGTCGAGCGTGAGCCGTTCCAGCAGGTCGTCGACGCGCTCGTGCAGCGTGAGCGCGGAGTCGCGGAAGGGGGGCGTGGCTGCGGATGCGGACGCAGAAGTCACGTGAGGGATCCCTCGGCAGACGGGGGTCGAGTGGTGGAGAGCTTTGTCGAAGCGCTTCGACGCTGACATTTCCCCTCCGTTTCTGTCAATGGTTCGAACCGAGGGAGTTTCCCGGGAGTTGCCACGTCAGTCTCCCTCTTTCCCTCTTGTCCCGAAGAATTGACTCGGTTAGCTTCACTGTTTTAGTGAAGCGCTTCGATTTAGATATCCCGCGACTGGCTTCCCCACCTCCGTACAACGGACACCAAAGGACACCATGGACAACGAACAGCGGGACTTCCGCTGGGGTCACAGCGCCCTGCGACTCGACTTCACCGTCGGCGACGACGACCGCGTCCGCCTTGCGCGTATGGGCCGCCCCGGCGACGTGGGCGGCGATGACGGCGCGTCCCTGCCTCTGGTGGAGGTGACGGCGACGGGCCACGGCCGGGGCTGGTCGGGCAGCCGCCTGATCGGGACCGCTCTCGGCGCCCGGTTGCGCTACCGAGGGCACCGGGCGGGCCGGGACGGAGACTGGCACACCCTGACCGTGGACCTGCACGACCCGGAGACCGGGCTCGCCGTCGAGATGGCCTACCGGTCGCCGGACGGCGTCCCCGTGCTCCGCGGCGAGGCGACCCTGCGCAATGAGGGGCCGGACACGCTGCACCTGGAATCGGTCAGTTCGCTCGTCGTGGGCTGTCTCACCCCGCGGGACCCGGCAGCGATCGACGCGGCCGACGTGTGGTGGGCGGACAACGACTGGCTGGCCGAGTGCCGTTGGCGGTCGCAGCCGATGCGCCGGACCACGCCCGCGGTGAGCGGCCGTGTGCCGTACGGGCACGGCAAGGCCGGACACGCACTGACCGGCCAGGGCGTCTGGTCCAGTTGCGGGCACCTGCCGATGGGCGGCCTGACGGACCGTCACTCCGGCCGTGCGTGGGTGTGGCAGATCGAGCACAACGGCGGCGGCTGGCGCTGGGAGTGTCAGGAGCACGACGGGGCGGCGTACGTCGCCTTGTTCGGCCCCACCGACACCCATCACGGATGGCGGCACCGACTGGAGCCGGGCGCCGCCTTTCCCACCGTGCCCGTGGCCCTGTCGGTCGCTGCCGGCGCGGGCCCGGACGACGCGTTCGCCGCGCTGACCCGCTACCGGCGCGCCCAGCGCCGTCCGCACGCCGACCACCTGCGTCTGCCCGTCGTCTTCAACGACTACATGAACTGCCTGATGGGCGACCCCACCACCGAGAAGCTGCTGCCGCTGATCGACGCGGCGGCGGACGCGGGCGCCGAGTACTTCGTCATCGACGCCGGCTGGTACGACGACAGCGACGGCTGGTGGACCAGCGTCGGCGCCTGGGAACCGTCCGTCTCCCGTTTCCCGGGCGCGCGCGGCATCCACGAGGTCCTCGACCGCATCCGCGCACGCGGCATGACACCCGGCCTGTGGCTGGAGCCGGAAGTCGTCGGCGTGCACAGTCCCGTGGCCAAGTCCCTGCCCGACGAGGCGTTCTTCCGCCGTGACGGCGTACGTGTCACCGAGTCCGGCCGACACCACCTGGACCTGCGTCATCCAGCCGCCCGCGCCCACCTCGACCAGGTCGTGGACCGCCTGGTCGGCGCGTGGGGCGTCGGTTACCTCAAGTTGGATCACAACATCGACCCTGGTTCCGGTACCAGCGCCCACCCCGGCGAGAGCCCGGGCGCCGGTCTGCTCGGCCACAACCGCGCCCACCTCGACTGGCTCGACGGCATCCTGGACCGCCACCCGCATCTGGTGGTGGAGAACTGCGCCTCGGGCGGCATGCGCTGGGATCACGCCCTGCTGTCCCGGTTGCAGCTGCAGTCCACCAGCGACCAGCAGAACCTCGTTCATTACGCGCCCATCGCGGCCTCCGCGCCCACCGCCGTCACCCCCGAACAGGGCGCCGTGTGGGCCTATCCTCAGCCCGGAGACTCCCTTGACGAAGTCGCCTTCACGATGACGAGCGCACTTCTGGGCCGCATCCACCTCTCCGGCCGTCTGCCGGAGCTGGGGCCCGAAGCCCGCGGACTGGTCCATGAGGCGATCGCCGTGTACCGGGCCGTCCGCGCCGATCTGCCGCAGGCCGTGCCGTCCTGGCCGCTCGGGCTCCCCGCCTGGGACGCCCCGTGGGCCGCCCTCGCCCTGCACACGCCCGCCACCACCTACCTCACGCTCTGGCGCCGCCCGGGCGGGCAGGACACGGTGTCCGTCCGTCTGCCGCAGCAGGCGGGCGCCGCAGCCCACGCCGACGTGCTGTACCCCGCCGCACGCGGGGCGAGCGCCGCCTGGAACCCGGACAGCACCGAACTCACCGTGACCCTGCCCACCGCGCCCTCGGCGGCACTGCTCCGCATCACCCGCACGACGCCGGACGCCTGAGCGCCGCCCCGGCTCCCCGGACGTACCCCCACGTGGTGGTCACCGGTGAGTCTGTCGATGACGGGCAGCACCGGCCCGTCGGGCGGCGGACACCCTGGTGGAAGAGCGCAGTGCGCGGCGGGGCCGGCGATCGCGTCATCCGTGATCGCCGGCCCCGTCATGGCGCCTTCCCCCGCCCTGTTCCTCGGCGTCACCCCTTGATGGCGCCCGTGAGCATGCCCTTCTTGAAGTGCCGTTGGACGAACGGGGAGACGACGGCGACAGGGATCAACGCGAGGACCATGACGGCCATCTGCAGCCCCAGCGCCGAGAGCTGGCCGGTGTGGACCGCCTGCTGGAGACCCGTCGGTGCCTCCGTGTTCTTCTGGACCAGCTGGATGAGCACGTTCTGCAGCGGCAT
The DNA here is from genome assembly GCF_056436585.1 of Streptomyces sp. NPDC043685. Taxonomy (NCBI): domain Bacteria; kingdom Bacillati; phylum Actinomycetota; class Actinomycetes; order Kitasatosporales; family Streptomycetaceae; genus Streptomyces; species Streptomyces sp. NPDC043685. The sequence goes on along the minus strand of NZ_JBWKCH010000011.1, from coordinate 67,707 downwards.
CATCTGCTGGTCGGACAGGTAGATGGAGGCGTTGAACCAGGCGCTCCAGTAGCCGACCGCGTAGAACAGGGCGATGACGGCCAGCACCGCCCGGGACAGCGGAAGGACGATGGTCAGCAGGATGCGCAGGTCACCGGCGCCGTCGATGCGGGCGGACTCGGTGAGTTCGGGGGAGATCCCCATGAAGAAGGCCCGCAGCACCAGGATGTTGAAGACGCTGACGGCGCTCGGCAGGATCAGTGACAGGTAGGTGTCCGTGAGGCCGAGTGTCTGCACGAGCAGATACGTGGGGATCAGCCCGGCTCCGAAGAACATGGTGGCCATCATGGCCGTCAGGGAGAACCGGTGTCCCAGGCTGCCGGGCCGGGACAGGCCGTAGGCGGCGAGCACCGACACCGTCATGGAGAACAGGGTGCCGACGAGGGTGACGCCGACCGAGACCATGATCGCCCGGCTGACCTGGCCGCCGCTGAGCAGTTCGGTGTAGTTGACGAAGGTGATCCCTCTGGGGACCACGACGAGACCGCCGGCCTGGTCGATCACGGGTTTGGGGGAGAGGCTGGTGACGATCACGATCCACAGCGGTGCGAGCACTGCCAGGCAGCACAGCAGGAGGAAGCCGCTCTTGGCGGTGATGCCGGCCTTGCCCGGCGGCTCCTCCCACACGGGACGTGCGGGCGCCTGGAGACTGCGGATCAGCTGGGTGTTGAGGCTCATTTTTTGTACACCCCCTGCTCGCCGAGCAGGTGCGCGAACTTGTTCGCGCCCAGGACGAGCGCGACTCCGATGAGACCCTTGACCAGGCCGACCGCGGCCGCGTAGCTGAAGTCGCCGTTCTGGATGCCCATGTTCCACACGTAGGTGTCCAGGACCTCGGCGGCTCCGACCCCGACCGCGTCACGCTGGAGCAGGTACTGCTCGAATCCCACGCTGAGCGCGTCGCCGACCCGGAGCACGAGGAGCAGCGCGATCACTGGGCGCAGCGCGGGCAGTGTGACGTGCCACATGCGCCGCCAGCGTCCCGCACCGTCCATGGCGGCGGCCTCGTACAGGTCGGTGGAGACGGCGGACAGGGCTGCCAGGAAGACGATGATTCCCCAGCCGGCGTCCTTCCACACGGCTTGCGCCACGACCATGTACTTGAACAGGCTCGCGTTCGTCATCAGGTCGAAGCCGCTCCACCCGTGGTTCTGCACAATCTGGGCGATGATGCCCGCCCCGCCGAAGACTTGCTGGAAGACGGTGACCACGAGGACCCACGAGAAGAAGTGCGGCAGATACATGATCGCTTGTGCCACGGCCCGCACCCGGGGCCGGATCACGCTGTTGATGACCAGCGCGAGCACGATGGGGACGGGGAAGAACAGCACCAGTTGGAGCAGGAACAGCACGATGGTGTTGCGTACGGAGTCCCAGAACGGCGGGTCGTGGAGCATCCGCGCGAACTGTTCCATGCCGACCCAGGGGCTGTGGAAGACGGCTGTGACGCCGTTGCCCGCGGCGTACGGGTCGTAGTCCTGGAAGGCGATGACGTTGGCGAGCAGCGGAACGTAGTTGAAGACCAGGAGAAGGACGAGGACGGGCAGCGTCATCAGGATCAGCGTGCGGTCGCGGCGCAGCCGGACCCGGAAGGGCACCCTGCCGGTCCGGCGGGCCTTGCCCGGCACGTGTCGGGTGAGGACGGCAGTGCCGGCCGCGGCCACCGGCTCCTCGACGGCCGCGGGGGGACGCGTCCCGTCCGGCCTGCTCCCCGCTGTGAGGGACATCAGCGACCACTGCCGTTCTTCTCCAGCAGCTTCTTGTACCAGTCGCGCAGTTTGTCGCCGCCGGATGTCTTCCACGTCGAGATGGCCTGCTGAACGTCGGACAGCTTCCTGTTGCCGCGCACGAAGTCGATCTCGAGCTGCTCGAACGGGGTGGAGATGTTGGCGTAGCGGCGCGGTTCGAGGATGTTCATGCCGTACGTGGACGTCTTCTTGACGAAGGCGCCCTGGCGCTGCTGCCACTCGACCTGCTTGCGGGTGATGTCCGGGTAGTCGGGGTGGGCGAGGTAGGGCGCCGGGGTCGCGAGCATCCCCCAGGCGTTGTTCACCTCCTGGATTCCCCGGTCGTTCTTGACCGGGACGCCGTCCTTGATGGTGTAGTGGGTGCCTTCGACGCCGTAGTCGACGTACATCCGCTCCTTGGTGCCGTACGGGGCTGCCGCGAAGTTGGCGGCGGCCAGTGCGTTCTCGACCGTCTCCTTGGAGGCGCCCTTGCGGATCATCGACCAGGTGCCGGCGGGCTGACCGGCGTACAGGGTCGGGTCGCCGCCGTCGGCGGCGAAGTAGTCCATGCCGTCGATCTCGAAGTCCGGGTTGGCCTTGGCCTGTTCCGCGGTCTTGCCGTACCAGGCGGACATGTCGCCGTTGAAGACCAGGATCTGCCCGGCGGTGAACCGCTGGGTCGGGTCACCGGTGTTGGCCTTGTCGTCGGGGTGGACGACGCCCGCTGCGAACAACTTGCGCACCCACTCCAGGTGTTCGAGGTACTCGGGGTGCTCGATGCGGTACGTCAGCTTGCCATCGCCGCTCATGTTCCAGCCGAGCGTGCCGGCCGGCTGGAGACCGAAGATGGCCGCCGCGGCCCACCGCATGTCGGCGCAGGCCCACACCTTGGCCTTGGCGCTGGTGGCCTCCTTGGCCCAACTGAGGAACTCCTCGGCCGACTTGGGGACGGTGTAGCCCCTCTTGTCGAAGATGTCCTTGCGGTAGTACGGAACGATGCCGGGCACGGGGGCGCCGGGTATCGGGATGCCGCGCAGTGCGCCGCCGAAGATGCTCATGCGCCAGGAGTCGGTCGGGATCGCGGCGAGGTTGGGGTACTTCTTGACCTTGTCGCCCGCCAGGTAGGGGCCGAGGTCCATGAACTTCGCGATGACGGCGTTGGGGATCTTGCCGGTCAGCTCCCAGCCGGGCACGACCACCACGTCCGGTATGGAGCTGGAGGCGAGGACGGCGCCGAGTTTCTGGCCGTAGGTGTTGCCGTCCTGGTTCTGCCAGGTGATCTTGGTGCCGGCCGCCTTGTCGAGTTCCGTGTAGTAGGCGCAGTCCGGCTTCGGCGGGGTCCCCCAGAGCGGAGCCATGACCTTGAAGGGGGCGCCGGTCCCGAGCTTGTCGGGGACCGAGGCGGCGAGATCGGCGAGGTCGATCTTGCCGGTGTACCCGGCCGCCGAGCCGTTCCTCGACGGCAGGTCCGGCCGCGCGGTCGTGCTGGCGACGTACATCGGGAGCAGCTTGGCTGCGTTCTTGCCTGATGTGGTGCCCTCGCCTGAATCGTCGCTCGAACCGCTACAGGCGGTCAGGAGCGGCATCCCGCCGGCCATCGCGGCGGTGGCGACGGCCGTGGAGGTGAGGAAATTCCTGCGGCTCATTCCGGCTGGGGAGACGGTGTTCGGTGTCATTGCTTCAACCCTTCGTTGTGCACCTGGACACCCGGCGGTGGGCCGTCGGCTGCGGTGTCGGGAGAACTGGCCGAGCTGAGAGCGGCGCGTCGGCACGGCTGCGCGAGGACGCTGTCGAAGCGCTTCGATTTGGCCGTGAGATTAAGTGACGTCCTCCGGGGTGCACAAGAGATTTCGCCTTAGTTTCTTCGAAAAGGCAGAAACGGCGATGCGTATGGGATGGGTTTCTATTGACGGCATAAAAAGCGGCGCCTCGTCGCATTAGGCCGTTATCGAAGCGCTTCGACAAAGCATGGAATTGTGGCATGAGCGTGCCTGCGCGGAAGGTGGCGCAGAGTCGGAGTGCGCGTGAAGGCGCACCCGACGACTTCACTCAGCCTGAAGCGACCCTGGCGGCGCCTGCTCCGGGGCCGGCCGCCGCTGTCCGTGGTCGTCGCGCCGGTGTCGGGGCGTGGCCCAGGACGTATCTCTGGATGACGGTGGCCGCCGCGCCGCGGGCCCAGTGGGCGAAGTTGTTGTGGCGGACCTCCACGTCGACAGGGGCGGCACCCGGGACCCGGTCGGCCCGGATGCCCTCATCCATGGCGGGACGGGCGGCTTCCGCCAGACGCACGGCTTCGCCGGTGACCACGATCTTCTGCACCAGCGCGAAGTTGGCGACCGCGGCCAGCAGGCGGCCGAGGGCGCGACCGGAGGCGGTGACCACGGCTGTGGCGACGGGGTCGCCGCCGGCTGCGAGGTCGAGGCACTCGTCGTAGGTCACCGGACGGCGCAGTCCCACGGAGATGGCGGAGCGGATGGAGGCGACGGAGAGCATCGCCGTGGCGCAGCCTCGGTGCCCCCGCGGGCAGAGCGGGCCCATCGGGTCGAGGGGGTGGTGCCCGAGCAGCCCGGCACCGACGTCAGGGATGTCGACGACGGTGTCGTGCATGACCAGGCCGTAGCCGACGCCCTCGCCGATGGCGACGACCGCGAAACGGTCATGACCGCGTGCCGCGCCGAACCAGTGCTCGGCCCGGGTGAGCGCCAGAAGGTCGTTGTCGACGGTGACGCAACCGTCGAACGCGTCCTGGAGGAGGCCCCCGAGGGGAACGCCTGTGGTCCATCCCAGAAACGGCGCGTCGGTCACCGTCGTATGGTCGACGACTCGCCCTCCGAGACTCACCCCCAGTCCACTCACCTGCGCATGCCTGGGGGTGAGCTCCTGTGTCAGCTCGTTGACGGTCGCCACGACGGAGGCGGGGTCCCGGCCGGTCAGAGGTCTGCGGCTGGAGGCCACCACCTCGGCGCGCATCGTGGTGAGGACGGCGTGGACGGCGTCGCCGGTCACCTTGGCGCCGATGAAGTGGTGGGCGGTGGGGTTGACGTCGAGCGGCCGAGTCCGGCGCAGGGTCCCGGACTCGGGGCCACCGTTGGTGTCCACCTCCACGAGTAGACCGCTGTCGACCAGCGGCTTGGCCAGCCGGGTGAGGCTGCCGGCCGACAGGTCGAGGCGACGGGCGATCTCGCTGCGGGGCAGGGGGCCGCTCAGCAGCACTTCCAGGGCGACCGCGCGGGTCGACGGAGCGGTGGTGGCGTCCACGGGTGGCCCTCCCCAGGGTCGGCATGCGCGGCAGGTGCTCGGCTAGCAGGGGTCAGCATTCCACGCAACCGCGATTACTTCCATGGCGGAAGCATGATTGCCTGAATTTTGCGAGCAGGCTCTAGAAGTTGGGGTGGCTTCGAGGAGCTGCGGCCTCGACTCTTTCGTTGTGGAAGTGTCGGTGGCTCAAGATGCCCATCCTGTTCGGTCGACGCCATGTCAACGTTCGGTGCGACGGGCCTTGCCGGGCGTCCCCGTACAGGCGGGTCCGCCCGCCCAGCCGTCCGGCTCACGCCACCAGACCCTCCAGCGAGCCGCGACCTGGCTCACCGCCCACAACGGACGCCCCGTGCCCTGCCACCGGGGCTCGTACTGGCGTGACGGCTACCGGCAGGACTGCTCCGGCTTCGCCTCCATGGCGCTCGGCCTGCCCGCGCCCGGCACCAGGCCACCCGGCCCCATCGCGCGGGGACGATACGTCCGTGGTGCAAGCGGCGGATGGGTGGGTACTTGCGTCCGGCGGCCCGTCGACGGCGGGCCTGCGAACGGTGCGAGTGTACGGAGTGGGGAGATCAGGGTGGGGTTGCGTGAGGAGCGGGGCGCCTGGATACGGCGGGGCAACGCCCGGATCCTGGCGGGCCGCTACCGTCTGGACGCGCTGATCGGTTCCGGCGGCGCGGCTGACGTGTACCGCGGACACGACCTGCGGCTGCGGCGACCGGTGGCGGTGAAGCTGTTCCGCGCCGGCACCGGGTTCGACACGGAGGACGCTTTGCGCGGCGAGGCGGTGATCCTGGCCCGTTTGCAGCACCCGGGCCTGGTGACCGCCTTCGACGCCGGACACCACGACGGTGACGCCTTCCTGGTCATGCAACTGATCGAGGGGCACACCCTGAAGTCACGCATCGCCGAGGGTCCTCTGTCCTGCGAGGACGCCGCCGCGCTGGGCGCGGAGCTGGCGGAAGCTCTGGCGCACGCCCACGAGGCGGGGATCGTCCACCGGGACGTCAAACCGTCCAACATCCTTCTCGACCGCTCCGGTCATCCCCACCTGACGGACTTCGGCATCTCCCGCCTGCTGGACGCGACCACCCGCACCGCCACCGGCACCCTGACCGGCACAGCGGCGTATCTCTCCCCGGAACAGGTGCTGGGCCGATCCGTGGGCCGCCCCGCTGACATCTACGCCCTCGGCCTGGTCCTCCTGGAGAGCCTCACCGGTCGACTCGAATACGACGGCGGCCCTCTGGAGTCCGCCATCGCGCGCCTGCACCGCCCGCCGGACCTCCCGGACTTCCTGCCCGAAGCCTTCGCCGCCCTCCTTCGGGACATGACCAACCTGGACGAACAGGCTCGCCCCGGCGCGAGCGACTGCGCCCAGGCCTTGACCCGTCTCGCCGGAACGAGCACGACGCACCCTGCTGCGTCCGTCCCACGGCCGGTGCTCAGCGCCGTACCTCACACGGCCGCGGTTCCCACCGACAGCACGCACCGGAGTGTGGCACTCGCCGCGAACGCGCCGGACACCTCAAACCCCTCGACGGGTTCCCTCAAGGGGACCTCTCGGGCCGCCTCCCCACGCCGCCGTCCGGGAACCCGGGGAGCGGCGGCGGCCGCACTGGCCGCCCTGGTCGCAGGAGGCCTGATCCTCACCGACGGCTTCTCCCACCACGACGCCACCGGCGAGGCAGCACCGTCCGCCTCTGATCCGTCCGCCCCTTCCGCGGCCCCGGACTCCGCAGCCCACGACGATGACACCCCCTCGACATCGGCGACCCCACCTTCGCGCAGCCCCTCGACATCAGCCCGGACACTGACCGACCCCGCCACAACGCCGAAGGCCTGGCCGTCCATGGAGAAGGCGGAGCCCGCTGACCACCCCGACTCTCCGCCCGGCACTTCCGAGCAGAAGGTGGCCAAGGCAGCGGCCAAGGGCAGGGCGGATGCCCCCGTGCAGCCGCCGGGGCAAGAGCGGAAGCACCAGCAGGGCAAGAAGAAGGCAGCACATGCCAAGTAGGAGCGGCGGACGCACTTGACGGCAGCCGGCTGCCGGACCGGCTGGCCACGCACTAGGACACAGGCTCCGGCAAGCCCGACGGTTCCATGCCGCTGTGGGCCGCGTCGCTGTTTCCGGCGCTGATCTGGACGGTGGCGGCGACGCTTCTGGGGCTGGCGTGGTGGCGAGCCCGCGTCACTTCGAGCGGCGCGGCGCCGGGGTGGATCGGCGCGACGCCGGGGTTCGGGGGTGTGGCGCTGCTGGGCGGGCAATTGTCCGTGATACGGGCGAATCTGGACCACGCGGACTGGCGCGGGGTGGACTCGGTCACGGGCCCGGTCGTCGTGACCCTCCTGGTGGCTGTCGCTGTGGCCGGGGCCGCTTTGATGGCCGGTCGCCGGTCGAGCGGGGCCGCAGCTCTGACAGCGGAACCGCGAGCAGAGGCGGATCCGGCGACCACGGCTAATTCCGAAGAGGGCCCTCGTCAGGCCGGTCTCCGGGACGGCGTTTCGCCGCGTGGCGAACCGAGGTGAAGCAGACGGTGTTTTCGGGCACTCCGATGTGTTCGGTGCCGTCCTCGTCGCGGTAGTGCCACGCGAAGGGCAGGCCGTGAGCGGTCTCGGGGTCGGAATCGCTCATGAGCTGGAAATGCACATGGGGCTCGGAGGAGTTGCCCGAGTTGCCGCACTCGGCCAGCGGCTGACCCGCGGTGACCCGATCGCCGACAGCCACACGGAGGGAGCCGCGCTTCAGATGCGCCAGCCCTGCGTACACCCCCTCGTCGAGCTTGACGATGATGTGGTTGCCCCAGAGATGGCGAGGCCGGCCCAGGCTGCGAACGAAGCCCTCGAGAAAGAGATAGAGGAGCGCGGGCAGCGAGTTGCGGGACAAGTGATCGCGCTGGCGGTCGACGCTCATCACGACCTCGCCGTCGCCGGGAGCCAGAACGGGAGCACCGAACGCGGGGTAACGGTGCGGACGGCTTGCGAGCGGCCAGAACCAGTGGAACGCCGGCGTGGGCTCTGCCGCCGGGTGGTGTGTCAGATCGATGGCGAAGGTCTGCGCATGGCTGTGTGTGTGGCTGGGGACCTTCGTGGCAGGACTGTTCAGAGCACGCCAGCGTCCGGTGACGGGCACGTCGACCAGGATCGGCGTCTGCTCCTGCGGCGGATGCTGATGGCGCCACAGTCCCCAGCGCATCGACATGCCGAGCAGGAGAAGAACGACCCCCGTGTACCACAGCGGGCTCAGGCCCTGACGGTTGACCAGGATGCAGAGTGCTCCGGCAGCGAAGAACAGGCCGTGGCGTTTCGACAGGGACGTCAGCAAGAGCGAACCTCGTTCATGGAGTGCCGGCTGCTTTCTGCCCGGCAACGTGGCCCGGCCCGGGCCCCGTTCCTCGTGAGGACCGGGGCCCGGGCCGGGCGGTGTACCTGCGGCTGTGCGTCAGGACGCGGGGTCAGACGCGGGTGAGGCGCACCGCCACCGTCTCGCCGACCGTCACCGGCAGGTCGTAGTCCGGGTCCGTCGCCGTCGCCCGGCCCTCGACCTCGACGTCACCCTTCTGGAAGGGGACCGAGCCGGTGGGAACGGCCGTGCCCTTCCAGGCGACCGGGGCGCCGGGGGTGCAGGACAGCGATGTGGAGAAGGAACCGCGGATGAGGTCCCGCTTCTTCACCTGCGTGACGTCGCCCGCCACGGTCACCTGCACCGGCTTGTTGCAGCTCACGGTGCCATGGACGGTGGCCTTGCCGTTCAGGGAGCTGGCGGTGCCGGCCAGGGCGATGTCGAGTCCGAGTCCGAGCTCGGCCGGCGGGGCCGGGTTCTCGACGTGGATCTCGCCGCGCGCGGCCGCAGTGCCTCCCTCGCAGTGCTGCACGAAGGTGGCGTCGAGCTTCTTCACGTACCCCTGGGGGCCGAACTCCACCGCGGAGACGGTGAACTCGCCGGTGAGCTGGTTGCAGCCGCGGCCGTTGCCGCTGAGCGACAGGCCCGGCTCGGTGCCTTCGTTGAACGGGTAGCGGGTGGCCCCCGTGTAGGTCCCCGGCGCCAGGGCCTTGCCGGAGGGCGCCGCGAGATTCAGGGTCCACCAGTCGCCGTTCGCCCCGTCGACGGAGACGGTGACCACCCTGTTGTCGGTGTTGCCGGAGACGTTCAAACGGTCCTGGGACGCTGTCTGGTAGGCGTAGGACCGACCGCCGCTGATGTAGTCGTCCTCGTCCCCGCTGAAGCTGAAGGAGCCGTCGGTGACCGGCAGGGCGTGCGCTTCGGTACCGGAGAGCAGGCCGGTGGTGCCGGTGGCCATGGCCAGCGCCAGCGCGAGGGTAGCGGTGGCACGGGCCAGGGTGCGTCTGGGAAGGCTGAGGTTCATGGTTGTTCCCCCTGGTGAGATGGCATGAGTCCCGTCCGCCGACGGAATACTTCGGTACGCGCGCTCGTACGCATGTGCGTATGTTCCGTCGGCGAGGTGAGTCTGCCAACCAGAGTGATGGCCGACAACTGTGTTTCTGCTGAGATGAGTTGATGTTTCAGCCAACACCTGGTGTCAGGGGGCTCGTGCGTACGCGTCGTCGTCGCGACCTTTCAGGCAGGCGTCACGACTTGCGGCTGTTCATGGTCGCAGCTGTCGTCTGTGCCGTAGGTGTCCCAGGCCGGGAACGGGTCGTCGAGCGGCAGACTCTCGCCGTGGGAGAGGAGGCAGTCGGTGAGCGCGTCGCGGAGCGCATCGGCCCGCAGATGCGTGCCGATGAAGACCAGCTCCTGGCCCGCCGGGCTGTCGCTGTCGCGGGTGGCGGAGGGCTCGAAGCGGGCGACCGAGCCGGCCTGTGACCACAACCCGGTCACCCGCGGACGGCTGGCCAGGGTGAAGAACCCCTTGGAGCGCAGCACCTGCCCGTAGCGGCCGCTGTCCATCTCCTCGGTCACGAAGCGCCACAACCGAGTGGGATGGAAGGGGCGTTCGGAGCGGAAGACGGTGGAGGAGATGCCGTACTCCTCGGTCTCCGGGACGTGGTCCCCGTTGAGTTCCATGACCCAGCCGGGAGCCTGCTGGGCCCGTTCCAAGTCGAACAGCCGCGTACCCAGGACCTGTTCGAGTTCCACGCGTCCGTGGACCGCCGGCACGATCCGGGCCACCGGGTTGAGGCGTGTGAGCGTCGCCCGCAGCCGTTCGGCGGTGTGGTCGTCGACCAGGTCGAGTTTGTTGAGCATGATGACGTCGGCGAACTCGATCTGGTCCATCAGCAGGTCGCTCACCGTGCGCTCGTCGTCCTCGTACTGGTCGAGGCCGCGCTCTACGAGCTCGTCGCCACTCGCCAGTTCCGGCAGGAAGTTGGCGGCGTCGACGACGGTGACCATGGTGTCCAGACGGGCCAGATCACCGAGGCCGGCACCGTCGTCGCGGGCGAAGGCGAAGGTGGCTGCGACCGGCATGGGCTCGGAGATGCCGCTGGACTCGATGAGGAGGTAGTCGAAGCGACCCTCCCGGGCCAGCCGCTCCACCTCCACCAGCAGGTCGTCGCGCAACGTGCAGCAGATGCACCCGTTGGTCATCTCGACCAGGCGTTCCTCGGTGCGCGAAAGCGCCGCTCGGCCGCCCCGTACGAGAGCCGCGTCGATGTTGATCTCGCTCATGTCGTTGACGATGACCGCCACCCGCAGCCCCTCACGATTGCCGAGCACGTGATTGAGCAGCGTGGTCTTCCCCGCCCCGAGGAAGCCGGACAGCACGGTCACCGGCAGCCGGTCGTGCAGCATCCCCGTTCCTCTCAGCCTTCGGGGCGCAGCAGCCCGCGCTCATACGCCCGGACCAGCTTCTGCGGCACGAGGTGACGCACGCCGTCGACCGTGACCGGTACCAGCGCCGGTGTGGCGGCCTTCCACTGGGCGCGGCGGTGACGGGTGTTGCTGCGGGACATCTTCCGCTTGGGGACGGCCATGGGGCTCCTCCTTGGCTAGGTGGGGAAGAACTTACATGAAAATGGATCCCATTACGAATAGCGGTCGTCGAGGGCCATGGCGACCGGGGCGACGGGTGAGGCCTCGATGTCCTGCGTGAATCGGGCGTGGTGACCACGGCGCCACGGCGTGTACGGGCGCGGAGTGCGCGATAGCCGAAGAGGGGCACTCCGTCCCGGCTTTCCGTGTTTTGCTCCGCGAGCGTCGTCCTCCGCTGTACCTCTGACACCACGCGTCGAGACAAGGGGGGACGCATGCACCGCGCAAGGCGCTGGACCGTCACGGTGTTGGCCGGGGCAGGCTCGTTCGTGATCTGTCTATGGGCGGCCCGGGCCGCACCCTTCGGCTTCCTCCCCAGGGCGGAGGCCGACCGGTGGCTGGTGGCGACGGCGTTCGCGACGACAGTCGCCACCCTCGTCGGAGCGGGGGCCGGCTGGTGGGCGGGAGCGGGGGGCACGGGGCGACCCGCTCCCGTCCCCCCGGACAACCCCTCGCCGGTGGCCCGGCCCCGGCTCCGGAGGGGAGGGCGAGCGGTACGGCAGAGCGCCAGGGCGTCCGATGCCGCCCGTGTCACACAGGTGGCGGGGCACCGAAGTCCCGGGCACGACGTGACCGAGGAACGCCCCGGCAAGGTGACGCAGCGCGCCACCGCATCGGGCCGGGCCCGTGTCACCCAAGTCGGCGGGAGCGACGGCACGACAGGTCCCGAGCGTGGGGATCGGTAGGAGCAGGGCCGCGCGGTCACAGACCGCCACGGCCTCAGGACAGGGCCATGTGATCCAGGTCAGCGGCACCGGCAACACCGTCTGTGCGTCGGCGCCCGCGGATCCGGCGCCGATGCTGCGGCTCCCCGCGAAGCCGGCGTATCTGGCGGGCCGGGAGAAGGAAGCCGAGGACGTGCTGGCGCTGCTTGCCCCCGCGTCCCGTACGCGTGCCGCCACCGTCGTCTCGGTGCTCTCCGGGTTGCCGGGGATCGGCAAGACCGCTCTGGCCCTCCATGTCGCCCATCGAGCCGTGGAGAAGGGATGGTTCCCGGGCGGCGCGATCTTCTTCCACCTGCGGGGGTACGACCCGGCCGGCCCGGTCGACTCGCAGGAGGCCGTCGGCACGCTGGCGCGAGCCCTGTGTGTGGACGACGCGGTGCCACCGGACGAGCAGGCCGGCCTCTGCCACGCCGTGCTCAACCGGCTCGCTGACGAAGGCAGGGCGGTGCTGCTGGTCGCCGACGACGCGTCGAGCGCCGCGCAGATCGGACCCCTCGTGCCACCCCGTTGCGAGCACCGGCTGCTGGTGACCTCCCGGCACCTGCTCACCGGCCCTTCGCTGCGCGCTCGGCTCGTCGACCTGGACGAGCTCACGCCACGCGGCGCCGTCGATCTGATCACTGAAGCACTCAGGCACGCCCGTCCCGACGATCCGCGCCTCCGGGAGGCCGACGCCCTGACCGAACTGGCCGGGCACTGCGGCCATCATCCGCTCGCACTCCAGATCGCCGCTTGCCTGCTGACGACCGACGCGGGCCGGCCCGTGGCCGCACTCACCGCCGAACTGGCGGACGCCCACACCCGTCTCGACGTACTGCGCTACGAGGACGGCGGGCACACGACCGCGGTTCAGGCCGCCTTCCACCTCTCCTACCAGCGGTTGCTTCCGCACCACCGCCAGTTGTTCCGGCAACTCGCGCTGAGCCCCGGCCCGGACGTCGGCACGGACGCGGCAGCGGCCCTCTGGGGACAGTCACGGACCCGCACCCGGAACGGCCTTGCCGCGCTCGCCCGGGCCGGACTGCTGGCGGAACAGCCAGTGGGCTCAGGACGCTGGCGCATGCACGACCTCCTCGGGGTCTACGCCGCCGGACTGGCCGAACGGGACAGCGCCAAATGGCGCAGCGACGCCTTCACCCGCCTGCTGCACCACTGCCGAAAACTCGTACGGGCGGCCAACGCACACCTGCACACCTGTGACGACGACCCCTTGCCGGACGACTTCCGGGACCGCCCGCACGCCGTGCACTGGCTGGAGGAGGAACGGGCCAACCTCATCGCGCTGATCACACGGGCCGCGGCCACCGGACATGCGCGCGCGGTCCTCGATCTGCAGGAACATCTCTGGCTGTTCCTGGTCAGCAGGCGCAGTTACGCCGCCGAAGCCGTGACCGTCGCACAACACGCCGTCGACTGCGCCCGCGAGATCGGCCATCCTTGCTGCGAGGCCACCGCTCTCAACCATCTGAGCCAAGTCCTCCCCGACTGCGGAAGGCCGGACGAGGCGGTGCGGGCCGCTGCCAGGAGCCTGGACATCAGCCGGACACGCGATGACCGCAAGGGCCAGGCCGCGGCCTTGACCAGTCTCGGTGCCTCCCTGCAGCGCGCCGGCAGGTCCGAGGACGCTGTGAAAGCCCACACCGAGAGCCTGTCCCTCAGCCGGGAACTCGACGATCAGCGCTGCATCGGCAAGGCACTCATGGGTCTGGCCGACACGCTGTACGAGACACAGAGGTACGAGGAGGCCGCCGAGGTGTTCACCGAGGCCGTGCGGCATTTCGCCACGCTGGGCGACTGGCATGCCGAGGGCCTCCAACTCATGCGCCTCGGCGACGCGTTGTTCGCAACACAGAGGCGCCCCGAAGCCGTCGACACATACCGTCGCGCACTCGTCCTCTACCAGGAGCGCGGCGACGGGCACCACCAGGCCATCGCCTTGCAGCTCTTGTGGTCGGTGAGCGACATGAGCCCGGAGGAGGCGGTGGACAACTACGAGCAACTCGTGGCCGTCTGCCGCAAGGTGTGCGACCGCGCCCTGGAGTCCGTGGCGTTGAACGCCCTGGGCAGCAGACTCCGGCAGCTCGACCGGTACGAGGAGGCCGTCGCGGCCCACCGCGAGGCGGCGGCGATCCACGAGGAGCGTGACGAGGAAGACCTGCTGATCAGTGTGCTGGACAACCTGGGTGGCGCGCTGCGTGCGGCGGGACGCATCACGGAAGCCGCCGAGGTGCACGAACGCGAGATCGCGTTGTTCCGGGCCCGCGGTGACCGGCACAAGGAGGCGGAGGCCCTGGAACGTCTCGCCACGACGCTGAGGCAGGGACGCCGTCGGCCGGAGGCGGTGGAGGCCGGCGTCAGAGCGGTCGCCGTCTACCGCGATCTGGAGGACACATGGTGCGAGAGCAGAGCACTCGACGACCTGGGCCTGCCCGTCAAGGACACACCGCGAGCCGCCGACACCATGGCCCGGTACACCTGGATCCTGGTCGGCCTGCCCCCGAACGCCGAGCTCGGCCAGGAAACCAGGATTCTCATCGCCCTCGCACTCACGCAACAGCGAGTGGGCCGCGTGGTCATGGCCTTCTGGTCGTGGATGACCCTGGCCCATGCGATGGTGAGGCGTCTCGACGAGGACGACGACCAGGCTCTGCGCCAGTACTTCCGCTTCTTGAAGGACCTGCTGAAGGACAGGTTCCGTCGATCGGCCAAGTGATCCCGGTCGCCCGCTACGGGATCGGGAACTCCAGCTCGGGCCGGTCCCAGGCCACCGCGGGAGGGTTGGCTGCGACGACGCCGGTGGGCCGCGCGCCCACGCTGCGGTAAAAGCCCTCGGCCGGAGGGTGCGACACCACCCGGACCCGGTCCAGGCCCGCCGCGCGCGCCTCGGACTTCATGTGCTCGATGAGCAGCCGCCCGATGCCCCTGCCCTGCACCGCGTCCTGGACGAAGAGCAGATCCAGCTCCGGCGGCACGAGTACGAGCGAGTAGAAGCCCAGTACCAGACCCGCGGAATCGCCGGCGTCGACGGCCACGTAGACCTGGTGGGTCTCGATGTAGTCGGACCCGACGCGGTAGCCCGCGACCATCGCCGAGTAGACGCCCTCGTAGGCACGCGACCCGCGCACGAGTCGCGTAAGCCGCTTCGCGTCCCGGGCGACAGCCCGTCGAATGACGATGTCGCCGCGTGTGGACGTAATGCTCGACCGCATGTGGAGCATGTTACGCGTCGGGGGAGCCCGGAGCCTCCGCGGGCCGGCGCGGGACAGTCCGTGGCATGCGGCGACAGCCGGTCGGACGTAGAGGGCGGACGGATGATCAAGGAAGGTCAGCTGGCCGGCGGGCATGATCGGGCAGTGGACGACGTCACTGGCGGATGGTGGCCGCCCCGTGGTCGGCTGAGGACCCAAAACGAGGGTGCGCAGACGAATGGCCGGGAAGAATGGCCGCCATGACGTACGAAGGCTCCTCCATCGACCCGGCCAAGCCCAGCATCGCCCGCGTCTACGACTATCTGCTCGGCGGCAAGGACAACTACGCCGTGGACCGTGAGATCGGCGACGTGTTCAAGCGCGACCTGCCCGGTTCGGTGGCCATCGCCTTCGCCAACCGCGCCGCCCTGACCCGGGCGGTCCGGGAGATCGCGAAGACCACCGGCATTCGGCAGTTCATCGACTTGGGCAGTGGCCTGCCGACCTCGGACAACGTGCACCAGGTCGCGCAACGGCACGCTCCCGATTCCCGGGTCGTCTATGTCGACATCGACGACCAAGTGCTGGTCCACGGCCGCGCACTGCTGGAGGACAACGACCGGACCCGCGTCATCGCGGTCGACGTGCGCGACCCCGAAGGCATCCGCACGCACCCCGCCACGCTCGAGATGATCGATTTCGCTCGCCCCGTCGCCGTCATACTCAGCGCCATCCTCCACCACGTCAACGATGACGAGGACCCGGCCGGCATCGTCCGCTACTGGCGGGACCACGTCCCCTCCGGAAGCCACTTCTTCATCAGCCACTTCCGCTCCGGCGACAACCCGGAGACCGTGGAGGCCGAGAAGGTCCTCCAGAAGACGTTCGGCCGCGGCCGGTGGCGCACGGATGCGGAAATCGCCTCCCTGCTGGAGGGCCTGGAGATCCTCGACCCCGGGATCGTCCCCGCGTCCCTGTGGCGTCCCGACGAGCCCGACAACCCGTGGAACGGTGACGCAAGGCGAGAGCTCACGGTCTGGGAACACCTCATTGTCGCCGGACTGGCCCGGAAGGCGTAGACGCGGTTCCCGGGCGGCGCTTGCCGGGTGGTCTGCGCAGCCGACCGCAGCATCGCCCGCCGGCCCGGCGAAGTGCCTGGGCATAAACGACCACCACCGGGGTGCGGTCCGTCGTGCGCCTGACGGAGTCGGGCACCGTCTGCTGCGCATGCTCAGCCAACTGCTGAGCGGGCAGCGTGAGTTGTATGTGGTGGCAGAGCCGGGGATGCTGGCATGTCACATGCTGCGCGATCTGCCGGACAAGGGGGGAGTCCATGGTCGCCGTACGGGGGAGCGACGTTCTTGAGGCGTCGCAGGTGCGGATCCACTCGTCTGCCGGCCGGGTGATCGGCGCCGGGTTCCTCGTCGCCGCCGATGTGGTGTGCACCTGTGCCCATGTCGTCGCGCGGGCGCTCGGGGAATCGGACGGAGCGGAGCAGGCGCCGCCGCGCAAGCCGGTGGACCTCGACTTTCCGCTGCTGGCCGGACGTCCCAGGGCACGGGCGACCGTCGTGTCCTGGAGGGCCGGCGGGGCCGATGTCGCGCTGCTGAGGCTCGACGCGGCGGTCGAGGGCGGGAGGCCGGTGCAGCTCGTCGACGGGACGGGGGTGTGGGGGCACACGTTCCGCGCGTTCGGCTACCCGGCTCGCGCTGACGACGGAGTGTGGGCCGCGGGCACGTTGCGCGCGGGGCAGGGCTCGGGCTGGCTTCAGATGGAGGCCCAGGAACCGGGGCCGCGCATCGAGGAAGGGTTCAGCGGGTCGCCGGTCTGGGACGACGCGCAGGAGGGCGTCGTCGGGATGACGGTGGCCGCGCAACGAGGTGACCGCACGGCGTATCTGTTGCCCTCGGCCGAGCTGATCGACGAGCGGGCGCTGCCGCCGGTGTGCCCGTTCAAGGGGCTCGAGGCGTTCACGGAGGACGACGCGGAGTTCTTCCACGGCCGCGACAGCGACATCGCCCGCGTGTACACGGCCGTGCGACGGCGGCCGGTGACTCTGGTGGCGGGGCCCTCGGGGTGTGGGAAGTCCTCCCTCGTACGGGCGGGGGTGCTGGCCCGGCTACGGGCTGAGGGGGTGAGTGTGTCCGTGCTGCGGCCCGTGCCCGGGGTGCGGGCGGCGGCCGTGCTGGCTCGGGGACTGATCGGAGTCCTGGAGCCGGGGCTCGACGAGGTCGGACGGCTCACGAAGGCCGAGGAGCTGGCCGGACTCCTCGAAGGCGCCCGCGATCTCCCCGCCGAACTGCGCGGCAGACTCCTCGCCCGTGGCGGGACGGCGGAACACGTCATCTTCGTCGATCAGCTCGAGGAGCTCGCAGTCGCCGACCCGGCAGCCGCACGCGACCTGTTCGGCCTGCTCACCGCATTGGCGGGCACCGAGGGCAGGGCCGTGTTGCGGGTCGTCGCCACCGTGCGGCCCGATTCCCTCGAGGTGCTGGTGACGGCGGGCACCTCCGACCTCGTCAGCGACGCCGTGCAGTTCCTTGCAGCGCTGGCAGCCGAGGACCTCGAACGGGCAGTGACCGCGCCCGTCGACGCCGTGCCGGGACTGTGGTTCGAGCCGGGGCTGCCGGAGCGGATCGTCGCGGACGCGGGCCATGAGCCCGGACGGATGCCGCTGGTCCAGTTCGCCCTGACCGAGCTGTGGAAGCGGCGCACCCGCTCGATGCTCACCCACGCCGCCTACGACGACCTGGGCGGCGCGGTGGGTGCTCTGGCCGCTTACGCGGATGCCGCACTCGATGATCTGACGCAGGCTCAGCAGGACCTGGCCCGGCGGCTGTTCGTGCAGCTGGCCCGGCCCGGTGACGGTGAGACCTTCTCCCGCAGGCCCACCAGGCCCACTGACCTCGCCCCCGAACTCCTCGCCCTGGCACACAGGCTGGCCCCCACCAAACTCGTGGTGTTCTCCCTCGCCTCGCGTGGCGACGAGCGAGAGGAGATCCTCGACCTGGCGCACGAGGCGCTGACCCGGCTCTGGCCGCGCCTGAGGCAATGGCTTGTCGACTCCCGGGACCTACGCCTGTGGCAGGAACAGGTGCGGGCCGACCTGCGTCGCTGGCAGGCACACAACCGCGAGCCCGCTCGCCTGCTGAGCGGAACCGACCTGGCCGAGGCGGCCCGCAGACTGGCCGAGCACGCCGAGGACATCTCCGCAGCCGAGCGTGGCTACATCCAGCTGAGCCGCCGCCACGCCAGGCGCGGCGCCCGCCTCCGGCAGGCCGCCGTCGGGGCCCTGGCCGTTCTCACGGCGCTCGCTGTCGTACTGGCACTGTCCACCTACCAGAGCCTGAGGAAAACCGAGGAGCAGTTGCGCAAGCAAGCCGCGGGCCTGCTCGCCCAGGCTGCGGAGGACCGCCCCGGCAGCGATCCGGCCACCGCGTTACAGCTCGCCCTGGCCGCGTACGAGACCGAGTCGACGCCCCGGACCCGCCAGGCCCTGCTGCACCAGTACACCCGGGGGCAGTACCTGGTGGGCAGCTACCCGTCGGTGTGGCAGGGCCGCGTCACCGGCATGGACGCCACCCCGGACGCCCACACCCTCGTTGTGCAGTCCAAGCCGCGCGCCGGCGACCAGCCGACGTTGACCGTGGTCACGGGCGCACTGCGAGGCAAGCCCCGGGCACGGGAGCTGAACGGCGTCCCGGAAGGCGAGACCGAGGCCACCGCCATCAGCCCTGACGGCCGCCTCTTCGCCGCCGCCATAGGCGCACAGGTGCGCATGTGGCGGCTGAGCGACCCGGAACACCCTTCCGTCCTCGACCTCGGCGGCCATGACGTCCCCGACGGCTTCGCGGCGACCCTGGACTTCAGCAGCGACGGGAAGCGGCTGCTGCTGACGATGAGTGACCGTTCCCCGCAGTGCTACAAGCCGGGCAGGGAGTGCGCCCCCACCTTCGCCGAGGCGTGGCGGGTTCCCTCCGGCGTCCGCCTCGGCGTACCCGACCGGCTCGTCCCGCGGAGAGGGGTGCAGGACGCCGCGTTCACCTCCGACGCGGACACCGTCGCGACGGTCAGCACCATCGGGGAACTGCGCAAGCGCATCGAGGTCAGGGACTTCTCCACCGGCAAGCTGCGGTACACCTCCACCGCCGGTGGAGACGACTACGCGGAGCTCCGAGCCGGCGGTGAGCTCCTCGTCAGGACGGACACCACCTACGTCCAGGCGCTCGACCGCACACCCGGCCGCAAGCGCGAGCTGCCCACCGGCAGGGGAGCAGCGGACGCCACCTCCAGGTACACAGTGGACGGAACAGGACACACGTACAACCCGGGGTTGCAGGAAGCGGACTACGCCGAGCCGGCCCTGACCGATCTGCGCACCGGGCGCACCTACCGCACCCGCGTCCCGACTTCGGGCAGCACTCCCACCGACTACGAGGGAGTCGCCGCGGCGCCGCGCGCCGACGGCGGACTCACCGTCCTCGTGCCCGTCGGCACCACACTGATGGCGGTCCGGGCCGAACCGACGGGCAACGAACGGTTCTCGCAGAACAACGCCGTCGACGAGACGTACTCACTCTCGCCCGACGGGCGCTTCATCGCCCGAACCACCGAACGGCGCCTCGAGATCCTGGACACCTCCCGCACCCGCCACCAGTCGGTACCGCTGCCGGCACCGGCCGAAGCGGCCGACTGGACACCCGTCTGGACCGCCGACTCGAAGCGCATCGCGATCTGGGGCGAGAACGGCGAGCACGACAGCCTCTACCGGTCGTACTCCGTACCAGACCTCACTGAGAGCGTGCCGTTCGATGACGCCGTCCGGAAACCGGGGGACGTGGACAGCGTCGCCCCGCTCCAGGGCAGCGAGATCGCCCTCCTGGCCAAGGACGGCACGCTCACCCGCGTCGACGCCGCCGACGGAACCATGAGCGCCCGGCCTTTCCTCGTCCACCCGACCCCCACGTCCACCGGCTCCATCAACGAGCGCTCCATGAGCGGCCATCTGCTCGCCCGTCCCGGGCACCCCGGTCAGGTCGTCGTGGTCACCAGGAGGGGAGGCGTACGCGGGGAAATCATGGTGTGGGACGTCCGCACCCCCCGCCTCATCACGACCCTGCGGTCGAAATCGACCATCAGCACGCCGCTGGCGTCCTTCACGTCCGTCACCAGCACGCTCGCCTTCGACGCGGACGGTTCGCGCCTGGCCATGCAGAACGCCGACGGGCGCGTACGCGTCTGGGATGTGGACCGCGAGCGGCAGCTCAGTGGTGGCGCGCTCATCTCGTCCGGCGACACCCTGATCGGATTCGGGCCCGGTGGCAGCGTCGTCACGTACGAGTCGGCGAAGCGCCGGGTCTCGATCCGCGACCTGACGCACGGCGGTTCCTCCACCACGCTGGCAGTCTCGGGAGACCACTGGACGGCCGGCCGCGTGAACGACCGGCATCTGAGCATCGACACCGGCGACCTGCGCCAAGCCTTCGACCTGCGCCCTGAAACCCAGTTCCGTACCCTGTGCTCCGCCGCGGGGCGCGACTACACGGCGACTGAACGCAGGCTGCTGCCCGAGGGGGCACCGTCCGAGCCGCCGTGCTAGGCCCCGGGGACCCGGCTGTTCGTGGCCGATGCCGCGCGTCGAGGCCTTCGGCCGTGAGCGGTGTCACAACTCAGCTGTGATCGTTTCGAAGCAGACTGACAGCAGGGGGACGCAGCCTTGGCGGCAGGCGTGTTTGCCCAGAGCGGCAACGATGACGAACGAGGCTCAGCAGGACCTGCCGCATTCACCGCTGATTCTCCGGGCCATTGCGCATGCGCACGACATGCGGCTGGACGCCCTGGCCACGGTCACACGGCCGGGGCGTGTACGACTCGGGGACACCGTTGAGCTGACCTGATGCACCGTCCGGAAGATCGGGGCGCTTTCCCGCGTTGCCCCCGGGTATGAAGATCGGTGAGGCTTCCAGGGTCAGCGGTGTGAGTGCGAGATCGTTGCGGCACTACGAGGACGAGGGCTTGATCGTCCCCGGCCGTTTCAGCAACGGGTTCCGTGACTACTGCCAGTCCACGATCGACCGGGTGCTCGTCATCCGCACCCTGCTGGAGTCCGGGCTGCCTGTCCGGTTGATCAGAGAGCTCCTGCCCCACCTCACAGACGGCTCCGATGCCGGCACCGGCGCTGTGTGCGCGGAGTTCCTGCACGAGGTGCGGAGCCACCGCGATCGGCTCGCTGCTCGCATCGCCGTTCTCAGCGATCAGCAGGCGGCACTCGACACCTACCTGCGCGAGGCCCGCCGTTCTGATCTCTGACCGACGCTTGACCTTGACGCAAGTGTCAGATTTCTACGTTCGCTCCATGGAGATCAACGAGCAGCGGAACACGGCCGAGCAGACGATGCGCGCACTGGTCCAGCGGTCGCACCGGGGACCGCAGGACCTGACCCTTACGACCGATCAGCGTCGCCCCGGCCCCGGGCCCGGTGACTACCTGGTCCGCGTGGGCGCTGCCGGGGTCAACTTCGCTGACGTCATGCAGACCCGTGGGACATACGGGGGAGGCCCTCAGGCCCCCTATGTCGCGGGCTTCGAGGCCGCCGGCGAGATCGTGGGTGTCGGCCCGGACGTCGAGAGTCCGCTGCCGCTCGGTACGCACGTCGTCGGAGCCGGACCGGGGGCCTTCGCGCAGTACATGACGATGCCGGCTGCGGGTGTGCTTCCGGTGCCGTCCGGCTGGAGCGATGCCGCCGCTCTCGGCATGATGTTGAACTGGGCCACGGCCCTGGCGGCGCTGAAGCCGTTGGGCGAGATCAAGCGGGGCGAGGTCGTGCTCGTCCATGCCGCCGCCGGAGGCGTGGGGCAGGCTGCCGTTCGCCTCGCCCGTCACTACGGTGCGCGCGTGATCGCCACAGCGTCACCAGCGAAGCACCACACCGTCGAAGCGCTCGGCGCCGACGAGGTCCTGGACAGCCGACGCCCCGATCTGACCGAGGTGATCACCCGCTCGACCGGCGGTGTCGACCTGGTCCTGGAATCAGTGGGGCAGTCCACGTTCAAGACCAGCCTGTCGGTCACCAAGCCCTTCACCGGACGCATCGTCGTCTTCGGAGCCGCTTCCGGTGACGCCACCCTGACCACACACGACCTGGTCTTCACCCACCAGGTTCAGATCAAGGGCCTGCACATCGGTGCGCTGGCGGTCGCGGCCCCGTCCGTCTACCAGTCGTTGCTCGCCGAGATCGAGGCGCTCATCGCCCACGGCGTGTACCCGCCCGGCACCCCCCGGGTTCATCCTCTGGCTGAGGGGGCGATGCTGCTGCGGCGACTCGAAGCGGGCCAGACCGAGGGCAAGCTCGCCCTCGATCCCTGGAGTTAGGAACGCCCGTGCTTCCACCAACCTCCCGCTTCAGCCAAGAAGGGTCCTGCCGATGCCGGAGGCGGAGGAGAGGGCGTACTGCGTGGGGCCGAAGACGCTGACGCCGCTGGTGCTCAGGCCGCCGGTGGTGCCCCGCAGTTGCCAGATGGCGCCGTTGCCGTAGTCCTCGTAGGGAGCGGAGGCCGCGAGGTCTGCCTTGCCGTCGCGATTGAAGTCGGCGAGGCGGACCTGAGAGCCGAAGACGTCGTTGTTCTCGGCGCTGCCAGGAACACCGGGAGTGTCCTGCGAGTAGCGTGCCGCGCCCGCAGTGGTGAGCCCGTCGGCGCCTCCGCGCAGCACGAGTACGTCGCCACCCCCGAAGGCTCGGCCGAGGTCTTCGCCAGGGACACCGACGGCGAGGTCCTCGCGGTGGTCGCCGTTGAGGTCGCCGATCGACATCGCCGCACCGAACTCGTCCTCCTTCTCGTTGGCACCCGGGACACCGGCGGTGTTCTGGTGGTAGACGCGGCCGGAGGGAGCGAGGCCGCCGTCGAACTGGGGGTTGCCGTAACGGACGGTGACATAGCCGGACCCGTTGCTCGCATCGGCCAGGCCGTTGGGGTTGAGGCGGGGGTTGGACAGGGCGATGGCGAGGTCGTCGCGGCCGTCGCCGTTGAGGTCGCCGGTCGCCACGCGGTCTCCGCCGGCGAGCCGGGCCTGGGCGGTGAAGGAATCGGCATCGGTGGTGCCGACGGCTTGGCCGTAGACGAGGGTGGTCTTCTGCTGGACGACAGCGAGTTCGTCCTTGCCGTCCCCGGTGAAGTCGCCGGCGGCGAGGTGGCCACTGCTGGTGGAATCGGGGCCGTTGACGTCGGTGCCGGCGGGGGCCTTGGTGCGGGAGAAGGCGCCGGTGTACAGCCGCAGAGATGTCTGCCCGCTGACGGCGATGTCCGGGCCGGAGTCGCCGGTGAAGTCGCCCACGACGATGTGCGAGCCGAACAGACGCGAGGGATACGAGGGCCCCGAGGGCAGCGCCAGGGCACTGCTGAACGGTGAGGTGCCGCCCCACAGTACGGTCACCGAACCGTTCCCCGACGCGTCTCCTTCACTGCCGACCAGCAGATCGGCGAACCCGTCGCGGTTGAGATCGCCGCTGGCGAGACTGCTGCCGAAGAAGTCCTGGTATCCGGGCGTGCCGGGGATGTTGGCGGAGTTCTGCGTGATGTAGACGTGCTTGTCGGTCAGACCGCGGGCGGACCCGAAGGTGAGGAGGACGGCACCGGCGCTCTCCTTCCCGCTGATCGTCTTCCCGGGCATGCCGATGGCCAGGTCGCGGTATCCGTCGCCGTTGAAGTCGTCGGCCCACTTGGACCCGGCGGCGACGGCCTGGTCGGCCGAGGCCGCCACCAGACTGCCGGTCAGACAAGCGGCGAGGGCCGCTGCCACGGCAAGACGGACTGAGTGACGCACGAGAACCCCCTGCTGTATCGCGGACGCCGATGATGTCCGCGACGTGGAAATGATGACTGCTGACCCCGTGTCCGGCGGTTACCGCTCGATCACACGATGCGCAACAAAGAACAGACGCCCCACTGGCGCCGAAGGTTGTATCGCCTTCCGGCACTGTCTTCCGCGTCATTCGGTGCCAGGAGCCGTATGACGACTTCCTTCGTGGTAGCCGTCTGGCTGGGATTCTTTGACGCGGCGGGCCGGGCCTGGCACGACGCCGACGAAAAGGATGTCGCCGGGTTCGGGTTCTGGCGGATGACCGACGAGGCCGACGTCCGGCGCGTGGCCGGCGGGACGGTGCTGGACGACCTGATCGCGATCAGCGCGTTCTACCGCTGGGCCGGTCCCGGTTCGGAGTGAGCGATCCGGTGGCCCGACGGCAGGTTCCCGGCCCTGAGCCGGGCACGGTGACGGAGTCGTTCGAGGCCGGCCCGTGCCCTTCTCAGCTTTGTTGCCGGCGAGGCAACAATGCGAACGCGCTCTCCGCGATCGAGGTCAGGCGGGCGGGACTGTGGCCGGACGCGCCTACGACATCGATCCCGCGGACGATGGTCAGCAGAAGGTACGCAAGGTCGTCAGGATCCGCGTCGGGGTCGATGTCGCCGCTGCGCTGCGCCGCTCGCACACACTCGGCCACCGACGTCGCGACCGCGGAGAAGCAGGCGTTGGCCATGCGTTCCACCTCGGGGTCGGAGGCGCCGAGTTCCATGGCCATCTTGGCGGCGAAGCAGGCCGCCGCCGCCCGGTCGGGGGCGGGGGGTACATCGTCGGCGAGTGGCACCCCGTGGACGGCCCGGAGCAAGAACCCGCGCAGTCGTTCCAGGGCGCCCTCGTCCGGTCCTGCGAGCGCCTCTACCGCCACGGCCAGCCGGGCGGAGTACCTGCCCATCGCCTGCAGCAGCACGCCGTGCTTGCCGTCGAAGGCGGCATAGAGGCTGCCGCGGCCCAGGCCGGTGGCGGCGCTGATGTCGTCGACGCTCGTGCCGTTGTAGCCCGAGGCGCGGAACTGCCGCTCGGCGGCATGGAGGACGTGGTCGGGGTCGAAGCTTCGCGGTCTCGCCATACACAGAAGGTAAGGCCGACCCGCCCTTCTTGACAACTCAGTACAGAACTGCCTAGGTTTTCGACTGTTCAGTACACAACCGGCCTGAGCTCACCGGACAGGCTGCGTGCACGCCTGGCGCGATGGAGAGCAACCCATGCCTCCGCGCCGCCCGGCGTTGCGACACCTTCTGTTGGACTCATGACACAGGTGACCCGGCGACAGCCCTTCGGCGAGGACTCCCCGGCCAGGGGTCCCAGACGGCCGACCGCGTCCGTCATCGGACGGTTCAAGGCAGGCCGACTGGAGGTTCCGATCCGACAACTGCATCTCCGTGAAGTTGAGCGACGGCATGGACGACCCGCTCACGAACGGCCTCGAACGCATCGTCATACCCGGCGCAGGGCACTTCCCGCACCTCGAACAGCCCAAAAGGGTCGCCGAACACACCCAGGGCTTTCTGAACAGCCGACCCCCTCCCCCCCCCCGAACTCGAAGGGCTGACCCAACCATGACTGACAAGGAAAAGCAGGAGGCCATGGCTGTGACGGATCCTCCGTACGCGAGCGACGCACTGGCCGAGGGGACCGTCGACGCGGTGGTGATCGGCGGGGGCGCCGCGGGGCTGAACGGTGCATTGATCCTCGCCCGCTCCCGCCGCTCGGTCGTCGTGATCGACAGTGGCTCCCCGCGCAACGCGCCCGCGGAGGCCGTGCACGGCCTCATCGCCCTGGACGGCACCCCGCCACCCGAGATCCTTCGACGGGGCCGGGAGCAGGTCCGCCAGTACGGCGGACGCGTCGTCCACGGCGAGGTGGTCTCGGCCGAGCCTGCCGCCCCGTCGGCGGACGGGGACCTGCGGTTCACCGTCACCCTGGCCGACGGTCGCGGCATCACCGCCCGCCGCATCCTGGTGGCCACCGGCCTCACCGATGTGCTGCCACAGGTGCCCGGGCTCGCCGAGCACTGGGGGCACAGTGTGGTGCACTGCCCGTACTGCCACGGCTGGGAGGTGCGCGACGAGCCCATCGGCATCCTCGCCACCGGCGCGGCCTCCATCGGCCACGCGTTTCTGTTCCGTCAGCTGACCGAGGACCTGACCTACTTCACCCACGGCACCGACCTGGACGAGGACAGCCGCGCCCGCTTCGCCGCCCGCGGTATCCGCGTCATCGACACCCCGGTCACCGAGGTCGTCAACGACGAGGACGGTGCCCTCGCCGGGGTGCGCCTGGCCGACGGCCAGGTCGTGGCCCGCCGCGTCCTAGCGGTCGGCCCGCGGATGCAGGCCCGCACCCAGGGCCTGGAAGGTCTGGGTCTGCCGGTGCAGGACCTGCCGAACATGGGCCGCGGTTTCGCCTCCGGCCTGGCCGGCGCCACCGAGGTGCCGGGTGTGTGGGTGGCCGGCAATGCCACCGATCCGGTCGCCCAGGTCGGGGCCTCCGCAGCGGCCGGCGCGCTGGCCGGCGCCGACATCAACAGGATGCTGGCCATCGCGGACACCGACGCTGCCCTCCAGGGGATCGCCGAGGGAAGCCCCAAAGCGGCCACACGATGATCTCGAAGCCCTGAGATCTCAGCCGCCCATCACCCCCTCGCCTCACCTTCATCGGTGAGGAAACCAATCAATTTCCAGACGGCTTTCCGTCATGCCCAGCAAGCAAGGGGAAAAATGAGTACCAGCATCGACCGCGGGGCGCCCGCCTCCGGAAAGACAGACTCGGGCCTGCGCGGCTCACATGCCGTGCGCTGGTGGGTGCTGGTCGTCATAGGCATGGCACAGCTCATGGTCATGCTCGATGCGACCGTGGTGAACATCGCGCTGCCCGAGGCGCAGCAAGACCTCGGCTTCAGCGACGGCAGCCGGCAGTGGGTCATCACGGGGTACGCCCTGGCGTTCGGCAGCCTGCTGCTGCTCGGCGGCCGACTCGGTGACCTGTTGGGCCGACGCACCCTCTTCGTGATCGGCTTGGCAGGTTTCGGGGCCGCGTCCGTCGTCGGCGGCGCGGCCGGCAGCTTCGAGATCCTCGTCGCGGCACGGGTCGCCCAAGGCCTCTTCGCCGCGCTGCTCGCGCCCGCGGCGCTCTCACTGCTCAGCGTGACCTTCACCGAACCGTCCGAAAGGGCGAAGGCCTTCGGTATCTTCAGCGCGTTGGGCGGTGCGGGCGGCGCGATCGGGCTGCTGCTCGGCGGCATGCTCACCGAATGGGCGTCGTGGCGCTGGGTGATGTACGTGAACGTCGCCTTCGCGGCCCCCGCCCTGATCGGTGCGTTGCTGCTGCTGGCCAAGCCCGTGATCACCAAGAAGCCCAAACTCGACATCCCGGGCATCGCCGTGGTGAGCGCCGCGCTGTTCGCCGTCGTCTACGGGTTCGCGCACGTAGAGTCCACCAGCTGGACCGACCCGGTCGCCCTCGGCTCCATGATCGTCGGCGTGGTGCTGCTCGCGGTGTTCGTCTGGCTGGAGTCCAGGGTCGCGCATCCGCTGCTGCCGCTGCGCCTCGTGCTGGACCGGACCCGCGGTGGTTCGTTCATGGCGGTGTTCGTCCTGGGCATGGGGATGTTCTCGATCTTCCTGTTCCTGACCTACTACTTCGCGGCCAGCCTCGGCTACTCGCCGATCAAGACCGGCCTGGCGTTCCTGCCGATGGTCGCGGGCGTCGTCGCTTCGTCGACCACGATGCCTTTGCTGGTGCTGCCCAGGGTCGGCCCGAAGATCGTCGTCAGCGCCGGCTTCCTGGTCGCCGCGGCCGGTATGGCCCTGCTGACCCGGCTCGAATTGGACAGCACCTACGCCACTCACATCATGCCCGGCCTGATCCTGCTGGGTCTCGGCATCGGCGGGGTGATGACCACCGCGTTCCAGGGGGCGACCTCAGGCCTGCACCGCGATGACACGGGCGTCGCCTCGGCGCTGATCAACACCGGTCAGCAGGTGGGCGGCTCGATCAGTACGGCGCTACTGACCACCGTTGCCTCGTCGGCCGCGACCGACTACCTGTCTTCGCACAAGCCCGGCGCGCGGGCCGCGGCGCAGGCCGGGGTAGAGGGCTACACGGCCACCCTCGCGTGGGGCTCCGGGTTCTTCGTGGTCGGTGCGGTGATCGCGGCGTTCCTGATCCCCAATCGGGCTCTTGAGCCGTCCGAGGGCGAGCTCGTGATGGCCCACTGAGCCTGGACCCACCCTAAGCGTCAATGGAGTCGACGGTTGTGCTCCAGCAGACGGGGCAGCGTGGGCGTACCCGGGGTCGACGAGCAGACGGAAACCCGCGTGCTCGACGAGGTAGCCGCTGTATGCCAAAGGACACCAGCTGCCATGCCCGGTCGTAGCAGGCATGGGGGAACCATGACTTCGGCCCCACCCCTGGAAGAGGGGCGGGGCCGAAGTCATGCGGTCACGAAGAGGCCGTGTCAGATGCGGGTGCGGTCCCAGCCGGACCAGTGGCCGCTGGTGTAACGCTCGTTGTACCAGCGGTTGCCGTCACCTCCGATGCAGGTGACCGCGAAGAGTTGCGCCGCATGCTCATGGTGCTGCGCGCCGTCGACGACGGCGCCCCGGCCGGCCCGATGCCGGGGCTGGCTCGTCTCTACGAGATGGCCGAACGCGTCCGCGCAGGCTGGGTGTCGGTCGTTCTGAGCGCCGAGGGCACCCCACGCCCGCTCGGCCCCGGTGTCGAACTCTGCGTCTATCGCGTGGTGCAGGAAGCGCTCACCAACGTCCTGAAACACGCGCCCGGCGCGCGTGCCGACGTACGGCTGACGTATGAACCGCACCAGGTGTCCGTTTCGGTCACGGACGACGGACGGGGGGTGATTCCGGACAGAGTACGAACGGACGGCGGGCACGGCTTGCTCGGCATGCGCGAGCGAGCCAAGCTCTACGGCGGGCAGATCAGCGTCGGCCCGCAGGAGCAAGGGGGTTTCGCCGTGCGGCTGACCCTGCCGACCTCCGCGCGAGCCGCAGGGCGGGGGGACGACGCCACCACATGACCACCGTGCTCGTCGTCGACGACCAGTTCCTCATCCGGGCCGGACTCGTGGGGCTGTTGCGCGCCGCACCCGGCATCGAGGTGGTCGGCGAGGCGAGCGACGGTGCGGAGGCCGTCGCGCTGGCCGCCGAGACCGCCCCCGAGGTGATCCTGCCGGACATCCGGATGCCCGGCATGAACGGCATCGAGGCCATCGAACGCATCCTCGCCCAGGCCGCCGAACCGCCGCCCCGGATCCTGGTGCTGACCACCTTCGACCTCGACGAGTACGTGTACGGGGCGCTGCGCGCCGGGGCTTCCGGCTTCCTGCTCAAGGACTCCGGGCCCGAACGGCTGCTCGCCGCGGTGGCCGCGGTCGCCGGTGGCGACGCGCTCTTCGCGCCCAGCGTCACCCGCCGCCTGGTCGAGGCGTACGCCCGCCAGACCGCCGTCGAACAGCCCGTGGACCTGGATCCGTTGACGTCCCGAGAGCTCGAGGTGCTGAGACTGATCGCCCGGGGCCTGTCCAACGGGGAGGTCGCCGACCGCCTCTACATCAGCGAGGCGACCGTCAAGACCCACCTCAACCGCACGATGACCAAGCTGGGACCTGGACAGCAGGGCGCAGGCCGTGGTGGTGGCGTACGAATCGGGGCTTGTCACCCCGGGCGGACGAGCTCGTTAGGACCCGGGCGGCACAAGCGAGCCACCGGCCGGACCGCACTCACCGCTCGCCACCGAAGTGGTCGAGAACCTCGTCGCTGCAGTCATCCGCGCCGACCGTGCCGCGTGCGAAGGCCAGCACGCCGTCGTCCTTGCCTTCCTCCTTGGCCTTGGCCAGCTGCGTCTCGATCCTCGCGATGTACTCGGCGCACTCGGCACTGATGGGCTTCTCGGGCTGCGGGTCCGGCGCGGAGGAGGAGTTCAGCCAGGCGGTGGTGGCGATCCCGACCGCGCACAGCACCGCCCATGCGGCGACCCACGGGTGGCGGCTCGTCCATATCGGCTTGGGCATCCAGGCATCCTATGACCGCGGCGGACCGCCGCGGGACCGTCGTGGTCTCCGGCCCGACGAGTCGAGAGCCCTCCCGATGTGGCGGGACCAGCAGCCGGTGACGCGGGGACGATCGGCCCTGGACCGGCCGAGCCGTTCACCCGAGGATGAGGGCACCCCTCATCAGGAGCATCGAGTGAGAGACGAGATGGCAGATGTACTCCAACGACGGATTTCGTGAGCTGAACCGGCAGGAGTGCCTGCGTCTTCTGACCGGGGTGCCCGTGGGGCGCATCGTGTTCACTCGGCAGGCATTGCCTGCCGTGCTCCCCGTCAATTTCCGCCTGGCCGGCGACGGGGCGGTTCTGCTGTGCACCTCGGTGACGTCCGAGCTGGCGAGCGCGGTCGCGGGGGCGGTGGTGGCCTTCGAGGCCGACCAGTTCGACACGCACACCCAGGCGGGCTGGAGCGTCGTGGTCACCGGCACGGCCACCCTGGTCACCGATCCCGCCGAACACACTCGGCTCCTGCGGGAAGGACCCCGATCATGGGCGCCTGCCCCGCAGGAGGTCTTCGTCCGCGTGGATCCGCAACTGGTGACCGGACGCGCCCTGACCGGCGGACGCACCCTGTACGGGGTCGAACTCTCGTCGTAGTGAAACGGCCAACGAGTCGCCTCGAATCGGCTCGCCGAGGTGGGCCGAACTGCCGAACCTCTCAGCGGGGGCGAGGATGAGAACCGTGGGCAGGCCCATCGTCGTCGGCGTGGACGGTTCCGAATCCAGTCTGCAAGCCGTGGACTGGGCGGCCGACGAAGCCGAGCTGCACGCGGTGCCCTTGCATGTGGTGTACGCGTCACTCTGGCAGCGCTACGAGCGTGCCGTCTTTCCCACGAGCCCGGGCAGGACGGAGCGGATACTCACCGACGTGCTCGTGGTGACTGCGGCCAAACGCGCCGGCCGGCGATGTCCCGGCATGACGATCACCACCGAGGTCGTGCCCGCGGGGCCGGTGCCCGTGCTCCGCCATGCCGCGCACAAGGCCTCCGCGCTCGTCCTCGGCTCCCGTGGTCGTGGGAGCACCGCGGAACTGCTGCTGGGCTCGGTCAGCCTGGCCGTCGCCGGGCGGGCCGACGGTCCGGTGATCGTCGTCCGCGGCGTACCGGACGACCCGGTCACGGCCCGGCTCCATGGCCGTCGCGTCGTTCTGGGAGTGCCCGGCGAACCGGACGGCTCGGCGGCCGTGCGTTTCGCGTTCCGTGAGGCGGACCGGCGTGGCGTTCCACTGGAGGCGGTCCGAGCCTGGCACCCGCATGCCTATGAGACGACCGACCACGCGCTGGTTCCCGGCGAACCCGCCGAGGTGCACCGGCGGCGCGCGGTCGAGGCCTGGGAGACCGCGCTGCGCGCACCTGCCGCGGAGTTCCCGGACGTCGAGGTACGTCAGCGGATCGTCGAGGGCCGCGCCCGCACCGCCCTTATCGACGCATCGGCCCCTGCGGCACTCCTCGTGATCGGCGCTCAGCGTCCCGAGGGACGCCTCGGCCCGCACACCGGCCGTGTGACCCACGCCGTGCTGCACCACGCCGCCTGCCCCGTGGGAGTGGTCCCGTAGCGGACACGGTCGCGCCCCGCGGTCCTCGACGACCAGGGCCCATCGGTCCCAGGTCGGCCCGATCGGCCCCTGGGACGGCGCCACGGGCCGGGGGACGCTCGATGCGTCTGGAAGGCTCCGAGGAGACCGCCCGAACTGCCCGGACCCCGCCTGCGCCGACTCGGCCGAGTCACTCGTGTGGACCGAGTCCCTGGAGGAGGAACCGACATGCAGCACGCCAAGATCGGCTCCGTGATGAGTACGGAAGTGGTGCGGGTCGCGGAAAGGACGTCCGTGGAGGAAGCGGCCCGGATGCTCGCCGCGCACCGCACCGGGCTGTTCGTGGTGGACGAGGACGACCGGGTGATCGGCATCGTGACCGATGCCGACCTGCGGGCTCACGAGGTCGCGGCTCCCGGGTCGGGCGGGTGGCGCCGCTTCCGGTCCGCCACGCTCGCCATCGCCGGCTGGCGGCGCGGAGGCGCGGCACCTCGCACGGCCGGACAGGTGATGAGGGCGCCCCCGGTCCCGGTGCATGCCGAGGACACCGTCGTCGAGGCCGCGCGGGCCATGGCCGGGCGAGATGTGGAGCGGCTGCCCGTCCTGGACGAGGAGGGCCGGTTGGTCGGCGTCCTCGATCCCCGCGACCTGCTTCAGGTCTTCGCACGCTCTGACGAGAACATCCGGGACGAGGTGGTCGACGAGGTGTTCGTGCGTGCCCTGTGGCTGATGCCGCGCAGCGTCGACGTCTCCGTCACCCAGGGCGTGGTCATGCTCGCCGGCGGGCTGGAACTCAGGAGCGAGGCGGAGTTCGCCGTCGCCATGACCTGGCAGATCGACGGGGTGGTCGCGGTCGTCGACCGGCTCACCTGGCGTCTGGACGACACGCGTCTTCGGGCGGACGAGCGGACACTGCGCTGCGCGGCCGACGACTGGCTGCGCGAATTGTGAGAGGAGGGCGGACCGTCATGGTGAAGAACGTGCTGGTCGCGTACGCGACGACGAACGGATCCACCGCGGAGATCGCCGAGTGGGTCGCCGAAGTTCTGCGCAGGGACGGGCTGAGGGCCGAGGCTCTCCCGGCCCGTTCCCTGTCCGGTGTGGCGTCGTACGACGCCGTGGTGGTCGGCGGGGGCTTGTACGCCGGCCGCTGGCACAAGGACGCCCGCCGTTTCGTGCGGCGCCACCGCAAGGCACTGCGCGAACGCCCGCTGTGGTTGTTCAGCAGCGGACCGCTCGACCCGTCGGCGTCGGAGAGGGACCTTCCTCCCGTGCCCGGCGTGAAGAAAGCCATGATCGGCCTCGACGCCACGGAGCACGTCACCTTCGGCGGCTGTCTCAAGGAAGGCGCAAAGGGCTGGGTCGCCCGGATGATCATCCGCAACGGGAAGGGTGGCGACTTCCGCGATGTCGAGCGGATCGAGGCGTGGGCGACACGGGTCGGCCGGGAACTGCGGTCCGACTGACGCCGGCTCGGCGTCACCTGATCACGCTGCTCTCCGGCAACAGGCCGGCCAGGCCCTCCGGCATCTCGGGAAGCACCTCGAAGACCCCGGCCAGTCCGGCGTGCCGCAGAACACGCCGGAGCGCCGGGCTGTCGCTGACCAGGCGCAGCCGCCCGCGCCGCGCCAGGACGCGGTTTCGCACCCGGCACAGCACTCCCAGTCCCGCGCAGTCGATGAAGGACACCGGGCGCAGATCCAGTATCAGGTCGAGGCCGCTGCCACCCGTCAGCGCGTCGAGACGCGTTCTCAGTGCCTGCGCCGTGGCCAGGTCGATCTCGCCGGTCAGCGTCGCGACGTCTGCCCTGCGCTCCGGCGGCTGCGGGAGAACGGACCTGCTGGAGATGTCAGCCATGCTCAGAGCAAAGCCGGGCGGCGGTGCGTGCGACAGGGCCGTTCGGCCCCGCCCGCGAGGCCGCTGGGACCATCGGGGCGCGCGGCAGGGGGCTCGCGCCGTGGACGCGCCCCCGCGCGGGTCGGTGGTGGGGCCGACCGGCCCAAGCGCGCCACACCGATCCGGTCCAAGCTGGAGATGCGGTGCGATCCGGTCGACTCGCCCGCATCAGGAAGGTGGGACGCATGGACGCCCGTGTCTTCCACGGCCCCGGGCAGCCCGCAGGAAAGGAAACGCCGCCGGACCCCACTGTCGAGCAGGCGACCCAGAGGTGAGACCGGGCACCCTGCCCCGCCCCGGCCCGGCCTGTCGGCACCGGTGCGCTCAAGGCCCTGCCGGGTGAGGAACAGCACGAGGAAGCCGTCCCCCACCGGGCGGCACGACGAAGGAGAGAGAGGTGACGGGCCATGACCGATCCGGCCTCGTCGGACGCCATGACAGGGAGCCCCATGGGCGACCTCGGGCGGCGCATCACCCAGCGGCGCACGGAACTCGGCCTGAGCCGGCAGGAGACGGCCGCACAGGCCGGCATGGCACCGGCCTACCTCCAGTACCTGGAGGAGCGTCCCACCGCGGATCCGGGCGCGGGCACGCTGCTCCGGCTGGCCGGAGCGCTGAAGACGACGGTGGGACACCTGACAGGTGGCGACACCCGGCTCCCACCCGGCCTGGGCCAGGCCGCCCGGACCCCTCGCTTCACCGAGCTGACCGAAACGGAATGCCGCTCGCTGCTCTCGACGCACGGGGTGGGGCGTCTTGCCGTACCCGCGGACTCCGGCCCGGTCGTCGTGCCGGTCAACTACAGCGTCGTCGACGGCGAGATCCTCTTCCGCACCGACCCGGGCACGGCCCCGGCACAGGCAGCCGGGCAACGGGTCGCCTTCGAGGTCGACCGCATCGACGAGGCCTTCAGCGAGGGCTGGAGCGTGCTGGTGCGCGGCCCGGCCCGGGTCGTGACCGACGAGGAGGAGGCCGCTCGTCTGGCAGCCCTGGCGTACAGCACGCCCTGGGCGGGAGGCCGGCGTGAGCTGTTGCTGCGCATCGAGCCCGTGGCGGTCACCGGGCGCCGGATCACGGTCTGACGGCAGGAGGGCCGTTGACTCCGGCCCAGGCGTCCGATGCCTGCCGGAGTGCGGTCGTCGACGGATCGCTGTAGGCCCCCCGGGTCACCTTGAGCCACCCCGTGTCATCCAGGGTCACTGCGGGGCGACGCACCGGCCAGGTGGCACTCGACGTCCACCACGCCCTCGACGGCGCGGATCAGACGGGCGGCGACGGGTACGAGGCGGGTGTCCCGGATCCGGCCGGTGAGCGTGACGACCCCGTCCTGGACCTCGACGCGGATGGGGACGAGGGGAGCGGGGAAAAGGTAGCTCACGACCTCGCGGCGGACTTCCTCGGCAAGCTCCTCGTCGGTTCGCAGGAACACCTTGAGCAGGTCCGCCCGGCTGACGATGCCCTTGAGGACGCCCTCGTCGTCGACGACCGGGAGCCGCTTCACCTTGCGCTGCGCCATGACACGGGCGGCCTCCGCGAGCGTGGCGCCTGCGCGCACGGTGACGGCCGGGGCGTTCATCAGCTCCTCGGCGGTCACTCCGCCGGCCTTGGCAAGGTCGGACAGCCGGCGCATCTGGGTGGAGCGGTCCGGGTCGCTGTCGCGGAACTCCTCCTTGGGCAGCAGGTCGGCCTCCGAGACCACCCCGATCACCCTGCCCTCACCCTCGAGGACGGGCAGCGCGCTGACCTTCCACTGCTGCATGGTCCTGACGATGTCCTTGAAGGCGGCGCCGCGGCCGACCGCGACGACGGTGTGGGTCATGACGTCGCCGACGATGTGCGGGCTGCCCTGCATGATCGTGCTCCTTCGCTGATCGGACGGGCACGGCCCGGTTGCTCATACCGGGCTGCCGCTGCCGTAGGGGGCGTACAGGTCGAGCAGCCGGACGCGCGACGCGTGCAGCCGGTGGGCGACCACCCGGCCGACCCAGTCCGCGACGGCGCGGCCGAACTCGGCGTCCCGGGCGCACATCGCCCGCACGGCCTCGGCGTCGAACTCGTAGGCCCGCACCGGGGTCATCGCCTCCGCCCCCAGATGCCAGACGTACGGCGTGAAGTGCCACGACCAGCCGACCAGCTCGCCGTGCCCCAGGGACCCGACGACAGCGGCCCGGCGGCCGGGGACCCGGAGATCGAGCGTGACCGTCCCGGTGCGCACGATCCAGAACCGGTCGGCGCGGCGGCCCTCCTCGAACAGGCGCGAGCCCGCGTCGAAGGACACCTCTCGGGCGACGCTCATCAGTCGCTCCCGATGTCCGGGCGCCAGGCCCGCGGACAGACTGGTGGTGGAGGTCATCGCCAGGCTCCCTTCTGTTGCCGCCCAGTCGGGCGGCGAGTCCGGGGTTGTGACTTCAGCGTGTGCCCGTCCCGGTTCCGGCACCACGGGCCGCCCGGCCCTCGGACGGGGCCGTTGGTCCCCCCCCGGCCGTGTCCCGCGTGGCGGCAGCCCCCTTGCCCGTTCTCCCGGAGCAGCCCGAAGCACGGGCCGGACAGCCCGGGCGGGGCACCGGTCGCCCCTCGCGCCCGGACGTGGCAGATGCGACGGTGAGAGTGGATCTGCACCATGCCCGGGTACGAGGCGGTGGGAACGATGACGAGGAGACTTTCCCTGGTCGGGGGCGCCGACGCGTCGGGGGCTCCCCTGCGTGAGGGCAGCCACGCCACCGCCGCCGGGCCCGGGCCCCGCTCGACGAGCTGCTCCGCGACGCCGCACCGACGGGGCGACGCAGGCCACCGGCTCGGGAGGGCGGCGCACACGCCGCTCCGCCACGCCGCATGCCCCGTGGCGGTCGTGCCGCAGCGCGCCCCGGGGGTGACAGCTCCATGAAGGACAGGTCCTGGGAGTACGAGGGGTACCGTCCCGCGGACGAGCGGCTGCGTGAAGCGCTGTGCACGCTCGGCAACGGCTACTTCGCCACCCGCGGGACACTCCCCGAGTGCACGGCGGACGACGTGCACTACCCCGGCACCTACGTGGCCGGCTGCTACAACCGGCTCACCTCCGACGTCGCCGGACGCCGGGTGGAGAACGAGGACCTGGTCAACCTCCCCAACTGGCTGCCGCTGCGTTTCCGGCTCGGGGGAGGGGAGTGGCTCACACCGGACGCGGCGAACGTCCTGGACCACCGTCAGACCCTCCACCTGAAATCGGGAGTGCTGGAGCGCCGCACCCGTTACGCCCTCGGCGAGGGGAGGGTCCTCGCGGTACGGCAGCAGCGACTGGTGCACATGGGCGACCCGCACATCGCCGCACTGCGCACCGAGCTCACCGCCGAGTCCTTCAACGGCGAACTGGAGGTCCGGGCCGCACTCGACGGGACCGTCGTCAACGCGGGCGTCCCCCGGTACCGGGACCTGGACGGCCACCATCTGACCCATGTGCATACCGGCACAGCCGCGCCCGGCACGGTCTGGCTGCGCTGCCGCACCCGTACCTCGGACATCCGGATCGGCATGGCCGCCCGGCTGACGGCTCCAGGACCGGTCACGGACACCCCCGGCCCCTCGCACGCGGCTCAGCGCGTCATGCTGTCCCTGGCCGTCGGCCGCACGGCAACCGTCGACAAGACCATCGCCCTGCACACCTCACGCGACCCCGCGATCAGTGATCCGTTGCAGGCGGCCGTGGACAGGATGAGCGAGGCACCGGCCTTCGACGAACTGCTCGCATCGCACCGGGTCGCCTGGAGCCAATGGTGGCGCCGGGCCGAACTCGACGTCCCCGGGGAAGCGGGCGCCATCCTGCGGCTGCACCTCTTCCACGTGGTGCAGACGCTCTCCCCGCACACCGCCGACCTGGACGTGGGCGTGCCGGCCCGCGGGCTGCACGGCGAGGCCTACCGGGGCCATGTGTTCTGGGACGAACTGTTCGTCCTGCCCTACCTCAACCTGCATTTCCCCGAGGTCTCCCGCGCCCTGCTCCACTACCGCCACCGGCGACTGGACCGGGCCCGCGCCGCGGCACGGGCCATCGGCCGGCGCGGCGCGCTGTATCCGTGGCAGAGCGGCAGCGACGGACGCGAGGAGACCCAGCGGCTGCACCTCAACCCCCGCTCGGGCCGCTGGCTGCCCGACCACACCCACCTCCAGCATCACGTCGGCTCGGCCATCGCCTACAACGTCTGGCAGTACTGCGAGGCCTGCGGCGACGCCGACTATCTGCACACCGAGGGCGCCGAGATGCTGCTGCAGATCGCGCGCTTCTGGGCCGACTCCGCCACCTGGGACGAGGAGCTGCGACGGCACCGCATCCGGGGCGTGGTCGGACCCGACGAGTACCACGTGATCCACCCCGGCGCCGAGCGGCCGGGCCTCGACGACAACACGTACACCAACGTCACGGCCGCCTGGGTACTCACCCGGGCCCTGGACGTCCTGCGTATCCTGCCCGAACCCCGGCGCCGCGAACTCCTCGAGCGCATCGCCCTGGACGACGGTGAACCGGACCGCTGGGACCACGTCTCCCGTACGCTCCACGTGCCGTTCCACGCCGGAGTCGTCAGCCAGTTCGACGGGTACGGCGAGCTGGCCGAACTCGACTGGGACGGTTACCGCGAGCGCTACGGCGACATCCGGCGCCTGGACCGGATCCTGGAAGCGGAGGGCGACAGCGTCAACCGCTACAAGGCGTCCAAGCAGGCCGACGTGCTGATGCTCGGGTACCTCTTCTCACCGTCCGAACTCCGGCGTCTATTCCACCGGTTGGGACACCGGCTGGAGGACGAGACCTGGCGGCGCACCGTCGACTACTACCTGGCCCGCACCAGCCACGGCTCCACCCTCAGCGGTCTCGTCCACGGCTGGGTCCTGGCCCGGTGCCGACGCTCCGACGCGTGGACGTTCTGCCAGGAGGCCCTGCGCGGCGACATCGCCGACCTCCAGGGCGGCACGACCGGCGAGGGCATCCACCTGGGAGCCATGGCCGGCACCCTCGACCTGGTGCAACGAGGTCTGCCCGGACTGGAGACCCGCGCCGGGGCACTGTGGCTGGACCCGGTGCCGTTGCCCGGGCTGTCGTCGTACGGCTTCTCCCTGCGCTACCAGAGCCATTGGGGCATCAGGCTGCGCCTGACGAGCGGGCAGCTGGAGATCGCCGTACCGCCGTCCGACCTTGCGCCCATCGACGTGGAACTGCCGGACCGTTCGATCGGCGTGCCGCCGGGGGAGACGTGCCGGCTGGTCCTCACCGACGACGGCCATCACCGGACGGACACCGGAAGCTGAGAGCGAGGCGATCGGGCAGGCCGACGCCACGCTCGGACACTTCCTGTGCGTTCGCGGATCCCCTTCCAGCAGGCCACGGCGGGACGGCGTCAGGGGGACTCCCGGGCCGCAGGAGGGGCCGACAGGCCCTGTCGTGCGCCCGATGAGCGGACCAAGGTGGAAAGCGCGGCCCGGTAGGTGTTCCCGGCCCGCACCCCTACCCGGAAGGACTCCCATGTCCGTCGACACCCAGCAGACGTCCGCCGAGCTCACGGAGGAGGAGCTGAAGAAGCTGGACGTCCACTGGCGCGCCGCGAACTACCTGGCGGTCGGCCAGATCTACCTCATGGGCAACCCCCTGCTGACCGAACCGCTGCGTCCCGAACACGTCAAACCGCGGCTGCTCGGACACTGGGGCACCTCTCCTGGCCTGAACCTGGTGCACACCCATCTCAACCGAGTCGTCAAAGCCCGTGACCTGGACGCGCTGTGCATCTGGGGGCCGGGGCACGGCGGACCGGCGGTGCTCGCGAACTCCTGGCTGGAAGGCTCGTACACGCAGACCTACCCGGACGTCACGCGGGACTCGGCAGGCATGGCACGGCTGTTCAAGCAGTTCTCCTTCCCCGGCGGGGTGCCCAGCCACGCCGCCCCGGAGACCCCCGGCTCGATCCACGAGGGCGGAGAGCTCGGTTACGCCCTGTCGCACGCGTACGGCGCCGCTCTGGACAACCCCGGCCTGGTGGTCGCCTGCGTCATCGGCGACGGCGAGGCCGAGACCGGGCCGCTGGCCGCGTCCTGGCACTCCAACAAGTTCCTCGACCCGGTCCACGACGGTGCCGTGCTGCCGATCCTGCACCTCAACGGGTACAAGATCGCCAACCCGACGGTGCTGTCCCGACTGCCCGAGGCCGAGCTGGACGCACTCCTACGGGGATACGGCCATGACCCCGTCCACGTCGCGGGGGACGAACCCATGGCCGTCCACCGCGCGATGGCGCAGGCCATGGACACCGCCCTGGACCGAATCGCCGGGGCTCAGCGCGCCGCCCGTGAGGAGGGAGTGACCGAGCGCCCGCACTGGCCGGTGATCGTGCTGCGCACCCCGAAGGGCTGGACCGGCCCGGCCGAGGTCGACGGCGAGGCCGTCGAAGGCACGTGGCGCGCCCACCAGGTGCCGTTGTCCGGCGTCCGCGACAACCCCGACCATCTGCGGCAACTGGAGTCCTGGCTGCGTTCGTACCGGCCGGAGGAGCTCTTCGACGAGGACGGGGCTCCCCGTCCCGAGGTGCTGGCCTGCGTCCCGGACGGCGCACGGCGGCTCGGCGCAACACCGCACGCCAACGGGGGGCTCTTGCTGCGCGAACTGCCCCTGCCGTCACCGGACACGCACGCCGTCGCGGTCGACAAACCCGGCAGCACCTTGCGCGAACCGACGCGCGTGCTCGGCGACATGCTGCGAGACGTCATGCGGGCCACGGCAGACCGCCGCGATTTCCGCCTGGTCGGCCCGGACGAGACCGCCTCCAACCGGCTTCAGGCCGTCTACGACGCCAGCGGGAAGGCCTGGCAGGCCGGGACCCTGCCCGTGGACGAGCACCTGGACCGGCACGGCCGGGTGATGGAAATCCTGTCCGAACACACCTGTCAGGGATGGCTGGAGGGCTATCTGCTCACCGGCCGGCACGGGCTGTTCTCCTGCTACGAGGCGTTCGTGCACATCGTCGACTCCATGGTCAACCAGCACATCAAGTGGCTGCGCACCTCGCGCGGGCTGCCCTGGCGCGCCCCCATCGCCTCCCTCAACTACCTGCTGACCTCGCATGTGTGGCGGCAGGACCACAACGGCTTCTCCCACCAGGACCCCGGCTTCGTCGACCACGTCCTCAACAAGAGCCCCGAGGTCGTCCGGGTCTACCTCCCGCCGGACGCCAACACCCTGCTGTCCGTCGCTGACCACGCCCTGCGCAGCCGCGACTACGTCAACGTGATCGTCGCCGGGAAGCAGCCCTGCTTCGACTGGCTCTCCATGGACGAGGCCCGGGTCCATTGCGCCCGTGGCGCCGGCATCTGGGAGTGGGCCGGAACCGAGGACGGGACCCGGGAGCCGGACGTGGTGCTGGCCTGCGCGGGCGACGTCCCCACCCAGGAGATCCTCGCCGCCGCACAGTTGCTCCGCCGCCACCTGCCGGATCTGGCGGTGCGCGTGGTCAACGTCGTGGACCTGGCCCGGCTCCTGCCCCGGGAAGAGCACCCGCACGGCATGCCGGACGCGCAGTACGACGCCCTGTTCACCACCGACAAACCGGTCGTCTTCGCCTACCACGGCTATCCGTGGCTGATTCACCGGCTGGCCTACCGCCGCACCGGTCACAAGAACCTGCATGTGCGCGGCTACAAGGAGATCGGCACCACCACGACGCCGTTCGACATGGTGGTGGGCAACGACATGGACCGCTACCGCCTGGTCATGGACGTCATCGACCGGGTACCGGGGCTCGCCGTGCGGGCGGCGGCCGTGCGGCAGCGGATGGTGGACGCCCGCACCCGCCACCACGACTGGATCCGCGTCCACGGCACCGACCTGCCGGAGGTCGCCGACTGGACCTGGGACGGCTGAGCGGCTGCTCGCCGGGTGGTAGCCGGTGTCGCCGGGCGTCACGAAGAGGGAGGATCGAAGGAGGGCGAAACAGGGCCGACCGGCCCTGGCCTTCCGGCCCACGACCGAGGAAGATCCGATTCGTACGCCCGACAGCACCCGGGTACGGACACCGGTACGCAGCGCTGGACAAGGAGCATGAACATGACGGACGGCGAGCAGCCCGGCCACGACGACCGGATCCGGGTCTTCCTGCTGGACGACCACGAGGTCGTACGGCGCGGCGTGCACGACCTGCTGAACGACGAACCGGACATCACCGTGGTCGGTGAGGCCGGCACCGTCGAGCAGGCGCTGGTGCGGGTGCCCGCCCTGCGTCCCCAGGTCGCGATCCTCGACGTCCGCCTGCCCGACGGCGACGGCGTGTCGGTGTGCCGCGAGCTCCGCTCGGGCATGCCCGACCTGGCGTGTCTGATGCTGACTTCCTTCGACGACGAGGAGGCGCTGCTGGACTCCATCATGGCCGGCGCCTCCGGATACGTGCTGAAGCAGATCCAGGGCTCCGACCTGGTCTCCGCCGTGCGCACGGTGGCCCGGGGCCAGTCCCTGCTCGACCCGAGCGCCACCACGAAGCTGATGGCCCGGTTGCGGGGAGGCGGGCAGAAGGAGGAGCCCGACGCCCTTCCCGGGCTGACCGAGCGCGAGCGGGAAATCCTGGCCCTGATCGGGGAAGGGCTGACCAACCGCCAGATCGGCCAGCGCCTCTACCTCGCCGAGAAGACGGTGAAGAACCACATCTCCCGCCTCCTGGCCAAGCTCGGCGTCGAACGACGCGTCCAGGCGGCCGTGATCGCCACCCAGGCCCAGGACCGGCTCAAGGGCGGCAGCTGCTGAGGCCGGGCGGTCCGACGACGACACGGGGCCGCGCCCACCGCTTGCCCGGGTTCCCTCCACAGCGGCCGTCCTGCCTCTGACGGCCGGGACCGGGTCTCCGTCCCGGTCACCTGCCTTGATCTCGTACCGCTCGCCCGCGCGCCCCGATACCGTGGCATCAGTGGGACTGACGGCCCGCGGCACGGTGAGACGACCAGGAGGACCGGGCGTGGAAAGCTCCGCGGAATCGCGGGAGGCACGGGTACGGCTTCCCCAGCTGCGGCTGGACGAGCTGCTGGAGGAGTTGCAGGCCCGCCTGGATGCCGCGCGGGGTACACGGGACCGGGTCCACAGCCTGCTCGAGGCGGTGCTGTCGGTCGGCCGCGAGCTGGACCTGGAGCAGGCGCTGTACAGCATCGTGCAGGCCGCGGCGGTCCTCGTCGACGCCCAGTACGCCGCGCTCGGAGTGATCGGCCCGGACGGCAGACGGCTGTCCGACTTCCTCACGGTCGGTCTCACCGCGGAGCAGATCGCGCGGATCGCCCATTACCCGGAAGGCCACGGCATCCTGGGAGAGCTGATCCGTCACCCCGAGCCGCTGCGACTGACCAAGCTCTCCGAGCACACCGCCTCGTACGGCTTCCCGCTCAACCATCCGCCGATGCACACCTTCCTCGGTGTCCCGATCCGCGTGCGCGACCAGGTTTTCGGCAATCTGTACCTGACCGAGAAGCGAGGCGGAGCGCAGTTCGACGAGGACGACGAGTCGGTTCTGTCCACTCTCGCCGTAGCGGCCGGTGTCGCCATCGACAACGCGCGTCTGTACGAGGAG
This sequence comes from Streptomyces sp. NPDC043685, assembly GCF_056436585.1. Classification (NCBI taxonomy): domain Bacteria; kingdom Bacillati; phylum Actinomycetota; class Actinomycetes; order Kitasatosporales; family Streptomycetaceae; genus Streptomyces; species Streptomyces sp. NPDC043685. Next base: position 24,862 of record NZ_JBWKCH010000011.1, on the reverse strand, counting down.
TCGCGGCGGCGGGAGCGTTGGTTGCAGGCGAGCGCCGAGATCACGCACGCCATCATGTCCGGCAGCGAACGGGACGGCGTCCTGCGCCTGATCGCCGAGCGGGCCATGGACATCACGGGGGCCGCCCTGGCCGTGGTGGCGGTGCCCATGGAAGGCACCGGCACGCTCACGGTGGAGCTGGCCATCGGAGAGGAAGCCGAGACCCACCGCGGGATGGTGCTGCCCGTCGAGAAGAGCCTGATCGGTCAGGCCTTCTCGGAAGCCTCCACGATCACCAGCCCGGACGTCTCCCAGGACGAACGGGTCTCCTCCGGCCCGCGGCGCTTCATCGGCCTCGGCCCTGCCGTGGCCGCACCGATCGGCAGTGGCGAAAGCGTCCGCGGTGTCGTGCTGCTGGTCCGCGAGGCGGGCCAGACCGTGTTCCTCGAGCAGGAGACGGAACCGCTCAAGGCCTTCGCTGCCCAGGCCGCGGTCGCGATGGAACTGGCCGAGCGCCGGCAGGCCGCCGAGCAGATCGCACTCCTGGAGGACCGCGACCGCATCGCCCGGGACCTGCACGACCTGGCGATCCAGCGGCTCTTCGCCACCGGCATGACACTGCAGAGCGCCGGGCGTTTCATCGAGCACCCCGAGGCTTCCGAGCGGGTGGTGCGGGCGGTGGACGACCTGGACGAGACCATCAAGATCATCAGGTCGACGATCTTCGGCCTGCGTTCGCGCGAGAGCGCTGCCGGCACAGGTCTGAGGGCCCGGGCCGTGCGGGCCGTCGGCGAGGCCGCGCCCGTACTGGGCTTCGCCCCGAGCCTGCGCATGGAGGGGCTGCTGGACACCCAGGTGCCGAAGGAGACGGCCGACCACCTGATGGCGGTCCTTTCGGAAGCCCTGACCAATGTCGCCCGGCACGCGCGCGCCGGCCGCGCCGAGGTCGTGCTGGCGACGGACGGCCGTGAGGTGCGGCTGGAGGTGTCCGACAACGGCGTGGGCATCGCGGCCGAGGGCCGCCGCAGCGGGTTGAGCAACATGGCCGAACGCGCCCGGCAGGTGGGCGGCGAACTGGACTGGACCTGCCCGGACGGCGGAGGCACCACGTTGGTCTGGCGGGTCCCGGTGGGTGACAGCGGGGACCGGTGAGCGCGGGGACCGAGCTCGCCGGGGACCGGTGATCGGCAAGGCCGCCGGTCGTCGGGTCGGGGGCCGGCCCCGCAGGAGCTCCGCGCCGATCCTTCCGTCAGCCCGTCTTCCGAGGACACACGGCCGCATCGGAGGACGCGCAGGGATGCCCGGGACGGTCGTCCGCCGTGTGGGGACCAGTGGGCCCCTCCGCACCTGCTCCGAGGAACCGAAGACTCGAGGCGTCCCCCGAGGAGGTTCCACATGACCCGCACCGTCACCGCCGGACTGGACGGCTCGCCGGAGAGCATGGCCGCGGCCGAATGGGCCGCCCGCGAAGCACAGCTGCGCGACCTGCCCCTGCGCCTGGTGAGCGCTTGGGAGTGGCCGCCGTCGGCCTTCGCTCCGACCACCGGGCTCGCCGTGCCGGTCCCGCCGACCGCCCGGCGCGCATGGGCGACACGTTCTGGACGAGGCGCGGGCGCGCGTCGCCGCTCGGCATCCCGGTCTGCGGATCGACGCCGACGAGATACCGGGGCAGCCCGTCCCCGCCCTGCTGAAGGCCGCTTGCGCAGGTCGAGGCCGAGGACGACGTCGCCGTGGGCCGAGGACGCCCGGATGCTGGTGCGCGGCTCCCGCGGTGCGAGCAGGGCCGCCGGATACCTGGTCGGCTCTGTCGCCCTGTCCGTCCTGGCCCGGAGCACACGCCCGGTGGTGCTCGTGCGGGTTGAGGAGCGGCCCGCCGGTGAACCTCGCGCCGACGACCCGACCGCCGGCTCCGGGGCCCACGGCGACGTCGTCCTCGGCCTCGACCTGCGCAAGCCCGACGACACCGTCATCGCGTTCGCGTTCGACGCCGCCGCCCGTCGAGCGGCCGGTCTGCGGGTCGTCCACGGCTGGACGCTGCCGCCCTACCACTACGGCGGGGAGCTCATGCCCGAGCTGAGCGCCGAGACGGCCGCCCGGGTCCGCCACGAGCTGACCGACGTGCTGCGTCCCTGGCAGGAGAAGTTCCCCGAGGTGGAGGTGCGCGCACAGGCCACGGTCGGCGGCGCGAGTGCTCACCTGGTCGACGCCTCGCGCGGCGCGGCGCTGGTGATCGTGGGCCGCCGGGTCCGTCGGGCGCCGGTCGGCCCCCACATCGGGCCCGTGACGCAGGCGTTGCTGCACCACGCCGCCGCCCCGGTGGCGGTCGTCGCACACAACTGACCGCCGTGCCCGACGGCGGGCGGCCGTAGCCGGGACGGTCGGCAGCCGAAACCGCGGTGACGGGCGGTCGTAGCCGGGACGGTCGGCAGCCGCAGCCGCAGCCGCGACGGCCAGCAGCCGCAGTCGCAGCCGGGACGGTCGGCAGCCAAAGCCGCGGGTGGCCGTCCACGGCATGTCCGGCCCCCGGTCGACGGGTCTCTTCTCGTCGCCGGAACGAGGGGAATCCACCGGATGGCGCGCCTCCCACCCCGGCCGGTCATCCGACCCGCTGCGGCCCTGCGCGGTCTCCCACAGCGCTCTCCGCCGTCGCCCGTGCCGTCGCCGACACCCGGCGGACAGGGCCCTTCGGCCCGCGCAGGGGACCAGCGGCCCCTGCCCCGGCGGGCCCGCGGGCGAGACGCTTTCAGCAGATCACCACACCCAGGAGGTGGGCACATGCCCGGCACGATCATCGTAGGTCTGGACGGTTCGCTGGAGAGCCGGGCCGCGGCGGAATGGGCCGCCCGTGAAGCGGCGTTGCGCGGTACTGGCGTGGGGCTGGTCCACGTGTGGCTGCCCCTGCCGGAGCGGATGGCCCAGGCCCCGCTCCTCGGCGCCGAGACCCACCAGCACTGGACCGAACGCGTCCCGCGCGAAGCGGCCGAAGGGCTGCGGCTGCGTCACCCCGGGGTCGGGGTGACGCACGAACAGCGCACCGGAGCCCCGGCCGAAGCCCTCCTGGAGGCCTCCCGCGACGCGGAGTTGCTGGTTCTGGGCTCCCGCGCACTGAGCGGGCTCCCCGGCTTTCTGGTCGGATCCGTCGGCCAGTCCGTCGTCGCCCGCGCCGAGATGCCCGTCGTCCTGGTACGCGCCGGTGAGCAGGCCGCCGACGAGCACCTCAAGGATCCCGTCGGTATCCCGTCCGCCGCGACCGCGTTCCGGCCTGTCGTCCTGGGTCTGGACACCGATAGCCCCGACGAGACCCTGATCGCCTTCGCCTTCGACGAGGCACGGTTGCGCGAGGCCCCGCTGACCGTCGTCCAGGGCTGGAACCTGCCGTCCTCCTACGTCTACAGCCTGGCGGCCGGTGTCGATCCTCGTGACGAGATCACGCGTGAGCGGATCGCCGCGCTCACCGAGGCGCTGCTGCCCTGGCGGGAGAAGTACCCGGATGTCGAAATCACCGAGATCTCCCGCCTGGGCAGCCCCGCCAACCACCTCATCGACGCCTCCCGTGACGCCTCCCTCGTCGTCGTCGGGCGGCGCGTGCGCCGCAACCCGTTCGGCATCCACATCGGTTCCGTGGCCCACGCGGTGCTGCACCACGCCACCGCCCCCGTCGCCGTCGTCGCGCACGCCTGACAAGGCGAGACACGTGAGGAGCATGAGCATGAAGGCAGCTGTCGTCACCGAGTTCGGCGCACCCCTGGTCGTCGAGGAGCGCCCCGATCCTGAACCCGGCCCCGGGCAGGTCCGGATCCGGGTCGAGGCGTCCGGACTATGCCACACCGACATCCACGCCGCGCACGGCGACTGGCCCGTGAAGCCCACTCTGCCGTTCGTGCCCGGGCACGAGGGGGTCGGTCTCGTCGAAAAGCTCGGCGACGGCGTGACCCACCTGGCGGTCGGGCAGCGCGTGGCCGTGCCCTGGCTCGGCAGCGCCTGCGGACGGTGCGAGCACTGCCTGTCCGGCTGGGAGACGCTGTGCGAGAGCCAGGTCAACACCGGCTACGGCTGCGACGGTGGCTACGCCGAGAAGATGCTCGCCCGCGCCGACTTCGCCCAGCCCGTGCCGGACGGTGTCAGCGCCCTCGACGCCGCTCCGCTGACCTGCGCCGGCGTCACCACGTACAAGGCGCTCAAGGTGGCAGGCGTCGGGCCCGCCCAGTTGGTGGCCGTCTCGGGCGTGGGCGGACTCGGCCACCTCGCGGTGCAGTACGCGAAGATCGCCGGAGCGCGGGTCGCCGCCATCGACGTCACCGAGGACAAGCTCCGGCTCGCCCGCGAACTGGGGGCCGACATCGTCATCGACGCCCGGACCCAGGACGTCGGCGCGGAGCTGAAGCGGCACGGCGGCGCCCACATCGCTCTCGCCGTGAACCCGGCCGCCTTCGAAGCGGTCAACTCCGGCCTCCGGCGCGGTGGGAAGCTCGTCATGGTGGCCCTGCCGGCCGACGGCACCATCCGGCTCCCGATCTTCGACACCGTACTCAACGCAACCTCGGTGATCGGTTCCATCGTCGGCACCCGGCAGGATCTCACCGAGGTCTTCCAGCTCCACGCGGCGGGCCGCACGCGGGTCATCAGCGAGACCCGGCCGCTCGCGGCGGTCAACGAATGCATCGACGAGGTACTGCGCGGCCAGGTCAAGGCCCGGATCGTCTTCGACCTCGGAACCGGAGCATGAGGACGATGAACCTGCCCCTGGTCGTCGGTGTCGACGGCTCGGAACCGAGTCTGCGAGCCCTCGACTGGGCCGCCGACGAGGCCGGCTTGCACGGGGTGCCCCTCCGGGTGGTCTACGCCTGCCTGTGGGAGAGGTACGAGGGGACCGCACTCGCGCCCGACCTCGCCGGACCGTCCGGGCACGCGGCCGCCGAGGACATCGTCGGCGTCGCCATGAGCCGTGCCCGGCACCGCCGTGCGGACCTGTCCGTGACGACCGCCGTCGTGCCGGAGGAGCCGGAATACGTCCTCGCACGGGAGAGCCGCAACGCCTCACTCGTCGTCGTGGGCACCCGCGGGCGCGGTGGACTCGCCGACGCGCTGCTGGGTTCCGTCAGCCTGACGGTCGCCACACACGCCCACTGCCCGGTCGTCGTGGTGCGCGGCGACCACCACGACCGGCCCAGGGGCGGACACGCCGACCACATCGTCGTCGGCGTGTCCGACGCTCCCATGAGGGCGGTGCGCGTCGCCTGTGAGGAGGCACGGCGTCGCAAGGCCGTACTGGAGGCCGTGCGGACCTGGCGTCGCCCTTCCCACGAAACAGTCGGTCACCCGCTGCTCACCGGCTCGTCCGAGCTCCCGTACGAGGAACGGGCAGCCAAGGAACTGGACGCCGCCCTCGCCGACGCCCCGCCGGACGTGACCCTGCACCGGCGCACCGCCGAGGGGCACGCCCGGCACGTGCTGCTCGCGGCCTCGCAGAAAGCCGGTCTGCTGGTCATCGGCCGACGCCGCCCCGGGCAGTACGGGCCCCGCCTCGGACGGGTCGCCCACACCGTCCTGCACCACTCCGGTTGCCCGGTGATGGTCGTGCCCGACGGGGCGTGAGAGCGAGCGCCGGCACCAGCACGCCCACACAGTCGCCCAGGCGTCCCGACACGGGCACCATGGCTCAGGCGTCCCGGCGGGCCGCCCCCGGGGTGGAGTCGACCGCCCGGCCCCCCGCGGTGGGGACGTTCGGCCCCGCTCACCGGGTCATGCAGCCCACCTGGCCGACGGATCGCCCAGCATGTCGACCAACCCCTTCGCCGACCACCACGTCGTCTACGCCGTCGTCCTGATCGCCCTCGCGGCCGCAGGCACCGGCGCCACATAGGACTGGGCCGGGCATGGGCACGGCTGCCCTTCGTCAGCCGAAACCGCTGGTTGCTCTGATCAGCGGCCGCAGCCGACCGGGGTACCGCCGCTCACCCGAGGCGTACTCCGGTTCCGCTCGCCGGGTGAGGGACATCCACCGCATCCCGCCGCGTCCCCGCGACCCACGTGGGTCACCGCGGCCGACCCAGCAGGCGGAGGCCTAGGGTGGACCGATCGTCGTTCCCCCTCGGGAGGAGAGCACGTGGAGATCGTCGCTTACGGCGTCCTGGCGGACGAGGAGGTCCTGCTGCGGCAGGCCTTCGACAAGAAGTTCGCCGGCCGCCACGAACTGCGGTGCCTGAGGATGTTCCTGGACCGGGACACCGCGCCCACCGCCGCGGGCCACGAGGTGGTGCTCAGCAGCGTCAACGACACCCTCGACGCCCAGGTACTGCGGGCTCTCGCGGACGGCGGCACCCGGATGATCGCCCAACGGTCCACCGGCTACAACAACATCGACCTGCCCACCGCCGAGACGCTCGGGCTGACCGTTGCCCGCGTCTCGTTCTACTCGCCCTACTCCGTCGCCGAGTTCGCGTGGACACTCGCCCTCGCGGTCAACCGGAGGATCGTCCGGGCGGCCCACCGCACCCGCGAGTTCGACTTCCGGCTCGACGGCCTGATGGGCCGTGACTTCCGGGGCCGCACGGCCGGAGTGGTGGGGACCGGCAAGATCGGCGCGGCTTTCGCCCGCATCGCGCACGGCTTCGGCATGCGGCTGCTGGGCTGGGACATCGCGGAGAATCCCGCATGCACGGCGCTCGGTATGCGGTACGTCCCGCGCGAGGAGCTGTTCGCCGAGTCCGACCTGGTCAGCCTGCACGTGCCGCTGCTCCCGGACACCCACCACCTGGTGGACGCCGAAGCCCTGGCCCTGATGAAGGACGACGCGATCCTGGTCAACTCCAGCCGTGGAGGACTGGTCGACACGGACGCCCTGCTGGCCACGCTTCGCGCGGGGCGGTTCAGCGGTGTCGGCCTGGACGTCTACGAGGAGGAGGCCGGTGTGTTCTTCCTCGACAAGTCCCTGGAGGTGATGACCGACGAACGGCTCGCCCGGTTGATGACCTTCTCCAACGTCCTGGTCACATCGCACCAGGCGTACTTCACCCGCGACGCGGTCGGCCAGATCGCCGAGACCACGGTGTCCAACGTGGACGAGTTCTTCGCGGGCCGCACCGGTGACAACACCCTCGTCCGCCCACCCCGGACCTGAGGCGCCGCCCGGCACGGGCCGGGCCCGCGGCCCCCCGCGGCAGCCAGGAGACGCCCTGCCTCTCGCTGTCCGCCGCTCGGCATCACGCCCCCCGAGCGCGACGCCATCGCACCACAGCAGCGCCCTCCGTGCCGAGCGCGATCGGGCCACCTACCCGGACGGCCGGACACCCGATAGGGCCGGTCGGCCCGGATCACCGCCCACCGCAGGACCCAACCGGCCTGACCTGCTGAGTCCTTGGTCCTCGATCCGGCCGACGGTACCCGTCCGGGAACCGGCCCGCTGATAGACCGGACGAGAGCCCGAGACGCGCGAGCCGAGAGGCCGCACACGCCCGCATCCCTGAGGAGCCCGATGCTTACGCCCGAGTCCGCCGCTGTCGTACGCGCCACCCTGCCCGCCGTGGGCGGTGCCCTCGACGAGATCACCGCCCGCTTCTACCGGACGATGTTCAGCGAGCACCCCGAGCTGCTGGACGGCATGTTCAACCGCGGCAACCAGGCCAGCGGCGACCAGCGCAGGGCACTGGCCGGGTCCATAGCCGGCTTCGCCCGGGCACTGCTCTCCGCCCCCGACGCACGCCCTGACGCCCTGTTGTCCCGGATCGCCCACAAGCACGCGGCGCTCGGCGTCACCGAGGACCAGTACACGGTCGTCCACAAGTACCTCTTCCGCGCGATCGGTGACGTCCTCGGCGATGCGGTCACCCCGGAGGTCGCCGCGGCCTGGGACGAGGTGTACTGGCTGATGGCCGGCGCCCTCATCGCCCGGGAGGCACGGCTCTACCAGGAGGCGGAGGTCGACCCACGGCGGCCCTGGCGGCAGTGGACCGTCGTGGAGCGGCGGGAGGAGACGAACGATGTCGTGTCGTTCCTGCTGCGGCCGTCCGACGGCGAGCCCGTGCCGCCCGCCCGCGCCGGACAGTACGTCAGCGTCCGGGTCCGCATGCCCGACGGCGTCCACCAGATCCGTCAGTACAGCCTGTCGAACGCGCCCGGCGAACAGACACGGCGTATCACCGTCAAGCGAGTGCAGGCCGTGGCCGAGGCCCCGGAGGGCGAGGTGTCCGACCACCTGCACGGCAGCGTCCGTACGGGCGACAAACTCACCCTCTCCGCCCCCTTCGGCGATGTCGTGCTCGACGACACCGACACCCCGCTGGTGCTCATCTCGGCGGGCATCGGCTGCACGCCCATGACCGGCATGCTGGCACACGTCGCGGCCACCGGCGCCACCCGACCGCTGCGGGTGCTCCACGCCGACCGCTCCCCGGCCGACCACGCCCTGCGCGCGGAAACCCATCGGCTTCTCGGCCAACTGCCGGAGGCCCGGGCCCGGTTCTGGTACGAGAGGGACGCCGCCGACGAACCCGGCGCCCGCACCGGCCTGATGGACCTGGCCGCACCGGACCTGCCGGAGAACGCCGATGTCTACCTGTGCGGCCCCGTGCCCTTCATGCGGGCGGTACGCTCCCAGCTCCTCCGGGCCGGCATCCCCGCCCGGCACATCCGGTACGAGGTCTTCGGCCCCGACCTGTGGCTGGCCCACGCGGAAGACTGAGGCCGTCACGGCCTCCGTCTGCGTGGCCGTCAACGGCTGGCGTTCTCCCCTTGCAGCAGGCGGCGAAAGTCGGTGGGTGTCACACCTTTGCGTTGCCGGAAGAAGACGTGGAACGCGGCCGCGTGAGTGTGACGCCTGTCCAGTCCAGGGGCACGCGCTCAGCGGCGGATGACACGCACCCTGCGCAGCCCCATCGCGCAGGCTCCGCAGAAGGCGCCCCAGGCGGCGTTGACGAGGAAGAGCGGGACGATCGCCAGGGGCTGGGCGAGGGGGCCCTGGAGTTCTCCCGTCAGGAGTGGGGAGAGGACGGCGCTCAGGACCAGGGCGGCCAGTGCGTACGCCACGCCGGTGACCACGAGGGTCAGCAGCGGGTCGCGTACGCGGCTGAGACCGACCGCGAGGATCCAGGTCAGCGTGATGGCCAGGGTGAGGAGCACTGGGGTCAGGGGTTTCCCCAGAGCGTCGCTCCAGCCGGCGATGGAGAACAAGGGCCGGACGAGGGCGACGGCGGTCAGGGCGGCTACCAGCGGCCGGTTCACGCCGCGCAGGCGCTCGACGAGCGGGGGAGAGGCTTCTGTGTTCACGGTCCCAGCGTCGGGGGAGGGCAACCGCCCGGGCGTCGGTCTGCGGCGGACACCTGCCGTACCCCACGGGTTGTGGCTCCGGCGCGGTCGCGTACCACGGTGGTTGCGAACCCGCGCGATTCCGCCACGCGAGGGAGGGCGCCGGGGCCGCGGCCGCTTACGCTGGCGGCATGCCCCTCGGTGCTGTCTCACGTCTCCGGCCGCGCCCGCCGCACGGCCGAGCGGCGGATGCCGCCCTGGCCTGCGGGGTCTTCGTGCCGGTGGCGGTGGGCAGTCTGAGGTCGCTCATCGGTGCGCGGGAGGAGTCCTGGCCGGCGACCGCCGCCGGCTGGACTCTGATCGTCGCCGCCTGCGCGGCGCTGCACCTGTGCCGCCGCCGCCCCGTGGCCGTCGCCGCGTTCGTGCTGGCCGCCACGGCCGCCTACTACCTCGTCAGCGTCTACGACGGTCCCCTCATGGTCGCGTTCGTCGTCGCGCTCTACGTGGTCGCCGCCCAGGGCCACCTCCAGGCCGCCATCGCTCTGGCGGCGCTGACCGTGATCGCGACCGGCATCGGCACACTCGCGGGAAACCACGACGTCAACGGCGTCGCCGTGTTCATGCTGACGGGATGGCTGGTCGGAGTGGTCGCACTCGGCTGGGTGCGGCACAACCGCCTGGCCCTCGCCCGGGAGAGCGAGGAGCGCGCCGCGACCGAGGAGCGGCTGCGTATCGCACGTGAACTGCACGATGTCGTCGGCCATCACCTCTCCCTCATCAACGTCCAGTCCGCCGCCGCCCTGCGCCGTCTGAGCAAGAACCCGGCCAAGGGCACACAGAGCGCGCAGGACGCGCTGGGAGCGATCAAGGACACCAGCCGGGACGCCCTGCGGGAGCTCCGGGCGACCCTCGGGGTGCTGAGGCAGGTCGACGAGCGGGCGCCCGTCACGCCGACGGCCGGACTGGCTCGTCTCGACGAGCTGGTGGCCTCCGCACGGCTCGCCGGACTCGACGTCCGTGTGCGATTCAGCGGCGAGCGGGAGCAGTTGCCCACCGAGGTGGACCTGGCCGCCTACCGCATCGTTCAGGAGTCGCTCACCAACGTGAGCCGCCACGCCCACGCGACCGTCGTCACCGTCGGCATCCATCGCGAGGCGCGGCAGGTCACGGTCGAGGTCACCGACAACGGGCGGGGACCGGCGGTCGCCAACGGCGGTACACCGGGCAACGGCATCCGCGGGATGCGCGAGCGGGCCCACGCGCTGGGCGGCGAACTGACCGCAGGACCCGGGCCGCACGGCGGATTCACCGTACGGGGCCGGATCCCCTGCACGAACTCCTCGATGAACGGAGCGCGTTCCCCTTCATGAGCCAGACCGTGATCAAGATCCTTCTGGCGGACGACCAGCGCCTGGTGCGTGCCGGGTTCCGTTCGATCCTCGAGGACGAGGACGACTTCGAGGTGGTCGGTGAGGCGGGCGACGGCGAGCAGGCCGTGACCTCCTGCCGCACGCTGCGCCCCGATGTGGTGCTCATGGACATCCGCATGCCGGGCGTCGACGGTCTTCAGGCGACCCGGCAGATCGCCGGTGACCCTCGCCTCACCGACGTCAAGGTGGTCATCCTGACCACCTTCGACCTGGACGACTACGTGTACGGCGCGCTGCGCGCAGGTGCCACCGGCTTCCTGGTCAAGGACACCGAGCCGGAGGAACTGGTGCACGCCGTGCGGGTGGCAGCGCGTGGCGACGCGCTGATCAGCCCCTCCGTCACACGCCGGCTGATCGCGGAGTTCGCCGTACGGGTCGAGGCACCTGAGCCCGGCCCGCGCCTCAAGGCCCTCACGGACCGCGAGCGTGAGGTCATGGAGCTGGTCGCCGCCGGCCTGACCAACGACGAGATCGCCGCCCGCCTCGTCCTCAGCCCCGCGACGGCCAAGACCCACGTCAGCCGCATCATGACCAAAGTGGGCGCCCGTGACCGCTCCCAACTGGTGGTCCTGGCGTACGAGTCCGGCATGGTCCGCCCAGGCTGGCTGAACGGTCGGTCCCCACGGGCATAGCGGGTGGGCTACCACGGGCATAGCGGGCGGGCCGCCAGGGGTATGGCGGGCCGGCCCCCACTGGCGTAGCCGCCACGCGTGGGCCGGCCGCCACCGGCTGAGCCGGTCGGCCACCGCTGTAGAGCCGAAACGCCGCGACCGGGCAACCCACCAGCGGCGTAGTCCGGGCGCCGAGACCGCAACCGGCGGGGTAGACAGGTGTCCGCCGCAGGCCGATGCGCCGTCGCCCGCCGCAGCCGGACCCTGCGAGACATGGATACACGCTCCCCTGCCCACCCGCCTTCGGCCAAGGCCCCGGCCGCCCTCGTGGGCCTCCTCGCCGGCGGCGCCACCGGCTTCCTGCTGACCGAGACCGTGGGCGCCTTCTCCGCCTTCGTACTCGACCGCGCCCTCGACGTGGCCGGCACCGGCGGCCTGCTGCTGGCCGCCTTCGTCGCCGTACCGTCGATCTGCGCCGTGCTCGGTGCGGTCATCGCCGTCCGCCGCGCCGAGCAGAACCGCCGCTCGCACCACCGAGGCCGGTGAACCCATGTCACCAGCGCGCGACATGATCGCGATCACCGGTCCCACCACCGACCGGGCAGGTGTCTTCGGACGTCTGGCCCTGTGGTCCCAGCGCCACCGCTGGAGCGCTCTGCTCCTGTGGATCCTCGCCGTCGCGGTCATCGCCGTCGGCGCCCGGAGCGCGGGCAGCGCCTACCGCAACGACTTCACCCTGCCCGGCACCGACTCCCAGGCCGCCGCCGACCTGCTGAAGCGGCACGGCTCCGCGCAGGCGGGCGGCAGTGTCCAGATCGTCTTCCAGGACACCGACGGCCTGAGCGGTGATCGCCCGGCCATCGGGCGGACCCTCGACCGGGTGCGTGACCTGCCCGGCGTCGCCGACGTCCGCAGCCCCTACGCGGACGCCTCCGCCGTCTCCGAGGACGGCACCATCGGCTACGCCACCGTCGTCCTGGCCGGTAAGGCGGAGGACGTCCCCGAAGAGGACGTCGCGCGGATCATCGACACCGCCAAGTCGGCCGCTCGGGACGGACTGCGGGTTGAGCTCGGCGGGGACGCGGTGCGCGGCGCCGAGGAGGAGAGCGGCGGGGGCGCCGAAGGCGCGGGCATGCTCGCCGCCCTGGTCATCCTCGTACTGCTCTTCGGATCGGTGGTGGCCGCCGCGCTGCCGCTGGTCACCGCGCTCTTCGCGGTCGGCGGCGCGATCGGCCTGATCATGCTGGCCTCCCACGTCTTCACCGTCGCCGACTTCACTCCGCCGATCATGATGCTCGTCGGCCTCGGTGTCGGCGTCGACTACGCGCTGCTGATTTTCTACCGCTACCGGCACGAACTCATCCGGGGCGCGGACCGGCAGACCGCCACCCAGACCGCCCTGGATGCCGCGGGCCGTACGGTTTTCTTCGCCGGGTGCACCGTCATCATCGCCCTGCTCGGCCTGGTCGCCCTGGGCCTCGGCTCCCTCCAGGGGGTGGCCGTCGCCGTCGCGCTGACCGTCCTGGTCACCATGGCCACCTCGCTGACCCTGCTGCCCGCCCTCCTCGCGCTCGTCGGCGACCGCATCCAGCGACACGTACGCAAACGCTCCGCCAAGGCCCAAGCCAAGGGCAGGGAGGAGGGTGGGCGCTGGCGACGGCTGGCCTCCACCGTGCAGAAGCGCCCCCTGCCCGCCCTGCTGACCGCCGTCGTGGCCCTCCTGGCCCTGTCCGCCCCGGCTCTCGGCATGCGCCTCGGCTTCGCCGACGCGGGCAACGACCCAGCCTCGTCCACCAGCCGAAGGGCCTACGACCTGCTGGCCGAGGGCTTCGGAGCCGGCTTCAACGGTCCGCTGCTCGCGGTCAGCCGGGGTGACGCCGACGCCGCCGAGCAACTGCGGACCACCCTGACCGCTACCGAGGGCATCGCCGCCGCCACACCACCGCTGCCTTCTACGGACGGCACCGTGTTCACCGTCATCGCGTTCCCCACGACCTCACCACAGGACGCGAGCACCGCCGCCCTCGTCCACACCCTGCGCGACGATGTCCTGCCCCGGCTCGCCGAACGCACCGGCGCCGACTACCTGGTCGGCGGGCCCACCGCGGCCGCCCAGGACTTCGCCGACTCCGTCTCGGCCCGGATACCGCTCTTCGTCGCCATCGTCGTCGGTCTGTCCGCGCTGCTGCTCCTGCTGGTCTTCCGTTCCGTCCTGATCCCCCTGAAGGCCGCCCTGCTCAACCTCCTGTCGATCGCCGCCGCGCTCGGCGTGATCACCCTGGTCTTCCAGCACGGCTGGTTCGGGGTACAGCCGGGACCCGTCGAGGCGTTCATCCCTGTGATGATCTTCGCGATCGTCTTCGGGCTCTCCATGGACTACGAGGTGTTCCTCATCTCCCGCATCCATGAGGAATGGGAGCGGACGCGCGACCACTCGCTCGCGGTCCGTGAGGGCCTGGCAGCCACGGGCAAGGTCATCACGGCCGCGGCGGCCATCATGATCGTGGTCTTCGCCGCCTTCGTCCTCAGCCCCGATCGCATGCTCCAGCAGTTCGGTCTCGGCCTCGCGGTCGCCGTCTTCCTCGACGCCGTGGTGATCCGCTGCCTGATCGTCCCGGCCGTGATGCAACTCTTCGGCCCCCGCGCCTGGTGGCTGCCCGCCCCACTGGCCCGACACCTGCCGAGGGTGGCACTGGAACGGCCGACCAACGAGTGACCATCGGAGAGAGGGGGATGATGACTTCCCACGCACAGCGGCCTCTGCCTGCTACGGGCCATGAGGATGCGGTGGCGCGGCTGGAGGCATAGTCACCCGGCCGAGGCGGCCCCGCACCCCCCCCCGCAGGCGGCGGCTCAGGCGGTCAGGGCCTGCTCGGCGGTGGGGTGGCATGTGATGACGGTGTCGAGGCCGACCAGTTGCAGGACGCGGAGGACGGAATGCCGAGCCCCGGCGATACGCACCCACCCGCCGGCGCCGCTCACCTGCCGGTAGGCGGCGACGAAGACGTTGATGCCGCTGGAGTCCATGAAGGTCACACCGCTGAGATCGGCCACGATCCGCGCCGGCACCACCTCGTCCTGGCCCAGCAGGGCTGTGCGCAGCTGGTCCTGGACATCGTGGTCGATCTCGCCGCGCAGGGCCACGACACGGGCCTCGCCGACCACGCGGTGTTCCGCGGTGAGCCCGCGCGGCTGGTGAGCTTGGGAGGTGTGGGCCACGGTTGCCTCGCCAACGATCCAGGCCTGCCCTCGTAGGGCCTCGTACGCAGGTGATTCTGCCCGACCGAGCCCCCGGGATGCACCCACATCACTGCGCACAGCCTCTCGCGCCCGGTCTGGGGAGGCGTCGGCGGTGCCGATGATGACGCCAGATCTGCTCTGCCGCACACCACCGGGCGTTCTGATCGGCTAGGACACCAGTACCAAAGGTGAATCCGGACGGATGCGTAGGCCCCGGGAGCCTGGCGCTGCCAGTCTGCTGGTGAAGAGCGCAGGCGGCGCGGCGCCGGGGGAGGCGCGCGGTGGCGTGCCTGCCCTGGGGGCATGGAGGACCGGGCATGACGGTGCGGCAGTCCACGGACGACACGATGCCCTCCGCCTCGGCTGCTCGCCCGGAACCCACCGTGGCGGGTCCACGGGGGGTGCCGCGGCATGTGGCCTGTGTGATGGACGGCAATGGCAGGTGGGCACAGCAGCGGTCGTTGCCGCGCACGTACGGGCACCGCGCGGCGGAGACGACGGTGATCGACGTCATCGAGGCGGCGCGTTCGGCCGGGGTGGGCTGGCTGAGTCTGTTCGCGTTCTCCACCGAGAACTGGCGCCGCCCGGACACCGAGGTCGCCTTCCTGATGCACCTGGTGCGGCGGGTGGTGCGCAAGCACGCGCCGCTGCTGCACGCCCGGGGTATCCGCTGCCGTTTTCTCGGCATGACCGATCCCCGCATCCCGCCGGAGCTGGGCCGGGACATCGACGACCTGATGACGCTGACCGCACAGAACCGCGGCATGACGTTGACGGTCGCCTTCGACCACGGCGGCCGACGGGACATCGTCGAGTCCGCGCGGTCGCTGATCCGCAGCGGTGTACCGGCCGAGACGGTGACCGAGGAGATGTTCGCCGCTCACCTGCCCATGGCCGACACCCCGGATGTGGACCTGGTCATCCGTACCTCCGGCGAACAGCGCATCTCCAACTTCATGCTCTGGCAGGTCGCCTACGCCGAATGGCTCTTCCCGCCGGTGCTGTGGCCCGACTTCCGCGCACCGGACTTCCTCCGATGCCTGCACACCTACCGGCAACGCGAGCGCCGCTTCGGCGCCGTACCGACGGACGAGAACGGACATCCCGGATCGTGACTACTGCCGACAACCGACAGACCGAGACCGACGACGCCGCCTTCACTCCCCGCGGCGACGGGGACGGTGGCGCTCCCGACGAAGCGTTGTTCGGTCCCGGCTCCGAATTCCACGCGCTCATCAACGATCCGCGCTGGGCGCTGGCCATGGTCCGGGCGACCGTACTGGAGGCCGCACACCCCCAGATCGGCGCCGCTCTGCTGGACAACTCCACGTTCGTCGCCCACCCCTGGCGGCGGCTGAAGAACACCTTCCTCAGCATGCAGCGCATGTTCGGCGCCGACGAGCAGGTGCGCCGACGGGAGGCCGCACGGCTCAACCGCCTGCACGCCCGCTTGCGCGGCACCGGCGCCGGCAACCGCCCCTACGACGCGATGGACCCCGCCGTGCGCGCCTGGGTGGTGGGCACCATGTTCGAAAGCACCGTCACCATGTGCCGGCTCAGCGGACAGCCTCTGGAACAGAAGACGATGGAGCGGCTGTACGTCGAGTTCCGGGCCTACCTGGCCGCCATGGGAGGAGAGGCCGGTCATCTGCCGTCCACCCTCGCCGAGTTCTGGCCCTACTTCGACCGGGTGGTCGAGGAGGAGCTGGAGAACACGGAGGCGATGCGGATCATCCTGTTCAAGCTCTTCGACCACCTGCCGGCGCCGCCGGTGCTCAGCGGGTTTCCCGCACTGTGGGCCACCGGCCGGGCCCTGGCCGGTCCGGCCATCGGAGCGATCACCGTGGCCTCACTGCCCGAACCGTTCCGCCGCAAGGCCGGCCTGCCCGAAATCGCAGGAGCGCAGACTCTGATGCAGGGCGCCTACCTCGCCGCCGGCCTGGCCCGCTTCCTGCCCGACGGCTGGATCCAGGCCGCCGGCATCGTCGACCTGCTCGCAACGTCCCCGCACAGCGACGACCCCCGCGCCCGCACGATCACCGCCCTGGGCGAGCAGATGAAACGCGCCGGCGCCCTCCTGAGGCTCCTCACCCCCCTCCCCACGCAGCCGGAACCCGAGCACACGGGGGATGCGCCGACCCAGTACAGCGCGCAGGAGTTCTTCACCGAGGTCCTCGACCAGACCGGGGACGGCTACCTGGACTGGCCCGACCTCGCCGCGATGGCCCGCGAACTGGCCGGCCGTCTCGACCTCGACGAACCCGAGGAGACCAGGCTCTACAACGCCTACGCCGACTGGTGGCGCGAACTCCAGTCGGCCCTCGATACGGATGGCGACGGACGCGTCAGCGCCCGTGAGTACGCCGCCGCGATCCCTTCTCTGGCCGGCCCCGCACTGATCAGGGTCGCCGAGGTCCTGTTCGACGTGACCGACAAGGACGGCAACCAGAGCATCGACGCCGACGAATACCGGGCCCTGTTCCAGACAGCCTTCCACCGCGACATCGCCACCAGTGGAGGCACGTACGAACGCAGCGCGTTCGTCGGCGAGTTCCTGTCCTTCATGTCCGGACGCCGGCGCACCACCCCCTTCGACCCGTTGCTGGCCCAGGCCTGATCAGGGCGTTGGTGGTCAGCAAGCTGATCACCAACGGCCGCAAGTACGCCCCCGGCCCGGCGTTACTGGATCTGCGGATCCTGGTGACCGGGTCGGAAACGGGAAACGCATCACCGCACGTCGACCCTTGCCGACGACCCCGGCGGAGCCGTCAACGGCCGAGTCCGCTACAGGGAGCGGTCGGTCGGATGCGGCGTTCGGCGATTGGGTGATGTGAGGGGCCGCCCCAGGGCGGTCACCAGTAGTGTCGGCGACCGGCGAACGCGTGTCCCATGGAGCCCATGATCCACAGAATCGCGCCGATGACCGCGAGGACGATGCCGATCGTCCACAGGATGGATATGCCGGTGACGAAGCCGACGACCAGCAAGATGATGCCGAGGATGAGCATGGCGGCCTCCGGTGCTCATGCGGTGGTACTGCCTCCACTGTGAACCCACGGTGCCACGCCGGGCAAGAGCTCGGCATCCTGGACCTGCGGTGGTGGCCGGGACGTGGTGCAGCGGGGAGCGGTGGTCATCGGCTCAGCGAAAGATTCGTGCTGCTGAAGGACGTGACGGCCGGCAAGGCCGCCCAGGCAGGCGGCCTTGCCGACTAGGGCGGTCAGTGCCAGCGCCGCATGATCAGGTGCGGGGCGTGCCGGATGAGCCACGCGCTGAGCAGACCGATGGAGGCGCCGGCGGCGACGTCGCTGGCGTAGTGGGCGCCGGACTGCACCCGTTCGACGGCGACCATGACGGCCGGTACCGCACACGTGATGCCCGCGGCGGGCCAGGTGGGTGCGACGGCGGTCGTGAAGGCTATAGCGGCTGCGGTGTGGCCGGAGGGGAAGGACGAGGAGTCGGGACGGTCATCGACCTCGTCGTGCGGAAACCATTCCTTCGGCGGCCTGGGCCGGTCGGACAGCTGCTTTCCCACGCCGTTGGACACCAACTGCGCCAGCGCCAGCGCCGCTACACCCTGGACAGCCGCCTTCCGGCCACGCCACCCGCCGACGGCAGCCATCACCGCGGCCGCGCCCAACCACAGCTTCGAGCTCTCCGCCGCCTCCTCGATCACTGACAGCACGTGGCCGACGGGAGCGGGAATACGCGTGCCCGCCTGCTGTGTGACGGCCGCGTCGGCCTCGTACATCGTTGTCCGCATGCTCATGATCTGCACATGTCCCCGGGGACGGCAGATCACACCCAAGAGCATCGCTTTGGGCGAGAGCCAGGTGAGCACAGGCCGGTGATCACCAGGCCCGGCTGGTGACGCCTACCGCAGAGCGGGCGGTCTTCGACGTCCCACTTACGGATGTCAGGCGGTTCGACGTACGGCTCGTCCCTCGGGCGGGCGGATGCCGGCGCCGTCGCGCTGGCGGGTCTCGCGGCTGTGCCGTCAAGGTGCGCGGCCGACCGAGCATGAGGAGGGTCCTCATGCTCAGGCTTCCCCGTGGGGACGGCGGTCGCGAACGGCGGGGTCGGACTGCTTCTGAAGCCGGTCTATCCGTGCAGCCAGACCCGTAGTGGACCGACCGGTTCGAAGCCGTGGCGGACGGCAGCCGCTAGGGCGTCACCGTGTTCGTAGCCCACCACTGGCAGAGTGGGGAACAGCCGATGCACCGCGTCCAGGACGACCGGCCAAGCCGCGTCAGGGCCGCCGTCCGGTGCGAAGACATTGGAGATTCCGACCACATGGTCGCTGCGGCTCGCCACCGCCCCGGCGACCACCAGGCCGCTGGCGGACCGTCCGGCGAGCACGAAGGTTGCGGGGTCGTCGAGCAGTTCAGGCCGGAAGAGGCTTGCGTTGCCGTCCCCGCCGTCCCAGGCCAGCGCCCATGCATGCAGTGTGTCCGGGTCGCCCGCCACGTCCCAGGCAAGAGCCGGCGCGACAACGGACGTGCTCGCCGGGCGGTGGATCCACTGCGCCTCGAACAGGACCTCGAAGCCAGCCTCGCTCAGGTCGAGGTCAGCAAAGCTGTCCTTGACGGAGGCGCCCGGCGTGGTGGTGTCGATCCGCGCCACCAGCGCGGCGGGGTCGGCTCCCGGCACGAGTGTCACCGCGTCGGGGTAGTACAGCGGCGTGCGGGCCGGGGCGGTCCAAGCCTGCAGGCCGAACTCGCTCTCCAGACCGTGCGACCGGCTCATCACTGCGCACCACTCGGCGTTGTTGCGGGCGGCGGCCCGAACCTTGAGCTGCTTCGACGTCGTCACGCATGTGGATCATGCCCTGTCCCAGGCCGGTGGTCGAACCCTTTTCCGTACCCGGCAGGAGGGTTGTCTCACCCGAAGGCCCGTCGGCAGGTTCCAGGCGAATCATGTGTACAGACCGCGGACAAGGGGCCCCCGCGTTGAGGGCATGACCTGCCGGACGTTTGTGCCGACGACGACCCTGTCCCTGCTGACGCGGCCCAGGGCCAATGGGCCGGGGTGGCGGCTCGTCGGCAACGGCCGCGGCGAGGGCCGCGACCACGACGGCCCCAACCCTGGTCGGCGGGCCGCTGGATGGCCTGCCGCTGGACATCTACGGGTGGCGGTCCGAGGACGTCGGTGACGGTGTCGCCCTGTCCACCGAACTGCCGCGGTGCCCTGCCTCAAACCCGGCGCCGCGAGCAGTTCGCCATCACATCTCCGGGGCCCGGCGCCTATGGATGCCGCTCCCACGGGGCTGAGAGCGGTCAGGCGGCCTGCACTGCGTCGGGGGTCAGCAGAGCGTCGGTCTCGGTCAGGCGCAGCACGCTCGCAGGCTGGCTTTGCAGGCCGGTGACGAGAAGCCGGCCGCCCTCGGCCAGAAGGCGGCGGCGCAGTTTCAGTAGAAGGTTCAGGCCGACAGAGTCCATGAAGGACACTCCGGACATCTCCAGGTGCAAGGTCTTGCCGTCGAGAGGGATGACCAGCGTCGCTTCTTCGAGAGCGGGGCAGGAGTCGAGATCCATCTCCCCGGCCACGGTGACGACGGTGCGGTCGGAGTGCTGTCGCGTGGTGATGGTGAGGTCGTTCATGGTTCGCCCCTCGTTTCCGGGGGTCGAGCCCATCACACCCCCATATTGGGGGCATCAAGCGCGTGACGTGGGGGCACGCACAGTCGAGCAAGACAACCCGCACCACATCCCGACCACTCGACGCGGCCTTCAGGGGCGGCGCGGGGCCTCCTGCCAAACCAGGCTGGCTGTCCGTCCAACGTCGCACACGCCAGGCATCGGCCGCCAGCATGCGATGGCAAAAGATGCATCCCAGCACGTGTCGATGATGCCCAGCGGGCGGGACAACAGACGAAGCACGAGGAGCGGCAGGCACCACGGCGCGCGGAGGCGGCCCAGCTTGGGGGTGGCGTCGATCGGATGAGCGGGGTGGCCGCGGGAAGAAGGGCTTCAGGCTCGTGCGGGAACGGCACCGTGAAGTGGTTCAACTCTCAGAGCGGGCGCCCGACGATCGGGAGCGCAAAGTCAGGTACGGCTGTCCGGTCTGGACAGCCGCCTCACTCATTCTGCGACGCAATTCCCGCCCGAGCTCCTTGGCGCCCGTGAAGATGGCGTTCACACTGCCAGGAGCGCAATGGCCATTTCGCGCGGGGTATGCCGGTGGGCCCCGGACACTGTCCGGGGCCCACCGATGGCGCGTGTCGGTTCGTGCCGCTGGCCTACCAGCGATACCAACGGCCCTTACGGCCACCGCTGTCCGCGGTGCGGATGACGAAGCCCAGCAGCCAGACCACCAGCACGATCACCGCGATCCACCACAGGGCCTTGAGCGCGAAGCCCGCGCCGAAAAGGATGAGAGCCAGCAGCAGAACGAGAAGCAGGGGAACCATTGTTATCAACCTCCGCCGCTCCTTGTGCCCCCCGAACAGGGAGAACACACGGACGAATTCCCTGGTTTCTTCACCGCGCCTGTGGGAACCGGACTCAGTTCCTCCACGCACATCCACCACCCTCTGGCCGACGGCAACAGGGCAGGGGCTTCCTGCGAGGCCGGTTGAACGCTCCGGTGCGCCCGGCCCTCACGAGACGACATGCCCGCCCGGCGTCCACAGGCCGGTTTCCTTCCGAGGAATGGGCGAGACGCAGCCGCCCGGCACGCTCCGCCACCAAGTTTCCACCAGTTCGCAAACGGGTGATCCCAAGCGCCGGCATCGTCACTCCCGCGGCCGGCGGGAACAACCCCCGTGCAGTGGTTCGTCACCCCCTATCACCGCGTCCAAGCCGCCGACGTTCCCTCAGACTGGCCCGGCCCAGCCACGATCTGACGCACGTCTTCCACACCATCGGTCTCGATCAGACGTTAACGGCGCATACCACCGCCGACGACGCCCACGCGGCGATGCGCGGTTGATCAAGGCCCACACCGCATTCCCGCGGAGCGGGCGGGTACCGGCACTGTGCGCCGATTCGGGCCAGGCACCACCGGCACGACATGCGGGACCCGCCGAACGCACCACCGACCGCCCGCGTTCGGCGCACCACAGCGGGTCTGGGAGGATGGCCGGCGGTCGTCCGTACGGGGTCTACATATCGCACGCGTTCGGGAACCTGCGGGCGGCGAGAGGCGGACAGGTGCGGGCAGCGGCCCGGCGGGCGGGAGAGCGGAGCGGTACGGCACATGCGGGAGTACCCGGAATACCTGGCCGCGGTCGTGTTCGCCACGGGCGGCGTCGTCAACGCCCTGCTGGCACCGCACCGGTTCTCCACCGCCGTCCTGTTCTGCCTCGCGGTGACCTCTGCCGGACTCGGCGTGGCCGCTCGCAGTGCGGCCGCCCACCCGAACATCGCCACCGTCCTCGCCGTCGCCGCCCTGCTCCTTGCGCTCACGCTCGGTCTGCTGTTGCTGGCCGACGGCGTCCTGCTGGTCCGGCGCTACGGACCGCAGGCAGCCCTGCTGGCGACCGGGGCCGCAGGCTGCGCGGTGCTGACGGTGCTCGGCCTCGACGCGGTCTTCCACGCGGTCGGCGGCGAGGCGTTCGGTGCCCTCGTGGTCGCGGTGAACGCGGCCGCGGGATACCTCACTCTGCTCTTCCTGGTCTTCGCCGGCTACGTGTTCGTCCGGGGCCGCAGTACCCCCCTGCCGGAAACCACCCATGTCGTCGTCCTGGGCGCCGGGCTCGACGGCGACCGGCCCGGCCCGCTGCTGACCCGCAGGCTGGAGCGCGCGCTGGCGATCGACGCCGCCCGCGCACCGGAGACGCCTGGTGTGGTGTTCGTCGTCTCGGGCGGCCAGGGCGACGACGAGGTCCGCTCCGAGGCCGACGCGATGGCCGCCTACCTGCGCGGACGCGGAGTGCCCGCCGACCGGATCGTGCGGGAAGACCGCTCCGTCAACACCGGGCAGAACCTCCGCTTCAGCGCGGCCCTCGTGGACGGCACCACTCCCGACCACCGTGCCACGGTGGTCACCAGCGGCTTCCACGTCTACCGCACGACCCTGCTGGCCCGCCGCGTCGGCGTGCCCGTGCACGTCGTGGGCGCGCCGACCTCTCCCGCCTACTGGCTGGCCGCGACACTGCGCGAATTCGCCGCCATCCTGTGGCTGGACCGCTTCCTCCTGGTGGGACTCAGCCTGCTGCTGGCAGTGCCGGTGGCGACGGCGCTCTTCGAGCACTGAAACGCCGACCGCAGCCTTTCCCTCTGGAGCGTGCGCTGCGTCCCCCACCCTGCCGACGACGCCGCCTCTCCCGCAGCTTGCGGGAGAGGCGGCGTCGTCGGCAGGCTGCTTAGGGCAGGTTCGGCAAGCGCCTTGGCTCATCGAACATCCTGATGGTCAACAGCCCCTGGGCAGCGCCCCGGATCCAGTCGCTGCGCCCCCGTCGTTGCTGTCGGTCTGGCCTCGCAGCGCTGATTGGAAGTGCTGTGCCAGTTCCCGCTTGAACACCTCCGTGTCGCCCTCCAGCGCGACCTCGGCCAGCCTCGCGTGCTCGACAGCGATGTCGTGCAGGTCGCTGTAGGAGGGGTGATCGACCAGGAGATAGAGGCGCAGTTTGGTCTCCCAACCGTTCCAGAGGTTGCGCAGCGTCCCGTGTCCCGACAAGTCGTAGAACAGCCTGTGGAACTGAAGGTGCGCATCGACGCTGGCCGGGATGTCGTTCTTCTCGATCGCGCGGTTCAGCTCTTCGATCGTCTGCGTCAACTTGGGCTTCTCGGGCCCCCGGAGCGCTTCAATGGCGAGCTCCGCGGCATAAGGCTCGACGAGCAAGCGGATCGAGGCGATCTCAGCGATCTCCTGAGCGCTGACCTCGACGACGAACGCCCCCCGGAAGGGGACCTTCACGACCAAGCCCTCCTCCTCGAGCCTGGTCAGCGCCTCACGCAACGGGGAACGACTGATCCCGAGATCCGTCGCGATGTCCCTTTCACGCAGTTGTCCACCGGGAGGCACGGTCCCGTCGAGAATGGCTCCGCGCAGCACGCGGTACACACCCTCCGGAGTCGTCGTCCGCTCCAACCCTCCGAACTTGGGGTCCATCCCGGTCACCTCTCTGGTCGGTTGTCGACCACACAGGCTACAGCTCGTGCGCGGCGCACGGCGCCATCGGACGGGACCCCAAGCACGGTGGTGGAGGGCCGTCCGCTCAAGGGCGCGGCAGGCCCAGGAGGACCGGCAGGTCGGCGATGTCGGTGATCCGCTCGTACCCGAGCCACGGCTCGTCGGGCTCGAAGCCTCGGTCCATGTAGACCGTGTGCTTGATGCCGAGGGCGGCGGCCGACCGCAGGTCGTACTTGGGGCTGGCCGAGACGTGCACGATCTCGTCCGGTGCCGCTCCCAGCTTGTCCAGCGTGTACTCGAACGCGCGAAGCCGGGGCTTGTAGACACCCATCTGCTCGGCGGTGATCACGACCTCGAACGGCGCCTTGAGGTTCTCCACCAGCTGCGGCGCGAACGCGTCGTCGCTGTTGGTCACGATCACCAGGGGGTACTCCTCGGCCAGCCTCCTGAGCGCCTCGGTCACTCCCGGGTACGGCGTCCAGGTGGGGATCTCCTCGTACACCGCCTGGCCGTCGCCCTCCCGGTACTCCACGCCGAACCGTGCGCAGGTCCGCACCAGCGCGTCCGTGACGATCCGGTCGAACGGCTTGTACTCGCCCATGCACTCGTCGATCCGGTACATGTTGCCGGCCCGGGTGAAGTCGGCGACGAGCTCCTGCGGCAGCCGGTCTCCCAGCACCCGACGGATCGCGTCGCCGATGCGGAAGTGGATCAGGGTCCCGTTCATGTCGAACGAGATGAACTTGGGCTTGACGTCAAATGCCACGGGGTCCTCCAACGTTAGTTCGGCCTTCGAGCGTCAGCGACGCTTTGAGTGATGGATGGTCGATTGTCGACCACGAATGGATTCGACAGGCCCGGCCGCGAGGGCGGGGGTGCGATCGGGGTATCGCTCGGTCTCTTGTCGATTGTCGACCATATGTGTATGGTCGACAACTGTCAACGGGCCCTCGAACTTCCCCTCAGACCTTCTCCGCCCGGACATCACTGAGGTCGTGCTGCAAGTCGGGACCGGAGCGCGCGGTCTTCGGGCGGCGGTGAGCGAACTTCCTACGGCGGATCTTGAGAGGGCCCGACCCACGTGCGGTCAGAGCCGCTGACGGCACTGGCAGGAGAGAGCAGCGACATGAAGTTCACCCCCTACTGGCTCGACACCGCTCCTGAGGGACCGGACCGGTCCGGGACCGAGATCGGCGGGCGCGTCGGCGTGGCGGTCATCGGTGCAGGGCTGACCGGTCTGTCGGCGGCCCTGCATCTGGCACGCCAGGGTGCTGATGTGCATGT
>NZ_JBWKCH010000010.1:0-338922 GCF_056436585.1 Streptomyces sp. NPDC043685 | reverse complement strand
CGCTCCCGCTCCACCAGCAGCGGCAACGGCTCGGACGTGGTGACCAGGTCCCGCAGCGGATACCGGGCCAGCACCCCGTCCACCTCCGGCGTCAGGGCGGCGGCGAACCGGGCCGCCGTGGGCAGCGAGTCGTCGCGCAGGCTCCTCGCCGCGGCGAGCAGCACGGCGCGGCCGGCTCCCTTCGGCACACCGGCCGCTGCCCGCTCGTACAGGTCCGCGCCTTCTTCCAGGACCAGACCCGGGTCGATGTCCGCCGGGATCTTTATGGCCGCCGCATGACGCCAGGTGGCCACCGGATCGCTCCAGGCCTCCACACGGTACGTCCAGTGGCCGACCGCGTCCGGGGTCACCTCGGCGCCCCAGCGGTCGCTGCCCGGGGCGAGCTCGCGCATCGGCGTCCACGGGCCGGGGCGGCCCTCGGGGTCCTTCAGGACGACATTGGCGGCCACCGCGTCGTGCCCCTCCCGGAACACGGTGGCGGTGACCTCGAACGTCTCACCCACGACCGCCTTCGCCGGCCGGTTGCCGCTCTCCACGGCCGGGCGGACGTCCCGTACCGGGATGCGGCCGATGGCCCGGGTCCTCCTCATGGTCCTCACCTCCACCGTGCTCGAAAGCCGGGCCGCCTGGCCCGGTTCAGGGACGAGATGTGCGTCGAAGGCCCTTACCTTCCCGCCGTGGATCTCCGGTCGGCGGCCGGGGGCCTTCGTTCCGTAGCCGGTGGTCTTCGTCGGACCGCCGTGGCCGGGCGAACCCGTTCGCCGGGTTCCGGCGGACAGGTGACGTGTTGTTCCTGGAGGCACATGATCTGCTGTTCCTCCAGGTAGGCGACCTGGTTCGTGCGCAGGTACCGCTCGGCCGCGTCCGCCGCCTCCCGGGCACAGCGCTTGCCCATCAGGACGCAGAGCGTGTAGCCGGAGTCCTCGAACGTGGTCCGCACCGTGCGGTCGTTCGGTGCCGCGAGCATCACGCGTTCCCAGGCCCGGTAACGCCGCAACTGCCGGGCGACTTCGGCTTTGGCGGGTAGCAGCATGGCGCCGATCACCTTTCGGGCTCGAGGGACACGGTCTCCCGACGGTCGGACGGCGGCCGCGCGCACAGCGACACGGATCCGTAACGGCGATCGAGTTCTTCACACATGGTGCACGTGCGACAACACAGCGTCTTGTTGGGACTTCAACCAGTTCGTCCCGCCCTGGCCCGTTCGGGCGAACGTGGCCGCTCACCTGCGGCCTCCACCGCCTCAGGCGTGCGCTCGTGTTGCACGAACGGGCTAGCACCCTCACGCTGAGGGTGACTCAGAAGCGATAGGCGCTCACGTTCCGTGTTCGGGGCTCGTCCCGCGGGAGTGCGGGAGCGAGAAGGAGCTGAGCTTCGCGGTGAGGAGCCGACCGATGAAGACCGCAGTGCCCTGCTACTACCACCTCGACGTGGAAGTCAGCCCGGAACGGGTGGGACAGGTCAGCCGCATTCTGGCCGCTCACCTGAAGTTCTGGGACCTGGACAACCTGGTCCAGCCCGTCTGCGGCGGTGCCGAGATGCTGCTCAAGGCCATCGACGAACACGCCACGGACAAGAACACCTCGATCGAGATGTGGTGGAACGGGCAGCACCTGATCACCGCCATCGGGGACCACGACCGCGCCCTGCGCCCGGACCAGGAACTGCGGGGCTGCCTGGAGCACCTCGCGGCGATGAGCGACGGCTGGGGCTGCTGCGCCACCGAGACCGGCAGCAAGGTCATCTGGTTCTCGCAGCGCGCCCGCGCCGGCGAACGCGTCCCGCTGGTGCCGACCGCGCCCGCCCCCCGCGAGAGCGAGGGCCTGGACGTGCCCCGCGAGGAGCGGATCGTGCAGCTGGCCGGACCGGTCGGCACCCCGGACGAGGTCCTGGAGGACGCCCGGTGACCCGCAGGCAGGAACGGAAAGGGGTGTCCGCCTGGGGCGGGCGCCCCTACCCGCTGGGTGCCGACTACGACGGGGAGGGCACCAACTTCGCGCTCTTCAGCGAGGTCGCCGAGCGCGTCGAGCTCGTCCTCGTCGACGACGACGGCACCCACACCCCGGTTCCGCTGAGCGAGGTTGACGGCTTCGTCTGGCACGGCTACGTGCCCGGCGTCGGCCCGGGCCAGCGCTACGGCTACCGCGTGCACGGGCCGTGGGCCCCCAGCGCCGGCCACCGCTGCAACCCGGCCAAGCTGCTGCTCGACCCGTACGCCCGCGCGGTGGACGGGCAGATCGACAACCACCCCTCGCTCTACGAGCGCGACCCCGACGGCCCCGACCCGGCCGACAGCGCGGGGCACACCATGCTCGGCGTGGTGACCGACCCGGCCTTCGACTGGGGCGACGACGCCCGGCCCGGACGGCCCTACGCCGACACGGTGATCTACGAGGCACACGTCAAGGGCATGACCCGGACCCACCCCGAGGTGCCCGAGGAACTCCGGGGCACCTACGCCGGGCTGGCCCACCCCGCGGTCGTCGAGCACCTGACCTCCCTGGGCGTCACGGCCGTGGAGCTGATGCCGGTCCACCAGTTCGTCCACGACGGGGTGCTGCACGACCGCGGCCTGGCCAACTACTGGGGCTACAACACCATCGGCTTCTTCGCGCCCCACAACGGCTACGCCGCCCACGGCACCCGCGGCGAGCAGGTCGCCGAGTTCAAGCAGATGGTGAAGACCCTGCACGCGGCCGGCCTCGAAGTGATCCTCGACGTGGTCTACAACCACACCGCCGAGGGCAACGAGAGGGGGCCCACCCTCTCCTTCCGCGGGATCGACAACTCCTCCTACTACCGCCTGGTCGACGGCGACTGGGAGCACTACTACGACACCACCGGCACCGGCAACAGCCTGCTGATGCGCCACCCCTACGTGCTCCAGTTGATCATGGACTCGCTGCGGTACTGGGTCACCGAGATGCACGTCGACGGCTTCCGCTTCGACCTGGCGGCCACCCTGGCCCGCCAGTTCCACGAGGTGGACCGGCTGTCGGCGTTCTTCGACCTCATCCAGCAGGACCCGGTGATCAGCCGCGTCAAGCTGATCGCCGAGCCGTGGGACGTCGGCGAGGGCGGCTACCAGGTCGGCAACTTCCCGCCGCTGTGGTCGGAGTGGAACGGCATGTACCGCGACGCGGTGCGCGATTTCTGGCGCGGGGAGGACCACACGCTCGGCGAGTTCGCCTCCCGGCTCACCGGCTCCTCCGACCTGTACCAGCACAGCCGGCGCCGCCCGCGTGCCAGCGTCAACTTCGTCACCGCGCACGACGGCTTCACCCTGCGCGACCTCGTCTCGTACAACGACAAGCACAACGAGGACAACGGCGAGGACAACCAGGACGGCGAGAGCACCAACCGGTCCTGGAACTGCGGAGCCGAGGGCGCGAGCCGCGACCCCGCGGTGCGGGAGCTGCGCACGCGTCAGCAGCGCAACTTCCTCGCCACCCTGCTGCTGTCCCAGGGCATCCCGATGCTCTCCCACGGCGACGAACTCGGACGCACCCAGGGCGGCAACAACAACGCCTACTGCCAGGACAACGAGATCTCCTGGATCGACTGGCGGCTCACCGAGGAGCAGCGCGACCTGCTGGAGTTCACCCGCTACGTCATCGGGCTGCGCACCGGCCACCCCGTGCTGCGCCGGCGACGCTTCTTCCGCGGCGAGACCCTCACCCGGGCCGACCAGCCGCTGCCCGACCTGGTGTGGCTGGCGCCGGACGCCCGCGAGATGACCGACGACGACTGGCAGCGCGGCGACGCGCACTCCGTCGGCGTCTTCCTCAACGGCGACGCCATCGCCGAGCCCGACCAGCGCGGCCGGAAAGTCGTCGACGACTCCTTCCTCGTGCTCTTCAACAGCCACTGGGAGCCGGTCGACTTCCGTCTGCCGGACGCCTCCTACGGCGAACGCTGGACGGCCCTCATCGACACGGCCGACCCGGAAGGCACCCCCGACGAGTCGGAGCACAAGGCGGCGACGCCCCTCACCGTCGGGGCCCGCAGCCTGATCCTGCTGTCGCGGCCGTCCCGGGCGACGCGGGCGAAGAAGGAGTGAGCCCGCTCAGCGGTCGCGGCGCGCGGTGACCGTGAACTGCGCGCCGTCGTGGTCCCGCAGCACCGCCTCGTCGCTGCCCTTGGACAGGACGCTGCCGCCGTGGAGCTCAGCCGCGCGGGCGCAGGCCTCGACGTCGTCGACGGAGAAGTGGACCTGCCAGTGCGGCCGGATCGTGGGGTCGGGGGCCGCCCCCAGGGCACCCGACTCGATCCGGGCGACCACGTCCCCACGGCTGCGCAGCACGACCTCGCCGCCCTCGTAGTGGACCTCGCAGCAGCCGGGGCGCTGGGAGGCCCAGTCGAGGACCTCGCCGTAGAAGATCGCCGCGTCGAAGGCGTCGCGGGTGTGGAGCGTGATGAAGGCCGGCTGTGCGTTGCGCCAGGTCTCCCAGTCGGTGAAGAGGTCGCCCTCCCAGATGCCGAAGGTCGCCCCGTCCCGGTCGGCCAGCAGCGCCGCCCGCCCCGGCGGCAGCGAGATCGGCCCGACCGCGACCGTGCCCATCCGTTCCTGCACCCGGGCCACCGCCTCGTCGGCGCTGCGCACCGCGAAGTACGGCGTCCACGCCACCGCCATCTGCCACATGGTCGCCACCCCGGCGATCCCGGCCACCGGCGAGCCGTCCGCCAGCGCGATCCGGAACCGGTCGCCCAGCTTGGCCGGCCGCCACTGCCAGCCCAGCACGGCACCGTAGAACTCCTCGGTCGCCTTCACGTCCCGGCTGGTCAGGCTCACCCAGCAGGGAGCACCGAACACGGAGTGTGATGAGACGACGTCCTTCGTGCCGGAGGGGGTGGGTGTGTCGTGGTTCATGGCAGTCGCGTCCTGATCTCGTCGGCCCGGCAGCCACCGGAGGAATTGACACCAGTGTCCAACCGGAACCGCTGTGGGCGCCTGCCGAGTACCCCGGCGGCGACGCCGAAACGGCATCCGGCCTGGTCCGCCCCGGTGGCACAGGGCGGCCCGAGTGACGACGATGGAGGGGTCGGACACTGCGTCAACGTACTCAAGCACCCGTGGGGGCCTCGGGGACCGCGGCGCACCGGACCCGGAGGTGACCATGTCCACGGACGGGGGCTCGGATCAACTCTTCGAGCTGCAGGAAGAGGTCCAGCAGCTGAAGGAGGCGGTCGTCTCCCACGCTGTCGTGGACCAGGCGATCGGGATGGTGGTGGTACTCGGCCGGTTCTCCCCCGACCAGGGCTGGGCCGTGCTGAAGGAAGTCTCCCAGCACACCAACATCAAGCTGCGCAACGTCGCCGAGCTGATCCTCGCCTGGGGACGCACCGGAGTGATGCCCGCCGAGATCCGGGCCGCCCTGGAGGACGCCCTCGACCGCGCGGGACCGACGCAGATCCCCGGCTCGCCGCCGGAGGCGTGATCACCCCCGGCGGCGGCCGCTTCACCGGGTTTCGGTCAGCAGCTCCTCACGCAGATGGGCGAAGCAGCTGCTGAGCAGCCGGGAGACGTGCATCTGTGAGATGCCGAGCTGCTCGGCTATGCGGCTCTGCGTCATGCCCTTGAAGAACCGCAGGTACAGAATGATCCGCTCGCGCTCCGGCAGCGCCTCCAGGCACGGCCTGACGGCGACCCGGTTGACGACGATGTCGAAGGCCGGGTCGGGCCCGCCGATCGCGTCCCCGAGCGCGTACCCGTCGGTCCCGGGCATCTCCGCCTCCAGCGAGAGCGCGGAGAAGCACTCCAGCGCCTCCATGCCGGTGCGCACCTCGCCCTCGGTGAGCTGGGCGTACTCGGCGATCTCGGCGACCGTGGGGGAGCGGCCCGGTGTCGTCTGCGACAGCTCCTTGGCGGCGTGCCGCACCCGGTTGCGCAGGTCCTGGACCCGGCGGGGCACATGCAGGGTCCACATGTGGTCGCGGAAGTGGCGCTTGATCTCGCCCGTGACCGTCGGCACGGCGTACGCCTCGAAGGCGTTGCCGCGCGCCGGGTCGTAGTGGTCGACGGCCTTCACCAGACCGAGAGCCGCCACCTGGTACAGATCCTCGAGCGCCTCACCGCGGCCCCGGAAGCGGACGGCGATCCGCTCGGCCATGGGGAGCCAGGCCTCGACGAGTTCGTCGCGCAGGGCCTTGCGCTCGGGTCCCTCGGGCAGCCGCACGAGACGGGCGAAGGCCGCGGCGGTGTCCGGAGCGTCGTCGTGGGGGTGCGTTCGGGTGCTGCCGGCGATACGCATGGTGCGCACCTCCCTGAGCAGGTGCTGAATGGACAGACACCGTGGGAGCGCCGACTCGGGCCTTGGGAGACACCGGGGGCCCGGCCTGCCGGCTCCCACGCACGTGCCTCCTGTCCGAAGCACTTCCCTGCCCCTTCCCGGGCAGGGACATATCGAAACAATTACGACAATACGGCAATAGAGGGCCTCGGGCGCCTTGAGGTCTTCGCCGCCGTTCCCGGCGCGGCTGATCCGGCGGCGTCTGCGGCAGCGGATGCCCGACCCGCCCCTGCGCGGCGCGGAGGTGGAACTGCTGCGCCTGGTCGTGGCGCGGCCCGGCGTCGGCGTCTCCGGCGCGGCCAGGGAGCTGGGCCTGGCGGCCGATTCGGTGTCCACCCTGGTCAACCAGCTCGCGGGGGCGAGCTACCTGATCCGCGAGACCGACCCGGCCGACCGGCGGGCCGCCCGGCTGCTGCCCACCCCCGCCGCCGGGACACGGCTGGACGAGTGGCGCCGCCACCGCGCCGAACTCGTACACCGCCGGCCGGCCCGCCTCGACGAGGCGGACCGGTCGGGACGCTGCACCCCGCCATCCCGGCCCTGCGCAGGCTGGCCGGCACCCTGCGCGGTCTGCTCCTCGGCACGCCCCACCGTCTGGCGACCGGCTTCACGGTGCTGTGCGTCGCCGCCGCGCTCGGCCTCACCGCGGCCTCGGCGCTGCTGGGCCGGCCGGCCCGTTGATCTTCACTCGTGGAAGTGATGTGCGGCACGCCCGGGCAAGCGCTTTCTCCGGCTCTTTCCGGATAACCGCTGGGCACGGCTTGATCACCGATCAAAAAGGATGAACTGCCTGGCCACAGCGCATTCTGCTCATTTGACAGTGCGCTGAGAGCACAGATAGGAAGCAGCTTCCAGAGGTCGAGAGGGTGCAGCGTGTACGAGCCGAACGTGGTCGGGGACTGGCGGGAGTACGACGAGCATGCCGGTCTGCGTGTCCGCGTCCACCGTCTGGAGCTGGCCGAGCCGCCCCGCGGCCGGGACGACGCCGCCGACGGACTGACCTACTTCTGCCTCCGCGTGACGGTCGAGAACCGGGGAAGCCGCCATCTCGGCGTCCACTTGGAGGACGGTCAGATCGATGTCCGGCTCGGCCCTGACGGGGAGAGCGCCTTCATCGACTGGCGCAACTCGCAGTTCATCGAGGGCTTCGACGTCTACCCGCTGCGCCGGGCCACCGCCGTGCTGTACGCG
The DNA here is from genome assembly GCF_056436585.1 of Streptomyces sp. NPDC043685. Taxonomy (NCBI): domain Bacteria; kingdom Bacillati; phylum Actinomycetota; class Actinomycetes; order Kitasatosporales; family Streptomycetaceae; genus Streptomyces; species Streptomyces sp. NPDC043685. The sequence goes on along the minus strand of NZ_JBWKCH010000010.1, from coordinate 331,441 downwards.
GCCGGGCCCGAGGCATCCCTGAGCCTGGTGGACGTCCAGGTGCAGTTGCGCGTCGAGGAGGAGTGGACCGAGCGCCGGCTGTGGGCGGGCGGCATCGGCGCCCAGGAGGGCCCTGCCGGGACTCAGCAGGGCGCGGTGCGGGACAGCCTGGCGCAGCAGGTGAGCGTCTTCCTGCGGGACCAGGCGGAGGAAGGCACCGCCTGATCCCGTGTCAGGGCGCCGCGGCGGTCAGTGCGGGATGCCGTCGATGATCTCGCGGGCGCCCTGACGCAGCAGGGCCACGGCGACCGAGGTCCCGAGCGTGGCGGGGTCCAGCCTGCCCGCCCACTCGTGGGCGTTGAGCCGGGTCTTGCCGTCCGGGGTGAACACGCAGGCGCGAAGGGACAGTTCACCGCTGCGATCCACCTGTGCGAACCCGGCGATGGGGCTGTTGCAGTGCCCCTGGAGCACATGCAGGAACATGCGCTCGGCGGTGGTCTCCCGATGGGTGTCCGGGTCGCCCAGACCGCTCACGGCGTCGATCAGCGCGGTGTCGTCCTCGCGACACTGGAGGGCCAGCACCCCGGCGCCGATGGGCGGCATCATCGTCTCGGTCGACAGGATCTCGCTGATCACGTCCTCGCGGCCGATGCGCTCGAGGCCCGAGACCGCGAGCAGCAGCGCGTCCGCCTCGCCCGCGGCCAGCTTCGCCAGACGCCGGTTGGCGTTGCCCCGGAACGGCACGCACTCCAGGTGGGGATGGGTGGCGGCCAGTTGGGCGACGCGGCGCACCGAGGACGTGCCGATCCGCGTCCCGGGCGGCAGCTCGTCCAGGGTGAGCCCGCCCGGGTGGATGAGGGCGTCACGGATGTCGTCCCGCTTCAGGAACGCGGCGAACACCGTGCCCGCCGGGAGTGGCCGGTCGGCGGGTACGTCCTTCACGCAGTGCACGGCGAGGTCGGCCTCGCCGGCCAGCAGCGCCGCGTCGACCTCCTTGGTGAACGCGCCCTTGCCCTCGACCTGGGAGAGATCGCCCATCCACTTGTCGCCGGTGGTCTTCACCGGGACGACCTCGGTGCGCACTCCGGGGTGGGCGGCGGCCAACTCGACCCGGACGCGCTCCACCTGGGCGAGGGCCATGGGGGAGTCGCGGGAGACGATGCGAATCAGTTCGGGGACGGACATGCGGACACGATAGACCCTCACGCGGGGGTGTTCGTCCCCTTCCTCGTCCGACGACCCCGCACCGAGCGTCAGTTCGTGCCAGCCTGCTCGGCTCGCCGTGTGTGCCGTGGGTGGCGTAGCGGTGGGTCGCGGCCCGGACCGGTTCGGTGAGGCGGTCGTCGGGCGCGGGGGCGGAGGCCGGACCCGGTCGGAGGCCTACGCCCTCCGACCGGGTCTCACGACGTCAGGCGTAGGGGTCGAAGGAGATGCCGGACGGCTTGGCCGCCGCGAGGTGGTTGGCGAAGTTGGCGTCCTTCAGGCCGAAGTTGGCGCTGCCGAAGTCGTACGACGTGAGCTTGTCGCGCACTCCGGCCGGGTAGCCGTTCCAGCCGACCAGCGCCGGGTACTGCCAGGTGTGCTCGTGGTTCTCCGGCGGCTCGTCGTTGGAGTTGGCCGCGCGGAAGCAGTGCGTGCGGACGCCGTCCTTGTGGTAGACGACCTTCGCGTGCGTGCCGTCGAAGCGGATCGCGGACGCCGCGTGCACGGTGAACCCGCCGTGGTTGGACGTCGAGACGTACTTGACCTGGTTGTCCTGCACGAACACCGCGACGTGCTCGAAGTCGTGCCGGTGGCCGCCGATGCCGCTGCCGGCCACGGCCTGGTCCTTCTCGAAGTAGAGGGCGTACAGGATGGCGCACCAGCCGTTGTTGCACTTGGAGCGCGCGTAGCCATTGGTGTTGTCGAGGTCGGAGGCGTCCCGGCAGTTGCCGTTCAGGGCGCCGGTCGGCTTCAGTCCGCCGTTGACGGTCCCGTCCGGGCCGATCGCGGGCGTGGAGTAGCAGCCGTCGGTGTCGTAGTCGTAGGCGGGCTGGTACGTCTGCTCCAGCGCGTCCGCGCGGGCCGGCAGTGCCGACGGCGGTGCCGCGAAGGCGGTGGCCGGGAAGGCCAGGACGAGAGCGGCGGCACCGGCCGCTCCGGTGAGCCATCTCCTGCGGTGGGCGAACGGGCGTGACGACACTGCGTCCTCCTTGGTCCGGGCGCAGCCCAACGGCTGTGGGGGAAAGGGAGGTTCAGCTTCCAGGGTGAACGCGTCCATGCCAAGAGGGATGGAGGATCTCAACGGTGAATCGCGGCCCAACAATCGGGGGCCGGCCGTCGATTCAGACCAGGTCGTCCGGGATGTCGGCCGCCGCCTCCTCGGGCTCGAGGTCCGGCCGGAGCCGCAGCCAGGACGGCTGCCGCAGCAGCCCCTCCCGGGTGCGGGTGCTGTAGCGGACCTCGCCCACCAGGCGGGGCACCACCCAGTGCGCCCCGGGAGCGCGCGGCGCGGGGTCGAAGGGGCAGGCGTCGGTCGCGGCGGCCCTCAGCAGCCCGGCCAGTTCCGTGCGTTCGGCCTCGCTCCAGCCGGTGCCCACACTCCCGACGTAACGCAGCCGCCCCGCGGCACGCTGCCCGACCAGGACGGCGCCCGGCAGACCGGTGAGCCGCCCCTTGCCGGGCTGCCAGCCGCCGACCAGGACGTCCTCGGTGCGCATGTTGCGGATCTTGATCCAGGCCCGGGAGCGCACCCCCGGCTCGTACACCGAGTCCAGCCGCTTGCAGACCAGGCCCTCCAGGCCGTGTTCCCGGGTGGCGCGCAGGGCCTCGGCGCCATGGCCCACCAGCGCGCGCGGCGTCGACCACGAAGGCCCGGTGAGCCCGAGGTCCTCCAGCGCCGCACGGCGCCGCGTGTAGGGGAGCCGGAGGAGGGACCGGTCCTGAAGGTGCATCAGGTCGAACAGCACGAGGTGGACGGGTACGTCCGCCGCCCGTCGCGCGGCCCTGGCGGGTGCGTGGGCCAGGCCCATGCGAGATTGCAGCAACTGGAAGCTGGCGCGGCCCTGTTCGTCCAGGGCCATGACCTCTCCGTCCAGTACGGCGGGTGTGGTACCGAGGGCGGTGCCCAGGGGCCCGAGCTCCGGGTAGGCGGCCGTGATGTCGTCCCCGGAGCGGGCGCGCAGCAGCACGCTGCCGTCGCCGGGCAGGTAGACCACCACACGCTGGCCGTCCTGCTTGGTCTCATAGGCCCACCGGCCGTCCTGCGCGGCGGGCGGCAGGGTTCCGGACGTGGCGAGCATGGGCGGGATCAGCGGCAGGTCCACGGGTGAGGTGTCGACGCACCGGCGGGCCGTCACGCGTGTTCGCGGCCTGTTTCCCCTGAACGGCGCCCCGGTCTTCCGCTCGGCCGGGGCCGAACCGACCTTGCCGTCCCGCCGGGCCACGGTGCGTGACCTCGGGGCGGTGACCGGTCGCCGGGCAGGGCCACCTCGCGGGCACGGCCGTACGATCCGCCGCGGCACGCACCCCGCTGTGCCGTCACCACCCGGCCACCCGGCTTCGCATGCCTGCCGGACCGTGACGCCACCCGCTTCCCATGTGCGCCGCACGGTGACGCCACCGCCTCGACGCCGCGCCGGCGTCGCGCGCCCGGGCACCAGCCGTCAGAAGCCGGGCAGGCACCCGGCGCGTCCGCCCGCGGAGCCGCGAACAACCGCCCCCCGCGGCGGTCCCGCGAGTGCCCGCCCCGCCAGGTCACCGCGTGACCGGGTTCTGCGGATCCGTCCGTTCGACGGCCACCGCTGCCGGTGGTGCGGGCTCGCGCAGCCCGCACAGCAGGAGCCGGCCCAGCGCGGGCAGCGCGATGAGGGGCAGCAGGGACGTACGGAGGGTCGTCGCGTCGGCCAGGGCTCCCAGCGCCGGGGCCGCCAGACCGCCGACGCTCACCGTCAGGCCCAGGGTGACCCCGCTCGCGGTGCCCACCCGGCGGGGCAGGAAGTCCTGGCCCAGCGTGATGTGCAGGGAGAACGGCACGTACAGACCGGCCGACGTCAGTGCCACGAACAGGTACACCGGGGGTCCGGGCACCAGGACCAGACCGGCGACGGCCAGGACCGTCAGGGCGTACGACCGGCGCACCACGACCGTCCGCCCGTACCGCTCCGCCAGCCGGCCCCCGGCCAGCGTGCCGATGGCGCCGCCGGCGTAGAGCACGCACAGGGCCGCCGTGCCGGCCACCTCACCGCCGCCCGCACGCTCCCGTACGAACAGGGAGACGAACGTGCTCAGGCCGACGAAGACCACGGAGCGGCAGACCACCGCGCCGGACAGCCGCAGGAACGACCCCCAGTCGTCCTCGCCGACGGCGGCGGACGCGCCCGCGCTCCTGGCGCCGGAGCCGGCCGAGCGCACGGCCGCCGCACACAGCGCCGCCCCCACCAGGGCCGGGACGAACAGCAGGGGAGAGGCGCGCAGACCGCCCGTGGCCACCACGGCGAAGACCAGCAGGGGCGCGAGGGCGAAGCCGGCGTTGCCGCCGAAGGAGAACCAGCCCATCCCCGTGTGCCGGCCGTGCGCGACGGCCCGCGCCACCCGGGCGGCCTCCGGATGGTAGGCCGCCACGCCCACCCCCGACACCGCCACCACCGCCAGGGTCAGCGCGTAGGACCCGGTCACCCCGCTCAGGGCGACACCCGCCCCTGCCGCCAGCGCGCTCAGCGGCAGCAGCCACGGCATCGCCCACCGGTCGGTGAGCACCCCGAACAGCGGCTGCACCAGCGAGGACAGCAGCGACGCGGCCAGGACGACACCCGAAGCGGCGGCATAGGAGTAGGCGCGCTCGGCGACGAAGTACGGCACCAGGGCGGCCACGGCACCCTGGTAGACGTCCACGCAGGCGTGCCCGAGAGACATCAGGGCCACGGATCGGTCGTTTCTCGAAGCGGTCACCCGGCGATCGTCGTCCGCGGGAGCCCTGGCCCGCTTCCGATAATCTGCCGGACCGTGCCGAACATCCGCCATTCCCCCACGGCGCCGACCCGCGCCCAGCGGCTGGCCGCCGGCGACCGCATCGACGCGCACCGGCACGACGACCACCAGATCGTCTACGCGGGCGCGGGCGTCGTCGCCGTCACCACCGACGCCGGCACCTGGTTCGCGCCAGGCACCCGCGCCATCTGGATCCCCGCCGGTACCGTGCACGCCCATCGCGCCCACGGACGGCTCGACCTGCACCTGGTCGGCCTGCCCGCCGCCGACAACCCCCTCGGCCTTGACCACCCGGCCGTCCTCGCCGTCAGCCCGCTGCTGCGCGAGCTGATCCTCGCCTACACCCGCGACCCCCGCGACGACGGCCCCGAGCGCCGCCGTCTGCGCGCCGTCCTGCGCGACCAGCTCCGCATCTCGCCCCAGCAGCCGTTGCGCCTGCCCACCCCCGCCGATCCGCGCCTGGCCGCCGTCTGCGCGCTCGTGCACGCCGACCCGGCCGACGCGCGGACCCTCGCCGAGCTCGGCGCCGCGACCGGGGCTGGGGAGCGGACCCTGAGCCGCCTCTTCCGCGCCGAGTTCGGCATGACGTTCCCGCAGTGGCGGACCCAGTCGCGGCTCTACCACGCCCTGCGGATGCTGGCCGACGGCCTGCCCGTCACCACCGTCGCCCACCGCTGCGGCTGGTCCTCCGCCAGCGCCTTCATCGACGTCTTCCGCCGCGCCTTCGGCTACACGCCGGGCCGTCATCACCGGCGCTCCACGGACCCGGCGGACTGACCGCTCTACCGACCGGTAATAATGCGCGGCAGGCCTTCAGAGGAGGAACCGTGCCCCGGTCCGAACGCTCGCCCCTGCTGCTCGCCGGCCTGCTGGCCGCCGCGGGAGCCGCCCACTTCGCCACCCCACGCCCGTTCGACGCGACCATTCCGCGCGGCCTGCCCGGCACGCCCAGGGCATGGACCTACGCGAGCGGCGCCGCCGAACTGGCACTGGCCGCCGGCCTGGCGCTGCCGCGCACCCGCAGGACGGCCGCACTGGCCACCGCGGCCTTCTTCGTCGGCGTGTTCCCCGCCAACGTCAAGATGGCCGCCGACTGGCGCCACCGCCCCACACCGCAGAAGGCCGCCGCGTTCGGGCGCCTGCCGCTCCAGGTGCCCCTGGTGCTCTGGGCCCGCGGCGTCGCCCGGAACGCGAAGGACGCCTCGTGACCGCCCGCGTGGAGACCGGCGACACGGTCGAGGACTTCGCCCTGCCCGACGAGACCGGCACGGTCCGCACCCTGTCCGGGCTGCTCGCCGACGGGCCGGTCGTGCTGTTCTTCTACCCGGCCGCCCTGACCCCCGGCTGCACCGCCCAGGCCTGCCACTTCCGCGACCTCGCCGCCGAGTTCGCCGCCGTCGGAGCCCGCCCGGTCGGCATCAGCGGCGACGCCGTCGAGCGGCAGCAGGAGTTCGCCGGACGGCACGGTCTCGGCATGCCGCTGCTGTCCGACACCGACGGCGCGGTCCGCGAGCGGTTCGGAGTGACGCGCGGCTTCTCCCTGGCACCCACCAAGCGCACCACCTTCGTCATCTCGCAGGACCGCACCGTCCTCGACGTCGTACGCAGCGAACTGCGCATGAACGCGCACGCGGACCGGGCCCTCGCGGCGCTGCGCGCCCACCGGTCCTGACCCCAGTCACGAATGACGCGTCGCGGTTGATGAAGCGCCGCAAAGGGATAATCCTGGACGAATGGAGGATGCCTCCGCTGCTGCGATCATCGACGCCCGCGGCATGCTGACGGGGTGGAGCGAGGGCGCCCGGCGGCTCACCGGCTACTCGGCCGACGAGGCCGTGGGCCGTGCCGCACGGGAGCTGCTCGGCGAGGCCGTGCCGCCCGAGGCGGTGACCGCGCGGTCCGGCACCGTCATGGTGCGCCACCGCGACGGCTACCTGGTCGGGCTCCGCGTCACCGGCTGCGCCGTGACGGGTCCCGACGGCCGGCCCTCCGGCTATGTGCTCACCGCGGCTCCGCCCGGCCGCGCGGAGACCTCCTTGGCGGGCCGCGCCTTCCAGCAGGCGTCCATGTCGATGTCCGTCTTCGACAAAGACCAGCGTTATCTGCGGCTCAACGACGCCGCCTGCCACGTGATGGGCGTGTCCGAGGAGACCCTGCTCGGCCGGCACTTCCCGGAGACCGTGGAGGAGGCGGAGCACAGCCGCGGCTTCGACTGGCACCTGCGGCACGTCGTCGAGACCGGCCGCCCGCTGCGCTACGAGAGCTACACCGGCGCACCGGCCCTCAACCGGGAACACGCCTGGGTCACCGAGATGTGGCCGGTGCGGGACGCGAACGGCGCGCTCGTGGGAACCGCCCTGGCCGCGTTCGACAGCACCGAGCAGTACTGGGCGCGCCAGCGCCTGGCCCTGCTCAACGAGGCCGCGGCCGCGATCGGCACCACCCTGGACGTGGTCCGCACGGCCGAGGAGCTGATCGAGGTCATGGTGCCCCGGTTCGCGGACTTCGCGAGCGTGGACCTGTTCGACTGGGTCCTCGGCGCGGACGAGGCACCGACGGCGTCGGCCGCGGAGATCACGCTGCGCCGGGTCGCCCACGGCTCCGTCACCGAGGGCACCCCGGAGGCGGCCGTCCATCTGGGGGAGGTGGACGTCTACCCCTCGTTCTCCCCGATCGCGCGGGCCATGCGCGAAGGCCGGGCCGTCCTCAGCCAGGCCGGGGAGCCGGCCTTCATGCGCTGGGTCGCCGAGCGCAACACCCGCGCCCCCCAGGGACGCCCCTACCGCAAGGGCGTCCACTCGATGATGGCCGTACCGCTGCGCGCCCGCGGCACCACCCTGGGCGTCGCCGTGGCCGTGCGCGTCGCACAGCCCGACGACTACGCCGACGACGACGCCGTCTTCGCCGAGGAACTCGCCAGCCGGGCCGCGGTCTGCGTCGACAACGCCCGCCGCTTCGCCCGGGAACGCACCACCGCGCTGGCCCTCCAGCACAGCCTGCTGCCCAGGGGCCTGCCCGGCCAGGCCGCGGTCGAGGTCGCCCACCGCTACCTGCCGTCCGGCTCGGCGGCCGGTATCGGCGGCGACTGGTTCGACGTCATCCCGCTCTCCGGCAGCCGGGTCGCGCTGGTCGTCGGGGACGTGGTGGGCCACGGCATCCCCTCCACGGCGACCATGGGCCGGCTGGTCACGGCCGTGCGCACCCTCGCCGACGTGGACCTGCCGCCGGACGAGCTCCTCACGCACCTCGACGACCTGGTCACCCACCTGGCGGCGGACGACGAGGGCGAGGAGGTCGCCGAGCTCGGCGCGACCTGCCTGTACGCCGTCTACGACCCCGTCACACGCCGCCTGAACCTGGCCGCCGCCGGTCATCCCGCCCCCGCCCTGGTACTGCCCGACGGATCGGCCCGGCTCGTCCCCATGAGCGCGGGCCCGCCGCTGGGCGTGGGCGGCCTGCCGTTCGAGGCGACGGAGCTCCAACTGCCCGAGGGCTCCGTCGTCGCCCTCTACACCGACGGGCTCGTCGAGGACCGCGACCGGGACGTCGACCACGCCACCGGCGAGCTGTGCCGGTCCCTGACCGTGCCGGCGGATTCGCTGGACGCCCTGTGCGACACCGTGCTGAAGGCCGTCCTGCCCGAGGAGCCCGGCGACGACGTGGCCCTGCTGCTGGCCCGTACCCGGGCGCTGGGCGCCGACCAGGTCGCCACCTGGGACGTCACCCCCGACCCCGCGCAGGTGGCAGCCACCCGGCAGGCCGCCACCGACCAGCTCACCGCATGGGGCCTGGACGAGACGGCCTTCGTCACCGAACTGGTCGTGAGCGAACTCGTCACCAACGCCATCCGCTACGGCGCCCCGCCCATCCAGCTCCGCCTGATCCGCGACCAGACCCTGATCTGCGAGGTGTCCGACGGCAGCTCCACCTCACCGCACCTGCGGCGGGCGCACCAGGACGACGAGGGCGGCCGGGGCCTGCTGCTGGTCGCCCAGCTCACCCAGCGCTGGGGCAGCCGGCAGACCACCCGGGGCAAGACGATCTGGTGCGAACAGTCCCTCACACCGCTGTTCTGAACGGCCGGCTCACTCCCCGGCGGCGTCCGCGGCCACCTGGGCGAGCGTGCGGCCGGACGTGGCCGAACGGGCCCGGCGGGGATCGGGGGCCCCGCGGGCGCCGGCCCCGCCTCCGGCCCGTCTCACGAGCAGCCAGGCCTCCTCGCCGGCACCGCCGCTACCGCCGCGGAACCGGGTCAGCGCGTACGCGCCGCGCAGTTTCGCACCCTTCAGCCGGAAGGTGGCGTGGCCGCGTTCCAGGGACTCCGCGAAGTCGACCGGACGGCCCTCGCGGTCGTGGCTCAGCGGCTCGTACGGGCCGTGGTCCCAGACGATGACCGTGCCGCCGCCGTACTCGCCGCGGGGGATCACCCCCTCGAACTCCTCGTACTCCAGAGGATGGTCCTCCGTGGGCACGGCCAGCCGCTTGTCCTTCGGGTCCGCCGAGGGGCCCTTGGGGACCGACCAGGACTTCAGCACGTCGTCCACCTGCAACCGGAAGTCGAAGTGCATCGTGCTCGCGTCGTGGATCTGCACCACGAAGCGTGGCTCGTCCCCGTCCCGAGCGCCACGGCCCCGGGGTTCGCCGGTCCGGTCGAAGTCGCGCTTGCCGCGGTAGTCCCGCAGCCGGTCCCGATCGGCCACCTGCGGCTCCTTCCTGCTCGCGGTGCGCCGGGTACCCGTCAGAACTCCTCGTGCACCTCGGGGTCCCCGCCCACCCGCCGGTGCGCCCGCCCGGCGACGGCCCGCATCTCCTCCTCGCTCAGCTCGAAGCCGAAGACGTCCAGGTTGGCGCGCTGGCGCTCGGGGCTCGCCGACTTCGGGACGGGCACCGCCCCCAGCTGGGTGTGCCAGCGCAGCACGACCTGCCCCGCCGACACCCCGTGCGCCTCGGCGATCCGCGCCACGGCGGGGTCCTCCAGCAGGGCGGTGCCCCGGCCGAGCGGGCTCCAGCTCTCGGTGACGATGCCCTTGCCCGCGTGGAAGGCGCGCAGGTCCTCCTGGGGCCAGAAGGGGTGCAGCTCGATCTGGTTGACGCAGGGCAGCACCCCGGTCTCCTCCTCCAGCCGCTCGATGTGCCCGGCGGTGAAGCTGGAGACGCCGATGGACCTGACAAGCCCCTCCTCGCGCAGTGTGACCATGGCCTTCCAGGAGTCGACGTAGCGGTCCACGCGCGGCAGCGGCCAGTGGATCAGGTACAGGTCGACGTACTCCAGGCCCAGGCGCGCCCGGGACTCCTCGAAGGAGGCGAGGGTCTCCTCGTAGCCGTGGTGCCGGCCCGGGAGCTTCGTCGTCACGACGATCTCCTCGCGGGGCACCACCCCGGTGGCCACCGCGCGGCCCACCCCCGCCTCGTTGCGGTAGTTGGCCGCCGTGTCGATCAGGCGGTAGCCCGCCTCCAGGGCCGTGAGCACCGCCTGCTGTGCCTCGTCGTCGCCGAGCGGCCAGGTGCCCAGACCCAGGGCGGGGAGCGTCGTACCGTCGTTGAGCGTGTGTGCCGGGATGCTGATCACCGTCGGACCTTCCCGTCGGGGTGCGGGGACTGTGTCGTCCCTCCAGCGTCACGGATAGGGTGAGCAATGATCAACCGGACAGGTGGGGGATGAGGACGGCGGACGGCATGGGCAGCGCCGAGGAGAGGCCGGTGGCGGGGTCGGGACGGCCCACCTCGCGGGACGTGGCACGGCTCGCCGGCGTGTCGCACACCGCCGTGTCCTTCGTGTTCAACGGCCGCGCCGCCGGCAACCTCTCGCCCGCCACCCAGGAACGCATCCGGCAGGCCGCCGCCCGGCTCGGCTACCGCCCCGACCCCGTCGCCCGCGGTCTGCGCCGCAGCCGTACGGCCGTGATCGGGCTGGTCACCGACGAGATCGCCTCCTCGCCGTTCGCGGGGCGGCTGCTGCGCGGCGCGATGGACACCGCCTGGGCCGGTGAGCACCTGGTCCTCACCGTCGACTCCGGCGGCGACCCGGCCAAGGAGGACGCGGCCGTCGCCGAACTCCTCGACCGGCGCGTCGACGGCATCATCTACGCCGCCATGTCCCTGCGCAGGGTCCGGGTCCCCGAGGGCCTGCACCGCACCCACTCCGTCCTGGCCAACTGCCTGCCGCAGGACGACTCGCTGCCCGCCGTCATCCCCGCCGAGCGCGCCGGCGGCCGTACGGCGGCCCGGCTGCTACTGGAGCAGGGCCACCGGCGGGTCGCGCTCGTCGGCGGGCAGGACGACATCGCCTCGGTGGAACGGCTGCGGGGCTTCCGCGACGCGCTGCGCGCCGAGGGCGTCACCGTGCCCCGGAACTGGGTGGTCCGTACCGGCGGGGAGATCTCCGGCGGCTACGAGGGCGCCACGCGCCTGCTCGACGGCACCCCGCCCGAGCTCAGGCCGACCGGGATCTTCGCCTACAACGACCGGGTCGCGGCAGGCGTCCTGCACGCCGCGACCCGGCTCGGCATCACCGTCCCCGGCGACCTGTCGGTGGTGGGCTACGACGACCAGGAACACATGGCCGCCCACCTCGCACCGCCCCTCACCACCGTCGCACTGCCCCACCGGGCGATGGGGGAGGCCGCCGCGCGGCTGCTCCTGGACTCCATCGCCACGGGCCGCACCCCGCCCGCCACGGTGCGGCGCCTGGCCTGCCCGGTGATCAGCCGCGCGTCGGTGGGACCAGCGCCCATCCCGTGACGGACGCACCGGACGTCACGCGCAACTCCCGTGTGTCGTCGGCTCGTTCGTAGACGCGCTCGGTGATCGTGGCGCGGTCGCCGACGAACAGCTCGTACAGCGAGCCGTCGACGAGGACACGCACCGTGAGCTCCGAGCCGGGCGGCACGCGGACCACCACGGGCCGCGCCGCCTCCTTGCGCGGCCAGTCCCCCCGGTCCAGAGTCACGGTGCCCTCGCCCGGATCCAGACGCACCGTCAGCTCGGCGCCCGAAGCCGACCTCAGCAGGCTCACCGTGGTGTGCCCGCGGGCCCCGACCGTCAGGTCGTACGCGGCCGGCAGGGCGGCCCGCCCCGGGGCGGTCACGAACGGCTCGGCGGCCCGCAGCCGGTCCAGCTCCGGCGCCGGCTCCACCCGCAGCGCCCCGTCCGGATGGACGTCGACGACCCGAGGAACGGTGAGGACCCCGGCCCAGTCGGCCTCGCCCTGCTCGCGGGCCTCCCACGACCAGCCCCACAGCAGGGCGCGGTCCGGCTCCTGGAGCACGGCCGGGGCGTAGAAGTCGCGTCCGTGGTCGAGCAGGCCGCCCGCGCGGGCGGTGAAGCGCAGGTCGGCGTCCAGACGGCCCGTGAGGTAGCCGGTGGTCCACGGGTGGCCGTCCCACAGCGACACCACCAGCACCCACTCGCCGCCTTGCGTGGCGTACAGCTGCGGACACTCCCAGCCCGTCGCCCGGCCGCCGAACGCGGCCCGGGCCGCCTGGTCGTGACCGTCCAGCAGGACGCCCGCGAACCGCCACCCGGCCAGGTCGTCACAGTCGTAGAGGAGGACCGACGGAGTGCCGTCGGCGTGGCCCGCGCCGACCAGCGCCCAGCGCCGTCCCTCGTGCCGGAAGACGAACGGGTCGCGGAACATCACCACGTCCAGGCCGTCCGGCGGGCCCGTGACCACCGGCGTGGGCAGGGGGGTCCACTCGGCCAGCGCCGGGTCGTCCGGGTCCGCCGCCCGTGCCAGGCAGATCGCGCCGAGGCCGGTGTGGTGCCGGTCGACACCGGTGTAGACGGCCGTCGGCACGCCCGCGTCGTCGACCACGCACCCCGACCAGCAGCCCGCCTCGTCCGGGCCGCCCGGGGTCGGGGCGAGGGCGATCGGATGGTGCTCCCAGTGGGCGAGGTCCGGGCTGGAGACATGGCCCCAGTGGACGTCGGCGTGCACCGGAGCGTGCGGGTTGTGCTGGTAGAAGAGGTGATGACGGCCGCGCCAGTGGAAGGGCCCGTTGGGGTCGTTCATCCAGTTGGCGGGCGGACGGACCCGGAAGCGCGGGGCGTGCGGGTCCTGCCTTGGAGCGGCGAGGCTCAACGGTTGACTCCTGCGGACGTGATGCCCTCACGCAGAGGGCGCTGGCCGACGACGAACACGGCGACGGCGGGGATCATGGAGAGGACGACACCGGCGAGGACGACCGAGACGGATCCGGTGCCGAGGTTGCCCTGGAGGGAGACCAGTCCCAGCGGCAACGTGTAGTTCTGGCCCGACGTCTCCAGGATCAGCGGCCGGAAGAACTCGTTCCAGTGGTAGTTGAAGGCCAGGACACCGACGATCGCGAGGCCGGGCGCGGCCAGCGGGGCGTACACGGACCGGAAGGTCCGCCAGGGCCCGGCCCCGTCCAGCATCGCCGCCTCGCCCAGATCCTTGGGCATGCCGAGGAAGTACTGACGCATCAGGAACGTGCCGAAGGCGGTCGGGAACGCCGGGATGATCAGTCCGAGCAGGGTGTCGGTCAGGCTCATCGACTTCAGCACCAGGAACACCGGCACGATGGTGACCTGCAACGGCACCATCATCGTCGCCAGCACCAGGCCGAACAGGGGCTTCTTGAAGCGGAACTCCAGTCGGGCGAAGGCGTAGCCGGCCAGGCCCGCCGTGATCATCTGACCGACCGCGATCAGGCCCGTGACCAGGGTGGAGTTCAGCGCCAGCAGCCAGACGTCGATCTGGTCGAAGACCCCGCGGTAGGCCTCGGCGGAGGGGTGGGACGGGATGAGCTGCGGCGGCAGGTCGAACGCCTCGGCAGGGGTGCGCAGCGAGGTGGAGACCGTCCACACCACCGGCCCGAGCGTGAGCAGCGCGCACACGGCGAGTCCGGCGATCCGCGCCCACGGCGCGAGCCCGTGCCGCACACGGCTGGAGGACAGGGTTGCTTGGCTCATGGGAAGACTCACCCGGCTCACTGGTAGTGGACGAAACGCCGGCTGAGCCGGAACTGCAGGGCCGTGACGGCCATGATCAGCACGAACAGCAGCACACCCACCGCCGATGCCGCACCGAAGCGCAGCTGCTCGAACGCCGTCTCGTAGATGACCATCACGACCGTGCGGGTGGAGTCGCCGGGGCCGCCGTCGGTGAGGACGTACGGCTGCTCGAAGACCTGGAGGGCGTTGATGATGCCGACGACCGAGGCGACCAGCAGCGTCGGCGAGAGCAGGGGCAGGGTGATGCCGAGGTGCTTGCGCAGGCCAGTCGCGCCGTCGAGGGCGGCGGCCTCGTGGATCTCCTTGGGGATGTTGTTCAGGCCACCGACGAACAGCAGGAAAGAAAAGCCGAACTGCTGCCAGACGTAGACCAGGACCACCGTCGCCATCGCCGCGTTCTCCGACGTCAGCCACGGCACCGGCGCGATGCCGACGAAGCCCAGCAGCCAGTTGACCACCCCGAAGTCCTGGTTGAACAGGTACTTCATCACCACCGAGATCGACGCGGCGGACAGCACCAGCGGGAAGAAGAAGGCCGAGCGGAACACCGACCGCAGCCACACCGGCATGCGCCCGTTCAGCGTCAGCGCGAGGGCCAGCGCGACGAGCAGTTGCAGCGCCACCGCGAGCACCATGAACACCAGCGTGTTGCGGAAGGAGACCAGCACGGTCTCGTCGCCGAACACCTCGCCGTAGTTGGAGAGTCCGGCGTAGGACGGTGAGTCGATGACGTTCCAGTGGAAGAAGCTCAGGACCACCGAGCCGATGATGGGCACGACCGTGAAGACCACGATCCCGACGATCGTCGGGGCCAGGAACAGGGTCGCCAGCAGGCGGGTGCCGCGGTCACGGGCCGAGGGCCCCTTCGCCGCCGGGGCGGGCGGGGCCGCGGGGCGTTCGGCACGGGCGGGGGGTATCCGGGTGTCCGTCATACGTCACGCTCCATGGCCTTCTCCAGATCGCCCTGCATCCGGCGCAGCGCGGGACGCACCGAGCGCGGGGAGGCCAGGGCCGTGCCGGTGTGCTTCAGCAGCACCTGCTCGACCTCGGCGACCTGCGGCGGCGCCGGGATCGGTCCGGTGTCGGGGAACCGGTCGAGGGTGTCGTAGAAGACCGGCCAGTGCGCCGGGCCGGTCTTCGCGTAGCGGCCGGCGGTGAGCAGGGAGCGGCGGGCCGGGGTCGTCTGGTTCGTGCTGAACAGCTTCTCCAGGGTGTCCCTGCGGGCGGCGTACTTGATGAACTCCCACGCCTCGTCCTGCATCTTCGAGGTGCGCAGCAGCGCGTAGCCCGCCGCTCCGTACTGCATGCGCTGGGTGCGCCAGCGCGGGAAGTACTGGACGTCGAAGCCGTCCCGCTCCATGCCGGCCAGGTGCAGTCCGCCCGCCCAGAAGCCGCCCGCCGGGGTGACGCCGACCCGGCCGGTGGAGAACACGCCGATGAGGTTCTGGCCGTTGCCGCCCTCTGGGCGGGTGCACAGGCCCTCCTGGACGAGGGAGGCGAGATAGTCGTAGACCTCCTCCACCCGCTCGTGCGAGGCCTGCGGCGTCGTCCAGCGGAAGCCGCCGCCGCGGCCCTCGCGCTGTGCGGCCGGGTAGAAGCCGTCCCACAGCCAGGCGCCGCCGGGCGCCTTGGACTCGGTGAGCAGGTTGGTGTCGTTCGCGAACAGCCAGGGCACCACGCCGCCCCACAGCCGGTTGGTCCAGAAGTAGGGCGTGAAGCGGGAGCCGCTCGACCTCTTCATGTCCCGCAGCAGCGCCGTGAAGTCGTCCCGGGTCCAGTCGGCCGGCGGGTAGTCCGCGCCCGCCCGGCGCAGGACCTGGTGGTTGAGGTACATGTCGGCCGCGTTGAACTCCACCGGGAGCTGGTAGAGGCTGCCCTCGTACATCATCGACTCCACCAGCGAGGGGTGGACATCGGCGAAGTACTCCTTGAGCTCGGCCGCGTCCCGCCTGACCCACCGGTCCAGGGCCACGCCGAGGCGCTGCGCGAACAGCTGCACGCCTTCGGTGGCGACGTAGACGAGGTCGGGGGCGGTGCCCGCGGCGACCTGGGTGAGGATCTTCGCGAAGAAGTCCGACCAGTCCACGGCCTGCACCGCGTTGATCCGGAGCTTGATGTCGGGGTGCAGCTCGGCGAAGCCCTGCCGGAGCGTGTGGATGGCCTCCGGCCCGTAGGCGGGGCCCAGCGTGGCGACGACGAGGGAGCCGTCGTCCCGGCCGGGCAGGTCGGCTCCGGTGAGCCGGTCCCAGCTCGCGGCGGTGCCGGCCAGGGCGGCGGCCCCCGCGCCATAGGCGCCGTACCGCAGCAGGGCGCGGCGGGTGAGGTGCGAGTCGGTCATCGTATGTGGGGCCTAACTCGTGTTAGCCGTGGATTGATGCCCCAGATGATGTGAGGGCGCGGCGGAGCTGTCAAGGCGTTCGGGCGCTTGACCTTTAACGAGTTAGGTCAGAAAGTTCTGAGGCCATGAGCCGCCGTTGCCCGAGTGAGGGACGAGGTGTCGGGCCACGCCAGCCCCGCCGTCTCGACCGGCTCGTCACGGCGTGGTCGACCTCGGCGGAGATCACTGTCACGATCTTCGGGAAGGCCGGACCACGTCACGATCAGCGGAGTGCTCATGACGACGGACAGCGGGACCACGGACGAGGCGGCGCGGAAGGCCGGGGTGGAGGTGAAACCGGTCGCCGGGTACATCGGGGCCGAGATCGGCGGCGTCGATCTCGCCGGGGATCTCGACGACGCCGTGGTCGCCGCGATCAGGGCGGCGGTGCTGCGGTGGAAGGTGGTCTTCTTCCGTGGCCAACGGCTGGACCACGCCGGGCATGTGGCGTTCGCGCGGCGCTTCGGGGAGACCGTGGTGCTGCCCCGGCGGGGCAAGGCCTCGCCCGCCGGCTTCCCGGAGGTCGAGACGACCGCCGACCGGCTGGAACTGGGCGGGCGGTTCGGGATGGAGCACGACGAGTGGCTGCGCAGGCGCCGCCACACCCTGCTGCGCGGCTGGCACTGCGACCACGGTGCCCGCATCGACCCGCCCGCCGCGACGATCCTGCGGGCGGAGACCGTCCCGCCCTACGGCGGCGACACGACCTGGGCGAATCTGGCGGCGGCGTACGCCGGACTCTCGGCCCCGCTGCGGCAGTTCGTGGACGGGCTGCGCGCCGAGCACCGGCTCGGGGTCGGCTACCAGTCCCGGCCGGGCGACGACGCGTACGTCCGGCACCTGCTGGACCGGCAGGTCGCCTCACTGCATCCGCTGGTGCGGGTGCACCCCGAGACGGGCGAACGGATCCTCTACGTCAACGGCTACTACGTCGAGCAGATCGCCGGCCTCTCCCGGCCCGAGAGCGGCGCGATCCTGGAGATGCTGCTGGAGCAGGCGGTCCGGCCCGAGTACACGGTCCGCTTCCGCTGGGAGCCCGGCAGCGTGGCGTTCTGGGACAACCGGGCCACCATGCACCTGGCCCCGGGGGACACCGCCCACCTCGACCATCCGCGGATCATGCACCGAGTGATGCTCGTCGGGGACGTGCCCGTGGGCGTGGACGGCAGGCCGTCGGAGCCGGTCACCGGGACCGAGCCGGGCCGCTGGTGACCGCACTCGGTTGTCCCGGGGTGCCGGCCGCTCATCGGTGACATCGGTGAACGCGGCCGTCACCCGCTCCGGGGCTCCCCACCCGGCCGGAGCATCTGGCTCGCGGCCAGTTCGCGGTAGAGGGGACTGCCGGCCAGCAAGTCCTCGTGCCGTCCGCCGGCCGCCGTGCGGCCGTCCTGGAGCACCACGATGTGGTCGGCGTGCTGCACGGTGGACAGACGGTGGGCGATGACCAGCAGGGCGCACTCCTGGGCGACGTCCTTCATCACGGTGGTGAGGGCCGATTCGTTGATCGCGTCGAGGTGCGAGGTGGGCTCGTCCAGCAGCAGCAGAGCGGGCCGGGCCAGCAACGCCCGGGCGAGGGCGACACGTTGACGTTCGCCTCCGGAGAGGTTGCAGCCGTGCTCGCCGATGACGGCGGCCAGGCCCCCGGGCAGCCGGTCGACGACCTCTTCGAGCCGGGCCAGTTCGACGACGCGCCGGATCTCCGCCTCCGTGGCGTCGGGCACGGCGTAGGTGATGTTGTCCCGCAGGGTGCCGTGGACCACGTGGGTGTTCTGGTCGACGACGGCGATGCCCCGGCGGCACTCGCCGCGCGTGAGTGCGGTCGCCGGCCGCCCGTCGAAGAGCAAGGTGCCCGCATCCGGCTCGTAGAACCTCGCGACCAGGGCGAACACCGTGCTCTTGCCGGCCCCGGACGGGCCCACCAGGGCCACCTGCCGACGCTGCGGCACGGTGAACGAGACCCCGCGCAGCACCGGGCGCTCGGGGTCGTAGCCGAAGTGGAGGTCCTCCAGGGCGAGCACGGGCTGTCCGCGCGTCCCGGACGGTCCGGCCGGCCGCGGTGCGGATACGCGGTCCGCCGCATCCGGGGGAGCGGTGGGTTCCACGGGGAGGCGGAGGGCCTCGTCGATGCGCTGGTAGGCGCCCATCCCGCGCTGGATGAGGCCCACCGAGCGAAAGACGGACGACAGCGGCAGGACGAGGTACGAGGCGTACAGCAGGAACGCGACGAGATCACCGAGGGAGCCGGCGTGCCCGCCGACGCGCAGGCCGCCGACGACCAGGACGATGAGAAAGGAGCCCTGCACGGCGAGTTCGACGGCGGAGCTCATCACGGAGGCGAGCTTGGCGGTGCGCACCCCCGCGTCGTGGGCGGCGTCCACCCGGGCGCCGATGCCGGCCGCCTCCCGCTCCTCGGCCCGGTGCACACGGACCATCGGCAGGGCGCTCAGGGCGCGTTCGAGGTCGGCGGCCACGGCACCGACCGAACCCTGCATGTGTTCGGAGGCGTTCCTGATCCCCGTGAGCAGCGAAGCGACCACCACGGCCGCCGCCGCCACGGTCACGACGACGAGCACCAGCAGCAGGGGGTCCAGCCACGCCATGAGGGCGATCGCCCCGGCCGCGACCAGGCTTCCGGTCACGAGATCGACCAGCGCCTGGGAGACGACCTCGCGCAGCAAGGTGGTGTCGGCGGTCACGCGGGAGATGAGGTCACCGCCGCGATGGCGGTCGTACTCGCTCATCTCCAGGCGGAGCAGCCGGCCCACCAGCCCGTGCCGGAGCTGGCGTACGACGCCTTCGCCCATCCGCTCCAGGAGGAAGCGCCCCGCCGCTCCCGTGACCGCCTCGACGACGAACAGCGTGCCCAGGAGGGCCAGCAGCGGCCAGATGACCTGTCCGCGGCCGCTCGCGTCCACGACCTGCTTGGCGACCAGCGGCTGGGCCAGCCCCAGGGCGGATCCGGCCAGGGTCAGCACGCCGGCGACGGCGATGGCGCTCCGATGCCCGGCGGTGAGCCGGTACATCGTGGCCACCGCCGCCAGGGTGGACCTGTCGGTGGCGGCGGGCTTGCCGGCGGCGGACTCCTCGGTTCCGGCGATCGCCGTCCGGCCGCCGCGCGGGGCCGTCGCCCCGGTCATCGGCCCTCAGGCCCCGGCACCGGGGCCACGGTCACCAGCCGGGCGAAGTAACCCTGCGGGACGCCCTCGCCGACGGGACGGCCCTCGGCCTCGACCCAGGCGTGCGCGGTGAAGGGCGGGGTGACCCGCACGCCGGTGCACCAGGTCGGCCATGTTCCGCCGATCCGGCACAGCAGTGCCGCTCCCAGGGAGCGCGGCAGGCACCCCTTCGGCCCGGCGCAGCGCAGGCTGACGGCGCACATGGCGTCGCGCGCGTTCTGGGCCTGCGCGGTGGTCGCCGGTGCGGCGCCGCGCCGCAGGACGCCGAGCACGGCCCGGATGTGGCGGGGCGGCAGCAGAGCGAGGGCGACGGCGGGGAACAGGACCAGGCGGGCGGTCAGGCGCCGGGCCAGGGGCACACCGGTCGGCCGCTCCAGCGCGCTGGGCGTCGTCATGAGGCGAGCCCCGACTCGCGCAGCCCGCGGACGAGCGTCTCGACGTCCTGAAGGGCTTGCGCCCGGTCGATGTCGAACTCCCGGACCAGGGCGGCGGCCGCGTCCGACTCCTCGCCGCCGTCCAGCAGCGTCCGTACCACCAGGGTGGCCGTCGGGTTCAACTCCCAGTAGGAACCGGCCTGTTCGTCCAGCAGAACCGTGCCGTAGTCGGTCTCGGCCGTGGAGATGTCGGCGCCGAACCGCAGGGGCATGTGAGGGCCTTTCTGACGTGTCTGACGGGGGCGGTCAAGGTTGTGGGACACGGGCGCGGCCCAGTCCGCGCAGCCATACCTCCGCGGCGATCGTGGAGTAGAGGATGGCGTCGGAGAGCCCCGGGGAGGCGGGCCGGCGGGCGAGGCGGCGGAGCTCGGCGCCGTCCACCAGGCCCAGTTCCGCGAGACGTGAGTCCTCCCACAGGGCCAGCAGGTCGGCACGGTGCTCGCGCAGGCCGTTGGAGGCGTCCATGGAGGCGGTGGCCTTGTTGCTGCGTCGCAGGCACTCCTCGGGCACGATCCCGCGCATCGCGGCGCTCAGCACGGGCTTGTACCGCCAGGGCGTGACGCGCTCGGCCGGACGCACGGTCAGGCACGCCTCGATGACGCGGTCGTCCAGGAAGGGGGAGGCCATCGGCAGCCCGGCGCGGGCGGCCATCCGGTCCCACTGCCGGATGACGCGGGAGCACGAGCGGATCTGCTCCAGGTCGGTGTGCAGCCCACGGTCCGGATGCAGCGGGGTGGCCGTCGCCGCCGCTTCGAGGATCGCCCGGCGGGCCAGCCGTTCGGCCTCGGGCGTCACCCAGTCGAACAGGCGCGGGGTCATGCCCCAGCCGAGGCCCGTCGCGACGGACGGGGGCAACGGGCCACGCAGATCACCGGCGGCGTCGGCGAGCCACCTCCGGTACGGCCGCGCGTCGGCGAGAGCGCGCAGCGTGCCGGCGAGCGGCCATTGCCACAGCGCCCGGAATCCGCGCAACTGGCGCAGGGCGAACAGCGGACGGGTGCGCAGCAGCCGGTGGCAGTACGCCTCGGAGCACCAGGCCACGTGGTCGCCGCCGATGCCGGTCAGATGCAGCCGGCTGCCGCGTGCCGCGAGACCCGGCAGGTGGTGCAGGACCCGGGAACGGTCCATCACGCCGATGGTGGGTTCGTCGAGAAGGTCGTCGATGCCGAGCAGGTCCTCGTAGACCAGCGGCGAGGCGTCGGCGTCCCAGACCACGTGCTCGACGTCCGGCAGGTGGCCCATCGCCCGCTCGGCCCAGGACAGGTCGGTGTCCGCCGGATCGCGCCCCGGCCACGTACTGGCCACCACGCGGGCGGGGGAGCGGTCGGCCAGGAAGCAGACGGAGGTGGAGTCGAGGCCCCCGGACAGGTCGCAGCTCACCACGCCGCCCTGCCGGGTCCGCGCGCCGACGGCCTCCTCAAGTGCCGTCCGGATCAGGGGAGCCGCATCGCCGAGCGGCCGGACCGGCTCCGGCGGTGTCCACCAGCGCGTGTGTCGTACGGTGCGCCCGTCCGCGGCGACCACGACGGCGCACTGTGGGGGAACGGCGGTGACCGCACGCCACATCGACGTCTCGAACAACGGGTAGGGAGCGGGCCACAGCAGCCTGACGGCCAGTTCCTCCACGTCGGGCTCCGAGCCCAGGACGCCGGCCAGGGTGTCGGCACGGGTCGCGGCCACGCGCACGCCGTCGATCTCCGCGTGGAAGACGAGCCGTAGCCCCGAGGCCGTGCCCTGCACCCTGATCCGGCCGTCGAGGGCGGCGACGAGGTGGAAACTGCCGGGGAGGGACCGGGCCAGCGCGTCGAGTTCCGCGAGATCACGCAACCGCGCCGCACGGCGCTGGAGTTCGTCGGCGTCGATCGGACAGCAGCCGACGACGGCGAGAGAGGCGCCGCGGACGGCCGCCGTGACGATCTCGTCGTCGTGCCAGTGGCCGACCAGCCAGGGCCGGCCCGACGCATGCGGGAGGGTCCGGCTTCCGGGGCGGGCGAAGGAGCGGGCCGCGGCGGCCGCGTCCGCACGGTCGGTGAAGACCGCGAAGTGCGCGTCGCCGGGGCCCGTCCCCGCACTTTCGTGCAGTTCAGTCATGACGTCGGGTCAAGGACCGTCGGTCGTCAGTTCTTGCTCAGGATCAGCCGGTCGTTGCCGGAGCGCTGGAGGAGCCCCGTCTCCTTCCGGAACGTGCCGAGCCGGACGAGCGTCGGTGCCTCGTATGCCTTCTTCACGACTACTCCTCACGTACAGGTGTACCTCCGCCACCCTGACCGATGGCCTTGGGGCCGGCCCATGTGTCGTCGGTCGGCGCCGGGCTCATCGGGAACCCGGGCCGGGAAGCGGACGCATCACTAGCTAGCTGCAGAGCGTGAGATCGAGGCAAGAGCCTTCGCGAAGCTCGGATAATATGCAAAAGTCGACTCTCTTGGGTCATACGTCGACTCTCGTTCTGCCGGCGCAGACGCGGACCGACGGCTCGGCGTGGGTGCGCACTGGTGCGCATGAACGTTTCGACTTGCGCCTCCGGCAGATGCTCACGGCACCTGCCGGACCGGTCCCGACGGCCGCCCGGGTGGGCGCCGCCGGGGCGCACTTCACGCGCACGCCGTGCTCCCCTTCACCGGGAGACAAGAGATTTTCCGCCCGGCAGGACACCGGCAGGTCTAGGTGCCGGGCCGCCATCCCAGTGCCGGGCCCAGCTCGGTCGCCATGTCGGTGAGGATCTGCACGTAGTCCTCGTGCTCGAAGGAGAAGGGCAGGGCGAACGCCACCTCGTCCACTTCCCGGAACGCGGCGTGCGCGTGCAGCCGTTCGGCGATCTCAGCCGAGGACCCCACCAGGTCCGGCGCGAACAACAGCCGTGCCGGTCCCTGCGGCGCCGCCGTGCGGGGAGTGCGCTGCGCGGCGTACTCCTCGTAGCGGGCCCGCTGCTCGGGGGACGCGGAGTCCGTGGGGATGACGACCAGGCCCTGCGAGACCCGGGCGGCCTCGCCGTCCGGGTGGGCGGCGCGGAAGGCGCGGATCTGGGCGAGCTGGACTTCCGCGAAGTCGTAGGGGCCCTCGGGTGCCGCGGTCTTCACGACGCTGCTGGTGAGGAGGTTCATGCCGTGTTCGCCGGCCCAGCGTGCCGAGCGCAGGCTGCCGCCGCCGTACCAGAGGCGGCTTCCCAGGCCGGGGGAGTGCGGTTGCACGCGGTCCGAGAAGACCTCGAAACCCTCGACCCCTTCGAAGTCCGTCGCCGGCTCGCCCCGCACGAAGTCCAGCAGCCGCTCCACCCGGGCGTACCCGAAGTCCTCGGCGTCGGCCGTGTCCGGGTACAGCGCCCCCTTCACCCGGTCGAAGTGCATCGGCGGGCCCACGCTCACCCCGGGGTTGAGCCGGCCGCCCGACAGCAGATCGACGGTGGCCAGGTCCTCCGCCAGCCGCAGCGGGTTCTCCCAGCCCAGCGGGATGACCGCCGTGCCCAGCTCGATCCGGCGCGTGCGCTGTGAGGCCGCGGACAGGACGGCGACCGGGGAGGAGATGCCGTACTGGAGGTGCCGGTGGCGCACCCACGCGCTGTCGAAGCCGAGCCGCTCGCCCAGCTCGATGATCTCCAGCGTCGACTCGTGGCCCGGGCGCGGGTTCGCCGCGTCGAACAGCCCGATCGTCAGGAAACCCAGCTTGCGCAGGGGGCGTGGGGTCGGTGGCACGGGCCCTCCTTCATTGAACCTTCAATGGCCTATGGAGGTGCCAACCGGACCGCGGACCACCCTGTTCCCGTACCGGCCATGCCGTTCCGGTGCCGCCCGGTCAGCGCAGCGGGATCGTCACCTCGTCCTCGACGGGCGGGGCGATCTCCTGTGCCCGGTTGCCGGTCGCCGCGTAGCAGCGCAGCCGGACCGACTCGGGCGAGACGTCCAGACGCAGGAAGGACTTGAAGAACGGCGGGCTGTACGTCGCAGAGCCGGGCGAGAACAACGACGTGTAGATCTTCCGCACGGGCAGCCGGAACCGCCTGGCCCGGTCGGGGCGGCGGCCGGTGCCGAGCAACGCGGCGACCATGCGGACGCGCCGGGTGACCCGGGTCGAGGCGTCCGGGGTGCGGGTGGGCCTGATGCCGAGGCGCTCGGCGATCACCGCCGTCGCCTCGGCCTCGGTGAGCGTGAAGAAACGGGGCATCCGCAGCCTGCGGCCGTAGAGCCGGCTGTAGAAGGCGAGGGAGTCGCCGCGCAGCGGGTAGCAGCGGAAGTCCTGCTCGGTGACGCCCGCGACGTCGACGCGGGGGATCGTGTGGGTGGCGTGCGTGAACGCGCCGCCCCCGCCCGCCACGACGTACTGAAGTGTGCGTCCGTCCTCCAGCGGCACCGGATAACGCTGGTAGTTGTGGATGTCGCCGCCGATGGCCGCCACGTAGTGGTGGTCCGGGTCGCGGACGACGGCGTCGACGGTCCCGCCCCCTTCGATGGCGCACGGGTGGTGCCGGCCGTCCACGTACAGGGGCGAGCCGGTGACCAGGATCTTGGGACGCCGGCCCCGGGAGACCTCGCGCAGCCAGGCGCCCTGTTCGGCGTCGAGGGTGCCGAGCAGACCCGTGTCGATCCCGACGATCCGCACCGGACCGGCGTCGATCGCCCAGTACGGCCCCGGCTGGACGGCCTGTTGTGCGGGGGCGGAGCGCAGGGCGCGTGCCTCGGCCAGGTGCCGGCCGTCGTCCGGGCGGGGCCGGTGCCACAGCAGTGACCTCAGCCAGGCCCGGGTGAGCGGGCGGGGCCGGGGCTCGGGCGGCAGGGGAGGGGCGTCGTCGCAGAAGACGCGCATGAAACCGCCGAGGTCCTCGTACCAGTCGTGGTTGCCGGGCACCGCGTAGATCGGCGCCTGGTAATCCCGGTACGGGCGGAAGAACTTGGGGCCGTAGTCGTCCGCGCTGCCCACCGGGTAGATCACGTCGCTGGCCAGCACGGCGAAGCGGGTGTCCTGACCGACCGTCAGCAGGCCCGGTACGACGGCGTACTGGGGATCGTCGCCCTCGCCGGTGTCGCCGATGACCAGGAAGGAGAACCGGTCCGGGTCGTCGCGCTTGATCACCTTGTCGGCAGGTGCGCCGGCGGCCGCCCGCTGCGCCACCCACCGGCCGCGCGTCCGGCCGACGGGATCCCCGAGCCAGGAGGCCAGCACGCCGTTGCGGGCGATCCACAGCATCCGGGGGTTCAGCCAGGAGATCTTCCCGGGCTTCGGCGGCATCAGCCGCTGATACGCGCCCCGTTCGGTGGAACCCCAGCCGGCGCCTTCGGCGGTATCGCGTGAGGAGTCAGACACCGGGGCACCGTAACAAGGGAGGCAGACCCCGCCCGCAGGCGGCCTTCCGCACGCCTCACGCGTGGGTGCGGCCGTGCTCACGCCCCGAAGGGCGGGACCGCACAACGGAGTTGGCGGCCCGGCGGGCTGCCGGGCGGGGGATCGTTCGCCGAGGACGACCACCAGCACCAGTGCGGCCCCGGCGCCCCGCCCGGGCAGGCCGTCGGACAGACCCCACGGAACCTGTCGACCGTGCCGTCCATGAGCCGCCGCCGGTAGGCCGCCCCCGGCTCGCCTGCCGCAGACCCGATGGCGTCAGAACGTGCGCTTGAGCAGGTCGAGCAGCGCCGACCAGTGCCGCTCGTCGCCCTCCTGGTGGTACGACGCGGTGTCGGCCTGCGTGAAGCCGTGGGGCGCGCCCGTGTACACCTCGCACCGGTGGCGGACGCCTGCCGCCGTCAGGGCCTCTTCCAGGCGCTCGATCTGCTCCGGCGGCAGCGAGGGGTCCTGGTCGGCGTGGCCGAAGTAGAGCTCGGCGGTGACCTTGCCGGCCACCAGATGGGGGCTGTCCGGCGTGTCCGTGGCCAGCCGCCCGCCGTGGAATCCGGCGGCGGCCGCGACCCGCTCCGGGTACGTGCCGGCGGTGAGCAGGGAGAGGCGGGCGCCCATGCAGTAGCCGGTCAGCGCCACCGGGCCGTCGGCCACGGCCGGGGACCCGTCCAGCCAGCTCAGATACGCGCCGGCGTCTCGCATCGCCCGCTCGGGCGTGAGGGCCCGCATGACCGGGCCGATGCGTTCGAAGATCTCCGGACGCGCCCCCGGGTCGATGAACTCGGGCAGGTCGAACACAGGGGCGCGGCCGTGCCGGTAGAACACGTTGGGCACCAGCACCGTGTAGCCCTCGGCGGCCAGCCGGTCGGCCATGGAGCGCAGCTGCGGACGCAGACCGAAGGCGTCCATGAAGACCAGGACCGCCGGGTGGGCGGCTCCGTCGCCGGGACGGGCCAGATACGCGTCGGCGGTGCCGTCCTCGGTGGGGATGTCGACAGCGGTTCCCTGTACGGCGGTCATGGCTGGCTGCCTCTCTGCGGGGGTGGGGCCGGGAACCCGTCCGCGTGACCGGGCGGATCATGGTCATCGTGGCACGTCCGTTCCCCGGGCATTTCGCCCACCCCCGGCACGTGGTTGAACCGTGAACGGCCATTGGTGCGTGTTTTGCCGTCTACTCGAACCGGGAGGGGTCGCCCGCGCCGTGCCGCACGATCTCGGCCTCCCCGCCCGAGAAGTCGACGACCGTCGTCGGTTCGGTCCCGCAGTCCCCGGAGTCGACCACCCCGTCCAGCACGTGGTCGAGCAGGTCCTTGATCTCCCAGCCCTGCGTCATCGGCTCGTCCTCGCCGGGCAGCAGCAGCGTGCTGGACAGCAGCGGCTCACCGAGCTCGGCCAGCAGGGCCTGGGTGACGACGTGGTCGGGGATGCGCACGCCGACCGTCTTCTTCTTGGGGTGCTGGAGGATCCGCGGCACCTCCTTGGTCGCGGGCAGGATGAACGTGTAGCTGCCCGGCGTCGACGCCTTGATCGCGCGGAAAACGTCGTTGTCGATCCTCACGAACTGGCCGAGCTGCGCGAAGTCCTGGCACACGAGGGTGAAGTGGTGCCGGTCGTCCAGCTTGCGGATCGTGCGGATGCGGTCGATGCCGTCACGGCTGCCCAGCCGACAGCCCAGCGCGTAGCAGGAGTCCGTGGGATAGGCGACGAGAGCGTCGGCGCGGATGCTGTCGGCGATCTGGCCGATGGTGCGCGGCTGGGGGTTGTCGGGGTGCACGTCGTAGTACTTCGCCATCCGCCGAGCTTATGCCGCCGCCACGGGTCGGTGGCGCAGGGAGGGGTACCGGTCCGGGGCAGGCCCCCGCCGTCCGGCGTACGGGCCCCGCCGCGCGCCCGGCGGACGTGAGGTAACGTCCCCGACCGATGTGCCGCAGGGCACGAGGAACGAGGGGGAAGACCGAGGTGGCTGGCCTGGAGGACGGGAACCGCCCGCGGGAGACACCCGCCGGCACGGGACCCGCGTGGGCGGAGGAACTGCTCGAACACCTGCGCCCGGCCGGGCGGGACGTCCGCAGAGTCGTCACCTGGCTCTCCGCCACCGTCGGCGCGACGGTGGCCCTGCAGGACGCCGACGGCAACCTCGTCGCCGGCGAGCGGCTCCCCCTGGAGGAGGACCTGGTCGCGGACATCACCGCCGGCCGGATCGCCTCCGCCGCCTGGCAGAGCCGGGAGCGGCACCTGCGACTGGTCAGAGTGGAACACCCGTCCCACGCGTGCGTGCTGGCCGTCTCCCGGCGGAGCCCCTTCGACCGGCGGGCCTCCGACGTCGTCACGCACACCGCCCAGGTGCTGGAGCTGCTGCTGACGGCGAGCGAGTATGCCGCGGCCGGGCACCGGCTGCGCCGGGCCACCGCCGACCTGCGGCTGGCGATCCTGCAACTGCTGATGGTCGAGGACACCATCGCCGCCCGCCGGGTCGCCGCCGGACTCTGGCCCGGACTCCTCGACGCCGAGACGGCCTGCGTGTACGTCGTCGAGTCCCACCCCGCCGTGCGCGACCGCATCGCGGAGGAGTGCCTGGAGCGGACGCGGGAGGACGCCCTCGTGGTGCGCTGCCCGGCCATGGACGGGCACGTGATCGTCGTCAGCCTCCGCGACACCACGGGCGACGCCCTGAGGTCCCTGATCGGACGGCACCCGGACCTCTTCCTCGGCGGCAGCGTCCGGCAGAGCCTCGCCCGCACCGCCACCGCCTACGGGCAGGCCGTCAGCGCCCTCGCCGTCGCGCACTTCCGCCCCGACAAGACGGCCGTCTACGCCGAGCGCACCCACCCCGAACGCCTGATGGACCCGGTGGCGCTGCGCGGCTGGACGTCCCGGGTGCTGCGCCCGCTCGACGCCCTGGCGCACCACACCCGCGCCGAACTCCTCGCCACCAGCCGTCTCGGCCTGGAGTTCACCGCCGTCAACGCCGCCAAGGTCCTCGGCGTCAGCCGCAACACCGTCCGGGCCCGCATGGAACGCGTCGAGACCCTGCTCGGCACCGACTTCGCCGACCTCACCGCCCGGGCGGTCGTCCACCTGGCGGTCAACACCCAGATCGGCCTGCCCGACACCCGGCCCGCCGAGGACACCGGCGACCCCGGGCTGCGGCTCGCCGACCTGCTGTCCGGGCCCGCCCTGCGCACCTGGGCGCGGGATCTGCTGGGCCGGCTGGACTCCGACGCCAGGAATCCGCGCCGGACGCTGCGCACCTGGATCGCCGCCGGCGGCAACGCCGAACGGGCCGCGCAGGCCCTGGGCGTGCACGCCCAGACCGTGCGCGAACACGTGCGCAGCGCCGAACCCCTCCTGGAACGCCAACTGCTCGCCGGCGGAACCGACCTGTACGAGGTCGTGCTGGCGTACCTGGCCGTGGGCGACCTCGATCTGCCGGCCGTCCCGTGCCCCGCGTGAGCCCTTTTTGCCTCAGGGGCAAGCGATCGGCCCGCTCCGGGCGGGACGAAACCGGGCCATCCGGACGCAGCTGTGCACGGGTGAGCCCCGATGAGCGTGCAGCGGGCATCGACACGGTTCACAAGGCGTCGGCCACGGACGTAAGTTCAACTCACCGCGGGGGCGCCGACCGGAACGGGGGACCGGTCGCGCTCCCGCGCGGTACCCCCTCGGCGGCGTGCCCCCGATCGCGTCATCCCCGCAGCCGCACCGGGATCTCCCGCCAGCCGAACGCGATGAACGACGGCACCTGTCGCAGGCCCCCGTCACCGTCGGCCAGGCTCAGATGCGGGAACCGGTCGAACAGCGCGGGCAGCGCGGTCAGGGCCTCCAGGCGGGCCAGCGGCGCCCCGATGCAGCGGTGGACGCCGATCCCGAACGCCAGATGATCGTCGGCGCCCCGCGTGGCGTCGAAGCGGTCGGCGTCCGGCCCGTAGCGCGCGGGGTCCAGCCCGGCGGCGGCGTACGTCGTGATGATGGCGTCACCGGCCGGGATCGTGACACCGCCGACCGTCAGGTCGGTGACGGCGAACCGCAGCGGCAGCGACGCGATCGACGGGTGCACGCGCAGCGTCTCGTCGACGACGGCGTCCCAGCCGATCTCCCCGGCCCGGACCGCCGCCAGCTGCTCGGGACGGCGCAGCAGCGCGACGACGGCGTTGCCGATCAGGTTCACGGTGGTCTCGAAGCCGGCCCCGATCACCAGCAGCAGCGTGTACAGCAGCTCCTCGTCGCTGAGCCGGTCGCCGTCCTCGTCCCGGACCCGGATCAGCTCGGTCGTCATGTCGTCCCCGGGGTGCGCGGCCCGGTGCGCGATCAGCGCGGGCAGCACCGTCCCGATCTGCCGCTGCACGGACGCCGCGTGCTCGGGACCCGGGTCCGAGGTGTCCATGATCGCCGCGATGAGCCGTCCGGTGTCCTCGCGTAACCCCTCCGGCACACCCATCAGTTCACAGATCATCCGCATGGGCAGGGGGTGGGCGAGCCGCTCCTTGACGTCCACGACCTCGCCGTCCGCGGCCTCCAGCGCGTCCAGCAGCTCCGCCGTGATCGCCTCCACCCGGGGCCGCATCGCCTCGGTGCGCCGGTGCGTGAAGCTGGGCGCGACCAGCCTGCGCAGCCGGGTGTGGTCCGGGCCGTACGTGGAGAGCATGTTGACCACGCCGACCCAGCCGAGGATCCAGGCCCAGGACGGGTTCTGGTCGATCTCGGGCCACAGCCGCCAGTGCCGCCGCGGGTCCTTGCTGACCCGTGGGTCGAGGATGAGCTCCCTCAGCGTGTCGTAGCGGGTGGGCGCCCAGGCCGGGATGGAGCCGGGCAGTTCCACGGGCACGAGCGGTCCGAGGGCGCGCAGCCGGGCGCTCTCGGCGGGGATGTCGGCGCCGAACGGGTCGAGTGCGATGCGGTCGGTCACGGTCACGGTCGTCCTCCTGGCTGGTCGGGGGAGCGGGGGCGGAAACGGACGGGGAGCGCCGTCAGCGAGCGGTGGAACGGGCCGGGCCGCCAGGTGAGGCGCTCGCGCGGCAGCACGGGTTCGAGGTCGGGCAGCCACTGGGTGAGCCGTTCGATGGCCTCGGTGGCGATGAGCAGGGTGTGCTGCTTGACCGGACAGGCGTGCGGACCCGCCGACCAGGACAGGTGGGAGGCGTCCGAGGGGTGGCGGTCCTGGCCGCGCTCCCGCTCTGCGGCCTCCGCGAGCGCCCCGTAGGAGACGACCACCGGCACCGCTGCCCTGATCCACACTCCGTGGAAGGTCACCGGTGTCCGGGCGTAGTGGATGCCGTAGTTGGCGAGGGGCGTCTCGTGGTGCAGCACCTCCAGCACCGCGTCCGCCACCGGGCGGGCACCACTGGTCAGCGTCGAGTAGTAGGCCGGGTTGCCGAGGATCCTGGACAGCGCGTTGGACACCAGGTTGGCCGTCGGCTCGTGTCCCGCGCCGAGGGTGAGGAACACCTGCCAGGTGACCTCCTCGGGGGTCAGTCCCGCCGGGTGGTCCAGCAGCCAGCTCGGCAGGTCATCGCCCCGCCGCTCCCTCTTGGCGGCGATCAGCTCCAGCACGTACCCGCCGAACTCGGCCTCGCCCTCGGCTGCTTGGGCGCCGCCCTCGATCAGCTTGCCCAGGGCGGAGTCGAGCCGGTCGCTCGCGCTGTCCGGCAGCCCGAACAGGCTGTTGAAGACCAGCGCCATCAGCGGCCGGGTGAAGTCGCCCACCAGGTCGGCCTCGCCGCGCGGCCCGAACCGGCTCACCAGCAGATGCACCGCCCGGTGCACCCGGGCCCGCAGGTCGTGCGGCTCCACGAGGTCGAACGCGTCGAGCAGCGAGGTGCGGTAGCGCAGATGGGCGCCGCCGTCGGCGAACAGGGTGTTGGGCCGCCAGCGCATCATGCCGAGCACGGGCGAGTCGTCGGGGACGGTCGCCTCCCACGGCCTGGGGTCGTGCGAGAACGTCCGCGTGTCGTGCAGCAGGTCGAGCGCCGCCCGCCGGTCGGTGACGACGTACGCCGGGACACCGGGGGCGAGTTCCGCCCAGCCGACCGGGCCGTGCGCGCGCAGGGCGGCGTAGTAGGAACGGGGATCGCGGGCGAAGCCGTCCTCCCACAGGCGGACGGGCGTCGCCTGCGAGAAGGCCTGCGCGGCGGGAGAGGGGTGGGTCACCGGGGCTCCGGGGGGTGGTGGTCGATCAGGTGCTGCACCAGCGCGAGCAGGGCGTCGACCGAGGAGTCCGCCTCCCGCGCGTCACAGGTCACCATCGGGGTCGTGGGCTCCAGGTCGAGGGCCGCGCGCACCTGCTCGGGCGTGTGGTGGTGGGGTGCGTCGGGGAAGGTGTTGAGGGCGACCGCGTACGGCAGTCCGCTCTCCTCCACGAGCCCCAGCACGTCGAACGAGGCGTCGATCCGCCGGGTGTCGACCAGGACGAGCGCGCCGAGCGCGCCGTAGGCGATGTCGTCCCACAGGGCCCGGAAGCGCTCCTGCCCCGGCGTGCCGAACAGATACAGGACGATGCCGCCCGGCAGGCTGATCCGGCCGAAGTCGATGGCGACCGTCGTGGTCGACTTGTCCCGTGACCCGGCGAGGTCGTCGACCCGCGCGGACGCCTCGGAGAGGGGCTCCTCCGTGTGCAGCGGGCGGATCTCGGACACCGAGCGGATCAGGGTGGTCTTGCCCACGCCGAACGGTCCCGTGATCAGGATCTTCACCAAGTCCCGGGCGGTGTCGGGGAGATGGACGTCCACGTCACAGGGCTCGGCGTCAACGGCGCTTGAGGTCGCGGAGGCCATCGGCCACTCTCTTCAGCAGGTCGGGGTCGAAGCGCCGGGCGGGCGGGATCGGCGCGCGGGCCAGCACCAGGTCGCGGTCGAGGAGGTCGGCGGCCAGCACCAGCACCGCGGAGACCGGAAGCCGCAGCAGGGCAGCGGCCTCCAGCACCGTCAGCGACCCGTGCTCCAGCTCCTCCAGGAGGGCCGCCTGGGCGGCGGGCAGTTCGGCGGGGGCCGGCTCACCGCTGCCGGTGAGCACCGACAGCCGCTCCAGGTGCGCACGGCTGGGCCGCGCCACCCCGCCGGTCGACAGGTACGCGGGAACCAGGGGACGGCCGCCTCGGCGGCCGGTCATGCCGGCGTGCCGCCGTCGTCCTCTCGGGGCCCGGCGGCCATCGCCTTCTCGCCCAGCCGCGCGACCTGCGAGTGCACCCGGTGGGCCAGCAGGTCGAGCCGCACGTCCGGATCGCCGTACGCGGCCACACATGTGCCGTGGTCGGTCGGCACGATGAGCACGTAGCCGTGGTCCGACTCGATGACGACCTGCCGGATGTCGGCCCGGTCGGTGTCGGCGAACGCCGCCGCGGCGGTACGGCAGGCGCCCTGCACGGTGCTGGTGATGGCCGCGACCCGCTCGGCCGACGGCTGCGACAGCGCGTCGGTGTATCCCGTGACGAATCCGTCCCGGGTGAGCAGGACGGCCGCCACGACGTGCGGCACCTCCAGGACCGGTTCGAGCACCCATGCCGTGTCCCCCGCCGCGCGGCTGGTCATCGCGCCGTTCCCCCTTCGTGGTCGTTGCTGTCGGTCTCCTCGCAAGCGCCGCCGGCCGTGGTCGCGGCCGGGGCACCCCCAGGTACGGCTGGAGCGGCCCTGTTGTTCGAACCGGCGGCGATGCGTGCCGCCGCGGTGCCGGACTGGAGGGCGCCGAGGGCGGCGGCGGCCTCCTCGGGGCGGCGTGGGCGGGGTGCCGGCGCGGGATCGGCCGGGCCGGTCGCGGCCGAAGCCGTGGCACGGTTGCGGCGACGCCGCTGGGGGAGTCCGCCGCCGTCGCGCGGCCCGTGGTGGCCGGGGGCCGGGGCGGAGGCATCGGCGTCCTGCTCCTTGCCGTAGCCGTGATCGTCGTCCGGGAGGGCGGGGAGGTGGCCGCTCCTTTGCGGCCCGGTCCTCTCCGGCCCGCTCGTCCGCGACTCGGTCCGCGGCGGCTCGGCGGTCGGGCCACGCTCGTCGGACGCGCCGGAATCCGATGCGCGGGATGTGCCGGGACCCGGGCCGGGATCGCGGGGTGCGCCGGAAGCCGGGCCCTGGGGCGCGCCGGGGCCGGAACCGCGGGGTGCGCCGGAGTCGGAGCCGCGGGACGCACTGGAAACCGGAACACGGGACGCACCAGGGGCCGGACCGTCGGCCGCGCCCGCCGCGCTCGGCGTGTCCCGCGCCGTCTCCTTGCGTGTCGGGCGCGGGGCGCTGGCGGCCGGGGGCAGTTCCTCGGGGTCGATCCTCGTCAGCAGGTGACGGTCGACGCGCAGGACCGCCCGCACGCCGCCGTACGGGGACGGTGAGGACAGGTCCACGCTCAGATCGAACTGCCGGGTCAGCCGGCCGATGGCCGCGAGGCCCATGCGCGGCGGGTCGCCGAGGTCCGTGAGCAGGATCGGATCGGTACCGGCGACCATCCGCTGGGCGCGTGCCCGTTCGTCCTGGCTCATGCCCAGCCCGGCGTCGTCCACGGTGACGCAGACGCCGTGGTGGACCGTCTCCAGGTTGACCACGACGTCCGTGTCGGGCGCGGAGTGCCGCAGCGCGTTGTCGAGGAGCTCGGCGACGATGATGGCGACCGGTTCGACGGCATGCGACACCAGGCCCGTCCCGGCCGGCAGGTGGTTGCTGATCCGGACGCGCCGGTAGCCGGCGAGCCGGGCCTGACCACCCGTCACCGCGTCCACCAGGTGCGATTCCTCCCGGGCGAGACCCACCCAGGCCCCGCACACCACCGCGGCGATCTGGGCGCGCCGCAGCGACTGCTCGTTCTCGTGGTCCAGCTCGAACAGGGTCTGTGCCAGCTCCGGGTCGTCATAGCGCTGTTGCAGACTGCGCAACGCGTCCTGAAGCCGGTAGAGCGCCGCCTGGATCTCCCGGGTGGCCCCGCGCATCCCGGCCTGGGCGGCCGCGTCGACGCGGGTGCGCTGCGCGGCCAGCTCGGCGCGGAGCCCCTTCAGCACCTGTTCCAGGGCGAGACCGAAGGGTGAATCGGCCAACTGCGGGTTCAGTGGGCCGGGTTCGGTGACATGGGCGTGGGCGGCCTGCCGGGCCGCCGCGGGCACCCGCCGGGCTGCCAGATGCTCGATCTCGGAGGTGAACGCCCGTGACGTGCCGTCGAGTCGGGCCCGCAGCGCGGCCGTCTTCGCACGCTGTGCCGCCAGTTGCCGCCGGGAGCGCAGCAGCCCGCC
This sequence comes from Streptomyces sp. NPDC043685, assembly GCF_056436585.1. Taxonomy (NCBI): domain Bacteria; kingdom Bacillati; phylum Actinomycetota; class Actinomycetes; order Kitasatosporales; family Streptomycetaceae; genus Streptomyces; species Streptomyces sp. NPDC043685. Next base: position 297,013 of record NZ_JBWKCH010000010.1, on the reverse strand, counting down.
GCCGAGGGCGAACGCGGACAGTGTGCCGAGGGCCAGGGCGCCGACGGCCAGGTCCGGTACTTCGATCATCGAGTCGATTCCAGGAGCGAGTCGGGCAGGGCGGGGTCCGAGAAGCTCTGGCGAGCCACCCGCAGCACAGTACACACCGTCATCGACCGGTCTCGCACGGTGGAGCGCCACTTCATTCCGAAAGTGATCGGTGTCTGGTCGCATCCGGGGCAACTGTCTGAATTGCCGTACACATGGCTGGAGTTGCTGGTCCGTGCGGGTCTGGCCGGTCGGCCTCATGGTCCGTGACGCGATGCTCACGCCGGGTGACGCGCCCGGGCCGTGTGGCGGATCGGAGGGAGGGTACTCGTCCGGCGCCTGAAAGGTCCGCTCCGCGAGAAGGAGGCCCGCATGAGCAGGGGATCGGAGACCGGCGGTGTGACCGGTACGCAGGACAAGGACTACAACCTCATCTGGTATGTCGAGGCGTGCCTGAACAACGCCCTGCGCCTGGAGAGCTACATCCAGGACGCCGAGCGCGCCAAGGACACCGAGGTCGCGGACCTGTTCCGCAAGGCCCAGGCGGACAGCCGCAAGGGTGCCGAACTGGGCAAGAGGCTGCTGCGCGCACGCCTCCAGGAAGGCTGAGACGCACCCGCCTTCCAGGGCCCGGCTCCCGAACGGGGGGGGGCCGGGCCCTCCTCCGTGTCACGGGCTCCCGCCGTGTCGCGGGCCCTTCTCCGCGTCACAGGCGCAGGACTTCGCTGACACGGTCGGTGAGTTCGTCCTCGGTCATCGTGCCGTCCACCGTGACGGCGGGCAGCCCCAGGCGTTCGGTCTCCTCGCGCAGCCGCTCCGTGAACAGGGCGTCCCGTACGGCGAGGTTGTGTTCGGCCCGCTGCGGATCACGGGTGTTCCGGGTGAAGCGTCCCGCCGGAGTGGCACGGCTGCTGAAGGCGACCTGCCGGAATTCCGGCGTGGGAAGCAGCCAGACCGCCTGACCGGGCCCGGTGAGCAGCGGTTTCACCAGGTGGGGCAGGAGCCGGAACCCCTCGACGACGACAGGTGCCCGGCCCGGCATGCGCGCGAGATCCTCCAGGATCAGGCCGAAGGCCTCACCCCTGAACCAGGGGAACGTCTCCAGCATCGTCTCGGGGGACCGGTCGACCCACCGTTCGTCCATGTCCATGGCCATGAACGCGTGCAGGAACGGCGCTTGCCCGGCGTCGGCCCGGCGGGCGTGATCCGCCATCGCGTCGTCGGTCGCGTAGAGACGCCAGCCGTGCCGGTCGGCGAGGCGGCGGGCGACCGTCGACTTGCCCCCGCCGCTTCCGCCGCCGATCCAGTAGACGTGCCGCATGTCTCTCCTCTCCTCGGGCCGCCGCTGATTGTCAGTGGCGGATGCCACGATGCGACCAGTCACCCTTCCATCCCCATCCGAGGAGGACGCGAGCGTGCGCAGACCGGTCGAGGGAGAGGTTCATGTGCACTACGGGCAGATCTACGTCGAGAGCGACCCGGACGACTTCGGGCCCGGCCTGGCCGAGGCGTTCGCCGGCCAGAGCGCGGGGCTGTGCGGGGCCGCGACACCGGGCGCGCTGTGGCTGAACACCGGCCTGCACACCGGCGACGTCGGTTTCACGGTCGAGGTGCACGAGTCGGCCCCGCCGCTGGATTCGTCCTGGGAGGACGTGGTGGAGGTGTCCTTCCGCCCGGCCTCGGAGGACACCGCACTCGTGGAGTGGGGCGGAGGGGACGCCTGGCCGCTCGGTCTGGAGCAGACCGACTACCGCGTGCGGTACTGCGCCGCGGGCATGGACCGGGCGGGCGAGCGGGACACCCGGCTCCACGGCGAACCCCAACTGGACCGGTACCTCTTACAGTTCTGGCCGGCCCCGCCCGAGCGCGACCGCGTGCTGAAGCAGACCTCGCACAGCGCCGCCTACTGGCACGACTACGCCCGGAAACTGCCGCCCCCGCCGAGCCCGGCCGAACGCGCCGAGGCCGAACGCCGGGCCCGTCTCGCCGAGGAGACGGCCGAGCGGGAACGCCTCCTCGCCTTCGAACGCCACCGGTGGGGTGGCCGGTCGCCGAGCGCGGCTCTGCGCGACCTGCGGGGGAACGTCAGCGGCCTGCTCGAGTTCGACCCCGCCCTCCTGCACGACCTCGACGCCGCGGGACCCGCCGTTCAGCGTGCGGTGGCCCGGTGGGCGGCCCGCCGGGCCTGTGAGGCCGCGGGGCTCACCGCCCTCGGCTGGGTCACCGACGCGCTCACGGCCCTGGACGAAGACCGCCCGCTGCCCCCGCCCTTCGACGACGACGCCCGCATGTGGCATGCCCTCAGCTCCGACCCGGACGTCCCGGACCGGACCGTCGGCCGGGCCGTCCCACCGCAGCGGCCGCCCTTCCCGCCCTCGTCCTCGTCCGAGGACACCGTCGCGTGGCCCGAGGAGGCGGCCATGAGCATGGTCGGCCCGGCGAGGGCCGTCGCACGGCAGCTGAGCACACCGCCCGACCCAGGGCCCGACGGTGCACCGCCGTCGGGCCCGGCACCGGCCCCGGAGCCCGGCCAGGGCGGCCTCTTCGTCGTCTTCGGCGCACCGGATCCGTCCCTGCGCTTCTCCCAACCCCACATGGCCCTGCCGGCCGTGACCGGAGCCGCGCACCCCGACCCGCTCCAGGCGGCCGTGGACGCGGTGTACGCGGCCGTCGTCACATACGGCGAGGAGTGGCCCGCCCTCCTCGCGGAGGCACGGTCCCTGTGCCCGGAGCCGCGTGACGGAGCGTAGCGGCGGTGCCGTCCCGGATGAGGTTCCTGGCGCGTGAGTGACCCCGCCTCGCCGGGTACTCGGTCCGTCCCGCCAGGACCGGCCGGGCGGCCGTTCGGTGCCGACCCGGCCGGCCACCGGACACGAGCCGAAGGAGCCCCCACAGATGACGGACGTTTCCGGCACCGGCCCCGCCCCGGGCGACGACCGCAAGATCCTCACCAACCGCCAGGGTCATCCGGTCCACGACAACCAGAACCAGCGCACGGTCGGCGCCCGCGGCCCCGCCACGCTGGAGAACTACCAGTTCCTGGAGAAGATCAGCCACTTCGACCGGGAACGCATCCCGGAGCGCGTGGTGCACGCCCGCGGCGTCACCGCCTACGGCCACTTCGAGGCCTACGGCACCTGGGGTGACGAGCCGATCAGCCGCTACACCCGGGCCAAACTGTTCCAGGAGCGGGGCAAGCGCACGGATGTCGCCGTGCGCTTCTCAACGGTCATCGGAGGCCGCGACTCCTCCGAGGCCGCCCGCGACCCGCGTGGTTTCGCCGTCAAGTTCTACACCGAGGACGGCAACTGGGACCTGGTCGGCAACAACCTGGGCGTCTTCTTCATCCGCGACGCCATCAAGTTCCCGGACGTCATCCACGCCCTCAAGCCGGACCCGGTGACCTTCGAGCAGCAGCCGAACCGCATCTTCGACTTCATGTCGCAGACGCCCGAGGCCATGCACATGCTGGTCAACCTGTTCAGCCCACGCGGCATCCCGGCCGACTACCGGCACATGCAGGGCTTCGGCGTCAACACCTACAAGTGGGTCAACGCCGACGGTGAGACCAAGCTGGTCAAGTACCACTGGATGCCCAAGCAGGGCGTGCGCAGCATGACCGAGGAGGACGCGGCCAACGTCCAGGCCGACACCCTCGGCCACGCCACCAAGGACCTGTACAAGGCGGTCGAGCGCGGCGAGTACCCCGAGTGGGAACTACTCGTCCAGATCATGGACGACCACGACCACCCGGAACTCGACTTCGACCCGCTGGACGACACCAAGACCTGGCCCGAGCAGGACTTCCCGCCGAAGCCGGTGGGCCGGATGGTGCTCGACCGGATGCCCCGGGACTTCTTCGCCGAGAACGAGCAGATCTCCTTCGGCACCGGCGTCCTCGTCGACGGCCTGGACTTCTCCGACGACAAGATGCTCGTCGGCCGGACCTTCTCCTACAGCGACACCCAGCGCTACCGGGTCGGTCCCAACTACCTCCAGCTGCCCGTCAACCAGGCCAAGAACGCCGACGTACGCACCAACCAGCGCGACGGCCAGATGGCGTACCACGTGGACGGTGGAGGTGAGAACCCGCAGGTCAACTACGAGCCCTCCATCACCGGAGGCCTGCGCGAGGCCACCTACCCGACCCACGACGAACAGGGCCCCGAGATCCACGGCCGGTTGACCCGCAAGCGCATCCCCCGCACCAACGACTACCTCCAGGCCGGTCAGCGCTACCAGCTGCTGGAGGACTGGGAGCGCGACGACCTGGTGAAGAACTTCATCGGTCAACTGTCCCAGTGCGACCGGCCGATCCAGGAACGCATGGTCTGGCACTTCCTGCTGGTCGACAACGACCTCGGTCTGCGGGTGGGCGAGGGGCTGGGTATCGGCCCGGAGGACGTGGCCGGACTGGAGCCGCTGGCGAGCCAGGACCTCACCGACGAGGACCGCGAACGCCTGGCCGACCTCGGCAACAACAAGCCGCGTGACGTCGAGGGGCTCACCATGACCCACTGCGTCCCCGACGAACGCCACGTCGTGACCCGCTGACGGTCACTCCGACAGGGCCGTACGGGCCACCGCCAGCGCCTGCTGCGCGTACCCGCGGCCGAACAGCACGGCGTGCACCAGCAGAGGGAACAGCTGGTGCACGCCGACGCGTGCGTCCCAGCCGTCCGCGAGCGGTGCCACCTGCTGGTAGCCCTCCAGCACCTGGTCCAGACGGGGACACCCGAACAGCCGCAGCATCGCCAGGTCCGTCTCCCGGTGCCCGCCGTGCGCGGCCGGGTCGATCAGCCGGACCCGTCCGTCGGCCGCCCACAGCACGTTGCCGCTCCACAGGTCCCCGTGCAGCCGCGCCGGCGGCTCGGCCGGCCCCGCGAGCGCCGGCAGCCGCTCGCACACCCGCTCCACGACCGCGGCCTCGCCGGCCCGTACGGCACCCTCATCGACCGCCTGCCGCAGATACGGCAGGACGCGCTGCTCGGCGTACCAGCGCGGCCAGTCGGCGCCCGGTTCGTTGCGCATCCGGGCGAGCCCGATGTACGCGTCGGCCGGCCCGTCCGGCGGCGGCGCGCCGAAGGCGGGCGCCCCGGCGGCGTGCAGCGCCGCGAGATCCCGGCCGAACCGCACCGCCGCCTCCCCGCTCGGCGGCCCCTGCGCCACCCGGTCGATGACCAGCCAGCCCTCCTCGTGCCCGTGCACCACCGGCACCCGCACGCTCCCGGCGGCGGCCAGCCAGCGCAACCCCGCCGCCTCGGCCCGTGCCGCCCCCGGCGGGTCGCACCGCTTGACGACCACGACCCGTCCGTCGTCCAGGGTGACCTCCGCGAGAGCCCCCGACAGGGGCCGCTCGCCACTGACCGCCCTCCCGGTGAGCCGGGCCACGACATCCGCGCGGGCGGTCATCCGCACTCCTTCTCCGTGCCGGTCGGTCGGCACTCAGCGTACGGCGACGCCGCTCGGCCTTCCGACCCGCAGTCGGGGTCGAGCGGCTGGATCTGCCGTGCGGGGCAGACGTCGAACTGCGGGCTGCCGGAGGCTTCCTCCGACAGCTGTGGCGAGATGCGGTACGCGCGGGCGAAGTCGCCGCGGTTCGATCCCGGGACATGCGCCACGCGCCGGTCACGCGGGACGGTGAAATCCCGTCGCCGGCCGACAGAACCGGTCACCGCCGGGGGAGCAGTCGGGGCATGACGAGTTCACCGTTCCAGCGCACCATCGCCCTGCCCGCCCCCGTGTGCGAACAGGCCGCACAGCATCTGGAGCAGGCCGCGCACCGGGCCATCGACGGCGCCGCGATCCCCCTGAAGGCCTTCCGCACGGCCGCCGACAACGACTTCGTCCTGCCCGTCACGATCGTCGAGCAGGCAGCGGCCTGCCTGCTCGTCCTCGCCACCGAGACCGCGCAGACCGTACGGCCCTCCGCCCTGCGCGCCACCATCAGCGTCGCCCTGCGGTTGCGCGACGCCGTGCAACTGACCCATCAGCCCGCCCTCAGCACCAGGTTCTGGTGAGCGCGGCCCGGCACCTCACGCCCCGCGGAAGGCGACCTCGACCTGCCGGTGGCGCAGCTCCTCCAGCGTGGTGTGCTGCCGCCGGGCGCGTTCGATGAGCTCGTCGAGCTGCCGCGCGTCGAGCCGCGGGTCCGTGGCGGCGAGATCACGGAGGGTCTCCCATCCCGCGAGCTTGCCCTCCACACCGAGTGCCAGCGCCTCCAGTTCCCACAGCGTGCTCAGCGGCGAGCGCCGTACCAGGCTGCCGTTGCTCTTCAGCCGCCCCACCTGCTCGACCGCCCGGCCCGCGTAGACCTTGTAGCGGCGCACCGGCACGTCCAGGCGCCGCATGACGTGAAGCAGGCTCGTCCGGTCGTCGGCCATCTCGGCGGCGACCGGGGCCAGCGCGTCCGCGAGCGGAGAGCCGGCACATGAGCGCAGCAGATAGCGCACCCGCGCGGTCCCCGCGGTGGCACCGGCGAGGTGGTCGTTGAGGTAGATGCCGAGCAGGGACGTGTCGGTGGCCGGGGTACGCGGGGCGTCCGGCGCATCCGCTCGCTGTTCCGTCATGACGCGGCTCCTGTCGTACTCCGGTCCTGCTCCACGGCCACCCTCGTGGTGATCCGTACGAGACAGGGAGGGCGGGGTGTCGAGCCGGTCCCGAAACGCACGGGCGGCTCGACCGGGGCGAGGGCGCCGAGGCTCTCGCCGTCGCGGGTGACGGTGGCCGAGGTGACCGGGTGCAGGTCCCGGGCGCCGTACCACTGGTGCCGTCCGTCCCGGGCGCTGCCGTGGGTGCGTGCTCCCAGCAGGAGACGGGCGGGCCGGTCCCACAGGGCGAGCCAGCGCGGATGCGTGGCGAGCCGGACCGGCACCGCCCGCAGCGCGAGACCCGGCAGGTTGCGGCGGCCGGTGCTGAAGCGCAGGCCGAACGGCGGGGCTGTCACCGTCCAATGACGCCGGTCGGCGATCCGCACCTCGACCGGGACCACCCGCACCTTGTCGAAGACATACGTGGCGGCGACGAAGCCGGCCGTCTCCGGCGTGGGTGCCAGCAGCAGCCGCCGGCCGTCGGCCTCCTCGACCATCACGTCGCTGAACACCCCGAACGGGGACCGCGGCCAGTGCCCGAGCACCACGCGGACGCCGGAGGCCGTGCCGATCCCCGCGATCCAGCCGTCGAAGCGCAGCGAGCGCACCGGCGACCGGGCACCTGCACGCCGGGCCGGACCAGCGGTTCCGGGTCCGTGGGACGACACGCGGGCCGGGTGCCCGGCCCTTTTGCGGCGAAACGGGAGGAACACCGCACGGTGCCTCTTCCCCGGCCTGTACGCGTCACCACAGCCGGGAAACCTGCCGGCGCCCCGACGCCCTCGCGGCTGCCGGGGCCGGCCGGTGTGGCCGAGGCCACGTCCCGGACGAGGTCCCGGTCACGTCCGGGTGCCCGAAGCGGCGGTTACCTTCTACGACCACACCCCGCTCCCTTCCCTCGGACGGCCCGGCAGTGCAAGCAGATCTCTCCCCGGTCATCGCGGCGACCGCCCAGTGGCTGACCCGCGCCTTCCCCGCCTCCGGCGGCGCGCTGTCCTCCGCCCTGTGCGAGGTGCAGGCCCGGCAGGCTGTGACCGTCGCGGCCTGGCTGAGATACCCGACGGCGATGGACGCCGCCCTGCTCGGCCTGGCGGGACCGGGCGGCTCCGGGCGGCTCGACTGGGTCACCGGTGCCGACGCCGCCCTGGGCGACGACCCGGACGCGCACGCCTGGCGCACCTGGGTGGACGAGGTCGTGGCGAGCTGGGCGGCCTGCCTGCTCACCGACCCGGAGCTGGCCGCCCGGGCCGTGACGGCGCTCGCCGACGGCGGCCACGACGCCGGGTCACGGTCCGGGTTCCGCCGGCTGATCGCGCCCGACGACAACGACCGGAGGGCCGCCGCCCTGCTGCGCCACCCGGACCTGCTCGCCCCCGTCGCCGGTCTGCACCAGGACCAGCTGCTCGCCCGTCTGAACCCGGGCCGCACGCTGATCGCCTGACGCACCCTCTCCCGCCGCGCCGGCCCGCACGGACGACCCGTCGGCCGCTCACCTCACCCTCCGTGACTCACCCGTGTGCCGTACGCGACCGTGCCGCGCCCGCACGGTCGGCGGACTCTGATCGTGGGCCCGACGGCCCTCCGGTCCGTGTTCGCCGGTCCGGGGCGCACCCGTCGTGCCGAGCCGCACCGCCGACGGAGGAGAGACCGACATGGCCACCGCACTCTCGCGCAACTGGGAACACGCCGTCGTCACCGGTGGCGCCGGGTTCGTCGGCTCCCATCTGTGCGCCGCCCTGCTGGACGCCGGCGCGGCCGTCACCTGCGTCGACGACTTCAGCACCGGGCGGCCCGAGAACATATCGCCGCTGCTCGAACGGCCCGGCTTCACCCTGGTCCAGGCGAACGTCACCGAAGGACTGCGGATCAAGCGGCCACCGGACCTCGTCCTGCACTTCGCCTCCCCGGCGTCCCCCGCCGACTACCTGCGCCTGCCGCTGCACACCATGGAGACCGGCAGCCTCGGCACCCGCAACGCCCTGGAACTCGCGCACTCCTCCCGCGCCCGCTTCGTCCTCGCCTCGACCTCCGAGGTCTACGGCGACCCCCAGCAGAACCCGCAGGACGAGCGCTACTGGGGCAACGTCAACCCCGTTGGCCCCCGCAGCGTCTACGACGAGGCCAAGCGCTTCGGCGAGGCGCTGACCACCGCACACGCCGACACTCACGGCACCGACACCTGCATCGTGCGGCTGTTCAACACCTACGGCCCCCGCATGCGCGGCCACGACGGGCGCGCGGTGCCGACCTTCGTCCGGCAGGCACTGGCCGGCGAGCCGCTCACCGTGACCGGCGACGGCCGCCAGACCCGCTCGCTGTGCTACGTCGACGACACCGTGCGCGGCGTCCTCGCCGCCGCCGCCCACGGCATGCGCGGCCCCGTGAACATCGGCAACCCGACCGAGATCACCATGCTCGACCTGGCCCGCCTGGTCGTGGAACTCGCCGGGTCACCCTCGGAGATCCGCTACATCGAACGCCCGGTGGACGACCCGGCCGTGCGCTGCCCGGACATCACCCTGGCCCGCGACAAGCTCGGCTGGGACCCGCAGGTGCGCGCCGAGGAGGGACTGCGGCGCACGATCGCCTGGTTCCGCGAGGCCGGCAGCGAGGAGTGACCCCGACCGGGCACCTCGCACCGCCGCGTCCGGACCTCTCCCGACCGCCGAAAGGCCCGTCTGCCCATGCGCATCCTCGGAATCAACGCCCTCTTCCACGACCCCGCCGCCGCCCTGGTGATCGACGGACGGACCGTCGCAGCCGCCGAGGAGGAGCGGTTCTCCCGCCGCAAACACGGCAAGAGACCCCTGCCGTTCTCCGCCTGGGAACTGCCCGAACGGGCCGCGGCCTGGTGCCTGAAGCGGGCCGGGCTGCGTCCGCAGGACCTCGACGCGGTCGCCTACTCCTTCGACCCGGCCCTCGCCCGCCCGGCCGGGGACATGGGCCTGGACGACCCGTGGGACCACCTGCGGCAGACCTACGCCCGTGAGGCACCCGGCTTCCTGAAGGCCGCCCTGCCGGGCCTCGACCCGGCCCTCGTGCGGTTCGTGCCGCACCACATGGCCCACGCCGCCTCCAGCGCCTTCGCCGCACCGGACGCCGGGAACTCCTCCGTCCTGGTCCTGGACGGCCGCGGCGAACGCGCCTCCCACCTGGCGGCGCGCCGGGTCGGCGACCGCCTGGAGGCGCTGCACGCGCAGGACCTGCCGCACTCGCTCGGCCTGGTCTACGAGGAGCTCACCGAACACCTCGGTTTCCTGCGCTCCTCCGACGAGTTCAAGGTGATGGCCCTCGCCTCCCACGGCACCCCGCGCATGCTCACCGCACTGCGCCGCCACGTGTACCCCACCGGGGACGGCGGGTTCCACGCCACCGGCGTGCCCTGGCACGAGCTGTGCCCGCCCCGCGGCCCGGACGAGCCCTGGACCCAGGCCCACGCCGATGTCGCCGCCAGCGCCCAGGCCGTGCTGGAGGAGACCCTGCTCGACCTGGTGCGCTGGCTGCACGGGCGGACCCACGACCGGGTGCTCACCCTCGCCGGTGGCGTCGCCCTCAACTGCGTCGCCAACTCCCGTATCGCCCGCGAGGGTCCGTTCTCCCGCGTGTGGGTGCAGCCCGCGGCGGGCGACGCCGGTACCGCGCTGGGAGGCGCCCTGCTGTTGTCCGCCGTCCAGGGCGACGAACCGGAGGCCATGGCCGGCGCCGACCTCGGCCGGGAGTGGTCCGACGCCGAGCTCGCGGCCTGGCTGAAGACCGCCGCCGTACCGTTCGAACGGCCCCCGGACATCGCCGCGACCGTCGCCCGCGCCCTGGCCGACAACGGGATCGTCGCCTGGTTCCAGGGCCGCTCCGAGTACGGCCCGCGCGCCCTCGGGCACCGCTCCCTGCTGGCCCACCCCGGGCACGCGGGCAACCTGGAGCGGCTCAACGACGTCAAGGGCCGCGAGCAGTTCCGGCCCGTCGCCCCGATGGTCCTGGCCGACCGCGCCGCCGAGATCTTCGACGGCCCGCTGCCCAGCCCGTACATGCTGTTCGTGCACGACGTGGCCCCCGCCTGGCGGGACCGCATCCCCGCCGTGGTGCACGTGGACGGCACCGCCCGGATCCAGACCGTCGACCCGGACCGCGAACCGCTCGTCGCCCGGATGCTCGGCGAGTTCGAGCGGCTCACCGGGGTGCCCGTGGTCGTCAACACCAGCCTCAACACCGCCGGCCGGCCCATGGTCGACGACCCGCGCGACGCCCTGGAGTGCTTCGGCTCCTCACCCGTCGACCTGCTGGCCATCGGCCCGTACGCGATCCGGCGCGGCGACCTCTTCCGTACCGAATCCCGCAGCGACGACGCCGGAGACCCCCGATGACCGCACCCGACGCCCCGGCGCGCGACGCCGAGTACGCCGTCGTGATCCCCACCCTCGGCCGGCCCAGCCTGAGCGCCTGTCTGCACGCCCTCGCCGAGGCGAGCGGGCCGGGCCCCGTCCGGGTGGTCCTGGTCGACGACCGGCCCGACACGGCGCGGATGCCGCTGACCGCCGACGTGCCGCCCTCGCTGAGGGCCCGGACCATCGTCGTGCCCGGCGGGGCGCGCGGACCCGCCGCCGCACGCAACCTCGGCTGGCGTGCCGCCGGTGACGTGACCTGGATCGTCTTCCTCGACGACGACGTCGTCCCCGGACCCACCTGGGGCGACGACCTGACCCTGGACCTGGCCGCGGCCACCGAGCGGACCGCCGGGATCACCGCCCGCATCGAGGTGCCCCTGCCCGCCGGCCGGCGCCCCACGGACTGGGAACGCAACACGGCCGGACTCGCCGGCGCCCACTGGATCACCGCCGACATGGCCTACCGCAGGACGGCGCTGGTGGCCGTCGGCGGATTCGACGAACGCTTCCGGCGGGCCTTCCGCGAGGACGCCGACCTCGCCCTGCGCATGCTCGACGCCGGGTGGACGCTCACCGGCGGCCGACGCGCCACCACCCACCCGGTCCGGCCCGCCGGGCGCTGGACCTCCGTCCGCCTCCAGGCCGGCAACGCCGACGACGTGCTGATGACCCGGCTGCACGGCCGCCACTGGTGGCGCCGGGCGGAAGCACCCCGCGGGCGCCTGCCCCTGCACCTGGCCGTGACCGGAGCGGGAGTGGCGGCGGCCGGCTGCGCCCTGCTGGGCCGGCACCGGGCCGCCGCGGCCTGCGCCACCGCGTGGCTGGCCGGCACCACCGAGTTCGCCCTCGCCCGGATCCTGCCCGGGCCGTGCACCCGCGACGAGATCCTCACCATGACGCTCACCAGCGCCCTCGTCCCGCCCGCCGCGACCTGGCACTGGCTGCGCGGACGGCTCGCGCACCGGGGGGCCCGGCCGCACACCGCGTCCGGCGGCAGTCAGCCGACGACCGCACCCCGCCCGGCGGCCCGGGAACGGCTGCGGTCATGACGCCGCCCCTCGGCCCCTGGCTGCTTCCCGGGGACGTGCGGCAGCGCCCGTACGACCCGCACAGCCCCTTGCCCGCGGCGGTCCTGTTCGACCGCGACGGCACGCTCGTCGCCGACGTGCCCTACAACGGCGACCCCGCGCGCGTCACCCCGATGCCGGGCGCACGGGAGGCCGTGGACGCCGTCCGCGCGGCCGGGGTGCCCGTCGGTGTCGTGACCAACCAGTCGGGCGTGGCCCGGGGCCTGCTGACCCGCCGCCAGGTGGAGGCCGTACTGCTGCGGGTGGAGGAACTGCTGGGGCCGTTCGCCCTCTGGGCCGTGTGCCCGCACGGGCCGGGGGAGGGCTGCGGGTGCCGCAAACCGGCGCCGGGCCTGATCCTGGCAGCCTGCCGCCGGCTCGCCGTCCCGCCCGGCCGCACCGTGGTGATCGGTGACATCGGAGCGGACATGCGGGCCGCCCGCGCGGCCGGGGCCCGCGGAGTGCTGGTGCCCACGCCCGTCACCCGGACCGAGGAGATCGTGGCCGCCGAGACCACGGCGGCCGACCTGCCCCAGGCCGTGCGTCTCGTGCTGGACGCCGCCGTGCCGACCGGGGAGGCGCGATGAGCCCTCCGCCCTCCCGCGCCCGCCTTCCCCGCACCCTCGTGGTCCGCCTCGACAGCTCCGGGGACGTGCTGCTGGCCGGGCCCGCCGTACGGGCCGTCGCCGCCGGATCCTCGTACACCGCGCTGCTGTGCGGACCACAGGGCGCCGCGGCCGGGCGGATGCTGCCCGGCGTCGACGACGTGCTGGTCCACGACGCGCCCTGGGTCGGACTGGAACCGCCCCCGGTCACGCGGACGGCCACCCGGCAGCTGATGCGCGCGCTCACCGCGGGCCGCTTCGACCGGGCGCTCGTGCTGGTGTCGTACCACCAGAGCCCGCTGCCGATCGCCCTGCTGCTGAAGCTCGCCGGCATCGGATGGACCGCCGCCGACAGCGAGGACTACCCCGGGGCGCTGCTCGACCTCAGACACCACAGGCTGCCCCACCGGCACGAGGCGGTGGCCGCCCTCGACCTCGCGAGGGCCGCGGGCTTCGCGCTCCCGCCCGGGGACGACGGCCGCCTGCGCGTCCTGCCGCCGCCGCACACCACCCACCTCACCGGCCCCGAGCCGTATCTCGTCCTGCACCCCGGCGCGGCCGTGCCCGCGCGGGCCTGGACCCCGGGACGAGCGGCACGGGCCGTCGCCGCGCTGGCCGGAGCGGGCCACCGCGTGGTGGTCACCGGGGGACACGCCGAGCGCGAACTGACGGCACGGGTCGCCGGCCGGCACGCCCTGGACCTCGGCGGTGCCACCGACCTGCCGCATCTGGCCGGAGTCCTCGCCGGTGCCCGGGCCGTGGTCGCCGGGAACACCGGCCCGGCGCATCTGGCCGCCGCCGTGGGCACCCCCGTGGTCAGCCTCTTCGCGCCGGTCGTGCCCGCCGAACGGTGGGCCCCCCACGGCGTGCCGCACGTCCTGCTCGGCGACCCGCACGCCCCGTGCGCCGAGACCCGGGCCCGGCACTGCCCCGTCCCCGGGCACCCCTGCCTCGACGGCATCGGTGACGCCGAGGTGCTCGCCGCCGTGGCGGCCCTCACCGACCGCCCGGCGGACCGGGGAGAACAGACCGAGCGAGGAGCGGCCGTATGAACATCCTGCTGTGGCACGTGCACGGCTCCTGGACGACCGCCTTCGTCCAGGGCCCGCACACCTACCTCGTCCCCGTCACCCCCGACCGCGGCCCGGACGGCCTCGGGCGGGCCCGCACCTTCACCTGGCCCGCCACGGTCCGCGAGGTCACCCCCGAGGAGCTGTGCGACACGCCTGTCGACCTGGTCCTCCTCCAGCGGCCGCACGAGGCGGCACTCGCCGAGCGCTGGCTCGGGGGACGCCGCCCGGGCCGGGACGTGCCCGCGGTGTACCTGGAGCACAACGCGCCCGACGGCGACGTACCCGACACCCGGCACCCGAGCGCGGACCGCGACGACCTGACGCTGGTGCACGTCACGCACTTCAACCGGCTGTTCTGGGACAGCGGAACCACCCGCACCGAGGTGATCGAACACGGCATCGTCGACCCGGGCCACCGCTACAGCGGCCGGCTCGCCCGCGCCGCCGTCGTCGTCAACGAACCCGTGCGGCGCGCCCGGTACACCGGCACCGACCTGCTGCCCGCCCTCGCCGAGGCCGTCCCGCTCGACGTGTTCGGCATGGGCACCGAGGACCTGGCAGCCCACCTCGGCCTCGCACCCGACCGCTGCCGCACCGGCGACCTCCCGCAGAGCGAGCTGCACACGGCCCTGGCCGAACGCCGCATGTACCTGCACCCGGTGCGCTGGACCTCCCTCGGCCTGTCCCTGCTGGAGGCCATGCACCTCGGCCTGCCCGTGCTGGCCCTCGCCACCACCGAGGCGGTCGAGGCGGTCCCGCCCGGCGCCGGCACCCTGACCACCCGCCCCGACGTCCTGGCCCGCGCCGCCCGCCGCTACCTCCACGAACCCGAGGCCGCGGCCGCGGACGGAGCCCGCGCCCGCCAGGCGGCCCTCGAACGCTACGGGCTCAAGCGCTTCCTGTCCGACTGGGAGCGCCTGATCACGGAGGTGTGCTCATGACCCCGTCCCTCAGCCCCTTCCCCGCCGGGCCGCTCGGCGGCGACCCGCTCGACCCGGGCGTCCTCGCCATCGCGCTGGTCTCCGAGCACGCCAGCCCCCTCGCCACACTCGGCGGAGTCGACGCCGGCGGGCAGAACGTCCACGTCGCCTGCCTGGCCGGCGCGCTCGCCGACCGCGGACACCGCGTCACCGTCTACACCCGCCGCGACGCGCCCGACCCGCCCTGCCGGGTGGCACTGCGCGACGGAGTGGAGGTGCACCACGTGCCCGCCGGGCCGGCCGAACCGCTGCCCAAGGACGCCCTGCTGCCGCACATGGACGAGTTCGGCCGGTACCTCGTCCGCAGCTGGCGCACCCGGGCCCCCGACCTCGTGCACTCCCACTACTGGATGTCGGGCCTGGCCGCGCTGCGCGCCACCCGCGAGCACGGCCTGCCCCTGCTGCACACGTACCACGCCCTCGGCACGGTGAAGCGACGGCACCAGCGGCTCGCCGACACCAGCCCGCCGGAGCGGATCCCCGGCGAGATCGAGATCGGCCTTGGCTGCGACCGTGTCATCGCCACCTGCCGGGACGAGGCCCACGAACTGGCCCGCATGGGCATTCCCCCGCACCAGGTGGGCATCGTGCCGTGCGGTGTCGACCCCGACCGGTTCACCCCGAAGGGCCCGGCCGCCCCGCGCGGACCGTACCCGCACCGGATCCTCCAGCTGGGCCGGCTCGTACCGCGCAAGGGCGCCGCCGTCACCATCGCCGCGCTGGCCCGGCTGCCCGGCACCGAACTGGTCGTGGCCGGCGGACCGCCCGCCGACCGGCTCGACGGCGACCCGGAGGTGCGCCGGCTGCGGGGCATCGCCCGGGACGCCGGGGTAGCCGACCGGGTCCGCTTCACCGGCGCCCTGCCCAGCGAGCAGGTGCCGGCACTGCTGCGCTCCGCCGACGTGGTGGTGTGCCCCGCCGACTACGAACCCTTCGGCATCGTCCCGCTGGAGGCCATGGCCTGCGGCGTGCCCGTGGTGGCCAGCGCGGTCGGCGGGCAGCTCGACACCGTCGCCGACCCCGGCACCGGACGGCTGGTGCCGCCCCGCGACCCGGTGGCCCTGGCCCACGCCGTCGCCGGGCTGCTCGCCGACCCGGCCGCCCGCGCGGCCTGCGGGGCGGCCGGGCGCCGCCGGGTGCTGAGCCGGTACGGCTGGGGCCAGGTCGCCGCGGCCACCGAGGCCGCCTACTGCGAGGTCCTCGACACCGAAACCGCGGCGACCGGCGCGGGCTGACCGCCCCGTCCCCGACCCGACGACCAGCCGACAGCAGCCGACGTCCGAAGGAGGTGTGGGCTCGCCGCCGTCACCCACGGCGGTACGCCCGACCGACATGAGCGAACCCTCCGCACACCACGCCCTGGAAGCCGCGCGCCTGCACTGCCGGTCCCTGGAGGAAGCCCTCGCCCGGTTCCGCACGCACGGCCTGGACCGGATCGCCGACTGGGGCGGCCGGCTCGCCGACGTCCTCGGCGGCGGCGGCCGGCTGCTCGCCGCGGGCAACGGCGGCAGCGCCGCGCAGGCCCAGCACCTCACCGCCGAACTGGTCGGCCGCTACCGCCAGGAACGCCGCGCCTACTCCGCGCTCGCGCTGCACGCCGAGACGTCCAGCATGACCGCCATCGGCAACGACTACGGCTTCGACCACGTCTACGCCCGTCAGGTCACCGCCCACGGCCGCCCCGGCGACATCCTGCTGCTGCTCTCCACCTCCGGCCGCAGCCCCAACCTCATCGCCGCCGCCGTCACCGCCCGGCAGGCCGGACTGCGCGTGTGGGCCCTGACCGGCCGTGGCCCGAACCCCCTCGCCGAAGCCGCCCACGAAGCGCTGTGCGTCGACGCCGGCAGCACCGCCAACGTCCAGGAGACCCACCTGGTCGCCGTGCACCTGCTCTGCGAATGCTTCGACACGGCCGTGTCCACTCCGCTCGCCCGGCGCGCGGTCCTCACCCGGGGGAGCACCTCATGACCGGCCCGCGTCCTCTGGCCGTCGTCGGGGACGTCCTGCTCGACGAGGACATCGAGGGTGTCTCCACCCGGCTCGCCCCGGACGCCCCGGCCCCCGTCGTCGACGTCACCGGCGACCGCCGCCACCCGGGCGGTGCCGGGCTCGCCGCCGCTCTCGCCGCCCGCGGTGGCCGGGACGTGGTCCTGGTGACGGCGCTCGGCGACGACGACGCCAGCGAGGCGGTGCGGCGCGACCTGCGCGGCCGGGTCCGGCTGCTGGAGATCCCGCTGCACGGCACTCTGCCGGTCAAGACCCGCGTCCTCGCGGGCGGGCGGCCCGTCGTCCGCATCGACCGGGGCGGCGGCACCCCCGGCGAACCAGGTGACACGGTCCGTGCGGCCCTGGCCGACGCGCACGCCGTGCTCGTCGCCGACTACGGCCGGCACACCGCGGGCGCCCTGCGGCCGCTCCTCGAGGACGTCGCCCGCCGCACCCCGCTGGTGTGGGACCCGCACCCCCAGGGCGACCCGCCCGTGCCCGGGGCCCGGCTGGTCACCCCCAACGCGGCGGAGGCGCGGGCCCTGCATCCGGGCTCCGGAGGGACCACCCTGGGCGCCTACGCCGAGCGGGGGGCGCGGCTGGCCGAGCGCTGGCGGGCCGCCGGTGTCGCCGTCACCCTCGGCGAACGGGGGGTGCTGCTGGCCCGGCCGGGCTCGGGCACCCCGATGCTCGTGCCGGTGCCCTACCGGGCCGCCGGGGACCCCTGCGGCGCGGGCGACTGCTTCGCCGCCACGACGGCGGCGGCCCTCGCCGACGGACTGCTCCCCGAGGAGGCGGTGCAGCGGGCGGTGGCCGAGGCGGCCGCGTTCGTCGCGGCGGGCGGCGCGGGCAACCCCGACCTGTGGCGGACCGAACCCGCGCCCCGTCCCGAGGACGAGCCCGAGACCGACGCGTTCGGTCTCGCCGAGCGGGTCCGGGCCCGCGGCGGCACCGTCGTCGCCACCGGCGGCTGCTTCGACCTGGTGCACGCCGGTCACGTCGGTCTGCTGGAGAGCGCCCGGCGCATCGGCGACTGCCTCATCGTGTGCCTGAACTCCGACGCCTCCGTCGCCCGCCGCAAGGGGCCGGGCCGCCCGCTGAACCCGGCGGCGGACCGGGCCCGCGTCCTGGCCGCGCTCGGCAGCGTCGACGCCGTCGTGGTCTTCGAGGAGGACACTCCGGAGGCGGTCCTGGCCCGGCTGCGGCCGGACGTCTGGGTCAAGGGCGGCGACTACTCCGTCCAGGACCTGCCCGAGGCGCGCACACTGCGCGCCTGGGGAGGCCAGGCCGTCGTCCTGCCCTACCTCGACGGCCGCTCCACGACCCTGCTGGCCCGCCGGGCGGCGAAGGCGGCGGAGGAGGCGCTGGGAAGGTAGGCCCACGGCGACGCCGGCGCCCTCGCCGCCGGGCATGCGGCCGACGGCTTCCGCCTTCGGCCCGGCCCGGGCAGCCCGTGGCAGCTGCTCCAGGAACTCGGACGGGCGCGCTCAGGCCGCCGGGCTCAGCGCCGGCTGAGCCGGTACGTCGTGCTCCTCGGTGAGGAGCATCACCGGGGCCGTGGAACGGCGCCGTCGCAGCAGGGAGCCCGCCCCGATCGCGCCGGCGATGAGCAGCCCGCCGGTGACGAGGGCGCGGGCGCGCTCAGGCCGCCGGGCTCAGCGCCGGCTTAACCGGCATGTCGTGCTCCTCTGGGAGGAGCATCGGCGGCACGGGGCCACCGGCCGGCGCGTCCTGGCGTGCCGGGCGTTCGAGCTCTTCGGCCTCCGGATGCCCGGCCGGGGGCCCTCAGGCCGCCGGGCTCAGCGCCGGCTTGACCGGCATGTCGTGCTCCTCGGTGCGGAGCATCACCGGGGCCGTGGGACGGCGCCGTCGCAGCAGGGAGCCCGCTCCGATCGCGCCGGCGATGAGCAGCCCGCCGGTGACGAGGGCGCCGCGGGGCCCGGCCAGCTCCATGAGGAGGCCGAGTGCGGGCGGGCCGCCCAGACCCCACACCGTGCCGATGCTGCCCCACACCCCCAGCACCCGGCCCCGCAGATGCGGCGGCGGGTCGGTCTGGAGGACCGCCGTACCGGCGGTGTCGGAGACGGACTCCACCACCGCCATCGGCAGCACCAGGGCGATCAGCACCGCCATCGACGGTGACAGCCCCGCCACCACCTGCAACAGTGCCCCGGCGGCCGCGAGCGCGCCCACCAGCCGCACCGACGGCCGGCGCAGCCGGGCGCCGAGCACCGCCCCGAGGATGCCGCCGACGGCGAGCACCGTCGACACCGTGCCGAACGCCCCGGCGCCTCCGGCGAGCGGCCCGGTGACGAGCACGGCCAGGGTCAGCCCGTAGTTGCGGCCGAACACGGAGCTGATCCCGGTCACCCCTGCCAGGGCGACCAGGCGCGGCCGCCGCACGAAGTAGGCCAGGCCCTCGCGCACGGTCAGGTCGGCACCGGTGTGCTCCGGGGCCGGGGCGTCCTGCGGCGCCGCACCGGGCGCGGGGCGCAGGAACGGGATGACCGCGGCCACGAACAGGAACGACAGCCCGTTGCCGAAGTAGGCGGCGGACGTGCCGAGGAACCCGACCGCGACACCGGCCATGGCCGCGCCGACCAGCCGTCCCGCCTGGTGCACCAGCGCGCCGACCCCGATGGCCGAGGGCACGTCCTCCGCCGGCACGAGGTCGTTGCCCAGCAGGGCGCAGGCCGGGTTGTCGACGGTCGCGACGACGCCCGTGACGGCGGCCAGCACCATCAGCGAGGTCATGTCGATCCGGTCCAGCGCCACGAGAACGGCCGTGGTGAACGCGATCATGCCGAGCACCGCCTGGCTCACGGCTGCCGTGAGCTTGCGGGGCCACCGGTCGACGGCGGCCCCGCCCACCACGCTGATCAGCAGCGCGGGGGCGGCCTGCACGGACATGGACAGCCCGGTCGCGGCGGCGGACCCGGTGATCTGCAGGACCAGCAGGTTCTGCACGGTGAGCTGCATCCACGTACCGGCGTTCGACACGAAGTTCGCGACGGACCACCAGCGCATGCTGCGGTACCGCAGGGCACGCCAGGGTGAACGGGAGGCAGGCAGGGCGGGGGAGGGGAAGGTAGACACAGTGCGGTACTCGAAGACGAGTCGGAGGACTCAGCAGGAGGGGGACGAGGGAGCGTGTCACACCGGCGGCGCTGCACGGCGGCGTCCCTCGACGGGTACGGCGCCGACCATCGTGGCAGAGGGGACCGGACAAGCGGTTCCACCTCGCCCCGGCCCGCCGCCCGAGGCCTCCCAAACACCCTGGCGCGCACATGTGTTGAGGCCGTAGTGCGTTTGATCACACGCACACGGAAGCGGGGCCCGTCGCCTCTGCGACGGGCCCCGCTCGCGCGGTGAGCTGCCTGCGGTGAGCTGCCTGCGGTGTCCTGCTCGGAGCGGTGACCTACTCGGACGAGCCGCGGCCGCTCAGCGCGTCCCGCAGGCGGTCGATCATGCCGGCGCCCGGAGCCAGGAGCTTGTTCGCCGGAGGCTTGTCCGGCGCGGCCGGGTGCGGCCGGGTCGGGGCGGTCTTCTTCGCCTTGCGCACCTTGTCGCCCAGCTCGTCGAGCGTGTCCATCGGACAGGCCTGCCGCAGCCGGGGGAAGAGGTTGCCCTCCTCGTCGGCGATGTGCGAGCGGATCTCGCTCATCAGCATGCCCATCAGCCGGTCGAAGTCGGCGTCGCCCGCGTCACAGCCCTCCAGATCCTTCATGATTTGCTCGGCCGTGGCGTGATCCCGCAGCTCCTGGTCGGCCAGGGCGTCCCCACCCGCCACGTGCTCGCGTACGGCGGGGTAGAGGTAGGCCTCCTCGGCCACCGAGTGGCGTACGAGTTCCATCGTGACCTGGTCGGCGTACATCTTGCGGTCCTGGTGGCCGGACGGGAGTGCCTCGATCCTGCCGAACATCTCCTCGACCTCGCGGTGATCGGTCACCAGTTCGTCGATGACGTTTCCTCCGTGTCCCATGTCCTTCACCTCCAGCGCCCGGGTCCCCCCGGCCTCTCGGGGTTAACGCGCGGTCCGGCCGGTGCCGCCCGGCGGCTCAGGCGGGGAGCTTGGCCCGGACGCGACCGGCCGCGGCGGCCGGGCGGGCGGTGGCGCGCACGGAACGGCGCACCAGACCCGCGTCGCGCCGCAGACCCCGGGCCGCGTGCGTGCCGCGCCACACCACCGAGGGGCGCGCGCCGGTGTCGTCGGCGGCGATCAGCAAGCCGCCGAGCATGGACATGTTCTTGAAGAAGTGGATGCGCTGCTGCGCCCGCTCCTCGGGGTCGTCCGCCTCCCAGAAACGGTGCCCCGCCAGTGTGGTCGGCACCAGCGTGGCGGCGATGGCCAGCGCGGCCGGACGCGGCATGCGCCCCGTGGCCAGCATCAGCCCCGCCACGACCTGGACCGCGCCGCTCAGCCGCACGACCTGCTCGGTGCGGTCCGGCAGGGCCGAGACGCGTTCGGTGACGGGTCGGACGACAGGCTCGGCGGCGTCGGCGACCTGTTTCGGATCGCGGACGGAGTTCATGCCGCCCGTGAGGAACATCGAGGCCAGCATGGGGCGGCCGAGCACACGCAACAAACTCATGGCCCTCTCCAGGGAGTCGGTGGGTACAGCGCTCGCCGGGTTCCCCAGCCGGAGCCGAACCACTCACACCGCCCGGTGCCGTGCCCACGCGCGCTCGCGCAGTTCCCCCGACAGCAGGACGTCGGCCGCGGTGCACGCGAGGGCCTCGGTGGCCGCCACCAGCACCTCGCGGGCCCGGGGCGAGGCTGCCGCCCCGGCGGACTCCGGCGTGTGGTCGGAACCGTCCTCGCCCATGATCGCGACGAACGGGTGGATGGCCGGCACCCGCGTGCTGACGTTGCCGACGTCCCGGTCGAGCACGTGCCCGCCGAGCGGGCCGGGGACGGATCTCCGCGGAGATGACCCGCCCCTGTCCGCCGGGCGTCCCCGCGGTGGCTCCCGGCGAGGTCATCACCGACGCGGTGCTGGACTGCCTCCGCAGCGCGTGGAGCACGGCGTCCTGATCCCGGACGCGGCCGATTCCTCCATGCGCACGCTGCGGGTCATGGCCCGCGAGGTGGCTCCTGATGGGTCAGATGTTGAAAATGTTATTTAAGTGAATTCTGAGAAAGTTGGCATGCTTTGCCGGATTTCGGTGATCCGGAAGGTGAAGGTACTCGCTTCAGCTCAGGGAGATGGTGCTATGCCTTCCAAGGAAAAGGTCATCGAAGAACTGACCGGTGTGCCGAGCGTCGACATCGAGGCGGCACTCGACCCGGCGGAACTCGACGGCGTCTACCGCGACAGCCGTGAGTGCGCAGCACTGGCTCTGTCCTCCGGGGCAACCAAGCTGCTGCTGTCGCCGCCGACCCCGCGCCCGAAGAAGGGCTAGTGATCGACGGGAGTAGTCAATGGAGCAGTCTGGCACTTCGACCCTCTTGCAGGGCGCGGTGCAGGACCTCGCCTCCGGTGTGGTCTCCGCCCTTCGGGGCGGAGACCACGCGCGAGCGGCCGCACCCGGGCCGGTCGACGTGGAGGAGGGAGGCCTCGTACTCGCGGCCGTCCGCGTGCTGGGAGCCGACGCGCTGCTGCCGGCCGTCCTGCTGGGCACCCCGCCCGACCCGGACGAACTCGCCGTGTTCCGCAAGTCCGTGGAGTCCTTCCCGCCGCGCGCGGACGCGGCCCCCACCGTGCTGTGGAGCCACTGGGCCATGGCACGCACCCTGCGCCGCCTCGACCCGCCGTCCGCCGCCGGGATCGCCGACGGCACGGAACCCGGGGCCGAATGGCTCGACGTCGCGAGCTGGCAGGTCCTGACCCATCAACTGGCGGTACTGGCCCCCCTCGCCCTGCCCGGCGAGGACTGCGCCGTGTCCCGCGCCGCACAGGGCCGCCCCGTGGACGTGGCCCGCGGATTCGTGCGCGCGGTGCGCCGCAGGGACTGGCGGCAGGCCGCCGGTGCCGGCCGCTGGCTCACCCTGCTGCACGGCGTCCCCGAGACACTGGGACTCGAAACCGGCCTGGACTTCGTGGAACTGATGGCCGGCCACGACCCGCTCGTGGAACTCCAGGTGGCGGCGGCCCGCCGCCTGCGCACCGGAGTGCCGGTGTGACCACGGCACAGTCCCCGCGGATCCGGCAGGTGGCGCGAGCCGCGCTGGCCTGGGCGTCCACGCACCGCGCGGACTTCGCCCTGGGCGACGACGCGCTGGCCGTCGACGGACAGGTCAACAGCAGTTGGAAGCCGCTCGGCGAACTGGCCCAGGTCTGCGCGAGCGTCATCCGCCGCACACCCCCCGGCGACCCGCTGCACACCTGCGCGGCCGACCTGCTGGCCTTCGCCTGGCAGCAGACCGGCGAGGGCGAGCTGTTCCTCCGGCTGCAACGCCTGGAGCCCTTCGCCACCTACCCGCTGGAGGTCTACGCCGCCCTGGCCGCGGCCGGATTCCGGCACCCCGCCTACGAGGCCGCGACCGCCACCGTCGCCCGCACTCGAGGCTGGCGGCTCACCGAGCAGGAACCGACCCGCCGCCTGGGCGTCCTCAAGGCGGAGGAACACGGCGGCGTCCACCGGGACGACCCCGGCGAGCAGGTGCTGCGCCGCACCTGGCTGGGCGGTCTGCCCGAGCCATGGACCTTCGAACGGTCCGCCGGCTACGCGCTCACCCACGTCGTCTTCCACCTCACCGACTGGGGCCGCGCGCCCCAGGGCTTCCCCTCCGACCTGACCGCCTACCTCGCCGACTGGCTGCCGCCCTGGCTCGACACCTGCCTGGACGCGCGGATGTGGGACCTGTCCTGCGAACTGCTCGCCGTGGCGGCCGGCGTGCCCGGGCTGCCGGACGACACCGTCCCCGGCGACGCCTGGGAACGGATCGCCGCGGCACAGGACCCGTCCGGCGCACTCCCCGAGGAGAACGACGCGGGCGACCCCGACCGGTACTTCGCGCACCACTACCACTCCACCCTCATGGCGGCCTTCGCGGCGGCACTCACCGCCGGACAAGGAGCACCGGTATGACCGACACCCGTCTGATCCACACCGTCGGGGTGGGCGCCATCGAATGGCTGTGGGCCCACCGGGACGGATTCCGCCTGGAACCCGATGTGGACCCCGAGATCGGCTTCCTGGAGCGCTTCAAGCCCGTCGGTGAACTGGCCCTGATCTGCAAGGTGCTCTTCCGCGAGGGAGTGGCCGGCTCGCGCCAGGCCCAGCTGGCGCGCCAACTGCTCGACCACGCCTGGCGCGAGACGCTCGACGGCGGCACCATGCTGGTCCGCGGACAGCGCACGGAGCCGATCTCACCCATCCCGTTCGAGGTGTACCTCCCCTTCAAGGAACTGGGCTACAGCCAGCCGGACGTAGAACGGGCGGCCGTCCTCAACCACCGGCTGGACAGCTGGGTCGCCTTCGAGACGACCCCGACCCGGCGGCTCGGCCTGTCCGCCTTCCAGCGCCGCTACGGACTGACCCCCCGCCCGCCCGAGGCCGACCTGGTGGGCACGACCTGGCTGGCGCGCACCCCGGAACCCTGGACCGTCGAAGGCCACATCGCCTACGACATCACCCACACCGTCTTCCACCTCACCGACTGGGGGGAGGACCCCGACGGTCTGCCGCCGGACATCGCCGACTACCTCGCCACCTGGCTGCCGGTCTGGATCGACGACTGGCTGGACCTGGAACGGTGGGACCTGCTCGGAGAACTCCTCGTGGTCGACGCCTGCCTGCCCCGCCCGACCCTGGACGAACGCGCCTGGCAGGCCTTCGCCGCCGCACAGCAGCCCGACGGAGCGATGCCCGCCATCCGCACGATGCCCGAGGGCACGCCCGACGAGGTGTTCGACATCGTCTACCACCCGACGCTGGTCGCCGCGTTCGCCTCGGTGCTGGCCACGTCCCGTGCGCTGTCCGGGCTGGTGCCCGCGTCATGACGTCCCGTCGGCCGTCCCCGTGGCCGGGCGAGCCGGAACCGCTCGACGGTGACGCCCCGGCACCGGCCTACGAGGCTCCGGCCGCGAACGCCGTGTACACGGCCCCGCGTCCGACGCCGCTCCCGCTCGCCGCGCGCTCACCGCACACCTCGCCTGGAGCCGCTTCCACGGCCCAGGCCTTGCGCGTGCCGGCGACGGACGCCTCTCCGGCCGACCCGCGACCGGCCGAGCGGCTCGCCGACGCCGTCACCGCCTCCGACGCCCCGGACGTCGTCTTCGCCCTCTCGCGACACGGCCACCGCACCGTCCTGAGCGGCGGCACCGCACCGCCCCCACCGCTGCCCCGCGAGGACCTGCGCCACGAGATCGGCTCGGCCGGCAAGACGCTCACCGGCCTGCTCCTGGCCCGGCTGATCCATACCGGCGCCCTGTCGGGAGGCGAACCGGCCACCGCCCTGCTGGACCCCGGACGGCCGGTCGGCGCCACCCCCGTGACGCTGGCCCACCTGATCACCCACACCTCGGGACTGCCCGCCCTCCCGCCCGGCTTCTTCCTCCGGGCCCTGCCCGGCTGGAACACCAACCCCTACGCCCGCTTCCCGGCCGACCTGGTCGTCGACGCCTACCTGCGCCACCGGCAGCGTCGTCGCCCCGGCACCCGCTGGTGCTACTCCAACTACGGCGTCGCCGTCCTGGGACACGCCCTGGCCGCCGCGACCGGCACCGGCTGGGAGGACCTGCTCACCGGGCAGGTGCTGCGCCCGCTGGGCCTCGACGGCACCGCCCTGCGCGCGGACGGCTCCGGGCTCGACGCCGTCGGACACGGCAAGGACGGCAAGACACCGGTACCCCCCTTCGACGCCGGCGGCTTCCAGGCGGCCGGCGCCGTCCGCGCCACGCCGCACGACCTGCTCACCTTCCTCGAGGCCCACCTGTACCCGGACGACGCCCCACCGGAGCTCGCCCCGGCGCTGCGCGCGGTCCGGCGCCCGGTGCTCCGCCGGGGCCTGTCGCACCGGCACGTGCACACCATCGCCTGGTTCCGTCACCCCACCGACGGCGGGCCGATGTACTTCCACAGCGGAGCGACCCTGGGCCAGCAGGCCTTCCTGGGCTTCCGCCCCGACACCGGCACGGCACTGGCCGCCGTCTGCACCCGCCGCTTCCGCGCCCACGACCCGTTCGTCGCCGCCGCGTACGCGCTGCTGGCGGAGGAGTAGCGGGGCCCGCCCGGCACCGGCGGCAGCGGCCGCGCCGGCACCGGACAGCCCTGACCCCTCGTCACAACCGCTGCCACAGGGCGGGGGTGCCGGTGGGCGCCCAGGGGCCCTGGGCCTGGTGGGTCTGCAAACACTGGTAGCGCACACCCGCGTGCGTCACGGTGACCCCGGCCTCGTAGACCCGGCCCGCGGCCCACGTCTGCGCGACGTTGCCCTGCGGCGCAGGGTCCTCCGCCTCGGCCGTCTTGAGGGTGAGGCCGAACTCGCTCAGCAGCGCGTTGATCGGCTGGTAGAACGTGGTGCCGCCGGTCGAGCAGTCACCGGAACCGCCGGACGTCACGCCCTGGGCCTGGACGCCCGAGACGTACGGCCCGCCGGAGTCGCCCGGCTCGGCGCACACCGTCGTCTGCGTCAGACCGTCCACCTTGCCCTCGGCGTAGCTGACGCTGGTGTCGTGCTGCTCGACCTTGCCGCAGTGCCACCCCGTGGTGGAGCCCGAGCGGCAGATCGCCGCCCCGACCAGCGCCTGGACCGAACCGGTGATCTGCACCGGCTGGCCGCCCTCGCCCTTCACGTTCGGCGTGGCCTTCCACGGGTCGGTGACGGCCACCCACGACATGTCCTTGCCGGGGAAGACGGAGGCCTGGAAGGTGCCCTGCGCCGCCTTGTTGTGCCCGGTCGTCTTGGCGCCCGGCTTGCCGCAGTGGCCGGCCGAGGCG
The DNA here is from genome assembly GCF_056436585.1 of Streptomyces sp. NPDC043685. Classification (NCBI taxonomy): domain Bacteria; kingdom Bacillati; phylum Actinomycetota; class Actinomycetes; order Kitasatosporales; family Streptomycetaceae; genus Streptomyces; species Streptomyces sp. NPDC043685. Next base: position 270,418 of record NZ_JBWKCH010000010.1, on the reverse strand, counting down.
AAGCCCTCCTGCTCGCCCTTGGTGACGGAGAAGCCGATGGAGCAGCGGGCGGTGCCGTCGATGTAGTAGGCGTCGCCGCCCGTGACGTCCTCCATGAGCCGCGGCCGGTTCGCCGTGACCTTCACGCTCACATTTCTGGCGTCGAGGCCGGCGGCCTTGACGAACGCGGCCGCGGCGGTCTTGGTCCCGGCCTCCACCACGACCCGGTTCGCCGGGATGTCGACGTACCACAGGGGGGTCTCGCGGGTGCTGACCCGGGCGGCCGCCGCGTCGAGCTTGTCCTTGGCGGCCCGCAGGTCGCGCAGCGTCTTCTTCACCACGGCCGCCTTCGCGCCCTGCGCCTTGATGGCGGCCACGTCGGCGGCGTCCGTGGTCGCCACCACGAGCTCCTGCGACGTGGCGCCCCGCAGCCAGGCCCCCGCGAAGCGGTCACCCAGGGCGTTGCGCAACAGGCCCGCCCGGGTGCCCGCCTCCGCCTCGTTGACCAGCCGCCGGGACGCCTGGGCCGGAGTCAGTCCGAGGTCGCGCTCCATGGCGCGCAGCACCGGTGCCGACGGCCGGTCGGCGCCGAGGGTCTGGGCGGCCGAGGGCAGGGGGCCCGCCGCGGGCGTCGGCTCGGCCGCCACGGCCACCGGGATCCCGGTGGCGACGAGCGCGCCGAGCGCGGTCAGCGCCACCCGGCGACCGGTCACGGCATGTCTGTGGACCATGCGATGCGTCTCCTTCGATCACAGCGTTGTGTGCGTGGTTCGGTGGGTGTCGCGGTCGTCGACGCGACTTCGTGCAGGCCTTGCCGGAACGGCCCGGGGTGATGTCCCGGGCCGCCCCGGTTCGCGCTTTGGTGCGGGGAACGGCGCCATGTGCAGTACCGGCGGACGCCTCACGCGGACTTCAGGCCGGGCGAACCCACCTCGGTGACGAAGGACGCGGTCGTCGTGATGCCGCCCCCGGGCGTGGTGATGGCCGGGACGGTCCGGAAGTCGACCTGCGCGGTCTCGCGGTCCATGTCGACGCGGACGTATCCGCGCCGGCCGTCGTAGTACTTCATGTGGGGGTTGGCCTTCATGTACGTGTCCCAGTCGGCGGGCTTGGCGGTGCCGTCGCCGCCACTGGCGACGGAGGTGCAGGTGAACTCCGTCCCGACCGTCCCGGAGGCCGGGTCGTCGAAGTCCTCCTTGATGTCGAAGGCGTAGCCGACGTGGACGTCGCCGGTGAGCACCATCCAGTTGGAGATGCCCGCGGCCTTCGCGCCCGCCATGACCCGGTCGCGGGAGGCCCGGTAGCCGTCCCAGGCGTCCATGGACACCCGGGCCGGCGCCGTCAGGTCGAATTTGCGCTGGGAGAAACACACCTGCTGGGGCATCACGTGCCACAGGGCGTTCGACTTCTGCCAGCCGTCCAGCAGCCAGCGCTCCTGATCGGCGCCGGTGAGGGTGCGGGCCGGATCGTCCGACTCTGGTCCCGGTGCGTGGGGCCGGTCGTTGTAGGCCTGGTCGGAGCGGTACTGACGGGTGTCGAGGATGTCGAACTGGGCGAGCGATCCCCAGGCCAGCCGGCGGTACAGCCGGGCGTCGGGCCCGTTCGGCAGCTGCTCGGCGCGCAGCGGCTGGTTCTCCCAGTACGCCCGGTAGGCGGCGGCCCGGCGCACCAGGAAGTCCGCCGGGGCGCTGCCCTTCTCGTCGTAGGCGCCCGCGTAGTTGTTCTCGGTCTCGTGGTCGTCCCAGGTGACGACGAACGGGTGCTGGGCGTGCGCGGCCTGGAGGTCCGGGTCGCTCTTGTAGAGCGAGTAGCGCAGCCGGTAGTCCGCGAGCGTGGTCGCCTCGTGGTTGAACACGTCGGGGAGCTTGCGGTCGGTGTAGCGGCGGGCCCCGCCCGCGGAGTCGACGCCGTACTCGTACAGGTAGTCGCCGAGGAAGAGGACCACGTCGACGTCCTCCTGCGCCAGGTGCCGGTGGGCGGTGTAGTAGCCGTCCTGGTAGGCCTGGCAGGCGACGGCGGCCAGCCGCAGCCGGTCGGCGTCACTGCCCGGCGCCGGGGCGGTGCGGGTGCGGCCGACGGGGCTGATCCAGCTGCCCACCCGGAACCGGTAGTAGTACTCGCTGTCCGATCGCAGGCCCTTGACGTCGACGTGGACGCTGTGGGCGTACTCGGGGTGGGCCGTGGCGGTCCCCTCCTGCTCGACGAGGACGAACCACTCGTCCATCGCCACCTCCCAGGACACGGCGACCCGTTCCTGGCCGAGGCCGCCGTCCTCGGCGTACGGCTGGGGCGCGAGCCGTGTCCACAGCAGCACCGAGTCCGGCAGCGGGTCCCCGGAGGCCACACCGAGCGTGAAGGGGTTGTCGGTGATCCGGGCCGCGTCGCGTTCACGGGCGGCGGTGGCGCCGCGCGCGGGCCGGTTGGTGCTGAAGGCGAGCATGGCGGCGGCCGCCGTGACGGTCAGGAAGCGACGGCGGGCGACGTGCGGCGCCGCACTGCGCAGTACGGCGTCGTGCGGGGAGAAGGCATGCTCGGACGGTGATGTTTGACGGCCCGTCAGCGCCATCTGATGTCCTCTCGTACGGGGCACGTGCGCCCCGGACGGACGCGTGGGGACATCGCCGATGTGCGGAGCGCGGAGCTCGCATGCTAAGCAGACAAAATGCCTGAAACGGGCACGACGTGCGGGGGGTTCACACCACAGGCGGTACACCGGCGGTGCGGCGCGCCCGGTGAGCGGGCAAACGAAACCGCCGCCGGCGTTCGCCGGCGGCGGAGGGGAAAGGGGTGGCTCAGCGGGCCTGTTGGGCGGCGCCGCCGGTCGTGGCGGGCTCCCGGACCGGCAGGTGGTAGACGTGGAAGGCCCGTCCGATGACGGGCTGGGCGACGTTGCGCACCCGCACGCCACCGCTCGTCATGCCGTGCTCCGTACCGGCGTGCGCGTGCCCGTGCACCGCGAGGTCGGCACCGGCGGTGTCGATCGCCTCGGCCAGCAGGTAGCTGCCCAGGAACGGGTAGATCTCCAGCGGCTCGCCCGCCAGCGTGTCCGCGACGGGGGAGTAGTGGGTCAGGGCGATCCGCGCGTCACAGCCCTGCGCGTCCAGCTCCTCCAGCGCGGTGCGCAGGCCGTCCGCGCTCCGGCGCGAGTACCGCACGAACTCCTTCATCACCGGCTCGCCGAACTCCCCGGCGCAGCGCCCGACGAAGCCACCGCCGAACCCCTTGGTCCCGGCGACGCCGATGCGGGCACCGCCGCTCTCGACGACCGTGCCCTGCCCTTCCAGGACATGGGCGCCGGCCTCCCGCAGGATGGCCGTGACCTCGTCCGGGCGGTCGTCGTGATGGTCGTGGTTGCCGAGCACGGCGACGACCGGGACGGCGAGGTCCTGGATCTCCCGGCCCACCACCCGCATCTCCTCGGGGGTGCCGTGCCGCGTGAGGTCCCCGGCCAGCAGCAGGATGTCGGCGCACTCGGGCAGGGTCTCGAAGGCGGGCCGCAGCACCCCCTGGCTGTCCGGCCCCATGTGGATGTCTCCGACGGCCGCGATGCGGATCATGACAGTTCCTCCGCGTGGTCGGGGGAGGACGCCTCGGTGACCACGAGGTCGCTGTGCACGGGGAATCCCGCGAGCTCCTCGTGGACGGTGCGCACGATCTCGTCCCGGCAGGGCGTCGAGGGCACGGTGCCGGTGATCAGCACCGCCTCGCCGCGGGCCTCGACCCGTACGCCCAGTTCGCCGAGCTCGCCGGCGGCGAGGCGGTCCTGGAGGTGGGCGATGCGGTAGTCCAGGTTCTCGGCGGGCGGCCCGCCGCCCGCGTCCTGTGAACCGTGGGTGCTCATGGGGTGCTCCTTCAGATGACGTTCAGGCGCTCCAGCAGGAAGAAGAAGGCCGCGGGCATGGGCTCGTCCCCGCATTCGCGCCGTACCCGGTCCCAGTCGACCTTCTCCCGCAGGGCGCGGGCGATCGGCAGGGCCGCCCCGAAGTCGCAGTGGTGCTCGGAGAACGCGGCGGTCAGGCTCCACAGCAGGTCCGTCGGGGCCAGCACGGGCATGCGCACCGAGTCGACCGACAGCTCCTCCGCCCGCTCCAGCATGTCCGCGCCGACCGGCCGGTGCGCCAGCTCGAAGATGATGTCCACCGGCTGGCCGAAGCACGTGGCCTTGATCAGCCAGTCCTCCGGCGGGGTGTAGACCGTCAGCCCGGCCTCGTGGAGCGTGGCCGCCACGGCTTTCGCGTCCTCGGGGCGGATGGCGAAGTCGACGTCGTGCTGGAGGTTCTTCTCACCGCCGTGGGCATACGCGGCCACGCTGCCGGCCAGCGCGAACAGGTGCCCCTTGCGCTTCAGCAGGGCGCCGACCTGCTTCGCCGCCTCCAGCAGCGCCTGGTTGCGGTCCTGGGGGAGTTCCTGCAGGGGCTCGTCGGCCTGCGGGTCCTGTGGTGGCGCGGGCTCGTCCCCGTCCGGTGCCGTCCGGAGATCGGGGATCCCCGGTCGCCGGACGAGCGTCGCGTCATCACCGTTCTGCGTCATGACCACTCCTTCGCCGAACCGGACACGTCGCTCCCGTGCGGTGCCCGGACCCGAGACGGCTGTTTGCCTGCACTGAGTACCCGGAGCTTTCGCCCCGACACGGACGGCTTCCGAAGAGCGCCCGACCGGGCCCGTCACCCGCCCCGGCCCGGACGCCGGCAGGGCCGCGGAGACGGATCTTCGCGACGAAGTCCCGCACATCCGGGGCCGGTTCGGTGCCGGACCGCGGGTCCCGGCCCCACCGGAGGGCGTCGCCCCCGGGTGGCGGCACCCGCGCGTGCTGGCGAGCCTGATACGGCGGACCATCCGGCCGCCCGTTCGGAGAAGGAGCCCCCATGCGCACACTGCTCCAGGCGCTGCTCACCGCCCTGGCCGTGTCCCTGCTCGCCGTGCCCGCCCGGGCCGCCACCCTGCCGGCGGACGTCACCGCCGGCCAGTGCGTCGCCGGCGGAGGCATGATCATCATCTCCGCCGTGGGAGACGGCACACAGGGCTACACCAAGCGCTGCATGGGCGGAGTGCACGACGGCGAGACCGTCGTCTGACCTCCCGCCCGCCGGACCCGGCCGAACAAGACAAGCGCATACCCATCCAAAGGCGGAATATGGGGCAAAGAGCTGGGAAACCGGATGAAGCCACTGGACGCCGCGCTTGTGGAGGTCGACATGAACCAGGAGACATCACGTTCGTCCGATCTTCCGCAGCCGTTGCGGGCCGTGGCCTCGGGACTGAGGCATCTGCCGGGTGCCGAGCAGGTGGGCAAGGCGGCCACCGACGCGCTGGACAGGATCGGCGCGGTCTCGCCGCGCGGCCGCCGGATGGCCGTCTACGCGGGGGCCGGAGTGCTCGGCGTGGCCGGCGTCGTGGAATGGCCGGTGGCCGTCACCGGCGCGGCCGTCGCCTGGCTGACCCAGCCGCGCCCCTCCCGGCCCGACGACGGGTCACCGAACGGCGCACCCGGCACCGGCGAGGCCGGTCACCACCGCTCCCAGCACGGGTCCGACGACCAGGACACCTCCTCCTACGGCCCCGGCGGCAGACTCGCCGCCTCCCACTACCGGCGTGAGCGGCCGGACCCGCACGTCCACGAGCAGCCCGCCAAGGTCGGCGACACCGCCACCGCCTCCGCGCTGAAGCAGGTCGCCGAGGCCACAACCCACCACCCGCACGGCGAGGAGCCCGTCCAGGGCCCCCGGACCGGACACGACAGCCGCCCCACCGGCTGAGTCGGGACAGCAGCAGATGCTCACACGCTTCGACGTCGCCCCACTCGTCGGGGCCGTGGCCGGCGCGGCCGCAGGAGCCGCCCGCGGCACAGCCCGGTCGGCGACGTCCGTCTACGACACCACGCGCCGCGTCCGCAACGTCGCGCGCAACGCCCTGACCGGCGGACAGCACTGGAAGGCCGGACAGCGCCTCCACCTCGCCCTGCGGCACTCCGAGGGCGACGCCGAAACGCTCGCCCGCCAGGTCGCCGAGGAGCTGGTCGAGCACCCGGACGTGCTCACGGCGTACTGGGACGGGGGACTGGCCCGCCTGGTCGTCACCCTGGCCGAGGACGCCGCCACCGACCGCGTCACCGAACGGGCCACGGCACTCGCGGCCCGCCTCGGCATGGACGAGGGCGTCGACCCCAACCTCCGGGACACCAGCCACCCCGGCGACCCCGCCGAGGTGCGCGTCAGCGCGGCGGCGATCCTGCTGGACGCCGCCGGCGCGGCCGGGGCCCTGGCCGGCCGGTCGCTGCGGCTGCCCCCCGGCTCGCGCATCATCACCGCCACCGTCACGCTGCTGCGCGAGAACCCCCGCTTCCGGGCCGTCCTGCGCCGGCGCTTCGGAGCGTCCGGCATGGAACTCGTCCTCGCCGCCGCCAACGCCGCCGCCCACGGCGTCGGCCAGACCCCGCTGGCACTCGTGCTCGACGGCGTCCTACGCGGCAACCAGCTCGTCGAGGCGGTGGCCCGCGCCGCGGCCTTCGAGGCGCTGCACGACGACGTCTGCCACCACCGGCGCACCAGCCTGTCCGGCCCCACGGGCGCCCGGCCGCCCCTCAAGGTGACCCCCGCCGCGGAGTACGCCTCCCACGCCAGCACCGGCAGCCTCGCCGGCGCCGCCGCCACCCTCCTCGTCACCCACAGCGCGACGGACGCGGCCGAAGCGGTCCTCGCCGGATCCCCCAAGGCCGCCCGCTACGGACCGGCCGCCTTCGGCGCCACCCTCGGCACCTACCTCGCCCACGCCGGCATGCTCCTGCGCAACGGGGAGCGCCTGCGGCAACTGGAGATCGCCGACGCCCTCGTCCTGCACGCCGACGCCCTGCGCAGCCTGCGGCACGACGACACCGGCGACGGCCTGCCCGACGACCCGGTCCACCCCTTCGCCGAGGCCGTGCTGGACGCCGCCCGCCGGGCAGGACTGCACGTCGTGATCGCGGGCGGCTCCGACCTGAAGGACATCACCCGGCTCGCCGACGAGGTCGCCCCGAGCGCCAAGCCGTTCGCGGACGTCGTCCGGGCCCTGCAGGCCGAGGGGCGCGTGGTCGTGACCGTCGCCCGCCTTGACGAGTCCGGCGACCGGCACCTCGCGGCCGGACTGCCCGCGGGTGACGTGGCGATCGCCCTCACCGACGGCCGGTCCGCCGTCTGCTGGGAGGTCGACGTGCTGGCCCCGGGCGGACTCGCCGACGTCTGGCGGCTGCTGACCGCCATCCCGGCGGCCCGGCGCGTCGGCCGCCGCTCGCAGACGCTGGCCCGCGCGGGCGCGGCGCTCTCCGGGCTCCTCGTCGCCCGCGGCGGACAGCCCCCGGGCCGGCACCTGCTGTGGCCCCTCTCCCGGCACGCGCCCGTCAACATCGCCGCCGCCAACGCCCTGATCACCGGCTGGCTCGAAGCCACCCGCGTCGCCCGGGCCACCCCGCCCCCGCCCCGGCTGCACATCCCCTGGCACGCCCTGGAACCCGACGAGGCCCGCGACCGGCTGGGGCGCGCCGACGGTGACGACGAGCCCCGCGGACTCGCCCTGCTCGCCGACCGCTCAAAGCAGCAGGCCGCACGCCTGGCCCGCCACCCCGTCGCCACCCCCGCCCGCTGGACGTGGCAGGCGGCCGGCGCCGTCCGCCGCGAACTCGACGACCCGCTCACCCCCGTCCTCGCCACCGGCGCCGTCGCCTCCGCGCTGCTCGGCTCGGTCGTCGACGCGCTGCTCGTCGTCGGCGCCATGGACCTCAACGCCGTCACCGGCGGACTCCAGCGGATGCGCGCCGAACAGGCCCTGGCCCGGCTCGCCGCCCGGCAGCAGCCCAAAGCCCGCAAGCAGGACAGCCGCCGGCGCACGATCACCGTCGACGCCGCCCGGCTGCGGCCCGGCGACGAGATCAGCCTCGGCGCCGGCGACGTCGTACCCGCCGACGCCCGGCTGCTGGACGTCGACGGCCTGGAGGTCGACGAGTCGGCGCTCACCGGCGAATCCCTGCCGGTGACCAAGTCCGTCGAGGCCACGCCCGGCCTGCCGGTGGCCCAGCGGACCTGCATGGTCTTCGAGGGCACCACCGTCGTGGCCGGACGCGCCACCGCCCTCGTCGTGGACACCGGCGACCAGACCGAGGCCGGCCGGGCCGTCACCCTCGCCGCACGCACCCCACCGCCCGCCGGAGTCCAGGCCCGGCTCCAGGAACTCACCCGCAAGGCCCTGCCCGTCACCTTCACCGGCGGCGCGGCCGTGACCGGTCTGTCCCTGCTGCGCGGAAGCCCCGTCCGACGCGCCGTCAGCGGCGGTGTCGCGGTCGCCGTCGCCGCCGTCCCCGAGGGCCTCCCGCTCGTCGCGACCGTCGCCCAGATGGCGGCGGCCCGACGGCTGTCCCGCCGCGGCGTCCTGGTCCGCACCCCACGCACCCTGGAGGCGCTCGGCCGCGTCGACACCGTCTGCTTCGACAAGACCGGCACCCTCACCGAGAACAAGCTGCGCATGGTCCGGGTCGCCACCGCCGACGGCACCGTCCTCGCCACCGACACCGAGGAGGCCGCACCCGTCGTACGCCTGGCCGCCCGCGCCTGCCCGCAGGAGGAGACGGGCCAGGGCCGCCGCATCGCGCACGCCACCGACGAGGCCGTCCTCGACGTCGCCCCGCCCGACCAGGACTGGGCCCCGACCGGCGAACTGCCCTTCGAGACCCGCCGCGGCTACGCCGCCGCCGTCGGCCGCGACGGCGACCCCGGCATGGGGGAGCTGCTCGTCGTCAAGGGTGCCCCCGAGACGATCCTGCCCGCCTGCCGGGACCTGCCCGGACACGCCTGGGACACCGCACACGAACTGGCCGGGCAGGGACTGCGCGTCCTCGCCGTCGCCCGTCGCGCCTGCCGGGCCGACGACGCCGAGGCCGAACTCGACCAAGTGCTCGCGGACCTGGAGTTCAGCGGTTTCATCGCCCTCGCCGACGTCCCCCGCGACACCTCGCACGCCCTCCTCGCGGAACTGCGCCGCTCCGGCATCCTGCCCGTCATGCTCACCGGCGACCACCCGGAGACCGCCCGCGCCATCGCCCTGCAACTGGGCTGGCCCGAGGAGACCGAGGCGGTGACCGGCGACGAACTCGTCGCCATGGAGCGCCGCGAACGCGTCCGGGTCCTGCGCGGGGCGGGCGTCATCGCCCGGGTCGCACCCGAGCAGAAACTGCACGTCGTGGAGGCCCTGCAACAGGCCGGCCGGGTCGTGGCGATGGCCGGTGACGGCGCCAACGACGCCGCCGCCATCCGCGCCGCCGACGTGGGAGTGGGCGTCGAGTCCCGCGGCTCCGCCGCCGCCCGCAACGCCGCCGACCTCGTGCTGACCACCGGCGACCTCTCCGTCCTCGTGGACGCGGTCGTCGAGGGCCGCGCCCTGTGGCGCAGCGTCGCCGACGCGGTGAGCATCCTCATCGGCGGCAACGCGGGCGAGGTCGGCTTCAGCGTCCTCGGCACCCTGCTCGCCGGCGCCTCGCCCCTGTCGACCCGCCAACTGCTGCTGGTCAACCTGCTCACCGACATGTTCCCGGCCATGGCCGTCGCGGTCACCCCCAGCGACGACCCCTCGACCGCGGAACACGCCGCCACCGGCCCGATGGGCCTCGACGTCCTCGGCGCGCCTCTGCTGCGCTCCATCCGCCGCCGCGGCATCACCACCTGCCTCGGCGCGGTCACCGCGTACCTCATCGGCCGCCTCACCCCCGGCACCGAACGCCGCTCCACCACCATGGCCCTGTGCGGCGTGGTCGGGGCCCAGCTCGTGCAGACCCTCTCCGGGCGGCGCCACAGCACCCTGGTGTGGGTCACCGCCCTCGGCTCGGCCGCCGTACTCGCCGCCCTCGTCCAGACCCCGGGCGTCAGCCACTTCTTCGGCTGCACCCCCCTCGGGCCCGTGGCCTGGGCCGGCGTGGCCCTGGCCATCGCCCTGTCGGCCCTGGCCCCCCGCCTGGAACGCCTGCGGGCCGTCCACGCCGTCTACGACGCAGCGGCCCGACTCGCCCTGCGCCTGGGCGACCTGAGCCGGCAGACCCGGGACCTCTTGCAGAGCGGCGTCGCCGGTCCGGTGGCGGCATAGGCCCGAACACAGCGGAAGGCCGCCACCCCGTGCGGGGTGGCGGCCTTCGGGCGCGAGGTCAGACCTCGCCGCGCCAGGCGCCGGTCTCCGTACCGCGGGCCTCCATGAAGTCCTTGAACCTCTTCAGGTCGCCGGAGACCTGCCGCTTCACGAACCCGAGCTTGTCGCCCACCGTCTCGGCCACACCGTTCGGGTCGAAGTCCATCTGCAGCATCACCTTGGTGGTGTCGGCCTGGATGCGGTGGAACGTCACCACACCGGCCTGCCGGGCCTCGCCGCCCACGGTGGTCCAGGCGACGCGCTCGTCCGGGACCTGCTCGGTGATCTCCGCGTCGAACTCCCGCGCCTGTCCGCCGACCTTCGTGACCCAGTGCGTCAGGGTGTCCGTGCGCTGCTCGACGCGCTCGACACCGTCCATGAACTGGGGGAAGGACTCGAACTGCGTCCACTGGTTGTACGCGGTGTGCACCGGCACGCGGACCTCGATGGATTCCTCTACCTGCGACAAGGCGATACCTCCCTCTCTCGTACGTGAGCGACGGACGGGTACCGGATTTCGCTCCGCTCACTCATCGTCATCGAAAGTCGCGCGACCAGGTGTTCTTTCCGCCGTCGCTGGTACCCGGCCCACAACTACGGACCGGGAGGTGATCGCCATGACGGACACGCACCGCACGGCCCCCGCCGCTCCCCCCACGGGGAGCGCGCCGGCGGCCGGGGAAGAGCCGGTGGGCGAGCTGGTGCAACGGGCCACCGAGCAGCTGACCGAACTGGTGCGCGGCGAAATGCGCCTCGCCCAGGCGGAGATGACCGAGAAGGGCAAGCGCTACGGCAAGGGCGGTGGCCTGTTCGGCGGAGCCGGCGTCCTCGGCTTCGTCACCCTTCAGGCCCTGGTCGCCACGGTGATCGCCGCCCTTGCCGTACCGCTGCCGGTGTGGGCCGCCGCGCTGATCGTCACGGCCGTCCTCGCCGTCGCCACCGGCCTGACGGCGCTGGCCGGACGCAAGCAGGTGCGCAGCGCCGCCCCGCCCACCCCGCAGCGGACCATCGACAGCGTCAAGGCCGACGTGGCCGAGATCAAGGAGAGTGCACAGCGATGACCCAGCCCCCGCACGACGAGCCGACCGCCCGCAGCCAGGAGGAGCTGCGCGAGCAGGTCGAGCAGACCCGTCACGAGCTCGGCGACACCGTCCAGGCACTGGCGGACCGGGCCGACGTCAAGACCCGCGCCCGTGAGAAGGCCGTCGCGGTCCGGGAGCAGGCCGGGGCCAAGGCCCAGGAATGGAGCGGCCAGGCCAAGGCCAAGGCCGCGCACGTCGCCCACACGGTCGAGGAGAAGCTCCCCGAGCCGGTGAAGCAGAAGGGCGCGGCCGCCGCGCAGGGCGCCAAGGAGAAGGCCGCGCAGGCCGAACAGGTCTGGCAGGACAAGGCTCCGCAGCAGGTGCGTGACCACCGGACCGCCCTGCTGGCGGGCGCCGGCGCCCTCCTCGTGACCTTCCTGCTGATCCGCCGTCGCGGCAACCGCTGAGCGACCGCGAAAGACACCAGGGCCCCGTCACCGCTTGCGGTGACGGGGCCCTGACGGCATGGTCGGGTGCCGTGTCCACCTTGCTGATCGTCCATCACACGCCCTCGCCGCACTGCCAGGCGATGTTCGAAGCCGTCGCCTCCGGGGCGACCGACCCCGAGATCGACGGCGTCCGGGTCGTCCGCGTGCCCGCGCTGGCCGCCTCCGCCTCCGACGTCCTCGCCGCCGACGGCTACCTCCTCGGCACCCCGGCGAACCTCGGCTACATGTCCGGGGCTCTCAAGCACTTTTTCGACCAGATCTACTACCCGTGCCTGGACGCCACCCGCGGGCGGCCCTTCGGCTACTGGGTGCACGGCGGCAACGACGTCACCGGGGCCGTGCGCTCCATCGAGTCGGTCACCACGGGCCTCGGCTGGCGACGCGGCGCCGAGGCCGTGACCGTGACCGGCGAACCGGACAAGGGCGGCCTCGAACGCTGCTGGGAGCTGGGCGCGACGATCGCCGCCGGCCTCATGGGCTGACCCGCCCGGCGGATCAGGTCTCCTCGAGGCGGCGCCGGTCCTGCTCGTCCCAGGTCCGGGTGTCACGCGGCTGGGTGTACGGCTCGGCCTCGGGCGGATGCCCGCCGGCGATGGCCCGCTGACGCACCGTCTCCGCGTCGAACTCCAGGCCCAGAAGGATCGCCAGGTTGGTGATCCACAGCCAGACGAGGAAGACGATGACACCGGCCATCGTGCCGTAGGTCTTGTTGTACGAGGCGAAGTTGGCCACGTAGACCGCGAAGCCGGCGGAGGCGACCATCCAGATCAGCAGGGCCAGGAAACTGCCCGGGGTGATCCAGCGGAACCCCTTCACCTTGGCGTTCGGGGCCGCCCAGTACAGGATCGCGATCATGAAGACGACCAGCAGGACCAGAACGGGCCACTTGGCGATCGACCACACCGTCAGCGCGGTGTCGCCGATGCCGAGCGCGTCTCCGGCCTGCCGGGCGAGGCCTCCGGTGAAGACCACGATCAGCGCGCTGATGACGGCCAGCACCAGCAGCACGACCGTCACGCCCACCCTCATCGGCAGCAGCTTCCACACCGGCCGGCCCTCGGGCATGTCGTAGACGGCGTTGGCGGAGCGGATGAACGCCCCCACATAGCCGGACGCCGACCACACGGCCAGCACCAGACCGACGATGGCCATCAGGGAGCCGATGCCGGCGTTGCCCTGAAGCTGCTGAACGGCCCGGGTGATGATGTCGCCCGCCGAGCCGGGCACCAGCTCGCGGACGTTCTCGGTGACCTTGTCCGTGGTCGACCGGCCGGTCAGGCCCAGCATCGACACCAGCACCAGCAGCGCCGGGAACAGCGCCAGCACGCCGTAGTACGTCAGCGCGGCCGCCCGGTCGGTCAGCTCGTCGTCCTTGAACTCCCGCAGACTGCCCTTGAGGACGGCGCCCCACGACTTGCGGGGCATGTCGGCCAGCGAGTCCGGCGCGGCCCGCTCCACCTCGGGGCCCGGCCCGGGCTCCTCGGAGGCGGAGGCAGGAACCTCCCGGCGGTCGGTCTCGGACGCTTTACGGCGGTCACCCTCGGGCACCAGCCGACGGTCCGTCTCGGGGGCTTGGCGGCGGTCCGCCTCGGGCGCCAGGCGGCGGTCCGTCTCAGGGCCCTCCCGGTGCTCCGCACCGAAGCCACCCCGGCGGTCCGTCTCCCGCACGTCCCGGCGTTCGGTCTCGGAAGTCAGCCGACGGTCCGTCTCGGGGGCGTCCCGGCGCTCGGCCGCAGCCTCGGCCTCGGGAGACTCGCGGTCCGACCCGGACCGGGGGCGCGGGTCCTCCGGAGGCGGGGCCTCGGTCTCGGGGTGCTCTTTTCGTCCCGGAATATGCAGCTTCACCATGTGAGCCGGGTAACCCCTGGCGAGGGCCTTAAGCAGCGCGTGTCGAAGCAGGCACGGGACGGGGTTGAGGGAGCGCTCCCACGCCGGGCACGATTGCGGTCATGACCACGCCGCCGACCATCCGCCCGTACCGCCCCCAGGACCGCCCCGCCCTCGACGACATCTGCATCCGCACCGCGCACCACGGCGAGGACAGCCGCCCCCACTACGCGGACCCGGGCGTGTTCCCGGCGGCCTTCGCGGCGCCGTACGTCCTGCTGGAGCCGGAGCTCGCCTTCGTGCTGGACGACGGGCGGGGGCGGGCGGTCGGCTACATCCTCGGCACGGCCGACACCCGGCGCTTCGCCGAGGAGTTCCGCGCGACGTGGCTGCCCCTGGTGGCCGGCCGCTATCCGGAGCCGCCCCGGCCGCCGCGCACGCCCGACGAGGTGATCGCGGGTCTGCTGCACCACCCCGAACGGATGGTGCTGCCCGAACTGGCCGCCCACCCCGCGCATCTGCACATCGACCTGCTGCCCGACTGGCAGGGCCGAGGCCACGGGCGCCGCCTGATGCGGACGTTCCTCCAAGCGCTCCAGGACAGGGGAGTGCCGGCCGTCCACCTCTCCATGGCCACCGCCAACACTCGGGCCAGGGCCTTCTACGACCGCATGGGCTTCGTGGAGATCGACGTCCCCGAGCCGGGTGAGGCCACCTACCTCGGCCGCGGCACCAAGGAACTCGACCGCCTCTGAGCGAGGCGGAAGTGGTGCAAGCGCGCATTGCCGAGCCGTGTTCCGGGGTGCAGGCTGTGCGATATGGGAGCGCTCCTATCCCGAAACATGATCGAAAGTACGTCACGGTTGAACGCACCACACCCCCACATCCGAAAGAGGGAGATCATGGATTGTCATGGTCATCCGTCGGGCCAGTGGCAGTTGAGCCCAGCCGCTCGAAGTCGTACACCTTGATCGTTTTTTGAGCGGCGCCTAGGCTCCCGTGACCATGGAGATGGGGGATCCGGGCCGCGGTCGCAGGCCGTGGCGAGACCGGCTGGTCAAGTATCGTGCGATCGCAGCCCTGCTGGCCGGGACAGCGGGGCTGGCCGTTCTGGGCGCGGTGCTCGTCGTCCTACCGGGTGTGGTGGTCGACCACGATCTTGCCGGGGCGAGCGTCGCCGCGCAGGACCGGCTGAAAGCGGTGAATGACGTCCGTACGACACTTCTGCAGGCCGTGGGCGGCATGGTCGTGCTGTTCGGCGCGTTCGCCACGTGGCGGCAACTGCGCGTCAGCCAGGACGGGTTGCGCGCCACCCAGGAGGGCTATATCACCGACCGGTTCAGCACAGCCGTCGATCAGCTCGGCAGTGACAAGCTGGAAACACGCATCGGCGGACTCCACGCGCTGTGGCGGATCGCGGAGCACTCCGCCCGTGATCGCGAGGCCGTCATCTCCATCCAGGCCGCTTACCTGCGTACACACCTGCCGTGGCCGCCCACCGGACCGGAAGCTCCGGCGACGGACGTGCCTATCAACGACGTTGTGCCGCTGGAGGTCCGCGCCGCCGACGCCCAGGTGGCGCTGACCGGGCTCGGCGTGTTGTTGCTGCAACCCCGGCAGCAGTCCTGGGTCAACCTCAGCGTCACGGACCTTCGCCGGGCCGACTGCGACGGACTGTGGCTGCATGAGGTCAACCTCGACCGGTCCTGTATGGAGGCGGCGGGCCTGTACCGCGCCAACCTGACGCAGGCGTCCCTCGTCTCAGTCAACCTGCGGCATGCCGACCTCAAGACGGCGATCCTGCGCCGGGCCCGCTGCGTTCTGGCCGACCTACGGGGCGCCCGGCTGGTCGAAACCGACTTGCGGGACGCGGACTTCACCGAGGCCGACCTGCGCGAGGCGAACCTGCGCAAGGCCAACGCCGGCGGCGCTGTCTTCCGCCGCGCCGACCTTCGCCTGGCCGACTTGCGTGGCTCCGACCTGAGCACAGCCGACCTGCTCCAGGCACGTCTGACCGGCGCGCTGGCCAGCGAGCACACTCGCTGGCCGGCCGGTTTCGATCGCGCGGCCGCCGGCGTCGTTGTCACCGAGGATCCCGGCCCCGAACCTCCGCCACTGCTCCAGCCCTCAGGGATAACGACGCAGCACCCGCCCCTGCGGTCCATGCCGTGACCGAAGGGCCCGCTGCGCGCGGGAAGACTTGGCCGACTGACTCCTCCTCTGCGGGGTCCGTGGTCAGCTCGTGGCAGCGTCCTGCCCGGCAGCCCGGCCCCTGGTGCTGGCGAGCCGGTCCACGATGGCCGCGCAAAGCCGCGGGTCGGCCCGCCGGGCGACGGGCCCGGCGGGGACCAGGGCGGGGCCGGACCCGGCGAGCGTTCTCCGAAAGTTTTCGAGACGGGTGAACGCAGCGGTGCTCCCGTACGTATGGGGCGAGGGGATTTTCATGCCCGGCACGCCACAAGCGCAGGAGAGCACCCTTGGGACGCAACACGCGAAGACGCCCTACCGGCCCACGACGCGCGACCTTCGCCGCATTCGCACTGATCCTGGGCGGAGGCGGCCTGATGGCCGCGAACGTCTACGCCTCCGCCACGGACGGCGGTTCGGCCGGCGACTCCGCTCAGACGCGGTCCGGCACGGGGGTCCGGACCGCGGGCGCCACGATCGACTGCCCGGACGTCGGCAGCAAGCTGACCTCGGTCCCCGAACAGGCGCGGGGGGAGGTCGACAAGGAACTCGCCCTGCTGGACGAGCAGATCGCCAAGGCCTACCAGCGGCTGAGCGAATCGGCCCAGCAGGTCCGGCAGGACCCCGCCTTCGCCGACAACGCGGTCGTGAACCCGCTGAAGGAGAAGCGGGCCGCGACACTCGAGCGCATCGCCGTCGCCATCGACCGCGTGGGGGACCGCCCCGACGGACTCGAGGCCCTGGCCGCCTGCACCGTCGAGGACGGCAACCAGGCGCCCGCGCAGGGCGAGGGCCAGGACGGCGGCGGTGCCGGGCAGCCCGGTCAGGAACAGGGCCAGGGAGGCCAGCAGCAGGGCGACGGCCAGGGCCAGGGCGCCAACGGCGGGCAGGCGGGCAACGGCCCCGTCGCCGCCGACTTCGCGGACATCAAGAGCGTCCAGCCCAATGTGAACAGCCCCGCCGCGCAGGGCGGCGCGTCCCGCGGCTCCTTCGCCACCAGCTGCGGCGTGAACGACAACGGCCTGTTCAACTCGGACAACATCATCGCCGCCCCCGGCGTGACCAACGGCGCCCACCACTTCCACGACTACGTCGGCAACCAGTCCAACAACGCCTTCGCCAGCGACCAGGACCTGGCGAAGGCCGAGACCAGTTGCGACGACCAGGGCGACAAGTCGTCCTACTACTGGCCCGTCGTGCGTCTGCAGAACGGCGCGCAGGAGCAGGACGCCCAGAAGCCCGGCGGTGGCATCGAGGGCAACGCCGGTGAGATCGTCACGCCGAAGCAGGTCACGCTGACGTTCGTCGGCAACCCGCGCGAGAAGGTCACGGCCATGCCGCGGCTGCTGCGCATCATCACCGGCGACGCCAAGTCGTTCGTCAACGGCCCCGCCAACGCCAACGCCTCCTGGAGCTGCACCGGCTTCGAGGACCGGCAGCTGAAGGACAAGTACCCGCTGTGCCCCCAGGGCAGCGACGTCGTACGGACCTTCAAGTTCCAGAGCTGCTGGGACGGGCGCAACATCGACAGCGCCAACCACCGCACCCACGTGGCGTTCACCGCCGCCGACGGCACCTGCCCGTCCGGCTTCCGCGCCATCCCGCAGCTGGTCCAGCGCATCGTCTACGACATCGACGCGCCGAGCCTCGAGGACGGCGGCCGTACGACACCGCTGTTCGCGGTCGACTCCTTCCCCGAGCAGCTGCACAAGCCGGTCACGGACCACGGCGACTTCATCAACATCTTCGACGAGGATCTGATGGGGGAGATGGTCGACTGCATCAACGACGGCCGCACGTGCGGAGCCGGAGCGGACGGCGGGCAGAACCCGGGACCGACCGAGGAGCCCCAGGAGGAGCCGACCAAGACGCCGGAGGCCCCGCAGGAGGAACCGACGAAGGCCCCCGAGACGCCCCGGGAGGAGCCGACGAAGGCGCCCGAGGCCCCGCAGGAGCAGCCCACCCGCACCCCGGACGCCCAGCAGGGCGGGAACGACGCGGGCAAGCCCGCGGACAACGGTGACGACGCGGGCAAGCCTGCGGACAAGGGCGACGACGGTGGCGAGGGCAAGGGCGGGAAGGCCGAGCCACCGGCGGACGGGCCGGCCGCCGAGCCGGAGCCCGGCAAGACCGTGCCCGAGGTGAAGGCGACCGCTTCGGCCGACGGCGGCGACGCCGCCGAACAGGGCGGCGGCGCCGACGACTCCGGTCAGGACACGGACGGTCTCGGCGAGTCCCAGGCCGTCGGCACGGCGACCAGTGCCGCGCCGACGCCGTCGGCCCCGTCGCAGACGGAGCCGCAGGCGGTCGGCGGGGGCGGCCTGGCCGACACCGGCGCCCAGCTGTGGCCGGCCGCGGCGGGCGCAGTCCTGGTCATCGCGGGCTTCGTCGTACTGCGCCGGGTGCGGCGCACCTAGGGCGTCAGGCACGGGCACGACCCACGGACGGCGGCGGAATCCCCACGGGTTCGGCCGCCGTCCCCTTGCGTCCGGCCGAGGTCGCGCCGGGCACCCTTCGACGGCCGCCGAAGGACCCACCGGCTAGCGTGACCTCATGTACCTCACCTGGAACGGCCCCCGGGGCGGAGCGACGGCGTGACGCCGTGGGAGATGGCCGCCGTGCTCGCCGCCGGCACGGGCGCGGGCGCCGTCAACGCCGTCGTCGGCTCGGGAACGCTGATCACCTTTCCGGTGCTGCTCGCCGCCGGGCTGCCCCCGGTCACCGCCACGGTGTCGAACGGGCTGGGCCTGGTCCCGGGGTCCATCACCGCGGCCGTCGGCTACCGCGAGGAACTGCGGGGCCAGGGCCGACGCGTCCTCCTGCTGGGGACCGGTGCCGTGCTGGGCGGACTCACGGGCGCGGTGCTGCTGCTGACCCTGCCCGCCTCGGCGTTCGAGCGGATCGTGCCGGTCCTGGTGGGACTCGCCCTCGTCCTCGTCGCCTGCCAGCCCTGGATCGCGAAGCGGGTGCGCCGCCGGCGTGAGTCCGGCGCTCGCGTAAGCCGTGACGGCGGCCCGCTGCTGTTCACCGGGCTGACGCTGGCCAGCGTCTACGGCGGCTACTTCTCCGCCGCGCAGGGCATCATCTACGTCTCCCTGATGGGCATGCTGCTCGACGAGACGCTGCAACGGCTCAACGCCGTCAAGAACGTGCTGGCGGCCGTCGTCAACACCGTCGCGGCCCTGCTCTTCGTCTTCTTCGCCGACTTCGACTGGACGGCCGTCCTGCTCATCGCCGCCGGTTCCGCGCTGGGCGGCCTGATCGGCGCCAGAACGGGCCGCCGCTTCAGCCCCGCCGTCCTGCGCACCCTCATCGTGTCGGTCGGCACCGTCGCCCTCGTCCACCTGATGGTCCACTGACCCCCGCCCCCACCTAGGGCGTCGGACGAGCCTGCGCCCCCTCGGCGTCGATGTGCGGCAGCACCCGGTCCAGCCACCGCGGCGTCCACCAGGCGTGCCGCCCCAGCAGCGTCATCACGGCCGGCACCATCAGCAGCCGCACGACGGTCGCGTCGATGAGCACACTGACGGCCAGCCCCAGACCGAGCATCTTGACCACGATGTCGTCGCTCACGATGAACGCCGCGAACACGCTCACCATGATCAGCGCGGCGCAGGTGATGACCCGGGCCGTGATCTCCAGGGCGTGCGCCACCGAGGCCTTGGCGTCCCCGGTGCGCTGCCAGGCCTCGTGGACACGGGAGAGCAGGAAGATCTCGTAGTCCATGCTGAGACCGAAGATGATGGCGAACATCATCATCGGGACGTAGCTCTCGATGGGCACCGTGCCGTTGACTCCGAGCGCCGGACCGCCCCAGCCCCACTGGAAGACGGCGACGACCACGCCGTAGGAGGCCGCGATCGACAGGACGTTCAGGACGGCCGCCTTGACGGCGACGAGCAGCCCCCGGAACACGGCCAGGATGATCAGGAAGGCCAGCGCGACCACCACGAGGATGATCACGGGCAGCCGGGAGGCGACGATGTCGCGGAAGTCGACCTGGGCCGCCGTCGTACCGGTGACATAGCTCTTGGCGTCCGTGCCCTTCACCGCGTCCGGCAGCGTGTCGTCGACCAGGCGGTTGGCCAGGTCGGTGGTGGTGGCGCTCTGCGGCGACCGGGTCGAGTAGACGGTGCCGAGGAGGACGTCGCCGTCCTGCGTGGCGGTGAGGGGGGTGACGACGGCGGCGCCCTGGACCGAGCCGAGGGTCTGCTGGGCCTTCGACGCCAGACCGGAACGCTGCGAGGAGGGCACGTCCGTCTGGTCGATGACGACGGTGAGGGGCCCGTTGGAGCCGGGTCCGAACGCGTCGGTCATCAGGTCGTACGCCCGCCGGTCGGTGAAGGACGTCGGATCGGCGCCGTCGCCGATGTGGCCGAGCTGGATGGAGAACACGGGGATGGCGAGCACCACGACCGCCGCGACACCCGCCGTCAGGAACCACAGGGGCCTGCGCTCCACCCGCTGCGCGTACCGGTGCCAGGTGCCGTGTGGTGTCCCGCCCTCCTCGGCGCCGGTCTCGGCGACCGGACGGCGCACCGTGTAGCGGTCGATGTGCCGTCCGAGGAGACCGAGCAGCGCGGGCACGAGGGTGAGCGCGCCGACTACGGCCGAGAGGACGGTGACGGCGGCGGCGAGCCCGAGCAGGGAGATGAAGGAGACCCCGGACGCGGACAGGCCCGCGAGCGCGATGATCACGGTGCAGCCGGAGACCAGGACGGCGTGACCGCTGGTGCTCGCGGCCTGCCCGGCGGCCCGCACCGGGTCCATGCCGTCGACGAGGTTCTGCCGGTGACGGGTGATCAGGAACAGGGCGTAGTCGATGCCGACGCCCAGCCCGATCATCGTGGCGAGGGTCGGGGAGACCGTCGCGAACGTGAACGCGACGGCCAGCAGCCCGAGGACGGCGAGACCGCCCACGACGCTGATCAGTGCGGTGAGCAGCGGGACTCCCGCCGCGATGACGCTGCCGAACCCGACCAGCAGCACCACGACGGCCACGCCGAAACCGATCAGCTCACTGATCCGGTCGTCGGTCTCCGGCCGGGCGAGTTCGCCGAGCGGCCCGCCGTACTCCACCTCCGCTCCGGCGGAGCGCAGCGGCTGCACGGCGCTGTCGACCCCGTTCAGATAGCCGTCCCCGAGCGTCGAGGGCTGCTGGTCGAAGCGGACGGTGATGTAGGCCGTCTTCTTGTCGTCCGACAGCGGCCCGACGTTCTGCTGCTGCGACTGCCCCGAGGACGCCCCCTGCGTGGACAGCGGGTTCTGCGCCGACAGGACGTGCGGCAGCTTCTCCAGGGCGCTGATCGTGGTGGACATCGGGGAGCTCAGCGCCGTCAGGGCCTGCTGGTCGTCGTGCAGCACGATCTGGCTGCTGTAGCCCCCGGCCTGCGGATCGTGCCGCTTGAGCACGTCCAGGCCCTTCTGTGACTGGGCCTGGGGCAGGGAGAAGTTGTCGGAGTACGTCCCACCGGCGACGTGGTTGACGACCTGCAGAGCCACCAGCGCCACGAGCCAGGCGCCGATGACGATCCCGAAGTGCCGCGCGCACCACTCGCCCAGTCGCCGCAGCAAGCCCCCGCGCGCGGCCTTCTGCTCCCCTTCACCGGTGCGGGTGTGCGCCATGGACGTCGTCTCCTGGGTCGGCCGGGACGTTCGGTGCCGCCCATTAGATGCGCGCGTGATCACTCCGGCATTTCGGGCACGCGGACGCCACGGGACTGAGGGCGGCCGTTCCCCCGAAAGGACCGGCCCCGTGTCCGGCGCCCGCGCCCCGCCCGTCCCAGCGCCCCGGACCCGAGCGCCACCCCGAACCCCACCAGGGCACTGCCCGCCGCCTGTACGAGACCGTACGAGCCCGTGCCGACGAGCGGCGCGGTGCAGGCCGCCGCGACCGGGATGAGACCGGAGAACAGGGTGGCGCGCTCCGCGCCGATCCGCTGCATGCCCATGTACCAGCACACGAAGCCGACCACGGTGACGACCACCGCCTGCCACAGCAGCGCGGCCGTCTCGACGCCGTCGGGCCGCCGCAGCCACGAGCCGCCGTCCACCAGCAGTCCCGCCGCCGCCGACTCCACCGCGGCGACCGCGCAGACCGTGGCGGACAGCAGCCGGGGCCCGAGCGGACGCAGCACGGGTACGGCCAGCACGGCGAAGCCGACCTCTCCGGCCAGGGCGCATGCGGAGAAGGCGATGCCGACGCCGTCGGTGCGCCCCCAGCCCTGGACCGTGAAGGCGCCGACGGCCACCAGCGACGCTCCGTACAGCACCGCCCGTTGGGGACGGCGCCCCTCCAGGAGAGGCACGAGCACGGCCACGGCCACCGGCGCGCAGCCCACGAAGACACCGGGGACCGCCGGTTCCGCCGTGCGCTCCGCGGCGATGACGGCGAGGTTGAAACCGACCATGCCGACCGCGGCCAGCAGGGCGAGACGGCCCCACTGGCGCGGTGTCAGGGCGCGCAGCCGGTCGGTGACTCCCTTCCCCGCCGCCGGGACCAACAGCAGGCACGCCAGCCCGTAGCGCAGGAACTGGCCGCCCGCGTACGGGTAGTCGCCCAGCACGCTGTTGGCGGTGAAGGACCCCCCGACGAGGACGCAGGCGAGCGCGGCGAGCAGGGAGCCGCGCGTGGTCGTTGCGTTCATACGGGTGACGCTAGGCAGCCGGGCGGCCCGGGAAGGAGTCCACTTCCCTGTCTGCTTGGCGGACCAATTCCCGCCCGGGCCGCGGCGGTCAGCCGATGTGGAAGCTGTCGCCGTAGACCTTCCAGTCCAGCGGGGGGTTCAGGTCGAGGTTGCGCAGACGCAGGAACACCCGCTGCGCCGTGTCGACCCGGCTCGTGTCGCTGTGCGCCTCCTCCTGCTTCATGGCCCACACCCGCGCGTCCAGGAAGGCGTTGAGGTACGTCACCTCGTCACCGCCCTGCGCCGGCGGCTTCGCCGTTCGCAGGGCCCGTCGGCGGATGCTGCCGAAGCTCGTGGAGTCACCGCCGTCGCCGTGCATGACGATGGCGTCGTAGTAGGCGAACTGGCCCAGCACCCGCAGCCCGTCCGCCTTCCCCTGCCGGACCGCCGGGTTGAAGTACACCCGGTCGCGCTCGTCGTCCTGGGCGCGCCGGAACTCGGCGTCGCGCGCCGCCCGGCGCCAGTCGCCGGGGAAGCCGGGGTCGAGTCCGTCGTGCGAGTCGGAGCCGTCTACCTCGCGCAGGGCCGGCAGGTACTTGGCGAGGACGTTGCCGGGCTTGCGGGCGGTGTAGAGCTCGACGAGGTCCAGCATGTCGCCGGTGCCGGAGCAGAACCCGATGATGCCGGCGGTGTAGCCACGGCCGTCGCCGATGTCCTCGATGTACTGGTACTGCGCCTTCCAGTCGAGCGAGGAGTTCTCCGCGCTCGACACGAGCTGCATGGCGATCTCCTTCTTCGCCGGGTCGTCGAGTCCGATCGCCCGCGCGGATGCCGTGGCGTACGACGGCTTCAGGAGCGGGGCGGCGACGAGGGCCGCGCCGAACAACGCCAGGGCGGTACGGCGCGTGGCCGGGGCAGAGGGGTGTTTCACGGTGCCTCCAAGCAGGGTGGGGGGTGGGGGAGAGCTGGCCGTGCGAACTGATAGGAAGGTTTCCTATCACTGGAAGGGCAGGGGAGGAACAGCGGAGTCGAAAGTTCGTAGGGTCGAACAAGCGCCTGGGGTGCCGGCGAATCGCCCGGCTCGGCGTCACCGTGAACGAGTCCGTCGGTGCGCAGCGCCTCGGCGTGAAGCGGACCGGTGACAGCGACTTCGACGGCTGAGCGTCGCCGTCACGGGAACCATGAGCCTCTCTCGTACGTCAACTCTGTGCCCAGCAAGGGCCGAACGGTCGATCCGAGCACCCGGAGAGGGGAATCGCCGTGGACGAGGCGACGTCGCAGCAGGGGAACGAGGCGGAGAACGCCGCCCGCCGGGCCCGTTTCGGGACACTCCCGGAGCCGGTGCGCGTGGAGGACATGGTCGAGGAGCGAGCGGCCGGCGTGCCCGACCCGTCGCGCACCGCGTACAACCAGGACGAATGGCTCGTGCGTTACTGCTTGTGAGCCGTCGGGCGGGGCGGGGCGCCGAGAGGTGTGGGGTTACGCCGAGGCAGTGCAGGAACGGGGGCACCAGCAGGTGCGCCCGTCGTGCCGTGCCAGGGCGCCCAGACGGCGCCTTGCGCCCGGGTGCGCTCTCACCCGGTCGGGCCGACCCCCCGGAAGGCGCCCGGCCCCCCGCTACCCCAGGGCGCTAAGAGCCGCTCTGCGCTTCCAGCCCGCGTAGCCACCGCACCACGTCGGTGGCGTCCTGGGCGCGGGCGATGTCGAGCGGGGTCATGTCGTCGTAGCCGCGCCAGTGGGGGTCGGCGCCGTGTTCGTGCAGGTAGCGCGCCGTGGGCAGGTGCCCGCCGTGGCAGGCGCCCCAGAAGGCGCTGGTGATCTCCTCCGGTGAGGGCCGGTCCGTCTCGACGCAGGCCCGGACCCGGTCGAGCAGCCCGAGCGTGGCGGCGTCCTGGAGCGTGACGCGGGCGCCGTGCTCGATGAGCCGGTGCGCGGCGCGCCACTGGCCGAACCCCCGCGCGTCCGCGAGCGGTGTGCCACCGCCGATCACCGCCCCCGGCGCCTCGATGTCGGCCCCGGCCGCGATCAGCGCGTCCAGGGCGGGCACGTCGTCGTTGCTGGCGGCCCAGTGCAGCGGTGTCTCCGCGTGGGCTCCGCCGAAGCGGGCGTCGGGATCGGCTCCGGCGGCGACCAGGATCGCGATCACCTCGGGCCCGTGCGGGAAGTGACCGGGCCAGTCGGTCGCGATGTGGAGCAGCGTCCGCGTACCCGCGCGGTCCTCGCCGCGTTCGGTGATGCGTGCGCAAGCGAGACCGGGGTGGTCGGCGAGCAACCGCCTCAGCCGGGGCAGATCACCGGCCCGGATCGCCTCCGTGACGGCCACGGCCTGCGGGTCCTGCGATGTCAGCGTCAGCAAGCCGGCCTCCCCGAATGCCGTCCGAGGCCCCCGATTCTGCCAGCAGGCGCCCACGTACACCCACGTTCTGAGGCAGGTACTCGGAAGTGGTGCCGAGCGGGAAGCGCGCCGTCCTCGGTGAAGGGAGCACGGCCGGGGCCGGGGATACGTCGCCCCGACCGAGCACGGCCCGCCGCCCGGGCCGGGCGCCTGCGCGTCCGGTCGCGAAGCGGGCACCCGTGCCGATGACATGCCCGCACGCGTCGCCAGGCGTAGCGTCCGGGTAGGAGCGGGAGGACACATGCCCGGGAGCAACGAGCAGTCCCGGGGCGCCGGATCCCTGGACGACGCCCTGGGGGCGGCCCTGGCCGACACCGTGCGCGGTACCGGCGCCTCGATCGGCGGCCTCTACCTGATCGAGGAGGCGGAGCCGGTGCTGCGCCTGGTGGCCCTGTGCGGTCTGCCGGTGGCCTTCACCGCCCCGTGGCAGCGACTGCCCCTGACCGCACCGGTCCCGGTGGCCGACGCGATCCACGACGACACCCTGGTCAGCGTCGCGGGCCAGGACGAGATGGCCCGCCGCTACCCGCGGGCCGCAGCCGTCCTGCCCTACCCGTTCGCCCTGACCGCCGTCCCGCTGACCGGCGTGCGGCGCTCCTGGGGCGGCATCGTGCTGATGTGGCCGGCCGGGCGGCCCCGCCGGATCACCCCGCGCGAACGCGGCCACATCACCTCGAGCGCCCGCCGCATCGCCCGCCTGCTGGACGACGCCGCCCAGCCGCCGCAGCTGCCCGACGTGCCGCGCGTGGTCCCCGTCGACGCGGCACGCCACCCCGCGCAGACCGGTCTGGCCGCCGCCGACTACCTCGAACGCCTCCCCGAGGGCGCACTCGGCCTCGACCTGGAGGGCCGCGTCACCTTCGCCACCGCCGCCGCGGCCCGGCTGCTCGGCCGCGGCGCCGACCGGCTGCTCGGCACCCGTCCCTGGCACTCCCTGCCCTGGCTGGACGACCCCGTCTACGAGGACCACTACCGCACGGCTCTCGTCAGCCGCGCCCCCGTGTCCTTCACCGCGGTCCGGCCGCCGGATCAGCCGCTGACCTTCCAGCTCTACCCCGACAGCAGCGGCATCAGCGTCCGCGTCGTCCCCGGCGCGCAGCAGCCCGAGGACCGGCCGCCCGCACCCGCGCGCCCGGCCACCGCGGCGCCGACGGGGCGCCTCTACCAACTCGTGCACCTGGCCGCCGCGCTCACCGAGACGGTGACCGTACGCGACCTGGTAGCGCTGATCGCCCACCAGATCCTGCCCGCCTTCGGCGCCCAGGGCCTGGTCCTGTCCGGCGTCGAGGCCGGCCGGCTGAAGATCACCGGCCACCACGGCTACCCGGCCGACGTCGTGGAGCGGCTCGACGCCCTGTCCATAGACACCGACCTCACCCCGGCCGGCCAGGTCCTCGCGGACGGCACCCCGGCCTTCTTCGCCCACCCCGCCGAGCTGGCCGCCAGCTACCCCGGAGCACCCCAGATCAGCGGCAAACAGGCCTGGGCGTTCCTCCCCCTGATCATCTCGGGCCGGCCGGTCGGCTGCTGCATCCTGTCCTACGCCCGGCCGCACACCTTCACCGCCGACGAACGCGCCGTCCTCACCTCGCTGTCCGGCCTGATCGCCCAGGCCCTCGACCGCGCCCGCCTCTACGACACCAAACACCGCCTCGTGCACGAGCTGCAGCGCGCCCTGCTGCCCCGGGCCCTGCCCCGGCTGCCCGGCCTCGACGTAGCCGCCCGCTACCTGCCCGCCGGTCACGGCACCGAGGTCGGCGGAGACTTCTACGACGTCCTGCGCCTGGACGAGACGACCGCGGCCGCCGTCATCGGCGACGTGGAGGGCCACAGCGTGGCCGCCGCCGCCCTCATGGGACAGGTCCGCACCGCCGTCCACGCCCACGCCACCGCCGGTGCCGCACCCGGCGAGGTCCTCGCCCGCACGAACCGCCTGCTGGCCGACCTCGACTCCGAACTGCTCGTGTCCTGCCTGTACGTCCATCTCGACCTGGCCGGCCGGCAGGCGTCCTTCGCCAGCGCGGGACACGTGCCGCCGCTGCTGCGCCAGGCCCGGCACCCCGCCGGTGTCCTCGACGTCGAGCCCGGCCCGCTGCTGGGCATCGACACCGGCGCCGACTATCCCGTCACCACCGTGCCCCTGCTGCCCGGCACCACCCTCGCCCTCTACACCGACGGCCTGGTCGAACTCCCCGGCACCGACGCCACCCGCACCACCTCCGACCTCGCCGGACACCTGGACGCCGATGACGGCAACGACCTGGAACGGCTCATCGACCGGCTCGTCCGCCACACCACGCCCACCGCACGGCACACCGACGACATCACGGTGCTGCTGCTGCGTGCCGGTCACCTCCGGGACCGAGCGGCGTGAGACCGCCGCCGGACCGGCCCGTCAGGCCTCGCGCGACCCGGCCCGGACCCGCCGTGCCACGTCGCGCAGCTTGAGGTTGTGGTCCTGGGAGATGCGCCTGAGCACGCCGAACGCCTCGTCCTCACCGAGCTGATGGCGCTCCATCAGGATCCCCATCGCCTCACCTATGGCGTGCCGGGTCTCCATGGCGTGCTCCAGCTGGTCGACGGTACGGGCCGTGGCCAGCGCCACCGCTGCGTGCGAGGCGAGCAGCCACCCCGCGGCCTCGATGTCCTCGCCGAACGCCCCGGGGCGAAAGGAGTAGAGGTTCAGCGCGCCGAAGTCCTCGTCGTCGGTGTAGAGCAGCACACCGGTCATGCTGCCGATCCCGAGCTCACGGGCCGCCCGGCTGTACCGCGGCCAGGACGGCTGCGGCCGCGTCATGTCGGCGATCCGGAACAGCCGCTTGCCGTCCACGCGGCGCGCGGCGTCGAAACACGGCCCCTCGCCGAACTCGCCCTGGAGCCGGTCCGACTCCGCGACGACGTCACCGCACACGGACAGCGTCTTCGTCCGGCCCTTCGAGACCGTCAGGATTCCCGCCGCGTCGCAGCCCTCGACCAGCTCCACCGCCGCCACCGCGATCGCGTCCAGCGTCTCCTGAACCGACTCCCGCGCCACGAGGTCCCGGGCGAACAGCGCCATCTGCTCGGCGTACCGCTGCCACTCCACCGCCACCACCGCCTCGCGCCCGGTCCCGCCCACGCTACTCCGCGCCGCTTCGTAGGGCTCTTCGTCCGGGCGGCCGGGCGGCGTGCCCCGCGGGAGCGCCGCGATCACCGGTACGCCGTCAGCAGCAGTGCCACGTCGTCCGGCCGCTCCCGGGCCTGCCGGGCGGTGCCCACCAGCCGGTCGGCGAGATGCTCCACCGAGTCCGCCGGTGTCTCGGACAACCGGCGGCGGACCGCGTCGATGCCCGTCTCGATGTCGCTGCCGGGCCGCTCCACCAGCCCGTCCGTGTACAGGGCGAGGACGCTGCCGGGGGCGAGCGTCAGCGCGGTGACGGGGTAGACCGAGTCGGGCTGGACACCCAGCATCACCCCGCCCTCGAGGTCCAGCGTCTCGGCCCGCCCGTCGGGGTGGCGCAGCAGCGGCGGGGGATGACCGGCCCGCACGGCCAGAGCCCGCCCGGTGGCCGGGTCGAGTTCGATGTAGCAGCAGGTCGCGAAGACGTCCGACTCCAGCTCGGTCAGCAGCCGGTTGGTGTGCGTGATGACCTCCTGCGGCGGCCGCTCGCTCGCGGCGAAGGCGTGCACGGCGCTGCGCAACTGCCCCATCACCGCTGCGGCGCCCACACTGTGGCCCTCCACGTCCCCGATGACCAGGGCCACACCCCGCCCGGTGGTGATCACGTCGTACCAATCGCCGCCGATCGCCATGCCCTGCGTGCCGGGCAGATAGCGGCCCGTGGTGCGCAGGCCCTCCACGGCGGGCAGCCGGTGCGGCAGCAGCCCCTCCTGGAGGCCCCGGGCGACGGCGGACTCCGCGTCGTAGAGCCGCGCCCGCTCCATCGCCTGGGCGGCCAGGCCGCTGAGCGCGGTCAGCGCGGAGCGTTCGTCGGGTGTGAACCGGTGCGGTGTGTCCCAGCCGAGGATGCAGGAGCCGACGGAACGGCCGGAGGCGATCAGCGGCAGGAACGACCAGGCGTGCATCCGGTCCAGAGTGATGCCCGGGTAGGCGACGGAGAGCTCCTCGGGCGACTCGAAGAACAGCGGGAGCCGCGTGGTCAGGGCGTGGACGCCGGGCAGTTGGGTGTCGAGCGTGACCCCTTCGAACGGGGTGAGGAAGCCCTCCGGGTACCCCGACTCCCACAGCAGGTACATACGCCCCTCGCGGACGGTGTACAGGGCCAGCTCCCGGGCGCCGAAGGCGGGCAGCAGCTGCTCCGAGACCGCCCGGCACACGTCCTGCACCGTGACCGCCTCGGTGAGCACGCTCGCCATCTGCACCACGTGGTACAGCGCCCCCGCGCGGGCGGCGGCGACAGGACCGGGCGGCGGCGTGACCGCGGCGGCCCCGCCTCCCGCGGCGGACCCGGCCTCCGGCCCGGCCCCCGTGGGCGGCCCGGTCCGAAAGACCCGGCCGGTCAGCCCGTGCACGTCCGGGTACAGCACGAAGCTCAGCCAGTTCCCCTCGGGATGGCGCACCAGGAAGGACACCTGCTCCTGCGACAGCATCGCCGCCCGGTAGCGGTCCTCGTAGGCGGGGTCCCGCAGCCAGGTGACCACCTCCCAGGGATAGCGTCCGAAGAGCTCTTCCCGGCCGCAGCCCAGCAGTTCCTCGCAGCGGCGGTTGGCGAAGGTCAGGCGGCCGTCCTGGTCCAGGGAGAAGAGCCCGTCGGGCAGCCGCTCGGCGGCTTCGGCCGCGGTGAGCCCGCCGGCCGCGTCGACGAGGGCGCCCACCAGGATCCGCCCGGAGCCGGAGCGTACGAGGTGGCCCCACAGCTCGACCGGCCGGTAGCCGGCCTGCTCCTCGCCCCTGGACTCGTCGCGTACCCGCAGGTGCCGTGACCTGACCCGGCCGCCGGTGAGCGCGTCGTGCCGGCTCTCCCGCAGTTCGTGCAGGTCGTCGGGGCTGATCCGGGCCTCGATGTCGGCGATGGTGCCGCCGTAGTCCGCCCGGTCGATGCCCAGCAGCCCGAGGGCGTCGTCGTCCGCCGTGCACCGGTCGCTGTCCAGGTCCCAGTCGATGAGTCCGACCCGGACCGGGCGGGCGGCCGAGATCGCCAGCCGGACGGTGACCGGCTCGTCGTCGTACTCGACGCGGTGGGCGGAGGAGCCCGGACCGGACCCGCCGCGGGCGAGGCGGTCGAGGCGTTCCTCCATGGCCCGCCCGGCGGGACGCAGCGCGCGCTCCACCGCCTCCGCCTCCATCGGCGGCCGGGCCGCCGAGCGCAGCACGACCAGCACGCCCACGGCCTCGCCACCGGCCCGCACGGGCTGGTAGGCGGAGCCGAAGGAGTAGGGCAGGCCGGCGGTGAAGTGCGGGAAACGCACCATGCCGGCCCGCTCGTCCGGCAGCCACAGCGTCTCGTCGCGCCGGTAGGCCTCCGCCATGGGCAGGGCGCCGCCCACCGGCACCCGCCACCAGCTCTTGAGCAGCGACCGGGGTACCCCGGTGACCATCGCGAGGACCAGCGAGCGCCGGTCGCGGGAGCGCAGGTAGACCAGCCCGCCGTAGCCGTCGAAGTCCCGGACGGCCTCCACCAGCGGGGTCGTCAGGGCATCCTCGATCCGGGCCGTGCCCCCGGCGGGGACCCGGCCGCCAGCCCCGTCCCGGCTCTGGCCACCGGCTGACCGCGGCCTGTCCGGTACGGCGGCTGCCTCATCCATGTCGCGTCCTCCCGGTACGGACGCACCGGACACCAATCGCTTCCCACCAGGATGTGCCATGGTCGGCGGTCCGGCGCGGCAAGTGCAACCTTTCGGTCCGCCCGGCCGTCTCACTCCGTACCAGCAAATGCAAGCCTCGGGGGCGGCAATGGTACGAATCAGAACTGCATGCGCGACACTCGCACTCGTGGGCGCCACGGTGGGCATGGCGACGGTCCCGGCCGGGGCCGCACCTGCCGCCGCCCAGCGGTCCACCACACAGGCCACGACCTGTCCGACCGGCTGGGGAAGCCTCGCCAAGACCGACGCCGGTACCACGCTCGCCTCGGTGACGAACATCAGGACCGGCCGTCACACCTGCTACGACCGGATGGTCATCGACGTGCCCGGCGGCGGCAGCGGCGTCGGCTACACGGTCCAGTACGTCGACCAGCTCTACCAGGACGGCTCGGGCCGCCCCATCCCCGTGGCCGGCGGCGCCGTCCTCGAGGTGCGGGTGAGCGCGCCGGCGTACGACCCGGAGACCGGCGCGGCCACGTATCCCGGCCGTCCGACGCGCCCGCTGCCGGGCGTCGACCTCACCGGCTACCGCACCTTCCGGGACGCCCGGTACGGCGGCAGCTTCGAAGGGGAGACCCAGATCGGACTCGGCGTCCGCGCCCGGCTGCCCTTCCGGGTGCAGCAGCTCGACGGCCGCGTCATCGTGGACGTCGCCCACAGCTGGACGGCCACGCGCTGACCGCGGGACGCCCGGCCCTCCGGGGCCGGGCGCCCCCAGGCTCAGCCGCCGCGCAGCCTGCCCAGTTCTTCGAGGGTCCGCGCGGCGGCACCGGCCAGGCGGGGCCGGTTGCGGACGAACCGCCGGGCGGCCCGTGCGGGCTCCCGGCCCAGCCAGTGGGCGGCTCCGCCCGGCACCGGCCGTACCACCGCACCTTCGTACACCCGCAGGTCACGGGTCTTGAGCGACTCCTTGTAGCGGGCCGGGCCGCTCCCCAGGTCGACCGTCCCGACCCCGTCGGCCGCCGCGGCCTCCAGCATCCTCAGCAGCAGCACACGGCCGGGGGAGTGCTTGGCGTACGCGCGGTCGTACGCCGGGAACCACCAGGACAGCACCGAACGCGAGCGCAGCCCGAAGTGCGCGGCGACGGGCCGGTCCGCGGCGTACAGCACGGACAGCACGCCACGGCACTCCGGGTCCTCGCTCTCCCCGAGCAGCCCCACCAGACCGGTGATCCACTCCTGCGCGAACCGGTCCCGGCGGCCGGTCCTGCGGTACTGCGCCGACTTCCACTCCATCAGCGCCCGCAGCGCCCCCGGATCCGTCGTGTCGTACGCGAACCGCACGGCGCCGACCTGCCGTTCCAGCTTGCGCTCCTTCGCGAGGGTCTGTCTGAGGAACCCCGGCGACTTCGCCCGCAGCCGTCCGAGGTACGCGTCGAACCCTTCGCCGATGTCGACGACCGGGGAGGCGAGCTCCTCGACCGCGTGCGGCTCGAACACCCCCTGACCGGCCTCCAGATTGTCGAACTCCCAGGACGACAGCCCGCAGGCCCGTAACAGCCGGTGAGCGTCGAGCCGGAGGCCGGGACGCAACACGGCCCCCTGACTGTCGGACACACCCAGCCCGATGGCCCGGCCTTGCCCCAACACCCCCGCCTCGTAGGGGAAGAACCCCACCGGGGAGCCGTCGTCCAGCAGCACCGCCACTCTGGCTCGGGGCCTGACCCGTCCCACCGCCACGGTGAACGCCGGGTCGAGGAAGGGGTTCGCCGGGGCACCGGACTCCGTCCGGATCTCCCGCCACATCTTCTGGTCGTTCGGGCCCAGTTCGTCCGGCCGCAGAACGAGAACGCGTTTTCCGGGCAACTCCGCCTCCTGTGTCATCGGCATGGGGACACACGAAGGCCTGCACATCACCGCGATCGGGCACCAGGGCAGTACTCAGGCCGCACGGCGCAGGCCTTTGCCGGTACTGACGGCTCTCAGCAGCGGAACGTCTGCAATCGGGCGGCGTTCGGGGCGGATCCGGCCGCCCCCGTGCACGGACCCGCTCCCGCCGCACGGGCGTGCGTGCCGCCCCGGTCCACCACGGCCGCCCCGGTCACCACCGGGCTCGCACCGGCCGCTCCGGCGGCCCGCGGTGTCCGCGCCGCGAGGTGCCGCCCGGACGGCTCGTCCTCGCAGGGGCACGGCTCTCCTGCCTCAGCGGCTTCCGCGAACTCGGCCCTCAGGGTCGCGCCCGACCCCACCGCACCCGGCTCCGAGGAGTCCGCCGTGACCGCGACGGCCGCCCGCCCTTCGCCCGCGAGCCCCTCGACGACGAGATGCAGCATCAGCAGGCAGGCCACCAGACCCACCGCCGCCGCCCATCGTCGCCGCACCATCAGACCCCTGATCTGCGTTCCCGACGGGGAGCACGGAAGTGGACTCGACCCCGGGGCCGGTACTGACCGGATCCCCCGACACGCCCGGCCGCGCCTTCCAGTAGGCCGAGCCGGGCTCCATCGCGTCAAGCCCTGGTGTGACGATTCGCCCCATCCGGCCGCTTGCCACCGGAAATCGAACGGAAAGCGCCACCGTCGGGCAGGTGCTCAGCCGCCGACGCTCAGCACCTCACCCGGCTTAGGAGCCCGCACGTCCAGCGGCTCGTCGAAATCGCTGAACGACGTCGTGGTCCGCTGCGAGGCGCTCTCGTACACCGTCTTCAGCAGATACGGCTCGCCCTCCTCGGCCACGTAGAAGGTGTACGTCCCTTTCTTGTCGGCCTTGTCGGTGACGATCAGCTCGACGGCCTTCGTGTCTCCGACGCGCTTGGTTCCGCCCTTCCTCGCCGTGCCGAAGGAGTCGAAGGGCCGTTCGCAGGAAGCGAGCCCGTCGCCCGAGGAGGCCGGATCCACGGGCGTCTTCACCCACAGCCTCTGCTCGCCGGTGGCCCCCGGCTTATTCTTCCACTTCTGGAGATACGCCCGGTCGGGCCGGACGTAGTCGGTCGTGCCCAGACGGATCTGCTCCAGGACGCCGCCGCCGGACCAGGTGGTCTTCGACCTGCACCGGCTGTCCAGGTCGGTCACGAGGTGACTGGTGACCGTGCCGCCGCTCGCGGTGCGGTTGGTGACCTCGACGGTGACGGAGTCCAGCTTCCGCATCCTCGCGTTGGCCTCGTCGAGCAGCTCGCCGGCGGATCTCTCCTCGCCGCCGCCGGCACCGCACCCGGCCAGTGCAGCGCTCGCCAGCAGGCAGAACGCGGTCGTCGTCACCGTAGCCATGGCCCGCACGGAGCCCCCCTGTTGTTCGTGTCGGCCGTTGATCAGCAGGGGAGCCTACCCGCCGCCTCAGGGCGAGGTCGCGTGGACCAGTTCGATGGCCCGGCCGAGGGTGGCGAGCCGGTCGTCGAGGGTGGCTCCCGACGGGTAGAGACGGACCGTGTTCACACCGGCGTCGTGCCAGACGCGCAGCCGCCGCCGCACCATCTCCTCCGTGCCGATGAGAGTGGTGGCCAGCACCATCTCGTCGGTGACGAGACCGGCCGCGCCGTCCCGGTCGCCCTTCTGCCAGCGCTCACGCACCTCCGCCGCCACGTCGGCCCAGCCCTGCCGGCTGTACGCCCGGTTGTAGAAGTTGGTGAACGCCGAGCCCATGCCGCCCAGACTGAAGGCGAGTTCCTTCTTCCGGCCGGCGACCATGCCGGCCAGTTCCTCCTCGTCCCGGGCGAACGCGACCTCGGCGCCCTGGCAGACGTCGAACCCGGCGCGTGCGCGGCCGGCGGCGGCCAGGCCCTCGTCCAGGGGAGCGAAGTAGGCCTCCGCCGCCCCCTCGGGGACGAAGCTGGTGCCGAGCCAGCCGTCGGCGACCCGGCCGGTCAGCCGCAGCATCGCGGGCGACAGTGCGGCCAGGTAGACGGGCACGGGATGCTCGGCGCGCAGGGACAGGCGCATCGGCACCGCCTCCCCGCCGGGCAGCGGAATGCGGAACTCCGAGCCCGAGTGGGAGATCCTGCCGCCCGCGACCACCTGCCGCACGATCTCCACCGTCTCGCGCACCCGCGCCAGGGGGCGGGCGAACGGCACGCCGTGCAGGCCCTCCATCACCTGCGGACCTGACGGGCCCAGCCCCAGCAGGAACCGTCCGCCGGACAGGTTGGACAAAGTGATCGCCGTCTGGGCGAGGGCCACCGGTGTGCGCGTGCCGACCTGCATGACCGCGGAGCCGAGCAGCATCCGCCGCGTACGGGCCGCGTAGTAACCCAGGGCGGAGGGGGCGTCGGACCCCCATGCCTCGGCCACCCAGCACACGTCGAGTCCGAGCTTTTCGGCCTCTTCCACGAAGTCGGCCTGCCGGGACCAGGAGCCGAGCGCCGCCGCCTCGACGGTCGTCGCCGCGCGCATCAGGCCTCCGCCCGCTGCCTGATGTGCTCCAGCGTGGCGGTCATGCCCCGCTCGAACTCCCGCATCCTCACGAACACGATCTTCTGCTCCTTCTCCGGCATGGCGTCGATCGCGAACGACAGCCCCGAACGCCCGGGCCCCATCCGCATCCACTGCGACAGTCCGGTCCCGCCGTCCCTCGGCTCCAGCGCGAACCGCCAGACGGCACTGGGCTCCGCGGGGTCCCCGACCGCCCAGGCGAACACCCGCTCCGGGTCGCACGCGACGACGGTCGAGGTGGTCTCCCACTCGCCGAACTGCTCGTGCCTGCTCCGGCCGACGAACCGCGCCCCCACGGCCGGCCCGGCGTCGCCCTCCCACCGCGCCGACAGCAGCTCCTGGCTCATCTCCGGCATCCGTGTCACGTCCGACACCAGTGCCCACACCCTGCCCGGCGGGGCGGCGATCCAGGTCGCCACCTCCACCGTCGGCTGGTCGGCGTACCGCGCGCCCGTCCACTCCATCGCCTGTCGGCCTCCTCGTCGACTGGGACTCTGGCGACAGAGTTGCGTAATAAGACTCAACAGGTCAAGGGCGAGGAAACGAGGAGAGGGCGAGTGCGCGTGCCGGTATGCCCCCGGGCGCGGAACCGCGCTCGGGCAGCCGCGTACGCTACCGGTGGCTCCACCCCCATGGATCCGCACGTCTGACGTGCCCGGCGGCGGGGGAGCCATCCAGGGACGGCAGTGGCAGAGCCGACGTGCCGGCGGGCACCATGGTCCGGGCCGGGCGCGGACTCGACAGTCCGCCCGCGCCGGCCATCGAGCGGAGGGACGAGATGGGATCGGCGATGGACGAGCGGTTTCACCGCCGGCAGAGATGGGCTGCCCGGGGCGCCCTGGCCGCGGCCGCTCTGGCGGCCCTGCTGCCGCTCGTCTCCGGCGGTCTGCGCGGCCTGCTGCTGCTCGTGACGGCCCTCGCGGGACTCGCCCTGACCGCCGCCGCGCTGTGGTGGGTGCTGTCCCGCAGGGGAGTGGTCCGCATCGCGGCGGCCGCGCTGGTCGTCGCCGCGCCCGTCGGCCTCGTCACCCTCTTCGCCACCGCGAATCTGCTCTGGGTGGTCTTCGTCTCCCTGCTCCTGTGGTGCGGGGCGGTCTGGAGCGGCCGCTACGCCCTGCGCAGCACCGGCCTGCGGTCCGTGCGGGTCAGGGAGTACCGCACCCCGCCGCCGCTGCGTCCCTTCCTGCTGCTCAACCCGCGTTCCGGCGGCGGCAAGGTCGAGAAGTTCAACCTGCGGGAGAAGGCCGAGTCGCTCGGGGCCCAGGTCGTGCTCCTCGACCCGGAACAGCATCAGGACGTCACCGCCCTGGCCCGGGCCGCCGTGGCCGAGGGAGCCGACCTCCTGGGCGTGGCGGGCGGTGACGGCACCCAGGCGCTGGTCGCCGCCGTCGCCGCCGAGCACGGCCTGCCGTTCCTCGTCATCGCCGCCGGCACCCGCAACCACTTCGCCATGGACCTGGGGCTGGACCGGGACGACCCCTCCACCTGTCTCGACGCCCTCACCGACGGCGTGGAACTGCGGGTCGACCTCGGCTTCGCCGACGACCGCCCCTTCGTCAACAACGCGTCGTTCGGCGTGTACGGGGCGGTCGTGCAGAGCCCCGGCTACCGCGAGGACAAGGTGGGCGCGGCCCTGGAGCGCCTGCCCGATCTGCTCACCCGGCAGAGCGGTCCGCGTCTGACGGCCACCGCCGACGGCATCACCGTCGCCGATCCGCAGGCCATCCTGGTGAGCAACAACGCCTACCGCATGGACGACCCCTTCGGTCTCGGCCGGCGCGAGCGGCTCAACTCCGGGCGGCTGGGGGTGCTCGCCGTCCGTGTGGACAACGCCGTGGAAGCGGCCGAACTGCTGCTGTCTCCGCGCCCGGAGGGGCTCACCGTGCTCACCGCCCAGCATGTCGTCGTGGACGCCGACGAGCCGCAGCTGGAGGTCGGCCTCGACGGCGAGGCGCTCACGATGCCCGCCCCCGTCCACTGCCGCATCGCGCGTCGCGCCCTGCGCGTGCGGGTGCCCCGCAACCGTCCCGGAGTCCCCGAGGCGCCTCCGCGCCTCGACTGGCGCCGGCTGCGCAAACTGGCCGCAGCGGTCGGCCGCACCGCCGTACCCTCGCGGTCCCGCCCTGCCTGAGAGCGCCAGGCGGTTGTGGCGCCCACGTCCCTGACCGGCGAGAACGCCGAAGTGATGGGCGGTCCTCTCCAAGGGGCACCATCCCGGGCGGGCAGGGCGTCGACCGCCGTACCCCTGCCCCGGGGCCGGCGTCCGACGGCGCCACCCTGATCACGCCGCCAGGAGATGGTCCCCCGCGCCGCGCGGCACGGGGGACCATCTCGCGGTGTCGTGGGTCAGGCTTCCTTCGGCCCGGCCTGCTGCACGACCTCGAAGGACCACAGCGTCGAGCCGCTCGCCGCGGGCTTGGGCCGCTCGCCCTCGCCGCCGCCCTGGTGCGCGGTCTTCATCGGCCCCTCCATCCAGGCCTGGAAGGACTCCTCGTCACGCCACCGCGTGTAGACGAGGTAGGTGTCGGTGCCCTCCACCGGGCGGAGCAGTTCGAACCACTCGAACCCGTCGGAGTTCTCCACGGCGTGCGCACGGGAGGCGAACCGCTTCTCCAGCGTCTCCCGCTGCTCGGCGGGCACGGTCAGCACATTGATCTTGACTACGCTCATGCGCCCCATCTTGCCCGACGCCACATCCGCGCAGGCCGAGCCCCCGGGCGCATTATGTTTTGAACGCGTTCAAATATGGGTTAGGCTCGCCTCGACACAGCGAGGGGGAGTCCACCGTGAAGTTCGTGATACCCGGCGGGACCGGACAGGTCGGCACGATCCTGAAGCGCGCCCTCGGTGCGGCGGGCCATGACGTCGTGGTGCTCAGCAGGCATCCCGCGGGGCCGGGGGAAGTGCACTGGGACGGGGCGACCCCGGGGCCCTGGATGGCCGAGATCGACGGCAGCGACGTCGTGGTCAATCTGGCAGGCCGCAGCGTGAGCTGCCGCTACACGCCCGCCAACCTCCGGCAGATGATGGACTCACGGATCCACTCCGCACGGGTCGTGGGCCAGGCGATCGCCGCGGCCGACCGGCCGCCCGCCGTCTGGCTGCAGATGAGCACCGCGACCGTCTACGCCCACCGCTTCGACGCCCCCAACGACGAGGCCGACGGCCTGATCGGCGGCACCGAGCCCGACGTGCCCGGCTACTGGGGCTACAGCGTCGACATCGCCAAGGCCTGGGAGCGCGAGCAGGAGAGCGCCCACACCCCGCACACCCGCAAAGTGGCCCTGCGCGCCGCCATGGTGATGAGCCCCGACCGCGGCGGCGTCTTCGACATCCTGCTGCGCCTGGCCCGGCTCGGCCTGGGCGGCCCCGTCGCCGGCGGCGGACAGTACGTCTCCTGGATCCACGACCGGGACTTCGCCCGGGCGGTCGAGTTCCTCGTCGCCCGGGACGACATCGAGGGCCCGGTCAACCTCGCCGCCCCGGGCCCCCTGCCGCACCGTGCCTTCATGCGTGCCCTGCGCGCCGCGTGGGGCGTCCCGCTGGGCCTGCCCGCGACGCGCTGGATGGCGGAGATCGGCGCGTTCGTCCTGCGCTCGGACACCGAACTGCTGCTGAAGAGCCGCCGCGTCGTCCCCGGCCGCCTGCTCGACGCGGGCTTCTCCTTCGATCACCCGGCCTGGCCGGCGGCCGCGGAGGACCTCGTGCGACGCCTCCGCGGCCGGGCGGCGAGGTGACCCGGGGTCAGCTCCGCCCCTTGCCCCGGTCCAGGACCTTGCCGGTCATGTCGGTGACCTGTCCGGCCGGGGGAGCGTCCGCGTCCACCTCGGTGCCGAAGTCGGTGAAGTCCATGACCGTGCGCACCGTGACCTTCTCGGGCGCGGACGAGGCGTCGGTGGAGGACCGCTGCTTCGCCGCCGGGGCCTTGACGGTCATGTCGATCTGCTGACGGCGCATCCGGCCCTCGTCGTCCAGCCAGACGTCCATCGGCAGGGTCGGGCCCACCTGCTTGCGCAGGGTGTCGCCGTTGGGCAGTTTCGCCACGTCGACGGAGACCCGGTAGTGCGTGGTCTCCACGCCGCCGATGGTGGCCGTGCCCTTCTTGGTCACGTCCTTGTCGGTGATCGCTTTGGCGTACGCGGCGGACTGCGCCGGATCGCTCATGGACTGGTCGCCCGTGCCCTGCTGTGCGGCGACCTTCCCCAGGTCGATCTTGATCCAGGGCTTGCCGCCGGGCGCCTGCCCCTTGGGCAGCTTCTGGTAGAGCACCTGATCGATGACGCGCTGCTCGATCCGCTGCCCCTGTGCCGTGAGCGTCATGACACTGTCGCCGTCGTCCAGGTCGACCGTGCCCTGCCCGTTCGCGGTCTGCGCCGCGCCCTGGGCCGAGGTCCGCACCCGCAGCTTCACCTTGGCGGTGTCCTCCTCGGCCGTCCGGTCGTAGGCCGAACGCACCGCCCGGGTGCCCCGCTCCTCGGCCCCGGCGCTCGGCTTCGCCGACACCCCCTGCGCGGCGTCGCCCGAGTCACCGTCACCGCAGCCGACCAGCACTGTCCCGGCCAGCGCTCCGGCGACGCCTAAGGCGCAGACCCGCCCGCCCTTTCCCGCCCTGCTCATCGAACCAGCCCCTCTCAGGTGTGTGATGCGACCCAAGTGCCCAAGCCGGGCACGAACACACCTGTGTGGCCGAGGAGTTGGATACCGGGAGGGAAGGGCGCCCCGGTCAGTGCCCGCGCCCCTTGAGCTTGCCGAGCAGACGCTGGGCCTGAGCCCGCTTGCGGGGGTCGGCGGCGGCCCGCCGCGCCTGTTCCACGGCCCGCTGCCCCTGCGGGCTCCGGGCGAACTCCTTGATGCGATTAAGCATTCCGGCCATGACGCACCTTCCTTCCTGATCCGATGTCATTTCCTGTTGCACGCCTACCCCCCGTTCGGCGTGCTCAGGCACCCTCCTGCCCGGTCGGTCCGCGACCGAACGTGTTTGCCGCCCGGGACAGAGGCAAGTCGGTGTCCATGACTGAAGAGAACAAGCGCACGAATCAGAAGCCCGCCTCCGTCCGCACCGCCGAGTCGAAGGCCCGCCGTACTGCGGACAAGGCGACCGCGCCGGCGTCCCAGGCGGCCAAGGGCGCGGCGGACAAGGCCGGTGAGGCGGCGTCGGCGGCCAAGTCCGGTGCGGAGCGCTCCGCCGAGACGGCGAAGGCGGCCGCGCAGACCGCGGCCAAGGGCGTCGAGGCCGGCCGCCAGGCGGTCGTCACGGCCTCGGGTCACGTCGCCACCACGGCGAAGACGGCGTGGACGGTCATCGCCCAGCGCAAGCTCGTGGCCGCGGGCGTCGGAGCGGGTCTGACCGCCCTGAGCGCCGCGTCCTACGCCGTCGGGCGCCGTGCGGAACGCGGCGCGCACGGGCCCCTCACCCGGCTCACGGGCGGACGGATCTGAGCACGGCCGGCGCGACGGACGTGCCGGCACGAGGCAGCGGGCGGCGCGACGCGGCACCGGGTGTCCCGGTGGTCCGCGGCGCCGCCTCCTCGTGCGGCGTGTCGCCTCCTCCCACGTGGTCTGGCGCACATCCGGCCCCCGGCGGGGTGCCCCCCTCGCGCGGCACCGCCGTGACGAGGAAGGATGAGACCGCAAGCGAAGGATCACACGATGCGGAGGAGCGGGCCCATGCAGCACGAGCGAGCGGGAAGTCCGGCCGGACCCGAGGATCTCGTCGACGTCGCTCGGCTGGTCACCGCGTACTACGCGCTGCGCCCCGACCTGGACGACCCGGGGCAGCGCGTCACGTTCGGGACCTCCGGACACCGCGGCTCGTCACTGGCGGCCGCGTTCAACGACGACCACATCGCGGCGACCAGCCAGGCCATCTGTGAGTACCGCGCCGGCCAGGGCATCGACGGCCCGCTCTTCCTGGGCGCCGACACCCACGCCCTGTCGGAGCCCGCGCGCGTGACCGCCCTGGAGGTGTTCGCCGCCAACGAGGTGACCGTGCTGATCGACGACGCGGACGGCTACACGCCGACCCCCGCCGTCTCGCACGCCATCCTCACCCACAACCGGGGCCGCACCACGGGCCTCGCGGACGGCGTCGTCGTCACGCCCTCCCACAACCCGCCCGTCGACGGCGGATTCAAGTACAACCCGCCCAGCGGAGGCCCCGCCGCCTCCGACGCGACCTCCTGGATCCAGGACCGGGCGAACGAGATCATCCGGGGCGGCCTGAAGGACGTACGGCGCGTCCCGTACGCCCGCGCCCTCGCCGCCCCCACCACCGGCCGCTACGACTTCCTCGGCACCTACGTCGCCGACCTGCCCGGCGTGCTCGACCTGGACGCGATCCGCACCGCCGGGATCCGGATCGGCGCCGACCCGCTCGGCGGGGCCTCGGTCGCCTACTGGGGCCGTATCGCCGAACAGCACGGCCTCGACCTGACCGTGGTCAACCCGCACACCGACCCCACCTGGCGGTTCATGACGCTGGACTGGGACGGCAAGATCCGCATGGACTGCTCGTCGCCGTACGCGATGGCCTCGCTCATCGAACAGCGCGACCGGTTCCGGATCTCCACCGGCAACGACGCCGACGCCGACCGGCACGGCATCGTCACCCCGGACGGGGGTCTGATGAACCCCAACCACTACCTGGCCGTCGCCATCTCCTACCTCTACGCCCACCGCGACCGCTGGCCGGCCACC
The DNA here is from genome assembly GCF_056436585.1 of Streptomyces sp. NPDC043685. Classification (NCBI taxonomy): domain Bacteria; kingdom Bacillati; phylum Actinomycetota; class Actinomycetes; order Kitasatosporales; family Streptomycetaceae; genus Streptomyces; species Streptomyces sp. NPDC043685. The sequence goes on along the minus strand of NZ_JBWKCH010000010.1, from coordinate 228,865 downwards.
ACCGGTATCGGCAAGACCCTGGTCTCCTCCGCCATGATCGACCGGGTCGCCGCGGACCTGGGCCGCGAGCTGGTCGAGGTGCCCGTCGGGTTCAAGTGGTTCGTGGACGGACTGGCCGGTGGCACCATCGGCTTCGGCGGGGAGGAGTCCGCCGGGGCGTCCTTCCTGCGCCGGGACGGCTCGGTGTGGACCACGGACAAGGACGGCATCCTTCTCGCGCTGCTCGCCTCCGAGATCACGGCGGTCACCGGGAAGACCCCATCCGAGCACTACGCGGCGCTGACCGCCCGCTTCGGCGAACCGGCCTACGCGCGCATCGACGCCCCCGCGACCCGCGAGGAGAAGGCCCTGCTCGCCAAGCTCTCCCCGGCCCAGGTCACAGCCGACACGCTGGCCGGGGACGCGGTCACCGCGGTGCTCACCGAGGCGCCCGGCAACGGCGCGGCCATCGGCGGCATCAAGGTGACCACGGACAACGCCTGGTTCGCCGCCCGCCCTTCGGGCACCGAGGACGTCTACAAGATCTACGCCGAGTCCTTCCTCGGCCCCGACCACCTCGGCCGGGTGCAGGAGGAGGCCAAGTCCGTGGTGCTGTCGGCCCTGTCGGCCTGACCGCGGGCACGACGCGGCCCGGGCCACCGCATGTGGCCCGGGCCGTTCGCGGGTCAGCCGCGCAGGCTGCGGGCGGGCAGCACGACATGTGCCGCCGAGGCCATCGCGTCCTCGTCGGAGGTGAACGCGGCGAGCGTCTCGACGTCGCCCGGCTCCGCGCCCTGCGGCCACGGCCGCGTGGTGAAGATGAGGTAGGCGAAACCGAGTTCGCCCACCGCCTCCAGCCAGGTCTCCGGCGGGATGAACTGCGACTTGAGGTGCTGCACGGTGAGGACGGCCGACCCGGGCACCACGAGCAGGCTCACCGGCAGGCTGGGCCGCTGGGTGGCGTGGACCAGTCCCTCGCCCAGGGGGAGACCGGCACTCAGCAGCAACTGCTCGACGGCCTTCGAGGTGCCCTCGGGGCCGTTCGCCCCGTCTCCGAGGGAGCAGGCCAGGAGGTAGGGGACGTCACCGTCGGGGGTCGTGCCCCGCCAGGACTGGACGACGAGGGAACCCAGGTCGTCGGCGGGCACGGACTGCGTTTCGGGTGAGATCGTGGTCACCGCGGAACCGTATCTGCGCGCGGCGGGACACCCGGCCCGCCGTCACCCGACTGGACCAGCCCCCGCCGGGCTCTCCACACGAACGAGGGGCGCGCACGCCCGGCGTGCCCCCGATGCGGGACACTGGATGAAGATCCGACTGGGGAAGGACCGACACGTGATCATCTTCGGCACCAAGGGATACCTGTACCAGCTGGCGATACTGACGATGGTGTGCGGACAGTGCGGGAATCCCGCCGCCCACACGCTGCGCAAGCGCGTCACGAAGTTCACCCTGTTCTTCGTCCCGCTGTTCCCGGTCTCCACGAAGTACATGACGCAGTGCACCTTCTGCGGCGCCGAACAGAAGGTGACCGGGGAACAGGCGGAGCAGCTGCAGACCCAGAACGCGAGCGGCCCGAGCGGCCAGGCACACGGGCAGCCGCAGCAGCACGACCGGTTCTGACCGCGGGCGCCGTCTCTCCGGCACGCCTCCTGCCGACCCCTCAGAACGCCGGCTGCGGCCCCGGACCCGGCTGCGACTTCCGCTCCAAGACCCCCGCGGCGGGCGCCCGTCGGGGCGCTGGTCACATCCCATGTGGCATCCGCGGCATCCCGGGTACCCGGCCTCCGCGGGCCCGGACCTGAGTGGGCCGATGGGCCTCCTGCAGTCGATCAGTGAAACGGAGGCATACGGATGAGCACCATCAAGGAAACCGTGGAAGTCGCCGTCCCCGTCCACACCGCGTACAACCAGTGGACGCAGTTCGAGGAGTTCCCGAACTTCATGGAGGGCGTCGAGGAGGTCAGGCAGCTGGACGACCGCCACAACCACTGGACCACCAAGATCGGTGGGGTACGCCGCGAGTTCGACACCGAGATCGTCGACCAGCTGGCCGACGAGCGGGTCACGTGGCGCACGACCAGCGGAGACACGCACCAGAGGGGCTCCGTGCGCTTCGAGCGCCTCGACGACACCCACACCAGGGTGGAGCTCGTGCTGGATGTCGAGCCCAGCGGAGCCGTGGAGAAGGCGGCGGACATGACGGGCACGATCGACCGCCGGGTGAAGGGCGACATGAAGCGCTTCAAGCAGTACATCGAGGAGCGCGGAGTCGAGTCCGGCGCCTGGCGCGGCCGCGTGCAGCCGGGTGACACCACCGGCGGCTCCGGCCCCATCCTCTGACACAGCCACGTCCCCGGAACCCGGCCTCCATGGTGAGGCCGGGTTCCGCTGTGCCCGCGTGTCCTGTTCCGCCGGGAGAGGACGTGTTTTTTCGGCCATCGTTATGACATGCACCTGTCCATCTGGGTCTCCGGGTGGCACGCTGCCCCCTGACTGTCCGCAGTGACACCCCTGCCTGACCGGGTGGACGGGCTTCCCGTCGCCCGGCCCCCACAGCAGAAGGAGACCGCGTGATAGGCAGACCCCGCAGGTTCACCTCCCTCCTCCGCGGCAACCGCGCCCGCCGTTCCGTGGTCGGCGCGCTCGCCGGCGTCGCCGCACTGCTGGCGACCGGCGTCACCGTCGCACCGGCGAGCGCCGCACCGGATCCCGGCGCGATGACCCCCTCGGCGCGAGAGCGTGCCCTCGCCTTCTGGACCCCCGAGCGCATGCGCGAGGCCACCCCGCTCGACGTCCTGACCGTCGACCGTTCCGACGTGCGGGCACCGGCACTTCGCAAGGGCAGGGCGACCACCGTGCCCCCCACCGCTCCCGCCTCCGCCACGGGTCCCCTCGCCTTCCCGCACGGTGGCGGACCCTGGTCCGGCGGGGGAGCGGTGACCAAGACCGCCGGACGGGTGTTCTTCACCTACCAGGGCCGCACCGCGTCCTGCTCCGGCAACGCCGTGACCAGCGCCAACAAGAGCACCGTGATGACCGCGGGCCACTGCGTGAAGCTGGAGGGCGCCTGGCACACCAACTGGGTGTTCGTGCCCGGCTACCACGACGGGCAGCGCCCGTACGGCACCTGGACCGCGTCCAAACTCCTGTCCACGCCGCAGTGGACGGCCAGTGAGGACATCAACTACGACATCGGCGCGGCCGTGGTCGCCCCGCTGGACGGGAAGAACCTGACCGATGTCGTCGGCGGCCAGGGTCTGGCCTTCAACACCGGCTACAACAAGGCGATGTACTCCTTCGGCTTCCCCGTGGCAGCGCCGTACGACGGGGAGAAGTTCATCTACTGCAGCGGCACCACCACCCGGGACTTCCTGCTGTCCAACGACCACGGACTGACCTGCAACATGACCGGCGGCTCCAGCGGCGGCCCCTGGTTCACCCAGTTCAACGAGGCCACCGGAACCGGCCTGCAGTCCTCGGTGAACAGCTTCAAGTACAACTTCTTCCCGAACTCCATGTACGGCCCGTACTTCGGCGCGGACGCGCAGAACCTGTACCAGAGCGCCCAGTCGTCCTGATCCAGACCCTCTTCGAGAGCCGGGTCCTCCGCCGATCCCTGGCGGAGGACCCAGGGGCCGTCAAGACCACCGGCCGACGCGGAGAGGGCAACTTTCCTGTCCCTCGACGGTCTCTTCCTACGGGGGGTGGCCATGGGGGCGGACCATCAGATCGCTTACTTCCTGCGGGAGTCGGCGCGGCCCGAGCCGGAGCGGCGGGCCGCGGCGTTGAAGGGGCTGGGGAGGATCGGCCGGGCCGAGCACGCCCGAGTGCTCACCGAAGCCGCCGACGATCCCGCCCCGTCCGTGCGAGCGGCCGCCGCCCTGGCCCTGGGACGGCTCGGCATTCCCGAGGCCGGCCAGGAGGTGCTGCCCCGGCTGATGGCGGACGCGGATACGGGCGTCCGGCACAGGGCCTCGGTCGCCGCCGTCCGGCTGCGTCTCGACGGACCCGAGATCACCCGGGCCTTCACCCGGCTGCTGACCGACCCGGACCATCGCGTGCGGATCAGCGCCCTGGAGGGACTGGCGGCCCTGCGCGTCCCCGGCGATGTGACGGCCTTGTCCGCCCTGCTCGGCGACCCCCACTACGGGGTGTGGGGACGCGCTCGTACCCTGATGCACCTGTGCGGGGAAGACCCCGCCGTGCGCGCGGAGTTGATCCGCACCGCCCGCGAGGGCAGGGGCATCGCCCGTGCCCGTGCCCTGGAGTGGCTGCCGGCGCGCTGCACCGGACAGCTCCTCGACTCCCTGCTCTCCGGTCTGCGCGATCCGTCCACCGCCGTGCGCATCGAGGCCGCCCGGCGCCTGTTCCACGTGGAACAACGGCAGGTACATGACGCGTTGCGCGCGGCATCGCGGACCGAGGAGCATCCCGAGGTCGCCGCACGACTGCTCGGCGGTCTGGCCGGACAGGGCGACGATCGCCTGAGGGAACCGGCCCTGCGATGGCTGCGCGACCCCGTCGCCGGACCGTCGGCCGCGCGTGCCCTGGGCACGCTCGACCCGGGCACGGCCGCCGCGCACCTCCGCTCGGCCCTGCTCGACCGGACGCTCCCGGCCCGCACCCGGGCGGCCGCCGCCGGGGCCGTCGGGGCGGCGGGCCGCTGGGACGCGGTGTGGCTGCTGCTGCCCCTCCTGGACGACCCGGACGACGACCTGCGCGCGGGCGCGCTCGACGGCCTGGAGACGCTCGTCGACCACGGCCTCCGCCCCTGGGAGCGCCACCCCGTGGCCTGGGCCCTGGTCGCCCACCTGGCCACCGACGAACGGCACGTCTGGCGCACCCGCAACGCCCTCCAGGGTCTGGCCCAGGCCCTGCCCGATGTGCGGCGCCTCGCGGACCACGCTCCGTCCGGCGAGGTCCTGGCCGCCGCCCTGTCCCTGCTCGACGGCGACGACCCGGCCGACGAACACGCCTGTGCCGACGCACGGCGCTTCCTGCGTGGCCTCGACGACCCGCACGAACCGGTCCGCCACGAAGCCGTCCTCGGGCTCGAACGCTGGGCCGGCGCCACGGGTTCCCTCCCACCGGACAGCGACGGGGCCCACAGCCGGCTGACCGCCCTGACCGCGGACCCCTCCCCACGACTGCGCCAGGCGGCCATCCGCCTCCTCGACGCACTGCACACCGAGCCGAAGTGAGCAGATCCGTTCCGAAAGAAGCGGCAGCACGGGCGCATTCCGGCCCGGTACGGCCCTGCACCGCTTGTCGCCCGCCGGGCCGGTCCACACTGGCAGCATGCGCGTAGTGATCATGACGGCGGGATCGCGCGGCGACGTGGCGCCGTACACCGGCCTCGGTGCGGGGCTGGCGCGGAGCGGGCACGAGGTCACGCTCGCCACCCACGCCCTCTTCGAGCCCCTGACCGCCGGGTCGCAGGTGCGCTTCCACCCCACCCCGGTCGACCCGCACGCCGTGTCCCACTCCGAGCGCGGACGCGATCTGCACGCCAGCACGACCGGCCTCGGCAAACTGCTGCGCGCCGCGTCGATGGCCAGGTCGGTGGCCGAGGAGATGACCGACGCCCTGGTCGAGGCGGCCCGCGGCGCCGACATCGTCCTGGCCGCCGGAGCCGTGGCGCCGCTGGGGCGCGCCATCGCCGAGGGACTGAGCCTGCCCAGCCTGGGCCTGTTCCTCCAACCCCAGCACCCGACACGCGAGTTCGGGGCTCCCATGCTCGGCGGTCGTTCCCTCGGCCCCCTGGGCAACCACCTGGGCGGACGGGCCGTCATCTCCGCCGTCGACCGGGTCTTCACGCAGGCCATGCGCCGACTGCGCACCCGGCACGGCATGACCCTGCCAGGCCTCTCCGCGAGCCGCCGCGCCCACGAGCGGGCCCACTGGCCCGTGCTGCACGGGTTCAGCGAACAGGTGGTGCCCCGCCCGAAGGACTGGCGCCCCGGACTGGAGATCGCCGGGTACTGGTGGCCGCACGACCCGCGTACGCTGCCCGGCGAACTGGAGGACTTCCTGGCCGCCGGGCCCCCGCCGGTGTTCGTCGGACTGGGCAGCGCGACGGTGCCGGACCCCGAGCACCTCAGCGGGGAGATCGTGTGGGCGCTGCGCGCGGTGGGACTGCGCGGCATCATCCAGCGGGGATGGGCGAACCTGGCAGCCCCGGCCGGCGACGACATGATCACGGTGGGCGATGTGCCGCACGAGGCCCTGTTCCCCCGCACGGCCGCCGTGGTCCACCATGCCGGAGCCGGAACCACCGCCGCGGTCCTGCGCGCCGGCGTCCCGACGATCCCGGTGCCGGTGCAGTTCGACGGCTTCTTCTGGGCGGCACGCCTGGTCGCCCTGGGGACGGCCCCCGACACCGTTCCCCTGCGGCGCCTGACCGCGGACACCCTCGCCTGCGCCCTGCGCCGCGCCACCGACGAGCCTCACCACCGCACCCGCGCCCGGGAGCTGGCCCGGGTCCTGGCCGCGGAGGACGGCGTGGCCCCGGTCCTGGCCGAGCTGCACCGGCTCACCTCCTGACCGGTCCGGCGCGGACAGGAACCGGGGGCCCGGCGCCCGCCGGGTCAGCGGGCGCGCGACCCCTTCCCGGGCGGGAACCGGTGGTGAAGCCCGATAGCGACGGGAGCCGCGGTGAACACCGAGGAGTACGTCCCGACCGCGAGGCCGATGAGCAGCGCGAGGGCGAAGTCCGTGAGCGAGGAGCCGCCCAGCACCGTCAGGGCCGTGAGCATGAACGCGGCACCCATACCGGTGTTCACGGTGCGGGGCAGGGTCTGCAGGATCGCCTGGGACACCGTCTCGGGGAACGGCGGCTTCGGACGGCGCCGCACCAGCTCCCGGACGCGGTCGAAGAGCACGACGGAGTCGTTGACGGAGTAGCCGATGACGGTGAGCAGAGCCGCCAGGAACACTCCGTCCACGGGCTTGCCGAGCCAGGCGAAGACCCCGAGGAGGATGACCACGTCGTGGACGAGGGCGACGACCGCCGCGGAGCCCAGGACCCAGCGGAAGCGCGCCGCCAGGTAGACGAACTGCGCTCCGAGGGCGACGGCGAGCGCGATCAGGGCACCTCGGCGCAGCTCCTCGCCGAGGCTGGGACCGATCAGTTCGTCACGCACCTTGTCCGCCCCGCCGGCCACCTCGCGCAGCGCGCCGGTGACCCCGGCCTCCTCGGCCTCGGTCAGCGGATCGGTGCGCACCGTCAGACCCGTGTCGCCGGAGGACTGCACGACCGCTCGCGGAAACCCGGCGTCGGCGAGGGCGGCCCGTACCCGGCCGGGATCCACGGTCTGGCTCGTGGTGTATTCGATGAGGCGGCCCCCGGTGAACTCCACCCCGAGGTCCACACCACGCACCACGATGCCCGCACCGGCCAGCACGAGCACGGCCGCGGAGGTGGCCAGCCAGCGCCACGGGCGACGCATCAACCGGGGGTTGCGGCGGGTCAGACGGTCGCGGAGCGCGCCGGTGGCCGCGATGCCGGTGAGACCCGGCCGGCGGCGCACACCCGGCCGGCCCGCCGCGAACTCGGCGAGCACCCGGCTGATGACCAGGGCACTGAACATGGAGGCGAGCACACCGATGCCGAGGGTGACACCGAAGCCGCGCACCGGCCCGGAGGCCAGGAAGAACAGCAGCGCGGCCGCGATCAGCGTGGTGATGTTGGAGTCGGCGATCGCGCTGAAGGCGTTGCGGAAACCGGCCGCCAGGGCTGAGCGGATGCTGGGCCGTCGCCGGACCCCGTACTCCTCGCGCGCCCGCTCGAAGACCAGCACGTTGGCGTCCACCGCCATGCCGATGGCCAGGACGAACCCGGCCAGGCCCGGCAGGGTCAGGGTGGCTCCGAGAGCGGCCAGGGCGGCATAGGAGACCAGGCCGTAACAGGCCAGGGCCACGGCGGCCAGAGCGCCCATCAGCCGGTAGACGACGATGATGAACAGCGAGGTCAGCGCGGTGCCGAGGGCAGCGGCCCAGGCGCTGGCGGTGATGGCCTGCGCGCCCAGGGTGGGGCCGACGGTGCGCTGCTCGACGGTCTCGACGGGGACGGGCAGAGCCCCGCCGTTGATGAGCAGGGAGAGTTCGCGGGCCTCTTCGGGACCGAAGGAGCCCGTGATCTGGGTGGCGCCGTCGCGGATGCCGGTCCCGCAGGTGACGGAGGGGTCGACCTGCGGGGAGGAGATGACCTTGTCGTCGAGGACGATCGCGACCCGGCGCGCCGGATCGCCCGCGGCGTGGCAGGCGGCCTCGCCGGTCAGACGGGCCCAGCCGGCGCGGCCGTCGCCCTCGAAGCCGACGGTGACGTGCCATCCGGCACCGCCCTGCTGGTCGAACCGGGCGGCGGCCTCCTTGACGTCCTCGCCGGTCAGGGAGGTGGGGCCGAGGCGCAGCGGTGTGCCGGACTCGTCGGGCAGGACGCGTTCCCGGGGCCGCTTCGGCAGCGCCCGGGAGGCGTCGTCGGCTCCGTCCGCGGCGCCGAGCACGGGGTGGAAGGTGAGTTGTGCGGTACGGCCCAGGACGTCGGCGGCCTTCTTCGGGTCCTGGACGCCGGGAAGTTCGACGATGATCCGGTGGTCACCGGAGCGCACCAGGGTGGGTTCGGCGACGCCGAGCGCGTCGATGCGTCCGCGCAGCACCTCCAGGGTGCGGTCGGTGGCCGCGCGGTCGGCGTCGGCCGTGGGGGTGGAGCGGGTCTCGAGCACGATCTGCGTACCGCCGCGCAGGTCCAGTCCGAGCCGGACCGGCACGGTGGCGGCGATGTACAGCGACAGGGCGAGCACGGCGAGGGCGAACAACGCCCTCACGCGCAGGGAAGGGTTCAACAGGAGCCTCCGGCGGGCACGCCACGAGGACGGCCGTCGTGGGCCGCCGCGGGGCGAGTCGGATGAGGGAAGGGGCGTCAGGTGCCGGAGCACACCGGGGGCGCCCGCCCTTGATCCTGGACCGTGTGGGGCTGCGAGGAGGGCACCTGCCCGGCCGGAGCCCTGTACGGGCGCGCGGCCCGGCACGGCGGCGTCCGCAGGCTCCGGCCGCAGGTGCCGAGGTGTCCGCGCGGGGCCGGGTGCTCGCCGTGCGGCTCGAGCCGGGTGGCCGCCCGTACGACACAGACGGCGTCGCACCCGTCGTCGGCGCGCGTGCCGTCGTAGCGGTGATGGTCCGCCGCCACGGGCGCGCTCGCCACCCCCGAGCCGGAGGGGGCGGGCGAGGCGGTGGCGGAGGGGGCGGGCGACGCGGTGGCGATGCCCAGGGTGGCGAGCAGCGCCAGGACGAGTGCGGCCAGCATCGCGCCGGCGGGGGAGCGGGCGGCGGTGTGCGCCGAGCGCGTGCCGTCAGGCACCGTCCCCCCTCTCGTCGTGGCGTGCGGGCCGGGCCCGGCTCCCGGTCGGAACGCGGGCAGCCGGTGGGTCAGGGCTCGATCAGTCCGGCGCGGATGGCGTAGCGGGTCAGGTCGAGGCGGTCGCGCAGGCCGAGCTTGTGCAGGAGGTTGGCGCGGTGGCGCTGGACGGTCTTGATGCTGATGAACAGCAGATCCGCGATCTCCTTGGACGAGTGGCCCTCGGCGACCAGCTTGAGGACCTCTTCCTCGCGGGGGGTGAGGATCTGGTCGGGCGTTTCCTCGCCGTGGCGGGCCCGGTCGAGGTAATTGCGGATCAGGGCGGTGATCGCGCCCGGGTACAGGAAGGGCTCGTCCCGCATCGCGGCCCGGCACGCGGCGACCAGGTCCCGGTCGGCGACGGACTTGAGCACGTACCCGCTCGCACCGGCCTTCAGCGCCTGGAAGAAGTACTGCTCGTTGTCGTGCATGGTGAGCATCAGGATCCGCAGCCCCGGCTTGAGGGCGGCCAGTTCGCGAGCCGCCTGCAGCCCGGTCAGGCGCGGCATGGCGATGTCGAGCACGGCCAGGTCGACGTCGCTGGTGCGGGCCAGCTCGATGGCCTCCGCCCCGTCACCGGCCTCGGCGACCACCTTGAGGTCCGGTTGCTGGTCGAGGATGAGCCGCACCCCGCGCCGCACCAGCGCGTGGTCGTCGGCGAGCAGGATGCGGATCGCGCGCGACGGGGTCGGGGCGGGAGTGGCCGTGTCGGACATGGTCAGGACTGCTTCCTTGCGACGGGCGCGGTGAGCTGGACGCGGGTGCCGGTGTGCGGTGCCGGGGTGATCTCCAGGCTGCCCTCGACGAGCAGGGCCCGCTCACGCATGCCGCGGATGCCCGCCCCCTCGCGGGGTGCCCCGATGCCGCTGCCGTCGTCGGTCACCGTCAGCACCACGCTGTCTCCGGTGTGACGCAGGGCGACGGTGACCCGCCCGGCGTCCGCGTGGCGCGCGACGTTGGTCAGCGACTCCTGGGCGACGCGGTAGAGGACCAGCTCCGTCTCCGGCGCCAGAGGGGGCAGGTCGGCGTCGAACCGGCGCGTCACCAGCAGCCTGGTGTGGGTGGCGAAGTCCTCGCTGAGCGAGGTCAGCGCACTCACCAGGCCCAGGTCGTCCAGCACCCCGGGCCGCAGCCGGCGCACCAGACGACGGACCTCGTCGAGGCTCTCCCGGGTGATCTCCTGAAGCTCTTGGAGCTCCTTGCGCAACGGCTCCGGCGCGTCGTCCGCGGAGCGCTTGAGCCCCAGCAGGATCGCGGTCATGCTCTGGCCAACCTCGTCGTGCAGTTCCTGGGCGATGCGGCGGCGCTCCGCCTCCTGGGCCAGCAGGGCACGGGCGCTGCTGGCGACCCTCTCCTGCTCCAACCGCTCCAGCATGGCGTTGAACGTACGGATCAGTTCGGCGACACCGCCGCCGCCGGAAGCGGGCAGGCGCTGGCCGGGGCGCAGCAGGTCCACGGTGGTCATCAGCCTGGTGAGCCGGTCCAGCGGGGCCAGGCCGAACCGCAGCAGGGCGGCGTTCGCGACCAGCATGACCGCCAGACCGCCGACCAGGATGATCGCCTCGGTCAGCAGCACCGGCACGGAGACGGTCACCGGCGCCCACAGCAGCAGGGCCGTGGCTGTGCCCAGCACCACGGCGTTGAGGGCGAAGATCCGCCAGAACAAGGACACCGTCCCCGCGCCTCCCCTTCCGAGAACCTCGGTCTCACCTCCACTGTCGGGCATCGCGCGGCCCACCGCGTTCGCGGCCCGGGCGCCTGAGCAAGCCTGCGATCAGGCTCCCCGCTCACCCCGGGTCCCGTCCATGGGACCTGACCCCCATTTCCCCGGGCACGCAGCACCCATCGCGCGACCGCATGGGTCCCCCGACCCGGTGTAAATGGGGCCCACGCCCGATAGGTATCCGCCGCTGACCGGGCCAGGGTGGAGAACACACGACCACCCGACAGCCGACGGGCGGCCCGGCAGCGCCGCCGGGCCGCCCGCCGCGCATGACCGACCCAGGCGAGCGCGCAGCCGTCGTACGCCGCCGCCGCCGAGAAGGGACCCACCATGTCGCTCGATGTCAGCCGGGCCGAACCCCACCCGCACGAGGCCCGCACGCGTCTGGAGCACGCCCGGGCCTCCCGGCTGGCCCAGCTTCGTGCCCTGGAGGAGACCGCGCACAGCTCCGACGACCACCTGCTGTCCGAGCAGAAGAACGCGATGCAGCGGGTCCTCAAGGAGATCGAGGACGCCTTCACCCGCATCGACGACGGTACTTACGGAACCTGCGTGGGCTGCGCGAAGCCCGTCCCCGCGGAACGGCTCGAGATCCTGCCCTACACCCGCCACTGCGTCGCCTGCCAGCGCCGCACCGCCTGACGACCCCGGCCGTACCGACCTCCTACGCCCTGCCGCAAAGGGGTGACGTGGTGAACCACCAGACCATCGACGAGAGCACGACACCGCTGTCGGCCGAGGACCTCGCCGCGCTGCGCGAGAACCTCCAAGAGCAGCGGCTGTTCCGCCAGGAGCAACTGCGCCTGCTCGCCGGACCGGTCGTCTCCCGGACGGAGGACCGGCTCCGGCGGCGGGCCGCCGCGCAGATCGAGGTCCGCGTCAAACTCGCCGGCTCCGCCCGCATGGTCCTCACCGACGTCGAAGCGGCTCTCGCCCGCATGGACGAGGGCTCGTACGGCGCCTGCCACCTGTGCCGGCGTCCGGTCGAACGGGAACGGCTCATGATCGTGCCGCAGGCCCGCTACTGCGCCCGCTGCCAGCAGGTCAAGGAGGGGCAGCCATGACCGGCACACACGACCTGCAGGGCGAGGCCCGCCACCGGCCGTGGCCCCTGTGCCGGCGCTGCTACGGCATCGCCCTGGACATGGGCAGTGCCCGCACCCGCGTCTGGCTCGCCGGCAAGGGCACCGTCATCGACGTGCCGACCGTCACCTTCCCCGGCACCGGCGCGGTCCATCCCGTGCGGCGCGGCACCATCGTCGACTCGGCGGGGTGTTCCCGGATGCTGGAACGCCTGCTCGGCCATCGCCTGCCCCGTCTCACCCGCCCCATGGTCGTCGTCACCACCCCGGTCCTGGACGGCGTCGCCTACCGCGCCCGTGCCCGCGCCGTGGTCGAGGTGCTGCGGCCGCGCAGCGTCTTGACCGTTCCCAGCGCCCGGAGCATCGCACTGGCCGCCGACGAGGACATGTCCCGGCCGGTGATCGTGGTGGACATCGGCGCCCACCTCACCGAGGTGGTGCTGCTGTGCGACGGGGCCGTCACCGATGCGCACCGGGCCACGGTGGGCACCGACGACCTCGACGGGACGACCGGGCCCGGGCAACTCGTCGAAGCGGTGGTCTCCATGCTGACCGCGATCCGCCGCCACGACCGCACCTCACTGGCCGCCGAAGCGCTGCGGCGCGGCCTCCTCCTGGCCGGCGGGGGAGCCCTGCACGCCGACCTCACCCACCGCCTCACCGCTCGCCTCAAGGCGCCGGTGCGCATCGTCCCGGCCCCGCACACGGCGGCGGTCCGGGGCGCGGCCGAGTTCCTGCGGTCCGCCCACACCCACCCCTCTGCCGCCCGTCCCCACTAGGGCCGTTGCCGGAGCGGCCCGTCCGTCTCCCGGGCGAAAGAGAGGGGGCAGTCCCGTCCGTGTCCGTCGCCCGTGCACACCGGGTGGCGCCCGCGCGGTGCTGCCCGACCCGCGACGCCCGGCACCCGGGGACCACACATCAGGACGCCGCGGAACCCGCTCCGCCGCCACGGACGGACGACGACTCCCCGCACGCCCCGGCCGCGACCCGCTCCGCACCCGGTCGGCCACTTCCGCATGCGCCGCGTCCACCACCGAAAGGAGGACACATGCCCGGCGGTACGTCCAAGACCCCACCGCCCCCTCGGGAACTGCCCCGGGTCATGTTCTGGCGCCTGCGGCGCAACGCCTTGCGCCGCCGCACCGACCTGATCCAGGCGTGGATCGGCCTCGGCCTGACCCTCGCGGTGCTGGCCGCCACCCCACTAGCCCTGTTCCTCGTCGGCGACGCCGCCCACCGTCACTACTCCCGCACCGCGGAGCGGCAGGCCGCCACCCGGCACCACACCGTCGCGGTGCTCCTCGAAGACGCCCCGAGCCATCCCGAGCCCGGCTCCGCGGAAGCGAGGCAGACGCTGTATCCCACCAAGGTCCGCTACACCGACCCCGACGGGCACACCCACACGGCCCGTGCCGACGTGCAGCCTGCGCTGGCCAAGGGCAGCACCGTCCGCGTCTGGACGGACACCGGTGGACGGCTCACCGACCCGCCCCTGACACCCGACCAGGTCCACAGCCGTGCCATGGGCTCGGCCCTCATCGCCGTCCTCGGCGTCCACACCGCGGCGGCCGCCGCCTACGCCGCGCTTCACCGCGTCATCCAGCACCACAACCTCGCCGCGTGGGAAAGCGCCTGGGCGAGGACGGCCCCCCGCTGGACGATTTCCCCTTAGGCCGGCCCTGGCCGGTTTCCCTGAACAGCGTCGGAGGCGTCTCGATCGGCTCCGACGCCTTGACGCGCTCTACGCGTGGTGCACTTCCGCGGTGCGGCCGACACGCGGCCTACGCAGGTCCGGGTAGGTCCGGGTGGTCCGGGTAGGTCCGGGCGTAACGTCCGACCGGGTTAAAGGAACAGGTTAATTTACGGGGTAAACACTGGTAGGGTCGGCGCGGGAGGCGGACCGACATGGCATCCGAGGAAGAGTTGTTCGCCAACGTGGAGGCTCTGCTGGAAGAGGAGCCGCAGCTCCCGCCCCCGGCGGAGCGGGCCCGGCTGAGGGAGGCCGCGGGTGTCACCCAGGCCCGTCTCGCCCAGGCGTTGAAGACCACGACACAGACAGTGAAAAACTACGAGAACGGCCGCTCCGAGCCGAAGTCGCCACGCCTGGAGGCCTACCAGCGTCTGCTGCGCGGCTGGGCCGAGAAATACCCCGCACACAGCGGCACGGCTCCGGCCGCGACGACCCGGCCGGAGCCGTCGGCGGCCGTCGCTCCGCCTGCGCCCGGTGATTCCCAGCCGGGCGGCACAGCTCCCGCACTGGCCTCCGCCACCCGGGTCACCCCCCAGCGCCCCGCCCACCGCCGCCCGGTGACGCCCTCGGGGCGGGCGGCTCAGCGACAGTCCCCCCGGTCCGACGCCGATGCACGCTTTCCGCACGGTCCGCTGGCCGTTCTGGACGCGGACGGCTGCGCGTACGGCGTCGACGGCCTCGTCCTCGACTGCCCCGCCGCCTCCGTGCCGGAGTTGGCCGAGTGGGCCGTGCGCGAGTCCGGCCTCGGCGCACCGCGCCTGCACCGCAACGGCAAGGACTCCGACCCGCTGGTCGTCCTCACGGCCGCCGCCGCCGTGAAGCTCGGGCTGCCCGAACGCCTGGAGGGCCACGAGCAGCGCCGCTCGCTGCGCCTGCCCGACGACCATCCGGTCGTGCGTCAGGTGGCGAAGGCGAAGTGGCAGCTCACCCAGCGCGGGTTCGGCCCGTGGGCGCGGATCTACCGCACGGCGCAGGGCGCCCGGCGGCAGTGCGTGCAACTTGCCCTCCTGTCCTGGGACGCCTTCGACGAGCGGTCCTGGCCCGGCCTCGTCGGCATGGAGCCCGCCGACATCGCCCGTGTCCTCGGCGTCTACGCCCGGCGCGTCATCACCCCGCGTGGCTCGACGGCCGTTACGGGCCTGGAGCTGATGACGGCCCTGCGCCCGCCCACGCGCGCGGTACGCGACGAGAAGACCGGCAACTGGATCCCCGGCCACCAGCCCGGCAGCCTCGGCACGGAGCCGATGGACCCGGCACCCCCGGAGGCCACCCCGGAGCACCCCGTCGTCGTCGACACCGGCTGGCAGGGCGGCTTCCTCAATGAGGAGGCCTACCAGTGGGTCCGCGACGTCGACCTGCTGACCGACGAGGAGTGCCACCTGCCCTACGCGGTAGGCCTTGACCTGAACACCGCGTTCCTCGCGGCCGCCGCCCGGCTCACGGTGGGTCTGTCGGCGCCGGACCACTTCCACACCCCCCAGTTCAACCCGAAGATCCCCGGCTCCTGGCGGGTCGACCTCTCCCACGTGGAGCTGGACCCGCGCCTGCCCAGCCCGTTCACACCGACCGGCGAGCGGCCCGTCGGCCCCGCCTGGTACCAGACGCACACCGTCGCCTACGCACAGGAACTCGGCTACAACGTGCAGCCGCTGGAGGCGTACCTGCGGCGCGAGACCGGCGCGTATCTCGACCCCTGGCACGACCGGCTCAAGACCGCCTACCTCGACACCCTCGCCGACCTCGGCGTCACCCGGGACCTGGACGACGAGCAGTTCCTGCTGGCGATGGAGCGGCACAAGGACGCCGACCCCGCCCTGGCCGCCGTCCTCGCGGCGATCAAGGCCACCGTCAAGGGCGGCGTCGGCAAGTTGCGCGAGCGCCCCCAGGGGCGGCGTTACAAGGAAGGGGAGCGGTGGCCGGCGCTCGAGCGTCCGACCTGGCGCCCCGACATCCGTGCCGCCGTCATCTCCAAGGCACGGGTCAACATGCACCGCAAGCTGCTGAACATGTCCCGCATGACGGGCCTGTACCCGCTCGCGGTGCTGTCCGACTGCGTCGTCTACCCCAGCCCCGGCCCCTCACCGCTGGACTTCCTGCCCTACGCCGCCTCCGGCAAGCCCCAGCCCGGCGGCTTCCGCCTCGGCCCCAGCCCGGGGCTGGCGAAACTGGAAGGCGTTCAGGAGATGCTCTGGGCGGTCGACCTGATGGAGAAGGGCTACAACCCCGCCCGCCACATCAAGGGCGGCGACGCCGTCCTGGACGAAGGGGAGTAGGGCTGTGACCGCGCGACTGCCCGGCCTCACCGCTTCGGGCCCGGCCCGCGAAGGGAACTGACACCGTGGGAGAGATCGAGGACGCCATCGAGCGCGCCGACCAGGAGGCCTTCACCCGGAAGCCGCCCACGACCCTCAGGGGTCAGATCAACTTCCTGATGAGGCAGCTCAAGACGACCCGTGCGGTGGCGGCGGAACTCGGGGTGAGCCAGCGGTCGGTGGAGCGCTACCGCAAGGGCGAGCGCAAACATCCGCCGAAGGACATCCAGCGGCGGATCGACACAGCCGTACGGGCCCGCTGGCAACCTCAAGTCCGCAGGCGACGGCGCAGACACGCCGCCGCCACGGGCGGAATCACCGTGGAGACGAGGGCCCGGTTCGGCTACACCGCACCCGTCGGCACCACCGACGACGGCCGCTTCCGCCGTCTCACGGTGCACCTTCCGCCGGAACACGCCCGCCGTCTCTTCGAGGCCCGCGACGCCGGCGCCGCCGACCAGGACTTGCGGCAGATCATCGCGGACGGACTGAAGGACGTGTACTTCCAGGACGGCGGAGCCCGCGCGATGGACCTGTCGAACGTGGCCCTCAACGACATCGACTACCTGGACCTCGACTACTGACGGCCGGAAGCGGCGGACGGTCACTCATGTCTGGGTGAGCCGAAGCACGATAGTTGTCACATAGGCAGGCTGGTTGTCAACGTACAGCGAGCCGGGGTGGCGACGGACTTGGGGCTGGTCAATGTCGAGGGGGCCGACGCCGAAGGCGGCGGACTGGGAAGTCCGTGCTGGTCAGGGCTCCGACGGATCAAAATCCAGTGCGCGTGAGCTGGTTCGCACTCGTATACTCGTGCGAGCTCATGGAGGGGGAGGTGAAGATAGTGAAGCTTGCTGAGGCACTGGCAGAACGTGCGGAGGCGACGCGCCGTGTAGAACAACTGCGAGCGCGCGTCGTCAGCAATGCGCGGTACCAGGAAGGGGAGACACCCGCCGAGGATGCAGCTCAGCTGTTGGCTGAGGCCGGTGAGGTGCTGGACGCTCTGGAAACGTTGATCCGGCGGATCAACCGGACCAATGCCACCGTGGAGATGGGTCCGGACGGCACGCTCACCGATGCTCTCGCACGCCGGGATGTCCTGCGGTTGCGTCACGCTGTGGTCACCGCGGCGGCGGACGCGGCGGCGGGTAAGGGCGAGCGGGGATACGGTCGGCAACTTCGGTCCGAGCTGCTGATGCTCTCCGCGCTACCGGTCGCGGAACTGCGCAGTCAGGCGGATGCGCTCGCCCGGGAACTCCGCGAGGTTGATGTGCGGATCCAGCGTACGAACTGGGAAGTCGATCTGCTGGACTGAGTAGTCCAGCAAGCTGGGACGATGTGGAGCAGGTAGCGGCTTCGGAGGCGTGCACGCACCGAGGGTTGGCGGTTTTCCAGCCCACTCCTGGCGCGTGAAGAGCAACGCGGGGGTTCGACTCCCCATCAACACAGTGCAGCTCAGCATCGCGTACAGGTAATGGTGCACATCGCACAGCACATCACCACGTGCAGATCCAAGGCCGCGAGGGCGGGTTCGGGGCTTTCCACACAGCAGCACCATGGAGAACGGCGATCTCCGGCGGATACGGTTGGCGATTTTGCCCTGGCAACCGCGCAGGTCGGCTGCCCATCACACGCCAGACGCAGTGCGATAGGACAACAGGTCGACAACTGTGGTGATCCGTGTCCGTCCCAGTTCTGGTTCTCCTGGGTCGGCCTCTGCGGGCTCAGAGAAGCGTCAGTGTCAGTGGGCTCTGCCAGGGTGTGCGTCGTGGATGAACTGGTGGAGCGTGTCGACGATCAAGATCGTGTGCTGGGGATGGTGGTCAGCCGCCGGCAGGCCATCCAGGAGGGTGGGCTCCACCGAGTCGCCGTGACGGTGTGTCGTGATGAGCGTGGACGGTTCCTCGTCCACCGACGGTCGGAGCAGGTATCGCGCTTCCCCGGGCTCCATGAGGTCGAGGTCGGTGGTGCCGCAAATGTCGGCGACTCCTATGAACAGGCCGCCGCGAGGTAGCTGGCCCAAGAGCTGGGCATTCGTGCGCTGCCGCGCCTGCTGTGCACGTTCATCAACCGCAGCGGCTTGAGCCCCTACTGGCTCGGCGTGCACGAAGCCGTGGTGCCGGACGCCGTGGTCCCCGATCCCGATGAGGTCGCCTGGCATGGCTGGCTGACCGAGCCGGAGCTGCGGTCGGCCCTGCTGGAGTGGCGCTTCACCCCCGACAGCCATGAAGCCTTCTGTCGGTATTTGGCGTTCCGGACCGCGCGGTCCTGACCTTGCCCATCACGCTCAGGCTCAGCGTCTGTCGATCGCCTTGGTCAGGTGCTCGGCGTGGTCTTCGAGCAGCGGCTTGAGGGCGCCGTAGTAGGGCTGGTGGTCGGCTTTGCGGAGCCAGTGGAAGACGTTGTGCCGCTCCCGGGTCCAGACACTCCTCCCAGCTGCACTGATGCGACCAGACGGACCCGGTGTCAGCGGCTTCGACTACCCTTCCCGACCCAGCGTGTGTAGCGGCCATGAGCTCATCGAAGCGCCGTGGAGAACCTCATGCTCCCGATCTTCGTTTCTGGTGACAGAAGGACTGCTGAATGAGCGTCTGTGACAAGTCGGATGCCTCGCTGGTGACAACCAGGCTGCCTCGACCGTCCCCATTCGCCAGCTCAGCCGATCCCGCTGGTGACAACTCCTGAGCTTCGGCTCACTGGGACGGGACCGCTCGGTGGTCAGAGCGTCTGGTGGGTCCCGGGCGCGAACGGGCCTCCCGCACCGAACGCCAGCCGCGCGAAGTTCTCCGCGATGCGGTGGTGTCCGGCCGGGTCGGGGTGGATGCCGTCGGGCAGCGGGTGTGCGGTGTAGTCGTTCTCGCCGTAGAGGGCGCGGCCGTCGAGGTGGTGCAGATGGGGATCGTCGGCCGCCCGCTGTGCGACGATCCGGGCGAGTTCGTCGCGGATGACGTTGAGGGTCAGGCGCCCGGCGGCGCGTTCGGCCGGACCGCCCGTCGCCCTGAACCGTAGGGTGCCGCCGTCGAAGTCGGGTGCGAGAGGCCCGGGGGTGTCCTCCTGGACCGGGCACAGGAGGGGCGACACGACCAGCAGTGGCGTGGTGGGGTGCCCTTCGCGGAGGGTGTCGAGGAAGCCGTGGACCGCGGGCGCGAAGACGCGCAGGCGCATGGCGTCGGCGTTGACGATGTTGATGCCGATCTTGACGCTGATCAGGTCCGCCAGGGTGTCCCGCATCGCCCGGGCGGTGAACGGGTCGAGCAGCGCGCTGCCGCCGAAGCCCAGGTTGACCAGTTCCACCGCGCCCCGCGCGGCGGCCAGGGCCGGCCATGTGGCGGTCGGGTGTGCGGCGTTGGAGCCGTGGCTGATGGAACTGCCGTGGTGCAGCCACACCCTGCGCCCCCTGTCCGGCGCCCGCTCGACGGGTGCGTCGGTGCGCAGCGCGATCAGCTCGGTGACCTCGGTGTGCGGGAGCCAGATCTCCACGTCCTTGTCACCCGCCGGCAGCTCCGTGAACCGGGCGGTGCCGGGCGGCCCCTCCGACAGTTCGGACGTCTGGGTGACCATGTCGGTGATCGTGCGGAGGTTGCCCCCGGCCACGGTGGCCCGCGCCGTGAGCCGGCCGTCGATCACAAGGTCGTACACACCGTCAGCGGGAGCCGGGAACCCACGGTAGGCACGCTTGGTGGGCAGGGTGTCCAGTTCGATCCTGGTGGCCCGGGTGCGGAAGGCCAGCCGCACGCCCGAGGGCTGGGCCTCGGCCGTGGCCAGCTGGAGGTCCGGGATCTGCCGGCGCGCCTTGGCGGGCAGCCGGTGCGGCAGCAGGCCGTGCGCGGTCGTCTCGACGTCCAGGTGGCCGCGCAGCAAATCCGCGGTGACGGGGGTGGTGATCAGGTCGTGCTCGGTGCTCATCGCCTCAGCCTGTCGATGGAGGTGTCGTCGTCGCGCTGGCCGTGTCGGTGTGCGGCGCTCCCGGCCGCTCCGCGGTGGCCCGGCTGCGCAGCAGGGTGTCGAGGGAATCCACGATCCAGGCGAAGGACTCCCGGGCGTCGGGAGCGCTGTGGTCGAAACCCCCAGCCAGTTCCAGGCTGACGTAGCCGTGAAAGACGCTGCCCAGCATGCGGACCGCGTGGGTCTGGTCCGGCTCCGCCAGGTCGTAGCCACGCAGGATCGCCCGTGTCATCTGCGCGTGCCGCACCCCGGCGCTCGCGGCCGCCGTCTCGGGATCGAGCCGGAGCCGTGCCGCCGCGTAACGGCCCGGGTGGTCCCGGGCGTAGTCGCGGAGGGCATTCGCGAAAGCGGCCAGGGCGTCCTTGCCGGCGCGCCCGGCCAGGGCCTCGGCGACCCGGTCGGCGAGTTCCTCCAGGGCGAACAGCGCGATCCGCGTCTTGAGCTCCTGGGAGTTCTTCAGGTGCGAGTACAGGCTCGCGACCTTGACGTCGAAGCGCCGGGCGAGCTCCGACACGGTCACCTGGTCGAAGCCGACCTCGTCGGCCAGCTCCGCCCCCGCCCGCGTCAGCCGTTCAGGGGTCAAACCCACTCTGGCCATGATCTGCCTCCTCGTCGCCGATAGGTATTATGCGTTTGCCTATAGGCTTTAGGCAAATTAGCCTGTGGTTCATGAGACCCCTGACCGAGCGAGAGATCCGCACCGCCTTCGTGAACTGCACCAAGGGCGAGGCCAAGCGCCTGTCCATCCCGCACGACCTGGCCGAACGGCCGTGGGACGACCTGGACTTCCTCGGCTGGAGAGACCCGCGGGCACCCGACCGGGCCTGCCTCGTCACCGAGTTCGACGGCCGCCCGACGGCACTCGCCCTGCGCTGCTCCAGCGCCTCGTCATGGCAGACGCGGCGCAGTATGTGCTCGATGTGCATGACCACCCACACCGGTGGCGTCTCCCTCATGGTCGCCGCGAGGGCCGGCAAGGCCGGGCAGCAGGGCAACTCGGTGGGTGCCTACATATGCAGCGACCTGTCTTGCTCCCTGTATCTGCGGGGCAAGAAGGACGCGGGGATCGGCGCCCGCCTCCCCGAGTCGCTCACGCTGGAGGAGAAGATCCACCGGACGGTGGGGCACCTCACGGCGTTCATCGCCAGGGTCACGGCCTGACCGGACCGCCCCTCGGCGGCCGCGGGGTCAGCGCCGCGGGGTCAGCGAGGTCAGCGGGGGACGCCCGAGGCGTCCAGGTACCCGTGCATGACTCGTACGGGGAGACCGGGGTTGCGCAGGGCCGAGGAGGACGTCTCCGGGTTCTCGCAGCTGCGGACGATGAGGTCGACCGGCAGCGCGGGGTGCGCGGCCGCCATGGTCCGTACGTGTTCGTCGGGGTCGGTGAGCAACCGGGCCACCACGTCGGCCGGGGCCTCGGGGTCGAGTCCGACGAGTCGTCGCTTCTGTGGATCGGGGTCGTCGGCGAAGCGCCGGCCGGCGCCGGCGCGCGGGAACCCGGGGTGGGCGAGGAGAGCGCCCTTGGTGATGACCTGGCAGTCCAGATAGGTCTGCAGCACGACTTCGCCGTCGACGGTCGGCTGGTTCTCACACAGGAGGAGTCTCACCGGGTGGTCGTCGTCCCTCGCGAGCAGGGCGACGGCGTCGGCGGGCAGGTGCGGGCTGCACGCGGCGCTGCGGCGCAGGAGGATGTTGGCCGAACGGGCGCATGCGCGCAGGGCTTCCGGATCGGCGCAGCGGCGCACCCACTCCACCGGATACAGCCGGTCGGCCGGGCTGATGGTGATGTCGACGGCGGCGCGCTCGGCCTCCGTCAGCTCGGGGCGCACCGACACGGCCAGCCGGACGCTGTGGGCGTCGTCGTCGGCCAGCGTGCGGACGATGTCGATGGAGACGTCGAGGTTGGCCGCCAGCTCGCGCCGCTCCGCCTCTTCGCTGCTCGCCGCGAGCCGTTCGGCGGTCGCCGTGCTCATCGCTCCGGAGCGGATCACCTCCTGCCGTTCGAAGGTGCCGAGCCCGGCGTCGAGCAGGAGGTCGGTGTACCGGGCGTCGTCGCGGCAGGCCTTCATCATGGCTGCCCGCCGCACGTCCTCGTCGGGATCGTGGAGGAGGCGGTCCCGGGTGTCTTCGGAGAGCCGGTCCCACTCCCGGCACGCTGCCCGCCGCAGCTTCGCGTCCTGGTGACCGGCGAGTGGGGCGATCAGTTCCGCGGCGGTGTGCCGGCATTCTGCGGCGCTGCGGCGGACCCGCGCTTCCGGGTCGGAGAGCAGACGCTTCTGCGCGGCCAGGGGGAGGGGCTCCACGGGGACGCGGAACCAGTCGGGCCCGTACGCCAGAGCGTGGCGCACCCGTGTGTCGGGATCGTCGACGAGCCGGGCGCGCTGTTCCGGTGTGGCCGAGGGGTTCGCGGTGAAGGCCGACCGGAGCCGGTGGTCGGGATGGGCGACGATCGCGTCGACCACCTCGTCCGGCAGGGCACGCCAGGCCAGCGTGTCCCAGGCCGCGATGGCCTCCGTGGACAGCAGCCGCATCAACACATCGACCGGCGCCGCCGGGTTGCGCGCGACGGCATCGATCGTGTCGCGGTGAGCGCACGTGTCGCACATCGTTCCTCCCCCGGTTCGCCAGCGCACGGCGCAGGCCCGCAGATTGTGCGCATGCCCCGGTGGCGAGGTCAACGACGGTGATCACAACCCGGCCGGGCGCCGTTCACCCGCCTTCGTCGGCCAGGGTGTCCGAACGGCCCGCACGGGGGTACTCGGCGGGGCCTTCGCCCGGTGACCGGGGCGCACGGGTGCCAACCGGCCTCCGATCGTGGGCGCTTGGGCAGGGGCACAGGGGGAGTGGCGGGCGGATGACGGTCGACCGGGTGGGTTTCCTCGGCGCCGTACTGGTGGTCTACGTGGTGCCGGGCCCGGACTTCCTCGTCGTGCTCGGATCCGCTGCCGAGGACCCCTCGAAGGGCAGAGGCGCGGCGCTCGGCGCGCAGACCGGGCTGTGTGTGCACATGCTGGCCGCCGCGGCCGGTCTCTCGGTGATCACCACCCGCTGACCCCTGGTCTACGACGCCGTCAAACTGATGGGTTCGGCCTACTTCGTGTACCTCGGCGTACGGGCCGTACGCGCCGCCCGGCGGGCCGTCCGGGAAAGGCGCGGCGCGCACGAGGGCGCGCCGCACGCCGCTCAGGCGTCGCTGGGAGCTGGCCACCGGCCGGCTGTTCATCGCCATCGGCGTCTCGGTGGCGGCCGTCGCCTGACGGGCGGTCGGTGTACTCCGTTTGACGGATTCGGTGGTGACCGCGCCGGGCAATGGGCTAAAGAATGTCATGAGCACGACTCCCCTTCCCCCACAAGGAGGTCGATCATGCACGTCCGTATGCTGACCGGCGGCCTCGCCGCCGCCTGTCTGGTGTCCTTGTCCCTGACCGGTGGTCAGGCCGCCGCCGCACCCAGGGCAGCGGATGCCCTGCAGGCCGCTCGCGTCCTGACCTACGACGCCGCCGGTGCCGCGGAGTTCAAGAGCGCCGTCAACCGGGGCGCGGCCATCTGGAACGAGAGCGTCGACACCGTGGAGCTGCGGCCCGTCGCGTCCGGGCAACGAGCGAACATCCGGATCCTCGCGGACAACGGCTGGCCGCGCGCCCTGCCCGGCACCCTGGGCAACGGGACTGTCTACATCGGACGCCAAGCCGTCGACCAGGGCTACGACACGATCCGCATCTCCGCGCACGAACTCGGCCACATCCTCGGCCTGCCGGACCGCAAGCCCGGACCCTGCACAAGCCTGATGTCCGGTTCCAGCGCGGGCACTTCGTGCAAGAACCCGTACCCGAACTCGGCGGAGAAGGCGGAGGTGGAGGGGAACTTCGGCGGTGCACTCACCGGGCGGGCCGCGGCGGTGCCGGCCGGGGTGATCGTGGACTGACGCTCCTGGCGCCACCCGTGAGGAGGACGCCCGGCGGAACCCGGGCGTCCCGCACCAGCCGTCGCGGCCGTGTACGGGGTCCCGGACCCCGCGCACGGCCGTGCCCTGTATCGGGGCCCTGGCGTGAGACGGCGTCAGGAACGAGCGTCCCTCGCGGGGGACCGGTCAGAAGCTCCAGCTGTAGAGGCCGCCGCCCGTGTTCACCGCAGACGCCGCGAGGCGGGCCACGCCCTGCAGGACGGTCAGTAGATCGTCGTCGGTCATGTCGTCGCCGTCCTCGGACCGGAGCCGCGCGGTCCAGCGGCCGGCGAGCTCTTCCAGCTGGGCGGAACTCGCTTCGGCGAGCGCTCGGGTCAGCCGCTTCGGCAGAGCGAACACCTCGACGCCATCGTTCAAGGGGGCGGTGACCCACTCCGGCCACGGCCACGCGAGGAGCTGCTCGGGCGGCGGGGCCTTGGCCGAAGGCGCCTCGAAGTACATGTCCCACTCGGCGATGGCGCTGTCCGGCTCGATGAAACGGCAGGTCACCGACTCATAGCCCTGGCCGGGTCCCCTCAGACGCGTCGCAGCGGCCGCTTCGTCGTCGGGGGCGAGGAAGAACACGATGTCGTGGGCCATCCGAGCATGATGGCAGTTCACCGAGCGGACGAGGTGCCGGGTCATCGGGCCCGGTCATCGGTCTGTCTCAGCCGTCTGATCCGCGGTCCGTCTCAGGCTGCGTAGGCGTACACGGTCCGCCGGCGCTTCATACCCCGGGCTTCCCTGGCGGCCATGTTGTTCCGGCCGGGGAAGCCCGTACGTCACCGGCCCCCTGTCGACCGTCCGCTCGGACGGACTGCGGGCGTCGTGCCCACCGGCGTCCCGAGCGGCGGAGTCCGCGCGCACGGCGGCACCACGAGACCGGTGACATTGCCGGTCCGCGCGCGGTGGCCGGTCCCTGACAGTGGCACGGCCAGCCCGATGGCGGTGCCCGTAGCGGGCGCGCGGCAGACGCCCCAGGTCCCGCGTGCCCGTGAGGGGCCGACCGCCACGACAGAGAGGACGACTCGTCGTGCGACTCCACCCCCACACCGACTCACCCCCTCACGCCCGCGGCTCACGCGGGCGCCGGGCCGGACGCCTGTCCGGCGCCGTCGCGGCACTCGCCGTCGTCATCGGTCTGGGCCCGCTGTCCGGCCCGGGCGCCCACGCCGCGGACAACCCCTACGAGCGCGGCCCCGCCCCCACCACCTCCAGCATCGAGGCGCTGCGCGGACCGTACGCCGTCTCGCAGACGTCCGTCTCCTCGCTCTCCGCCACGGGGTTCGGCGGCGGCACCATCTACTACCCGACCTCCACCGCTGACGGCACCTTCGGCGCGATCGCCGTCTCGCCCGGTTACACCGCCTACGAGTCGTCCATCGCGTGGCTCGGACCGCGTCTGGCCTCGCAGGGCTTCGTGGTGTTCACCATCGACACCCTCACCACGCTCGACCAGCCCGACTCCCGAGGCCGACAGCTCCTGGCCGCCCTGGACTACCTCACCGAGCGCAGTGCGGTGCGCAGCCGCGTCGATGCCTCCCGCCTCGGCGTGATGGGCCACTCGATGGGCGGCGGTGGCAGCCTGGAGGCCGCCAAGTCCCGTCCGTCCCTCCAGGCGGCGATCCCGCTGACCCCGTGGAACCTCGACAAGACCTGGCCCGAGGTCACCACCCCGACCCTGATCTTCGGAGCCGACGGGGACACCATCGCCCCGGTCGCCTCCCACGCCGAGCCCTTCTACTCGGGCCTGTCCTCGTCGCTGGACCGGGCCTACCTTGAGCTCAACTCGGCGACGCACTTCACGCCCAACTCGTCGAACACGACGATCGCGAAGTACAGCATTTCCTGGCTCAAGCGGTTCATCGACAACGACACCCGCTACGAGCAGTTCCTGTGCCCGCTGCCCCGGCCGAGCCTGACCATCGAGGAGTACCGGGGCAACTGCCCGCACCGCTCCTGACGCCGACGCCCCGGCCGCGGAGCCGCGGTGGCCGGGGGAAGCGGGGGACCGGTGGCGGACGCGTGCGACGCGTCCGCCACCGGAGGGTGCCCGGGCACGGCCGAGAGGGGCCGCCGTTGGGCGACGGCACAGTCCGCCCGCCGGGCGCATGCCGCCCACATGCGGGCGGAGCTGCGGGTTTGGACGCAAGGACGTACGGACGTCAACCTTCCGGTCTTGGTTACGCGCAAGTAGCCTCCGTGAAATGACCGGAAACAGCAGCAGGCCGCGCACGGCTCCCCGCGCGGGACGCGGGAACGGACGGGAGGCCGCCCGGCCGGCCGCCGAGGACCGCGGGCGGGCCGAACTCGAGCGTGGCAGACGGCAGTTGTTCGACGGGCCGGTGGGCGACGCGCGCGAGTCCCTGCTGCTGGCGGCTTCCCTGCTGGCCGCCGAGGACCCCGGCTCGGCGCAGGCCGCCCGCCTCTGCGCGGTGGACGCCGCCTGGGCCTCGGGCGACGCCCTGGCCTGTCTGACCGTTCTCGACAGCATGGAGGACCCGGTGCGGGGGTCCGCGTCCGCCGTACCGCATCCCACCGGTC
This sequence comes from Streptomyces sp. NPDC043685, assembly GCF_056436585.1. Lineage (NCBI taxonomy): Bacteria > Bacillati > Actinomycetota > Actinomycetes > Kitasatosporales > Streptomycetaceae > Streptomyces > Streptomyces sp. NPDC043685. The sequence goes on along the minus strand of NZ_JBWKCH010000010.1, from coordinate 202,190 downwards.
CCGCGTACCCGGCCGTTCCTGCCGCGGGCGGCGCCCGGCCGGAGCCGTCAGGTCCTGAGCCGGTCGGCGACTCGTTCCTCCGGGACTACCGTGACGGCATGCGGGCCCTGCTGGCCCGGCGGCCCGAGCACGCCGCCCGGCCGCTGCGGCGCGTATTGGACCAGGCGCACACCGAGGGCAGCCCCGAGCGGCTGCTGCGCGCCGCCGCGGCGGCCCTGCTGCTCGGCGATGTCCGAGTGGCCCGTGCGGCCGGGGCGCGCGCCCTCGCGGCCGCCCGCAACGCGGAGTGCTCCACCCTGGAAGCGCGGGCCCTGGAGTACCTGGCCTACGGCGAACTGAGGGCCGGTCGCCACGCGCAGGCACGCGCGCACGCCGAGGAGGGGGTACGCACGGCACTGCTGGCCGGCCACCGCAACATCGCTGCCAGCCACCACGCGATGCTCGCCCTGGCCGCTTCGATCGAGGGGGACACCGTGGCCGTCGCCGGCCATGCCTCGGCCGCCCTGGGCACCGCCCGGCGCCACGGCCTGGCCCAGACCGCGACCCTGGCCGAGTGGGCCATCGCCCGTGCCGACCTGGCCCGCGGCCGCCCCCTGGAAGCCGCCGACCGGCTCGGCCCGCTCGTCGGCCCCGGCCCCCGGCGCGGTCACTTCGCCGTGTGGATGCTCGCCGTGCCCTGTTTCGTGGAGGCCGCGGTGCTCGCCGGGCAGCCGGAGGACGCGCGGGGGATCCTCGACGACCTCGCCCGCTGGGCGGCCTTCGGCGCCGATCCGCACGCGCCCGCCCAGCTGGCGCGCTGCCGCGCCCTCCTCGCCGCCGAGGACGCCGAGGCCGACGGCCTCTACCGGCGGGCACTCGCCCTGCACGACGAGTCGGGCGGCGACTTCGAGCGGGCCCGCACCGAACTCCTCCACGGCCGCTGGCTGCGACGGCGACGCCGGCTGCGGGAGGCCCGCGGCCGGCTCGGAGCCGCCCTGGTCGCCTTCGAACGCTGCGGCGCCGGCGCCTGGGCCGATCAGACGCGCGGCGAACTGCGCGCCAACGGGGCCGTCTCCGGCGCGGAGCCGTCCGCGGGCCTGTCCCGGCTGACCCCGCAGCAACTGAGGATCGCGCGCCACGTCGCCGAGGGCGCCACCAACAGGGAGGTGGCCCAGCGGCTGGCGGTCAGCACCCGCACGGTCGACTACCACCTGCGCAACGTCTTCGCCGCTCTCGGCGTGCGCTCCCGCGTCGAGCTGGCCCGCATGGTCGACCAGGAGAGCCGCTGAAGTGCCCTTCGCGGCGAGAAGAGTGCCGCACGACTCTGGGGACCGACCGGACGGTATGTCATTCTTCGGGGCAGGACTTGTTGGGCCGCAGCCGGGGGAGGACCGCGATGCATCCCGCCGCACGCACACGCACGACGTTCCGCACCGCGCCGACCCCCGTTCCGCAGCCGCGGACACGGCGGATCCGCTCGCTGATCGACGCCGACGCGCTGCGCGTACTGCACCGTGCGGCCCGTGTTCTGCTCGACGACCTGCCGGACCTGACCGACCGCTTGATGGAGGTCCTGCGCGAGCAGGAACCGGCGTACCGCACCGCGCTGGAGAACGACCACGCCGCCACCTGGCAGGAGGCGTACCGCTCGCTGCGGCACAGCGTGACCTCGCTGCTGGACCCGCGCGGGACCCGCGAGGCGGCCCACCGCTGCACCTGGCGGATCGGCGTCGCACGGGCCGAGCAGGGCCTGCCGCTGGACGCCCTGCTGCACGCCTTCCGGCTGGGCGGGTCCCTGGTGTGGCAACGGCTGGTCGAGGAGACCACGCGCTCGGAACCCGAGGACATCCGGCTCCTCGTGCACGTGGCCACCGACGTGTGGAACTTCGTCGACGAGCACTGCACCCTCGTCGCGGACGCCTACCGGCAGGCCGAGCGGCAGCTTGCCTGGCGGCGCGAGAACCGGGTGCGACTGCTGGCGACGGCACTCCTCGACGGCACCAGCCGGATCGCCGACCTGCCCGAGACCGCAGAGGGACTGGGACTGCCGGAGCAGGGCCGGTACGTCGTCGTGGCGGTCGCCGGCGTCCGGCCGCGGAACCTCACGGGCGTCCCGGCCCGGGCCCGCGCGTCCGGCACCCCCGCGTACTGGCACACGGGGACGGACGTCGACCACGGCATCGTCCTGGTCGGGGAGAGAGGAGACGGAGCGCAGGAGGGGGACGGACCGGACGGGCCGGACCCCTTGGCGGCGCTGGTCCTGCCCGGCGACGAGACGGCGACGGGGTGCCGCATCGGCGTCGGCACCGCCGTGACGGGCCTCGCCGCCGTCGGCGACGCCCGGCGCCTGGCCGACCTGGCCCTGAGCATCTGCCCGCCCGAGGGCGGCACGGTCCGCCTGACCGAGCACCTGCCCAAGGCGCTGGTCGTCTCCTGCCCGGAGATCGGCGCGAACCTCACCGAGCGGGTCCTCGGCCCCCTCCTGCGGCTGGAACCGGCCGACCGGGACGTCCTGCTGGACACCCTGGTCGCCTGGTTCACCTGCGAGGGGTCCGCCCAGCGCGCCGGTGAACGGCTGTACTGCCACCGCAACACCGTCCTGAACCGGCTGCGCCGCTGCGAGCAGCTCATCGGCCGCTCCCTGGCGCGCCCGCTCGACGTGGTGGAGATCAGCCTCGCACTGACGGCACGCCGCCTCCCGCACGGCTGACCGCCGCCCGGGCCGGCCTGTGCCCGCACGGCAGGGCCAACGCCGGTCCCCGGCAGCCAACTCCGGGCGGCAGCCGACCCCGGACAGCAGCCGACCCCGGACGGCATCCGCCCCGAGACGGCAAAGACGGCATCCGGCCGTCACTGTCCCGGGCCTTCGAACCGTCCCGAGACTCTGATCGTTGCGCGCCTCACCCTGGCTCCTTTCGGGAAACCGCAGCCCCTGGCGCCCCCTGGGCAGCCGCACAGTCCCCGCCGACCCGCGTTGGGACCGCGCAGCCACCCCGCCAGAACGGCTGTACCGCGCCCCCGCACCCGTGCTGTCGTGAGCTGCCCTTCCCCCGAAGCACCCGTGCCCGACGGCACGGATCCGAGGAGCCGTGATGCCCGAAGCACCACCGGACGAGGAGCCCGCCCTGAACGTCGAGGGCCTGGACGTGACCTACGGCCGCGCCCTGTCCGCCCTGCGCTCCGTGTCCCTGACCGTCCCGCACGGCGCAGTCGTCGCCCTGCTCGGTGCCAACGGCGCCGGCAAGACGACCCTGCTGCGGGCGGTGTCGGGCACCCTGCGCCTGCACCGCGGGGCGATCACGGCCGGCCGCGTCCGCTACGGCACGACGGAACTCGACGGCCGGGACCCGGTGGCCGCGGTACGCGCCGGAGTCGTCCAGGTCCCCGAGGGACGCCGCGTCTTCGCCGGACTCACCGTCGACGACAACCTCCGCTCCGGCGGCCTCGGCCTGGGGCGACGCCGCCCGGACCAGGTCGCCGAGGCCCGGGACCGTGTCTTCGCCCTCTTCCCGCGCCTCGCCGAACGCACCCGGCAGGCGGCGGGGCTCCTCTCCGGCGGTGAACAGCAGATGCTCGCCATCGGGCGGGCCCTCATGGCCGCACCCCGCCTGCTCCTGCTCGACGAGCCCTCCCTGGGTCTCGCCCCGCAGATGGTGTACCGCATCGCCGAGGTCGTCCGCGAGATCAACGCCCAGGGCACCGCCGTCCTGCTCGTCGAGCAGAACGCCGGCATGGCGCTGTCCCTCGCCGACACCGCCCACGTCCTGGAAGTCGGCGAGGTACGGCTCTCCGGGCCCGCCGACGAACTCGCCCGCACCGACGCCGTGAAGCGGCTCTACCTGGGCGAGAGCACCGAGGAAGGCACCGCGACCGCGCGGAGAGCCGGAACCACCGAGGGGCAGGGAGCCGCGTGACCGTCCGCACCACCGCACCCCCCGAACTGGCCGTGACGGACGTGACCGTCCGGTTCGCCGGGCTGACCGCCCTCGACGCGGTGTCCCTCACCGTCACCCCGGGGTCTGTCCACGCGCTCATCGGCCCCAACGGAGCCGGCAAGTCCACCTGTTTCAACGTGCTGTCGGGGCTGTGCCGCCCGGCCACGGGCACCGTACGGCTGGGGGACGCCGACCTGACCCGGCTGGCGCCCCACCGCATCGCCGCCCTGGGCGTCGCCCGCACCTTCCAGAACATCGTCACCACCCAGGGCACGGTCGCCGACAACCTCATGCTCGGCCGCCACGCTCTGACCCGCGCCGGGTTCGCCGCCAGCGCGCTGCGCCTGCCCCAGGCCCGGCGCGAACAGCGCGAACACCTCGACCGCGCCCGCGAGATCGCCGAACTCACCGGCCTGGCCGCCCACTTCGACAGCCCCGTCGCCCTGCTCTCCTACGGCGACCGCAAACGCGTCGAGTTCGCCCGCGCCCTGTGCCTGGAACCCAGCGTCCTGCTGCTGGACGAACCGGTCGCCGGGATGAACGCGGCCGAACGCGCCCGCACGGTGGAGGTCGTGCACGCCGTACGCGCCGAACTCGGCCTGTCCGTCGTACTGGTGGAGCACGACATGGGCTTGGTGATGCGGCTCGCCGACGAGGTCACCGTCCTCGACTTCGGCCGCGCCCTCGCCCACGGCACACCGGACGAGGTCCGCCGCGACCCCGAGGTGCTGCGCGCCTACCTCGGCACCGGCGCGGAAGGGGAGGAGGCGGCATGACCACCCTCCTGGACAACCTTTTCAACGGCCTCGCCCTCGGCGCGGTCTACGCCCTGGTCGCCCTCGGCTTCGTCATCATCTTCAAGGCCTCCGGCGTCATGAACTTCGCCCACGGCTCCCTGCTCCTGCTCGGTGGCTACCTCACCGCCGTACTCCACGACGACCTCGGCTTCGCCGGTGCCCTCGCCGTGGCCGTCCTGGCGACCGGAGCCGTGGCCGGCGCCATGGACCGCTTCCTGCTCCAGGCCGGCGGGGGAGCGGACCCGCACGGCGCCCATGTCCAGACCATCGTCACCATCGGCCTCGACATCATCGTCCTCACCGACCTGTCGCGGCGCATCGGCGGCGACCTGCTCCCGCTCGGCGACCCCTGGGGCGACTCCGTCAGCGGGCTCGGCCCGGTGACCGTCGCGGACAGCCGGATCGCCGCGATCGCGGTCTCCGGCGTGGTCATCGCCGGTGTCTTCGCCCTGTTCCGGTACACCCCCTGGGGGCTGTCGCTTCGTGCCGCGGCCGAGGACGTCGAAGCGGCCTCCCTGATGGGCGTGCGACTGACCCGGATCCGCATGCTCGCCTGGTGCCTGGCCGGAGCGCTGGCCGCCCTGGCGGCGGTCTTCCTCGCCGCCTTCCCCGCACCCGGCCTGGAGCGCACCACGGGCCAGATCGCCCTGAAGGCGTTCCCGGCGGCGATCCTCGGCGGGATGGCCTCACCGCCCGGGGCCCTCGCGGGCAGCCTGCTCATCGGCTTGACCGAGGCGCTCGTCGCGGGCTACCAGTCCGAGCTGCACGTCCTGGGCGAGGGGTTCGGCGACGTCGCCCCCTACGCGGTGATGGTGCTGGTGCTGCTGGTCAGGCCCACGGGGCTGTTCGGAGCGAAGGCGGCGGTCCGTGTCTGAGCGACTCTCCCGCACCCGCGCTCTCCGCCCGGTCCGGATCCTCGCGGCCGTCGCCGTGCTGTGCGCCCTGCCCTTCTACCTCGACGCGTTCTGGCTGCGCATCGGACTGTTCTCGATGGCGGCGGCCATCGGCGCGGTGGGCCTCGGCCTGCTGTCCGGCACCGCGGGCCAACTCTCCCTCGGCCACGCCTTCTTCCTGGCCGTCGGCGCCTACGGCTACGTATGGCTGGCCGGAGAACCCGGACCCGGGCTGCCGACCGCCGCGGCCGCCGTGCTAGCGGTCCTGCTAGCCGGGGCCGCCGGTGGCCTCTTCAGTCCCGTGGCCGGCCGGGTGCGCGGCATCTACCTGGGCGTCGCCACTCTGGCCCTGGTCTTCCTCGGGCATCACGTCCTGCTCACCGCGGACTCCGTCACCGGCGGATTCAACGGCCGCTCGGTGCCGCCGCTGGAGCTGGGCGGGTTCTCCTTCTCCGCCGACTCCGAACTGACCCTGCTTGGCGTGCCGTTCGGCGCCGAGGAACGACTGTGGTACGTGGGTCTGGCGCTGTTCGCACTCACCTGGTTCACCGCCCGCGGACTGCTCCGGGGCCGTCCCGGACGCGCCCTGGTGGCGCTGCGCGACAGCGAGACCGCGGCCGCGGTGATGGGCGTCGACGTCTCCCGCTACCGCGCGGCGGCCTTCGTCGTCTCCTCGATGTACGCCGGTCTGGCGGGGGTGATGCTCGCCCTCTCCTTCCGCCGCGTGGTGCCCGACTACTTCGGCCTCGTGCTGTCGGTCGACTACCTCGCCATGATCGTCATCGGCGGGCTGGGGTCGGTGGCCGGAGCCACCGCCGGTGCCGTCTTCGTCACCGCGCTGCCGCTGCTGATGACCCGCTACGCCGACCAACTGCCCCTCGTGGCCGCCCCCGGCACGACCGACGGCACGGTCGGCCCCACCGAGGCCGCCCGCTACCTCTACGGCGCGGCGATCGTCCTGATCCTGCTGTTCGCCCCCGACGGACTTAACGGCCTGGTCCGACGGCTGCGCGCCCGCCCGCGCGATCGCCGAACCGCCCCCTCACCCCCCGCGGACACCACCTCTCCGTCCCGACGGCACACATCGGCCGCACGAGCCAAGGAGCCCACCCCGTGAAGCCCACGCACCACACCGCACCCCGCACCACGACGCTTGTGGCCACCGCCCTGGCGGCCCTGCTGCTCGCGGGTACCGGATGCAGCTCCAAGGCCGGCTCCTCCGGGAGCACCAGCGACGGCGCCGACGGCGTCAGGACCGGCCCCGGGGTGACCGCCAAGGCCATCCGGCTCGGCGCCCTCACGGACCTCACCGGCCCCTACGCCACCCTCGGCAAGAGCATCGTGCAGGCCCAGCAGATGTGGGCGGACGAGGTCAACGCCCGCGGCGGCATCTGCGGCCGGCGTGTCGAGATCGTCGTCAAGGACCACGGCTACGACGTCCAGAAGGCCGTCACCGCCTACGCCGACCTCTCCACCGACGTCGTGGCACTGCCCCAGGTCATCGGCTCGCCCGTGATGGCAGCCCTGCTCGACGACATCGAGCGGGACAAGGTGCTCACCTTCCCGCAGGCCTGGGCCGCCTCCCTGCTCGACCGCGAGGCCGTCCAGGTCCTGGGCACCACCTACGACATCGACATGATCGCCGCGGTCGATTTCCTCACCCGCACCAAAGGCCTGGCCAAGGGCGACACCATCGGCCACGTGTACTTCGAGGGCGACTACGGCGCCAACGCGCTCGAAGGGTCCCGGTGGGCCGCGAGGAAGGCCGGCCTGAAGATCGCCGGACAGAAGATCAAGGCGACCGACACCGATCTGTCCGCGCAGGTCTCCGCGCTGCGCAAGGAAGGCGTGAAGGCGATCCTCGTCAGCGCCGGACCGGCCCAGACCGCGTCGCTGGTCGGCGTCGCGGCCTCCCGCGGCCTGAAGGTGCCCGTCGTCAGCAGCGCCCCCGGCTACGCCCCGCAGCTGATGAAGACCCCGGCCGCCCCCGCGCTGGCGGCCATGCTGCACGTGGTCAGCGCCGCGCCCGCGGTCAGCTCGGACCTGGCCGGGGTGCGGAAGATGGTCGCCTCCTACAAGAAGAAGTACCCGGACTCCCTCGTCGACTCCGGCGTGCTCTCCGGCTACAACGCCGCCCGGCTGATGGGCACCGACCTGAAGAAGGCCTGCGAGAACGGCAGTCTCGCCCGCGAGGACGTGGTCAAGGCCCACCGCTCGCAGTCCAGTGTCGACGTCGGCCTCGGCACGGCGCAGAACTTCTCCGACAAGGCGCAGCCGGCGAGCACCTCGACCTATGTCCACCGGCCCGACGCCGACGCGGTGGGGGCCGCGGTCAACGCGGAGGACGCCCACACCGCACCGGGAGTGAAGGAGTACCTCGTCGCCCGGAACTGACGAAAGGCCAGGACCGGGTGAGGGCCGCCGTCCTGCCGTGTGTGGCCGGGCGGCCGGCCACTCCGGCGCCCTCTCAGCCGAACCGCAGGACGCGCGGGGCGAAGGTTCCCTCGGGGCCGGCGGCGCGTCCGACCGACCACACCGTCGCGGTGCCCGGCACCGGAGCCAGCCGCAGCAGCGAGGAATCGCCCTCGCCGGCGACCGCCGGTTCGCTGTACTCGGTGAACGACCGACCGTTCCAGGCAAGGAAGTCGGGCCCGGGGACGAGCGGCGGAGAGCTTCCCGGCGAGCCCCACTTCTGCGAGCGGGCCACCGCCACCCAGACCCGCTCGCCGGACGGGCCGGGCGCCAGCGAGGTGACCGAGCCGAAGTCCGCGGGCAGGTCCACCCGGTTCCAGGTCTGCCCGTCGAAGCGGACCAGCAGAGGAGGGATCGGCTTGCCCGCCGGGCCGCCGATGAACCCGCCCGTGCCGCCCGCCCACACCTCCGTCGGCGAGACCGCCAGCACACTGCCCACGGCCGCCCGCGGAAACCCGTGCACGATCGTCTGCCGCCACGCCTGCCCGTCCCAGTGCGACACGGCGGCGCCCGCCGCGGTGGCACCCGCCGCCCAGACGTCGTCGGCCGCCAGGATGTGCAGGCCGTGGACGGATCCCGGCGGCACCGGCACGTCCCCCCAGCCGCGCCCCGCCCAGCGCAGCAACACCTGCGCGCCGTCCCGCGAACCGAGCAGCCAGGTCTCCCCGCCGCCGGCGACGACCTCGGTGGGTACGACACCGCGCGGCGTCCGGCTGTCGTGCCAGGCGCCGTCGAAACGGAGCAGACGGGCCCCGCCGGCCGCGTCACGGCCGACCGCCCACACCGAGGCCGGCGAGGTCGCGGCGACGGACAGCAGCTCTCCCTGCCAGCCGATGCCGGGCAGACTCTGGCGCTGCCACGCGGTTCCGTCCCAGCGCAGCACCAGCGGGAAACCCGGCGCCTGGCGGCCGACCGCGTCGACTCCCACCGCCCAGGCCCGGTCCGGCCCGAACGCCACCGCCCCGTTCAGCCCGGCCTGGGGGCGCACCTGGGCCGGGACCGGAACGTGCTGCCACGACGACGTGTCCGCCGCGGCCGGGCCGAGTGCGGCCATGACGGCCAGGACGAGAGCGAGACCTGTGACGAGAAGTCGGCGGGCCATGGTCAGCCTCCCAGCCGCTCGCTCATCAGGTTCGGTTTCGAGCCGTAGATCTCGACGGTGCCGAAGGACAGCAGGGAGGACCCGCTCCTCGCCAGTGCACGCGGTGTCACGTCGATCGCGTTCGGGCGCTCCGGCCCGTAGGAGAAGGAGGTGTGCCGGCCGTCCGCCGCCACGCGCGCGTACTTCGACTCGAACGCCCGGTCACTGCGCACCGGCAGCCACAGCGCGCCGTCCGGGCCGCGCACCATGGCCTCGGCGAAGGTGTCGCCCAGCGGCGGATACATGGTGCGCCAGGCATGGCCGTTCCAGGTCAGCAGGTAGGTGCGGACCACGCCGTCGGTGTACCGGCTGCCGCCGATCGTGACCCGGCCGGACGGTTCGAGCAGGATGGTGTGGACGTTGCTGTTCGGCGGCAGCGGAACCTTCGCGTCCCGCCACGCCGTGCCGTTCCAGCGCAGCACGCCGGTCCCGGTGCTGGTGTCCGCCCAGGCCCAGGCGTCGGTGGCGGTCCGCGCGGTGATTCCCATGAAGTACAGCACCCCGTCCGGGGCGGACTGCGTGGTCCAGCCGGAACCGTCGTGGTGCAGCACCTTCAGCCCGGTGTCGTCCTCACCCACCACCCACGCGGCCCCCGGAACGGCGGCGAAGTCCTGGTAGGTCCACAGGGTCCGCGGCAACGGAACAGTGGACCATCCTCCCGCCGACCGGCGCAGGATCTCACCCGTCTCCGCGCGCTGGTGGAAGATCCACGTCTCCTCGCCGACGAACTGCACCTTGGCGAGCCGGCCCGGCTCACCGGCACCGGGGAAGGCCATGTCCCGGCTCCACGCCGTGCCGTCCCACCGGTACAGCATCGGCCGCAGTCCGTCGGCAGCCTGCTCGAACCCGGTCGCCCACGCCTCGCCCGGCCCGCGCGCGGCGAGATCGGACACGGTGACCGGCAGGACGGCCGCCGGCACCGGCAGCGCCGACCAGCCCCGCGTCACGGCGGCAGCCGGCGACACCACCGCGACACAGGCGACGACCAAGCAGACGATGACCGCGCGGAGCCCGTTCACGAGACCTCCCAGGACGCGAAGGCCGCTCACCCTAATGTCGTCCACCACCGATGAACAGACACACGAACGAACAGACGGCACCCGGCACATCGGACAGTCACTCAGGACGCCCGGGCCGGACCACGAGCGCGGACGGTGAAGTGAACGTCGGTACCAGCCCGGGGTCGTTGAACGCGGTGATGCGGGCGATCCGGGCCCCTGCCAGGGTCAGCACCTGGATGCCGTACGGCTCGTAGCGGCCCCCGCCCGTGTGCTGGTGGGCGATCAGAGCGGGCTGGCCGTTGGCGCGGGTGGGCAGCAGGCGCCACAGGTTCTCGCGGAGGACCCTGTGAGCCAGGAACCCGATGACGGCCTGCCGGCCGGTGAACCACGTCGGGGTCGGCGGCATCTCCAACTCGACGTCCGCGCGCAGCAGTCGGACCAGCGCATCGGGGTCGGCCCGGGTGAACGCGTCGACATAGCCGTCCAGCAGGGTCCGCCGGGTCTCCTCGTCCGGCTCGGGCAGGTCGTCCCACGCCGGTCCGGCCTCGGCCAGACGGGCCCGGGCCCGCCGCAGGGCGCTGTCGACGGCCGCGCTCGTGGTGTCGAGCATGGCGGCGACCTCGGCCGTCCGGAACGCCAGCACGTCACGCAGCGTCAGCACCGCCCGCTGCCGGGCCGACAGCAGCTGGAGCGCGGCGATGAAGGCGAGCCGCACCCCGGTCCTGCGGACCGCGACGACCGCGGGATCGTCGGCCCCGACCAGCGCGTCGGGGGCCGGCTGGAGCCACGCCACCGACGGCTCGCGAGCGGCGACGGCCACCCGATGATCGTCCGATGGGGCCCCCAGCCCTGACGGAAGCGGCCGTCGCGAGCGGGTCTCCAACGCGGTCAGGCAGGCCATGGTGGCGATCTTGTACAACCACCGCCGGACCGAGGAGCGGCCCTCGAACCTGTCGAACCCGCGCCACGCTCGCAGGTAGGTCTCCTGCACGAGGTCCTCGGCGTCGTGGATGGAGCCGAGCATCCGATAGCAGTGGGCGAGCAGCTCCGGCCTGAACGGCTCGGCCAGGGCGGCGAAGTCGTCGTCCGATGACATCGTGGTCTCTCCGGGGTGTGTAGGAGGCGGCTTCAGCTGATCGGGTGCAGCCCGGCTCCGGCCACCCGGTACTCGGCGTCGCTGCCGGGGTTCCGGGCGACCTCCAGGACGGCCTTCGCCAACTGCTCGGAGGTGAGCACCGGCTGCTCCCGGCCGGCGAGGAAGGCGGCCGGGTCGACGCCCTGGCGCGCGGCATAGCCGTCGACGGCGACGGAGCCGACACCGCCGGCCGGAGTCATGTTGGGAAGCAGCACGTGGAACCGGATGCCGAGGTCCGCCCGCCGCGCCTCGTCGGCCGCGTACCCGCGGAGGTAGCGGATGGCCGCCTTGGCGCTGGCGTATCCGCCACTGAGCGGGGAGCCGCCCAGGACGGCTCCGCTGGACATCGAGACGACCACGCTGCCCGGCGCCAGCGGTTCGCGCAGAGCGGCCCGGGTCCAGGCGAAGACGTGGCGCGTGTCGGTGAGCCAGTTGCGGCTGAAGGACTCCCAGGTCTGTTCGTGCACGGGGGCCATGTGCGGCGTGACGCCGGCGTTGAGGACGAGCAGCCCGGGCCGGTGCCGGTGGATCACCTCGTGTGCGAGCGCTTCGTCGGTGGCATCGGCGGCGAGGGGGGTGAAGCCGGCGCCGATCTCGTCGCGTACGGCGTGCAGCTCTCGCTCGGTGCGGGCGATACCGATGACACCGGTGCCCGTGGCGACGAGCGCGGCGGCGATCGCGCGCCCGAAGCCACGGCCGGCGCCGGTCACGACGGCGGTTCGGAAAAGGTCGGTCATGGCGAGCTCCGTGGTGGTGGCGGGTTCGGTCGCTGTACAGACCGGCCGCGGCAGGGAAAACCGTCGCTCCGCCCGAGATGCGGCAGTGACTTGGGTCACAGGGGCTCGGATCGGTCCGCGCCCGGCACCACCGTCGCCGGGTGAAGGACATGGCGTGGGATGTGGTGAGGGCAACCGGACGCCTAAGGTGCCGATCACCCGCGGGTGGGTACACGGCGCGGCATGTCCGAGGTGATTCAAGCAGGTGGGTGGGGGTTGCTGGCAGGAAGCGCGCTCCTGCTGGGAGCGGCGTTCGGCTACGGGGTGCGCGTGCCGCAGAAGGTCATCGCCCTGGTGATGGCCTTCGGCGCCGGAGTGCTGCTGTCGGCCGTCTCCTTCGAGCTGGTCGGCGAGGCCTACGAGCAGGGCGGGCTGGGCCCGGCGGCGGTGGGGACTCTGGGCGGAGCGGTGGCCTACACGGCGGGCAACCTGTGGCTGGCACGCCGTGGCGCCCGGCACCGCAAGCGGTCGGGCCACCACACGGGGCAGGCGCAGCCGTCCGAGCAGCAGCAGAGCGGTTCGGGCCTGGCGCTGGCGCTGGGCGCGCTGCTGGACGGAGTGCCCGAGTCCGCGGTGATCGGCGTCAGCCTGCTCGACGGCGGTGCGGTCAGCCTCGTGACGGTCGCGGCGGTGTTCATCAGCAACATCCCCGAGGGCCTGTCCAGCTCGGCGGGGATGAAGAAGGCCGGGCGCGGCAAGGGCTACGTCTTCGCGGTGTGGGGCGCCATCGCGGTCGCGAGCACCGTCGCCGCGATCCTCGGCTACGCCGTCCTCGGCGGCTTCTCGGCCACGGTGATCGCGGGCGTGACGGCCGTGGCCGCCGGCGCCATTCTGGCCATGATCGCCGACACGATGATCCCCGAGGCGTTCGAGGAAGCCCATCTGGCGATCGGGCTGGTCACGGTCAGCGGTTTCCTGGTCTCCTTCGCGCTGTCCCACGCCTGACGTTGGGGACGGCGAGGCCGGGACGAGGCCGGAGTGCCCGCTCCGGCCTCGGCGCCCCACACCCCCGCCACGAGGACGAGGCATGGCGGCGCCGACGGGACCATCCCGGCCGGGTGTGGGCGCGGCCTCCGGAGCCTCCGAGACCGCCGAAGTCAGAGAATCCGGGTGACGGGTGACGGGTGACGGGTGACGGGTACGAGCGTGACCGTGCTCGGGGGCGTGACTACCCGGTCGTGAGCATCGCCTCGGCGACTTCGCCGACCGCCGTGCCGGGAATCGCGGTGGCGGCCTTTTCGAGGACGAGCAGCCGGGCCCCCGGGATCGCCCGCGCGAGCGCCTCGCCGTTGGCCACGGGGAAGAACCGGTCGTGACGGCCGTGGACGACCAGCGTGGGGACCCTGATCTCGGGCAGGCGCTCGCGCCACCGGGGTGTGCAGTCGAGCCTGGAGAACACCATGCCCAGATGGTTGGCCATCCGGACCGCGGGCGCGTCGCCGGGCGTGCGGTCCCAGACGCGGGCGGCGGTCGCCCGGGCGGCGACGGGATCGTCGCCGAGGATCTCCGCGCCTTCGGCGGCGAACTCGGCCACCGCCTCACGGTCGGCCCAGTCGGGCATCGGACGCGCGAACAGCCGGCTCATCGTCGCCCGATCGTGGTCGGGGAGGTCGGCGTCGGGCGGGCCGGGTGCGACGGCGCGGGTGCCGACCAGGGTGAGCGCCGAGAACGCGCCCGGATGGTCGAGCACGGCCACCTGGGCGACCATCCCGCCCACGCCGATCCCGGCGAGGTGTGCCGGCCGCCCTCCGAGCGCGTCGGCGAGGGCCGCCGCGTCGGCTGCGAGGTCGCGCAGGGTGTACGCGGGCGCCTGCGGGTCCGCCGTCGTCGACTCCCCGCTGTCGCGCAGGTCGTAGCGCACCACGCGGCGCCCGCCGGCGGCGAGTCGCTCGCACAGTCCGTCCGGCCAGGAGAGCATCGTCGTCGCGCCGACGAGCAGGACGAGCGGCGCGTCGTCGTGGCCGAACGACTCGACGGCCAGGGTGATCCCGTTGATGTCGAGGGTGGTCATCGGATCACCGCAGGACGTCGTAGGTCAGGTGTGCCACGGTCGATGTCGAGGTGACACTGCGCTGCACCAGCGTGCGCGGCACTCCACCGGTGAACAGGGGCGTGCCGGCGCCGAGCACGACCGGCGCGAGATGCAGCGACAGCACGTCGACCAGCCCCGCGTCGAGCGCCGAGCCGACCGTGGCGCCGCCGCCCATCAGGACCACGTCGAGGTCCTCGCCGCGGGCCGACGACGCCTCCTCGGCCCGCACGCGCGCCGCGGCGACGGCGTCGGACAGGCCGGTGGTGACGAACGTCCAGTCGAGGCCGGAGAGCCGCACCGACTCGGGAGGCGCGCTCGTCACCACGACGAACGCAGGCTTGCCGACCTCGCGGGCGCCGTAGCCGGTCGTGTCGTCCCAGCCGTGCGGTCCGTCCACCACGTCGAAGAGCCGGCGGCCGAGGACGACGGCCCCCGAGCGTGCCGTCCCTTCGCACAGGAACCGGCGGTCCTCGGGGTCGTCGGAGAACGCCCACGTGTGCAGGGCCTCCCCTCCGGTGCCCAGACCGTTGGCCGGGCCGGGGTCGGGGCCGGTGACGAAGCCGTCCAGGGAGAGGGAGATGTCAGCGATGATGCGCGTCATACCGGGGCAGACTCGGTCCGCTCCCGGAACTCATCGCTCACCTTCGCGCGAGCCTTCAGCGGACATGCCCGCGGCCCGGCCGGCCGGGAGAGGGGTGCCGGCGGTCCTGGCCTCCAGGGCGTGCAGGACGGCCACCATGTCCTCGTCGCCGTGCCCCTGTCGCACCGCCTCGTCGTAGAGGGCGTGGCACACGTCGAGGAGCGGGGAGGCAAGGTCGGTCCTGCGTGCGGCTTCGGCGATCAGACGGTTGTTCTTGAGCACGTCGGCGGCGGCCGCCTGGACCGAGAAGTCGCGCTCCAGCAGCTTCGGCGCCTTGCCCCGGGAGACGGCGCTGGCCATCGGCCCGGCGTCGAGGACGTCCCGCAGAAGGCGTTGGTCGAGGCCGTGCCGCTCCGCGAAGTGGAACGACTCGGCGAGCCCGGTGACCACGGTGATCAGGAACAGGTTCACCGAGAACTTCAGCAGCAGGGCGCCGGGTACGGCACCGCACCCGAACGTCTCCTTACACACGGGGGCCAGCAGCGGCCGTACGGCGGCCGTCGCGTCCTCGTCGCCCGCCAGCATCCCCACCAGTTCGCCCCGCTCGGCGGGGACGCGGCTGCCGGACACAGGGGCCTCGACGTAGCGCCCGCCCGCGGCCCGGATGTCGTCCTGGAGGGCGCTGGAGAACTCCGCCGAGGTGGTGCCCATGTGCACGACGGTCCGGTCGGCCACCCGCCGGGCGAAGTCCGGGGTGCCGCGCGCCAGCACCGCGTCCACGGCCGTCTCGTCGGCCAGCATGAGGAACACGGTGGCGGCGCGCCGGAAGACGTCCCCGGGGCCCGTCGCCACCTCGGCTCCGGCGGCGCGCAGGGCTTCGCTTCGCTCGGCGGTGCGGTTCCAGACCACGAGGGGAGTCCCGGCGCGAGCGAGGTTCAGCGCCATGGGCCGGCCCATGACTCCCAGACCGATGAAACCGACGTGCATGACGCACCGCCCTCTCCGGCTCGCGCGGCAGCCGGGCCGCCGTCGTCACCCTCGACTATGACCACGGTCATAGTAGCCGCGATTATGACGGCGGTCATAGAGTGGGATCCGGTAGTGGCATGCGAGAAGGGTGCGGAGGTCGACGATGGCGAAGGCCGAGCGGGGACCGCGTGAGCGGATGGTCTTCAGCGCCGCCCAGCTCATCAGGCGTGACGGAGTCGCCTCCACCGGCATGCGCGAGGTCGCCGTCGACGCCCAGGCGCCACGCGGTTCGCTCCAGCACTACTTTCCCGGCGGCAAGACGCAGTTGGTCGACGAGGCGGTGGGCTGGGCGGGCGGGTACGCGGCGCGCCGGGTCGCCCGGTTCCTGGCCGCGCTGCCCGAGCCGGCGCCGAGCGGGTTGTTCGCGGCGATGGTGCGTCAGTGGACCGACGAGTACGAGGCCTCCGGTTTCACGGGCGGCTGCCCGGTGGCGGCCGCCACGGTGGACTGCGCCGAGTCGGTCCCCTCCACACGGGAGGCCGCGTCCGCCGCGTTCGCCACCTGGACCGGGGCGGTCGCCCGCGCCCTGACGGACCTGGGCGTGCCCGAGGAGCGGGCCCCGGCCCTCGCCACGCTGATGATCAGCAGCCTGGAGGGGGCGATCCTGCTCGCCCGGGCCGAGCGGGACGTCCGGCCCCTGACGACCGTGGCCCGGGAACTCGGGCCCGTCCTCGACGCGGCCGTGCGGAAGCAGGACGGCTGAGCGGGCATGACCACGGCCAGGGAACTCGGGCCCGTGCTTGACGCGGCCGGAAGCAGGACGGCTGACACGGCTGACCGGGCATGACCAAGACCGGTGCCCGTATCCCCCGGCCACGGTGACGCCCGGGTGCTCACTCGGGCCAGGCGGAGTTCTGGATGACCTCGACGAAGTCGGTGCGGCGGAAGCCGGGGACGAAGTGCTCCAGGACGTCCGCGTTCACCGTGCCGAACGTGGTGTCCGGGCGGTGCCTGAACCCTTCCGTGAACGCGCGCAGGATCTGCCGCTTGAAGTCCGGGCGGGGGTGCGCCGCGACGACCTCGTCGATCTGGGCCCGGGTGAGGTGGGCCAGGTTCAGGCCGAGCACGTCGGACTCCACACCGGCCGTCGTGGCCGCGATCTCGGGCGCCAGCTTGTAGGGCACCTCCGGCGTGGTGTGCAGGGCGACGGCCGTCCAGACCGTCTCCGCGTCGCCCTCGGACAGGCCATGGGCCAGCAGGAACGCGCGGGCCTGGTCGGCACCGTCCATCTCGAACCGCTGGTCGTCGCCGCGGTACGGCGCCACCAGGCCGGTGTCGTGGAACAGCGCCGCCACGTACAGCAGCTCGGGGTCGGGACGGATGCCCAGCGCCGCGGCCTGAAGACTGCCGAACAGATACACCCGCCGGGAGTGGTGGAAGATCAGCGGCGGTGTGGTGGTGCGGATCAGGTCCGTGGCGTCCTGGACAAGCTTGCTGTCGGGAATCTCGACGCCGGCGATCTTCTCACTCATGACGGGGTCTCCTCGGGGTGGTGGTCGATGTCCCTCCACCCTCGGCCCGCCGCGGCCCCCGCAGCCGCTCCCCGACGGCCGACAAACCCTCGAAAACGGCCACGCCCTCCCTCGACCCGTGGCTTCACACCGCGCGGCGCTGCTCCACGTCGAGGAGCCGGAACACACTCATGCCCCGTCACCGGGCGGGGTGCCCGGTGCGGGATCCGGCGCCCGTCGTGGTGAAACGGCGCTGGTACCTGGTCGGTGAGAGGCCCAGGTGGCGGGCGAACGCGCGGCGCAGGCTCTCGTAGCTGGGGAAACCCGACCGCGCCGCCGCCTCCGTCGCGTTGTGCCCGGAGTCCAGCAGCGCCTTCGCCATGTCGAAGCGGATCAGCTCCACGTACCGCATCGGCGTGGTGTCCAGCTCCGCACGGAACATACGGGTCAGATGCCGGGGGCTGACCCGCACCCGCGCGGCGAGGGCCTCCAGACTGTGATCGGCCGTGGGGTCCGCCTGCACGGCGTCCTGCACCTGCCGCAGTACCGGCGTCTGCGGGGCCGGCCCCTGGAGCGAGGCGGAGAACTGGGACTGCCCGCCGGCACGCTGCATGTACACCACGAGCGAGCGGGCGACACCGCGGGTCAGGTCGGGGCCGTGATCGTGCTCCACCAGCGCGAGCGCGAGGTCGATGCCCGCCGTGACACCGGCCGAGGTGTACAGGGTGCCGTCCTGGACGAAGAGCGCATCAGGCTCGACGCGGGCGGTCGGGCAGCGCCGTGCCAGCAGCTCGGTGTGCCGCCAGTGCGTCGTCGCCCGTCTGCCGTCGAGCAGGCCCGCCGCGCCCAGGACGAACGCGCCGGTGCAGATCGACGCGACCCGGCCGGCACGGGAGGCCAGAGTCCGCGCGGCGGCGACGAGGTCCGGGTCGACCGTCGCCTGCGGCACCTCGTCACCGCCCACCACCAGCAGGGTGTCGAAGGCGGGAGCGTCGGCGGCGTCACCGTCGACCGGCACCCGGATCCCGATGGACGACGACACAGCGGTCCCGCCGACCGACACGACACTGAGCCGGTAGCGGGCGCCGAACCGGTTCGCTTCGCTGAAGACCTCGGCCGGCCCGGTCAGATCCAGCATCTTCATGCCGTCGAATACGAGTACACCGACGCTGTGCTCGCTCGGCTTCATCGTCCTCACCCTCAGCGATCCCCGGCTCCCCGCGAGAGCCCGTACCCGCACATTGTCCTGCCGCGGGCACGGCCGTACCGGCGCCGTCACCGGCCCTGCGACGCGGCCCTGTCCCGAATCGGGTGACTCATGGCCGTACGCGAGCGGCGCCGGGCGCGGCACCGCGGCACGGTGGAGGAAAGGCACAGCGGCCACCGCGGCGAGCGCCCGCGCCGGTGGCACACGGCATCCGAAAGAAGCGCACCATGACTGACATCGTCGCCGGGGTGGAGATCCCCGGGACCACGGTGGCCGGAGAGGCCACCCGCCACGTCCGGGACATGATGAGCCCCCTCATGTTCGACCACTCCCGGCGGGTCTTCCTCTTCGGCACGCTCCACGCCCGCGCACTGGGCCTGCGACCGGATCCCGAACTGCTCTACATCGCCGCCATGTTCCACGACACCGGTCTCCTGGTGCCGTTCTCCGACGCTGTGCAGCGATTCGAGCTCGACGGCGCCGATCACGCGCGCAGGTTCCTGCTCGACCGGGGGTTCTCCCCAGGCGCCGCCGACGTGGTGTGGCAGGCGGTGGCCCTCCACTCGACGCCGGGGATTCCCGGCCGAATGGGCCCGGAGATCGCTGCGACGAATCTCGGCGTGCTGACCGACGCGATCGGCTGGGGCCTGGACGGCCTGGACGGGGAACAGGTGGAGGAGATCACCGCCGCCCATCCGCGCGGGGACTTCAAAAGGGAGTTCTTGCAGGAATTCGTCGACGGACTCAAGAACCGTCCGGACACCACGTACGGCACCGTGAACTCCGACGTCCTGGAACACTTCGTTCCCGACTTCCGGCGCATCTCCATGGTCGAGCGTGTCACCGGATCCGCCTGGCCGACGTGATGCGGCGCCCGGCCGGCAGCAGCGGCGCACTGCCGACGGGGGCACGCCAGGGGGTCAACCGCAGTTGGTGCCGTGCTGGTTGAACCACACGCCGTCCAGACGCCCGTACCAGTCGACGCACTGGCCCTTGGCGTTGAGACGGAGGGGACCGGCGTACGAGCTGTAGTCGCCGCTGTCGTAGTTGTCGTGGATCTCGGACCCGCTGATGTTCAGGTAGAGCTCCATCGGGACGGGAGCGCCGCCGGCGTTGCGGATCATGACCAGGCAGTTCTCGCCGGTGGCGGAGCTGTACGTCAGATAGGCGGTGCCCTTGCTGCCGACAGGGGCGGAGTTGACGACGGTGTAGCCGGAACCGCAGGCGACGTTGTAGGCGGCCTGAGAGGTGGCCGATGCGCCGGGAGCGGCGGCCATCAGGGTCGCGGTGGCCGTCGCCGCCAGCGCTGTGGTGGTGAGGACGCGGTGAGTGCGGGACATGCGTGACATCGGTTTCCCCCGTGAGTCGGTCGTGGCCCGTGAAACGGAATGACGACCAGTACGACCGGCGACCGTCTCCGACGGTTGTCCACCGCCACGGCGACAACCTCGTGCCGAGTGTCACCCTCCCGCGACAAGCGTCCCGGAACGGGGCCGGCGCTCCCGAGGGGCCGCGCTACCCCTGGTACTGGGAGAGGTCGATGCCGTACACCGCGAGGTCGTGACCCTGGACCGGGTCCTGCGCGGTGCCCGACATCTCCATGCCGAGTTTGTCGAGGACGTTCAGGGAGCGCCGGTCACCTGCTCGGCACACCGCCGCCACATGATCGAGACCGCGGTCCTGCACGGCGAACTCCAGCGTGGCGTGCGCCGCTTCGGAGGCGTATCCCTGGCCCCAGAACACTCGCGCGAGCCGCCACCCGATGACCACCTGACCGGCGACCTCGGCCGGAACCTCCGCCACCGACAGGCCGACGGCACCCGCCAGCTCACCGGAACCCAGGAGCTCCACCGCGAACACGCCGAACCCCTCCTCGTCCCACTCCTCCTCCCAGGCCTCGATGTCCTCGGCGGTCTGCTCCAGCGAGCGCGGCCTGCCGTCGCCGATGCCCCCCATCACCACGGGATCGGCGTGGATCTCGGACAGGGGGAGGAGGTCGTCGTCGAGCCATCGGCGCAGGACGAGACGCGGGGTACGGATTTCGGTCATGGCCCCATCCTTGCCGACCCGGCCCGACGAGCGCGAACCGCGGGCCCCGCCCTAGGCGGCCGGCCTCTTCTTCGGAGGCCCTTGCGGTTGCCCTGTGCCGCTTCCGCGCCCCGGTGACGAGCAGCGGGTTCCGTGTTCCGCCCAGGCCGGCACTACGCCTCCCATCGCCGCCCCGGCCATGAACGCACCGGGCGTCAGGAACCGGACTCCGAGTCACCGCGGGAACCGGCCCGCGGGGGAGGCTGCGGGAGCGCGGCGAGCAGATGGTGCACCGGTTCCCTCACATGGGACGGAAGCTCTTCGAAGCCGCTCAGCACTCGGGAACGCAGGGCATTCACCTCCTCGGGCGGCAGACTCGCCGCACCGAGCAGCAGCTGGAGCAGATCATGGGCCAAGGACGTGGCCGGCCGCCCCGGTGAGGTGTGGAACGTCGTGACGGCGGGCCCGAGCCAGGTGAAGACCGGGTCCATGGCGTGCCGCACGACCCCGTCGTTCGTGCCGCCGGACACGTCGAGTTTGTGCCGGAGTTCGTTCCAGTAGGTACGGGACCAGCCGGGGCCGTCGTTTCCCCGGGAGTGTCCGAACAGCCAGTTCATGTCCAGCGGATCGGGCACGTCCACCGCGCCGGTACGAAGAGTGATCTCCATGTCCCGGCCGCCCTCCGACCAGGTGCGGCGGACCGAGAGGGACAGGGCGAAGTCCGTCCACTGTTCCTCGTCGAACGAGGATCGCCAGAGCAGGACGTGACGGTGCCAGGCAGCGGCATGGTCGCTCCACTGGGGAAACAGCTCCCGTGTGCTGACACAGCCCTTCAGGAGCAGGATCACCAGGACCAGGTTGGCCCCGTAGACGCCGTGACGGGCCGAGGTCCGCAGCCGAGGGGAGGTGGGGAAGCGGGTGGGCCGGTAGGCGGGGTGGGGCTCGTGCGCGCGGGTGCCGTGCTGCTCGAGTACACGGGTCAACAGGGTCGCCAGCCGCATGCGCTCAGCCACCCGGACCCGGCCCACCATGGATCCGGCGAACCGCAACATCTGCCGTGAGGACAGCGGGGCGTACGAGAGCAGGGTGTAGGCGAGGTCGTCGTCCACGCTGCTCACGGCCGCGGACAGCGAAGGGCGGTGGCGCAGAAGGTCGGTGAGCACATGCAGCGCGAGGCGTACGACCAGGTACTCGCCGAAGGAGGCGTGCAGGAACTCGTATGTGGCCAGCACCCGTCCGTCCCTTACGGACTGGGCGCGCTGGACGAAGAAGAAGCGGCCCAGTGCCACTTCGGCGGCGTCGAGCGGGGCGCGGAACCCCGAGGGTTCGGCGTGGGCTCGCCCGAGGAGGGCCGTGAGGTCCTCGTCGATCTCCGCGGCCGACACCCACTGGCGACGCCGGTTGTGCACGGCGAAGGCGACCAGGGAAAGGCGTTGCAGCTCCCTCTCGGCGCGGGCACGGGCCTCGTCGTCCGGTACGGCGGCAGGGCCGGGGCCGGTCTTGCCGATCTCACGGAGTGCGAAGGCGATGAGCAGTTCCTCGTACAGTTCGGCCTCGTCGAGTGGGCTGTCGTTGTTGCTGTTGGTGTCGCGGTGCAGAGCGTTGTCGGTGGCGTCGTAGAGCGCCAGCATCGTCAGCAGCAGCGGTTGTGCGGCGAGCGCTTGGTGGCGCTCCACTACCTCCCACCTCAACGGTCGCAGACCGCGCGCCGCGAAACCATCGGCGTTGGCCGCGTTCCAAAGGGCGAGCCAGGCGCGGATCTGATCCGGCCGGAAGGGCTCCAGACGCAGGGCGACGAGGCCGTCGGGGTAACGGGCGCGGTCGGCGACGGCGATGCGGCTCGTGACGAGGGCGCGAATGGGGCGGCCCTGCTCCGCCTCGCGTTGCTGAAAGCGGGCGACGCGCATGAGGAAGTCACTGTGATGGACACCGGTGGTCTGCAACAGTTCGTCGAAACCGTCCAGGAGCAGGACCGGAACGGCGCCCCCGGCCGAGCGAACCAGCTCGGGCCAGGACACCCGCTCTCCGGTGGCGGTACGCACCGCCTGCTCGATCTGGGTCTGTACGTCGTCTTCGGCGTGGACGTCCCGCAACGGCACGCGGACGGGGAGAAAGCCGGCGGACGGCAGCCGGGCGGCGAGGACCCGGGTCAGGACGGACTTGCCCGCACCCGGGTGCCCGAGCACGAGGAGCGGGGCGACGGCCGCTCCGGCGGATGTGAGCACGCCCGCGAGGCATCCGGTGAGGTCGCGCCGTACGGGCACCTCGGCCCACCACGACTCGGTGGCCGGGCCGCCGGGACCGGCCACCTCGCGCACGCGGAAGTCCGGATCGAGGTACATCTCCCGCAGCGTCGGCACCCGGATGTCCTCGGGGCCGGACGAGGCGTCCAGAACGGTGCGGGACAACACGGCCTCGGAGGCACGCACCAGAGCCGCTGCGACGTCCACCGGGGGACGTGCCGTGCGGGCCAGCTCGGCGAGCAGCTCGGTCACGCCCTCCAGGGAGTGACGCACCTCGGTACGGGTCGCCCGGTGCTCGATCTGCGTCGTCCAGAACCCGAACTCCGGCGCCTCTTGGGCGAGCTGTGCGTAGAGGGACTCGTACTGCCGGACCGCCGCGCGGGGAAGCTCGGCACGGACGGCCCGCCGGGCCGCGTCCTGGGCGGTCTCCGTCTGCGCGCCCCAGACCTCGAGTCCCTCGGCGAAGTCGAGGAACCGCGCTGACAGTGCCTCGTACCAGCGTCGCAGGTCGGCCGCCACGGTTTCGGGCGGCCGGTGAGGTGCGGGGCTCGGCGCGTCGACGGCGGCGAGCGAGCGGGCGAACGCGGCGCCGCGCCCCTGCACGAGAGGCGCCCCCGCGAGGCCGATCTGCTCGCGGCGGGTCAGCTCCAGATCCTCGAGACGCAAGGGGAGATGCTCCTCCAGAGTCTGGAACCAAGCCAGGACGACGATCACGGTGTGGGCGGCGTGCAGCATCTCCGTCCGCTCGGCACGGCCGTCCGTGACGCCCAGACGCCGTCCGAGGCCTTGCACGGCGCCACGGCCGAGCGCCAGGACGCTGCCACGCGCGTCGGCGATCCGCAGGATCCCGTCGCTCGCCCCGCCCGTCGCGAGGCTCAGCGCCCCGCCGAGTGCCCGGTCCAACGCGGCGACTGCGGGCGGGTCGCCTCCCAGCAAGGCCAGCGCGTCCGAGAACGACAGCAGCCCGCGTACCCCCACCGCGCCCCCCAGGTCCGCACCACACCGGCGATGACTCCGTCTCGCACTGTGACACAACACAGGGGCGACGGAGTGCTGTTCGGGGAAGCGGCCGTCATCCGCTCGTCTTCAGCCCTCCGGGTCGGTCCCACGCGCCAAACGGACGCGGCCCCTCAGTCGTCGGCCCACATGGGAGCGTCCGTGCCCCACAGGCCCGGCGGACGTGCCCAGTTCGCGGGAGCTCCCTCGTACGACACCGGCGGCAGCGCGTGCCGCAGCCGGCCCATGGGGCTGTCGGTCTCGGTCAGCCGGCGGTGCGCGTCGAAGCCCTCCTCCGCACCCGGCGCGGGCGCCAGCTCGTGCATGAGCCAGTGCGCGGTCCGGGCCAGGGCCACACGGACCAGGCGGGTGCCCCCGGTGCGCTGCTGCTCGGTGAGCGCGCGCAGCACCCCGGCCGCCAGCAGATAGCCCGAGCCGTGGTCGAGCGCCTGCGCGGGCAGCGTGCCGGGCGCCTTGGGCTCGCCCTCCAGCTCCGCGATGCCGGTGGCCACCTGGACCAGGCTGTCGAAGCCCCGCCGCTCGTGCCACGGCCCGTGGAAGCCCCACGCGGACAGCTGGGCGATCACCAGTCCCGGCCGGCGCTCGGCCAGAGCCTCGGGTGCCAGTCCGAAGCGGTCCAGCGCGCCCGGGCGGTAGCCGGTCACCACCACGTCCGCCTCGCCGAGCAGGGCCTCGAACACCTCACGCCCGGTGGCGTCACCGAGGTCGAGGGTGGTCGAGCGTTTCCCCATCCCGGTGTCGTTGTGCGCCTCCTGGCTCTCCGGCAGCCACGGGGCGTCGATCCGCAGCACGTCGGCGCCGAGCAGCGCGAGGGCGCGGGTGGCGACCGGCCCGGCGAGCACCCGGGTCAGATCCAGCACCCGCAGCCCCGCACAGGGCAGTGCGCTGCCACCGAGCACCCGGTCCGGTGCGTCGCCGATGCGCGCCGTCGCGACCAGGGGCTGCTCCGCGATCAGCACTCCCTGCACGCTCCCGGCCCACTCCCCGGGGCCGCGCGCCGCGACGGCCAGGCCGCCCGCCGCGTACACGGTCTGCTCCACCTCCCGTGCGGTGCGCCCGGCGATCACCTCGGCGACCGCGTGCACCGCCTCGTCACCGGCATCTGCCGGCACCCCGAGGCAGGAGAGCAGCCGGGCCCGGTGGTGGGGGTAGTTGGCGTGGGTGCGGACCCATCCGTCGGCCGCCCGCCAGAACCGTGACAGCGGTGCGAAGGCCGACCAGGCCCGCCCGTCGACCCGCACCAGCCGGTCGCTGAGGAACGCCGTCGCGACCGCCTCGTCGTCGACACCGACCCGCGCCACCGGCCGTCCCGTGCGTGCGGAACCCAGCTCGGCGGCCGCGAGGGAACAGACCGCCACGGTGGCTCGCGCCAGCTCCATGACGGGCAGGCGGGCGGGCAGCCCCCCGGACGGGCCGCCGTACTCCACCCTGTCGAGCAACGAGGAATCGGCACTCAGTGCCGACCAGGCCTGCCGCGCACCCGCGGCCATCGAAGAGTTCACTCCCTCACTATGGCACTGAGTGCCACAAGGGTGGGGGCGGTGCGGATTGCCGGTTTCCGGGTCTCGCATTCGCGGGCCCCCTCACTCTCCGCGTTCGGCGCCCCGTTCGCTGCTGTGGTCGAACCGGCCCCCCGTGTTATTCAATGAGGTGTGCGGTCAGGGATCTCGGGGCCCCGCCGCACGGGTCCGCTTAACGCCCCGGCACCGTGCCGGGGATTGCTGAGAGAGCCGTATGGACTCCACACCCTCGCCCTCGTCCTCCTCGGCGTTCGACCTGGTCAGCCGCGCCCTGGGCCGGTACATCCCGCGCGGTGGAGCGGCAGCGGCCGCCCGTTCCGCCGACCCCCCGGGGGACCGCTCCGCGCGCCGGGGAGCCGCCGACGAGCCGGCGGCGAACCGGCAGGAGCAGATCCTCGGCGCGGTCAACCTGGACCAGCACCTGACCATCACCCGCTGCAACCTGGACGCCCCCGTCTTCGCGGGCTTGGAGGCGGGGCCGGGCAAACCGTTCGTCGAACTGCTGCCCCCCGGCGACGTACCGACGGTCACCCGGCGGTTGCGGCAGGTCCTGGATACGGGCGAGGCGCATGTCGCCCGTATCCAGCGCCTGCGGCGCGGCGACGGGTCCGAGATCGTGGTCTCGATGAGCATCCTGCCCGCCGCGGCACCCGAGGAGGGCCTGACCGTCTCCGTGATCGCGATGGCCAGGCGGCTGCATCTCTACGCCGCCGAAACCGCGATCGGCACCTCACTGGACATCGGCGAGACCGCCCAGTCCTTGGCCCAGTCCTTGCTGGCCTGGGGAGACGTCGCCGCCGTCGACCTCGACTTCGCCGTCTGGACGGGCGAGGGAGTCCCCGGGAGGGCCCTGGGACGCATCCGGCTGCGGCGTGCGGCCCTGGTACCCGACCGGGCCTGGCCCGAGGGCTATGTGACACCGGGCGACGACCTGCCCGGCGACGCCAGCCGCCTGCTGGCCCAGGCGATCCTCCGGGACGACGCCCCGCAGACCATCGTCATCCCCGACCGGGCGGCCGTCGAGCGGGTCTTCGGCAGCCCACGCGTGGCGCGCGCCCTGGTGCCCAGCGACCGGGCGGCGGGTGTGGCCTGCATACCGCTGGTCCTGGACGGGACACCGCCCGTCGTCCTGGGTGTGGCGGAGGTCTGGAGGCGTGCGGACAGCCCCTTCCGCGACAGCGAGCTGTTCGACCTGCAAGAACTGGTGGCAAGGACCGCCCACCACGTCGACCTGGCCCGCCAGCACCAGCGCGAGCACACGCAGGTGCTGGCGTTGCAGCGCCGGCTGCTGCCGCGGACCGGGGGCGCGACCATCGAGATCGCCAGCGTCTACCAGCCCGCCACCCCCGACAGCGCGGGCGTCGGCGGCGACTGGGTGAACAGCTTTCCACTGCCCGACGGCCGTACCGCGCTGGTGGTCGGTGACGTCGTAGGGCACGGCCTCGGAGCCGCGGCCACCATGGGCCAGCTCAGCATGGAGGCCCGGGCACTGCTGTCCGCGGGACTCGCACCGGACGAAGTCCTGGAACACCTCGACGAAACCGTGTCCCTGCTGGACGACGCGGACTCCGGGCTCGCGGCCGGCTACAGCGCCCTCGGGTCGACCTGCTGCATCGCCCTCTACGACCCGGTCCGGCACGACGTGGCCCTGTCAAGCGCCGGTCATCTCCCCCCGGTCATGGTCACCCCCGACGGGCACGCCGGCCCGCTCCCGGTCCGCCCCCACCCCGGTCTCGGCGCCGAGTTCGCACTGCGGGAGCCGTTCGACGTGTACACGTTCGCAGCGCCGCCGGGCTCCCTGCTCGCCCTGTACACCGACGGCTTGGTGGAGGATCCCGCGCTGTCGATCGACGAGGGCATCGGCAGGCTGGCCGCTGCCGTGTCCGTGGTGCACCCCTGGGACACGCTGCGGCACGCGGCGCGGCACGTCGTCTCCGCGGTGGCTCCCGCGCGCCAGCGTGACGATGTGACCCTGCTGCTCGCCCGGATGATCGGCTACCGCAAGGAGGACACGGCGACCTGGCGGCTGCCCGCCCGCAGCGACGCCCCCGCGCTCGCCCGTGCCCAGGTCTCCGCCCTGCTGAGGCAGTGGCGCACGCGCGACGACACCAGGTACAGCATGATGCTGCTGGTCAGCGAGCTGGTCACGAACGCCGTGCGCTACGCCGCCGGCCCCGTCACGGTCCGGCTGATCAGGTCGGGGCACGGCCTGCTGTGCGAGGTCGGCGACACCGGCAACGGCAGACCGCGGGTGAGGCGGGTCGACCTGCTCGCCGACGGCGGCCGTGGCCTGAGCATCGTGCACCGGCTCACCACTCGATGGGGGGTGCGGTGGACGGACACCGGGAAAGTGGTCTGGGCGGAAGTCGCGCGATGAGGCGGCCGCGCGCCCGGCCCGCGAGCTGAGCGGATCCCCCGGGGCACGCACGCAGTGAGAGCAGCCGGCCTCGACGGCGTCGTCCTCGGTCGCGGTGCCACCACCTCGACCCGGTCACGCGCGGTGACCGCACGCGCCGCGTGCGCTGTTGCCGCCCCGGAGGCGCCCACCGCCCCTTCAGCGTTGCCGGCGGCGACGCCGACGACGGGCAGCGCGGTGCCTGCTGCTACAGCCACACCCCTTCCAAGGCGGTGGCGGTGAGGCCCGGAGCCGCCGCGTACAGAACGGCCCGGTTGCCGGGCTTCTGCTGCCCGCCGTCATGCGCCCGCCGCAGGATGTCGAACACGGCGGCGCCGCCGCGGTTGCCGGTGGTGTAGCTGTCCCGGCTGTAGTCCAGGAGCCCCGACGGCCACGTGTCGGGCATCGTCTGCTCCATGTACTCCAGCACCCGGGTACCGCCGGGGTGCGCGAGCAGTACGTCCGGGTGCCAGGAGTCGGGGTCGTCCCGGTACCGCAGGCGCAGCCACTCCCACATCGCGGTGACCGTCTCCTGTACGGCGCGCGGCCCGCGCCGGTCCATCACGAAGTGGGTGCCGTCCGCCCGGGTCTCCAGGCGGTGCAGGTCCTGGGTGCCGGGCAGGGTGTGGTGCCAGGCGGCGTCCAGGCGCAGCACCGACTCGGGCCTCGGGCGGCCCGTGACCACCGCGGCGACCGCGGTGTCCGCGAACAGCAACCGGACGATCAGCGACTCGAGGGTGTCGTCCCCGGGCTGGTAGGTCGTGCTGAGCGCCTCCGCGATCACGACCAGGACCACCCGGTCGGGGTCGGCGGCCACGAGATCCGCAGCCAGCGCCAGGGAACGGGTCCCGGCGATGCAGGCCCACTGCGTGGCCGGCAGCAGCATCACGTCGTTGCGGAGCGGGAGTTTGTTCGCCAGGGCTATGTCCAGGCCCGGCAGCGCCGGGGTGGTGGAGTGACTGGTGATCAGGCAGTCGACGTCGGCGGGGTCCAGCCCAGCCGTCTGCAGAGCTCCGCGCGCGGCGTGCTCCCCGTAGGACTGCACGGCCTCCCAGGCCGGAGCGGTGCGCTCCTGGACGGTCTGGGGGGCGGGTATGGTCTCGAGCGCGGCGATCACACGGTCCACGTCCTGCCGGGTGAACCCGTCGCGGATCAGGGCCTGTTGGGCCGACTCGACGCCGACGGCCCGCGCGCCGTTGCCCTTGCCGGGCGCGACGGCGGTCTCCAGCGGCAGCATCCAGCCGCGGGTCTCGATCCCCGTACTGGCCGCGATGCCCTCGACCCGCGGCACCCACGGCGCATGCGGATGCCGGCCGCTCACCTCCGCGACAATGTCACTGGTCCTCACGGCGTGTTCGCCGTGTATCACCGCAGGTGGGCAGAGGTAAGCGGCCATGATCGTGCACCTTCCGGGGGGAACAGGGGAATGCGACGAGCGCTGTGCCAAGGGTCACTCGGGAACGTCGACCCAAGAAGATGTCGAACAACCTCTTTTCGGGCACCGGCATCCGGATCGAGCATGCACGCCAAATGGACATTTCCGCTGTGATGCACACAACTTAGGCAGCCTTGAAGGCTGTGACTCCGCGCACATCGCCGTTCGGAAGTGGGGCGGCAGCGGGGGGTGTTCGGGCGGGCGTCAGTGGGACGTCCGCTCCCTCGGGGTGGCGCGGTTCTGACCGGCCGTCAAGGTGCCGCGGTGCGGGGCGGTACGTGCGGTCCGAAGCGGCCGGTTCCGACGATCCTGTCAACGCCGGTGCGCGCGCGGCGACCTGAGCGAGTCACGCTGATCACCGACCGTACGGGTCGCCGTGAACAGGGCCGTGCAGGGGCGGAGGAGCGGGGCGTGGGGGAGTGCGGGTAAGGCGCGCAACGGTCACGGTCTCACGGGCGTGCGGCGTCGACCGGAATGCCCAGCCGGTCCGCGATGCCAGTGAGGGCTGGGCCCAGCGGAAGCGAAACCCTGACCAGGCAGTGCTGGTCGCCCCGGGTCTGGTCCCGGTTGATGATCAGCACCGGTTTCCCCTCCTGGGCCGCCTGACGGACGAAACGGAGCCCGGACATCACCGTCAGGGAGGATCCCAGGACCAGTAGCGAGGTCGCCGTACGGACCAGTTCACGGCACTGCTCGACCCGCCGCGGCGGAACGCTCTCGCCGAAGAACACGACGTCCGGTTTGAGGATGCCGCCGCAGACCGTGCAGGCCACCACGCGGAAGCCTCCGACCTGTTCGTCGGTCAGGTCGGCGTCGCCGTCCGGGTTGATACCGGCGGCCACGGGCTCGAACCCGGGATTGGCCTCCTCCAGCCGCCGGGCGACTTCATGGCGCGGGGTGAAGGCGCCACAGGAGAGGCAGACGACCCGGGACAGGGTCCCGTGGAGTTCGATCGCGTCCGCACTGCCGGCGGCCTGGTGCAGGCCGTCCACGTTCTGCGTGATGACTCGCGAGACCAGGCCGTGCCGCTCGAAGGCCGCCACCGCCCGGTGCCCGGCGTTGGGGCGAGCCGTGCCGAAGCTGCGCCAGCCGAGGTGGCTGCGCGCCCAGTACCGGTGCCGGGCCTGGGCGCTCGCGGTGAAGTCCTGGTAGGTCATCGGAGTGTGCCGGCTGAGGCTCCCGCCCTCGCCCCGGTAGTCGGGGATGCCCGACTCCGTCGAGATGCCCGCTCCGCTGAGCACCAGCACACCGCGGTTGCTCAGCGCGTCGATGACCGGCGCCAGGTCTGTGGTGCCCGGCGGCAGATCCTCGGCCGGGGTCCAACTCAGGGTGGGGCGCATGCGCATGCCGTCAGGGTACGGCGGCCCCCTATGTGCATGCCGCTGATGGGCCGGAAGAGCGTTCAATCTCATGCCATTGCAACGAGTGAGAGTGGGGTTGTTGCATTACTCGACAGGCTCATTGCACTGATTTCCCGCCGTTCACCAGCTAATACGCCTTGTGCGCGCAACGAATATGTTGCTGAGAACATGAATGCAACGTAGCTTTTCCGTCATCGGAAACAACAGACCCGCGAACGAGGAGCACCCGATGCAGACCTTCGACACCGCCGCCCCCCTCACCGCCGTCGTCGACATCCCCGCCGGGCACCTGCGGTTCATCGCCGCCGACCGCACCGACACCACCGTCGAGGTCCTTCCCGCCGATGCCGCCAAGGGCCGTGACACCAAGGCCGCCGAGCAGATCGAGGTCACCTGCACCGACGGCGTCCTGCGCATCGAGGCCCCGGCGGCCAGGAACCGCGTCCTCGGCCCCTCCGGCTCCGTCGAGGTCACCGTGCAGCTGCCGGCCGGCTCCCGCGTCGAGGCCAAGGCGGCCACCGCCGAACTGCGCGGTGTCGGACGCCTCGGCGACGTCACCTTCGAGGCCGCACAGGGCACGGTCAAGCTCGACGAGACCGGCAGCGCCCATCTGAGCCTGCTTGACGGTGACATCACCGTCGGCCGCCTGGGCGGACCGGCCCGCGTCAGCACCCAGAAGGGCCACCTCCGCATCGCCCAGGCCGTCCGCGGAGCCGTCACCCTGCGCACCGAACACGGCGACATCGAAGTCGGCGCCGCCCACGGCGTCTCCGCCTCACTGGACGCCGGCACCGGCCACGGCCGCATCCACAACTCCCTCAAGAACGCCGACGGAGCCACGGCCGCCCTCACCCTCCACGCCACGACCGCCCACGGCGACATCACCGCCCGCAGCCTCTGAAACGGGCGCCCGACCGAACGACCCCGGCCGCGCCTCACACGAACAGACCACTCTCACGAGGAACAGGTGGAAGCGATGAAGCAGAACGACCCGTCCCCGGTCCGGTCGGCCTGGAGCGGCATGGTGCCGGTCGACGACACGGCTCTGGCCGTCACCGACACGGGCGGTTCGGGTGTCCCCGTGGTCTACCTCAACGGCCAGTTCGCCACTCAGGGGTACTGGCGGCGGACCATCGCCGCACTGGGACCGGAATGGCGCCACATCACCTACGACGAGAGAGCCCGCGGCAAGTCGGAGCGCTCGGCGGACTACTCCTTCGAGGCGGCCGTCCGGGACGTCGACGCCGTCCTCGCGGCCAGAGGTGTCGAGCGGGCGCTCGTCGTCGGCTGGTCCTACGGAGCCGTCGTCGCGGCGCACTGGGCCGCCCGGAATCCGGACCGCACCCTGGGCGCGGTTCTGGTCGACGGCGCGTTCCCCTACGACTGGCTCGACGAGGCCATGGAACAGCGGATCCGCACGTTGTTCCGGAGGCTGCGATGGGTGATGCCGCTGCTGCGTCCGACCGGCCTGACCCCCCGGATGACCGCCGAACAGCAGGCCGACAGCAACATCGAGCTCGGCAGGCTCTCCCGCGAGAGCGAGCTGGGACCGGTGCTGGACGCCATCACCGTCCCGGTGCGGTACGTGATCGCCTCGGGGACGTCCTTCGGAAGCCGGGGTGACGAGCAGGAGCGCATACGGACCGGCCTGGAGGCGGTCGTCGCTCGCAACGCCAACATCCGCAGCGTGAAGGTCGCAAGCAACCACGGCGCGATCCTGAGGAAGGACTACCCGGCCATCGCGGCGGCCGTGCGGGAGACAGCCGCCTTCGATTCCGCGGGGAAGTGACGGAGGGAGCGCCGCCGACGATCAACGAGCACGCGAGAGCCGCAACTTCGAGCTGACGGCAGGAGCAGATGTTTGTTCGGGCGGAAACGGCGCACCCGATGAACTAACACATCCTTTACACGACGAAGCGGAGACGCACCATGGGCATCATTGCTTGGATCATCATCGGGCTGCTCGCCGGCGCGATTGCCAAGGCCCTGATGCCGGGTAAGGACCCCGGCGGCATCATCATCACCATGCTCATCGGCATCGCCGGCGGCCTGCTCGGTGGTTGGCTCGGCAAGGTGATCTTCGGCGTCGACTCCGTCGACGGGTTCTTCAACCTCTCCACGTGGATCGCTGCGATCGTCGGATCCCTC
Source organism: Streptomyces sp. NPDC043685 (assembly GCF_056436585.1). Taxonomy (NCBI): domain Bacteria; kingdom Bacillati; phylum Actinomycetota; class Actinomycetes; order Kitasatosporales; family Streptomycetaceae; genus Streptomyces; species Streptomyces sp. NPDC043685. Next base: position 169,615 of record NZ_JBWKCH010000010.1, on the reverse strand, counting down.
ATCCTGCTCGCCCTCTACCGCCTCGTCACCGGCAACCGGCATTCGCACCGTCACGCGTAACCCTTGAGGCGAACACCTCCGAGCGGCTATGGGCGGCTCCGTCCCCTGAGCAGGGGACGGAGCCGCCCATAGGTGCTTGGCCCCCGCCGGAGCGAAGGCCTCGGCCCCGAGGCCGGTCCGGCGAACAAGCCGGGCCGGCCCTCGTACCTGACTCGCGCTCAGCGCTTGAGCGTGAACGTGAAGTCGTCGGAGAGCCTGCCGCTCAGCCGGACCGCCGAGACAAGCCCGCCTTCCGCGAGCAGCCTCTCGACCTCGGACCGTGAGAGCCCGCATCCTTCGGCGATGAGCCGCACCGGCCGGACAGGGATCCGTGCCGCGAAACGGACCGAGACGTCGATCACCTCGCGGCTGCGGTGCACCGATCCGCCGGTGTCGAGGCGCCAGGCGGCCGCCCAGTCGAGAGCGATGCGATTACGGCGCCGCACGACGGGGTCCTGGAGCAACTCGGCTGCCAGGACCGGGTCGTTGCCGTGCAGCCGGTCCAGCAGCTCGGGACGTACGGAGCGCACGTGCGTCCGCTCCAGGACGGTGAGCTTCGCCGTCTCCCCGCACAGCGTGCACAGCACGAGGAGCCACACGTCGATGAGCTTGTGGTTCGCGTTGACGCGGAACTTGCCGTCCGCCCGGAACCGCCTGGACGCGCATGTGGTGCAACGGCGCCGAACGAGCGGCAGGCAGGTGGGTATGACCATCCAGTTTTCGAGCACAGAAGTACACCGGTTCCAGTGAGAAGACCGCAGCGAAAAGCAGCGCGGCGCGCAGGCGCGACGCGCGACAGATCAGCGCTTGGGAGGTCTCACACGGTGTACAACGGCACGTCCTGGCTCAGACGACTCGGTCGTGGGACACGGTAAGGGCGCACGGGTCCGCTGTCCCACTGGTTTTCGCACGCCGCCGAGCGGTGCTCATCGGCCTTCGGGCAGAGGGAAGCCCGCGGGGGGCGGGGTCTGCTGGAAGAGCGTGGTGGGGACGGCGTCGGCGAGGGCCCGGTAGCCGGCCGGGTTCAGGTGCAGGTGGTCGCCGACGTCGTAGGCGGGGGAGAGGCGGCGGGGGTTCTGGGGGTCGCGGACCGCCCGGTCGAAGTCGATGACGGCGTCGAAGCGGCCGCTGGTGCGGATCCAGGCGTTGACGGCTTGGCGGGAGGACTCGTGGAGGCCGGCGGCGTCGTCGTAACCGTTTCCCCCGAAGGGCGTGAGCGTGGCTCCGTAGACGCGGATGCCCTGTGCGTGCGCTCGGGTGATGATCTGCCGGTAGGCGTTGATCAGATCGGCCGTCACCTGCTGCGCGGAGGCCTCCGAGGTGCCGCCGGGGATGTCGTTGATGCCGTGGAAGACGAGCAGCCAGCTGACGCCGCTCTGGGCCAGGACGTCACGGTCGAGGCGCGCCAGGGCGTTGGGGCCCAGGCCGTCGTGGAGGATCCGGTTGCCTCCGGCCGCCTGGTTGAGGATCGCGACGTCGGCGGTGGCGGGCCGTGACTGGAGCCGGTTCAGGAGCTGGTCGGGCCACCGGTCGTTCCGGTTGGTGGTGGAGCCGCGTCCGTCGGTGAGGGAGTCACCCAGCATCACGGCCGCGGCGGTGCTGCGTGTGGACCATGCCTCCACGCCGCTGAGGAAGTACCAGTGATCGACCCGCGTGGCACCCGGCAGATCGGTGTCGTCGAGGTGATCACCGGCCAGCATGTGGGAGGTCGTGCGCGAGCCGGGGTGCGACGTGATGGAGCTGGAGGCCTGGCCGTCGGCGAGGTAGAGCGTGACGGTCAGGTTGCTGCCCGGTCGGATCTCGAAGTCCAGCGGATCGCTGACCGCCTGCGCGCCCTTGGCGACGGTGATGCCCGGGCGCCCGCCGAACGTCACCGGGCGCGAGCTGCCGGGCACGATGGCGCTCACGCCCGCTGCGCCGTCCGCCGGGCGGGCCACGGCGGCGGCGGTGATGGGCAGGTCCGCACCCCCGAACGCGTTGGACAGGCGTATCCGGGTGTAACGGCCGCCCACCGACACCCGCACCGTCTGGCGCAGTGTGGCGTCCGCGAAGACCCGGTTGCCCTGGGTGAACGGAGCGGGCGGCATATTGCCGGGTTCGGTCAACTGGGGCATCGCCGTCCACGTGTTGACCCAGTGTGCGTCCTTCGTCGTCGGTGTGGGGTAGCCGGACGCACGGGTCGTCGCGTCCCGTGTCGCGCCCGCCGCGGTGGTCACGAAGAGGCCGACGGCCGTTACGGCCAGGGCGACGACGACGTTCACCAACGCTGATCTTCGTCTCATGGATGTCCTGTCTCCGTCGGTGCGGACATGGTCTTCGGGCGGCCGGCCACGTCGGTCAGGCCAGCCGCATGCTCTCCGGGGGACCGAGGTAGCTGTACTTCAGGCCGCCTGTGTCGACGATGATCCTGGTGAGGACCACCGTGGGGTCGACCATCCAGAACTTCAGTACGTGCCGTCCGGCGGTGTCCAGACGGTGCGTCGTGCCGGTGCGGTTGACGTTGTCCGCGGTGTTGCGGCCCCACTGGTTGTTCATGGTGGCGTCGCTGGCACCCGTGGCGGCGATGATGTCCACGCTCTGGGGCGCCCGGTCGTCGAAGGAGACGGCGTACCGGAGGCCCGCGCCGGACAACGCCGCGTTGCGCGGGGCGAGATGAGCCCAGACGGTGACGGTTCCGGTGGTGAGGAGACTGAGGTCGTACTCCAGCCGAGGTCCAAAACCCGCGGCCCGACGGGCGGCCGTGACGGGAAACGGTTCCAGGCCGTCGCCGGTGCGGCCGATGCCGGGGATGCGGCGCCAGGAAACGCCGCCCGCGGGGACGTTACGGGTGAAGTGCGCGGCGTCGATGGCGATGTAGCCGTTCGCCTCGATGAAGCCGGACAGCCGCGACCGGGGGATCCGGGGGTTGTCGACAACGGCCTGCACGGTGGCCGTCGTGCCCTCGGACCCCGTGATGGTGACCGGGACTCGGCGGGTGCCCAGGGGGACTCGGCGCCAGTCGACGGCGAGGACGACCCGCTGCTCCTTGGTGACCGTGCCGCGCGGGCGGTCGACGGTCAGCCACGGCGCGCCGGTCGTGACGGTGTAACCGAAGGAGGCGGCTCCGCGATTGAAGATGTCGATGTACTGCGGCGGCTGCGCCTGGTAGGGACTGAACACGGGCAGAAGCGCCTCGCCCTGTTCCTGTGGCCACCACCGGTCGGAGCCGTCGATCGCCACCCCCATGTCCGCCCGGGCCGGCACCGTGATCCGGCGTAGGGGCGGATAGATCCGGTCGGGCTGGGGAGGGTCGGCCCAGGAGGCGTTGGCCCCGTAGCGTTCCTTGTCGCCGTACCCGATGTGGGTCTGGGTCTGGAAGCCCTTCCATTTCCCGGCGGCGATGCGCTTGTTGAAACGGTCGGCGAGCGCGAAGTCGTCGGCCAGCCGGGCCTCGGTGGCATCGGCCTGGGCATTGGTGCCCGACCTGCCCTGTGCGGCGTGGAGGAGGTTGGTGAACTGTGCCTGCCGCAGCAGGTACAGGTTCGCCGTGGCCAGCACCTCGTAACCCACCAGTTCGAACCACGCGTCCTGGTCGCTCGCGGGCAGCTTGGAAGCGACCGAGCCGGCCCGTTTCGCCAGGTCCTGCCACTGTCTCGTGACGCGCTCGAGCTCGCGGTAGTCGGTCTGGCTGAAGGGGGTGGCCCGGTCATCCGTGACGACCGCGGACGCACTCGCGGGGTCCTGCGCGGGATCAAGGGTCTGGCGGCGGTTGAGCAGCTCCGGTTTGCGACGCGCCTGCAACTGCTCGTAGCCGCGCAGCACGTGCGCGATGTCCTCGGCGAGCCGGCCGTCGAAATTCTGCCGCGCGTAGCGCAGATCCCACTCCGCCAGCGTCTCGGGGCCCCAACGGTCGGGCGCCCAGGCGTAGTCGAGGAAGAACTGCGTGGGCCGTTCGTTTCCCTTGACGTCACCCGCGTTGGTCACCCACAGTCCGCGGCCTCCGTAGGCGTACGTCTGATGGAGCTGGTCCCAGATGGTGGGCAGGGCGTTGGTGTCGACCCACTTGTAACTCCGGCTGCCACCCACGTAGTCGAAGTGGTAGTAGAGCCCGTAGCCGCCGGCGCGCGGATCGGCGGAGGTGTCCGGCAGCTTGCGGACGTTGCCCCAGTTGTCGTCGGTGAAGACGACCGTGACGTCGTCGGGTGCGCGCAGCCCCCGGTCCCAGTAGCGCTGCACCTCTTTGTACATCGTCCACACCTGGGGGACGGTGGTGACGTCCTTGCCGGTGACCTCGGCCAGGATCCGCCGCTGGGCGGTGATGATCTGCCGCATCAGCTCGATGCCGTCGCCGTCGCTCAGCGCTGTGTCGCCGTTGCCGCGCATGCCGAGGGTGACCACTGCCTCGAAGTCCTCGTCGACCATCCGCTGGATGCCGTCGCGCCAATAGGCCTCAATTGCTTCGGCGTTGTAGCGGAAGGACCATTCGCCGGTGCCGCCGTAGGGGTCGTGGCCGGGGGTGACGATCGTGCCGTCGCTGTCGCGTACAGCGGCTTTCGCGTGGCGGTTCCACTCTTCGATGCCGCGCATCATCGGCGCCTCGTGGGAGGTGCCCATCACGATGCCGTAGGCCTTCGCGGTGGCGTGGTTCTCGGGATCGTCCTCGGCGAAGGCCCGGCCCCACACCGCCGGCCACAGGTAGTTGCCCTTCAGCCGTAACAGCAACTCGAAGACCTTCTCGTGGAACGCGGAGTTGAACCCGCCCGGGAAGCCCGGCGCCTTGCCGGGCCCGAACGTCGCCGGGGCCCAGGTCCCCAGTGCCGGGTTCTCGTCGTTGATGAAGAAGCCGCGGTACTTCACCGCCGGTGTGCCCTGGGTGTGCGCGCCGGGCAGGACGTACAGCGCATCCCGGTGGACGGGCACCACGTCGTCCCAGTAGTGCCAGGGGGACACCCCGATGCCCCGGGAGACGTCGTAGGCCCCGAAGATGGTGCCGCGCTGGTCGCTGCCGGCGATCACGAAGGCCCGCTCCACCCCGGGCATCGGCCGCTCCACGACGGTCTGGAGGGACGTTTCCCACCTGCCCCGGACGGCCGCGACGTCGAGTTTCCCGGCGGCGATGAGGCGGTCGATGAGGGGGCTCCGGCCGATGGTGCCGATGATGGTCATCTCCGGCGCGTCCGGGGCCCGGTCCCGCACGACGTCGGGGCGCACTCCGCTCACCCGCTCGATGTCCGATCGCAGGTCGCCCGCCACCCGGACGACCCCGGGCCAGTCGCCACCGCTGACCACCAGCGGCACGGCACGACCGGAACGCACCAGCGGAAACGCGCCCGCGGCGGGCTCGAACGAGATGTACGCCCCCGGGTCGGTGGGGCGGGCCGCCCGCTCGGCAGCGGACGCCCGGCCGGACAGGCCCGGCAGGGGGACGACCGGGGAGGCGAGGGCTGCCGCCCCGGCGGCCCAGCCCAGAACGGACCGTCGGCTCGGCGGGCGTCCGGCGTCGTCGTCCATGGGAACTCCTCGTTCATCGAATGTTTCGAAGGTGAGCCGAATTCTCGGAGTGAAGAAGGCGGTGAGGTGAGCTGAGGCGTCTGCATAGGCAGATGAATGACAGGTCCGCGAACCGCCTGGGGAATGTAGGGCTGCCTGCTCCGCAAGGTCAAGACGCCTGTGAGCTGGGAGTACGCAGAAGTTGCGAGGTGGAGGGGAGGAGGACGCCCGTCGGTATGTGCCGGTGTGAAATTCCCTGTGGCCGGAGAACGATTACCGATCGGCGACAGAAACACTTCCCGGACGCGACACCGGCGTGCGCTTCCCGGCAGTGCTTACTGCGGCCGCCTGTCGGGGGTTCGTCACACCTTCCCCGCCATGTCGGCGATACTGACGGCCGGAAATGTGTTCCGGGTACTGCCCGCATCGACGGCGCGATACCGCCGGGCGACGGAGCGAACGGCAGGCACGGCGGAGCGTCGACCGCGCTCTCCCGGGTACGCGGGGCGTGTGTGCGGGGAGCGAAGGCAGCGATGAGGGAACCAGACCCACCGGGCGGGGACGCGGCCGTGCGTCCCTGGAAGATCAGCCTGGCTCTGGACGGGGCCGGTACGGACATCGCCCAGGCCCGGCGACTGGCCGCCGATTTCCTGACCCGCGGACAGGCCGAGCAGGGCTTGGAAATCTCCCCGCGCGGTTTCGATCTGACCCAGCTCGTGGTCAGTGAGCTGGTGACCAACGTCTATAAATACGCACCCGGCCCGGCCCGGATGACCCTGCGGATCGACGGTGATGTGGTCGAGGTGACGGTGTGGGACTCGGACCCGGTACTGCCGGTCGCCAGGGTGGCCGACGCCGGCCGGGTGGGCCAGCACGGCCTGGAGATCGTGATGGCTGTCGCCCAGGGCTTCGAAGCGCGACAGGAACGATTCGGCAAGAGTGTCACCGCCCGTATCGCCCTCAGGGAGAACCCCGCCGACACGCCCCACGGCGACCGTCACTGACAGCAGCCGATCCGAAAGGGCGCCCACCCCGCCCCCTGGTTGCCGGTTTCGGCCGTTCGCCGGGGCATGCTGGTCCTCGTGGCCGGAGGTTCGCGCAGCGCGCAAGCCACGACGACCGAGCGAGGACGCGCAGCCCGCGTCCCGGACAGGTGAGGAGCATCAGGTGGCGGACCACGAAGCTGCGGACCGGCCGCCTGGCCCGGCGGCCGGTGTACTGGCGGACCGTCTGAAGGAACGCATCTACGCGACCATCACCATGATCGCCGTGGTGGTCGGTCTGTCGCTCGGTCATGGGGGCGCCCTCGGCGCGGTCGCCACGGTCCTGACGACCGCACTGGGGCTGTGGCTCGCGGCGTTCGTCGCCGACCAGCAGGCACACCGCACGGTCCACCGCCACCTCGCCTCCGGCCGCGAGCTGCGGCGCATGCTCTACGTCAGCAGCCCCCTGCTGTCCTGCGCCGTGGGTCCGGCCGTGCTGATCGGCCTGGCGGCGCTGGACGTCCTGTCCCTGGACACCGCGCTGTTGACCGCGGCGGGGGTCGGCGTCGTCTCCCTCTTCCTGTGGGGCTGTGTCGGCGGACTGCGCATGGGAGGCGGTGTCCTGACCGCGGTGGCGGCGGGCCTCGTGGACGCGGCCATCGGTGTGGCGGTCGCCTTGGTGAAGGCGGCCGCCGGGCACTGAGGAGGCTCCGTACCGCGACCGGTCGACTCTCAGTCCGGGTCGTCGTACAAGGAGGCCATCGCGGCGGCCCGGTCGCGCAACGCCCTGCGCAACGACGGCGGGGTCAGCGCCTCCGCGTCCGAGCCGAGCTGCCACAGCGCCCACTCGGCGTGCCGCAGGTCCTGGAACGTCACGTCCAGTCGTAGCCTGCCGTCCGTCTCGGGTGCCGCGGCGCGGACGGCCACCGCGGTGTCGAACACGTCCTCGCGCCGCTTGGGGTGGACGCGCATCACCACGGCGATATGGCCGCCGGACAGAAAACGCGCACAGCGTTCGCGCCAGGCCCGGTCGAGGTCGATCCGGTCGGGTCGCTGTGCCGGTTCGGGCAGTTCCTCGGCGGCCGACACCCGTGACAGCCGGTACGTGCGGTCCTCGCCGGATCTCATGGCCAGGAGGTAGCCCCGGTCGCGAACGGTCACCAGGCCGACCGGGTCCACCGTGCGCCAGCGCGGCGTCTGGTCCGTGGCCGCGTAGTGGATGCGCAGCTTGCGGCCCGCGAGCACCGCGCGCCGGATCTCGACCATGACCGGGCCGGGCGGCTCTTCGGTGCCCCGCCGGCGTGACAGCAGGTCGGTCTCCGGTTCGACGAGGAGGCGCTGGGCCGCGTCGCTCGTGGTGGCGCGATGCCCTTCGGGCAGCGCGTCCACGACCTTGCGCATGGCCGACGCGAGCGCCGAGCCGAGGCCGAACGCCTGGTCCCCGCGCCCCGATCCGGCCGTCAGCAGCGCCAGCGCCTCATCGTGGTTCAGCCCGGTGAGCGCGGTCCGGAAGCCGGGCAGCAGCGCGAAGCCGCCGTGCCGGCCGCGTTCGGCGTAGACCGGGACGCCTGCAGCCGACAGCGCCTCGATGTCGCGCAACACGGTGCGCGTGGACACTTCGAGCTCACGGGCCAGCGTCTCCGCCGTCAGCCGACCGCGCTGACGTAACAGCAGCACCAGCGAGACCAGTCGATCGGCACGCATGCGGAGACCGTATCGAATACATGACGGAGGGTGTCGTGCTTTGTCGGCAGGCTCATGGACACAGACGTCGACGACGGCGGTTGTTCGAGATGCGAGGAGCGGACGTGGCAGTGGAACGCACGGCAGTCAACCCGGTGACGTGGTCGGTGGGGATGGGATTCAACCAGGGAGAGATCGTCTCCGGGCACACCCGGACCCTGTACTGCTCCGGACAGACCGCGATGAACGGCGACGGCAAGCCCGAGCACGAGGGGGACATGGCCGGGCAGTTGGCGCTGAGCCTGGACAACCTGGAGGCGGTGCTCCACGAGGCCGGCATGTCCCTCGCGAACCTCGTCCGGCTCAACGTCTACACCACCGACGTGGATCTGCTGTTCCCGCACTACGGCGTGCTGGCCGCACGACTGGCCTCCGCCGGGGTGGCGCCGACCACCACCATGCTCGGGGTGACACGGCTGGCGATCCCGGGCCAGATGGTCGAACTCGAGGGAACGGCCGTCGCGTAGGGCGCCGGTCGCACAAGAAGAGCAACGTGACAGCACCGGCGGGGGCGTGACACGCCCCCGCCGGTCGGCGGATCCGCTGGTCCACCGGCTTGGTCATGCGGACGCTCAGCCGAGCACGCCGTTGTTCCCCCTGCCCTCCGCCTTCGTGGCCGCGTTGTTGTTCGAGGCGTCGGAGAGGGTGCTGTTGACGAGCGAGCCCAAGGCGCTGACGGAATCCAGTACAGCGGCATTGTTGAGTGTGCCGTCGAGGACTCCCGCCTGTGCGGGTGCCACGGAGGCCAGGGCCGCACCGGCGGTGAGCGCGGTGACGGCGATGATGCGCGAGGGTGACTTCTTCATGCCGTGATCAACTCTCGTGACGCGCGCGGGACACGGGCGGGAGTTGTGCTCACCCTGTCCGTGCGGTTCAGCCGCCCGTGCTCACGGACGCAGCCGAAGGGCCAGCCCCTCGAAGTAGCTGCGGTGCACGGCCGTCAGGCCCACCTGGTCGGGATCCAGCAGCCACAGCAGGTGCGCCCCCTCGATGAACGCGGCCGTCTCCGCGGCGAGGATCTCCGGAACCAGCCCGCCCATGGCGAAGCGACAGCGGCCGCCATCCCCGGCGCCCGTCTGCTGCTGACCGAGGGCTTGGGCCACACCCTGCCCAACGCCCTGAACGACCGACTGGCCGCCGAAATCCTGCACCACACGGCCTGCGCCTGAGTTCCTACCGACTCACCCGCGATCAGTCCGCTGGTGCAGCCGATGTCAGCACGCCGGTGACGGCCGGGCGCCCGCACCTGCGGTTCACGCAGGGCGAGCTACCCCGTCCGGCGTCAGCTGTCGGTGACGTCGGACTGTGCCGGTGCCTCGGGAGCAGCGCCGGGTGCGGACGCCTGCGCGCTGTAGAAGACCGACCTGCCCTGCTTGGTGCGCTCGGCCTGGCTCTTGGCCACGAGGCCTTCGAGCGTGACGCGCACGACCTTGGCGGCGATGTCGCGCTCGGGATGTGCCTTGCTGAGCGCCGTGGAGATCTCCGCGGCGGACCGCGGTTCCTTCTGGTCGGCCAGGTGGCTGCGGATGAGCTCGACCAGCGTGGGCCGGCCGGCCTTGGCGGCGCTCGTCCCCTTGCTCTCGGACTTCTTGGCGGCGCTCTTGCGCGGTGCGGGAGCGGCCTTGCGGGACTTCGGCTTCTCGGCGGGAGCGGCAGCGGCCTTCTTCCGCCGGGGAGAGGGCACCTCGGCCTTCCGGGACGCGGCGGCACGCTCGGTCGGGGCCTTGGTGATGCCGAGTGCCTTCTGCACGCTCACCAGCACGGTGTGATCACGCTGCAGAGCGGCGAGCTGCTCCTGAAGCGATGCGATCTCCGCACCGATGCGTTCCTGCTCCTTGACGTTCGCCTCAAGGTCGCCGGTCACCTGGGCGATGTACTGCGAGGCCAGTTCGGTGGCGGGAGTTGTGGTCTCGGGCATGGTGTTGAACCTTTCCTGGGCGTGTGTCGCGCCGCGATGGAGCCTGCGCTCGGACAGGATCCCCTCGGGCCGGTTGCGACGCCGTATGTGCCGCACGATGCCGTGGTGTGTAGATGGTACGGACTGTAAGAGCCGATTGGTCCCATGAAGTTGTGCTCCTTTTCCCGGCGTCGGGTTCATGTCCACGGTCCGTGTCACCAACGGGCCGCCCCCGCGCCCGAGTTGCATTCCGCGGCCCAGGTGCCAGGTGCCTGAAGATTTCACCGGGCCCCCTGAGTGTGAAGCCATGTACGCGGGCGCTGACGGTTGTCAGTCGGCCGAGGTGTGCCGCGCGACCTGAAGCACCTGCTTGCCCGTGGTCATGCCCGACTCGATGCGGCGATGCGCCTCGACGGCCTCCCGCAGCGGCAGGGTCTCGACCCGCACCCGCAGATCCCCCGAAGCCGCGGCCGCGACCGCGCGCCGCAGTGCCCGGCCCGTTTCCCCGGGGAAGGCGGCGGCGAAGGCCGCCAGATTGAAGCCGGAGACGGTCTTGTTGTCGAACCACAGTTCATTGGCCGGGATGCCGACATCGTCGGCGCCCGAGGCGTTGCCCATCACCACCAGGCGTCCCATCGGGGCCAGCCGGTCCAGGCCGGCGCGGCGGGCCGGACCGCCGACCATGTCGACCACGATGTCGAACGCACCGGCGTCGGCGGTGTGTTCCCGCAGGATCACCTCGTCGTAGCCGAACCCCTCGGCCGTGGCGATCTTGGCTTCGCTGCCGACCGTGCCGACCACACGCCCCGCGCCCAGCAGACGGGCGACCTGACCGAGCTGGCTTCCCACGCCACCGGCGGCCGCGTGCACGAGGACGCTCTCGCCGGGTTCGATCCGAGCCACCCGGTCGAGCACGAGGAACGCGGTGGTGCTGTTGGACGGCAGCGCCGCGCCGACGGCCGTCTCGACACCGAGGCCGTCCAGCGGCGCGACCAGGTCCGCCGACGTGATCACCACCTCGGCGTAACCACCGCTGTCGACGATCGTGAGCGCGGCGACCGGCTGCCCCACGGTCAGGTCCCGGACCCCCTCGCCGACAGCTCGGATCCGGCCCGCCACCTCGATGCCGGGCACGAACGGAAGCGGCACGTCGACCACGCCGCGGCGGTAGAGGACCTCGGCGAAGTTGACGCCCGCGTACGTCACGTCGACGGCCACCTGGCCCGGCCCTGGCGCGGGGACCGGGAGGGCGGCGAGGCGGAGCACCTCGGCGTCGCCGAACTCGGGAATGGTCACGGCCTGCATCTGCGTGCTGCTGCTCTTGTTCATGTCACCGATCCTCCCGGCGCCGCCGCGCACCGGGCAGTGCCCACTCATCCTGGGTGTGGCACCACCAGGCTGTGCTGCCGCATCAGCCCCTCCATCCGCTCCTGGGTTCCAGAGCCGGGACGCGGATTGTGCAGGATCAGATGGTGTCCCGGCAGCTCGGGAAGCGGCAGGAGCATGGCGTCGAACACCATCGTGCCGGCCTCGGGGTGATCGACGGCCTTGACCGCGCTGGTGTGCTCGGCCGCGTCATGGCGTGCCCACAGTTCGGCGAACTCGGGACTGGCTGCGACGAGTTCGGAGGCGATACGGCCGAACTCCGGATCGTCCGGGTAGCGCGCCGCGTCGGCCCGGAAGGCGGCGGCCACGTGAGGCGCGGTCTCGGCCCAATGCCGATGCAGCACCCGGTAGCGGGTGTTGGTGAAGAAGGAGACCAGGCAGTTGTGGTCGCTCTCGCCGTAGCCGAACACCAACCGAGCCGCGTCGTTGACGGCGGCGAAGTTCCAGTGCCGGTCACGGACATAGCCGGGCCTCGGCGACCAGGCGTCCAGCAACCGTCGTACCTCCGGGGAGGCGGTGCCCCCGGGGGAGGAGGACGGCTGCGGCGGATTGAGCCCGGCCAGACGGTACAAGTGCGCACGCTCCGCGGAGTCCAGCAGCAGCACCCGGGCCACCGCGTCGAGCACCTGACCGGACACCTTGATGTCGCGCCCCTGCTCCAGCCACGTGTACCAGGACACGCCGACGCCGGCCAGCACCGCCACCTCTTCACGGCGCAGCCCCGGCGTGCGCCGCCGACCGCCGTCCGGCATGCCCACATCGGCCGGCGAGACCCGGGCACGACGGCTGCGCAGGAACGCCCGCAGCTCGGTGCGGCGTTCGTCGTGGGACAAGGGCGAAGGAGTGCCGGCCATGGACCCACCTTAAGCAGTGCCCTCGCGGCCCCGGGGGCGGATCCGCGTCATGGGTAATGGGGTGGCGACGTGACCATGCCGTACGCGAACGTGGCCTCCACGGCCGCACGCGACAGAGTGCGCGGAGCGAACGGAGGGTGGACATGGGCGACCCCAGGAGAAGAGCCGAACTGTTCGGCGGCGCGGACAGTGCGCGCCGGTTCACCGGCCCGACGACGGGCGACGAACGGCGGATGCTCACCGATGTCCTGGGTGCCCAGCGCGCGACACTGCGGCTGAAGTGCACCGGCCTGAACGCGGAGTTGTCCCTGCGGTCCGTCGAACCGTCCACGCTGTCCCTGCTCGGCCTCGTCCGCCACCTCGCCGACGTGGAACGCCGTTGGTTCCGGCGCGTCCTGGCCGCACAGGACGCGCCGCCCCTGTTCTCCTCACCCCAGGACCCCGACGGAGACTTCGACGGCGCCACGGACGACCCGGGGGTGGTGGCCACGGCCTGGGAGGCGTGGCGAACGGAAGTGGCCTTCGCCGAACGGTTCGCCGACGAGGCCCCCGACCTGGACGTGGCGGGGGAGGACTCCTGGCGGGGAACCGTGTCGCTGCGCTGGGTCCTCATCCACATGATCGAGGAGTACGCCCGTCACAACGGCCACGCCGACCTGCTCCGCGAACGCATCGACGGCGCTGCCGGCGTCTGAGGCCCTCGGCCGGAGTCAGGACCGGCCCGGATGACCACGCTTGCCTGGCGACTCGGGTCCCGAGCGGCGTCCCGGGGAGGGCATCGTCCTGCCCGTCACCAGGGAACTGATCCATCACGGCTCCGAGATGTCCCTGCGTTGTCAGTGGCCCGGGATATGGTGCGTGGCGATAGGCCGGACGGAGATCGTGAGGGACTCGCGGCCATGGGGGGTGGGTCGTACAGGCCCCGGCAGCCAGCTCGGGACTGGAGATAGCTTGCCGAGTCCCCACCCCCCACCTCAGCACGGGTGAGAGCGTGGTCTAGGGCATGTGCCCCCGGACAGGCTGCCGTCGTGAGGGTCTAGCGGGCCCCACCCTGCTGCATCGGGGGTCACGACACGGTCAGGTAGATCTTGCGCACGGTTTCGATGGTCTTCCAGACACCGACGAAGCCCGGCTTCATGACAAAGCTGTCGCCTGCCTTGTAGACCACCGGCTCGCCACCTTCCGGCGTGATCTCGACGACCCCGGAAAGGATGTGGCAGAACTCGAAGAGCTCGCCCTTGATCGAGCGCGTCTCGCCGGGGGTGGCTTCCCAGATCCCCGTCTTGACCGTCTCGCCGCGGGCGGCGTCCAGAGCCCAGGTCTTGTACGTCGGGTCACCGGAAATCAGGCGTTCCGGCAGCGGGCCGGACTCGAGGGGTGCGAAGGAGGGGTCGGTATCGATGGTCTTCAGAAGCGACATGCTTTTCCTCTGCTGGTTCTTCAACGACGCGAACCCGCGAGCGTGTGTATCTGGGCCAGCACCGATTGACCTTGCCCTCGCGGTCCACCGAGGATCTCCGCTGCCCCGCACGGAGCCCACCCGTAATCTGTCCGGTAGGAGCACCATGTTCGGACGTTGTGTCAGGCGCGGGACCGGAAGGCGGCACCAAGCCCGTCACCCGACCCGTAACGGAACCCCAGGGCAGCGCCCTGGGGTTCCGTCTTTTGCCACCGTCTCTCGCGTGCCAGGCGAGCTCACGCATGCGGAGTCACGTACACGCTTCTGATCGCGCTACGTGCCGGACGGCAGGCCCGCACGGACGGCGCTGCTGCCGACGCCGCTCATGATGGCGTTGACGATGCCTTGCTGGGTGACCGCGAGGGAGCGCCGGTCGAACAGGCCGAACCCGTAGCGTCCGGTTGCGCCGTTGTCCCAGTAGACGGTGGCCGCCCCATACTTCTTGGCAGTGGCCACGACGGCCCGTGCGTAGTCCGCACGATACCTGTTGTTCGACGAGTCGAAAGAGGACTTGTCGATGGCACCGTACTCGCCGACAACGGCCGGGTATCCCTTCGTGACGAATACGTCGTGCATTTTCTTGAGCTGGGAATCAAGATAGTCTTCCTGACCCCAGGTCGACGTCTTTGACGGATTGGTCGCTCCTCGCCCCCATTGCGTGATGGTGCCGTTCTCCTCTCCGGCGAAGTCCCAGGGGCTGTAGTGGTGAACGGAGATCATGATGCGCCGCTCATTGGCCGGAATGGAGGGGGACCGGTACTGGTCGGACGGAATCGCGAAGCCGTAATTGTCGGCGGTATAGTCGATGTTCGTGTTCCAGCCGGGAACGAGCAGCCACCTGGAGCTGTTGTTCCCGCCGGTCTTCCGCACGGTGTCCACGAAGATCTGGTTGTAACTGTTGATGTTCGAGTAGCACGGTTGCGTCGGGCGGCCGTACTGCCCGTCGAATTCCTCGTTCATGGATTCCAGGATCAGCCGCTGATCATAGTTCCTGAACCTGTTCGCGACTTGTTGCCAGACCTTCTGATACTTGGCCTTGATGGCCGTCTGGGAGGAGGAGTCGCAGATCAGCCAGGAGCCGTTGATGGTCTTGTAACCGTCGCCGTGCATGTTGATCGTCACATACAGGCCCCGGTTATAGGCGTAGTTGACGACTTCCTGGATCCGGTTCAGCCACGAAGAGTTGATCGTGTAGTCCGGGCTGGGTCCTATGTTCCGCAGATACGAGACCGGGATTCTGATCGTTTTGAACCCTGCCGCCTTGACCTTGTCGATCAGAGCCTGCGTGACGATCGGCTGGCCCCATGCCGTCTCGCTGGGATACCCGTTGCTGTTGGCTTCCAGCTGATTCCCCAGGTTCCATCCCGCACCCATATCGGTGACGATCTGTGAAGCGCTGGACCGTGCCGCGGTATGGGCTGTTGCCTCATCCGTCGAGCCGTAGACGGACGCGGCGATCGCCAACACAACGGCAAGGAGGATGGCTTTGACCTTCCCCGCTCGTACAAGCATGGCTTCTTCCTCTTCCCGGTCGTGACGGTGCCGAGGCGCCGAGGAGGCCCACCACCCTGCGGCCCGCCCGTTCCTCAGCTCAGGACGGATTCTCAGGTGGTGGTACCGGAGGCGGCATCGGGGCGAAGGAGCTCGCGGGCCGCCGTGTCTCCGTACAGACAGTCGCCGTTGTAGCTGCCGCAGCTCCAGGCGTACTGGCGCACGCCCGCCGCTCCGGTCGCGCTCGGGGTTAGGAAACCGCGCCCTTGCATGGCCATGTAAGGACTCCTGGTGTGGGGGGTGTACTGCTCAGTCAGGTGTCGCAAGATGCATCGGCGATGCTGTGCAGGTGAGGCTGATCGAAGTGTGGCCCGCCCGTGGGGACTCGGTCGGCGCGGCGGGTGGGGAGACGTTCCTGCCTCGCCCGTTGGCGGGAACCGTGGGGTGTGCGGTGTGGTGTGACACGCGGGCAGGGCACGGCGAGTGGCCGACCCTCATGTGATCAGGGAAGCAGCCGTTCACGCCCACCCGTTGGGGAGGTGGGAATCCTGCGGAAGCGTCGCAGCGGCATCTCTCCCCTCCACGCATCGCATACCGGACCCTGGGAGCGCTCCCACAGGGTAGCGCAACAGGTAGAGTCCCGATCGGGCGTCGATCTGTCAATCGTTGGGGCGCAACCCGGCTTACAACACGAGGCGTTGACAGACCACAGTGGCAGGAGACGCGGCCCTCGGTGGGTGTTCCAGATACGGGCGAGGGTCAGCAGGACGTTGCGGGTGTCGGCATCCAGCTCGGCCAGGAGCTCGGGGTGCCGGCGACGGCGGCCCGGACGAGGTCGGCATGCGGCACCGGGGCCAGTACGCGGGCGGGCGGTGGGCCGGTCAGGGGCCGGTCACCCGCGAGAACCATCGTGATCATCAAGGCCAGATCGGGCATGAGAC
Source organism: Streptomyces sp. NPDC043685 (assembly GCF_056436585.1). NCBI lineage: Bacteria > Bacillati > Actinomycetota > Actinomycetes > Kitasatosporales > Streptomycetaceae > Streptomyces > Streptomyces sp. NPDC043685. Next base: position 153,353 of record NZ_JBWKCH010000010.1, on the reverse strand, counting down.
CGGGCTGCCGGCCCCGGGCTCCTGCGGGTCACAGCCAGGACGTCCAGGTCACTGGCCGGGGCGAGGCCCCCGGGCACAGCAGACCCGTGCAGGTACATGCCGACAAGCTCAGGCCCGACCGTGTCGCGCACCAGTTCGACAGTCCGCTCAAGCTGATCCATCACGCCAGTGTCATACACATGCCTTCGCGGCGACCGCACCGGCCCGGGACACGCGGCAGGTGCCCGCGGCCCGATCCGGCCCTGAGGCACGGGAGGCATGCGCGGTGGTCACCCTGTGCTGACCACCCCAACTGCCCCCCGTCCAGGCGACGTACCGTCAGAGCATGCCGCAGTCGGCGATGGTGATGGTGGCCGAGGTACGGCCCGACCGCGAGCCGTAGCTCTCGATCTTCCGTACGACCTCCATGCTGCTCTCGTCGGCGACCTCGCCGAAGACGACGTGTTTGCCGTCGAGCCACGACGTCACGATCGTGGTGATGAAGAACTGCGAGCCGTTCGTGTTCGGGCCGGCGTTGGCCATGGAGAGCTGGCCGGGCTTGGTGTGCTTGAGCGTGAAGTTCTCGTCGGCGAACTTCTCGCCGTAGATGCTCTTGCCGCCTGTGCCGTCACCGCGGGTGAAGTCGCCGCCCTGGAGCATGAAGTCCGGGATGACACGGTGGAAGGACGAGCCCTTGTAGCCGAAGCCCTTCTCGCCGGTCGCCAGGGCGCGGAAGTTCTCCACGGTCTTGGGGGCCACGTCGTCGAACAGGTCCATGCTGATCCGGCCGACGGGAACACCGTCGATGGTGATGTCGAAGAAAACCTTGATAGTCATGCCCCCATCTTGACATCTGGCGCACTACGGACCGGCCCGGACCCCCCGTGTGCTCGCGAACCAGTCGTGTGTGTCGATCATCTGCAACGTCACCGAGTCGATCACCGCCGGCACTCCGGCACGCCGGTGGCGGGACAACCTACCCGGACGCGGCGGCCACGCCACCGAGGCCTCGATCATGAGCGGTCCCGCAAGGGTGCAGTCGGGGATATGTTCCGGGGAGACCCCGATGTTCCGGTCACCCATCCGCTGACAGGGTGCGAGGCATGACCCCAACAGACATGTCACGAACGGCCTTTACGGGTGCTGCCCTGTCAGGGGCGGCCGCCCTGGCCGTCACCACGGTACTGCCGGCGCGTCGCGCAGCCGCGGCTCCCGCCTCACCCACGCCACTCCCGCCACTGGACACCGCCGCCCTGCGAGCGGCGATCGACGATCTGGAGCACCCGCCGTCGACCGCGGCCCTATTGCGGGTCGGCGGCTCGGCCGGCCACTGGCACGGCACCTCGGGTGTGGCCGACATCAGGGCACGGCGGCCGGTGACGGCCCATGACAAGGTGCGCATCGGCAGCATCACCAAGGTCTTCGTCGCCACGGTGGTGCTGCAACTGGTGGCCGAGGGCCGGATCGGGCTGGACACGCCGGTGCGACGCGTCCTGCCGCGGCTGCTCCCGGCCCGGTTCTCGTCCATCACCCTGGGACATCTGCTGAACCACACCAGCGGGTTGCCGGACCACGTCGGCATTCCCGAACCGGTGATCGCGGAAGACGTCTTACGCCATCGCTTCGACCACTGGACGCCGGCGGAATGGGTGGCGACGGCGACGCAAGGACCGCTGAAGTTCGCCCCGGGCACCCGGCAGGAGTACCGCGGCATCAACTACGTACTGGCCTCGCTGATCATCGACAAGGTGACCGGACGCCCGTACGGAGAGGCCGTGCGGAAGCGCATCACGCGTCCGCTGGGCCTGGAGGACACCGTCGTACCCGGCAACGACCCGCGCATCCACGGCCCGCATGTGCACGGATACCTGGCGATGGCCGACGGCCGCCTGCGTGACATCACCGTCTACGACCAGTCCTCGTCCCGGGGCGAGGGCGACATGATCTCGACCACTGGCGACCTCGACCGGATGCTGACCGCGCTGTTCTCCGGCGAGCTGCTCCCGCCGGAGCTGCTCCGGCTGATGTTCACTCTGCCACCGGACGACGTGCGCATGCTGGACGGCTCTCCGGCCCGCTACAGCACCGGGCTTCAGCAGGCCACCGTCAACGGCGTGACCCTGTGGGGCAAGACCGGCGAGACGTATGGCTACAAGAACGCCGCGTTCTCCACGCGTGACCTGCGGCGCCGCTTCGTCCTCTCCTACACTCCGACCACCGCCGGTCGAGGTGACGAGAGCCAGATGATCGCTCGGGTCGCCGGCCTGCTCACCCGCGCCTGAGCACCGAGGGAGGGCCCGGCGGCCTGGAATGCGGACAGCGGGGCCGGTGCGCGCGGCCGGGCAGTCGTCCAGGCTCTGCGTTTCAACCGACGGGGTGACGACGGCCCGGTGACGCAGCACGCGGACGCGGTGGTGGTCGACGACGGCCGGGCCGGACTCGCCGCCGACCACCACCTGCGCCGCCAAGGCCTCGACCTCGTGATCCTGGACGCCGACGCCGATGAGATGCGGTCATCCGGTGCACCGGCTTCCGCTCGGCCCTGTCACACCTCGCCCCGGCCGGCCGGGGCGGCACCGTGGGACACGAAGACCTCCGTGTGGTGGGCTTCTGGACGGCCACCACACCGGAGGTCTCCGCCTTGATCAAGTGCGACGGATGATCCGCGTCAGTAGCCGTAGATCATCTTGTACGCGACCTCGGGGAGGAACTGTCCGGCCGAAGAGCCGGCTCCGACGCCGCAGTTGCCGTCCGACTCGCCCGGGACCTTGATCCACAGCAGCATCTCGGCGCCACCGCCCAGTTGAGTGGGAGTGCCGATCCGGCGGCCCGACGGGTTGCACCACTGGCCGTTGGAGCCGTAGCCGTTGCGGCTGGTGTCCACGACGAACGGCTTGGTGTAGCCGTAGCGGGAGCTCAGTTCACGGTTGACGGCGTTGCCGTAGGCGGTGTTCTCGGCGGTGGGGATGTAGTTGGAGATGTTGAGTGAGAAGCCGTGGGCCTGTCGCAGGCCGGCTTCGTGCAGGCGCCGGGCCATCGTCGCCGCGTCGGCCCAGCGCGGGTTGCCGGCGTCCATGTAGACCCAGGTGTTCGGGGCTTGGCGGCTGAACTGGCTGACGGCGCCGCTGAGCATGCTCTCGCGTTCGTCGATCTGCGCCTGGGTCATGCAGCCGTAGTCCCCGAGGGAGTCCGGTTCGAGGATGACGACGGCCGGGCGGTTGGCGATACCGCCGGCGAACTGGGCGATCCAGTTGGAGTAGGCGGACGGTGAGGCGGCTCCGCCCGCGGAGTGCCCGCCGCAGTAGTCGCGGTTGTAGATGTTGTAGGCGACGAGGAGGGGCAGCTTGTCGACGCGGTCCGCCGCTCCCGTGAAGGCACCTGTGGCGGTGCCGATGGTGCCGCTCCAGGAGCCGAACCACCGGGCCATGGGGGTGTTGGCGATGGAGGCGTTGATCGCGGAGGCTCGGCCGTCGCCGGGGTTGGCGGCCACCCACCTCTTCGCGCTGGAGTCGGGGTCCACGTAGAACCCGTTGGTCATGGTCGTCGGGTCGGCGGCGTGTGCGGAGGGTGCGGCGGCAAGCGCCAGCGGCAGGGCGAGGAGGGCTGCGGCGAAGGCGCGGAGTCTGCGGCGCATGACGGAACCTCAACTTCCTGGACGGGGAGAGTCGCGCGCCCTGGTCTTGAGCGCCCGACCGATGTGGGGAGCGGTGGGACGGCTGGCTTGGGAGCGCTCCCACTGGAAGCGATCCCAACTGACGGAAATGCGTTGGGGTGTGCTCGGTATGGTGTGACCGCGTGGTTGAGCTGTCAAGGGATGCTGCGCGGGCTCATGGGAACTCGTTCCTCATGCCGAGAACGCAGTGTTCGGGACCTCGAACTGGTAGCGCTCCCAGCGTCGCGTCCGCAGCCCCCGGTGGGTGGCTCCGCCGGGCGCCCGAATGAGACGCTTTCCGTCCGCTCGTGAGAAAGGCTCGTGGTTCATGGCAGAAGGTGCCCCGCGTCGGCAGCCGACGCTCGATGAGGTGGCCCGACGCGCCGGGGTCTCGCGCTCCGTGGCCTCCCGTGCCCTCAACAACGCTCCGCATGTCAGCCGTGCCAAGCGTGAGGCGGTCGAACGGGCTGTCCGGCAACTCGGCTATGTGCCCAACCCGACGGCCCGCGCGCTGGCCACGCGGCAAACGGGAGCGGCAGCCCTCGTCGTCGCGGGGGAGGATCCGTCGATCTTCGCGGATCCGTTCTTCGCGCAGGTGATCGTGGGGGCCTCGCAAGCCCTGGAAGAGGCCGATCTGCATCTGATGCTGTGCCTGGCCGCTTCCGACCGGGGCCGCAAGCGGGTGGAGGAACTCCTCCGGTCCAGGAGCGCCGACGGCGTCATGCTGATGGCGCTGCGCGAGGGCGATCCGCTGGCCGGTGCGGCCGAGGAGACGGACATGCCTGTCGTGTTCGGAGGGCGCCCGGTCGGTCCGGCGCCCCGGTGGTACGTCGACGTCGACAACGTCGGCGGCGCGCGCGACGCGACCGAGTACCTGCTGTCAAGCGGCCGGACCCGCGTGGCGGCGATCTGCGGGCGGCTGGACAGCGAGGCCGGGCGAGCCCGGTACCGCGGCTACCGGGACGCCATGCTGGCGGCCGGCCTCGAACCGCTCCCGCCGCGGGAGGGGGACTTCACCGAGCCCAGCGGAGCCGCCGCCATGGCCGTCCTGCTGGCGAACCACCCGGATCTCGACGGCGTGTTCGCCGCCAACGACAACATGGCCGTGGGGGCGCTGCGCACCCTGCGCACGGCCGGCCGGGCGGTGCCCGCCGACGTCGCCGTGGTGGGCTTCGACGATCTGGCCGTGGCCCAGGTCGCCGACCCGCCCCTCACCACCGTCCATCAGCCCATCACCGCTCTCGGACGGGAGATGGCGCGCATGCTGGTCGCGCTGATCAACGGACAGGACCCCACCCCGCTGATCCTGCCCGCGCGCCTGATCACCCGTTCCAGCGCCTGACCGGTCTGAGGTTCGTCACCCGGTCCCTGGCCTCCGGCGCCTGATGGGGCTGGGGCTCGTCACCCGGCCCCGGCCCCGGGCTCGGCGGTGAGGTGCTGCGCGCACCAGATCGTCTTGCCGTTGGTGGTCTGCCGGGTGCCCCACCCCTGGGTGAGCTGGGCGACGAGCAGCAGGCCCCGGCCGCCCTCGTCGAAGGCCCGGGCCCGGCGCAGGTGTGGCGCGGTGTCGCTGGCGTCGGACACCTCACATATCAGGGAGGTGTGGCGGATCAGCCGTAGCCTGATGGGCGGTTCGCCGTATCTGATGGCGTTGGTCACGAGCTCGCTGACGACCAGTTCGGTGACGAACGCCGCCTCGTCCAGGCCCCAAGCGTCCAGCTGGTCCAGGACGAACTTCCGGATGCGCGGCACCTGCGCGGGGTCGGGCTCGACGTCCCAGTCGGCGACGTGCCGGGGATCCAGTGCGTGGGTGCGGGCGAGCAGCAGGGCGGCGTCGTCGGTGCGCCGTTCGGGCAGCATGGCATCCATGACGGTGTCGCCAAGGCCCTCCAGTGAGGTGGCGGGCTGGTTCAGGACCCGCAGGAGTTCGTCCGTGTTCTCGTCGGCGTCGCGTTCGCGGTTCTCCATCAGCCCGTCGGTGTAGAGAGCGATCAGAGTGCCCTCGGGCACGTCGAGCTCGGTCGCCTCGAACGGCAGCCCGCCGATGCCGAGGGGCGGTCCGGGCTGCACGGACACCGGGGTCGGAGTTCCGTCCGGGGAGATGATCAGCGGCAGCGGATGGCCGGCGCTCGCGAGCGAGCAGCGGCGGGCGACCGGGTCGTACACGGCGTACAGGCAGGTGGCGCCGAACTCGCCGGTGGGCTGGAAGTGGCCGGCCGGCTGGGCATCGCTGGAGAGGTGGATGACCAGGTCGTCCAGATGCGTCAGCAGCTCGTCCGGTGGCAGGTCCACGTCGGCGAGGGTGCGGACCGCTGTGCGCAGCCGGCCCATACCGGCCGAGGCGTGCAGACCGTGGCCGACCACGTCGCCCACGACCAGGGCGACCCGGGCACCGGACAGCGGAATGACATCGAACCAGTCACCGCCGACCTCCGCTCCGGCTCCGGCGGGCAGGTAGCGGGAGGCCACCTCGATCGCCTCCTGGCTCGGCAGCCGCTGGGGCAGCAGGCTGCGTTGCAGGGTCAGCGCGGTGGCGCGTTCCCGCGAATAGCGGCGGGCGTTGTCGATCGCGACGGCTGCCTTGGCGGTCAGTTCCTCGGCGAGGATCAGGTCATCGGCGGTGAAGCTCTCGGGCCGGTCACTGCGGGCGAACGCGACGACACCGAGCAGCGCGCCCCGTGCCCGGAGGGGCACGGTGATCCGGCAGGTCAGCCCGTCCGCGGCGATGGACTCGTCGATCAGCGGGTTGCCCGGCGGCCAGTGGGCCGGGTCGGCGGCGAGCCCGGGCCCGAAGGCCCATTCGCCGCCCTGGCCGGCCTCAGCGGTGAGCTGGACGGTGGACCTGCCGGAGGCCATGCAGCGGGCAGCGACGGAATCGGCGGCGTGTTCCACCGGCTCGGTGGGCCCCGCACCCTGATCGGTCCCCTCCCGCGCGCTGTACAGGGCGGCACGAAGGAGAGTCACGGCCTCTCCGGGAGCGACGCTCGGCGGAGCAGGCGGCTCCTCTCCTTGCAGCACCTCGTGAAAGAGATCGACGGTGACGGTGTCGGCGAAGCCCGGTACCGGCGCCCTGGCCAGCTCCTGGGCGGTGCCGATCACATCAAGTGTCCGGCCGATGCCCTTGCCGGCCTCATTGAGGATGAGCAGGCGCTGCCGAGCCCAGTACTCGGCGCTCATGTCGAATCCCCAGTTGGCGACCGCGCGGACCCGGCCCTCGGCATCCCGCACGGGCCACATGCTGGTGGCCCAGGCGTTCGCGTAGTCGCTGCCGAGCGGGCGGAAGACGGTGATGAGACGCGCGGGCACGCCGGTCCTCGCCACCTCGGAGAGCTGATTCGTGTACGCCATGTCGTCCAGTTCGGGGAAGAGCTCCCGGTACTTCTCCCCGAGCACCTGCTCCTCGGAGTGCGCCATCACCGCGCACGCGGCGGCATTGACCCATAGGAACCGCAGCTCAGGGTCGTAGACGCCCAGCGCGAAGGGACACTGTTCGAAGGCCCGGTCGGCGATGACCGGGCGGCGTTCCCAGCGCTGGACGGTCACCATGTGGCCCAGAGCCCGGCCCTCGGTGCCACGCAGGCAGTGAGCCGTCACCACCGCGTCCACCGTCGAGCCGTCCCGGTGGCGGAGGGAGGCGAGCCCTGTGAAGCCCGGCCCCGTGCCGTCGCCGTCGGGGAAGCCGGGCGGGGGAGTGACGAACAGATCGGTCACGGGACGCCCGACGGTCTCCTGCGCCGACCAGCCCAGCAGCAACCGCCCGGCCTCGCTCCAGCCGCTCATCCTGCCGTCCATGCCCACCGTCACGGCGGCCGTGGGGGCATCCTGCTTGTCACCCGTTGTCACGCGATAGGCCTCCGTCCGGACAGCCGCTCCCGCCGGGGACCGGTTTCCAGCCGCTGCTCCCAGGCTAAATCCGCACCCTCGCTTGCGCCGCCCCGCCCGGTGCGTCGGGCTGCGCCGCCGAGGGACTGCTGCCCAGCCGGTGCGTCCAGGCGGTGAGCGCCGTCCGGACGGCAGCGCCCAGGGACGGTCCTCGACCAGGGCTCGGCGGCTGCCGACAGCGACGACCGCCGACCCGGTGTCGTCGGAGGGCACCGGCGACCGGAGGAAGATGCTGCTGGGCCGTGCTCTTCCAGTGCTCCCGCAGCCATTGCCTGGTGTGCCGACCACGGCTCACATCGCGGCGCGGTGCCGACGACGCCCGCCCTGGCGAGGCAGCGGGGAAAGGACGATCAGGGGCGGGTACTCCGGCCAGGGAGGCGGATGTGGCGATTGGGTGTGTCGTGGGTGGGACAAGCGGGCCGGTCCGGGGTAGAACGGCTGCGGCTCGTGCGGTTGCAGGGGCTGGTGCATGCCCGTTTCGAGGGCTGTCCCCGGTATGGAATGAAGGATTGACGGTATGGCCAGCGGCACTGTGAAGTGGTTCAACTCCGAGAAGGGCTTCGGGTTCATCGAGCAGGACGGCGGGGGCCCGGACGTCTTCGCGCACTACTCCGAGATTCAGGGCAATGGATACCGCGAACTGACCGAGGGCGAGCATGTGACGTTCGACATCGGCCAGGGGCAGAAGGGGCCGCAGGCTCAGAACATCGTCCGCGGCTGAGGGGCATCCGAGTTCCGAAGTGAGGCGGCCGTCCGGTCCGGACGGCCGCCTCACTGCCGACCTCGTTGGGAGCCGAAACCGGCCCCGGCCCGGGACACGCTGTGCCGCGGAGCCATGATTTGATCTTGGTGTCGGGTCACGAGGACGGACACGGAACAGGACACGAGGAAGATGCGAAGGACATTGCGGCTGGCGGCGGCGCTGGTTGCCGCGGCGCTTCTGACGGGGTGCGGAAGCGGCGACAGCACTGCGGACAAGGCCAAGCCCGATGATGGCGGTAAGGCAGCGGCGTCGGCGAAGGAGTCGCCGACGGCTGGGGGAGGCGCGAAGCACACGGTCACGTTGCAGGTCAGCGGCTCAGGCACGACCACGATCGGCTACAACATCTCCAGCAACGACTTCTCGAAGCAGAAGCTGCCCTGGAAGAAGACCGAGACCGTCGAACTGACCGCGGCTGAACAGAAGGTGGGCTACTTGGTCACTGTCGTCCCCGGCCCCGTCCAGGACGGCTCGGGCATGCTGCGACCGGCAGCCTGTGTGATCAAGGTCGACGGCAAGCAGGTTGCCGACAACAAGGGCGGCAAGGATCCCAAGGGCTGCAAGTACCTGATCAAGTAGGGGTCGTTGACCTGCTCGGAGAATACGCGCCGCATCGAGCGCGTCCCCGAGTAGGTCATGGTCAGGCGGGCCATGGTCAGGAACACGGCAACGGGTACTACGCCCCGAGTTTCGCCACCATCGTGTTCAGTGTGGCGGCCAGGGCGTCGAGTTCTTCTTTCGTGCGGGAGCCCGGGGTCGCCCGGCCGGTGATTTCCTCGCTGCCGACGACCTCAAGAGCGCCGGCGTAGCGGTCGGACCCGAGGTCGGCGGTGGGCACCACCTGGGCCCGGCCCTCCAGCAGAACAAGGATCGATCCTTGGTCAGGGGCTTCGAGCAACTCACGCACATGCTCGCGCGTGACCGGCCCGGGCCCTCCGCCGCCCGGTGCGACCGTCTCGTCGGGGACAAGGCGCTTGCTCTGTGCCGTTCCGCCCTGTGACGTGTGGCCCGGCCCCTGCTCCTTCATCGCTGTATCTCCCCACATCGCTTCCGGAAAAGCCCGGGCGTGAAGCGCCCCGGGTACCCGGACGGCAGCCGACCCATCCGTCGTCGGGTCGTCGGGTCGTCGGGTCGTGGGGGTAGGGCAGATCGTCCTTCCACCCCAGCTCATACTCTGCGTCGCTGCACCAGTGCGTCGCAGTCCCGAGGTCTGGATCCAGCCACCGCCCGAAGCATGGAGGGGTAGCCTCGTCAGTACGCGAAGGTCGGTTCCCGGGAGCCCATCAGCGCGAGGCTCCCTCAGTTCGGCACACGAGCTGAGGGAGCTGCCGGGAGGGGCTCCAAGGTCGGAAATGCGGCCATCGACGGGCATCAGGTGCCCAGGTCAGGTCGGCAAGTCAAGCCCGCCGCCGGAGCGTGATCGTCAGGAGGGCGAGGCCGTGGGCTCGTCCGGGACCTCGGAGAGCCCGTCGGAGGGCGGCGCGGTGGGCTCGTCGCCGGCATCCGTGGGCCACTCGCTTGGCGACGTGCTACCGGGCCCTTCGCCTTCGGAGGGAGCGATGGTCGGCCCCTCGTAGCGGGTTGTCTGCCCTTGATCGTCGGTGGATGTGCTGACGCCGACGGCCAGCACGCCGAGGACAACTGCTGTCATTGCCGCCCCGATCAGCAGCATCGTCCTTCTCCGTGAAGGCAGCGAAGGGGCAAGAGAGGCAACGACAACGTCGTCCTGCCGCAGCTGCTCCCGACGGTCAGCCGTGTGTCCATCCGTCGCATCGGCGGCAAGAGGGATCGGTGCGACTACCGGCGTGGAACCAGTGGACCTCGGACCACTCACCTCAGCAGCCACGATGTCCGCGGGAGGCCCCAGCCGTTCCAGGACGGTGCGGACCGCTTCGGCGTGCCGGGCGTCTGCTTCTTCCAGGCCGGCATCTATGTGCTCGACGATCTCCTGCTTGAGCTCCTCGCGGCGATCAGCTGGAAGGAAGACAGATGCGTTGTCCAAGCGGTGCAGGTACTCGTCTATGAGCTGATTGCGCCTCGAGGTCACTCGTGGCTCTCCTCACTGGTCAGCAGGTTGTCAACGGCGGTTTTGAAGGTCCCCCACTCACCAGCGAACTCATCCAGCGCTCGTCGCCCCGTCGCGGTGAGCGTGTAGTAGCGGCGTGGAGGACCTGAGTCGGATTCCTTCCAGACCGTGTTGACCCACCCCTCTTTCCGAAGCCGTGAGAGCAGCGGATAGATGGTGCCTTCACTGGTCACGAGTCCGTGCGCGTCGCACAGTTCCCGTACCAGTTCAAAGGCGTACCTCTCGCCGTCACGCAGGAGCGCCAGGACGCAGAAATGCAGGATCCCCCGACGGAGTTGACTCACTCCAGAACGCGCTCCACCCGGAAGTACCATGCTTGACAAGGTACCTGCTGAAAGTAGGTACCCGCTAGCCTTCAGTCATGGGGCAGCGGCGCGATCAGGCGGCTGGCGGGGGCGGACTCGTGAGGGACGTCCGGCTCCTGTCGGCCACGCGGTCGGCCGATCCGGGGCTGCGCCGGTCATGACCCGTGTCGACAGCCCCGGGCACGCGTCCGTCAGGGCCCGGACCCGAGCCGTCAAGCCCGGAGCCGAGCCCGTAGTCACCCCCGTCAGGCCCACGCCCAGGCCCGAGCCGCACACGCCGAGCCCTTCGAGCCCGTAACCACACGCGTCAGGCACCCGCCGGACCGCGGGCCACCCGTCGCCCGACGGTCACGGCCGCTCCCGCCAGCGCGGCCGCGATGGCGGTCCTGCGCAGCGCTGTGCGCCGTCCCCCGGACCAGCCGCCGTGCACCGCCCCCTCACCCCGGGCCGGTACGTGCAGCGTGCCGTGTGTGGCGGGCGCTTCCTCGTCGCGGGACAGATGGGTCTTGTCCGTCTGCCGTGCCATGGCCCGCTCCGCGAGTCCCGGTGCCATGCGGGACTGGCGCACCAGCGCGCGGCCCGCGGGCCCGACCACCACTTCGCGACGCGGCCGGCGGACGAGACGCACCACGGCCCGGGCGACTCGCTCGGGGGTGTAGACGGGCGGCATGGCCACCACCTTGCGACCGGTGTAGTTGGCCGCCTGCTCGAAGTGCGGGGTGTCGATGGTGGCCGGCAGCACCGTGCACACCCGGATGCCCCGCACTCCTTCCACCAGGAGCTGCTGCCGAAGGCTGGAGCCGAGGCCGCGTACGGCGTGCTTGGACATGCCGTAGGGGTGGCTGTACGGCTGCGCCACGACACCCACGATCGACGAGATGTTGATCAGCGTTCCCGCGCCCTGTTCCCGCATCACCGGGAGAGCCGCCCGGGCCCCGTGGACGTAACCCATGACATTGACGTCCATGACCTTGCGGAAGTCCTCCAGCGGCACGTCCTCGAAACGGCCGAAGGCGTTGACGGCCGCGTTGTTGACCCAGACGTCGATCCGGCCGAACTCCTCGACGGCACGTCGTGCCAGGTCCTGGACCGCCTTGACGTCCGTCGTGTCGGTCGGCACGACCAGTGTCCGTGCCCCGCGATGCTTCGCACACGCGTGGGCCGTGGCCTCCAACGCCTCCTCGCGCCGCGCGGCCAGCACCACGGCGCAGCCCTTGCGTGCGAAGGCCTCCGCTGTGGCCCGTCCGATCCCGCTGGACGCCCCGGTCACCACCACCACGTGGTCTCGCAGTCGCATCCCGTGCCTCCTCACCTCTGCCCGAGCCGGGCGCTCGGGCACGTCCCCGCGGCGGAACGAGTACCCCGCAGGGCCGCGTCACCGCCGCCGTCGCGCATGGCCGGGTGGCGAAGACACGCCGGGCCCCAAGACCCCCGCGGCTGGAAAGCACCTCCGCCCGGCCGATGGTCGCGCCACCGCCAGACGTTCCGGTGCCGCACGCACACGCACACGCTGGAACACGCGCACGCCACCGGGGCGCCCGCGGGATGAGGCACGTGCCACGGTTGTGATGGCAGGGCCTCCGGGGGGAAAGAGGGTCCGTAACCTAGGGAGGCTTGCGTGAAGCGTGATCAAATCGGACTGGCCGAGGTGCTGGCAGAGGCGGAGGCTGCCGCGCCCGTGCACTCCCTGGATGTCGTAGCGCACAACCTCCGCGAGCGATTCAGTGCTCGCTATGTGTCGTTCCTGTTCGTGGACGTCGTCGGCCGGCGCCTGTTGCGGGTCCACGAGGAGGGGGCTACGGCGCAGGAGCGCGGCGCTGATCAGGTCCGGCTGGCCGGGAGTGTCTACGACGAGGTTCTGCGCGGGCAGAAACTGGTCCAGGTGTCGGGGGAGACGCGGGAACAGCGGGTGCTCGCGCCGGTCACCAACCGCGGTGACGCCATAGGAGTGCTGGAGCTCTACCTCGCACACGTCACACAGGACGTGCTGGAGCAGATTGAAGAGGCTGCGCACGCGCTCGCGTACATCATCGTCACCGATCGCCGCTTCACCGACCTCTACCACTGGGGCAATCGCACCGCGTCCGTCAGTCTGGCCGCGGAGATCCAGCGTCAGCTCCTGCCGTCGGCCCCCTCCTGCGAGGCCCCCGAGTTCGCCCTCGCCGGCGCCCTGGTCCCCGCCTCGGACATCGCCGGTGACACCTACGACTACAGCCTCGACGACAACACCCTGCACATGTCCATCACCGACGCCATGGGGCACGACGTCGATGCCTCCCTCATGGCCACCCTCCTGGTCAACGCCTCCCGCGGCGCCCGGCGCGCCGGAGCGAGCCTTGCTGAACAGGCCCGCCGAACCCACCAGGCTCTGATCGACCACGGCCGCCGTACCTTCGCCACCGGCCAGCTGCTGCGCATCGCCCTGGACGGGACCGGCGCCCAGCTCGTCAACGCAGGCCACCCCTGGCCTCTGCGGCTGCGCGACGGCAGAGTCGACGAGGTCCAGCTGCAGATCAATCTGCCCTTCGGCGTCCCCGCACAGGGCCCGTACCAGGTGCAGGACATCGACCTCATTCCCGGGGACCGCCTGGTCCTCTACACCGACGGCATGCAGGAACGCCAGGCGGAAGTCGTCGACATGGCCGGCATCATGCGTGACACCGTCGGTGAGCACCCCCGCGAGGCCGTGCGTGCCATGGTCGACGCGGTCACCGATGCCTGCGGCGGCCATGTCAGAGACGACGCCACCGTCCTGTGCCTGGACTGGCACGGCCCCCGCACCGGAGGTCGCGACGAGCACGCCAGTGTTTGACCCAGCGCGTGGCTTGCTCCTGGGGCCGGCTCGGTCGCCCGCAACAGGTAGAGAGGCCGTTGTTAGTGCCGGCCGCGAACGATGATCGCCGATCGCGCCGGACGACCGCACCGCACGAGGTGATGGCCGTGGGGAGTGCTACGCCTCGCGGGAGCGGGAGCGCGAAGCAGCGCGACGCCGCAGACGCAGCGGCAGCGCGTACCAGCACACACCGAACCACAGCATGACCCCACCGACGAGCACCTCGGCGAGGACGCCGGGAATGACGACACGGAGGATCAGCAGGAGGGTGGAGCCGATGGTCAGCGCCAGGAGGACCATGCCGCACATCATCAGGCGGGAGGCGGCCTCCACCACCTCGTCCTTCATGCGCTGGCCGGACAGGAAGCGGTGGATGGAGACGGGTGCTATGAGTGATGCAGTGGCCGCCGCGCCGAGCACCACAGCCGTGACGTAGATGGCGCGATCGAAGGTCTCCAGCTCCCGGAACAGAGGGGTGAAAGCCACGCTGAGCAGGAACCCGAAGAGGATCTGGACGCCTGTCTGGGCGACTCGTGTCTCTTGCAGGATCTCGTTCCAGCGGCGGTTGACCCGCTCCCGTGCTGTTTCCGGCGCGTTGTCGCCGGGGCCGGGGACTTGGCTGTTACCGCGTGCGCCGCAGGCGGTGTCCTGTCCGGCACGCTCGACCGGCTGCTCCGTCATGGTCATGGCATCCTCCACATTCCAGGAAGACCACTTGCCCTGACCGGATCATCTTCATGCAGGTCGGCGTGTGTATTGAGGGGTTGGTTCGCCCGTCAGGCTGCTGCGGAGGGCTGCACGCCGTCGGCCTGGTCCCCAGGACCCCATGGGAGCGGTGCGCCCGGGTACCCGTCGGTCATGCCGCAACCGACCCCGCTCCTGTACGTCAACCGGGACCACGTCGGATCGGCCGTGGTACGCAGTGCGGGGACACGGAGGCTTGAGCGGCAGGGCACTCCCGTCGTGATGGTGCCGGGGCTGGGGGCGCCTGGATATCTCTTGCGCACGCTGGAACATTGCGCGCGGTCGGGGCCGGTGCGCCTGCTGGACGTTCCGGGATTCGGCGCACCCGGCGGACCGGCCTGCCCCGAGACAGTCGGGTCGCTCGCCGACACGGTGGCACGGTGGCTGGCCGTGGTTCCACGGGAGCCCGTGGTACTCGCGGGGCACTCCACCGGTGCCCAGGTGGCGCTGCACGCGGCCGTACGCGCTCCCGAACGGGTCCGAGCCCTCGTCCTGCTCTCCCCGACCTTCCCGCCCCACCTACGACAGATGCGTCCGCTCCTCGGCGCGCTCGCCCGCACGGTCGTCCATGAGCCCCCGGGTGTCGTGCCGACCGTCCTGCCCACCTACCTCAAGGCGGGCCCCCGGCGACTGCTGAACTGTGTCCGCTCGGCCCAGGCGGACGCTCCCGAGGACGTCATGCCTTCGGTGAACTGCCCGGTCACCGTCGCAGCGGGGGAGAAGGACGCACTGTGTCCAGCGGAATGGACCCACCACCTGGCACGCCGTGCCGTAAGCGGTCACGCCCTGCTGGTACCCGGCGCGCACGCGTTTCCCCGTCCCCACCCCGCCGCCACCGCGGACCTTCTGACACGGGCGTGGACAGGGTGGTCGTGACGCCTCGGCGCGACTCGCATTCAGGCAGCCAGGCCACTACGGGGCATGTGCGCCGATAGGAAGCGCCGCGCACTGCCCCGCCCGCTCGGCGAACCTGCGTTGCTGTGTCGGTGGGGCACCAGCCGAGCTCCTTCGATGAGTTTTCGGAGGTTGCGCGGTCTACCTGTCGACGAAGGGAGCGCACCATGCGCGAGATCATTGTTTGCACGTTCCTGACGCTGGACGGCGTCATGCAGGCGCCGGGCGGCCCGGACGAGGACACCCAGAGCGGCTTCGAGTACGGCGGCTGGCAGAAGCCGGTTTCCGACGAGGAGGTCGGCGCGGCCATCGCTGGCTGGTACGAGGCCTCCGACGCGATGCTGCTCGGCCGCAAGACGTACGAGATCTTCGCGTCGTACTGGCCGACCGCCGACCCCGGCAACCCGTTCACCGATCGAATGAACAGCATGGACAAGTACGTGGCGTCGCGGACCCTGACGTCCGTCGAGTGGCAGAACTCCACGCTGCTGGAGGGCGACGTCGCCGACGCCGTACGCAAGCTGAAGGAGTCCGACGGCGGCAACATCAACGTCGTGGGCAGCGGCGACCTCGCCCAGACCCTCATGCGGCACGGCCTCGTCGACGAGTACCGGCTGACCATCCACCCGGTGATCGTCGGCACCGGCAAGCGGCTGTTCGCCGACGGAGCTATCCCCACCGCGCTGGAGCCGGTCAGCGTCTCGACGACGAAGGGCGGCACCGTCGTCGGTGTCTACCGGCCGAACGGGAAGCCCAGCTACGACAGCTACTAGTCGAGGGTGTCGAGGGGCGTTCGGTCGGCAGGGAACGCGGGCAGGGCAGCACCTGCTGTCGCAGTGCCTCCATCGCCTGAGTCCCTGTCACCGGACGGCACGACGTAGGTCACGGCCCCTGCCCTGGCACCCACCCCTACGCCCCATCAGTCGTCATGCAGAGTAGATGGAGGGCAGGATGAACAATCCGATTCGGCTGTACATGTCGATGTCGCTGGACGGCTATATCGCCGGCCCCGACGATCGGCCGGGACAGGAGCTCGGACGCGACGGTGGACGGCTGTTCAACTGGCTCGACGACCGGGAGTCCGACGGTCCCAGCGGCCAGGTCTACCGCGAAGCGCTGGCGACCGGCGCGGTGATCTCCGGCCGCCGGACCTTCGAACTCGCCGGGCGCTGGCAGGGCGACCATCATGACGGCGTGCCGATCTTCGTACTCACCCACCAGGTGGATGACGGGGATGTGCCACCCGGCCACGCGCGTTTCGTCACCGACGCCGACGACTGCGCCCGTCAGGCTCGCACAGCCGCAGGGGACCGGCCGGTCATGGTCCATGGGGCGGGAGCGGCCCAAGCGCTCCTCCGAGCAGGGCAGCTGGACGAAATGGAGATCCACCTGGTTCCGGTCCTCCTCGGGGAGGGGCGACGGCTGTTCGACCACCTGGGCGGCGATCACATCGAACTCGACCTCGTCCGGCGGCTCGAGGACCGAGACGTCACGCACCTCCGCTACCGGGTGCGCCGACCCGAGGAGGCGGCGTGAAGACGTTGTTCGTCTCCTACCGCGTCAGCGACCTGGACCGCTCGCTCGGTTTCTACACTGCCTTGGGCTACGTCCAACTGGGCAGGGTCGAGGTCGGCGAGGGGGCTCGCCTCGTGATCCTCAAGTTCCCCGACGAACCGGCGGCCTCGCTCGAACTGGTCCACCGCCCCGGCTCCGGCCCCGTCGACGTGGGCAGTGGCTTCGACCACCTCGCGATCCAGGTGGACACGCTCGCCACCACCCTGGAGACGCTGACCGAAGCCGGCCTCAGGCCCGAACCCGTTCAGCACCCGGGAGGCCCTCACGGCCCGAAGACCTCATGGCTCACGGACCCGGACGGCTACCGGATCGAGTTGGTGGAGTGGCCGTCCGGACATCCTGACGGCATCACAGCAGCGGACTTCGCCTGAAGCGGCCACGGCCTGCGGAGCGACAAAGCGTGCCTGGCCGAAACGCAGCCAGGAGCGCGCCCCTTCAGGCGGGGCTGCCTGGGCTGAGGGGGGGGCGGACGGACGCCGATGCCGTCAAGATCCGTGGTTGGGCCGAGGGAAGCCGAAGGGCGGCGGGATGGTTCTGGTCGCTGAGTCTCGCCGTCACTTGCGGCCCAGCCGTCATTGGCGCATCCGCGGGTCAAGCCGCGCCCGTCTTCTCGTTGATCTGGAAGGTGATGACGTCGACTTCGTCGGTTCCCGCCAGATCTGGGTAGTGGCCCTTGAGGGCTTCCTGGAGCTCGGCTGCGGTCGTCAGTCCTTCAGCTTCGGCGTCCTGGTTGGTGAGTTCGCTGACCAGGCAGTGCCTGATACCGGTCACCTCTGCCGACAGGACGACTTCGGGGTCGCTCTCAAACACCAGCCGTGCCGGGCCGAGCTGCGCCGCGTCTCGGAAGCGGGTGGTCTTGAACTTGACGCCGGAGCGGACGACTTCGAGGTAGCGGGGGTTGAACCGGATGATCGGGGGACCGGCCGTCTCGGGGTCTCGGTAGAGCGACGGGTCGAGAACGTTCATGCCCGACTCCGGGGTCCACTGCTGGGCCAGCGGCATCAGGTCGGCGGCGAGCACGGACCTGAGCCCGGCGGGGGTGGGCACGATGACGCGCATGGTGGGGTAGTAATCCAGGAAGACCTGCCGATCGCGCCCGCACGGGCCGACGACCCCGCGCCCGTGGTTTCCCACGGCGACGATGCAGCGCATCTGGCGGGCGCCCTGGGCTCGCGCCGCTCCCAGAGCCACGAGTTCGGCGCATGGTCCGCCGGTGAAGTGGTAGAGGTTCACGCCGGCGAACATCCGGTAATCGGCTGCCATGACCGCGGCGCCCATCGTGTGGATCCCATCTTCGTCGGGCCCGGCGTCGGTATGCGCGTCTATGGTCCGGCGTGCCAGTTCCACGAGCTCACGCTCATCATCATCGAGAGCGCGGGCAGATGGCGGGACGTACACCTTTGTGACCTCCCCTTCCTTCAGTAGTCCCTTCCATAGTCGCCCAAGAGCATTCCACGGCACGCCGGCAGGCTCCACAGGGTTTCGGCTTAACTGGCTGTTTCAGAGAGAGCTTCGGCATCGGCACACTGCCGAGTGGCCTTGACGTCGTGAAACGGCCCTTCCGGCGTGGCTTGGTCATCGCAACACCCTCAGGGGCTGGTGTTGCAACGACCTGTTAGTAGGGCAGGGGTGTGACGGACGTGGGAGGGCGACTGTTCAGCCCGCGCCGTCCGACTCCGCGTTGCCGAGGCCGCTCATGAACTCCGCGACGACGGCTCGCTCATGACGGGGGTCGGGTGGCAGCTTGACCGGTCGGCCTCGGTCCGGTGAACGCTCCGCCAGGGAGCGCCATGCAGCCTCCCGCGCCTGGGTTAGCTGCTCCCGCACCCGGTCGACAGCCCGGAACTCCTCATCGTGCAGCAGGTGGGCATCGTTGTCGGTAAGGAAGCTCAGCAGCGCTTCGAGGTAGTCGATACTGGTCTCGCTGAGGTTCCCGGGCGCGGCTGCGAGTTCACGCAGTTCCTCCAAAGCGCACTCCACCATGTCGTCCAGCAGCGTTCCCTCGGCGAACCATCCGATCGGCTCGTCAAGATACGCATACCAGTTGTTCACCTGGACCCAGCCGGCGGCCACACGCTCCGAGATCTGGCTGCTGACATGTTCGTCGACCAGGTCGCGGAACTCAGCGGAGACCTCCTGCGTAATCAGTCGGCTGCCGTCCAGCAAGTTCGCGAGCCGGAGCAGATCCTTCGTGTTCTCCGACCACTGTGGCAGTTCCAGGGCCCGTTGCGCCACGTAGTCCGCCAGTGACGAGGAGTCGATGGTCTCCGCGGTGTCGAGGGCCCACGCAAGGTGGTCCTCTCTGTTGTCATCCACGGTGTCTTCTGCCCCGAGAACCGCGGAGGTCAACGCCTGCTTGAGCTCTATCAGTTGTGCGAGAATGCCGCCGCCGTCTGCCAAACGACCGGCATCCACGAGGCGTTCGACCTGCCGCATATCGCCGCAGGAGGCGAGCAGCGCGCCCAACTGCCCCCGGCCGGCATTGAGGTGGAAGCGGATGTAGTCGGCAATCGACGGGTTATGGAAGGAGACAGCACCTTCGTCGATGACGAGCATGGTTCCGTCGAGCACCTGGAGCGCCTGACGGAAGCGGCGGCCGTCCGCCTCTCGGTCCAATTCCTTGCGATACCAGGTCCAAGTCTCCTCCAGTTCGACGAGTTCGACGGACTCGTACGTGAAGAGGATCTCTAGCAAGTGCACGGCTTCGTCGGTGAGTTCGTTCTCGACGATGCGCTCCCATATCCGCCGGGGATCGTCCAGGTTGGCGACCATGGCGGTGGCGACGTCCGGTTCGCGCTTCAGGTCGATGCGCAGAGTCTCCTCGATCAGGCGCGGGCTGAAGTTGCGGTGGCTAACCACGGGCAGCCAGGCGTCGCGAGCGGCGAACTGCCGTTTCTGTCGCGGTCCGAGAGTCGAGCGGTCGACGTGGTTGTAGAGGATCCGCCCACGGGTCAGCAGGTCCAGGTCGGTGAGGCGAATGCCGGTGAGAGCGTCCCGTACATCTTCGGCGGCCAGCCGATCGTGCTTGCGGCGGGCCTCCTCCAGGATGTAGTCGCGGGTCGTCATGACCAAGGCCTTGTCTGGCGCGTCCCGGATCGCGCGCATCACGGACAGCAGGCGCGTGTCCTCGTTCTTGCCGAACTGGGGCAGCAGCGTGGTCTGGCCCAGGAAGTCGTCGTAGAGGAAGAGTTGGGGCACGTCGTCGCGCCAGAGTTCTGTGACCTCGTCGATGTCCTGGCTGACCTCGTGCACCTCCCAGCCGTGGCCCATCCGCCAGGCGGCGAGCATGCGCGCGACCGTGGTCTTCCCGGCACCGGGGATGCCAGTCACGATGCACACGTGCTGCTCGTCGAGAAGCTGCCGGGCACGCGCGAAGCCCTCGTGCGGGACGAACGTCTGGGCCACCTTCGCCAGCTCGCGCCGCAGCCAGTCGGAGCGCAACAGCGGGCCCTTGTGTAGCAGCGCGCCAAGTGCCGCCGTACCGCTGAGCCAGAGCCGGAAGTGCCGCTCCACCAGCTGTGGTCGCTCACGCAGGGCGGCCACGATGTCATCCACGCCGTGGATGTCCTCGGTGGACCGGATGTGAGGGGCGAAGGCGGCGCGCAGCTTCTCCTTGGCGTCGACGGTCAACCCGACGGTGGTGGCGAGAACATAGCGGTCCGGCTTTAGAGCGGCGACCTTGGGAACCTCCTCGTCGGTCAGGTGGGCCAGGAGTTTCGCGCGGCCACTGCGGTACCAATGCTTGCACTGGACAATCGTGCAAGGACCGCCTTCCGGGGCATGGCGCAGGTCGACGCCCCGGTCCCGGCCGCGCGGAAAGATCTCCAGCGGCACGCCCAAGAGCTCCGTGAACAGGTCCCGGCACACCTCCTCGAAGTCGTGGTCTGTCAGCCGCCCCAGCTCAAAGGAATCCATGCCGCCTTCGCCCGTGCATCCCGGTACCCCTCGGTCCTCCCGCGGGGCTCGATCGGACCCATTCTCCACGACGCGGCCTTAACGGTGGCTGTTCCGCCCTTCAGCGGCAGGACCCCGGAGCTGGTGACACTCACGGAGGGAGCACCAACTGATCGTTTCGGAATGGGACGGGCTGGCCGGACGGCCTTCAGTCGTCGAGGAGTTGAGGGACAATTGGGGGAACTCGCAAGTATCGATCAGACCGGCGAGGACCCGGGTCATGTTGCTGATGCCGGCGTCACGGTGATGAGCCCATCCGAGCACCAGAAGTAGCGGCCTGCGAGGGCTTCCCCGCTGGTGGCCCATCGGCTCATGAGGATCTCGACCTGAGCCAGGGTGATGATGGTCGCGCTCCACCGGGAGCCGTCCTTGGGATCCACGAAGACATCGACGTTGTCGACGGCCTCCACGTCCTCGTCGGCATTCGGCAGGAACGCGGCCTCGAACTGCTCGGTGTGGACGCGGTACCAGCGTCCGTCCAGCTGCCCGATGTTGTGCTGTCGCTCGTCGGGCGAGTGTGCCGGGCCCATCCGCCCTCCTCAACTGCCTTGTTCTGGCACGCTTCCGGTGTGAACAGCGATCTTGTGCCCAACGACCTATGGGAGCGGATAGCCCCGCCAACCCCGGCCCGGCCGCCGCGGCGGCACCGGTTTCCCGGACGCAAGCCAGTCGACGACCGGACTGCGCTGGCCGGGATCGTGTATGTCCTGCGCAAGGGCGTGTCCTGGGCGCACGTTCCGGCCGAACGGATCGGCTGCTCTGGGGTCACCTGCTGGCGGCGACTACGAGACTGGACGGAGGCGGGGGTATGGCCCCGCATGCACGAGGCCCTGCTCGTCGAGCTGCGACCTGCCAGCCTGCTGGACATGAACGACTGCGCGATCGACGGCTCACACGTCAGGGCCCTCAAAGGGGGGCTCACATCGGGCCTTCACCAGTTGACCGCAGCCGCTTGGGCAGCAAGCACCATGTGATCGTCGACCGCCACGGCACCCCGCTCGCCGTCTCGCTGACCGGCGGCAACCGGCACGACGTCACCCAGCTCATCCCGCTCTTGGATGCGATTCCGCGTATTCGGGGCCTGCGTGGCCGTCCCCGCCACAAGCCGAAGCGCCTGTACGCCGACCGAGGCTACGACTTCCGCAAGTGCCGCCGACTTGTGTGGGCCCGCGGTATCGTCCCGAAGATCGCCCAGCGCGGCGCCCCGCACGGCTCCGGTCGGGGCAAGATCGGCTGGGTCGTAGAACGCACGTTCGCGTGGCTGTACCAGTTCAGACGCCTACGCATCCGCTACGAGATACCCGCCGACCTACACCACGGACTCCTCCAACTCGTCTGCGCAATCATCTGCTTGAGGCGGCTAAGGAGCCCATTCTGAAACGATCAGTGCTGTCCCGTAACTGCTGCGTGAGACCTCATGACGTCGTGCGCCAACACGCAGCCGGCGGGCGACCCGCCTTCGGGTGAACTCTGGTGGTGAGGGTCCTAGAAATGAGACGCGGCAGTGGTGCTGGCTGTGCCAGGCTGACGGATCGCCCCGGAACACTTCGACACAGGAGCGTCCGATGACGACACCGTCCCGCCTGACTCCGCTGCTGGAACAGTTCGACTTCGCACGCAAACGTCTCGCCGACCGCATGTCAGGGCCGGTCGTGAACAGCGGCGACGGGACGGATACCAAGGTTGGCCCCCTGACCGATCCGGAATACCTCTGGGAACCGGTGCCTGGCTGCTGGTCGGTACGGCGGCGCGTGGAGGGGCCGGGGCCGCGCGCGACTCTTCTGGCCGGCACCGGCGACTGGGGACGCGACGCCGCCTCCTACCCGCATCCCTGGCCGCCGCCCTTCACCACCATCGCGTGGCGCCTGAGCCACCTCAGCGAAATGCTGGCCTTGCGCGCCGACCACACCGCCGGCGGCCACACGCTGACCCGGGACGACTACCCCGTCAGCGGGGACGCTGCAGGGGCGGTCGCGGCCTTCGACGCCGGTGCCGCAGCCTGGCGGGAGGCGCTACAGAGCATCGACGACGCCGCACTCGACACCGTGGGGTATTGCACCTACCCGCACGGCAGTGACCCGGACGAGCCGTTCATCGACATCGTGTGGTGGGTCAACCAGGAATTGCTGCACCACGGGGCTGAGGTGGCCCTGTTGCGCGACCTCTACCGCGCTCGAGCACACTGACCTCCGCGACCAGCGACTCACCCGGCGCAGCAGCCGTCTTTCGATCAGGGAAAGAGTCATCCGAAGCGGGGGTGTTCTAGGTGCGAGCCCGAGTCGAGCACGTCTTCGCCCGGCTGAAAGCCGGAACAGCGCTCTCTGAATGGTGAAGCGCTTCGACTCAACGGGAACGTCACGACCCTCAATGGCGTAGAAGAGCCGCACGCCACCGCCGACGAGCCAGCAGCCGTCGGTGAACTTCATGATCTCCCATGGGCGGGGGGCTAGCGCGACAGTCGGGCCGTGACGTATTAGTCATCCCATCAAACAAAATCGACCGGCGAAGGAGCCGGCAGTGCCACACCAACAGTCGCACGTGGTCGAAGCGCTTCAACTCCTCTGTCGTGGAAGACCCCGCAGGGGCTTCACCTCGTTCGCCGCCGTCGGCGTCCTGGTCGCCGGGGCGGCACTGACGGGCTGCGGACAGCAACGCGACGCCGACGTCTACACCGTGATGAACTCCTCGACCGACGAGTCGTACCACCGCTGGGACGCGGAGGCGATGGCACGTTGCGGGAAGCGGCTGGGCGTCACCATCGAGCAGCAGAGCGTCCCGGCGGCGCAGGTGATGACCAAGGCGCTGCGCATGGCGTCCTCCAAGTCCCTTCCGGACATCGTCCAGTTCGACGCCTCCGAGATGCCGACTTTCGCCGAGGCCGGCGGCCTGATCGACCTCAGGGCCCTCGGGCTCAGCACCGAGGACGTCCCCGAGGGCATCGTCGACTTCGGCTCCTACGAAGGCACTTACTACGGCGCCGCCCGGTCCGTGAACACCCTCGCGCTCTTCTACAACAAGGACATCCTCGATCAAGCGGGCGTGCAGGTGCCCACCACCTGGCCCGAGTTGCGCCGGACGGCGAAGAAGCTCACCCAGAGCAAGCGCTACGGGCTCGCCCTCAGCGCGGGTGGTGCCGAGGACGGCGTCTTCCAGTTCACGCCCTTCATGTGGTCCAACGGCGGCGACGAGACGAAGCTGGACGGCCCGCGGGTCGTTCAGGCGCTGGACTACTGGAAGGACCTGCTGGCGGACGGCTCCCTGTCGAAGTCCACGGTCAACTGGACGCAGGCGGACGTCAACGACCAGTTCATGGCCGGCAACGCGGCGATGATGATCAATGGTCCGTGGCAGGTCGAGACGCTCAACACCAAGAAGTCGCTGCACTGGGGCATCGCGCAGATCCCGGTACCCCGGCCGGGCGCGGACTCGGTCGGCCCGCTCGGCGGGGCCGTCCTCACTGTGCCCAACACCGGTGACAAAACGCGGGAGAAGACGGCCGGACGCATCGTCGCCTGCCTCGCCGGTGAGAAGGAGCAGCTCACCTACGCGCTCAACAGCTGGATGGTGCCCGCCAACTCCAAGGCCGCCGCCGTGTGGCGCGAGCGCGTGCCGGAACTGGACGCACTGGCCGACCAGGTGGCAGCCGCCCGGTCGAGGACCGCGAAGCTCGGCGCCGGCTGGTCGAGGGCGTCGCTCGCCCTGCAGAGCGCCTTCCAGTCCGCTCTGACCGGGCAGCCCAGCGAGGCCGCACTCAAGCGCGCCCAGCAGCGGGCGACGAGCGGGAACTGAGGTACGCGCACATGACCACGTCCACCGTCACCGCCCCCGACCTGGCGTCCAAGACGGCCGCAGCGCCGGACCCTGAGCGGCTACGCCGCAGGCGCCGGATCACCCAGTGGGGATTCGTCGCCCCCGCGGTCGCCTTCATGTTGCTGTTCTTCGGCTACCCGCTCGTCCGCAACGTCGTGATGAGCTTCCAGGACTACACGCCGAAGACGTTCTTCACCGGCGAGGCGCCGTTCAACGGCACCGACAACTGGGCCGGCGTCTTCCAGGACGCCCTGTTCGGCAAGGCGCTGTGGCACACACTGGTGTTCACCGCAGGCTCGCTGCTCGGCCAGTTCTGCATCGGCCTGGCCCTCGCGGTGTTCTTCAGCCGCCGCTTCCCACTCAACGGGGTGCTGCGCTCGCTCATCCTTTTGCCCTGGCTGGTCCCCATGGTGGTGTCGGGCATCGTGTGGCGCCGCATTCTCGACCAGGACACCGGGGTGCTGAACTCGTTCCTGGAGACGCTGGGCCTCGACGGACACACGCCCTGGCTGACCGACCCGCAGATGGCTCTGCTGTCGGTGATCCTGGTCAACATCTGGATCGGCATCCCCTTCAACATGGTCATCCTGTACGGCGGCCTCCAGGAAGTCCCCAGGGAGCTGTACGAGGCGGCGTCCCTCGACGGCGCCTCCGCCTGGCGGACGTTCCGCAGCGTCACGCTGCCGATGCTCAAGCCGGTCATCACGGTCGTGCTGGTGCTGGGCTTCATGTCGACGGTCAAGATCCTCGACCTGATCCTCGCCCTCACCGACGGCGGCCCGGCCGACGCCACCCAGACCCTGGGCACGCTCACCTACCAGAGCTCCTTCGTGCAGCTGGACTTCGGGGCGGGCGCGGTCGTCGGCAACGTACTCATCCTGATCTCCGCGGTGTTCGCGGTGTTCTACCTGCGGGCCAACCGCACCGAGGGGAAGTGACCTCCATGGCCTCCCGTATGCCCACCGCCGCACGGCGCCGCCGGGGTTCCACCGCCGCACGGCGCCGCCGGGGTTCCACCGCCGCACGGCGTCGCTGGGGTTCCACCATCGCCGGTGTGCTGATCCTGTGCGTCATGCTCTTCCCGCTGTACTGGATGCTCAACACCGCGCTCCAGCCCGAGTCGGGTCTGCTGGAGGTCGACCCGGTGCCCGGAGGCCTAGATCTGTCCGGCTTCTCCAAGGCCCTCGACGACCAGGGCGGCAACCTGCTGACCTCCCTGGCGGTATCGCTCGGGGCGGTCGTGATCTGTCTGGCGATCGCGGCGCCCGCGGCGTACGGCTTGGCACGGTTCGGGCTGCGCGGCTCGAAGACCATCGTGTTCGGCACCCTGATCACCCAGATGGTGCCGGGCATCGTCATCGCCAACGCGCTCTACAACTCCTACGTCGACCTGGGCCTGGTCAACTCCTACTTCGGCCTCATGCTGGCGGACGCCTCGCTCGGCATCCCGTTCTCCATCGTCTTGATGCGCTCCTTCATGGTGTCGATCCCCGGTGAGGTGATCGAGGCCGCGCAGATGGACGGCGCGGGCCCGGTGCGCACCTTCCTCACGGTGGTGCTGCCGATGAGCCGCAACTCGCTGATCACCTCGGGCCTGTTCGCGTTTCTGTTCTCCTGGAGCGACTTCATGTTCGCGCTCACCCTCAACACCACCGACGACGTCAAGCCCGTCACCTTGGGCATCTACCAGTACATCGGCGCGCACGTCGGCGACTGGGGCTCGGTGATGGCCGCGTCCGTGCTGTCGGCGGTGCCGGCGGCGATCCTGCTCGTCCTCGCCCAGAAGTACATCGCCGCCGGCATCACCGGCGGCTCCGTCAAATGACCCCCAGCGACGGTGATATGGGGACTCTCCCGCATGACCGGCTTCCCCTCCTTCCCGCCCGGCTTCGTTTCCGTGCCCGACCGCCTCGTGCCGGATCGAGGGCGTGGCGCGCATGGACAGCCGCGCCCGCCGATCACGAACATGCTTGTGGAGACGGTCGGTCTCCTTGGAACGGTCGGGTCATCCCGTTACCGCCCGGAGGAATAGAGCGCGGCCTGCTTCGAGTGGCGGCGATGCCGTTCGCGCCGTTGAAAATACGCTGGCCCCAGGAGGTGAGGCGGTTCGGGTCGAAGTTCGTGACCATGTCCAGGTACTGGAGCTGCCCGGCATCTCCCCGGCGGGGGCGGCCGGTTACTCTGTCCGCTCATGCGAGCCCTCTTCCCAGGATCCTTCGACCCGGTCACTCAAGGGCACCAGGACGTACTCCGGCGCGCTGCCCTCCTGTTCGACGAGATCGTCGTGTGCGTGATGTTCAACGCGAACAAGACCGGACGCCTCCCCGTCGCGGAACGGCTGGAGCGGCTCCGCGCGGCAGCGACTGGCCTGAGCAATGTCACGGTCGACTCCCACACCGGCGGCCTGCTGGTCGACTACTGCAGCCGAGTCGGAATCGATGTCGTCATCCGCGGAGTCCGGGGCGTGCCCGACCTGGACTACGAGATGCCGATGGCCCGCATGAACCGCGAACTGGCCGGAGTCGAAACGTTCTTCATCCCTGCGGACCCCGCCCTGGCCCACATCTCCTCCACGCTCGTCACTGCGGTGAGTCAACAGGGCCGTGAAGACCCGGTATCCGCCGGCTGTCCGAACAGCGGTCAGCACGAACCCGGTTGAGCCCCTCTCGGACTCTGCCTGGCGTGCCACGCTGTGCGAGTGAGCCGAGCGCCCGCACCGGCACTCGGTTCACTCCGGGGCAATGACGATTCCGATGCCGGCGGCCCTGAAGCTCTCCAGCACCATGTTGTCATGCTCAAACCGCACATGACCCTCACCTCACCTGCCGTGAATCGAGCGCATAAGGTGTCGGCATGCCGCTGAGCCACGTGGTCCTCTCGTCCGGTCGCTCGATCGAGCTCACTCAGCTGCGGATGTCCTCGACCTACGGCGGGATGTTGGAGGGCTACCCGTGCAAGCGCCTCAACGACATGAAGGTCACCGGCCTCCGACGAGAGGCCGAACGCGAGTTTCCCCTCCTGCCGGTTCATCTCGTTGCGCCCGTCCGGGAGTACCCGGACGACACCGCCGGCCCCTTCGGCCCTGTCGAGACGCTGCCCTCAGTGACGTGCATCGGTGTCTTCAGCTCGACGACGGTCGATCCTGAGCTCGATCCGGTGCTGCACCACTCCGCTCTCGCGGTGGTCTGGTTCCAGCCGATCCCGGATGTACCGTCGGGCGAGGACGCCGATCCCTCTCTTCGCGACATTCGCTGGGAAGAGCTGGCCCAGGACTACGAGCTGTAGCGAGACCTGCCGATCGCAGCCGTTCGGTGCTGCTCGAGGCGCTTTACCCCGACTCGGCCGTGAGGCGCTCGCGGTAGCCGACCGGCCCGGAATGCGGAGGATGACGGCCACCGCGCGAGCCGAGCCTCAGGCGGTCGCGTGCCTGGTGGGCCCGGGGTACGGCGGACCCGACGGCTCAGCTCTCACCTGACCACACGCTTCGCGTCGGCCAGAGCTTTGAGCCGGGGGAGGAGAGCCGCTACGGGAAACACAACCCGCGCCTGGTGCTGTCGACTGCGGCTACGTTTCGCAGCTGACCGAAAACTCTATGTGATCGCAGCCCAAACAGTTGCCATTTGACAACTATAGCCATGAGGCAACAAAGTAGCCGTGTCAGACGTGCACGGGAAGGGACGGCAATGTTTGCGGAGGCCGCTCCGTGTGCTGGTGGCCCGCAGGTGTCGGTGTCCGGGAGGCCGGCGGTGCGCCGTGCCGCTCAGGCGCTCTGGCTGCCGGGCTCTTCGGCATCGTCGTGTATCTGGGCCGTCACCACGGCGCAGAATGCCTCCAAGCCGTGCAGGAGTGCGTGCCGGTCGGCTGCCGACATCTGGTCGAGGACGTCCTGGAGCGTCTTCTCCCTGCGGGCCCGCAGATCCGCGAGAAAGGCCTTGCCCCGACTGCTGAGGCGCAGGTGCACTTCACGTCTGTCGGCTTGGCTCCCTTCGCGCTCGATCAACCCGGCGGCCTGGAGCCGGTCGCACAGCCGGCTGGTCGAGGGCGGAGTGGAAGCGAGGGAGGCGGCCAGGGTGCGCAGGTTGATGCGCTCGTGGTGCTCGAGGATGAGCAGCACGCGCAACTGGGACGCGGAGGCCGGCGCCGTCGAGGCACGGCCCCACAGGACTTCCAGCAGCTCCGCGGCCGTAGCAGTCACGCGGGCGACCTCGTTCGGCTCTCGGCGGGGGCGGAAGGCAGTCACGGTCACACTCTCGCAGGCACTGGGAAGACTGCCAGCGTACTCGGCGCGGGCAAGGGCCAGAGATGGCGTGGAACATCGGCAGGGCCGATTGGGCGGCTTTGTCATGCGGGTGATGCCTGTGGCCGCCCGGCGATAGATTGGTGTATCGACCATCGTGAACAGATATGTGGCTGCTGAACGTGCACTGCGTACAGCGGCCCCCCACGACTTGCTCAACGCTGTACGTCGCGTTCTCGTCGAGCAGTACGCGGCCGAGGCCGTCGAGCTGTTCATGGCCGACTACGGGCTGACGGTGCTGCAGCCGGTGTCCGTGCTCCCGCACACCATGGAACCGGTGTCGATCCATAACAGCCCGGCCGGCCGGGCCTTCGCCGCCCAGGAGCCCTTCGTCGAACCCGCAGCGCCGGGCAGCCCTCAGGTACGTGCCCATCTGCCCGTCAGCGTGCGGGGCGATCGACTGGGTGTGCTCTCGGTGACGCTGCCTGCCGACCAGGTCGACGACTGCCTGAGGGAACTGGCCGACATCGCCGAAGTGCTGGGACATGAGGTGACCGTCGCCGAGCGGGACACCGACCTCTACCTCCAGGCCCGGCGCAAGGACCGGCTCACGCTGGCCGCCGAGATGCAGTGGCAGCTGCTGCCGGGCCGCTCCTGCGCCAGTCCCGAATACGAGTTGGGCGCGCAGCTGGAGCCCGCGTACGCGATCTTCGGCGACAACTTCGACTGGTCCGCGACGGCGGACCGGCTCATGCTCTACGTCACCAACGGCATGGGGGAGGGCATAGAGGCCTCCCTGCTGACGAACCTGGCGATCAACGCTCTGCGCAACGCCCGGCGAGCCGGCATCTCCATCGACGACCAGGCCGCCCTGGCCGACCAGGCCGTCTTCGCGCACTACCGGGGGCGCTGCTACCTGTCGGTGCTGATGTTCGACTTCGACCTCGCCACCGGGCGCGTCCGGGTGGTGGACGCCGGCTCCCCCCAGATGCTGCGCCTGCGGGGCGGCACCGTGGAGCGGATCACCTTCGAAGCGCAGCTGCCGCTCGGCATGTTCGAGGAAACCGATTACGTGGCCCAGGACTTCCACGTCGAGCCCGGGGACCGCCTGGTCTTCGTCAGCGACGGGGTGTACGCCGTCGCCTCGCCGCGCGGAGAGGCCTACGGAGACGCCGCCCTGAACCGGGCGATCCAGTCGACCCGGCTGCTGCCGGCCGCCGAGGTGCCCCGAGCCATCCTGCGCGAACTGACCGGCCACCGCGGCCAGCCCACCCCGGACGACGACGCCCTGGTGATGTGCCTGGACTGGCACGGGCGGTGAAGCCGTCACGCCGGGGTTTCCGCTCGCGATCGACTGTTGTTCGCTGCACGGACCCAGCGCTAATGTTTGCCGTACGACAATAATTGCCTGATGGTCTCCCACGCGGGCGGACCGTCAGGATCGTGTGCAAGGAGAAGATGCAGGTGTCGGAGCAAGACCCGGCCTTGGAGCCGGCAGCGCGTCAGGTGGGCGAGTTTCTCCAGCTCAGGCAGGAGCAGGTCGCCCAGCGCTGGGCCGACGCCGCTCTCTTCCGCTCCGTGTTCACCGTGTCCCGGGACGAGGCGGTGGAGGCGTGCAAGGCCGTGGTCGAGGCTCTCTCCGAGGTGGCCATCTCCGGCCGGTTGGAGGACATCACGGCGCCCGGCTTCCAGAAAGTGCGTGAGCAGTTGGGCCGGATGGCGTCCTCCCGGGCGCGCACCGGATCGAACCCGGCGCAGGTCGCCGCCGAGGTAGCGGACCTGCGCCGACCTGCCGTAACGCTTCTTCGAGGAGAGTTCCCGGATCCTGCCGGCGACCAGGCGCAGGAATGTGTGCTGGCTCTCACTCTCCTGATGGGCACGCTGCGCCTGGTCGTGATGGAGACGACCCTCAGTCAGGGGCAGCAGCTCATCGAACGTCAACGCGAGCAGCTGCTGGAAGTGGCCACCCCGGTGATCAAGCTGTGGGAAGGCATCGTCGCCGTGCCGCTGATCGGCACCCTGGACAGCGCGCGCAGCCAGGTGGTGATGGAGAGCCTGCTGGACGCGATCGTCGCCGAGCGTGCCCGGTACGCCATCCTCGACATCACGGGCGTGCCCACGGTCGACTCGCTGGTCGCCCAGCACCTGATGAAGACCGTGGCGGCGGCGCGGCTGATGGGTGCCGAGTGCATCGTCTCCGGCATCCGGCCCGCGATCGCGCAGACCATCGTCCACCTGGGCATCGACCTCGGCACGGTGCTCACCCGTTCCAGCCTGGAGGACGCGCTGGCCTACGCGCTCAGCCAGCAAGGCATCGTGGTCGCTCCCGGCACCCCGGCGGGCGTGAACCTGCCTTGACCGGATCCGGGCAGGGCCACACGACCCGGGTGCCTGTGCTCACCCTCGGCGGGATCCTGCTGATCACCGTGCAGGGTGAACTGCATGACGGTACGGCCGAGCAGCTCCAGCACGCCATCACCCGTCGCATCGCCCACAGCCCGGTCACCGGTGTCGTGATCGACATATCCGGTGTGGATGTCGTCGACTCGTTCCTGGGCCGTGTGCTGGCCGAGATCGCTTCCAGCGCCCGTCTGATGGCAGCCCGGACCGTCCTTGCCGGAATGCGCCCCGCGGTCGCCATCACGGTGGTCGAGCTCGGTCTCGCCCTGCCCGGGCTGGTCACCGCCCGCGACGTCGAGCAGGCCCTGTCCCTGCTCGGGCACGGCCCGGCCACCGATCCGCCGCACACCCGGAGGGCGCACTGTGCAGATCTCTCCTGACACGGACACAACGAGGCTGCCGATCGGCTCGGACATCGATCTGGCGTGGGCGCGGCAGCAGGTCCGGCAGACCGCCGCCGCCCTCGGCTTCGGGCTCGTGCAGCAGACCAAACTCGTCACCGCGGCCAGCGAGCTGGCCCGCAACACCCTCATCCACGGGGGTGGCGGCCAACTGGAGATGACCGCGCTGGCGAGCGGGCTGCGCCTGACCTTCACCGACTCCGGGCCCGGTATCCGCGACCTCGAACAGGCGATGACCGACGGCTTCACCACCGGCAACGGACTGGGGCTGGGCCTGAGCGGAGCCAAGCGCCTGGTCCAGGATTTCCGCATCGACAGCCGCCCCGGCGAGGGCACCACCATCACCATCACCGCGTGGGCCACCCCCATGCCCCACCCCCGCGCGGACCACGGATGAGCAGGGCCCGCGACATAGCGGTGCACGACTCCACGCGAGTGTGGGAGATCCGCGTAGCAGCCGAAGCCGTCGGCGCCCGGGCCCGTCTCGCCCCGCACAGCGGGATCGGTCTCCCCCCGGCCGAGGCCGACCACCACCTGCCACGGCACCGGGACACTTTCCTCGTCCTCCGCGGCGCCTGGTTGCCCACCCGCTGGACGCCACCCGACGACCCCGCATTCCTCGACCACGGCCTGGCCAGAGTGGCCGCAGCCGTCATGCGGGACGCCGGCAGCGCTGCCCGCTCCCGGCGTGACGACACCAGCGTGGCCGTACCGGCCCCCGACAGCCGGGCAGGCACCCATGAACGCCACCCCTGACACCTGGGCGATCGACTCGGCCACCGACGCCGCCCACGCACGGAACGCGGCGGCCCGACTCACCGCCGCGGCCGGCGTGCCCCTGGTCGACCGCGCCCGCTTCCTGACACAGGTCGCCGGCACACTGCGGCAGTGCCTCGAGCACGGCGGAGGCTGGGAGCTGCTGCTCCGCACGCACGCCGGAACCGACGGGCGTGGCCGCATCGACGTCATCGTGCGCCGAGCCCACCGCGGACCGCGCGACCGCCGCCCCTGGCGGCTCTCCATCGAGTGCCCCGGCCCCGTACAGGCGGACACCACCACCCCCGCAGACGTCGAGGAGATCGCCGAGGCGCTTCTTGCCGCGGACGAGGACACCGCCGAGCTCCTCGACCGACTGCACGCGCAGGAACAACTGGTCCGCTCCCACCGCGACGAACTCCACCAGACCAATCAGGGCGTCATGGCCCTCCACGCCGAGCTGGACGCCGCCGACCACAGCCAACGGGACCTGCTGAAGGCCGAACAGCGCGCACGGGCTCAGGCGGAGAACGCACGGCGCCTGCTGACCTTCCTCGCCGACGCCAGCGACGGCGTGACCGCGTCCCTCCACCACGAGGACATCCTGCGCCGGCTACCCGAGCTCCTCGTCCCCCGCTACGCCCGCCACGTCGACGTCTGGCTCTTCGACGACGACTCCGCCACGCCCCACGGTCATCACCCGGCCGCCGCGGTGGTCGCCGCACGCACCGGACGGCCTCAGCACGCCGCAGCCCACCCCGGTGGCCTGCCCGGGGTCGACGACCTGCCACCCTCGGCCCTGGACCGCGAACACGCCCTGCTGTGCGTTCCGCTCCTCGGCCACGGCCTCCTGGGCGTACTGACCCTCACCGCGGCCGGCACCCGATTCGACCCCGACGAGGCCGTCATGCTGGTCGAACTGGCCCGCCGCACCGGCATCGCCCTGGACAACGCCCGCCGCTACGAACAGCACCGAGACACAGCCGAAGCCCTCCAACGGGCCCAGCTCACCGAGCTGCCCACCACACCCGACCTGCTCCTGGCGGCCCGGTATCTGCCGGCCACCCATGGTCTCAACATCGGCGGCGACTGGTACGACGCCTTCGTGCAGCCCGACGGCAGCCTGCTGGCCGCCGTAGGAGACGTCACCGGCCACGGACTGCGCGCCGCCGTCATGATGGGGCAACTGCGCACCGCGCTCCGCGCCTACGCCATAGAGAGCGACACCCCGGCCGGCATCCTGACACGCCTGCACCGCCTGGTCCGCGGCCAGCATCACGAGCTGTACGCGACCGCGGTCATCGCTCGTTTCCGTCCCGGCGACCCCACCGTCCTCTGGGCGTCCGCCGGGCACCCGCCCGCCCTCGTGCGCGACCCACAGGGCGCCGTCCGGACCGTGGACCACAAACCCGGGATCATGCTGGGCGTCCCTCTGCCCTACGAGTACCAGGACCACACCCTCGTCCTCCCG
Source organism: Streptomyces sp. NPDC043685 (assembly GCF_056436585.1). NCBI lineage: Bacteria > Bacillati > Actinomycetota > Actinomycetes > Kitasatosporales > Streptomycetaceae > Streptomyces > Streptomyces sp. NPDC043685. Next base: position 119,614 of record NZ_JBWKCH010000010.1, on the reverse strand, counting down.
CCAGGCTCGACCCTCGCCCTCTACACCGACGGCCTGGTCGAGCGCCGGACCCAGGGCATCGAACCCGGAATCCAACGGCTCGGCCAGGCCCTGGCCGCGCTGAGCGCCGCCGACCTGGAAAACGACCTGTACGCGGCCGCGGAGTCACTGCTGAAACCGTTGCTCCACGACTCCGAGCGCGACGACGACGTCTGTCTCCTGCTGTGCGGCCGGCCCTGAAACCCTCGACCGCAAGACCATCAGGGCAGCAGCCAGAAAGCCCGGCCGGTCGGGGCCGAACATTTGTGCCCTGAGACCGATTCGCCGCGGTGCCACCGCGATAGCGTGGAAACACCAGCGGAGAGGCAGATGCCATGAACACCTTTGACCCGGTCGCGTCCGTGGAGAGCCTGCTGCGCGCCGCTCCGCCCCACCTCCTGGTCGCCACGGCCGGCCGCCTGCTGGCCGACCGTGTCGCAGCCCAGGAGGTGACCCTGCTGCTGGCCGACTACGGGTTGACGCTCTTGCAACCGGTCACCCACCTGCCGCAGACCGGCGAACCGGTCCCCGCCCACGACGGTCCCGCCGGGCGCGCCTTCGTCAGCCAGACGCCAGTCGTCGAGATCACTCGAAATCCGGCCTCCGGGCTGGTGCATCTGCCCCTCACCGTGCGAGGCGACCGGCTGGGAGTGCTCTGTGTCCGCCTGCCCTCCGACACCGTGGACCCGGCCACGGTGCTGCGGCTCGGGGACTTCGCGACGGCACTCGCCCACGAGGTCGCCACCGCCGGCCGCGACACCGACCTGTACCTGCAAGCCCGCCGCACCCGGCGCCTGACCCTCGCCGCGGAAATGCAGTGGCAACTGCTCCCCGGCCGGGGGTGCGCCCGCCAGGAGTACGTCATCGGCGCCCACCTGGAGCCCGCCTACGCCATCGGCGGCGACAACTTCGACTGGTCCACCAGCGCAGATCACCTCACCCTCACCGTCACCGACGGCATGGGCCAGGGCATAGACGCCTCCCTGCTCACCAGCCTGGCCGTCGGCGCGCTGCGCAACGCCCGCCGCGCCGGCATCGGCCTCGCCGACCAGGCATGCCTGGCAGACCAAGCCGTCTACGCCCAGTACGGCGGCAAGGTCTACGCCTCCACCCTGCTCCTGCACTTCGACCTCGACACCGGGACCGTCCACGCCGTCGACGCCGGGTCCCCACAGCTCTTCCGCCAGCGCGGCTCCACCATCGAACAGATCCAGCTGGAGGCTCAGCTCCCGCTCGGCATGTTCGAAGAGACCCCCTACGAGGAGCAGGCGTTCCAGATCGAGCCGGGCGACCGTCTCATCGTGGTCAGTACCGGTGTGCACGGCGCCCGCGCGGAGGACGGAGGACTCTTCGGGGAACGAGCCCTGCGACAAACCCTCAGCGCCACCCGACTGACGCCTCCGCACGAAACGGCACGCTCCGTGGTCTCCGGCTTGATCACCCACTTCGGCAGCAAGGACCTCACCGCCGACGCCGCCGTCGTCTGCCTGGACTGGAAAGGCCGCGACGTCGGCGCCGCACGCGAACCGCAGCCCGCGGGGTGAGCCTTCTGGCGCTGCCTGGGCCGGCCTACGGTTTAAGGTCTTCCAAGCCCTGAGGTCGGGGGCCGTGAAGCGTCCTGACCAGCGAGAAACGCCTTCATTCCGCGCCTGAGAACGAGGAGCTCAGCAGGTGCCATAGCGGTCAAAGCCGCCGCAAGCGCCATGGAACGCCGCGCCGCCACATCATCGAGGACCAGCTGGCCCTGTGCGGTGACAGTCAGCCGTACCTCCCGGCGATTACGAGGGTGATGCGCCCGCTCCAGCAGGCCGGCTGCCTCCAGGCGGTCGCACAAGCGGCTGGCGGTGGGAAGCCCCATGTCCAAGCGCTCGGCCAAGGCCGTGAGGTTCAGATGCGGCGCTGCCTCCAAGGCGCGCAACGCTCGCAACTGATGCACGGACAACCGCAACGCCGCTCCCTGAGCAGCCGTCGACCAGAGACTCGTCAGGCAGTCCACCGCGTCGGCGATCTCCCGTGCGACGGCCTCAGGGCCATCACACGGTCCCGCCGCGTCATCGTCGCCGGGGCCGCCGAGGTGGGTCACGAACGTGTCTCTTTCAGTAAACTCCGGGCAGCGGGCATCCCGCTCATTCAATCGCTGTACCCGAAGAGCCGCGGAGCAAGCCGCCCTACCTGTGACGATGACGACGAGGATCTGCGTGCCGTCGTTTGCGAACCTTCCTGGGGGCGGCCGGGAGCAGTGGCGTGCTCGTCTGGCCATCCCCGGTTCAGACGCCCTGCCCTGAGCTGACCACGCTCGCCCGTCACGCCCGTTCCTTCGCGGTCACGCTCACCGGGCGCCATCGAAGCCCATGTCAACCGGATCAAGATGCTCAAGCGCCAGATGTTCGGCCGAGCCGGTTTCAGCCTGGTACGCAAACGCGCATTGCTGGCCACCTGATCAACCGCCCTGCTCTCGGTGATAGGACTTTCCTCTACGGAAAGTTGACGGGGGGCGACACTGTGGACGCAAAAGTAGCGATCAGCCTGCTCCGCATGGCCGCTGCAGATTTGACCCTGGCCCCCTGGCAGCGCCCCTCGGACGCTTACCTGGTCCAGTTGGGCCTGGACGCCCTTATGGCCGGCATCGAGGCTCCCTCGCTTCCCCTGCTGGCCGGCCTGGCGCGCGGTGAGTACCCCCAGGCTCGCGAGCTGTTCGACCTGGTGCTGGAAGAGCTGAGTCTGCTGCCGCTGGCCTCGGAAGACCTTGCCAAGGCGCGATGGACTGCGGCCCGTTGGTGGGCCGAACAAATCGTGGCGTGCCACATCGATCCCGACCAGGGAGTCAAGCTGATCTATCAGGAGTCTGCGGCCGAGCTCGACTACCCCGAGGTACTGCAACCCATCGTTGACCTGGCGAGAGTATTTGACCTACTGAACGGACAAGATCCGGACCGGCAGCGCATCCGCGATCAGGTCATTTCTGCTGCGCGAGACTTTCTTGCCACCGAAACGCACCAGTAGCGCGGACTGTGAACTGTCGCATGACCCACCATGATCGATTCACGGGCACTACAAGCTGCACTACGCCCGTGTCTCATGCCGTGTCAGCTCCAAGCAGCATGCAGAGCCTCGGCGACAACACGTGTGCTCCCCGTAGCCTCAGGTGAGAAGTACTCCCAGCGTTCCCGCGGCTATCAACAGGCCGGCCAGGGATGTCCAGCCGACGCCGAGAGTGATCGGGAACCTCTTCTCCGTCCACCGCTCCGCGTGAGTCGGGTAGCGCGCGTCGTAGATCAGCTCCACCCGGTCACCCACCTCAGGGAAGTCGGGCGCGCCGCCCACCATCCAACGCATCCGGCGGCCGTCCTCGGCGAAGTACTCGCACAACACACTCTTGGGATCCACGCTGTCCCCCTCGTAGACCCGGTCGATGCACCTCGCGACCACCCGCACCCCGTTGCGCCTCAAGCTCCGTTCGACGTACCAAATGCGCAGCCCGAACGGCAACAAGAGCACCCCGATACCGATCAGCCCGGCCATTCCGCGTCCTTGTCCCTTGTGGGGCGATTCCCTCACCCGGAGCCGATCCCCCCGCCCGGGCCGCGGCCAACCTACCCGTACCAGCCCGTGTCACTTTGACCACGACCGGCGTCGGCAGCGCCCTGTGAGTTGTCGGGGCACGTCGTTCGGCCAGCCGAATCAGACCGGTTGGTTTTGCGGCGTCGCCGGAGCGGACTGCTGCGCGCGGCTGCGGATCCGGATGGTCATCGTGCCGGCGCAACCGGCGACGGTCCCGAAGACGAGCGCCGCCGACACACCTGAACCCACGGAGACGTAATAGAGCAGGGGCCCACCGGTGCTGCCTTGGTAGGAGAGGAGCGAGCGCCAGACTTCGCTCACCACCACGCCCAGGGTGGTGGCGGCGACAGCGCCGAGCGAGTAGGCGGGGTAGGTGACGCGGTCGAGCAACACGGGCAGCAGCCGCAGCCCCCACCAGACCAGGGCGAGCAGCGCCACGTCGCCGAGCCGGTACAGCAGCCACTGCCCAGGAGCGGACCCGGAGGGCAGGGTCCAGACGCCGAGCTGCACCCACTGCCGCAGCAGATCACCGGGCTCGGACAGCCGCCCGTTGCCCGTGACCCCGGTCTGGATCCCCCCGGCCACCCGGTCGTTGGACAGGGCGACGAGGGCGACGGCGACCACGCCGGTGCCCACGGTCGCGGCGAGCCGCGCGGTGGCCGGGGTAACCGCCGACCGGCCAGGTGAGGGCTCAACGCCGGGCCGCAGCAAGGTCATGAGGCCGACGGCGCCCGCGGCGGCGACCAGGGCGGCACCCACCGGCAGTTCGCGGCCCTGGGACATGGCACTCGCCAGACCCGGCAGCAGCCGGAACGCGGCAGAGCCACCGGAAGCGACCATCCAGGGCGCTGACACAGCGACGGCGAGCATGGCCGCAACGATTCCCCAGCCCCACAGGGCCGCCACGGCGACGGCCGCGCGTCCGGCGCCACGGTCCGACAGCCGGCGCAGCAGCGGCACAGCGCCGCACGCGAAGAACAGGACGAGCGCGGCGTAGCGCACCCGCATGGCGGTCTCTCTCAGGGCGGTGTAGTCCGCGCCATGGCCGGGTGCGCCTACGGGGTCGGTGAACTGGGCTGATGACGGGGAGTCGGTCGACCAGGGCATCGTCCACGCGGCCAGGCGATTCGCCTGGTCGGGGCCGAAGAACCGTGTGGCGCCGGGCAGGCTGAGTGCGTGGGCGCTGGCCCCCGCCCACCACAGCAGCCCCGCCAGCAAGAGTGCGCCTAAGGCCGCGGGTGCGAGCACACGCCGATACGTCATTGACTTCTTCCCCCATCCGCCCGCGTGCGCGGACCCCCGGCCCCGCGCGCAGACACGTGCGGGCTCCATCCGTCTGGCCGACGGATGCATGACAACGGCACAACGGCCTCAGATGTATCAGACATTCAGAGGGCGGTGCGCCCCGGGCACGCCCATGGGATCTTCCGTCGGAGAACTGGTGACCCGGCGAGGTCCTGCCGGCCTTTGAGGCACGGCCAACGCGGGCGCTGCCGGCGGAGCACACCGGTGCGGTCACCCGGTCATGGGCCGGACTGGCCGAGGACCTCTGCGACGAGTCGGTGCGCGTACGCGGCGTCGAGTCCGTTCGGGCGGAAGAGGATGCGGTACATCATGGGCGCGACGACGCCGTCGATGACCGCCTCGACGTCGGGCGTCTTCTCACCACGCTCAGCCGCTCGGCTGAGGATGACGCTGATCTGGTCGGCGGCGTAGGCAGAGCACTGGCCGGCGTTACTGCCGTCCGGGTCGCCGAGCAGGGCGTCGCGGATGTAGGCCCGGCCGGTGGGGGAGGACATCTCGTCGAGGAACTGCTCGGCCCAGGCCGTCAGGTCGGACGACACGGCACCGTGATCGCTGGGGGCGGCCTCGGGCCGCAGACGCTCGACCGCCACGTCCGACAGCAGCTCTTGCAGGTCACCCCAGCGGCGATAGATCGTCGACGGCGTCACGCCCGCGCGCTGCGCGACCAGCGGTACGGTCAGCGCGTCCCGGCCCACTTCCGACGCGAGTTCGCGTACAGCGGTGTGGACCGATGCCTGAACCCGGGCGCTGCGGCCCCCAGGGCGCACCATCTGCCTGCTCACGGAACCCACCTTAAAGCAAAGCCATTGCGTCTACACCGCGCGCCAGGGCGTCACCGACCTCCATGCGGCAGTCTTCTTCTTCCGGTACCAGGCCGTCGCAGCCGAACGGCGCTTTCCGGTCCGACCAGTGGTGAGGCCGGCTCAAGCGCCCGTTCGCGCTGCGTGCGCGAGCTCGCGGACGGGCTGGGTCCGCTCATAGGCATGGCCGACTCGCAGGAGCACGCTCTCACCGTACGGTCGCCCGAGCAGCTGCATGCCGATCGGCAAGCCCGCCGCATCGCGGCCGACGGGGACGGACAGGGACGGCACCCCGGTAATGTTGGCCGGGGATGAGAGACGGACGTATGCGTCGGAGACGCCCTCGACGGTGCCGTCGGCCCAAGTGATCGTCTCCTGGCCGGCCTTGACCGCGGTCGCCGGGACGGTAGGGGCGACGATCAGGTCGACCTCCCGCAGCATGCGCGCCCATTCCCGCCGCATGAGGGTGCGGGAGCGCTGGGCGCGCAGGTAGTCCCCGGCGGGCATCAGTTCACCGGCCTCGAGGAGGGTGCGGACGTCTGTCCCGTAGAGCTCGGGGACCGTGCGCAGGGTGCTCTCGTGGTACGCGGTCGCCTCCGGCACCATCAGGCCCCAGTGGGTGGCCTGGATGTAGCGGGTCATGGGGATCTCGACCTCGACGAGGCGTGCACCGAGGGCCCGCAGCTGGTCGATCGCGCGCCGTACCGCGGTTTCCACCTCCCCGTCGACGTGGTCGAAGTAGTGGTTGCGCGGCACGCCCACGCGCAGCCCCGTCAGGTCCGCATCCGAGGCAGGCAGGTAGTCCGTGCCGGGTGTGGTCAGGGAGGCGGGGTCTCCGGGGTCGTGTCCGGTCAGGGCGGTCAGGACCAGGGCCGCGTCCTCGACGGTGCGGGTGATCGGGCCGACGTGGTCCAGTGACCAGGACAGGGACGTGACGCCGTGGCGGGGGACGAGGCCGTAGGTCGGCTTGAGGCCGACGACGCCGTTCAGCGCGGCGGGCACCCGGATCGATCCGCCGGTGTCGGTGCCCAGGGTGAAGGTGGCGGTGCCCGAGGCGACGGAGACGGCGGATCCGCCGCTGGAGCCGCCCGCGACCCGGCCCGCGTCCCAGGCGTTGCTGGTCTGCGGGGTGATCAACCCGTAGGCGAACTCGTGGGTGTGGGTCTTGCCCACCAGGATGGCTCCGGCGGCCGACAGTCGGGCGGCGACGGTGCTGTCGCCCTGCGCGCGATGGTCGGCACGGACCCGGGAGCCGGCCGATGTCGCCTCGCCCGCGACGTCGATCAGGTCCTTGAGCCCCATCGGGATGCCGTGCAGCGGACCACGGTAGCGGCCGGCCGCGATGTCGTTCTCGGCTTCGTGTGCGGCCCGCCGGGTGTGCTCGGCGGCGACGGTGACGTAGGCCTGAAGGTGCGGCTCCACCTGTGCGATGCGCTCGAGGACGGAGTCCGCCAGTTCGACGGGAGACAGCCGCCGAACCCGGATCGCCTCGGCGGCTGCGGCCAGGGGCAGTTCATACGGCTGCATCGTGGTTCTCCTGTTCGGCACGGTAGGCGGGGGCGGGCGGGGTGTCCCCGAAGTCCAGCTCCCGCAGGACCGCGACGACAGAGTGGATGTGGTTGGCGGTGGCTGCGACCGCAACGTGACGGTCGCCAGGCAGTGGGAGCCCGGCACGGGCGGCCCAGCGGGCCGCTTCCGGCGGGGTGAGTTCAGCGGAGGCCATGGGCGTTCTCTCGTCAGAAGCTGGAGGGCGGGGCGACATTGATGACAAAAGCTAAGGCTTTGCCTTAGTCGACCCTAGGTCCTACTGTGCCTTAAAGCAAACTCATTGCATTTAGCTCCGAGGAGTCCCATGCCCACCGTCACACTCCGCGCACCTGCGCAACCCGGCCATCCGCGAGCCCCCGGCCCAGACCGCCGGCCGCGCGCCGTCCTTCATCCCGGACGCCTCGATCCCGGCCGCCCTCCTCGCGGCATCCGGTACGCCGACGCCCCCGGTTTCGCCCTCGTCCCCACCCTGCTCGCCGCCGCGGTCCCGACGGCACTCGCCATGTGAAGACGCAGGGCAACCCACAGCGCACAAGACGACCTTCCGTAACGAGACACAAGGCCACGACCGCTCATGAGCACCGCACCCGCCACCGACCCGACCGCCCTACCCTCCTGGAGCGTGGGCGACGTCACCGTCCACCGCATCGACGAGGTTCTCCTGCCGCCAGCCACCGGACCGTGGCTGCTGCCCGGCGCCACCCCGGACGTCGTCGCCGGGCAGGACTGGCTGCGCCCCCACTTCGCCGACGACGAGGGCATCCTGCACATCCACAGTCACAGCTTCACGTTCACGGTCGCCGGGCTGCGCGTCCTGGTGGACACCGGCATCGGCAACGGCAAGGAACGGGCCAACCCCGCCTGGCACAACCTGAACACTGACTACCTTCAGCGCCTCACCGCCGCCGGGTTCCCCCCGGACTCCGTCGACCTGGTGATCCTCACCCACTTGCACGCCGACCACGTCGGCTGGAACACCCGCGAGGTGAATGGAGAGTGGGTCCCCACCTTCGCCAACGCCCGCTACATCACCTCACGCGCCGAACGGGAGTTCTGGGCCGGGTATGACATGGAGGTGGCGCGCCGGCAGATGTTCCGCGACTCCGTGATCCCCGTGGAGGAGGCGGGGCTGCTCGACCTCGTCGACGTCTCCGCCGATGGCGTCGAGGTCATCCCGGGCCTACGTCTGATCCCCACGCCCGGGCACACCCCCGGCCACGTCGCCCTCGAACTGACCAGCCGCGGAGAGACGGCTCTGATCACCGGGGATTGCATCCACCACCCCGTCCAGCTCGCTCACCCCGCCATCGGGGCCTGCGTCGACATCGAGCCCGACCTGTCCGAGGTCTCGCGTCGCACGTTGCTCGGCTCACTCGCCGACACGGACACCCTTGTCCTGGGCACCCATTTCGCACCCCCCACCGCCGGCCGTGTCGTCACCCACGAGCGCGCGTACCGGCTCTTGCCCGTCCCCGCCGGCTCGCACTGATCCGGTGTCGGGCCGCCCCTGTCCGGTCGGCCCTCCGCACGGCCGGGCAAGTCCCGGAGAGTGCTCCCGTGGCGAGGTGATCTTCCTTCGCCTATCAGGAACGTCTGCCTCTCGTCGCGGGTGGTGCAGCCGTCGGCCGGGTCGTCGCCGGAGTTCCAGAGCTCCGATCGAACGCAGGCGTCCGGAGGGCGCCCGCCCGCGCTCCCCGCAGGTCTCCGCCCCCGCTCCCCATCCAGTGATGCGCGGCGCGGCGGGCCGACTCGGTGTGCTATCGCAATCGTCCGGTCTCGTTCTCGTCTCATTAGTCGATCAAGAAGGAGATGAATGCGGCAAGGATCGGTAAAGAGCCGATGCCGCAGCTCAAGCGAAGCTCAACGCATGTCCTCCACATACTGGGCATGGCGCGAACACATAGGGCGATCTAGGACTGCAATCGGACTCCATAACTCCGTTTTGCTGTCTGAGATGCCGTGATTGGATCCGCCTATCGCGAGCCTGACTAGCTCGTTCGCACCGCCTGCGCGGCGCCCACAGGGCAGCGCAGTGAACCAACAGGGGGCTCCATGGCCATCGGCCAGACCAGGCGTTCAGCGTCCCGCGCGACCTGGACGGCATGCGCCGTCCTCGTGGTCGGCGCGGCCATTGCGCCACAGGTCATCACACCCGCCCAGCCGGCTGCCGCCGCGGACGGTGACTGCACCACCTACTCGGTCCCCACCTACGTTTGGGAACCGGCCACCACCGCCAACATCGCCTCCAAGCGTGTCCTCCACAAATACATGGAGTGGGGCCCGAAGAGCACCGACGCCGTGCTCCTCGACACGCTGAACACGGCGAGCCTGCCGATGACCAGCAAGGTGTTCACAGGCGGCGGCAACGGCATCCTGTACGAGGCCACCATCGGTGGCCAGGTCAAGGCGTACAAGGACAACACCGCCACCGGCGGCAGCCTGCTGACCCCGGTCAAGACCTACAGCTTCGACTGGTCGTCCGCGAAGCGAATCCTGACCAACGGCCAGTGGTTCCTGGTGTTCGCCTCCGACGGCACCATGGACGTCTACAAACAGTCCAGCCCGGCGACCGGCGACGGCACTCTGACCCGCGTCATCGACGGCACCAAGTCGTCCATCACCACGGCGATCAGCGCCTCGGACGACGCCTGGATGGTCAACTCCACCGTGCAGTGGCTGAAGGACGGAACCGTCCGGCAAAGCGTCCTGCTGCCGGTCGACCTCACCACCGGTTCCACGGTCAGGCTGTGGGGCACCACCGACATCGCCACCGGTGTCGACGCCACGCAGGCATGGGCATCCGGTCCGGGGGCCGTCAGCACCCAGTCCGTCACCGCCGACCCCGACACCACGGGCCAGGTCCGTACGTACACCACCGGTCCCTGGACGCAGGTCGACGACGACGTGCGCGCCGGTATCGTCGGCGACGTCATGGCCGATGCCGGACCCTGTCTGACCGACCCCGATCCCTCTGTAGCCCCTTACTTCGGCACCCCGCCGGACGACACCGGCGACCCCGTCGCGGGGGAGTCGGCCGATGACGCCATCGCGCCGCCGTCTCGCACCGTGACTGGCACGTTCACCCTGGGCAACGGTCAGCCTGCTCCGGGCCTTCCGGTCACCGTCACCGCGCCCGACGTCGGCATCGACGCGACGAGCGAGACGAAGGAGACCGTGGTCGGCACCACGACCACCGGCGCGGACGGCTCCTGGTCCCTCACTCTGCCCGGCACTCTTCCGGCCGCGGTGCAGCAGGCCAAGGACGACAACGGTGGGGTCCTCAACCTCGAAGCCGTCGCGATGGGCTCCACCACCAGCGGTGTGAAGATGCTCGCGGTGGACACCCTGTCCGCCATCACCGACCAGGCGGCAGTGGACGCAAGCATCGCCGGCCCGGACAACGGCCACAGCGTCAAGTTGGTCCCCAACACCGTGGACGGCGAAGGCAATCTGAAGGATTCCTTCGCCGCGGGCACCGAGGCGCACACCTATGCGGCCCGAGTCGAGAACAGCCCGGCTGTTCCAGGCGGGGAGGATCCGCAGTGGCAGAGCGACACCGGCACCCTGCCGGCGGACTACGACCCGTATGTCGTCGACGGCAGAAGCGTCAGTGCGGAGACCGTACGACCGCCCGTCGTCCCCATGGCCTCCGGCACCTGCGACACGATCCGGCTGCCCGTCGCCTCGAAGATCAAATACACAGTGGTGGGCGAGTCCCACGCCGGCTGGGACGCGAAGGCCACCTTCGAGTACGAATCCTCGATGAACACCAGCGTCGAGACGGCCGTCAAGAGCAACGGCAACTGGACGCTCGGTGGCTCCAAGGAGGTCTCCCACAGCGTCAGCATCTCCGTCGGGTACACCAACAAGGGCCCGCACTATGCCAAGCAGTACAAGGTGCCGATCGAGTATGTGAAGGTCAAGAACCAGTACATCTGCTCCGGCAGCGTCCGCTCCACCTGGTACAAGATCGAGCCCAAGCGCTACAAGGCGCCGGGTAGCGGGGCGCTGGGCAAGGTGGGCAAGGACGTGTCCGGCAAGGACGGATCCGCCAACTTCAACCGGTCCAAGAAGGCCTACCGCAACTACCTCGAACCAGGCGGGAACGCCCAGCTGTCGCGAGGCAAGAGCGTGAAGTTCGGTGGTGCCGTCAGCTTCTACGGCGTCTCCATGGGAGCGAAGACGGGGTACGACTCCAACCACAAGCAGAAGATCACCGCCGGCAACAGGTCGGGCAAGCATTGGGTATGGGGGAAGAATGGCTCCATCAGCAGTGGCAAGGCCGGAGTCTTCTACTCCAAGTAGGACCAGGCGCGGCAAACGCGGCCTTCTGCTGGGGCTGGCCTGCGGCGTGGCCGTCACCAGCGCGGTGGCCGTCTGGTTCCTGTCCGGTGACGACTCCCAGGGGGGTTACCGGGCCGGCACGGCACTCGACGCCGACATCCAGGCCGGTCTCGAGGTGTCAAGCCCTCATGCGCAGGTCGGGAAGGAGTACTGGGTCGCTCTGCCCGCGGCCGACAACCTCTCCGACCGGCCGCTGACACTGCTTCGCGGCGAGATCACGCACGTGCCCGAAGGGCTCGAAATCGTCGGCTACAAAGCCCTGAGCCATGAAGACACGGAGGGACACCCGCTGAGCGCTTCCCCGGTGGGCGGCTCACCCGGCATACCGGACCTCACCACGCTGCCCGACCACTCCAACCGGCCGTCCGTCGTGCCGGCGCACGAAGCCGGCGATGTCTTCTGGGCTGCCCGCGTCCGCGTGACCGGCAAGATCACCGGTGATCTCACCGGGTGCCGGTACTACTACCGGCAGGGCAAGGAGCAGTACCGGCAGGAACTCGCCTGCGTCTCCAAGATCCGTCTCGGGCCACCCCTGAAAATCCAGGACTGAGGCCCGATACGCCTCTGGGCCCGCGCCGACCTTCAGGTTCGGTGCGGGCCTCAGGCATACCCGGGTGCAGCGGTCACGTTCCCCGCGGGCTCCGATCTCCAGCCCGGCCGCCTGACCGGACCCGCCCCGAAGAGCGAAGGCACGGACGGAGGCAACCCCAGCGCCGGGTAAGGCCCCCGGTGGTCGGTGGTCCCAGCAACACCCTCACACACACGGTCTGGCCGCACTGTCCTATCGCCCCGCTTCCGCCAGAGTCGTGGGGGTCGGTGGATACGGCCGACGGATTCACCAGCGGGAGGGGAAAGAGCATGTCCGAAGCGACAGTTGGGGCACATCGCCGGATGGCCCGACGAGGGTTCATGGCCGGGGCCGCCGCCGTCACGGGTGCGGCACTCACGAGCACGGGGCCCGCCGGGACGGCACGCGCGACCGAGGTGAGGGCTGAAAACGGCGCCGGTACCGGCCCGTTGGCCTTCACCCACGTCACCGTGATCGACGGATCGGGAGCACCCCCGACCCGCGACATGACGGTCGTCGTCGAGGGCGGCCGCGTCACCGGACTCGCCCCGAGCGCACGCACCCGCCTCCGCCCCGGCACGCCCACCGTCGACCTGAGCGGCAAATTCCTGATGCCTGGACTGATCGAGGCACACACCCACAGCGACGGCCCGGAGACGGTGATCCCGGCGCTGTACGCCCTCGCCGGCGTCACCACGGTCCGGGAGATGCGGGGCCAGCCGGTCCACCACGAGTGGCGCGAGAAGATCCGCAGCGGTGCGCTGCTCGGCCCCCGCTGGGTGGTCGGCAGCCCCATCGTCGACGGCACGCCCTCCCTGTGGGCGGCCGATGTGGGCCCCACCATCGAGGTGCGCGACGCGGCCGAGGCGCGGCGCGCTGTACGGCGGGTCAAGCGCGAGGGCGCGGACTTCGTCAAGGTGTACTCCCGCCTTTCCCGCGAGGCCTACTTCGCGATCGCGGACGAGGCCCGCCGCCAGGGCATCCCTCACCTCGGGCACTGCCCCGACACCGTACGGATCGCGGAGGCGGCCGCCACCGGCCACCGCACCATCGAGCACCTGCACGCACTGCTCCTGGCGACCTCACGGCACGAGAAGGAGATACGGCGCCGCCTGGCCGCCGTACGGATCGACCCGCGCGATCCCAGCAGCCTGTCCCGCTACCACAGTTGGTTCCGGCAGGTGCATCCCCTCGAGTGGCGGGCGGTGCAGGGATACGACCGGGACCGGGCGGACGCTCTCTTTCGGAGTCTGGCGGCCGAGGGGACAGCAGTCGTCCCCACGCTCAGCGTGCACCGCACGCTGGAGCTGCCCGACGACGTTCCCTCCCGGGCCGAGGAGTGGAAGTACCTGCCCGCTTGGCAGGTGGAGAGCTGGCCGGACCAGCTGTCGGACCTGACCGGCGGGCGCACCCCCGAGCAGGACCGGCAGATCCGCCGAATCTTCGCACATCGGCTCCGGCTGGTGAGCGAACTACACGGCGCCGGTGTGCGGCTGGCGGCGGGCACCGACACCGGCACGGGATACCTCGTTCCGGGCTTCGCCCTCCACGACGAGCTGGCGTTGCTCGTGGCGGCCGGACTCACCCCGGCCGAGGCCCTGCGCGCGGCCACGCGGGACGCGGCCCGCACCCTCGGCCTGCCCACCGTCGGCACCGTGGCTCGCGGACAGGCCGCCGACCTGCTCGTCCTCGACGCCGACCCGCTGCGCGACATCCGCAACACCCGCCGCATCCACGGCGTGGTCGTCGACGGCAGGTGGATCCCGCCGGAGGAACGCCGCCGGCTGCTCACGGCGGTGGAAGAAGCCGCCGCACAAGCCCTGCCGCCACAGGAGGGGGCGACCATGACGGGTTGCGGCTGCGGCGGACACCCCTGACCGCCCTCCGGCGGCGGTCAAGCCGACGAGTGGCCGTCGGCGAGCAGCAGTCGCCCTCCGGATCAGTCGCTCCACTGTTTGCGCGCGAACGCGGCCGGTCCGGTCACCAGAGTGTTGGCCGGAACGTCCTTTGTGACGACGGCTCCGGCGCCGACCACGGCACCACTGCCGATCGTGACTCCAGGGAGAACGGTCACTGCCGCGCCGAGCCATGCGTTGCCGAGCCATGCGTTGGTCTCGATGGTGATGGGCGCCCGGGTGATGAACTGGCTCCGCTCGGCGGCGGGCAGCGGGTGATCGGAGGAAATGAGACTGGTCTTCGGGCCGATCAGCACTCCGTCTCCCAGGCGGATGCCGCCCTGGTCCAGGAACGTGCAGCCCTGGTTGACGAAGACGTGCTCACCGAATTCGATGCCGAGCCCGTGGTCGGTGTAGAAGGGCGGATAGACGGTGACGGAGTCAGGGACAGGCTTGCCGATGATCTCCGCCAGGAGGGCCGCGCGCCCGGCCACGTCGTCGAAGGGCAGGACATTGAGCCGTGACGTGAGTGCGGTCACGTGCTTGGTCCGCTCCGCCACCCGCGCGAATTCAGGTGTGCGGACGAAGAGACGGTCGTGCTCGGGCATAGTGGCTACCTTGCTTCGAAGCGTTCGGGACGTCAGGCGTGTTCGGGGTGGTCAGGACACTCGGGCCGACGTGGCCGGGCGGCAGCCGTCTTCGCGGACAGCCGATCAACAGGCGTTGCCCGGAAGCATCCAAGCGAGCCGGTCACAGCGGAAGCAAACAACGGTCAAGGCGGGAATGATCAACCATTGGTTGTTCGCCGAGGATGTGCCCATGGAAGCCTGGGCCGTGCGCACCTTCGCCGCCGCCGGGCCCAAAGCCAGGCCGCATAGGCTCACACCGGCCTTTCGCCGTCGACTCGGCTCGCAGAGCAGCGAGCACCACCTGGTCGTCAACGGGTGGCACCCCTGCGGCCGTCTTCCGAATCGTGCTCCGGCTGTTCGTCGGCTGGCTCCGCAGAATGTACGGCCTCGAGCTCACGTCGACGCACAGCGAGTCCGGAGACCAGTGACACCTCCACGCCCGTGGGCAAGTCCGCCGAACGATCGACGACATAGCGGCACCTCCTGGACGCTGACGTCCGTGCGGATGCGGATGCGGATGCGGAGGGGGACGCGGTGAGGGCGGGCCGGGTGGCGCCACCACCCCAGCACGGACGGTCGGCGGCCCGGGCCAGGGTGGTGCTGTGGGCGACGATGGCATCCCGGTTTCCGGCTCGGTGTGGCTGAACTGCTTCACCATCCGCACTATCGCGGTCAGGAGTACGTGGATCTGGGAGTGTCGATCGCTCACGACGGCTGGCTCACTCCCAGGGTTATCGGAGATGCTGCTCGCACAGGCCGATACGCTCTTCAGGACCTCAAGAAGGTCTGGCATTGCCTGGCCCGGTTCGGGAAGCCCGGCGGCTGTTGATCTGCCATGGTGCCTCCGACACATCGGCGTCGAGGTTGGTCCCGTTCGGAGGTCAGGCGGGATGGTCGGGTTCGGCGGCTGTTGAGCAGTCGGACCGACTGTCGCCCGCGAGCAGGGCCGCGGCGGGCCCTGAAGGCCTGCAAGACCGATTTTGGCTGATCGTCGCCAACAGGCGCCTGACCAGGGGGTTATGGTCATCCTCGCGCCAGGCGACGGCCACCCGTGTGCGGGCGGTGCCGGGTTCGATCCTGCGGAAGGCGACGCCTTTGAGACGGAGTCGTCGGATGCTCGCCGGGGCCAGGGACACGCCCAGACCGGTTTCGACGAGGGCGCACACGGTTTGCCACTCCACGGCGTGTTGGGCCACCTGCGGTGTGAACCCTGCTGCGCTGCACAGGCCGATGATCTGGTCGTACAACGGCGGGCCGACCGGTCGGGGCAGCAGCACGAAGGGCGAGTTCGCCAACTGGGCAAGCCGTACGGTCCGTTGGCCGGCGAGAGGATGGGCGGAGGGCAACACGGCCACGAAAGGCTCGCTGAGTACCGTCCCGAAGCTGAGCTCCGTTTCATCGGTGGGGGGTTCGCGCAGCAGCCCGATGTCGATGGTCTTGTCATGCAGGGCCGCGATCTGCGGAGCGGTGGTCATCTCCTGGATGTCCAGGTGGACGCCAGGGAACTGGTGACGAAAGGTGCGCAGCAAACCGGGCAGGATCGTCAGGGCGAGGGAGGCGGCGAAGCCGATCCGCAGGCGGCCGACGCTGCCGCTGCCGACGGCCCGGGCCGCGGCCAGACCGTCCGCGAGGTCGGTGAGTGCCCGCCGGGCGGCCGGCAGCAGTTCGCTGCCGGCGGGGGTGAGGGCGACACGTCCGGGGGAGCGGGTGAACAGCGCGTGGCCGACCTTTTCCTCCAGGCGGCGGATCTGCTGGCTCAGCGGCGGCTGGGCGATGCCCAGACGGGCGGCCGCATGGCCGAAGTGGAGTTCCTCCGCGAGCACGACGAAAGCGTGCAACTGGGGGAGGGGAAGTTCGGGGCGCTCCATACGCCCAGAGATATCAGATCATGCATGCGGCCGTATTAGACGTATCAGTGCTGGCCATTTAGCGTTCGCGCATGACAGAGCGACGCGCGATCCTCAGCGGCTCGACCTTTGAGGAGCAGATCGGCTATGCCCGTGCAGTGGTCGATGGGGACCGGGTACATGTGTCCGGGACGACCGGGTTCGACTACGCCACCATGACGATCTCCGACGATGTGGTGGAGCAGGCCGAGCAGTGCCTGCGCAACGTCGAGGCAGCACTGGCCGAGGCGCAGTGCACCTTCGCCGACGTGGTGCGCGTGCGCTACCTGTTGCCCGACCGCGAGGACTTCGCACCCTGCTGGCCGGTCCTGCGCCGCTGCTTCGGCGATGTTCGGCCGGCCGCCACGATGCTCGTATGCGATCTCGCCGACCCGCGGATGAAGATCGAAATAGAGGTGGACGCGCGACGGCGTATCCCGCCTCACGGCAGCGCCACGAGCAACCGGTCGGACGTGCCTGTCGTGCCCGTCGGAGCTCATGAACCTCCCTACTACGTGGCCGTCTTCACCACGGTGCGAACTCAGGACCAGAGCGGCTACAGCGAGACGAACGCACGCCTGGAAGACCTGGTGAAGGACGTCCCCGGGTACCTGGGGATGGACCACGCTCAGACACCTGGCGGGCTGGGCATCACCGTCAGCTACTTCCGTGACGCGGACGCCCTCACGCAGTGGCGGACCAACACCGAGCACCGCGCGGCGCAGCAGCGCGGGCGAGCCGAGTGGTACCAGAACTACACGCTGCATGTGGCGAAAGTGGAGCGCAGCCACGGGTTCACGCGAACGCAGGTCCCACAGAAACCAACAGTCTGACCAACCCAGCCCACCTCGGCGGCCGTTCCGCCACACCGCCATCCGCGCTCAGGTGGAACTTTGTTCTGGAGCCGCTGCGCGAGCGGCGCTTCGGCCGACCGCAGAACCAGATGACCGCGCCCGAGGCATCGACCCGCGCCCTGCACATCTCCTGCGGTGCCCCTTCGGCATACCCCGGGCGCAGAGGCTGCTCACCCGTTCGGGGGATGCGGCTCGTCATGGCAGGTGATGTCGTGCAGCCGCGGTCGATGTGATCGTCAGGGCATGGGCAATGGGACGGGGACGACAAGGGCGCCTTGGCGCACATGGTGGCAGCGGTGGCCGTGCTGGGCGAGCCGGGCCGCAACGGCGTGGGCGGGGGCATACGCCGGCTTCGGCCTGGCATGCGCGCTGAGCGGGACGCCACCGCTCTACCTGGGCAGCCACCCGGGACCCACAGCGCTGGGCTGGGGGGTCGCGGGGGAGGGGGCACTGGCGGCCCTGGTCTGCGGAGCGGTGGCGCGGTACGGGCTCCAGCCGGCGTTGCGGGTGCTGCTGTGGGTGGTCTGCGTTCTCGCCGGGATCGCCGCGTTCGGCCTGCTGATGGACCTCATCACACTGGCATTCGGGCAGGGGGTGGACAACGGCGTGGCCGCGGCGCACCACGTGCTGGCAGCGGCCGGGGTCGTGCTGCTCGCGGCCACTGCCCGGGTCCCCGGGCTGCCCGCCGCGCCCTTCCCACAGGCCCCTTCCGCCGCCTCGGGGCAGGTCCAGCTCGTCGCCTGCGCCGGCACTGTGGCCTTCCTCCCCTATGCGGCGATGAAGCTCATCTGGGCTTCGGGGGGTTCCTTCGCCGGGATGACCGGCGAGGAAATGCTCGCGGTTTCCCAGCGCAACGGAGCGTCAGGAATATGGCTCACCCTGGAGTCCTGGGGCGTGGACGGCACCGTGCTGCTGGCCGCGCTCGGCGTCTTCCTGCTGTGGGGGCTGGTCCGCCCGTGGGGCCAGGTCTTCCCACGCTGGACATTGTGGTTGCGCGGCCGGCGCGTCCCGCGCTGGCTCCCTCTGGCACCGGCCTTGGTCGGCGCCGCCACGCTGGCTCCGTACGGGGTGCTCGGCGTCGGTTACGCGACTCTGGCCACTATCGGCACGGTGACGATGCGGCGAGGCGACTTCCACTCCTCGAGCGACGCACTGCTGGTCGCCTGGATCGGCCTGGCGGCGTTCGCCGTCCATGGACTCGCACTGATCGTCGCTGCGCGCTCGTACTGGCTGCGGACCCGTCCCACCCGGGACGCGCGTTGACACGGAACGACCGCTTGCGGTCGGCCAACTCCCCTCCAGCTGGCCGTTTATGAACTCTGACACCGGTCTGCGAAGTGCCCGGTTCACGGTGCTGGGGGAGATCGAGCACTGGGTGCTCAAGTGATCGGCTCCTGAGGCTCATCCTGTCCCCGAGGGCGCCAACTGCCCAGGCCGCGCCCCCAGTCGCCGACGCGGATGGGGTGGTGAAGGGCGGCTGTACAGGGGGGCGTTGGGGTAGGCGCGGGGCTTCCGGCTGCGACTGACGCTTCGTCACGAACCCAGAGACCCGCCTGCCGGTTGATTGCGAAGGGTAGTTGATCGTGTGCGTAAGGTCATGCCCCTGCTGAGGGTGCGGGGGTGAAACGAGAGGGGAGAACATGACGGTTCCTTCGACGCCGGGTATGTCCTGGGGTCCAGTGAGTACGCTCGGCGGTCAGCTGACGGGTAATCCGGCGGTGGCGCCTTCCTCGGACGGCCGTCTCGAGGTGTTCATCAGGGGCCGTGCGGACAACGCGCTGTCAACCTGTCATCAGCAGACCTGGGGCGGCTGGTCCGAATGGGAGAACCTGGGCGCCGGCACCTTATCCGGCGACCCCTCCGCCCTGCGGACGGCCGCCCGGCGCATCGGTGTCTTCTTCAGAAGCGCGCAGGGCAACCTCGAACACCCCTGGCAGACGGTCATCAACGGCGGCTACGGCCCCGGGGCGACGCTGGCCACCAGCATCGGCGGCGACCCGGTTCCCGGACTGCACGCCGACGGGCGCCCGGCGGCCTTCTTCCGGGGCACCGACAACGCTGTGTGGCATGTGTGGGAGACCACCAAGTCCGGTTACGGCAACTGGACCGGCCCTGCCCGTCTGGGTGGCGCGATGTCGGGCGACCCGGCTGTGGCCACCGACGCCCGCGGCCGTCTGCAGGTGTTCTTCCGCGGCACTGACGGTCACCTGTGGGTCGTCCGCCAGCACGACGCCAACGGCGCCTTCGAGAACCCCCGGCGCATCGCGCAGCACATCGGCGGCGACCCCGTCATCGGCATCAACGCCGACGGGCGCCTGGAGGTCTTCTTCCGGGGCACCGACGATGCCCTGTGGCACCTCCCGCAGACCGATGACTACGACGGATGGGCCGTACTGACCAGCCTCGGCGGCACCGTGACGGGAAACCCGGCCGTCGCCCGGGCCGCCGACGCCCGGCTGGCCGCTTTCCACTGGGGCGGCGGCCACCTGTGGGTCAACGAGCAGACGGTCGTCAACGGCGCGGAGTGGAGCGCCCACGAGAAGATCGCCCAGAACATCGGCGGCGAACCCGTCGTCGAGGCCGACGGTCACGGGCGCCTGAACGTGTTCTTTCACGGCTCTGATCACGCCGTCTGGCACATCGCCCAGATGTTCGGCCAGCCGGCGGCCGGTTACGCCATTCAAGCCTGAAGCCCTGCCAGGCCGAGAGGGAAGCGGCGCCGCGTGTCGAGAAGGCGCGCACGGCCGGTAGCGTCCCCGGCCCGACGGGCGTCTACCGCCCACGCTCGTCACAGCGGCGGGCCGGTAAGGCCTGGCCATTCGCACTCATGGTGAGCGTCGCAGCGGTAAGGCCGGCACATCAGGACCGGCGCAGACCGTCCCTCGGCTGGATGGCGTCTCGTCGCGGATACCCCGGTTGTCGCCCGCAGCACTCGTACAAGCGGGTCCGCACCAAGCCTGCGCAGTTCGTACATCCAGGCCGGACGCCCCTTACGGACGCGTGCGGTGTCCGGCCACTGGTCAGAACGCGGACGTGATCGTACTGGCCCCTCAAGGCAAGACAGCGCTCCAAAGCCGATCGCGACCGTCTGTCGTGGACGGTCGGTGAAACGAGGAAGGGACAACGATGAGCACTGCCCACGCGGCAGCCACAGAGGAACAGAACTCCGCCCTTCGGATCAGCACGATGGTGGGGACCGGGGTCGCAGGGCCGCCCAAAGGGGAGAAGGAGCCTGCTGTTTCGGCACAGGTGAACCTCCCGAACGGAGTGGCGTTGGACAGCTCCGGCACCCTCTACATCGCCGACTCCGGCAACCACAGGGTCCGGAAGGTGACGACCGACGGGAAGATCAGCACGGTCGCGGGCACGGGCGTGGCGGCCTTCGGCGGTGACGGCGGTTCTGCCGTCTCGGCTCAGCTGAACTACCCCCGCGCGGTGGCCGTGGACAGCGCGGGGGACCTCTACATCGCCGATTCCGGCAACCATCGGGTCCGGAAGGTGACTCGGGCCGATGGGAAGATCAGTACGGTCGCGGGCACGGGTGCGGGGGCCTTCGGCGGTGACGGGGGTCCGGCCACCGCCGCCCGGCTCAGCGGCCCCTTCGCGGTGGCGGTGGACAGCGCGGGCGACCTCTACATCGCTGACTACTACAACCATCGGGTCCGGAAGGTGACTCGGGCCGATGGGAAGATCAGTACGGTCGCAGGCACGGGTGCGGCGACCTTCGGAGGTGACGGCGGTCTCGCCACCGCAGCCCAGCTCAAGTCTCCCTTCGGGGTGGCGGTCGACGGTGCGGGGGACCTCTACATCACCGACTCCGGCAACCACCGGGTCCGGAAGGTGACGAAGGCCGATGGGAAGATCATTACCGTCGCGGGCACGGGTGCGGCGACCTACGGCGGTGACGGCGGTCTCGCCACCGCCGCCCAGCTCAACCTTCCGATGGGCCTGGTGGTGGACAGCGCAGGCATCCTTTACATCTCGGAGTGGAACAACCATCGGGTCCGGAAGCTCACAGCCGACGGGAAGATCAGTACGGTCGCGGGCACGGGCGCCGCGGCCTTCGGAGGTGACGGCGCCCCCGCCGCCTCGGCCCAGCTGAAGAATCCGAGCGGCCTCGCCGTGGACTGCGTCGACACCCTTTACATCGTCGACCACGGCAACAGCCGGATTCGGAAGGTCGCGTCGGCGAGGACGGCCGGGCTGCCCGAGTCGGGCACGGTGGTCTCGTGGGCCAGTGTCCGCAGCAGGCTGCGGATGGCGGTCGTGCGTGAGTCCACCGCGGACGGGGCCGAGGTCCATCAGGCCCTCGCCGTTGCCAGGGATCACCAGAGGTGGCGGATGGTCGCGGCGGGCCAGGACAACGGCGATGTGCTGTACCGGATCGAGAACGTGCGCAGCGGCAAGGTCCTGGAGGTGGTCGGGGCACAAGAGGCGGTCGGCGCGGTGGTCGCGCAGCGCGAATACGAGGGGTCCGACGCCCACCATCAGCAGTGGCGGCTCATCCCCGTCGGTTCTGTGACCGACAGTCCTCGGGTGTATGAGATCGCGAACCGCAACAGCGGCCTGCTGCTGGGGATCGACACCAACGCGCGAGCGGCGATCAGGCAGGACGGGGCGGAGGGCGACCAGCGGGGCCGGCAGTGGCAGTTGCTTCCCGTATGACACACGAGGGGGCAGGGGCGGCCTCGCCCCTGCCCCCTCGTGAGCTCGGTGCTACTGGGAACCGGATGAGCCCTCGGTGGTCGCCTCGGTCTTTTTGGTCTCCCCCAGGGTGCGCGGGGTGTCAGCGGCCGCCTTGGCCGCTGCGGGGGCCGGCGGAGCCTGGGGGGTCTCCGGGGCTTGAGGAGGCGTGGCGTAATCGCTCCTCGTCGGCTTCGCCTTCAGGTCCTCGTTCCTCTCCAGCCCGTCGTCCTCCGGGATCTTCGAGCGGGCATCCCGCATGCCGCTGGACGCCGCGGTGGACACCGAGCTCGCCTTGCCTGCGTACTGCGCCTGCGTATCGGCCGATGCCTGAGTGGTCTGGATGAAGGAGCCGAGCAATCCCAGGATGACCCGCGCTTCGGGCGATTGCTCCTGCACAACCTTCGCCCGGGAGGAGGCCCCGTGGATGGCGTTGCTGAACAGGCTCGTCCTCGTGTCGTCGTACGTGCCGGCGTCGGCGTCCTCGAAGTCGACGCCCGCACCCGGCTCCGGTCCGGGCCGGTCGGTGCCCACCGAGAACAGCCCCGCACCATCGATCGCGGACTTGAAGATGTTGTCGAACACCACGGTCCTCACCCCTGCTCACTCATCGGAAGGCTGCTTGTGCAGCGCCCGGTCACTGTCGGTCAGGCTTTCGCCGTCGAACATCGTGTGGTGGACATCCAGGGCGGAGACGACCTCGGCCCATCCGTGCATCAGAAATCCGCCGCCGGCCAGATCGAGGTCGCTGATGGGGCGGGCCACCAGCCGGTCGAGGCCGGGGTAGCCCCCGGGCTGCGGGGGAGACAGGACCGCCACCGGCACGTCGTACTTCACCGCGATGAACCCGGAGAAGGTCACCGGGATCTCGTACCGGTACTGCTTGCAGCAACGCCGCTGCGTCACGATCGTATCCACGCGGGAGTTCGCAGCGACCTTGCCGGAGATCTGCGACTTCGAGGCCCAGCTCGTGGTCAAAGAGCCACCGACGGTGGCTGCGATGCCCAGCGCCAACGAGGCGTTGAGCGACGCGGTGCCGGTGGCGCTGCCCTGAGTGGTGAACGCGACCGAGTCCGTCACCGAGTTCGTCGCGGAATTCGTCGCCGCGTTCCGCGTGGCCGTCTCGGTGGCGTTGGCGTTGTCCACACCGACGCTGTCCTTGCTGTTCTTGTTGGTGACGGTGTTTGCGTTCTTGTTCGACACCTCGTTCTGGCACTGCGTCTGAAGCTGCGCCTGGAGGTCCATCTTGAGCTGGTTCTGCAGCTGCAACTGCAACTGTGCGCTGACCGTGCCGCCAAAGGTCAGCTTGGCGTCTCCGTGGAGCGACCACGTGATGCCGTTCGACACGGTGAAATCGACCGAGTCGGTGAAGGTCATCGGCTCCGTCTGGCTGCGGTTGACGTAGGAGCGGCAGGAGAACGTGTCGGGCGGGGGCTGGTCGATGCCGCACCGCTCCTCGATCAGCGGCTCCCCGAGATTCATGTACGCCAGCCAGCCCAGCTGGAACGCCGACACGGAGGCGGGGAAGGCCCCGAAGGCCGACTTGTTCACGGAGAACCCGACGGGCTTGTGCCGCACACCGTAGTCGTCGACGTAGACCAGGTTGGGGTGGTCCAGAATGGCTTGCCAGTTCTGATCGATGTTCAGTTCTCGCAGGTTTTTCTTCGTCAGTGGCTGCCGTTTGGTTCGGTCCAGGCTGTACGCGTTGGAAGGCATTCCCCGTCCTCGACTCCTCTGGCCGAAAATCGCTCGGCGAAAAAGCAACAGGCATCTGCGCGCTTTTTCGGAGTTCGAAGCTAGCAGGGTGAGCAAATTCCGGGAAGGGGGTCTTTGTGGATTGCGTCCAAACGGGTGAAATGAGTTCGCGGGCGATCCCAACTCGCTTGGTGGGGAAGTAAGTTGAAGTGCTGTCGACCGACCGGTTGATGGCTTTCTGAAAGTCCCGCTCGCGCAGAATATGCGTCGTGTTGCGGTGAGCGAGGCATCCGGCTTGGTCGCCTCTTCATCTTGAGGCCCTATGGGTTCGGGCGATCAGGACATGGGCTTATCCCGTCCGGTGGATCACCGCACTGAGTGCTCGGCGCATTGTCTTGCCACATCCAGAACAGGTGAGGTTTCCGCGATGTACACCCAAGAACGCACGGCGATGTCGAATCTGGTGGTCGGCGGCCCGGTGGCGGTGAACAGTTACGACAACGCGATCGTGGCTGCGCTGGTGGAGAATCGGCCGGTCATGCTCGTCCATGCCTTCAACGGCGGCTATCTGCGACCGGCCGAGCTGGGGGAGGCGAGCCACGACAAGGGGGTCAAGCTGGCCACCGCGCTCGACCCGGCCACCAAGGAGGCGCAGGGCCACCTCTGGCACATCACCCCTGCCGGCTTCTTCGGGCAGCGACCGCTGTACTTCATCGAAAGCGCCGCCGGCCAGGTGGCGCCCAAACCGTCCGGTGCCGGCGCGGCCGACGCCGGGCGCGGCGACGACGGCGTGCCCAAGCCGCAGCGCCGGCGCATCACCGTCCACCAGGACGCCCCCAAGAGCACAGCCGACACCGTCCAGGTCGGCCTGCCCGACAAGGTCGGCGACAAGTGGCGCGGGAAGAACGGCGCGCCGGAGGACTCCCAGCTCTGGGTCGTCACGGTGACACCGTGGGGTGGGATCACGTTCGTGCCGATCACCCACCCCGACGCGATCCTCGGGTTCAAGGACCACGCGGTGGCGGCCGACAGCGAGGTGCGGCTGACCTACAACTGGGGCGGGGACTTCACCGGAACGGTCATCAACACCTTCTACCCGCGCCTGCCCAACGAGTGGAGCGTCCCCTACCACCACGTCTTCACGTGAACCGCGGCCACCGCCGCGCCGCAGCCGTCCCGAGCCCATACCCGTACCGCCTGGAAGAGGCATCACCATGCCCGTCCCCACGCAAGAACTGAAACTGGAGATCGTCAACGCCGCCACAGGAAGGACCCTCGGCGCCAAGGCCGCGCCGGGCACCGACGGGGCGCTCGTCGTCCGCGACTTCCCCGAGGACGGACCGAGCCCGGATCAGTGGCAGCTCACCCCCGTGCAGCCTGCACAGGCCGGGCAGGTACAAGACCAGCAGGCCTACGTGATCCGCAACGCCGTCAGCGGCAAGGTGCTCGACAACCCCGCCGCCGCGGACCGCGGCGTCCGCCAATGGGACGCCGCCGCAGGCAAGAAGGCCCAGCAGTGGCACGTCGTCCCCGTCGACGGCGAAGCGGGCCTCTACCTCATCGAGGACGTGGCCGGTGGAGCTGTTCTCGACCTCGACGACCCCGGCACGGACGACACCCGGGTCGTCCTGCGCGACTACGACGACAGCGCCCCGAGCCAGCGCTGGCGGTTCGTGACGGCCAAGCCCGAGCGCACCAGCGACCCCGTGCTGCGCTGGGCGTCACTGAGCCACTGGAACGGCCGACGCTCCTGGCGGCTGGCCCGCTCGAAAGCACTACGACCGGCACCCGAAGCGACGCCCTCCTTCAGTGACATGCTGCTGGTCCTTCAGCGGTTCGGCAGCGACCAGGACGCAGGCGGGTGGAAAAGCACTGGAGCCGGCCGCTCTCCGAGCGGGCAACCGCTCTGGTGGGCCGGGCTCGGTTGCCGGTTACTCGCCGACACCACGGGAACAGGCCGAGCGGACATCCTCGGGCTCAAACCCGGAAAGGGGGTGGTGACGGCCTCCAGCCAGGGCGACGGCACCTTCGAAGACGCCGAGAGCGTCCTCCACCCGCCCGTGCCCTCCCCGAGTCCCAAGGACCTGTGGACCCTGGCGGACACGACGGGTGACGGCCGGCCGGATGCCGTCGTCCTTGCCGCCGACGGTGTCCGAGTACTCCTTCAGGACAAGGACGGGACGTTCGCACCTGCGGGTGCCGATCCGGCCTTGAAGGCATTCGGCCACGGCCCGCAGGCGGGCGGCTGGCTTGCCGACGAACATCCTCGCTTCCTCGCCGACCTGACCGGTGACGGCAGGCTCGACATCGTCGGCTGCCACGACGACGGTGTCTGGCTCTCCTTGCAGGACGAGGAAGGAAAGTTCGCACCACTCGCCGACGAGCCGGCTCTCCGGGCGTTCGGCCACGCCGGAAAGGCGGGCGGCTGGCTTGCCGACAAGCACCCTCGCTTCCTCGCCGACCTGACCGGTGACGGCAGGCTCGACATCGTCGGCTGCCACGACGACGGGGTCTGGGTCTCGCTCCAGGACGAGGACGGCACCTTCGCCGACCCTCTGTACGTCCTCGACGACTTCGGGACCGACCAGGGGTGGAGCACCGTCGAGGAGCACCCCCGGTTCCTGATCGGAACCACCGGCGGCGGAGTCGTGGACATCGTCGGCTTTGGACCGGAGGGCACCGTCGTGGCCCGCGGGCGGGGCGACGGCACCTTCGAGCCGCCCAAGCTCATCCTCAACGACTTCGGGCTCGCCCAGGGGTGGACGGGCGACAAGCACCTCCGCCACCTCGTCGACGTCACCGGCGACGGCAACCCCGACATCGTCGGCTTCGGCGACGAAGGGGTCTGGGTGTCGCACAACCGCGGCGACGGCCAGTTCGAGCAGGCACAACTCGTGTGCCGGGGCTTCGGACACGACAACGACGCCGGCGCCTGGCGAGTCGACCACCACCCCCGCTTCCTCGCCGACATCACCGGCGACATCGTCGGCTTCGGAGGACCGGGCGTCTACGTAGCCCGAAACCTCCACCGCCGCTTCAGGACCCGGTAACCCTCGAACGCGGCGGGTGACGACTCTGCGTACGGGATTCTCACCCGCAACAGGCGTTCGGCGAAGCGGCTGAGCACGGAAGGCCGGCGTCACGCTCTCTAGGGTGCCCGCCCAGCGGGACGCGTGACGCGGCCGTCCTGCTGGCGCCGTCGGAGGTTGCGCCGAGGGCGACTCCTACTTTTAGGATCGGTGCATTCTAACCGCCGGTGACACGCTGAACCTGCTGCGCGAACACGGCCGTTGGCCGTCCTGAGGCAAGAGAAGACGAGGCGGCCTAGACACCCATCACGTACCACTGCCTGGGTGATGCGCTGCGCAAGTACAGATGGCGGCCTCGTCCGATGGGCTGTGCATACCGCTTGAGAGGTGCCCCGTTGGGGAGGGTGAGACAGGCTTCCTCGATCAGCAGAACCTCGCTCTCGGTCAGGCGGCAGCGGTGCAGGCGGTCCGGTTGTCGGCCGCCTCCCAGCATCGTGATGCGCTCCCCGTGCACGGCCATGCCCGCAGGAGCGACCACGGGAGTGCTCCGCACCCGAGTGTCACCGTTGGTCCGGACCTCGAGAAGAGGGAAGCTCGGGTAGTAGCTGGCCCACGCGACACCGTCGTCCACGTTGAAGGCGTAGACCGTGTCGATGTATTCGACGCCCTTCGGAGGCATGTAGCCCCATTGGTGGTTACCACCGCTGTCCCAGCGCACCAGGCCGGCTGCGCTGATCGGGTCGATGTAGACGCCTTCGTCGAAGTAGGCGCTCCACACATGGTGGCGGTGGTCTGCCAGCAGGAACTCGACCGCACGCCCCATCGCGAAGCTGCGGTGGCGTCGCCCGTCCATCCCGTATATCTGCGCGTTCTGGTCCCCTGCGGCGCTGTGCCCCTGCACCACGAACCGGCCATTGGGCAGCGCGTCGAGATGGGACACCCACAAGCTCATGCCGAGCAGGCGCTGTTCGCTGATTGCGCCCCCGTCGTCGATGACCAGAAGCGCATCATATGGACGGCTACGAGGCCGAGGAGTAGGCCTGCCGTACGAACTTGGGCGGAGTTCCGCATCGGGGCAGATCAACCAGAGAGTCCGGCCCCAGGCGTCCACGGTCGTCACCAGAACCCTCTGATGGTCGTACTGCCGAGGCAACAGTGCGTGTGGACGCAGTGCCACCTTCCTCAAGAAATCACCTCACGGGCGAATGAACATGACTCACCCATGATCGCATCCTCGAACCCGACTGCCAGAGCATTAATACCTGACGTGCAGGCGTCGAGTTGCCAACGATCTCCCCCACAGCCTGCCGCCCACAACCAGCGTGAGTTGGCGGAGGCTCGATGCTGCTGGCTCACTCCCGCGCCGCCGGCCGCACCGCCCACCGAGTGGATGCGCACCACCGCATCGGTGTGCATTCCCCCTACGGCGGAGGGCGCTGGGAGCGTGTGAAATGGAGTGGCGTCGTTGATGCCTTCGTTGCTTGGATGCCCGGCGTGACTTCTGCGTATTGTGACGATCAACCTGAGCGGGCGTTGCTGGACCGGATCGAGGAGTACTACGACGCGGTCCCACGCAACGGCGCCCGTGTCGAGGACTACGGGCCGCTCACCCTGTTCGTGCGGGAGGGCCAGGGCTGGCCGTTCTACGCACGTCCCGCGCGGGGATGGTCCGGGCCGCTGGACGTCACCGACGTGCAGAAGGTCCGTGCTCGCCAGCGGGAGTTGGGGATCCCGGAGAGTTTCGAATGGGTAGCCGAGACCACGCCAACGCTGCGGGCAGCAGTCGAGGAGTCGGGACTCGTGGTCCACGAACATCCGCTGATGGTGCTCGCACCCGGTACGCCCGCAGCGCCATTGGAAGGGTTGTCCGGAGACATATCGGTGCGGATCGTAGGCGCGGACGATCCGATCCTGCCCAGCGCCCTGGCCGTACCTCACCTCGCCTTCGCCGAGCCCGGAACCCACGTCGGCCTCGCGGGAACACCGTAATTGACGGAAGAGGTCGACGCCCGTATCGCAGACGGATCGGTGGAACGCTCGATGCTACGTATCCGGGCAGGTCTGACAGCGGTCGCCGCAGCTGTCGAGCACGGGACGGCACTGTCCGCCGGCCAGCATCAACCGCTCGGAGGAATCACGGAGATCGTCGGCGTCGGAACGCTCCCTGCGGCTCGCCGTCGCGGTCTCGCACTCGCGGTCACCGCGGCACTGGTGGCCGACGCCCGCTCGCGGGGCGCGGCAACCGTCTTTCTGTCGGCAGGTGACGACGACGTCGCGCAGATCTACGCGCGACTCGGCTTCCACAAGATCGGAACGGCGCTGATCGCCGAACCCGCCGAATAGGTCCATTCGGTCCACTTCGCAGTGGTGCTACTTCTCACCGCCATTTTTGTGCACACCGCTGAGTGCTGGGCGGTGGCTCGGTGTGTACTACTCCGCGTGGCGGGACACGTCGACGTTCGAGCGGTTGAATCCGTATTGGAACAGACAGCGGCACTGCAGGGCAGGTGACCTGTCACGGCGAAGGCTGAGTGTTCTCCTCGAACATTGAATGGTGCCGCCCTCAGGAGGCCATGGCCAAGGCCAGCGAGGCGACCGCGGTGGTGAGATAGAAGCCGGGAAACGCAAGGTTGTAGAACACGCGAGCGCGCAGGTGGAAGGTGAGCGCGCCCAAGTAGAGCAGGACGAGACCGCAGGCCGCGGCGATGCCGAGGGGGCGCAGTGCGGCGTCGAGGAGACCGAGGAGGAGGCCCACCGCACCAGCCAGCTTGAGGGTGGCCAGCCAGGGGAGCCAGGACCGGGGGACACCCACCTCCGCTGAGTTGGCGAGCACGAAGCGTGCACCGAGGAAGTCGGCGGCGGCGATTCCGATGTTCAAGGCGGCGGTGAGCAGAGTGACGACGAGGAGCGCGAGCTGGGTACTGGGCATGCCTTCAGGGTCCGCAGACACCCTTGGCACCGTCCAATACATGCTTCTATAACCTGATGGCATGGATGTGGACACGCGCCTGCTTCGATACTTCGCCGCAGTGGCGGAAGAGGGCAGCCTGACCGGAGCCGCGAAGAGGCTGTTCGTCTCGCAGCCTGCGTTGACCAAGCAGATCCAGCGCCTGGAGGAAGATCTCGGGGTGCGGCTCTTCGTGCGTTCGCGGTCGGGGATGGCGCTGACCGAGGCTGGCTGTGAGCTCGCCTCGCGGGTGTCCGCACTGCTGAACGGCTGGGACGAGGCGGTGCAGGCGACCGGCCGTGCGGCACGGGTGCTGCGCCTGGGCTTCCTGGACGCGGGCGCGCTGGGGGCCGTGCCCGAGGTCATCGCCGAGTTCCGCAACGCGCAGCCGGACTGGCGGGTGGAACTGCGGCAGTTCGACTGGTCGGATCCGAGCGCCGGCCTTGCCCGGGGAGAGGTCGATGCCGCACTCGTGCGCTTGCCGTTTCCGAAGCAGGAGAGCTTCGCGGTGCGGGAGTTGTTCGCCGAGGAGCGCGGGGTGCTGCTGCCGGTTCGGCATCCGCTGGCCAACAGCGAGACGGTGGAGTTCTGCAAGCTGTGGGACGAGCCATTCGTCGCGGCCGGAGCCGAGACCGGAGCCTGGAGGGAACACTGGCTGGCGGCGGACGAACGGGACGGGCACCCCGTCCGGGTCGGCGCCGTCACCAGCCGTCCCGACGAGTGGCTCGGAGCGGTGGCCGGCGGCTGCGTAGCGCTGGCCCCGGCGTCGGCGGCCCGTTTCTACTCCCACCCGGATGTTGTGTTCCGTCCGGTCCGCGGGGTCTCACCGAGCCGCGTGGGGATAGCCCGGTCTCGGCGGCGGACGCACGAGGCGGTGCTGCATGAACTGCTCCAGGCGATCACGCGGCGGCTGAGTCGCGAATGAGGACCGGGCCGGAAGATCACCGGCGTGCTGCGCCGGCAGGATCGGCACTGCATCCAGCGGCGGTCGCGCTGATCGCTTCGCAAAGGGCGATGAAGGGGGGAGGGGAAGAATGGGTGTCGCTCAATGCGCCACGACAGCCCCGGCATTCACTGGCCATGCCGATGCCGCCGCTGACCGGGATGGCCGCCCGGTGACGTGGGCGGCGCCGTCACAGGCCAGGAACCGACGACGGCGAACTCCTGCGGCTTGCCGGTGCGACGTAGAGGGGGCTGACCTGAGAGTTGGGGGAGCCGCTTGTCGGTGACGCCCTCGATCGTCTCCGTCTCGACGTGACCGGGCGTGAGCATGTCGACGGTGTTGTTCCGCGAGCCCAGTTTCCAGGTGAGCGACCGGGTCCAGCACGCCTGAGGACAGTGGGGCGCTGGGGAGCGGCGTCAAATGGTCACAGACTTCACGGAACATCCTCTTGGTGGGGATCGTAGTCATGGATGTCGCCGTGCGACGGTGGGAAGACAGGCAACCGGCTGACACCGCCAAGGTTTCCCGCCTTCGGCCACGTTCGGCGTTTTTCCCGTCCCGGGCGCCCGGCCCCCGCCCTCGTCGTACCCCTCGGAAGAGGTTTCGTCTTTGGGCTCATCAACCCCTACCCCCGGAAGGGGGCTCACACCCGCATGAACATCACCACCACCATCGACGGCACCCGCGCCTGCATCGCTGCGCGCGGAGAGATCGATTTCGACACCCTGGCCCCGCTGCGCGCCGCAGCTGCCGCGCTGCCGCCGCAGGTGACGGACCTGCAGTGGGACCTGACGGGCGCGCCCTTCATGGATATCGCCGGCCTGTACCTGCTGTTCGACCCGGCCATGAGCAGTTCGGATCGCCGGACGACGGTGACCGGGCTGGGCGCTCAGCCGCTTTGGCTCCTGTTCACGGCGGCCGACGCGGAGCCGACCGTGTTCGACCTGTCCCGCCTGCTGCCTGACATCGCCCCGCCCGGCTTCCGGCCTGCGGCCGCCTGAACAGGAGCGCCCGATGGCCTCCAGCGTGTCGGGCCACGGCCACTGTGCGCCTGCCCGCGGACTGTGCCATAGAGGCCGCCACCCGGACCCGCGCCACGAGCCCGACGGCTTAGCAGGCGGGCCCCTCTGCTTCCGTGCAAGCCGCAAGATCATGCGAGCGTCTGCTGACCCTCACCGTTCGTCGGAGACGCGGGGGGAGTACCTGGGCCACGCCTCGCTCCTCTGCGAGACTGAGGATGCCAAGCCTTGCGTAGCAAAAAGGAAACACCGTGAACGAGGTACAAGAAGCCCTGTGCTTCGCAGGTCCCGCCATGGTGACCGTGTTCGTCGTCGGTGCGGGCAACGAACCGCTGCCGCCGGAGACGTTCCACCTTGCCGGACTCGTACCCGACGAGGTGCGCCCTTACATGCTCCAGGAGCAGCCGGCAGCGATCGCGTCGCTCGGCCTCATGTCGTACGACCTCACCTTCCACGACACCTCGCTCGCCCTGTCCACCTATGCGTGCGAAGTCCTGCGGCGCCTGTGTGCGGACGGCCGAGCGGTGGCCTGGGCAGGCTTCGAGGGGTCGTTCAACTACGACCACCTCCTTACCGAGGACGTCGCCTCTTCGGTCTACGGCTACTGTGTGAGCGGGGCCGAGCCCGTCGTCGCATGGGACTTCGCCACCTTGCGCAGTGCAGCCTGGAGGCAGGGGGTAGCCGAAGCCCGCGCGACCCTGCAGGGACTGCTGAGGTGACCTTGAGCCACGGCTCGCGAGTCCCACATAGTGGTGACCCATGTTCGAAAGCACACGCGCTGAACCTTGAGCGGCAGCGGCCCTGGCCAATCTCGTGATCTGGGCCCCGGGGCCAATCGAGCGCCTCGCACGGAACTGAACATCTGCTGCCGGAACTTGAGGACAGAGTCAGTACGATGCTGACCGCGGCGGCAGCGATCGCCCGCCCGAGCACCCCTCCGCGACGGCATCGGATGTAGGCCGGCCTCGAGCCCAGCCGGCCCATGCCGCTCGAGCGCGAGCAGCGTTTCAGTCCCCGGCCCCCACATACGTGACGCACGCCCCCAGACGACCCCTTGTGGCAATGAGCGGCTTCCGTACCTGCGCTCCCGATGTCGGGCCCTTCCGCCTGAACAGGCCACCCGGTCGCGTCGGTGCCGGACGACCTGAGTAGCGATCTCGGCTGCACACTCTCGGGGCAGCTGGCTCTATACCGATGCTTGCACGGGGTGCCCGCCGCAGCGGGCACCCCGTGCGGGTCACCGCCGGTCGTGGTCCGGCCGGGTGATCCGGTAGCGGGCCGTGTCGTTCTCGGTGCCCACTCGCTCGAAGCCAGCGTTTTCCAGAACGCGAGCGGAGGCCGGGTTCGACAACTCCACTGTGGCCACCACGGTGTGGACACCGGGCGCGGTGAGGGCGAAGGCGGCGAGTGCCCGGGTCGCCTCGGAGGCGTAGCCCCGGCCGCGGCGGGAGGGCACGATGCCGTAGCCGATTTCGACGGTTCCCTCGCTGGGCGGCCAGAACAGCCCGATCGAGCCCACCACCAGGCCGCTGCCGCGCTCGATGATCAGACGGTGGCCGTGCTCGCCGAACCAAGCGGGGTTCGTGTCGAGTAGCCCTGCGATGACGCGGTCGCCCTCGGTGGGGAAGTCGTCCGCCCAACGGGCCGACCCGCTCCCGCCCTGGACTTGGGTGGCCTCGACCGCGGTCCAGGGGCGAAGGATGAGGTGGCTGGTGGTCAGTTCGGTGCGGGCGGAGGAAGCGGAAGTCATGTGTCACTCCTGGTTGTGGAGACGACCGGTCCGCGTACTGCTGTCACGCGGTCCGGGAAAGGGCATGCTGAAGAAGGCCGGTGACGGCCATATTCATCAACCTCCCTGTTTCACAACCGTGTTGGTGTGCTTCCCGCACGAGCGTCGACGGTAGCAATCGGGACGTGGCAGGGCAAAGGAAATTCGATGACCAAGTCGTCGCTCAAGCCTTCGGCCACCTCGCCATCCGCTAGGGCGCAGGCGTCCGCCTCACCCAGCCCAGCCGCATCCTCGCCGAGCTCACCGACGGCCACAGGACCGCACCTGGGACAAACGCCTCCGTGCGCTCATCCGCCTCGACGACCTGCTCACTCTCGCAGCAACCGTGGATGCACCGGCTGCGCTCCTCGAACCCCGCCGTGCACAGGCCCGGATCATGCAGCAGGGCGTCACATGCTCGGCGCCGGGCCGCGGGAGGCCAGAGTCCGGGGCGGGCAGCCGGCAGGCCGTGTAGCTGCCGCCGGCGACGGGCCGGCGTCTGCCCTCTGCCCGTTCAGTGCTCACTTCCGGGCGGGCTCTCGGCGGGCGGGGCGGTGATCGGAGTGAGACGGTCGTTGGGCTGGTCATGATCGATAACGACGTCTCCGTGAGAACACGCGGCGGGCGCACGAGCCGCTGGCGGTTCGCTCTGGCGCTGGCTCCCCTGCTGGTAGGTGCCTCCGTCCTGCTGGCCGGAAGCGCCGCGGGGGTCGTCTCCGTGACGTTCGCCGGGGAGGTTCCGGTTACGGTCCACGCCGCGCGGGTGTCCGCAACGGGTGTGTCGGCCTCCCCGGCCGCCTCCGGCCGTGGCGGGCTGTTGCCGACGCTGGCCACGCGGGTGGAACCGGCCACCGTTCAGGACGCCTGCGTCACTTCGACTGCCCACCTGCCCGTCGTCGGAGCGGTGACGGCCATCGTGCGTATCGAGCACGCCTCTGCCTCTGGCCTGACGGTGGAGGCGGGCAAGACCACGGCCCGGTCGGTGAAGCTCTCGGGAGCGAAGTTCAGCACCCCGCAGGCGTCCCTGGACCGGCCCACGGGCCTGTTCACCGTCGGCGCGCAGAAGGTCAGCGGCAGCGATGTGGCCACACAGCCGCATGCCTTCACCGCCGGGACGATCACGTCCCGGGGTGTCGCCATCGACCTGCGCCACGCGAAGGGCGGCTGCGAGCGGGGAACTCCCGGATGACCGCGTCGATCCGACCCCGGTGGCGGGGGTGGCGTCGGGGGCGTCCGTTCACGGCGGGGTTGCTGTTGAGCCTCGGCGGGCTGGAGCTGATCTGCGTCTCCTGGGTGGGGCTGGGCTTCCTCCGGTTCACCGGTACCGCGGGCGCCGCCTCGTGGGCCCTCGGTGCACTGTTCGTCGTCGCCGGTGTGACGACGTGGCACAACCCGGCCGTGCGCTACTTCTCCGGAATCCTGGCCGCCGTGATGTCACTGGTCAGCCTGATCGCCGCCAACCTCGGCGGCCTGCTCCTGGGCTTCCTGCTCACCGCCGTCGGCAGCGCCCTCGCACTGGCCTGGATCCCCCGGCAAGCACCTTCGACCCCACCCGCGAGGCGCTTTCTGCCGGCACCGGGAGCCGAGGTCGCCCTGAGGACTCACCATCCCTCGCGTGTGCGAATTCTAGTGCGTTCCGCCGCGTGACCACTTGGAGGTCAGCACAGGCCGGTCAAGATCAACTACACACCGCATCGACCAGGACCACCATTGTGTCGTAAGCCGACGCGTCCACTCCGGACGTTTCGGCTGGTTCGTCAGGATCGCCCATCGTCAACAGTTTGAAACCTCCACCGCAGCTCGGTTGATCCACCAGACTTGCCCGTGTTCACAAACGGAGAAGGGACGGCAAGCATGGCGAAGAGCGCACTTCTGGTTATGGACGTCCAACGGGACGTTGTGGCCATCGCCGACGACGGTTCTGGATATCTTCCGCGCTTGCGCAGGGCGATCGACGGTGCCCGGACTGTCGGCATCCCCGTGATTTACGTGGTGATGGGGTTACGGCCGGGCGATCCTGAAGTCAGCCCACGCAACAGGGTGATGACGAACGTCGTGCGAGCCGGGCTGTTCACCGAGGGAGCTCCTGGCACCGAGATCCATCACGACGTTGCGCCCCAACAGGGCGACGTGGTGGTCACCAAGAGGCGGGGGAGCGCGTTCTCGGGCAGTGATCTCGACTTGGTGCTCAGGGCTCGCGATATCGACAGCCTTGTTCTCACAGGCATCGCCACCAGCGCTGTTGTGCTGTCCACCCTGTGGCGCGCCATCGACCTGGACTTCGGCCTCACCGTCCTGGCGGACGCCTGCCTCGACACCGACCCCGAGGTGCACCGGATGCTCACCGAGAAGCTGTTCCCGCAGTGGGCAGATGTCGTCGCCGTAGAGGACTGGCTCAAAGCGATCGCACCGCGCTAAGGAGCTCATGCAACTCGGCCCCTCAGCTCTCAGGCGTGAACCCGGGACGAATCCGCGGCCTTCGACGCGACACGGCCAATCACGTCCGAGCTCATAAGGTCCCGCTGCGAAAGCCGCGGGCGCCTGGACTCGACTGCCCAGGCATGGCCGTTTCGAGAAGCTGAGCTGCTGCGCTGGACCTTCAGCCGCCTCGCGTGACCACACCGTCCGTGCCTCCCGCTCCGCCGCTGCCGTCCGTCACCGCGGTTCTCGACCGTCACGACGACACGCTGCACACGCACACCCCTCTGGGGCCGCCCACCATCCGCCGTCCGGCCGGATCACCCTGCACCACGGCTCGGGCACCACCAGCGAAACCGGCCTCGCCGACGACCTGTTCGCCACCCTGGGCAAACCGCTCCTGCTAACGGGCCGCTTTCCCGGCGGCCTCCGCGTGTTTGGACTCGCCGAAAAAGTCCAGTTCCGGCGCGACCGGCCCAGACAGACTGTCCCGGGTGATCTCGCCGGTGTTCGGACCGACCTCCTCGATGCTTGTGGCCGAGCGCCCCACCCGGAACGTGCCCCCGAACGGAGCGCTCGGCACGGACGGCGCACCCGGTCGCTAGCCCGGGACCACCGTGTCGCTCATGCTCGGCTTCCCCTCACCCGACGCGTTCCAGGCGCAGACCAGGATCACGTACTCGTGACCCGCCGTGACCCCCGTGATCCTGGCGGAGCGGGCGGAGGCCGGGTAGCCGATGATCCGGGAGTGGTTCATCGGGGTGCTCTTGTCGTACACCCACACCGCGTACCGGACGATCGAGCCGCTGTGCGAGTCGGTCGGTGCCGACCAGCGCACGTCGATCGAGCCCGCGCCGGCTGTCGCGGTGAGCCCCTGCGGCCGCCCCGCCGTCGTCGGCGCCGCCTTGCCCCGGACCACCGAGGACCACG
Source organism: Streptomyces sp. NPDC043685 (assembly GCF_056436585.1). Taxonomy (NCBI): domain Bacteria; kingdom Bacillati; phylum Actinomycetota; class Actinomycetes; order Kitasatosporales; family Streptomycetaceae; genus Streptomyces; species Streptomyces sp. NPDC043685. The sequence continues at coordinate 82,774 of NZ_JBWKCH010000010.1, read as the reverse complement.
AGGAACGGTTGGCCGCGCCGTCACCGGCGACCGCGCGGACCCGCACCTCGTAGGTGTGGCCGTCGTAGGGCTGGTCGGTGAACTGCCAGGACATGTCGTAGCGCGGGGCACTCACACCGGGCACCACGTCCTGCCAGTCCGTGTTCGAGCCGGTGGTGACGTCACGCCACTGAACGTCGTAGGTGTGCGCGCCGAAGACCTTGTTCCAGGTGGCGGTGACGCCCTGCTGGGTGCCGTCGAACTTCATGCCGGACGGTGTGGCGAGCGACCGGCCGGGTGCGCTGTCCGGTACGTCGGGCGCGGCGGCGCCGATGCCGAACTCCTTGTGCAGCACGGTGCCGAACGCCTGGGCGATGCGGTACTCGCCGAGGGCGTTGGGGTGCAGTCCGTCGTAGGTGGTGGTGCAGGTTGTCGCCTTCGGGTCGCAGCCCATCGCCTTGTTCAGGTCGGCCAGTTCCTCCGGCGAGGCGCTGGTGCTCCAGCCGGGGGCCGCCTTGGCGAGGGCCGCGTTGTAGTCGCTGATGCGCTGGGGGAGGCCGGGGTTCGCGTCGCCCAGGGTGGTCCGCTGGGGGACGTTGGCCAGGACGATCCGCACGTCCGGGTTGACGGCCCGCGCGTTGTCCACGAACTTCTTCATGGTGCCGACCAGATCGGCGCCCGCCCCGTACCAGCCGATGTCGTTGAAGCCCAGCTCGACCAGGAGCAGGTCGGGCGTCCGGCCCTTGGCCTTCAGCTCCTGCATCACCGGCTTGATGGTCGGCACGGTCCGGGTCAGTGAACGGCCCCAAAGGGCGTAGTAAGCCGAGCCGCCGGCGGAGAACCCGGCATTCACGTCCCCGGCGTACTCGCCCTGGACGCGCGGGTCGCCCGGGCCTGGCTCCGTGGGCTCGCCGTCGCCGCTCTCGCCCAGCACCGGCGGCAGCGGCGGCTGCGCGTCGGCCTGCTGCACGGTGCCCCGGTACGGTCCGACGAAGGTGACCGGCCACTTTTTGCTCCTGGCCCAGTCCCACAGCCGGTAGCGCCAGGTGTGGTCGCCCTCGTACCCGCGGCTGATGGAATCGCCGACCACCATGACGTCGCGGATGTCGGTGTGCGTTACGGAGTTGCGGGCGATGATCTCGTCGATGAGCTTGCCGCCGGGGAAGTCCATCATCATGACGCCCATACGGTCCAGGTCGGACCGCCCGCCGAACCGGTCGTCGCGTCCGGCGTAGAACTCCGGGCACCGGTCCTTCTCGGCGCGCAGACACTGGATGAGGAAGTTGTTCACACCGGTCGCTGTCGGGGTGCCGCCCGCCACCGTGTAGGGATGGACGCCTGTCCCGAAGCCGCTGGTGTAGTTCAGATACAGCGCGTCCTGCTTGTACTCGTGGTCCTTTTCACCGGGGCGGCTGCCGTCCCAGGTGCCGTTGGTCCGGCGCAGGTGCGCGCGGACCTTCTCCCATTTGTCTTCGATGTCGCTGATGGTGGACAGCTCGAAGTCGTCCTGCACGTACTCCTAGTTGGAGCCGCCGGACGGGTAGGGCTGCTTGAGCCCGTAGCCGCCGAAGATGCCGCCGCCGGTGTTCCGGTAGCCGAGGAGTACGACCTTTCCGCGTACCTCGCCGAGCGTCGGGACGCGGTTCGACTGGCTCTTGCCGGTGACCGAGGGGCCCCAGAACAGGTCGCGCCAGGCGGTCGACGGGGTGCTCTCGTTACCGTCCCCGGTGTATGAGCGGCCGTTCAGGTAGGAGTCGAAGATCTTCTTGCGCCACTCGTCGGTCCCGAACCCGTCGGCGTCCTTGCAGGAGAAGGTGGAGCCGGTGCACGCCGCTTTCAGGTTCATCAGGACGGTTTCGCCGGGGTGGTCGCTCAGGAAGTCGTTGGTGGCCTTCAGTACGTCGGTGAAGTTGGCGTACTGATAGGTGGCACCGTGGTGGACGGTGAACTTCAGCCCCTCGTCCCCCTTGTCGACCCGGACGCGGATGTCGAGCGCCCGAATGCCGGCGTCGAACTGGGTGGTCAGGGTCTTCGCGCTGAAGCCGTGGTTCTCCTGCGTCTGGGTGATGCTGGTGATGATGCCCGAGCGCTGGCCCGTGTCCGGGTCCGGTGTGTCCCCGCAGAGCGCGAGGCTGTCATGGGTGCCGGGCACCGAGAGCCAGGCGAGGTTGGTCCCGTCCGGGACGCGTGACATCCAGTCGACGTTGACCGTGGAGGCTTCGGTGATGCTGCTGTAGTAGTCGTTCGCCCGGGCGGGGGTGGCGGAGAGGAAGACGCCGGAGACGGACAGCAGCAGGGCGAGGAGCACACCGAACACGGTGCTTGTCGCCACCATCGCCGGCCGGCGCATCAGGGATCTTCGGGACGAGCGGGTCTGGCGTATGACGGTGATCATTTCCATCCTGGGGCGGATCGGTCGGTCGACTGGAGGGCCGCGCGTGCGCGCGCGGGTCATCCGGCGAGATGTGTGATGATTCCCTTGTCGGGCTCGCCGGTTGGTGATCGCAGCCTGCCCGGGACGTCCGTCCCGGGCCAGCCCGGACGGCCGTTCCAGAACGCTGAGACGTTCCACATCCCTGACCAGGCGGGATGCGGCCGCATGGGACACGGGGTGGGACGTGTGGGCGGGGTGGGAACGGTGAGGGACGCCGATACGGCGGCCGGGCTGGGTGAGATGCTGCGCTCGCTGAAGGAGCGCTCGGGCCTCAGCTACAGCGCTCTCGCGGGCCGGCTGCACCTGAGCACCTCGACGTTGCACCGCTATTGCACCGGTGACTCGGTGCCGGCCGAACTCGCCCCGGTCGAACGCTTCGGCCGGATCTGCCGGGCGGACCCCCAGGAGCTGCTGGAGCTGCACCGGCGATGGGCGGTGGCGGACGAGGCACGGCGCGGGAGAGGGGCGAGCCCGCCGCAGGGTGCGGAGGCGCCGGTGCCCGCGCCGGTACCGGTCGTCCAGAGTCCACCGACTGTCGCCGAGCCGACGCCGCGAGCCCGCCAACTCATCTCGCGGTACGTCCTGCTGGGGGCCGCCGTGGTCGCCCTCAGCACCTCCGGAGCGCTGGCCATCGACCGGTTCCGAGCCGAGTCGGTACCGGACCTGACGGTTCCGGCCATCACGGTGCCCGACCCCTCGACCGAGGAGATAGGGGCGGCCGGAGGGAACGTCCCCCTCTCGGCGGCCGTCGTCCCGTCCGACGACGACTGCCCCCGGACGGACGGCACTCGGACCCGTCCCACGACGTTCCGCCTGAAGGTGCTGAGCACGACAAAGAACCCCGTGACCATGACCGCCATGGACGTCCGGGTACTGTCCACCGACGCCCTGCCTGCCGAAGTCACCTACGCGGACTGCCAAGACACAGACGCGCAACACCCGTTTGCCGTGGACCTGGACGCCCCCGAGCCCCGGGCCGTGAGCCCGAGGCGCGGCTTCCCGTACGAGGCGTCCGCCGGGACCCCTCTGGACCTGGACGTCACCGCGCACACGTCGAAGAGCGAGGTGCGCTGGTACCTGGAATTGAGATGGACCCAGGGCCCCCGCTCGGGCACGCTACGGATCGACGACGGCGGTCACCCGTTCCGCACCGGAGCGGTGAAGTAGCGCCGCCCCCTCTCAGGTCCGCACCGCCAGGCACTGCCACCCCACCTCAAGTGCTCACGTTGGTCATGTCCTTGAAGCTGCGGACGTACTCCGAGCGGACGCGGGCGGCGGGAGCCACCTCCGTACCGGCGACGACGCTGCCTGTGCCCCGGCGCGGACGTCGCCCGCACCCCCCTGATCATCGGCGACGACCACTCCGAGCACGAGCAGCTGGGGCACGCGCCGGACACCGGCACCCGGCAGGGCGCCTTGTTCACGGACGACATCCGCTGCCCCGTACACGCAACGGACCTGGCCGCCGCCCTGAGGGAGATCGCCACTCCGACGCCACCGGCGTCCCGTCGTACAGGCCGGTGGTGGACTGCGTCTTCTCCAGTCGGTCCCTGGTCGCGGCCAACGCCTGGGCGATGGGGCCGTTGATGATGAAAGCCGGCGTCCGGCTGGAGGACAGCAAGGGGCCGGTCACCCGGCGGACTCCGGCGCGACTGCCGTTTGTTCGGCCTCGGAGCTAGGCGGGACGCCGATGCGCAACTGCCCGGGCCGCTGTGCTCTGGCTGTGCGGGCCAGGGTGAGCGCGGCGGTCATGGCCAGAACGACGAGAGCGGCGCCCGAGAGGAGGAAGGCGTCCTTGACTCCGGTGAGTGCGATGGTGGTCGAGGCCACGAAGGGAGAAACGGCCAAGGCTCCCGCCACTCCGGCCTCCCACAGGCCCAACGCCTTTGCCAAATGGTGGCTCGGTATGCGCTGCTGCACCAGCGCGATCAGCGGGATGTCCGTGAGGGCCGAGGCCAGCCCTGTGGCGATCAGGAGCACTGCGGCCCCGGCAGTGGAGGTGACGATTCCGAGCGGCGCACGGAAGATTCCGAGCAGGGCCCAGGCCAGCACCGCCGCCAGGGCGAGCCTGCGCATCCGCAAGCCGGCCAACAGGAGCGCCCCCGCCACTTCCGCGACCCCGGCGACGCCCAGCAGCAGGCCGTAGCGGCCGCCCTGCCCCACGACGGCAACCAGCCCCACCGTCAGGAAACCGCTGGTCAGAGCGAGGGCGAGCACGAAGGTCACGATGACCACGAGCACGTCGGGAGCGGCCCGAACGGCCTTGAGCCCGGCGGCGAGATCGGCCCACAGGCCCGCCTGGCCGGCAGCCAGGACGGGGCGGGTCACGCGGATGGCGGCCACGGCACCCGCCGAACCGAGGAAGGTCAGTCCGTTGACCACCAGCGCCGCCCGCATGGAGCCGTAGGTCAGCAGCGGCGCGAGCATGAGCGGGCCGACGAAGAAGGCGGCCCGGAAGGCGACCTGCAGCAACCCGTTGGCCTGTTGCAGACGGTCGGCCGGGACGATCTGCGTGACGATGGCGTTGCGTGCCGGGGCGAACGGGGCGCCGATCAGAGCCAGCAGCGCCGTTGCCGCCACGAGCAGGGACAGGTTCAACAGGCCGAGGGGCAGCAGCACCGCGGCCACCGCCACCACGGCGACCCGGGCCAGATCGGTTGCGATCATCAGCTTGCGGCGGTCGTAACGGTCGGCGTACGAGGCGGACACGAACGTGGCCAGGAACGCGGGCGCGAACGCGGACACGCTGACCACGGCGACGGCCGTCGGGTCCTTCGTCAGCGACCAGGCCAGCCAAGCGGTCGCGGCGGTGTACAGGCCGTCGCCGAAGCGTGAGACGGCCTGGCCGACGAAGAGAAGCAGGAAATCGCGGTCCCTGAGCAGTGACATGCCGCCACTGTCGGATCTCGTCCGGCACCTGATCCACTTATTAGGCAGATGGCTAATCAATGGGGTCTGTGGTGTGCAGGAAGTTCTCCAGGCTGGGAGCGAGACCCGCCACCTGCCCGGGCAGGAGCCGGTACAGGACGTAGTAGCCCTCGCGGCGGCGTTCGAGCAGGTCCGCGTCCGCAAGGACGCGCAGGTGCTTGGACAGGGCGGCCTCGCTGACGCCGACGAGCGGGGCCAACTCCTGGGTGCTGCGCGGGCGTTCGGAGATCAGCCGGAGGGCACGCAGGCGGGTGTCGTCGGCGAGCGCGCGGAGCATGCCGACGAGCTGTGCGGGAGGAATCCTGGGGCGGGCTTCCCGGGCGATCGACGAGACGGGAAAGACGAGCCCGAGGGGCCAGGGGCCATCGCAGTTGACCCGTACGTGCGGCCACACATACGCGCTGGGGGCGAGCAGCAGGGTGTCGTCCGGGCCGATGGCGACCTCGTGGTCGTGCGGGCGCTCCAGCCAGAAGCGTTCGGCCTGCCGGTCGATGCGCACCTCCGGCCACAGGCCGCGGAGCATGCCGTACAGTCCGCGCTGTTCGATCTGGTGCCCGGCCTCGCTCACCCCGGCGGCCAGTTCCGGTTCGATCCGCGCCCATTCCCCCTCGAACGCCTCCCGCCAATAGCGTTCCAGCATGCTCAGGAACCTTTCGAGGAGTGCGCGGGGGTCGTCGAGGAGCATCGCGGCCATCGCTTCGTCGCTCTCCTGTGCGGCGCGTTCCCGCAGCAGGCCGCGTACGTCCGGTTCCCGCAGCGCGTGTGGATCCCTGCCTTCGCCGCCGCCCCGCCACGGCGAAAGCAGCGGGATGGCGAACTCCAGCCGGACCAGCTCCGGGTCCGCCGTGCGCAGGCCGGCCAGCTCGCTGCCGAAGTCCGCGAGCCCGCCGGTCGGCCGCGGAAAGAGGAACTCGGGAAAGTACGAGCGCACCGCGTAGGAGAACGCCTCGATCTCCCGCTTCAGGGCCGGCGACAGCTTGCGCATCGCGCGTACCCAGCCGTGCTGGACAGGGTGATGCTTGGGCTCCACGAGCACATGCAGGCTCAGTACGGCTTCCATCGTCGGCGAGTAGGCGAACCCCACGCGCTCCGCACCACCGGCGGGCACCCGGAACACGATCGTCATACTCGTCATCATCGCCGTCCGGCGGCCCCGGAGGGAGCGTGCCGCGCGAGACGGTGGTCGGCGACGCTGACCCCACGATGACCTGTGCGTCGTTCTCGCCGTGGGCTCCCGATGCGGTCGTGTCGGACGCGGCGAGCACGCCGTCGATCTCCGGATGCCGTTCGAGCAGTTCGGTCATGGCGCGGCGCCCGCTGTCCTGCGTGAAGTCACTCTCGGCGACCAGGGACTTCTCATGGTCCAGACCGGATAGCGCCAGAGTCCTGATAGCCGCGCAGTCGGCATTGGGCGGCGTCCATGTCCGCGCGGTCGCCTACGGACTGCGCAAACCGGTCGCCACGCTACTGGCCGTGGCCGCCCCGTCTTCGCCGTCGGCACCGTGACGGTGACGGTGACGGTGACGGTCGAGCGTCGCCCCATAAGCTGCCACGGGACGCGGGCATCGCCGGGGCGCTCCTTCGAGGCGCATTGACCCAACCGATCCAGCCGGAACAAGACCGGCCCGGCCCCGCAGAAGCCACCCGCCCCCCGCCACCGACCTCGCCGACGCCTGGAGTACCAGCGTCTTGATGGCGTCGTCGCCGACGGAACCGGCACGCGCCGACGACGACCAGGCGGTGGGACTGCGCGAGGCCTACGAAAAGCGCCTGTCGGATGAGGATGGGTGGGTCAAGTACCGGCCGAAGGGCTCGGCCCGTAGTAGGAGTTGATGGGTGCGCGTGCCTCGTCGAGCAGGGCCGGACCCTCCTGCGTCACTGACGGCCAGAGGCCCGACTCCGGGTTGAGTTCCACGAGCTGCTCGGTGGAGAGCGCGTACACGACCCGGCCGATGCCGGAGCGAACGATGCCGCCGCCACACATGCCGCACGGCTGGCAGCTCGTGTACATGGTGGTTCGGGCGGCCGTGCCCGTATCCAGCTCACGGGCCGCCCACCGGGCCAGTTTCAACTCCGGATGGGCCGTGATGTCGTCGTCCCGCCGGACCGTGTTGTGCGCCTGGGCGAGGATCGTCCCATCCGGTCCGGCCAGCAGCGAGCCGTACGGTGCATCGCCCAGCTCCACCGCGCGCGCCGCGATACCGATGGCCTGCCGCAGCAGCACCTCGTCAGCGGGGGTGATCACGACGCCATCTCCCACTGCTCGGCAACCGCGGTGAGCACGCTCCACGCAGCCTCGGGCCGTCGGGTCTGAGCCGGGTCCCCGTGGTAGGGGTCGAGCACCACTGTCTGGGCACCAAGCCCGCGAAGCTCCGCCAGATCACCCACGATCTGCTGCACGTCGCCGACGCCCGCCGGCCGCTCGGCATCTTCGACCGGAGCGTCGGTCAGACGCAGCGCGATCCGCGGCGCGAACCCCGGCAACGCGTTGCCCGCGAGAACCGACCGCATCCGCGTCAGCGGAAGCCTCAGCGGATGCCAGGCATCACCGAACCTGACCGTCCGCCGGATCGCCGCCGCACTGTGCCCGCCGACCCACACCGCAGGCGCGGCTTGGTCCTCCGCCTCCCACACCCGCCGCATCACCCCCAGGTACTCATCGGTCAGCCGGCCCCGCGCGCCGAACGGTACCCCGAGCGCGTCGAACTCCTGCCGGGCCCATCCGACCCCCACTCCGAGCACGAACCGCCCACCGCTGAGCCGTTGCAGGCTGCTTGCCATCCGTGCCGCCAGCAGCGGATGACGGTACGGCAGCACCAACACGGTCGTGCCCAGCCACAGCTCGCCACCACTGCTGCCGGCCAGCCAGGACAGCGTGGTGAACGGGTCGTAGAACGGCTCCGGATACCGCTCCGCCACATCCGGGGTGACGGCCACGTGGTCCGACACCATCAGCAGGTCGAACCCGATCCCCGCCACGACCCGCGCCCACTCACGCAGCACGCCGGGGTCGGTCCCGGGCCCGAAGTTCGGTACGTTGACACCAAGTTGCATGCCTCGAGGTTATTGCGGTGATCACGCTGCGGGGAACCGAACCTTCCCGGTAGTTCCAGCTTCCTAAAGCGAATCTCCCGGTAATATCGCACGATGGCCGTGAACCTCGACGACATCGACTGGGCGATCATCGAGCAGTTGCAGCAGGACGCCCGCGTCTCCCTCAGCGAGCTGGGGCGCCGCGTCAGCCTCAGCCCGTCGGCCACCACCGAGCGGGTACGAAATCTGGAGTCGCTGGGCGTCATCACCGGCTACCACGCCAGCGTGGACCTGGCCAAGGTCGGCTACCCGGTGCTCGCCGTCGTCCGCCTGAAGTACCCCGGCAATCGCCACCAGCCACTGCACCACCTGCTCAGCGAACGCAGCGAGATCCTGGAGTGCCTGCGGACCACCGGCGACGACTGCTACACCCTGAAGGTGGCCGCGACCTCCATGGAACACCTGGAGACGCTCATGGACGAACTGGCCGGCTTCGGCACCACGACCACGAGCGTCGTCTACAGCCGAACACTGCCCTACCGCGGACCCAAGCGGCCCTGACCGACAGCCGACCGCCGCCACATGCCCGCTGATCGGCAATGGGTGCCAGCCATTCCCTTCTTCAGCGGCACGACCCGTGCTCTGGGGCCGGCGGGGTCGGACATCACCTGCTTCATCGCGATCTGTTCCTTGAGGTTGCGCGCCTCGGTGCGGCCCGTGTTTCCCCGGTCCAGGGGCTGGAGGGCGTCCGGGTTCACCCTGACGCCCTCAGGCTTCTTCTTGGCGGTCTCCGCGGCGTCGCCACCCGCTCCAGGTCCTTGAGCTGGTCGGGCAGCTTCATCGCGTCGCCGATGATCGGCAGAAAGCCGGCCATGCCCAGCAGCGTGCCGGTGTTGTCGCCTTCGTCGGCTGAGCGCTTGACGTCGTAGCCGTCGCAGCCGGTTCCGAGGCCAGGCATGCCGGGCAGCCGGAGCCCGTTCCGTTGCAACTGTTGCCGGTGTTGGTGTTGGCGTTGTTGTTGTCGGTCATGGGCGGCGATACGAGCTCTTCATGCGCAGCACGCGGACGGCCGCGTCATTTTGCCGTGATCTCACTTGCCATGGAGTGCGCTCGAAGTCATAGCGTCGAGGACGCAACGGCGCACGAGGCTGTCCAGTGCCCGGTCCTCCTGGATGCCGTCTGCTGGCATCTGTGCTGGATGGACGGGACACTTCGTGCCGCCCGGAGGACGATCAAGCGTGCAGGGAAAGGCTGGGACACGACATGCAGAAGCGCAGTCTGCGGGAATTGCAGGTATCGGCCATCGGCTTGGGGTGCATGGGCATGTCCGCCTTCTATGGAACAGCCGATGAAGAGGAGGGCGTCGCGACGATCCGCCACGCCCTCGAACTCGGGGTGAACTTCCTCGACACCGCGCAGATGTACGGCCCGCTCACCAACGAGTCCCTCGTCGGTGAGGCGATCAGGGGGCACCGCGACGAGTATGTGATCGCGACGAAGTTCAACTACCGGATGGACGACGCCGTACCGGGTGACATCAGCACGGTCGGCCCGCAGGACGGCTCGGCCGAACATGTCCGCAGCTCCGTCCACGGCTCCCTGAAGCGTCTGGGAACTGACCACATCGACCTGTACTACCAGCACCGGGTCGATCCGAATGTGCCAATCGAGGAGACGGTCGGCGCGCTGGGCGAGCTGGTCGCCGAGGGCAAGGTGCGCTACATCGGGCTGAGCGAGGCGAGCGCCCAGACCATCCGGCGTGCGCACGCCGTGCACCCGGTCACGGCCGTGCAGAGCGAGTACTCGCTGTGGTCACGGGACGTGGAGGCCGAGGTGCTGCCGGCCTGCAGGGAGCTGGGTATCGGCTTCGTACCGTACTCGCCCCTCGGCCGCGGCTTCCTCGCCGGGCGGTTCACCTCGCCGGACGACCTGGACGCCAACGACTGGCGCCGCCAGAACCCGCGCTTCCAGGACGCCAATCTGGAGGAGAACCTGCGGCTGGCGGCGAAGGTGAAGGAGATCGCTGTCGAGAAAGATGTGACGCCGGCTCAGCTGGCTATCGCGTGGGTGCTGGCCCAGGGCGAGGACCTGGTGCCGATCCCGGGCACCAAGCGCCGCACCTACTTGGAGCAGAACGTCGCCGCCGTCGACATTGACCTGACGAAGGAAGACTTGGCCCGCATCGAGGCGGAGCTGCCCGAGGCGGCTGGTGAGCGGTACGACGAGGCAGGCATGCGGTCCGTCAACCGGTAGGAGAGGGGCGCACACGCCACACGTGGGGCTCCGCAGGAAACGGAGGAGCGGATCGTCACAGAGAACATCACCCTGAAGCAACAAGTACGACACACAGTTCGCAGTTGGGCCCCTGCCGATGACTCGAACGAGTCATCGGCAGGGGCCCAACTGCTCAGAGTGCCCTAAGGGTCATAGACCCCGGCAGGCGTCGAGGAAGGCCTGTGCTGCGGCCGAGAGTTCGACCTCTGTCACGTCACCGGGTCCCGTGCGGCCACATCCGCCACAAAGTCCTCGACGACGTACTTTGTTCACCACTTGTGACATCAGCCCTCATCGGTAACCGTGCTGCGGGCGTATGCGTCCCCTCTCGATGGGAACGCCCTGTCCGTCACCCGGCGACACTGCTACCTGCGCTCACGGCAAAACTCCGCTGTTCACCGCGTGGGCGGCTCCACCCGCTGACCGTTGTTCACCCGCACGATTCATGAGGGCTTCCCTCAGGGGCTCGTGGCGATCCGTTGCCCTCGCGTACATCCGAAGCTCGGTGCGGAGCGCGGATGTCGACTTCGTCAGGCGACCGGTGAGTATCCACGGGAGCCGCATAGGTCACCGATCCGCAACAGACGGCGCAGAGCACAATGCGATCAGGCAACCGTGGCTGAATATGGTCTCTCAAGCTGACGCGGCTACTCAGTAACCGCTGCCACCACCACAACGGGGGACATATCGTGATGATCACACGTCGCTACAGACCGATCGCTTTCCGGACGCTCACCCTGGGCGCCTGCGTGGCCGGGCTCGTGGCGCTCACCGGTTGCTCCCCGGACTCCCCGAGCGCGGGCGGCACGGCGACGTCGGCCGTCACTTCCTCGCCGACCAAGGGCGAGCAGGGTACCGACGGAACCGCGTCCCCCCAGCCGCTGCCCGCCGACAAGGTTTCACCTTCGGCAGGCGGCAAGGTGTCCCCACCCGCGGTACCGGCGGGCACACCCGCTGCGTCGGCCTCTGGCTCGAAGGCATCAGCTGGCACCGGTGGTGGGGACGACGGCTGCGATCACAAGATGCCGATCTCGCCGGATGAGATCGCCGTATACCGCTACACACCCGAAGGCGGGTCCCTGAGTCTGATCATCCGACACGGCAACTGGGGTTGCGGCACCCCGGATTCCGACGGCGCACCGTTCGAGACGGTCGGCAAGGAGACCTACCTGCCCATGGACCAGGCCGCGTACGTCACCGTCACCGACCCCATCGTGGCAAGCACCGAGAATCAGCCCATCGGCGTGCAGGAGTTTCTCGACTGGCTGGAAGCCCACCCCGACAGCGGCTTGGTCTTCCGCTACCACCTGGGCGCCGACGGAGCCATCGACCGTCTCGAGCAGGTCTTCACCCCCTGAACCAACATGGGCCCGATCGTGTGCATTGCTGCACCAGACCGACCGGTGTCCGCTGCAGTGAAGTTCAGACGCCGGGCACTGCTCGGCGATCTCCACGCTGCTGGTCATGGGCCGAGCGGGAGACGACGTCAATGTCCCGGTCCAGGCCCCGGGTGAAGGCGTGGAGGTGGGGCAGGTCGGCTGTTAGGACTCGGGCGAGCCGGCGTGGCGAGATATGGCTGCGGTCGGCGTCCGCTCGGCCTTGGTTGATGTACTTGCGCAGAAGGTTCAGGCTGCCCGTGGAGCGGAGGGTCTCTTCGCAGAGGTGCTGGACGGGGACGCCGGGGTCTTCACTTCGGCGTTTGCACAGGTGCTCGCGGTAGGGATCGACCAGGCTGGCACGGCACTCGGGGACGCGGAGCATGCGCTCGGGCGGCTCGCCGCTCTTCCTCCACAGCAGGCCGTCGAGGAAGAGCGGCGACGGAGGGCGGGGTCAGGAGGGGACGATCTGCCATTGGTGCCGCGTCAGTGACGCGTACGGCTGCTGCTCGATGTTGGCTCCGTCGGCGGTGCTGCCCTCGTCGACGGCGAGGCAGAGCCCGCTGTAGCGGTTGATGAGGAAGTAGTGGCCGTCACCGGTGGGCGTGACGGCCCAGTGCTGCTGGGGGGCGTTGGCGTCGGCCCAGATGGCCACGTTGCCGCCGTCGGCGCGGGAGAGACCCGCGACCTCCAGGAGCTTGCCGCTGCCCACGTCCTTGATCTCGTAGTAGCCGTCGCCGGTCTTGGCGAAGGTCCACTTCTGGTTCGCCTTGTTGAGCCAGGGCCACTGCTGGACGTTGGTGCTGTTGGCGGTGCCGCCGCCTTCCACGTCGGCGACCTTGCCGCTGTGCCGGGCGACCAGCCGGTAGACGGTGCCGTCGCCGGGCAGCGTGGTGGACACCAGTGCCGGTTTGGCCGTCCGGCCGCCGATGCGGACGCCGCCCATGTTGACGTAGCCGCCGGTGGCCGCGTTGGCCTGGATCCGTACGAAACCCACGTTGCGGGCGGGCCATTCGGCCACCTTGGTCGCGCGGTTACCTGCCCAGGTGCCGGTGGCGACCTGAGTGAAGTTCGTACCGTCGGTGCTGGTGGAGATGGTGTACGAGGTGATGTCGCCGTCGGTGGTGTTGCTGCGGTTCCACTGCTTGGGCAGGTACTCCAGGGTGGAGACGTTGCTCCACACCCCGCCCAGCTCGATGGTGATCGAGTTGCTCAAGGACCACCTGCGTTCGGGAGAGGCCCTTCCGTGGGGCGTGACCACAGGGCCCTGACCAGCCCTTCCCGAGACGCGCTTCCGTCTGGCAGAAGCCGCCTTGCGGAGCCACCGACGGCGTCAGGAACCTGTTCCCCACCACGGCACGCGGAGCGACGACGCCCCGCCGACAGGGACGGCGGTTGCAGCAGCAGCGCTGACCGCGCTCGCCACGGTGCAACCCGCGCAGGCAGTGGACGCACGCCCCCCTCTGCCCGACACCACGGACGAGGCGTTCAACCAGGAATGCCTGGCCGCGCACAATGCCTACCGCGCCCAGTACGGTGCCCCGCCCCTGGCCCTGGACGACGCGGCTCTCGCAAACGCCGTGCAGCGCGCCGAGGCCGCTTCGACGCAGGACGGGCTGTCCACGCCGCCGGGACCGGGATCGAGGGGGTATGGCGAGAACCACTACTGGTTCGCCCCCTACGAGAACGAGCCGGCCTCGTGCGACGAGGCGGTGAAACTCTGGCACGAGGCCCGCTGGACGGCCGGCTACGACGGGGATCGGCCCGGCTACTCGCCCGACACCGCCTCCTTCACCCAGGTCGTGTGGAAGAACACCGACACGCTCGGCTGCGGCCGCGCCTCGGGGCACCGGGAAGGCGAGGAATCGCACCAGACGTTCATCGTGTGCAGCTACGCCCCGCCGGGCAACATCATCGGCCGGTTCCGGGACAACGGGGGGCGCCGAACGGCGGCTGAGCCCTGTTGACCCGTCCTGAGGGCCCGCGCAGTGTAACGCGGCGCGGGCCCTCAGCGGTGCGGGCGAGAGCTGACCCCAGCAGCGCACCCCCAACCCTCTGACCGGTGACCTTGCCCCTCAGCATTCGGTTCAGGCCCCCGTCAAGACCGACGCCGCGGGGCGCCTCAATCCCGGCCAGCCGGGCGGCGGCGCGAACGCGCGGTGCGGCGAGCGCGTGACGGTGACGTCCGCCAGGGGGCGCAGCTGGTGCTCTGCCGCCGGATGAGATCCGCGATCGCGCCGTCGGCGCGGGTGCCCTCACCGTCATCACGGTGCTCATCACCGGCACACTCGCCTACCGCCTCACCGCACGCGTTCTGGGCCAGCGCCGCATGCGCGCGTGGGAGACCGAACGGCAGCAGACCGCCCGCCGTGAACCACCTCCACATGAGTGGAGCGCCTGCCGACCAGCGGCTCGGTTACCGGTTCCCTTGACGGAGGACCAGTTAGCCAGGCGGCCCGGCCGTTCGGTGGTTGTCACCCGTTCGGGTGTCCTGGTACGCGCTGCCGCCAGGCGCCGTACAGGCTCAGAGGTAGCTCTTGGCTGTCGGCGGTGCCGGAACGAAAGGACTCGTTATGGCGGTCCATGACAAAGTGCGCACTATTGGGCGCAGTGGTCTGGAAGTGCTTGACATTGCTGTGTCCAGGCAGTGCACAGTCGAGATCAAGGAACCCCGCGATACCCTCGCTCTCACTCGGCGCCTGAATGGGGTGAAGCTGGATGTGGTGGGCGACCCCAACTTCGCAGGGCTCAAGTTCGGGCAGACCATTCCTTGGGGCAGCATTCGGGCTTCCGGGCCTGAAGGGTTGCGGATCTCCTACCGGGTGCGGACTGGGCGGGATGTGACGGGATCCCCGGAGTTCTAAAGCTCAACGTCGTGGAGCTCACCGACGGTCAGCGAGCCGAAATCGTGGGAGAACGGGTCAAGCTCATCGCAGCCGGCCTTCAGCCCTCGATCGTGGACGCCGGGGCCAAACTCCTGGAGCAGCTTCCCAGGATGGTGCAGGGAGGGAAGTGAGGGCGGCGTATCGGGCTGGGGTGAACAGCACCCCTCCATCAGAGGCGCCGCTTCGACTGTCCCGAGGGGAGCAGACTGCTGGGAGCGGTCAGGGAGCCGGTGACCGCGCCGACGATCGCCTCGGTCGTCTCACCCACCTTGTACGTTCCGCCACCCCGCACCGCAGGCTCGTACACGCCGTCCAGCCGCTTGAAGAGCACGCCTTCCATCCCGACCGACGCCCACGTCAGCCACTCACGCACCGTGTCCGGGTCGGTAGTCGCCGGGCACAGCACCAAGGGGGCGGATACCGACGGGCGGCGAACACGCTCTCTAGCGCGGCCCCACGCCGAGCGAGATGGCCAGCTGGTCGTATCGCTCCCCGGACAACCTCAGCAGATCGAACGCGACGAAGTGGGCCGGCCGCTCGCTCGCCGCCCAGGCCGCCCCGGTGCCGCGCCGCTGAAGCCGGCGTGCAGGGCCCTGTCTCCGGACGACCTCCTCATGGACAAGGACGGCCGTATCGCGATCGGCCGGTGCCACGAAGGTCGTCCCCGGAGGCGGCCGGTTCGCCGCCCGGTGCCGAGCCCGCCGCGTGGTCGCCCCTCTGCGGGCCGCCGTCAAGCACTCCCCCCGCCGTCATGGCGGACTTCACCCTCCACCGGCGATGGGTGGAGACGGACGGCATGGCGCAAGGCGTCGTCACGATCTACGCCGAGCACCCCGCCATCGAGGAGAGCGCGGCCGCGTCCACCCGCCGCGCGTACAGCGCCGAGCACGGGCGGACGGCAGTGCCGGCGACCGGCGGCTCGGCTAAGGGGTGAATAGCGCTCCTTAGCTCCGGAGAACAGCCCCTTACGACGAAGTATCCGCGGGTCGCCTCCCGAAAAGATGACCGGTAGGGATGCGAGGGGAGGGCGCCGTGCAGAGCGCGGCGGTCCTCGAGGACGCACGTCCGCGCGAAAGGCCGGCCCCGCATCTGCGCTACGACATGCGGCGTCAACCGTTCGGCCGCATCCTGAAGACCGGCCCCCTGATCGGCCCTAGGCCCACAGTCGCGGGGAGGTCCCATGCTCGTCCTCGCGCTCGTGATGCCGATCCTGATGATGGCGACCCTGTTCGCCCTGGACGCCCTCGAAGGCTTTCTCTTCCCGCCCCCCGACTCTGCGGACGACGAAAGCCTCACCACCGATGCGCAAGATCGCTCATCCGTAGAATGACGGGCATGGACATGCGGACGGCCGTCGACGCCCTTGCGGAGGAAGCCAGACGGCTGATCCGTGATCAGGTGTGGGTCCTGACACCCACTGACCGAACCGTCGCGGCGAAGGCCGCCGCCGACCTGCGCG
Source organism: Streptomyces sp. NPDC043685 (assembly GCF_056436585.1). Lineage (NCBI taxonomy): Bacteria > Bacillati > Actinomycetota > Actinomycetes > Kitasatosporales > Streptomycetaceae > Streptomyces > Streptomyces sp. NPDC043685. The sequence continues at coordinate 66,406 of NZ_JBWKCH010000010.1, read as the reverse complement.
CCGCCGTGGGCGCCCCGCAGTCCCAGCAGGCCCTGTCCGAGGTCGACCGGTTGGAACATCTGCGGGAAGCACTCGCTGCTGTGGCCATCGCCCTCGCCCACGTTCATGGACGCCTGGCCTGGTTCCTGGGCGCAGCCGCTACCGCACTCACGCCCGTCCTTCACTGGCGCGCCGTGCCTGCCGAAGGCGGCCCCACCTTCGGTGCCGTTGTGCCGACTCCACAGCAGTACACGGAAGCCGAAGACGCGGTCCGCCGACTCCAAAGCGCCTTGGCCAGCCTCAGCACCGCCTGACACCATCCGGCCGGGGAGCGGTGACCCGTTGGAATCGGCCGGTTAACTCGGCCGGACATGGCCAGGGCCCGGCGCCGCACCGGGCCCTACCACCACCCCACCCTGGGGCACCCCAGGAGAGGGGCGCAGGGGCACCCCGCGCGGGCAATGTCCCACCACACACCACCCGACAACCGGAGCAAGCGGCCACCGGGTCAGTCGTCCTGGTCCCCGGAGGTGTCTCGTGTCCGGTACACGGTCCGCTGCGCGTACTGCCGCAGCAGCTCGCCCGGCCCGGGTCGTACAGCAGGGCGGCCCCGAAAACTCCGCCGCCCACACGCTCGGAAATTCTGCCGTGCTGGGCGACGGCGACCCACAGGCACGCGTGCTTCGCTTGGGCGGCGGAGGGCGCTGTCCCGGTTGTGGAGGGGCCGAAGGCGAGGGCTACGTCACAGACCTTGGAGATGTTCTAGCCATTCATGATGTGACGGAGACGCTCTGTAGTCGTGCGCGTCTGGCGGCTTCACAGTGCGGCAGGTGGCACGCTGCGCCTTCAGCATTGCCTGTCGCGCGCGGTGAACTGGCACCTTCACCCCCAGGTCGTGTGGAAGGACACGACACGCTCGGCTGCGGCCACGCCCCCCGAACACCCGGAAGGCGGGGAGCCGCACCAGATGCTAATCGTGTGCAGTTACGCCCCCGGGCGGCATCATCGGGCAGACCCTACCGAGGCAACGCCGTATCCCTCTGGATGAGTGTAGATCAGGCGAGCTCTGTCCAATCGGAGACGCCGTCACCTGCGCACCACCACAGTGAGGCTTTGAACCTCATGGCGGCGTGATCGAAGTAGCGGATCGCGAGGAGGTCACCAGCTTTACCCACCACACTGCCGTTTGGATTCCCGGGAGTCGCGATGAACTCCGTCAACTGTTTCGGGCGCAGGTGGACTTGCCCCCTGTCTCTGTGCAGCACGGAAAAGATCCCTCCGGGACCGTTCTGTGAGCAGAAGAGCCCTCCAGGGCCGTCGATGCCCTCCCCCACCATCCCTGCTGCCTCAGCCGAGGTTCCGACCACGGCGTGCCGCTTGTGCGTCCTTACGCGTAGGGCTTCGTCGTCATTCTCAACCGGGATCACTCCGGGACACTTCAGGTCCTTATCCTCTGGCATTCGCACACCTCCGGATCACGCTTCTATACGCCCACCTTCAGGGCTGGCAGGTCGGGGCGCATCAAGACCGCGCCTAAAGTGTCCCCGGACCGGAAGATCATCGTGCCGGTGGGGGCGGTGCTCGGATACTCACTTGCAGTACCTCTCCTGGCGTTCGGCTGTCGGCTGTGCACGGCCCGGCGTACAGGGCCGCCGTGCGGGTGGTCCGCACGCGCCGCGGTGGGAGCGTGTGTGTCCGGCACGCGCAGTGGCTCTTGGTCGCCACCAGCCGCCGGAACGCCTGGATCTGCGGGGTCGGCTCCGGCGCGCAGATTGGCGTCATCTTCCTGCCAGGAGGCTGAGAGGGGCCGAAGCTCACCTGGCCTGGACGGACATGACGCTGATGAAGCGCTGGCTGACGGAACCGGTGGCCGACCTGCCTACCGCAGGGCGCCGAACCACCGCACCACGGCGGCGGTCCCCGCCTGCTGGGACCCCAGATGGCGCGAGCCTTCGTAATCAGGGGTACCGAGGCCGATCACCGGGGCATGGATGCCGCGGGCACGCAGGGCGGCGTCACATTGGGCGGTGTTGGCGGTGACGGCCTGCTCGTCCCCATCGGCGTAGTAGAGCCGGATCGGAACTTGCGGCGTCCAGTCCGTGCACACGCCGTCGGTGATCCGCAGGGCCGCCGCCAGCTCACCGGTGGGGTGGGCCAGCATCGCCCGGCCGCGGGGGGTGAGGAGCGCGTCGATGGAGGCCGGGGTGCCTGTCACGATCTCCTGACCGGTGTGCGTACCGTCCAGCAGACCCTCGATCGTCTCGTCATACGGCGCCTGGAACACCTGGGCCGGCGTGTCGTAGAGGCGGTGCAGGCGGTTGAAGGCGGCCAGGGTGAGCGCCGTGTAGATCACGCTTGCCTTAGGCTCTGTCTGCCCGGACAGCAGCGCGGGGAGCTCCGCGTCGCGGAATGCGTACGCGCCGCTGATGGGTGCCACGGCGCGTAGCCCGAACCACGTGTCGGCGCCTTCCTGCAGCGACCGGGCCAGCCCCAATGCCGCCGAGGCGCCCTGTGAGAAGCCGGTGACCAGTACCTCGCGCCGCAACTCCCGGCCCTTCGCCCTGACGACAGCGCGGGAGGCCCGCAGCATGTCCAGGGCTGCCGTCGTCTCCGTGGGCACATCCATCCAGGGGTGCGGGCCGGGGCCCAAGCCCAGCCCGAGGTAATCGGGGAGCACCGTGGCGAATCCCGCGGAGGCGTAGGTCAGGGCGGGCGCCTGGTCCCAGACGCTGGTCGAGACCGAGGCGACGTCGTCCTTGGACAGTTCCGTCCCGTGCGTGAAGGACACGGTCCGCAGCCGCCGTTCGCCGCTGCGAGGCAGGGCGAGCAGTCCGCTCGCGGTCGTGGGCCGGCCGTGAGGGTCGACCGTGCGGTACACGACCCGGAAGGTGTCCAGCCCGTACCGCACGGCGCCGGTGCCCCAGGCACCCCCCTCGTCCCCCGCCATCTCTGCCGCGACCTCGCGGGCAGCCAGCGTGCGCAGGTGCTCGACCGACACGAGCGTGCCCCGCGACAGCTCCGTCGGAACCGGCGCAACGGCGGTGGCCCGGGGCTCCACCGCTCCCTGGGCGACAACGGTCGTCGTGCCGATGGCCGTCAGCGCCATCAACACCGCCGAGACCATCAGCACTCTGCTCATTCGTCTCATACCGTGACCGTACGTATCCGTCGACACAGCCGGCCATCCGGCCGACCTTCCGACGTGGGTGGGGTTCTCCCGAGGGCGCGTTCGGGTGCGGGGCTTCGTGGCATGGCAGACGATCCGCATTAAGGCGCCGAGGTTGCTGACACGGATCCGCGGTCGGGCCGCCCGCGTAGAGCCGTGACACCGACTGCCACTCAGGCGAGCCACTCGTGAAGTGCCCTTTGAAGGCCATGGCTTTGTGCGCGCCCGTTCAGGAATGCTCATCAGCTGCCTCTTGGACGGGGTCTGACTCTTTGCGAATTCCGGCAAGGGCCGAGGCGACGAGGGCGACAGCGCCGTCGTCGTCGTGGGCCAGCCGGCGGAGAACCTCCTGCGCGGTGGTTCCCTCGATCTCGACCAGCGTCTGGGTAAGGCGGATCCGCGTCGCCGAGTTCGCGGTGGGCGCGGCCAGTTCGCCGACCAGGGCGGTCGTGATCCGGTCCGCGCATTCGGGGGCCAGGGACAGCACTCCCAGAACGTCCGCAGCGTCCACGTCGTTGGGGCCCTCCACCACCATGCTGATGAGTATGGGCACGGCCGCGTTCACGCCCTGCCTGCCCAGAGCCAGAGCAGCGTGCCCGCGCACCGTCGCGTCCGGGTCGCCGAGGGCGTCCATGAGCGCTGCGGTAGCGGCCGGAGCCTCGGGCATCTCGGCGATCGCCAGCACCGCGCGCCGCCGGATGTCGGCCTCCTCTGAGTGCAGGCCGGCCTGCAGCGTCGCCACGCCGTCGCCGCCCGATCGGGCGAGCGCCCAGCGCAGCGCGCCTGCGACGTGCGGGTCGGTTTCGGTCAGGACCGCCCCAGCCAGCAGATCGGCGGGTACTGGCAGGTCCTCCGGCCGGGTCAGGACAGCCTGCTGTCTGTGCGCGGCGCTGGTCGAGTTGAGTTGCCGCATGAGTTCGACGATGCGCAGGACTCCCTGCCAGTCGGTGGGGGCCGACGCGTCGATCGCACGGAGCCGCTCGAGCAACTCCTGTTCTCGCGCCAGGCGGTCCTCCGTCCTCCGGATGATGTCGCTGACCAGGTCGGACGGAGTGAAGGTCGGGTCCTGCAGTGCGCGCCCGATCTGCTTGAGCGAGAGCCCGAGGGACCGCAGGCTCTCCACGTGGAAAATCTTGCGGACATCCTCGGCAGAGTACTCGCGGTAGCCACCGGCCGTGCGGCCCGTGGGCCGCACCAGCCTAAGGGCGTCGTAGTGCCGCAGCATCCGGGTGCTCACCCCGGAGTGGCGGGCCACATCCCCGATCAGCACTCCACGCCCTCCGCCTCTGCAGCTTTCGCAGCTCCCACGGCCTCGGTCGTCTGCGCGGTCTCGGTGGTCTTCGAGCTCTCGCTGTCCGCCAACGCAGCAGAAAATCCGGAAGCTCGTTCCGGGCCGAGTGCGACCACGCGCTTCGCCTCGTCGAGGGCCGCCTCGAAACCGGTTGCCGGGTTCTGCCGGAGCAGCTCGGTGGCACGGGCGTGGGCGGCCACCGCCGGGTCGGCACTGTCCGCGGCCCGCTCCAGGGCGGCCTTGTTCACGTCACCGAGGTCGACCAAGGCCCGACTCAGGCTCAGTTGCACATTGCGGTCGCCGCGGCCGAGCTGCAGAAACAGTTCGTCGGCCAGGCCCGTCTGCCCGTCCTCGGGCACGAGGACGACCGCGACGCGCCACGCGGTCCGCGCGACCTCGTCGTCGGCGTCCCGCAGCAGGTCGCGGGTGACCCAGGCCCACGTGCTCTTGTCGCCGATCTTCGAGAGTGTGTGCAGGGCCTGACAGCGAGCCTGGGGTCGCTCGGAGTCGAGCTCCTGGCGGATCCGGGGGAGGGTGATCTCCGGCGGGAGTCGGGTCAGCGCCCAGGACAGCATGTCTCGTACGAAGAAGTCCGGCTCGACCGCGCACCGCTCGACGAGCGGCTCCAGGAACACAGGGTCGGGGTCCGAGCCGACCGCCAGGGCAGCCTGAAGCCGGACCGACGCGTCATCGGCGCTCAAAGCATTGGTCATACGGGTGTGCCGCGGGGCCATGCCGGTCGTGTCGATCGGGACCACCTCCTGCGCTCAAGTGAAGTCCTTGTCACCGTGTCAAGGTCAAGGCCACGACCTGCGAAGCGGGGAATGCTCTGGTCAGGGCATCCTCTCGGACCCGCTGGCTGGAGACGGAACCGGCGACGCAATCACACGCTGATGCTGTTGAGAGCAGCGGTGGTAGGCCGGCGGCCGTACGTCATGAGCCGTCCCCTGCGTTGGACAGTTTTCGGGGGTTGCCCATTGTTCACTGGCCGGGGAAGTGCCCTGCTGCGGCGCCGCCACGTCGCTGGACGTGTTGGACTACGCCTGGCCGTGCCGCTTCGCCCGCTTCGAGATCGCCATCTGGAACCCGCACGTAACTGGTTCGGCGACGAGGAGCCGGCCACTATCAGCGACACACTCGGGCATCCGGTGAAGCAAGTAAGAGCCCACATTTAATGTCTCCGCAGAAACCAATGTGCAGCCGTCCCGCCCGACATCACCCATCCAAGTTCTGACGGCACCTCACGTCGAAACAGATTTCAGAAACACGCGGACACCAGCCTATCGACCATGTCCGCTCCCACGCCCGAAAAATGCCTGCCCACGACACGGGACAGCAACTACTGTCCTGGGACATGCAATTGACCGTCCTCGGGGGCTGCGGAGCGTGGCCCACCGCAGCACAGGCATGCAGCGGCTACCTCGTCGACTACGCGGGCTTCCGCCTGCTCATCGACCCCGGCTATGCCACACTGCCTCGCCTGCTCGAACACGGCACCGTCGACGCAGTCGACGCCGTGCTGATCAGCCACGGGCACCCCGACCACTGCGCCGACCTCAATCCTCTTCTGCGCGCCCGGGGCCTGAGCGACACGCCACCGCCGGCCCTGCCCGTCTACGCACCGCACGGTGCCGTCGACGCTGTTCTCGCGCTGGACAAACCGAGCATGCTCGCCGGGGCGTACCGCCTTCACGAGTTCCAGCCGGGCGACCAACTCGACATCGGCCCGTTCAGAACCGACACCTGGCTCCTTCCACACTTCGTGCCCAACGCCGGCATCCGACTGACCACACCGGAAGCTGTGCTCGCCTACACCGGCGACACGGGACCGAGCCCCGACATCCTGCGCCTCGCTCAGAATGCCGACCTGCTGTTGTCAGAAGCCACATTTATCCACGCGGTGCCGTCCGCCGACGCGCCGTATCTGCTGACCGCACGCTTGGCTGGCCAGTACGCCAGCCAAGCAGATGCCGCCAGGCTCATGCTCACCCACCTGTGGCCAGGGACAGACCCTGAATCCGCACATGATGCAGCCGCGGGAGCCTTCCGGCACCCCATACATGTCGCAACCTCCGGGCTGAAGATCAATGTCACCCGAACAAGCGGTCAAACGGTGGCGAAACCCATAGTGAGAGGACCTATTAAGGAAATCTAATTCCAGGACGGCGACAGCCGCGCCATGACCTTGGGATGCCTACGCGTCAGGCGTGGCCGTGCCATGCGGAACGGTGGATGACACGGTTCGCCCGCAGGGGGTCATCTGATACGTCCGCTGCTCGTAGGCCTCCGCGTCGAAGCCGGGGGGGACGGCCGCCGAGTCGGTCTCGTCGCCGGCAGTGGCCGAGTCGGTCGGACGGCTGCGGGGATGACGACAGGGATGCCCCGGCGTCGCAGGTGGCTGCAGATGGTGCGGGAGGAGTACGCGTGGTCGGCCAGGAGAGGGCGATAGGCCAACCGCTTCGCCCGCGACTACGGCATCACCTACCGCCCCCTCCCTTCAGAACTCGTAACACGATCTTGCTGGCGTGCAGCGGCTGGTCGGGGGTGCTGCCGCTGCCAAGGGTCACAGGCTTCGGCGGAGTCATGCAGGGATGAAGCTCGGCCACCAAGGTGGGACGTTGCCCGGGCACAACGGTGCGGGGTAGGAGTCCGGCATGCCGAGCCATGTGACAACAAACCAGGTGAACCACAGGGTGAAGATGAGCCCTGCAGCCAGGGCTGTCCTGCGATGACGCCTTCCGACGGTGCTGTGCAGGATCACCCACGAAACCGCAGCGGCGATCCATATGAGAGGGACAAGAAACAGCAAGGTTATGCCATTGGTTACGCCGTTGCCGATGTCACATACAGCCCATGCATTCCCAATGGCAGCAGTGGACACCACTGCGGTCAGTCCACCGAAGAGGACCCCAAAACCAGTTCCTCTGAACCAGCGGCTCGGAGGACTCGACGGCTCTGCTCCCACGATCATCTCCCCTCCTCGCCGTAGATGCGGAGAGTACCAACGTGCTGAAGCAGCCTGCTGACATCCTGGCCTGCTCTGACACCGGTCAGTCGTTCTTGGGCTTCCGAAGTCATCGCCAGCAGATGACGCTGCAGGCGAGGGAGATGAAGGCGTCGTGAAGTTCGGTGCGGCGTTCCCATCGCACGGCAAGGCGTTGAAGTGGTGGAGCAGGGCGAAGGTCTGCTCCACGACGTAGCGGAGTTTGCCACGGCCCGGATGTTCGGTGCTCCTCTGCGGGGGATGACGGACAGGATATCGCCTGGGCCCGCCACATGGCGGCCGGCTTTCTCGCCCGTGTCCATGCCGAGCACGGCGTGCCCCTCCACAGCGCGCACTGGACGTGACCCAGCTGGTGGTCAGCGAGCTGGATACCAATACGCGCACGTACGCCCCCGGCCCCATCGTGTTGAACCTGCGGATCGTCGGCGACCTGGTCGAGGTCGAGGTGTGGGACTCCGACCCGACCTTGTCGGTAGCCCGGGCCGTGGACGCCGGGCGGGTCGGCCAGCACGGCCTGGAGATCGTCATGGCCGACGCCCAGGGCTTCGAGGTCCAGCACGAGCCGGTCGGCAAACGCATCACCGCACGCCTCGCTCTGGCCGACGACCCCGGTGGCGCCCTCAACGACCAGCCCCCGCTGTAGGAGCTCTGGCCCCCTAATGGTGCTGGAACCACGCCCGGCCACGAGTGCACCCCGGTTGCCGTGTCCGCGCACCAGCTGCTCGAAGAGGCCCCCGCGCTGACAGACGCCGACTGTCGAAGGCTTGGCAAGGGGGCCGGGGCGGGCTGGGCAGCAGCCGCCCTGGGCCGGGTCTGGGATCTGGGCGTCACCGGCAGGGGCAGGCAACCGAGCGGGCCTTCGCTGCGACGGCAGGATGCCTGTGCGGTGAGGCGGGTTGAGTTGCGGCAAAATGCCCGTTCATGCAGCAGCTTCCGATTCCGTGCCCCAGTCATCTGATCCCGGATGCCACCGATACCTTTGGTGCCGTCTACCGGGCGGCCAAGGCGCAGGGTGTCGTGTTCGTCGCCATCGAACGCCAGGGGCAGCAGTGGACGGTGAAGGCGGACGCGTTGACCGCCGGCCCGGGCCACAGGGTCGACGACGCTGTGAACCAGGCACTGCGGGACGCCATCATCCTCCTGGTTCACGAGGGGCAGGCCGGAGCGGACGCCTACAGGGGCCCGATTTATTTCATGCTGCACGACGTACCAAGTGAGGAGCGGGCCCGTGAGCTCGCTGCCGCCTTCCACGCCGCTCTCTATGGCGATCTGGAACCACTGCAGCTCGCGGTGCCCGGCGCCGGCCTGGACACATAAGCACCGCTCGCGTCCGCCGTGGACGGCGATGCTGGGCTGGTCCTCGGGGCGGCAGCCGCCGTCGCGGAGGATCGCCCGGGCCGTCGCGATGACGTGCGTGTCGCCCTCGCACGGGCCGTCCGCGACCAGGCGGCGCTCGGTCGACAGCAGGGCCTCGCCCATCCACCGGAGGACGTGCTGGTCCAGGCCCTCCAGTGCGGAGACGTCGACCAGGCGCGTCAGCGGGCCCTCGTGATCCCCGGAGGTGTCGACGTCCCCACCCACCTGGATCTCCAGCACCGGGGCGGAGCCCAGGGCGAAGGAGCGTGCGGCGAGCGTCCGGCAGAGGGAGGCTGCCGCCAGGACGTCAAGTACGGGTCCGGCTCGAAGGGGTTCGGGCGGACGGCGAACGTCCCGGAGCCGGGCACGGTCCGGATGAGGCCAGCGGCCGCGAGCTTGCCCAGCGCGGCGGACGCGGTGCCCATGGCCACGCCGTACGACGTCATCAGCCTGGACTGCGACGGCAGGCGCTCCCCGGGCCGGATGAGCCGCTGGTGTATGGCCAGGGCGAGGTCACCGGCGATCCGTTCGGCTGGTGTCTCGGTGGAAGTGCTCATGCACCGTAGCGAACCTATCCAGGCAATTCGATAGGTTGCTGAAACTTTCCGCAGGAACTCGCGGAGGCGCAGGGTGTGGCCACGGTGGTCCGCACCGAAGGTGAGCGGATGCGCTTCGCCGACCTGCCGCCTGTGCGGAAGATCGCGACGGTCATCGTCGCCTTGGTGCTCCTGCGGCGTCCTCATCAAGGCTGGCTGACGCCGCGCAGCCGCGTGGCGCGGTGTTCAGGCACGTAGCGGGGATCTGGAGATCGCTTTCCTGGCGCGGCGGCGGACACCGATCGGTAGCTGTGGCGCAGACTCCTCGATCTCTTGCCACTCGGCAGATGTGACGTCGACGTCGGTCTCGGTCAGCCGGTCCCGGTTCGCCAGCCGCAGTTCCACCTGCCGGCGGAGGGTCGCGTAGCGCACAGCTGCTGCTCGATGGCGTGAGGCGAGTTCGGGATAGTTCCAGACCAATTGCCCGGCACTGAGCGCAGCCGCGAGCAGACTGAAGGCGCCGGCTGCCACACGAACCCCGCTGAGGCTGGAGGCCGAGAGAGAGGCGAAGAGTGCTGTTCCGACGACTGTAGACAGCATGGCTGTGGAGACCCCGGTGACGCGGTTCCAGCGATTGAATCGCTCCGAGGCGATGTTGTGGGCCACATGGAGAAGCTGTAAGCCCCGGGCCCAACGCTCCAGTATCTCCACATGGTTTGGACCATCGACACCCTCCACCACATGCCCCCGACTCGGCAGACGCGCCCGGTGCGCACCTAACATCCCGCCTGGCTATGAGGCGACTGTCAAGAGCGCACCACAGGTCGCCATCTCGTCACGGGGGCGTGTTGTCGTACCTCAAAGACGAGCCTTGACCGCTTCTACTCGGACATGTCCAACGTCGTGATCGGAATGACCGAGTGCCTTGGCCCGGATCTGGGAAGCCGGGCGATCCGCTCTCGTGCATCGAGGCGGTACGCGCGGCACCGGCCGACCCGGACGTCGCCGTCAGCATTGCCGCCACCACCACTACGCAGGCCGGCACCTGCTGGGCCACGCATTGCGGCCCCATACCGACGGGCGCCGACAACGCCAGCGGTGAGGTCTTCGACAACAACGCCGATACTGCGGCGACTTCGCTCCCGAAACGCGCAGCTGCCGTTCGGCACATGGGAGTGGGTCACGAGCGTCGCGAACGGCAGCGCGTCCCTCTTTGTGCGCATCAATGACCGCGGTACCTTCCAGCGAACCCAGCACGAGCCCAAGCGCCTCGACCTGACGGACGGCGCCTTCAGCGGCTCGGCGGGGTCAGCAACGCCGACCAGGGGCACACCTTGGTGACGCAGGACCAACCGGGTCGAACCTTTCGAAATGGCTACGATCGTCTCGCGGACGCCCGAACGCGGCCTTCCTCATTTTTGGCCGCGGAACCGGCGTGGGCGCGGCAACCCCACCCCATGCGGCGTCAAGACCCCTTTGATCGCGCCGCTCGACGCGGCCTGCCTCGAACTGTCGGACCGCGACGGGGACGCCTTCGGGGACGAGACCGTCCGAATGGCGCTGTCGCGGGCGACGCCGATGGCGACTTCCGTCACGACGTCGGGCTACACCAGGCGCACGTCCAGAGTCCTCTGTGTCCCCCACCCTGCGCTGAACCTCCACCCCTCCCAGGGGTGCGCATCCAAGGGGGGTGAGCAGTTCGGCGAGGGCGCGGCCGGCCTGGGGGAGGGGGTGGTGCTGCGGCCGGTCTACTGCAGGCGCCCGGTGCGGCCGTAGCGGCCCAGCAGAACCGTGCGTGGCGCCGCCTGGGCGGGGATCCTGGCGACCTCACGGCACGAGAAGGCGATACGGTGCCGCCGGATTTCGTCTGGCCACAGCAGCCCGCGCAGCGCGATCACGTCCCCTGGCATTGGCTTTCGGACGTCTACTCGATTTAGGCTGCGTCGGTTCGTGCCGCTCGCGGCGGCCCATCAATGGAACGGAAAGCCGATGACCCAGCAGGCCTCGGCCACCGACCCGGCTTCAGGGCGTCGCCCCGAGCTGGTCCCGGACCCGGATGTGGAGGGGGCCCGTATTGCGGCGGTCCGTCGCTACGACATCCTCGACACTCCGCCCGACGGCGCGTTCGACCGGGTGGCGGCGATGGCCGCCCGCCTCTTCGATGTCCCCGTGGCCACGGTCACGATCGTGGACACCGACCGCATCTGGTTCAAGGCCGCACACGGCCTGGAGGGCGTCAAGGAGATCGGCCGCGATCCGGGCCTGTGCGGCTCGGCGATTCTGCGCGATGACGCGCTGGTCATCCCAGACACCCTCCGTGATCCCGTGGCGGCGGACAATCCGCTGGTCGCCGGGGAGATGGGTGTGCGCTTCTATGCCGCCGCACCGATCATCACCCCCGACGGCCACCGGCTGGGCACGGTCAACGTCCTGGACACCAAGCCGCGCTCCATCACCGAGGACGACACCGCCACCTTGGCCGATCTTGCAGCGATCGTGCTGGACGAGATGGAGTTGCGGCTGTCGGCGCTGCGCGCACTACGCAGCGAGCAGGAGCGGCGGGAGGTGGAACGAGCGGCGCGGGAACGGGCGGAGAAGGACAAGAGCGCCATCGCCGCGTTCGCCTCCACCCTCCAGCGCACCCTGCTGCCCCCGGCGCTTCCCGTGGTGCCCGGCCTTGAGCTGGCCTGCCACTACCGCACCGCCTCCGTCCATGATGTGGGCGGCGACTTCTACGACGTCTTCCCCGTCGACGGCAGCCGGTGGGCTTTCTTCCTCGGTGACGTGTGCGGCAAGGGCCCCGAGGCGGCGACCGTCACCGCCCTGGCCCGCCACACCCTGCGCGTCGCGGCCCAGATCGACCCGGACCCGGTCACCGTCCTGAGCACGCTCAATACCGCCCTGCTCGCCGACGTCACCGCCGGAAGCCGCTTTTGCACCGCCCTCTTCGGCCTCCTGACACCCCGGGAGGCCGGCGGCTTCACCGTCACCGTGGCCACCGGCGGCCACCCGCCGGCCTACCATCTGCGCCCCGACGACAGCGGCGCGGTATGGGTCAAGGCGGTACGCCCCAAGGGCGGCATGCTCATCGGAGCTTTCCCCCAGGCACACTTCGCCCAGACCACCTTCTTGCTGGCCCGCGGGGAAGGCCTGTTCCTCTACACCGACGGGCTGACCGAAGCCCGCACCACCCAGGACGCCATGCTCGGCGAGGACGGCCTGACCGGCTTCCTCCACCAGCGCACCGGCCCCCTCACCGCCACCGCCCTGATGGAAGACGCCGTCACGTTGCTGGCCTCACTGCCCGACGGAGCCGGCGACGACGTGGCCCTGCTGGCCCTGTCCGTGTCTGACCCCGAAACAGCACCCGACACCGGCGTCGCCGCCACCGCCCACACCACCGCCGCACCCGAACACTTCGGCCAGGAGTGATGACCGACGTGACCCACACACTGCACCTGACCGTCCAGCACCCCCACCCCGGCATCGCCATCGCCACGATCGTCGGGGACGTGGACGTGAACACCGCGCCCACCCTGCGCTCCGAAGCCCTGGAGATCATTAGCCACGGACACCCGCATCTGACCCTGGACCTGGCCCAGGTCGGCTTCTGTGACTCCGCCGGCCTCAGCGCGATCATCGGCGTCTGGCACGCGGCTCAGGAAGCGGGCGGCTCGCTCAGCCTCGCCGCCGTCCCCGACCGCTTGATGCGCATGCTCAGCATGACCGGCGTCGACTCGCTCCTGCCTGTCCATGCCACAGCCACCGACGTGACTGACAGCACGCCCGCCTCCGCAAAGAGGTAAGCAACTTCGGTCTGATCACGCTGACCCGTTCCGGCTGGCGGTTGACGTCGTCGAGGCGGCGTCGAGCAGCGGCCCGCGATTCTGCAGGAGTGTCAGCATGGCCCGGCACTCCGTCCCGAGGTCGTGGAGGTTGGCGTCGCTGGTCTGCAGCATCTGAGTTGTGGTGGTGATAGCGATCGTGTCATACGAACGCTGGGGTCCATAAGGCGCACCACACCAGCGATCGCTGCGCGTACCTCATCTATCTCGGCTCATGCATGCATCTTCACCCAGGCGGCCAAGCCCATCCAACCGAGTTACCACGCGGAGCGCAGCTCGGCTTCCGGGCTGACTGGTCGGCCCCTATCGGGACGACCTCTCCCGCGTTCAGTAGACCTGAGACGGGCCGAGTACGCGGTGCAGCCCCGGCTCGATGTCCGAGGCGCTGATCGAGCCGTAGCCGAAGACAAAGCCCGGGCGTGCGGACCGGTTTGCGGCGACCTCTGCCAGGGTGTAGACCGCCACGCCGGCTGCCCGGGCGCGGGCGGCCCGGTCCGCGAGGGCGACGGGGTCGGCGAAATCGCCTTGGGTAAAGGCGGTCATGTGCAGGCCCGCGGCGGACGGTACCAGCTCGGCCAGGCCAGTGAAGTGTTCGGTGAGTGCACGGGCGATGGTGTGGTGCCGGGTCGCGTACGTGTGCTGCATCCGGCGGACGTGCCGGGCGAGCAGCCCGTCGTCGACGAAGCGGGCGAGCGCCGCCTGCGTGGGGACTGCTGTGTGCCAGTCGGCGGTGTACTTCGCGGTGCGCAGTGCTCCGCGCAGCGAGGCGGGCGCCACCAGGAAGCCGACGCGCAGGGAGGGCAGCATCACTTTGGAGAACGACCCCACATAGATGACGTGTCCGTCCCTGTCCAGACTCTGCAGCGCCTCGACCGGCCGCCCGCCGAACCGGAATTCGCTGTCGTAGTCGTCCTCGATTACCGCCGCGCCGTGCCGCCGCGCCCACTGCAGCAGGGCCATTCTGCGCCGCAGGGACATCGGCATGCCCAGCGGGAACTGGTGGGCGGGAGTGACGTAAACGGCGCGGGTGTCCGGCGGGATGGCGTCCACCAGCAGGCCCTCGGCGTCCACCGGTATGCCCGTGACCTCGGCGCCCTGCGCCAGGAACGATAGCCGGGCCGGTGGGTACCCGGGCTCTTCGACGGCCACCCGGTCGCCCGGTTCGAGCAGCACCCGTCCGATAAGGTCCAGGGCCTGCTGCGTGCCGGTGGTCACCAGCACGTCGTCTGGGCCGGTCCGCACGCCACGGGATAGTCCGATGTGCCGGGCGAGTGCTGCCCGAAGCCCGGCGTGGCCGGCCGGATCGCCGTATCCGACCGCCCCGGCCGCCGAGGGACGCAGTTCCCGGGCGATCAGGGGACGCCAGGCTTCGTACGGGAAGAGTCGGGCGTCCGGCAGGCCGACCCGGAAGTCGTGGGCCACCGTGGTCCGGCCCGTGGTGTCCGAAGCCGCCCATGGGGACAGACCTGACCACAGGGCGCGCGGACGCAGTCCCGAGCCGGTGGTGTCGTTGGCAGTCGCGGCCTCGCGCGTGGGCAGGCCCGTCGCACGCACATAGGTCCCGGAGCCGACCCTGCTGTCCGCGTAGCCCTCGGCGACGAGCCGTTCGTAGGCGACGCCGACGGTGTTGCGGGCCACCACGAGGCGACGGCCCAACTCCCTGGTCGGGGGCAGCGGATCGCCGGGCCGTAGCAGCCCGTCGTGGATCGCGGCGCGCAGCTGGCGGTAGATCTGGCCGGACAGGTCGCGCTGCCCGTCGAGCCTGACGTGCACGTCCATCTCGGCTTTCCGTTCCGGCTCGGCTGGTGTGGGCTTTCAGCCCGGCAATTGGCTCAATCAGTTGACAGCTTATTGGCCCTGGAGCTGGACCGCTGTGCGATTTTATGCTCCTGACATGGACATACGACAACTGGACCGCCAGGCACTGCTGCTGACGGGGGAGGTGGTCTCCCAGGTGAAGACCCACCACTTGAGGTTGGCGACGCCATGCGCGGACTGGACCCTGTACGGCCTGTTACGCCATCTGGTCAGCCAGAACGAGGGGTTCGCCGCCTCCGCCCGCGGCGCGGGGGAGCCGTGGGCAGTATGGCGCGACGGCGACCTCGGCGATGACCCGGCAGGAGCGTATGACGCATCGGTGGGTGAGGTCACCGCGGCGTTCGCAGACGACGAAGTGCTGGAGCGGCGGTTAGCGCTGCCTGAGGTGGGCGAGGACTTCGCTGTTCCGGGACGGATAGCGATCGGCTTCCACCTGCTCGACTACGTGGTGCATGCCTGGGACGTCGCGGCGACGATCGGAGCCCCGTGGGAGCCCGCCGCCGAACTCACCGACGCCGCACTGCGCGTAGCAACCCGGGTCCCGGACGAGGGCCGCGGGGCCGGCGCCGCATTCCGCCGACAGATCGCCGTCCCCGACGACGCCCCGGCGGGCGACCGGTTGCTCGCCCTGCTCGGCCGCGACCCGTCCTGGACGCCGGGGCCATCCTGAGGAGTCGCTGGTGCCAAGTCCAGGCCGGGGCAGCTGAAGGGTTCGCGTCCGGCGAGAGCTCCTAGTGTTTCCAGCCGGTCCTCAGCCAGGGTCTTTGATGTGGCGGGCCGGGTTGTAGCCCTGTTCCATGAGGCCGACCGCCCACAGCATCTCCTGGACGCCCTCCAGCTTGGCCAGGCCAGGTGTGGGGCCGAGGCGGAAGGCGCCGGGCTGGGGTTTGCCGGACGCGGCGTAGGGGAGGAAGTCCAACGGGCTCGCGCCCGGTGAGGGGTAGACGACGCAGTCGGAGAGCACGGCGAGGGGGTACAGGCCCGTCATCGTGGCCATGTTGCGCAGTTTGCGGTGCATGTTGACCCGCGCTTTGGAGATGACGGCGGCACCCGGACCGCGACGTGTTCGATGTTCACGAGAAGCGACAGCACCCGCCCCACGCCGATGAGAATGTTGCCGTTCCGGGCGGACCCTACGAGCTACTGGATGCTCCAGCGGTGCGGACGGTCGGAACCGGTGGGGGAGGCGGGCAGGTCTCGGTCCTAGCGGCCGGCCGTCGGGTGCCACTCGCGACGGAGGAGGCCGAAGACCCAGGAGTCGGAGACGTCGCCGTTGACGACGCAGTCCTCGCGGAGGGTGCCCTCGCGGACGAAGCCGAGCTTCTCCAGGACCCGGGCGGACGCCACGTTGCGGGTGTCGGTCTCGGCCTGGACGCGGTTCAGGTCCAGGGTGTCGAACGCCCACCGCAGGACGGCGTGCGCGGTCTCCGTGGCGTAGCCGTGGCCCCATGCGGCGGCGTCGAAGACGTAGCCCAGCGACGCGCTGCGGAAGTCGGGGTTCCAGTTGGTAAGGCCGCACCAGCCGATGAACGCGCCGTCGGAGACGCGGTCGACGGCCACCCGCGCTCCCGTGCCTTCCTCTGCGATCGTCCGGCACGTCGCGATGAAGCGCTGGGCGCGGGCCGGTTCGGTCCAAGGCGGGGAGTCCCAGTAACGCAGCACGTTGGCGCTGCTGTGCAGCGCGTAGAGCGGCGCCGCGTCGGCGTCGGTGAACGGCCTCAGTCGCAGGCGGGCGGTGTGCAGTTCGGGGGTAGGCAATGTCATGCGGAGCATCCTGCCGCGTCACGCTCACCCCCGGCCATCCGTTTTTCCAACGCACCCCACCAGCACCCTTTTCGTGCCAGTACTGCCGTCGAAGCCCGTGAACATTTCGATTCCCCCTCGGGCAGCGGCTGCCTCCCCACCCGGTGTACATCCGCTGCCCGTTCTCGCGGACAGAGCCACGGCCACCTTGTCGGCCTCGCCGCAGGCGGTGGCCGGCTTGATCGGACGGCTGCGGGATGACCGCGCGGATGCCCCGGCGCCGCAGGTGGCTGCGGATGGCGCGTGAGGAATACGCGCGGTCGGCCAGAACGGCCAGGGGCCGGGTCGGGGGCCTGCCGGGGCCAGTGCGGGGCACGCGGATGCGGGACATCACCGTCTCGAAGGCGGGCGCGTCACCCGCCTGGCCTGCGGTGACGGTGAAGGCGAGGGGCCGTGCGTGGCCGTCTGCGGCCAGGTGGACCTTGGTGCTCAGCCCGCCGCGGGAGCGTCCGAGCGCGTGATCAGCGGGCTCGCCGCGGTGGGCCGCCCCCTTTTGAGCGCTCCGGCAGCGTGCTGGTGGGCCCGGACGACCGTGGAGTCCACTGACACCGTCCAGTCGATGTCGTCATCGGCGTCCGCCGCTGCCAGGACGGCGGCAAGGATCATCTCCCAGGTGCCGTCGACGGCCCATCTGATCAGCCGTTTGTGGGCGGTCTGGAATGAGCCGAGCTCGTCGGGGAGGTCCCGCCATGGCGAGTTGGTGCGGTACTTCCACGCGATGGCCTCAAGCGTGCTGCGATGGTCGGCCCACCTCCTGCCGCGGGCCGGATCGGCCGGCATTAGCGGCGCGATCCGGTCCCACATCGCATCAGTGATCACTAATCGGACAGACACATCTGATCAACTGACCAACCCATCAAAGAGACACGCGCTGGGTGACATGGTCGGCTGCCGCGCGCTCGCCGAGTGCGGCAAGTCCGCTGGCGCCGACCGGAGACGGCGTGCGCCAGGTGCCGGAGGCGTCGGTTACGGCGCGGGAGAAGCGCCGTTCCGCACGGCTGTCGGCGTAGGTGACGTGGACGATCAGGCGCTGATGTTCGCAGGGAAATCGGTGAACTCGACACGCAGGTCACCGTTCGAGAACGCGACCGAGGATTGCAGCGCGTAGGTTGCGCCCGGCGGTGGCGGGGGCCACTGCGCGCTGTTCCCGACCAGTGTGAATTGGCCCTCCGCCGCGCATTCCATGGGGCCGGGCACATCACCCCATCGGTCAAACCGCAGCGTCGGACGCACCAGCCACGTCTCCTGGAGCTGATTTGGTCCCAGAGCCTTCAGGATGCCGCCGTCCTGCTCGTGGATTACAGGGAGCCTCATGGTGATCATGCCGAACTGCGGGTGTTCGGCTTGCGCCATGAAGTCCAGCGTCTCCAGCCGCACATGGTCTGCTCCCCCGGCCAGGACCTTCTGCCTTCGACGGCCGACGAAGTGCAGCACTGCCCGCTGCGCAGGCCCCTGCAGTGAGGTCATCACGGCGCCCGTCACCTCGATGCTGGTATCGACCGCAGTCCCCGGCGTCGGCAGGATGTCCGCCGCACGCGCGGGGGAACCGGCAGCGGCGGCCGCAAAGGTGCCTCCGGCGGTCACGCCCAGAACCTGCTTCAAGAACCGACGACGTTCGATGCCGACCTGATCACTCGACGTATTCATGGCCGTCATCCTCGCTCCGCCGGCCCACGAAAGCAGTGGCCGCGCGCGCATCACCACCCGGACGAGCGAGCGATCATGCCCGTTCCGGCTACGCCTCGGAGGCTTATGTGTCCTCACGGACGCAGGAGGAACCGCAGAGCCGAATGAGAGGTGCTCAGAGAACCGACAGCTGCGGTTGCACCGCGTGCGGCGGGGAGGCCGGGCGCGGTGCGTGGCGGGGAGGCCGGCCGGAAGGTCAGACCGTGTAGGCGGTCCAGCTGTGCGGGCGCTGGTGTCGACGTGCAGGAGCCCCCGGCGTCGGCCTGGGCAGTGGTTACGCGGCGGCGGGTGGGCGGGGCTACTTCTCGACGGTGATGTCGGTGAAGCTGATGGCGAAGGCGTCGGGGTCGTCAGGGTCGCCGGCGATGAGGACGACGTCCTGGTGGGTGCTGGTGTTCTCGACGTTCTCGACCCAGGCGGTGGTGGCGGGGTTGCGGACGTCGCCGCGCGTGAGGATGACGTTGCCCCACAGTGGCACGGGGGCGTTGTAGTCGTCGGCGACGTAGGTGTCGATGTCGACTGGGGTGTGGACGAGGGTGAGCTTGGTGACGGAGTCGAGTGCTTCGCCCTGGTCGTCACCGAGGTCGAGGTGGTACGTGGTCATTCCGGTTCTCCTGGGGGCGTGTGGGCGCGGTCAGTTACAGCGGGGAGGAAGTGCTGACGGGGATCCGGACTTTGATGCCCCTTGCCGTCGCTGAGGAAGAAGATGACGCGGGCGACGTTGCCGGGGGTGATCAGATGGGTCGGCCTCTCCAGCATGAGGTGCTGCTGGCCCGGGACGAAGGTGAACTCTCCCTGGGCGGGCAGGGTGACCTTGTCCAGCTTGACCGTCTTCGGGGTTTCGGCGTCGGGGACGGTCTGGTAGATCGTGATCCTCTGAGAGTCGGGACTGGCGATTTTGGTGATGTCGATGCTCTGGTCGGAGGAGTTGTCCAGTGTGATGTAGCCAGCGGCTGGCAGGGCGTTCGGAAGCCAGCGGATCCAGGCGGACTTCTCCCGGACCGTGATATCGGTGGTGACCGGCATCGCCATGTGTATGACTCCTTGCTCGGGCCGCGCATCGGCCCCCGCGCAAGCACACTCTGCGGCTGAGTAATCGCGCAAGGTGATCGATGGGAGACCACCCGACTCGGCAGTAACACGGCCACGCCGTCCCGCGGCAGGAGATAGCTGGTAGCAGCGGGCGAGCCCCTCTTGCGTCAGTAACTGGCGTCCCGATGGTCCTGTTCTATGGCCAGTTCCCACCACTCACCCCTCCAACAAGGGCGGGGTCGACATCCTGGACCGCGAAGTCGCTGACATCACCTGCAACTAGGTGTGCTGTCCGGGGACGTTGGTGGCAGGGCGACATGCCTGACGCGGTGCTTGAACGGGGCGCGAAACGGCCTTTCGAGCTTCATGAGGCGTGCTCGAAGATGCCACAGGGCAGCGGCCTGAAGAAGGGCGCGGTCCTGGAGAACACGCCGAAGAAGAGTGACTTCACTGAGGCTCCGCCCCGGAAGCTCCCAAGGTCCCGGAGGCGAAGGAGCCAGAGCGAGCGCTGAGGGCGAGTCAGAGGGCATCGTGGCACGGATGGTGCCGGCGTGCAGTGCCTCCACAGCGGCCCGGGGCCCCTGGCCAGGAGGACACGTCCCGGGGCGGGGGTGAGCCCGGTGTGCCGGGCCTTTGTGGTCAGCGCGGCCGGTTTGTTCAGGTGACGACGACGGGCTCGCCGCTCAGTGCGACACCGGCCCGGCGCAGTTCGTCGAGTGCGGTGCGGGTGCTGTCGGCGGCGACGCCGGCGGTGTAGTCGAGCAGGACTCGCACTGTGAAGCCGGCGCGTACTCCGTCCAGTGCGGTGGCCTTGACACAGTGATCGGTTGCGATGCCGACGACGTCGAGGTCGGTGATGTCGCGGGCCTTCAGCCAGTCGGACAGGGCCGTGCCGTCCTGGGTGAAGCCCTCGAAACCGCTCTTGGAGGCGGAGTGCGCGCCCTTGAAGACGACTTCGTCGACGTGCCCGGCGTCGACGGCGGGTGCGAAGTGAGGGTGGAACTCGCTTCCGTCGCTGCCGACGACGCAGTGCACAGGGAAGGAGTCCCGGAAGTCGGGGTGGTCGGAGAAGTGGGCGCCCGGATCGATGTGGTGGTCACGGGTGGCAACGACGTAGGCGTACTGTCCGTCAGCGCGCCGGACAAGATCGGCGATGGCCGCGGCCCGGTCCGCACCGCCCTTCACCGGGACACTGCCTCCCTCGCAGAAGTCTTTCTGCACATCGACGATGATCAGTGCACGGCGCACGGAATAGTCCTTCCCTCGGGGGTGGGCCTCTTGCTGATGGTCACCGTTTCCTCAGCAGGCAGCGCGCCACTTGCCGGTCGTTCACTCGACCGGGGCGGGGCGCACGGGAGCATAAGTGTCTCCACGATCCGGGCTTGACCGGCAACGGCTCTGGCAGTTCACCGGCAGCCGGGGTGCTGAAGTTCAAGTGGCGGTCAGGAGATGCACCAGGTGCGTGCAGGCGTCTGCTTCGCTGGTGTGTTCGGTGATGGTCTGCCAGGTGCCGCGTTCATATGCGCCGGTTTCCCACATGCCGGGGTGGGTGGGGGAGCGGCGCAGGTAGAGGAAGTCGGTGGGCAGGGGAGCGGGCTCGTGGACACCTTCGAGGCAGTAGTAGCCGTCCTGCACCCCTTTGGAGCGCAGGACGGTGCGCAGCGTGCGGCGGTCCACGGGGAAGTTCCGGGTCAGCCTGCGGCGGGGGCGAGGTAGTCGTGGCTGAGGAGCCATTTGACGTTCAGGCGCTGGCCGTCACCGGGGGGCAGCAGGGCAGGGTCGAGTTTGATTTGCTGGCCGCCGCCGGGCTGTTCGAACCAGGGTGCGATGCGGCCCTGCCAGACGGGGAAGGGCCGCTTGACGGTGTACCGGTGGTAGTCACACGGGTATTTCGCCTCGCGGGTGTTGAGGTTCTGCGGCGGCAGCGCCCGCTTGGCGTAAGAATCGCCGGCAGGGGCGAGGTAGGAGCCGTACTCCGAGCCGAAGCGGTCCAGATCCTCACCAGGCTCCAGGACATCGACGTGCTTGTCGATCTCGCCGTTGACTTCGGCGAAGCCGTCGTTGGGCGGATATTTCCACCCGCCCGGACTTGAGGAGTCCTCCTCCTTCCAATACTTGGCCAGGAATGCCGCGCCGGAGAGGCCGCCGGTGCGCTGATAGTTCCTCAGCAGCGGGCCGACCGGTGCCTCCCAGGCGCGGGGCAGGTGCTCGGGTCCGAGTCGGGCATCGCCCTGGTACTCGCCCGTGCAAGGAGCCGGGTACGGCTCGGCCGACGCCGTGCGCGGTTCCTCGCCGGGCGCCACGGCTTGCGCGGTGGGAGCAAGGGCGGTGGTCATCGCCAGGGCAAGGGCCGGCAGGGCGCCGCGCAGGTGGTGGTTCACGGGTCGTACTCCACTGGTCATCGGGCGGCCCCACCCGGGGGGCAGGCCGGCATGTGGATGCGTCAGCATCTGGGCTGGGGCCGCGGCATGGATTCGCGCGTCCAGGGCGCGCTGCCTGGCCGCCTGTCAGCAGGATGCAGCCGGCGATAGCGATGACGAGGAGGAGAACACCGAAGAGGTGAGCACCGGGACAGGCGTTCTCCTGCCTGTGCGTGAAGGGGGTGCGCGCTGCGCCCCACGACGGCGGCGGTGGAAAAGCAGGTCTTCAGGCGCGGTGTTCGGTGTCACTTCCCCCGTCCAGGCCGCCGACAGCCGGACACGACTCGCCCCGCCTCCGGCCAGGAGTGCAGCGACTTTGGCGAACGTGTTCGCGACCCTGACGGGCGCGGAGGCGCGCTGAACGGCCGGCGCGACATCGCCTTCTTCCTTCAGGAACTCCCGGTTGTCCCTGTCCTGGGAAAGGCCGTTGCCGGCCACGCCAACATCGCCCAAGGGGCGACGTCATCGGCCAGGGCGGTGACGATCTGCGGTTCCTGACCGCCCGTGACGCACCACATCCCCGGGGCACGTGGTGTGCCCCGGGGCTTTCCCGGCCGCGGCGAGGCGGGACCGGGCTGGTGGTTGGGGGTTCAGGCGCTGCGGCGGTTGCCCTGGTTGTCGCAGGGCAGGTCGGCGGCGGTGTGGTGGGCGAGGAAGTCTCGGGTGGCCAGGTGCTCGACCTCGGTGATGGCGGCAGGCCTGTTGGCTGTCGCCGTCGTGATGGGCGCAGGCGGTGGCGCCCATGTGCAGCAGGGTGCGGGGCATCGTGCTGGTCGGGGCGGATGGCAGATCCAAGCCGCGTTGCTGGCTCTTCCAGAGACGGTGGGTGTCTTCGAGCGCCAGCGCGGGCGCAGGCCGGACAGCCGGGTGTACCGGCGAGTGGGCTTTGCTGGCTGGTATGGGGTGGTGGTGAGGGGGCGCTGTACAGGGGGGCGTTGAAGGACGTGCCTGCTTACGGCGTGTTGCTGACGCTTCGTCATGCCACCAGGGGTGGGCCTGCCAGGTGATAACGATGGGTAGTTGATCGTGTGCCTAAAGTCACACCCCTGGGGAGGGCGCGGGGGTGAAACAGGAGGGGGAGAACATGACGGTTCCTTCGACGCCGGGTATGTCCTGGGGGCCGGTGTCCTCGCTCGGCGGGCAGCTGACCGGTAATCCGGCGGTGGCGCCCTCTTCGGACGGCCGGCTGGAGGTGTTCGCCCGTGGCCGGGCGGACAACGCGCTGTCGCACTGTCATCAGCAGACCTGGGGTGGCTGGTCCGAGTGGGAGAACCTGGGCGCCGCCACCTTGGCCGGCGATCCCGCCGCCCTGCACACGGCCGCGCGGCGGATCGGGGTGTTCTTCAAAAACGGGCAGGGCAACCTCGGACATCCCTGGCAGACGGTCATCAACGGCGGCTACGGCGCAGGGAAGGTGCTCGCCGACAACATCGGCGGTAATCCGGTCCCCGGGCTGCACGCCGACGGCCGCCCGGCGGCCTTCTTCCGGGGCACCGACAACGCTCTGTGGCATGTGTGGGAGACCACCAAGTCCGGTTACGGCAACTGGACCGGCCCTGCCGCCCTGGGCGGCACCCTGTCGGGTGACCCGGCGGTGGCGACCGACGCCCGCGGCCGTCTGCAGGTGTTCTTCCGCGGCACCAATGGTCACCTGTGGGTCGTCCGCCAGCGCGACGCCAACGACAACGCCTGGGAAAGCCCCCGGAACATCGTGCGGAACGTCGGCGGCGACCCCGTCGTCGGCACCAACGCCGACGGCCGCCTGGAAGTGTTCTTCCGGGGCACCGACGACGCCCTGTGGCACCTGCCGCAGACCGACGACTACAACGGCTGGGCCACACTGAGCAGCCTCGGCGGCACCCTGACCGGAAACCCGGCCGTCGCCCGGGCCGCCGACGCCAGGCTTGCCACCTTCCACTGGGGCAGCGGCCACCTGTGGGTCAACGAGCAGACCATCGTCAACGGCACCGACTGGAGCGCCTGGGAGCAGATCGCGCAGAACATCGGCGGCGAACCCGTCATCGCCACCGACGGGCACGGACGTCTGGACGTGTTCTTCCACGGGACGGACCACGCCGTCTGGCACATCGCCCAGATGTTCGGCCAGCAGGCAGCAGGACGCCATCTGAACGCTCGCCCTGCCTCAGCCGAAGACTCAGGTCAGCGGGGCGACGCCCTTTAACAGGTACTGCCTCCGTCTGCATGTCGTCACCTACGGCCCGTCGCCTTGGATGCAGACCGCGCGCCTACCTCGACTTGCTCCACAACGATCACCAAGAAGTGACCAACCCACTCTGATCGCCTCTGTGACGTCTGAGATCAACCAACAACCGCCTGTAGCAGGCGGCCGGTGAACGGTGAAGGAATGAAGATGAGCACTGCTCAAGCGGGAACTGCGGGTGAGTACTCCACTCCTCCGATCAGGACGATCGCAGGGAGCATCGCCGCGGGGTCGAAGGGCGACGGCGGCTCTGCCGTCTCGGCTCAGTTGGACCGTCCGTTGGGGGTGGCGGTGGACAGTGTCGGCAATCTCTACATCGCCGATGCCAACAACCACCGGGTCCGGAAGGTCACGACTGACGGCAAGATCAGCACATTCGCGGGTACCGGGTCACCAGGCAAAGGGGGAGATGGCGGCCCTGCTGTCTCGGCCCAGCTGAACTACCCGCGCGAGGTGGTGGTGGACAGTGTCGGCAATCTCTACATCGCCGATGCCAATAACCACCGGGTCCGGAAGGTCACGGCCGATGGGAAGATCAGCGTGTTCGCCGGCACGGGCACTGCCGGCTCCGGCGGTGACAACGGCCTCGCAAGCGCAGCCCAGTTGAACGGCCCGTTCGGGCTGGCTGTGGACAGTGTCGGCAATCTCTACATCGCCGAGTACTACAACCACCGGGTCCGTAAGGTCACAACTGACGGCAAGATCAGCACGTTCGCGGGGAACGGATCACCAGGCAAGGGGGGTGATGGCGGCCCTGCTGGCTCGGCGCAGCTGAACTGCCCGATCGCGGTGGCTGTAGATGACGCGGACGGCCTATACATCGCCGACCACGCCAATCACCGGGTCCGGAAGGTCACCGCCGACGGGAAGATCAGCACGATCGCCGGCACGGGCACCGCGGGCTCCGGCGGTGACGGCGGCACAGCGACGTCGGCCCAGATGAACCTTCCGATGGGGTTGGTGGTGGACAGCACCGGTGTCCTCTACATCTCCGAATGGAACGGCCACAGGGTCCGGAAGGTCACGGCCGATGGGAAGATCAGCACGGCCGCCGGCACGGGCGCCCCGGGCTCCGGCGGTGACAGCGGCCTCGCGACGTCGGCCCAACTGAACAACCCCAGCGGGCTCGCCGTGGACTGCGTCGACACGCTCTACATCGCCGACTGGGCCAACAATCTGGTCCGGAAGGTTGCGTCGGTGAGGATGGCCGGGCTGCCCGAGTCGGGCACAGTGGTCTCCTGGGCGAATGCTCGCAGCAGGCTGCGGATGGCGGTCGTGCGGGAGTCCACCGCGGACGGGGCCGAGGTCCAGCAGACCCTCACCGCTTTGAGGGATCACCAGCGGTGGCGGCTGGTCGTGGCCGGCCAGGACAACGGCGAGGTCCTCTACCGGATCGAGAACGTGCGCAGTGGCAAGGTGCTGGAAGTCGTCGGGGCCCAAGAGCGACCGGGCGCGGTGGTCGCGCAGCGCGCCTACGAGGGCGTGGACGCGCACCACCAGCAGTGGCGGCTGATCCCGGTGGGCGCGGTGAGTGACACCCCGCGGGTGTTTGAGATCGCGAACCACAACAGTGGTCTGCTGCTGCGGGTCGACACCAACGCCCGTGCGGTGATCCGGCAGGACGGGGCGGAGGGTGATCACCGGGCGCGGCAGTGGCAGTTGCTGCCCATGTGACACACGACGGGGGCAGGGGCGGACTCGCCCCTGCCCCCCCTCGCGACCTTGGTGTCACTCGGATTTGGGTGGCTTCTCCGCAGTTGTCTTGGGCGCCGTGGGAGCCTCTGCCTTGGGCCCGCTTCCCGCTGCCCTCCGCTCCGGCCCGTCAAGTGTTCCTGCTTGATGTCAGTGGCCTGCGAGATCATCATTCAGGCGTTCGGGTTCCGCCGGACGAGGAGGGCTGAGGGGGACAGGGTGCCGCAGGAACTCTTCTTTGGAACCGTCCAGCGTGACCACTACTCATACACGGGGCTGAATCGCGCGGCCATCAACGAGCTTCGCTCCGCCCCGTCCGCAGCATCGACGCGGCCGAGGCGGTGCGCCGTCTTGAGGCGACGCCGGTGGTGGACGGCGAACTCCTCCGAGTGCTGAATGAGCTGCTGGAGGATCCCTACGCGTACGACATGGACGAGAGCCTGCACATCGTCGGCGTGACGTCCGTGCCGGGCGGCTGCGTGGTCACCCAGCCCTGGGGATACGCGCCGCAGATGCCGGGCGTGCTGACCCGGTTGTCCGCTGGCACCCTCTGCTACGGCCTCTACGCCAATCCCAAGAGCGGCAACCAGGGCCCTGGAGGACTTCGCTACCTCGCTGCGCCTCAGCGAACGCCGGGACGGCCAGCTCAAGGACTTCGACCTCATCCTGTCGGTGCCCCTGGCCAGGATGCTCGGCTGGTTCATCCAGCACTTACCGACCTCGGCCCAGTGGTACGTCGGTGAGATCATGGGCGAGGCGGACAAGCACGTCGACATTCCTGCCCAGGTGACGGGCGAAGCGCTGCGGCGGTCTGCGACCACGAACGGGAATCTCGCCGCCAAGACGGTGGAAGAGTTCTTCTCCCGTGTCGTCCCACGCGAGCCGGAGAGCTGAGGGTCGCCCCGCACCCACGAGCCTCTCACCTCCGCAGCATCCCCCGTCGGTACCCGGACCGTTAACGTGCCCGCCGAAGGCGCGGCCGCCATCGGGACGGAGCAGGTTCGAGATCGGCGCGAACTGCGCCCTCGAACGCCGTCAGCGCCGCTTCCCCCCCCCCGGGCCGCGTCCTCAGCCTCGGCGAGCACGGCGGTCGTGAGCTCCGACGTGCTGCTCGCCACGGTGGTGTCCTGGTGCCGCAGCAGGGCCGCGGCGGCCGTGGCGAGGCGGAGCACGGCTCTCGCCCGGTGCCGACATGCTCCTTGGTGGCGCGGCGGTCGCCGGCCAGGGTCTCCGCCGCGCTGCCCATGCCCGCCGTCAGTGCTAGACGGCGGATGTCTCCTCGGCGCCGAGCGTCAGCCCCTGAGCGTGCGTACGACGGTGCGGGCCGCCAGGGGCCGTGGCGTCGAGCCGCGCCGCGACGCCGAGGCCGTCCTTCTCGTCCCGCCTGGTCACTGGCCCTGCTCCGTGCCGCTCCCGGTCGGCCCGGTGTCCGCCGACGCTCCTATGGACGGCCGCGCCCGTCGGTTTCCTCGGCGGTGGCGGTGCGGCGGGAGTGTGCCCGGTCAGCGTCACGCACGCTGGGAAGTTCCAGGCGAAGACCCTGACCGCGCGAATCCCGAAGCGGGCCTGGCAGCGGCTGTCGGCTGGAGCGGGCGCGAAGGGCGAGCGGTTCTACGACTGGGCACGGGTCGACATCCGCGACCCCACCGGTCGGCCCGGCAACTGGAGCCTGCTGGTCCGCCGCAACCGTCGCACCGGCGGGCTCGCCCTCTACCGCTGCTTCTCACCCCTGCCAATGGCACTGTCCGAACTGGTGCGGGTGGCCGGACGGCGCTGGACGATCGAGGAGACATTCCAGGCTGGCAAGGGCCTGACGGGCCTGGACGAGCACCAGGTTCGCCGCTGGACCTCCTGGCATCGCTGGGTCACGCTCGCAATGCTTGCCCACTCCTTCCTTGCCGTCACCGCAGCCACCGAACGCCGCGACCGGCCCGCCCTCGAAGGCCTGATCCCCTTGACCGGCAACGAGATCCAGCACCTGTTCGCGGCCCTGATCAGCCCGGTCCACGGCCTGGCACACCGCCTGCGCTGGTCACACTGGCGCCGCCGACACCAAGCCCGTGTCCGAGCCTGTCACTACCGACGGCAAGCAACTGTCCAGCTAATAAAGGTTCGTGTCCCCTGCGTGGGGCGATATCGAGATGTCGCGAGGTCGGTGCCGGTGCATACTTCCTCACCGTGGAAATCATGACAGGCGAGCTGCGGCGCCTTCGATCTGGACCGAGCACCGAGGATGACGACGAGCCCCGGCCGTTTCTCGTGCGCCTCCGGTTCACTGCCGAGGATCCGGCCCAGGTCATCGACAACGCGCGTGCGGTACTGACGTGCGTCGTCTCCCAAATGGTTGACTGGCCGGCAGAAGAGCTCTGGCCGCAGCTGCTGCCAACCTGGTTCATCCAGCGGTGCGCGCCCGAGCCCCCGGAACAGGAGCGTGGCGAGCCCTTCGACGTGGGGGCGTGGCTGCGTCAATGGCGCGCTATGACGCCAGAGGAGAGAGCGGCCCTCGACCAGGGACCGTGGACGCTCTCGGGATGGTTGTACTACTTCGACCCGACTGAAGAAGGAATGGGAGACGATCGCAGCTGGTGGTGGTGGCACGCAGGAACCGACGAATCGGGCGGCTGGGTGCAGGTGGCCACCACTGGCTGGCCTTTCGGCAGCGGTTCGCTGTCCTGGCTCATTGAAGCCAGTGGTGGCGTGGATCTCGTCTACGGGCCATAAGCAGCGACTCGCCATGATTGCGAACTACGGCTGGAGTACTAGAAACCGAGGACTGCCAATAGGCGTCCCTCGCCCCTGAAGCCCTGGAAAATCTCCAAGGATTCTCGGAGTGAGGTCGCCCGCGCGCTCACTGAGAGAACTTCGGCCCCGCCCCGGTCGGCATCCCGTCCAACAACATCCCCCAGCGCCGTCGGCGGATGAAAGGCCGCACCTTCCGGGCCTGGCAGGCCGAGCAGGATGCACGAGGCGCCGCCCGACGGAGTCAGCCCCGGCTGGCGTCCTCGGACGGTGACAACTCCACGGCATCGACGGCGGCATAGCCCAGCGCACTGCGTGCGGCCTGCCGAAACGCCCTAGAGGCCTGCGTGCGGCGCTCCATCGCATTGTTCCAGCGGGGTGCCTCCTCAGGCCTGAGCGGCAGACAGCTGGCCAGGGCGCTGTGAGCTGCCACGAGTTGCTTTCCAGCGTCCACAACACTCTGCGGGCCGGGAATCTCAAGCAGCCGTGCTGCCCTACCGGACACCCGGATAACAGCTTGGATCCCCTCCATCAACTGCGCGTCCCTCTGGGCCTTCAAGCTGGCCATGATGGCATCGTGAAGTCGGTGGCCGGCGTCCAGCATCGCCTGATACGCCGCCTGCCGCTGGTCGCGCATCCAGCGCTCGTCTTCCTTGCGGACCTGCACCGCCAGGGCCTCCTGGCTCACACGGGCCGCCCCGTTGGGCACCCCACACGGCCGCACCCGCGTCAACTCCGGCCCCTAGGGACTGTCTCCTTGAAAGGCTACGGGCGCCATTCCTGCTGGTAGGCGGGGTGTTCGGCGTATGACTGGCCAAGGACTCGCAGCGCGTATGCCAGGCCGGCAGAGCGGGAGTCGGAGGGGTCCATGGCTTTGTAGTCGTTCGCCAGTTGCTCGATCAGGTCGAGCATGGGGAGGTGGCTGTCGAGAACGGCATCGCCGCCCAGGGTGCCAGCCACGTAGGCGTAGGCGTGGTTGTCGTCATTGATGCGTGCGATGAGGAACTCCACAAGGTCATCCATGCGGCCATCTTCGCGGGCAAGGTGCTTCGGCGGCGACATAGCGGTCCTGGCACCGGGAGGCTGAGGATCCATCCGGCGACCGTCCGGGACGAGGGCGGCCGGGCGGCCACCGACCGCGGCGAGGTGCGCTTCTAGTGCAGATAGGCGCGGACGCGCTGGTAGATGCCGTAGCCTGCGCAGCATCCGTATGCTCCCGGTCATGAGATTCTTACGACGGCGTGGCCGCGGCGACGCCCAACAAATGACGGGGACGCCTGTGGCGGAGGCCAAAGCCCTTTACCAAGCTGGGCGTTATGCCGACGCGGAGGCCGAAGCCCGCGCCGTGGCCAGATCGCGGCCGCGCGACGACGAGTACGCAGCCGTGGCGCTGAACATTGCCGCGCTCGCGACGGGCGCCCAAGGCCGCCATGCCGAGGCACTCGCCACCTATGACGAAGCGCTGCCTGCCTTCAGCAGGATATTTGGAGCCGATCACTGGTTGACCCTGAAGCTGCGCTCGGACCGCGCCCAGCAGATGATCTCGCTCGGTCAGCACGCCGAGTGCGAGGCGGAATGTGCGGCCGTCGCCGAGGCCGCGGGCCGCGGTACCGGCCCGGAAATGTCATTCCTGGCAGCGGCCGCCCGCAATGGGCAGGTCTTCGCCCTCAATGCGCAGGGGCGCCACCGGGAGGCTGAAGCAGTCGCCCGCGAGGCCCTGGCCGCCCATCGCGAACGTGACCGGGGGTCCGTCGTCCTGCGACTCGGCCTGGCTCGCAGCCTCAACGGCCAAGCCCGCCACGAAGAGGCCCTCACCGAAGTGCAGGACGCCGACAAGCTGTACCGCACTCTGCCAGATGACCAGCGCCACCCAGACACGGGCGCCGTCCAACTGGTCTTCGCCATGGTCTTGTGGGGGTTGCGACGGGCTCCCGATGCCCGTCACCAGGCTGCAGCCGCTCATGATGCGTGCCAGGCTTCCTTCGGCCCAAACCACAGCCGCACCGTCGAAGCCCGAACCCTGCTCGAGCACATCGACGGCACTCGACCATAAGCGCAGCGTCCATCCCTCCTCTCGGGACAGATGCCTCTTCCGGGCGGTCGTCGGCCTGCCCGGTGCCATGCACCACTGGTGCAGAGGCGAGCCGCCGCGGCCGTACTTATGCGTCTTGCGCTGGCACCCGGAGCAACAGGTCAACCAAGTCGCCGGAGCAGACCAACGCGGAGGGATCAGGTTCCGTGACCGGCGGCGCGGGAGTCGTCATCGTCGTTTGCGACCAGCACCGAGCGCTCTGCCTGAAGAGCACGACCTGAATGAACACGACTGTTCGACGATGTCGTCGTATCTCACCTCGGCGTGGGCCGGCCGGGATCAGGGCGTGCTCTTCGATGGCCCGGTCACGGCGGCTGGACATGAGGGGGGCGTCAGTGGGGGAGAGGTCGGTGCGGGCGCGGTGTAGGCGTGCGGGATGGCGCCACCGGCCGCCAGCATCACGGGCCATGTCGACGCCGACCTCGACCACCAACTCGGGATGCACAAGAGTGGCAGTCAGGGTGTCTCCAGCGCTCCACCCAGCGGAGAACGTCGAGCCCGTCCGCACCGACTGCGACCTACCTCGCCTCCTTGTGGTCTGAGCGGGCGCCGGGACCGTCGAGTCGCTTGAAGCACAGCCCCTCCGGCCCGGCCGCCGTCCATGCCACCCACTGCGCTGCGACCTCGGGCTGTGGGCGATGGACACAGCGTCAGTGGCGCGGCCAGGCCGCGCTCGCGAACAGTGTCTCCAGCGCTGCGCGCCGCCGCTCGTACGGCCAGCCGGTCAGGTCGGTGTCGCCCTGGTGGAGCAGGTCGAAGGCGACGTAGTGCGCAGGCCACTGGCGCGCCGCCTCGACGGCACCGCTGCCGCGGCGGGTCAGGCGCTGCTGTAGCCGCTCGAATGCCAGCCGGTCCGACTCCCACACCACCAGCTCGCCGTCCAGGCCGGTGTCGACCGGCAGTTGCGCGAGGGCGGCAGCCCGGATCTCGGGAAACGAGCCGGTCATGTCCGTCCCCTGTCGGGAGCGCAGCAGCACCCGGCCGTCGGTGTGGAGGGCGAGCTGCGCGCGGTAGCCGTCCCACTTCGGTTCGCCCGCAGCACCCGCAGACAGGGCCGGGTTGTCGACGGCGACGGTCAGCATCGGGGCAGGCAGGGACCACGTAATGCGGCGTCCCTTCCACGCCGTCAACGGCTCTCCCACAGCGCAGCCGCCCCGCCCTGCCGGGTAGGCGGCCGAAGGCATTGCTACGCCGTCTGGGTTGTCATCCTGAACCTGCGGGTGGCGAGGCACCGTTCGGCGGATATCACCTGACAGGAGCCGGTAGCGGTAGGGGCATGGACACAGATCGCCAGACCTCCCGCTCCACCCTCCAGCCGGCAGCGCCGCGTTGTCGTCGGCTGTGCCGGACCGCTGCTGTCGTGGTGGGCTTGACGCTCGCCACCGCTCCGTACGCTGGCGTCTCGACGGCCGTACCCCACCCCGCGAGCGTCCAGACTCCCGCCACGGTGAAGTACGCCAGCGCGGTGATCGAGGTGAACAGCGTCGAGCAGTTCAGTGAGCTGCTCGACAACGAGCCGAGGCTCATCGTCATGTTCACAGCCACATGGTGCGGCCCCTGCCGCGCGATCAAGCCCGAATTCGACCGTCAGTCGATGGAGCACGGGACCGTCACGTTCGCATCCGTTGACATCGACCGCACCCCAGAGCTGGCGCACCAATTCCGCATCAGGCAAGTCCCCACATTCTTTGCCATCGTCGACGGTGAGCAGCACGACAACTTCAGTGGGGCCAACCGGCAGAGGCTCGACGACATGGTGCACTACCTGGCCAGCCACTGACCGCACCCTTCTCCCCACGAGCCGGGCTATGTGTGGTGGGGGCTGTTCATGCTCGGCGGAGGCAGTCTGCGGGACCTGTCCGCCCGGCACGATCCGCCACAGGCTCCCGTCTTTCCCGCACACGCGGTAGGCCGGCCCGCTGCTGGTGCGCGCGATCGCCACGACCCAGGACCGGTAGTGGTGGACGGGGGAGTGCATGGTGGCGACGGGCCCGTCGTGGGGGCCGGGACGGCGCACGGCGACGCGCTGCACGGCACGCCACTTGCTGGTGCATGTCGCCGTCGGGCGTGTGCCGCAGCCACGGCAGGTGAACCGGCCGCGGCGTCAGCGGTGGGGGAGGAGCAAGGCGGCGAGAGTCGCGGCCGCCACGGCGGCCGCCGTCATGCGTCGAGTCATGCCCGTCCAACCTCCCGGCTGGCCATGCGGCTACGCCTGCGGCGCGCGATCACTCACGCGAGGGAAGAGCCCGGATGTGAGCGTGGCGGAAGCACAGGGCGCAGCCAGCGCCCCTTGTCCCTGGGCAGCCGAACTGCGCCACCGCTGAAGGCACCGCGACCTGAAGAGCAGCCCCGGCAGCAGTCGAACCAGCGGGGCCTTCAACCTTCGATGAGAACCGCTCAACCTTCGCTGCGACAGATCAAGAGAGTTTCACCAGTCGAACAGCGTCTTGGAGTCGATACGGCGCTCGGCCTTGAGCTCCCGGGCGCCCAGTAGGTCCCACCCAGCGAAGAACACGCCTGCGGCGACGGCGGCCGCGGTGACGAAGGCCAGAGGGAGGACGACCCAGACGTGCCAGAGGCGAAGGCCGCGCTGTTCTGCCCGGCGCCGGGGCAAGGAAAGTCTCACGATCAACAGGACGAGCCCGTCACTGCCGTCGGTTGCGACAGGCCGGTTTGCTGCGATGGGCGGGCGATCCTCGGCGTCAGCTGCGCGGCCTGCTCCCCTGGACGCCATCAGGGAGAGCGAGCACCAGGAGCAGCACCAGGCCGAGTCCCGAGCGGAGCGCCGAGGGCGGTTGGCCCCGACGAGCGCGGCAACACCTACACGACCACCCCCGGCGACGACGCCGGAACCGGCGCATAGCACCGAGGCCCGCACCGATTGATTCGGGCCCTTCTTCGTGTATGCATCACGACCCGACGGCCTGTTGCCGATCCTCCAAGCCGCTGCATCCGGGTCCGCCGCTGACCTGACCCACGCCCGGACCGCGAGGGAGGTCGGCGCTGCAGCACCTTCAACCGGCGACGGAGGCAGGTGTGGGTAGGGGTGTAGGGGCGACTCGGTGGGTGAGGGGTTGGGAGAAGCCTCTCGGGTTCTTCGTCGGTCCTGATCGGCGAAGAACCCCACCTCACCCTCTGCGTGATCTGCGCTTCACGCGCGGGATGTCTTGCAGCTCAGAGTGCGGGCAGGCGTACTGAGATGAGTCCTGCCTGGGCGATGGAAAGCTGGTGATGATGACATCCCGTATGCAGCGGCACCTACCCCAGACCGGTCGCGAGGACGCGGTGGCTCGCCTGGAGTTGGAGAACGAGCAGCTGCGACAGGCGGTCGATTCCCATGCGACGGTCGACCAGGCCATCGGTGTCCTGATAACGGTTCACCAGATCGTGGAGGCGGTCGGGTTCGAAGTGCTGCGGGAGGTCTCCCAGCGCACGAACGTCAAGGTGCATGCGGTGGCCGAAATGGTGATCGGCTGGGCGCTGGGTGAGGCGCTGCCCCCAGTAGTGAGCCAGCAACTGGAGGCGGCCGTCGAGCAGCACCGGTGCGCGGGTAAGACGCCACGCTCGCCCGAGTAGTCCCTGGAGCGGCGTCAAACGGTCACAGGCTTCACAGAACATTCCCTTGGTTGGGATCGTGGTCACGGATGCTGCCGTGCGACGGTGGGGCGACCTGAAGGGGGTGCCCGCGCCCACATGGACATCACCACCACCATTGACGACACCCGTGCACGCATCGCTGCGCGCGGGGGGATTGACTTCGACACCCTGCCTCTGCTGCGCGCCGCAGCTGCCGCACTGCCCCCGCAGGTGAGCGACCTGCAGTGGGACCTGACCGGCACGCCGTTCATGGATATCGCCGGCCTGCACCTGCTGTTCGATCCGGCCATGAGCAGCCCGGACCGCCGGACGACGGTGACCGGGCTGGGCCCTCAGCCGCTGTGGCTGCTGCTCACAGCAGCCGAGACGGACCCCGCCCTGTTCGACCTCTCCCGCCTGCTGCCCGACATTGCCCCCGCCGGCTTTCGCGCGGCCCTGTGAACGGCGCAGCGAAGTCCTGAAGTAGACAGAGAGGGCGACCGACGCCTTACCCGGTCAGTGCCTGTTCGCGGGTTTCGCGGATGTCGAGAAGCTCGTCGATACCCACAATCTGAATGGTGCGCATGACGGTCGTGCCCACGCTTACCAGGCGCAGCCACCCGCCGGCTTGGGCGAGGGAGCAGTGGGCGGTGATAAAAAGGTTGATGCCGACGGAGTCCATGAAAGTCACCTGCCGCATGTCCACCACGACACGGGGACTGGGGGTGCGGGACGGGTCGAGGGCCTGGCGCAGGGTGTCACCGGTGTCGTGGTCGATCTCCCCAGCCACGGTCAGCACGCGGATCCCGTCGACGGTCGAGGCCGTGACGGACAGACGGCCCGCCGGCACTGCATGCTCGGCACCTGGCGTGTTGTCCTCGTCCATGCCGGTGATCCTGGCACACCAGAGCCTGCGCACCGAAAGGCCGTCACCCGCACCGAAAGGCCGTCACCAGGCCCCGGCTCAGGCCCTGAGATGATGTGACGATAGCGTGAAGCCGCCGGCCGACCAGGAGGCCTTCAGGCCTTATCCCACGGGCACGGGGTACGTGCCGGGACGTGAGCATGCTCGTGAAGGCGGCGACAATGGATGGCACACCGGTGGGCGAGGACGGCATCACGCCCGACACGGTCCTGCAGACCTCGGTGGCCCTGGACGGCGACGGCGGGGACATCGCCCACGCCCGCCGCCTGGCGGCCGGCTTCCTCACCCGCGTGCAGGCCGAGCACGGCCTGCCCGTCTCGCAACGTGCACTGGACCTGACCCAGTTGGTGGTCAGCGAGCTGGTCACCAACGCCCGCAAGTATGCCCCCGGCCCGATCCTGCTGGATCTGCGGATTGTCGGTGACCTGGTCGAGGTTGAGGTGTGGGACTCCGACCCGACCTTGCCGATAGCCCGCGCCGCGGACGCCGGGGGGTCGGCCAGCACGGCCTGGAGATCGTCATGGCCGTCGCCCAGGGCTTCGAAGCCCAGCGCGAGCCGGTCGGCAAACGCATCACCGCCCGCCTCGCTCTGGCCGACGACCCCGACGGCGCCCTCACCGGCCGGCCCCCGCTGTAGTCCCGGTTGCCGTGTTCCGACCTGCTCGTGCAGGTTCGGCATGCCCTGGTCCAAGCGCGGTTGGGGAAGATGCGCAGAGCAGGAGGCCGGAGCTTGTGGTGACTGAGGTGCCGGCCGGGGTGCTGGCGAGGTGGCCCTGGTGGGCGGCCTGCCTCAGCTCGGGCGTTCGGTGGTGAGGGTGATGTGGCCGTCCGTCCAGGCGGGTAGGCGCCGGGCGAGTTTCTTCAGTGACGGGCCCCGTACGTGGTGCAGATGTACCACGAGTCTCGTGCCGAACAGCGCCTGAAAGTGGCTTCCGAGGCCCCGCCCAGTGCCGGTGAACAGTTCGTCGGCCGGGACATCGGGCTGTGGTGGTTCGTTGATCCGGTACACGCACAGGACCTGTCGGTCCGGGACCGGTCCGGGGAGAACGGCGACTGCTCGGACCGCAGGCCAGCCCAGTTTGATCACGGGAACGTATCCGAATGCCTGGTGGTACGCGACTCCCTCGGGATGGAAACGGACAGCCGGGTCGTCGGGGCGGGCCGGTGTGGGCCCGCCCATGTACGCGCGGACCGTGGTCAGCAGCGTGCTCCCGGGCCGGTAGAAGAGTGACTGCCGGTAGAGCTCTCGGTAGTGCGATGACTCGTGACCCACCTCGCGGCTCCTTCACAGGCTCGCTCGTAGGGCTGATAGTCGCATCAGCTGCTCGCTGGGGGTACGTGCTGGAAAGGGGCGCTTGTGATCCCGCTCCAGCGGCAGGCGTCCAGCACGATATCCACCAGCCCCGGCACCCCGCGGCCTTCATGCTGCCCGCCCCCGGCGATCCCGGCGGCGCCATCAACGGCCGGCCCCCGCTGTAGGAACTCCGGCCCCCTTGGTGGTGCGCGAACCAGGCCCGGGCCCGTGCTGCCGGTGAACTGCGCACCGCAGAAGTCGATC
This sequence comes from Streptomyces sp. NPDC043685, assembly GCF_056436585.1. Lineage (NCBI taxonomy): Bacteria > Bacillati > Actinomycetota > Actinomycetes > Kitasatosporales > Streptomycetaceae > Streptomyces > Streptomyces sp. NPDC043685. Next base: position 29,667 of record NZ_JBWKCH010000010.1, on the reverse strand, counting down.
GTGCTGCCGGCGAACCGCGCGTGGTTGAACCTGACCTTGCCACCGGTGAACTCTGCTCCGTCGAAGGAGACGGTGCCACCGGCGAACTCGGCTGCTGGTGGACGTGGTGAGGGGCTCAGCCGCCGACGTGGATGCCGGGCCGGCGGTCCGGGTCGGGTTCGTTGCTGCGGATGATCTCGCGGGTGACGGGGGCGGTGTCGCCGCGGCCGAGGAGGAAGTAGCGGAACATGTGCTTCAGGGGGCTGCCTTCGGCCCAGGCGAAGTAGCAGTGCGGTCGCACACCGGTGGCATCCCGCAGGGCCAGCAGGATGGCGGCTATGGCGTTGGGCGCCGCCGGAGCCTCGGCACGCAGGATGCGGTAGCCGTCGACTTCGACGCCGTGGACGGTGAGGGTCTCACTGAAGTCAGACGGGTCGACGACGTCGATCTCCAGGAAGAGCACATCGGCGAGGCCCGGCACGGGGTTGGTGCCGCGCTGTTCGCGTTCCTTGGCGCTGTACTCGGCGGCGTCGCCGGCTTGGCGGCGGTTGGCGATGATGTTGATGGACTGGTCGTGGGCGAGGGTGTCGGTGATGAACCGGCGTGCGGCCTCATCGAAGACGATGCGGTCGGCGCGCAGCTCGGTGGTGCGCGATACGCGGGAGATCAGCGACACGGTGATGATGCCGAGGATGAAGAAGCCGGAGATGGCGATGCCGTCCGGCTTGTCGATGATGTTGGCGATCAGCGCGTAGAACAGGACAGCGGTGAGCGCAGCGAATCCGGTGGTGGCTGTGCGCCGTCGGTTGCGTGCGACGAAGACGGTGACGGCGAAGGCGCCGGAGACCATCATCGCCAGGATGCCGGTGGCGTAGGCGCCGGCCTGTTTGTCGACGTCGGCGTCGAAGGCGATGGTGATGATGATGCACAGGGCGGTATAGACGAGGACGACCGGGCGCACGGCGCGTCCCCATTCGGGGGCCATGCCGTAGTCGGGCAGGTAGCGGGGCACGATGTTGATCAGCCCTGCCATGGCGGAGGCGCCGGCGAACCACAGGATGAGGATGGTGCTGATGTCGTAGACGGTGCCGAACGCCTCGCCGACGTGCTCGTGGGCCAGCCAGGCCAGGGCACGGCCGTTGGCGGCGCCTCCGGGCTCGAACTCGCTCTCGGGGATGAGGACGGTCGTGACGAAGCTGGCGGCGAGCAGGTAGACGCTCATGATGAGCGCGGCGGCGGTGAGGAGCTTGCGGGCGTTGCGGATACGGGCCTGCAGCCGTTGTTCGGCGTCGGCACCGTCGGCCGCCACCAGCGGCATCATGCTCACACCGGTTTCGAAGCCGGACAGGCCCAGCACCAGCAGAGGGAAGGCCAGCAGGGCCGGCCCGGCCAGATCACCGAAGCCGCCCAGGTCGGTGAGGGAGCCGGTCCACGCCGACCAGGCGTCGGGATCGGTGAGCACATGCGCCACGCCCACGCCGATGACGACCGCGTTGAGAGCCAGGAAGACAGTCACCAGGGGAATGGCCACCTTGACCGCCTCGCTGAAGCCCAGCAGGAACACACCGCCAAGGATCAGTAGCAGCGCTACCGTCAACGCGACCTCATGACCGTGCAGGACGGATGGGAAGAAGGGGTTTTCCATCACGTGCACGGAGGCGTCCGCCGTGGAGAGTGTGATGGTGATGATCCACGAGGTGGCAACGAAGCCGAGCAGGACCAGCACGAACAGCTTGCCCCACCAAAACGGCAGCAGGTCCTCAAGCATCGCCACCGAACCCGCACCGTGCGGGCTTTCCTTGGCCACCCGCCGGTACATCGGCAGCATTCCCAGCAGCGTCAACGCCACGATCAGCAGCGTCGCCAGAGGTGAGACGGCTCCCGCGGCCAGGGCGGCGATCGCCGGTACGTAGGCAAGGCTGGAGAAGTAGTCGACGCCGGTCAGGCACATCACCTTCCACCAGGCATGCGGCTCGGCATGACTCTCACCGGCCGCGGGGCCCACCGGCTGCACTCGGTGACGCAGCAGCCACCGTGCTGCCTTGCCTGTCGGCTCAGCCCGCAAGGCGGGACTGTCCACCGTCTCCGGCATCACCGGCCGACTCGTCTCACTCATGTCCCCGTTGTCCTTCCACTGCTTGATCACTGAAATGGCCGCCGGAGCCGCCTATGGCACCAGCGATCATCGCGTATGCGGCCCCGGATCCCTCATCCGGTACTGACTACCTGAGTGAGCCGAGGGCGGCTGGTCATGCCAAGTTCTGCATGGCGCGGTAGATAAGGGTGCAGACGGTGACGATGACTGTGAGGACGGCGGGACAGGTGTAGCGCCAGGTTGAGTTCGCGCCTGCGCGGGGCTGGGCGTGCGGCGGCAGCAGTGCCTCTGTGCCCATCGCCCGTCAGAGTTCCGTCAAGGAAGCCGGGCTCGCCGTTAGGGCCCGTCAAGAACGGTCGGCCGTAAGGGCGGGTGGTGAAGCCGCCCTCCAACCAGGCCCGGGGGCCAGGACACTGGCTCGGGCACCCGGCGGACACGGCCCCCGGCCCGGACTCGGACCCGTATACAGCCTCTCCGGCCGGTCGGCCGCCGCCGTGGCTCAGGCGTAGGTCATCGGGCAGCCGTACCGCAGGGAGTACTGCGCGGCGCGCAGGTAGAGCGCCACGTAGAAGGCCGTATCCAGATCCTCAGCCCACGGTCCCGGCCGCACCCGGGCGATCCGCTCCGCCCCGCCCTCCAGGAACCACAGGCTCAGTGCGAGGTTCTCGCCCGCCGGTATCGCGTCCACGGGCAGTCCGACGGCACCGGCCAGCCGCTCGGCCAGGGCGAGCACCCGCGGGGCCCCGGCGACCGCTGCCTCCTCGCCGGAGTACGCGGTGCCGACGGGGAGCACGATCTCCTCCTCCACCGCGAACGGCACCAGCACGCTCCAGTCGAGAAGGGCCGACAGCTCCGCGTCGGTCAGCCGCGTCCTGCACAGCGCCGCGAAGCCGTCCATGGACGGGCTGACCTTCTCCTCGAACCAGCCCGGCGCCTCCCGTGCGGCCTGCCGCAGCTCGTAAGGGGGCAGCCCGCGCCGCTCTAGCTCAATGTTCAGCGCGGCGGCTACGTCCCCGTACCCGTCCTCCCCCGGCCGCGACCAGTCCTGCGCGGCGACACTCACCAGATAGAGACCCATGATCGCAACGTACCGGCCGACACTGACAACGTCCCGGCCCCTCGTGACAGCCAAGGTGAACAAGCGCCTCGGTGTACTCGGGGCCTACCCGGGCCTCCAAGGCGGCGATCTCCGCTTCGATCCGCTCTTCCTTGTCGACCAGGCGGCCGTAGCTCATCGCCTTGTGCCTGGAGGCGCTGGCCTCCAGCTCCGGCCTGGCCACGCGAACGGACAAGCTCGCCATCGCCTACCAGGCCGCACTCCACTTCGCCGCCATCTCATCTGGGCCCGACGCTGACCAAAGAGACAGAAGCTAAAGGATGGTGCAAAAGGCTTGGTGGCGGGCATTTTGCCTGTATGGGTGGGGTGTTGAGGGCTGAGCCGGTGTGGGTGGAGACGTTCACCGGGTTGCCGATGGGGCGGTTCGAGAAGCTGCTTCGGGTGGTGCGGGAACGAGGTGGCAACGGTCCTGGTGGTGGCCGGCCGTGGTGTCTTGCGTTGGCCGAGCGGGTGTTGCTGGTGGCCGTGTATTACCGCACGAACCTCACGATGCGGCAGCTCGCACCGCTCTTCGGCTGCTCACCTGCCATCGTCTGCCGGGTCATCCAGCGTCTTGGGCCGCTGCTTGCGCTGGAGCCGGCGCCCCGCCCTGTGCCGGGCGCTGACCGGTTATGGATCGTGGACGGCACCCTGATCCCGGTCCGTGACCGCAAGGTCGCAGCCTCCTCACGCAACTACCGATTCTCGGCGAATGTGCAGGTCATCGTCGATGCCGACACTCGCCTGGTGGTGGCCTCCGCCCGGCCCGCACCCGGCAACAAGGCAGACGCGCACGTGTGGCGGAAGTCGGACCTGCCGGCCGTGGCGGCAGGCACGACCGTGATTGCGGAGGGCGCCTACCTGGGCACCGGTCTGATCGTCCCGCACCGCAGACGAGCCGGGACGTCCCCTCCTGCGGGGCCAGGAGGAAGACAACGCCGAACACCGGCGCGTGCGGGCCCGCGTCGAGTACACCTTCGCCCGCATGAAGAACGGGAAGATCCTGCGCGACTGCCGCCAAAGGGGTGACGGCCTCCACCACGCCGTCCAGGCCGTGGCCACCCTGCACAACCTTGCCATGACAGGGTGAAAACAGCAGGTCAGCCATCACCCAGACACGCCGCCACCAGGCCTTCTGCAACACCCTTTAAGAGGGCTACTCGACCAGATGTCGGTGCGCCTTGCTCCAGTTGATTCTGCGGTCAAGTTCGGTCAGCAGCCCGTCGGCGGCCCACGTGGCCTGGGGCTCGTGCCCCTGCTCGGCCAGCCGGCGCACGAGGTCGGCATTGTCCTGCTGTCTGGCTATGACGGCGTCGACGATCCCCACGGTCGAGTCAAGGCCGTAGGCACTGCAGAAGTGCTCCAGCCGCAGACGGCGGTTGGGCGGCGCCGGGTAGTGCAGCCAGCGCAGGCACTCGGCATCGTCGCGGAACGGGGCAACGTACTCCAACGCGTAGGACACGTCGTGCAAGCGTGGCGCCGGGCGAGCAAAGTCCCAGTCGATGATTCCCACCGGTTGGTTGCCCTGCCATACGACGTTCCAGGGGCCGAAGTCCCCATGGCAGATAACCTCGTCGTCCCCGGAGACACCTGCGTCCGTGGACCAGGTCGCGCCTGGCGGAGGTGAAAAGCTCTCGCAGGCATCGTGGTAGTCGCGCAGAAGTCGGGCGAAATTGCTCAGGCCCGGGTCGTCCACGACCTTGGCCCAGCCCGACGCTCCGGAGTCACCGTCGATGTAGGTAAGGACCTCGCGACCCTCCTCGTCGATTCCCAGCGGTCGGGGCGCATAGGCAAACCCCACATTCTCCAGGTGCCGCAGCAACGCGTGGACGGTGGGCGTCCAGGGCTGGGCGGGTCTGCGGACGGTGTCCCCGATCCGCATCACCCGACGGTGGGCGCCGTCCTGCATCACTTCCTCGCTCGACACCCGGTTCACGCTACCCAGCCGTCGAACAGGCGTCACCTCGATTACCGTCAGCGACGATGGAGGCCAGTCACCTCCTCACCCAACGAGGCGCCACTGGGGATTCTCCACTGGCCCCGAGTACAGGAAAGCCCGGCCTTCGCACGGCGGCGAACTGATGTTGAGAAACTCCGGCTATGGGATCTTGGGGAACGTTGGGGCCGGCGCTGTTGTCTCTGGCGGGTGTTGCGCTCGGTGCGGGCGGATCGCTGTTTGGCCAGTACCTCGTCTCGCGAGTAAGCACTCGGCAGCTCGAAGTGCAGGAGTCAGCCGCGCATCGCGCGGAGCTCAAGAACGCGGTCCTGAAGTTCCTGGGCATTGCGTCGCAGGTGGAGAAGGCGGCATTCGCCCACTCGGGCAGTGGCGACACCTCGGCCGATCCCGTGCTCGACCTCCTCGTCGACGACCTGTGGTTGGCTCATGCGGAGATCGACCTGGCGGCCAGAAGCGAGCCCCTGCGGGGCGCCGCCTATCGTTATGCAGCCCGCCTCGCCGAGGCCGCCCGGGGTGAGATAGCCGACGGGGCCGCGCTGCGCGGGCCGCAGGCGCAGTTCTTCGACGCGGCGTATAGCGATATGTGGCCTGGCCGGCGACGGGCGGCCGGGGATTCCGTGGCACCTCAGTGAGACGGTGCTGAGGGTGGGGCGATCTTGTCGTGGCTGGTGTGATCACGGCGTCAGAGCCGATCGCGGCCGTCTGACCGCTCCACCTCAACACCAAGGCCCGCACCGATCGGTGCGGGCTTTCTTCGCGTATGCGGCCTGCCGCCTGAAGAGAGCGGCCGGTGCCCGATCCGCAGAGCGGGTGGCAAGGGCACCGGCCAACCAAGACCCACCCGAAGGCGGACTCCGCCACCAGGATGTCGGCCCCACTTAGGTCGGCTGGCGACCCCAGACGGTTACGCTGCGCCGCCCAGCCAAAAACCATGACTCAAAACGGTGCTGTTCCTTCACCGATGAAAGGCACTGATGCTGACTCGTCGGAAGTGGCGAGGGGACGGATCCGACGCTTCCGGCCGTTCCGCAGAAGCAAGCAGGTCTCGGCATCTTCCATGGCGTCCGCCCCATCTTGGAACCTGGCGCAGTGCCCCGCCCCCACAACCCGGTGTCCGGGAGAAGCAACCCGAGGTCGGCCTGCACCTTGATCCGCTGATCACTGACAAGAAGCAGGCATCAACACTGCGCAGATGGGCTGCCACGCTCCCATCCTGCAACGGGCTTCAAGGCAGCACCCAGGAGCGTGTCTCAGTAACCGGCAAGCAGGCCACGCCTGGAGCTCGACGCAATGCGGCGCCTCAGTCGGCGCCGTTGTGGCTACGCGTCCCCGGTGGGCCCTGAGGAGGGCTCGGTCATCGCAGGGCGTCGTTGGTGCGGGCGGTCCAGATCGCCAGGGCGGCGAGCAGTGCGCAGGCGCCGCCGAGCCACAGCACGCCCTGGAGGGTGAGCGTGTCGACGATGACGCCGCCGGCCAGCGCGCCGAGGCCGATGGCCAGGTTGAACACCGCCACCCACAGTGAGGAGGCCGCTTCCACGGCCTGCGGGGCGGACTTGATCATCCAGGTCTGGAGGCCCACGGACACACCGCCGTAGGACAGACCCCAGACGATCAGCAGGATGGCGCCGCCGACCGCGGTCTGGCCCAGCAGCAGGAAGAGCGGCATCGCGATCGCGAGGGCCACGGAGATGATCAGCACGCTCCGGTGCACCCGGCGGGAGAGCGCCGAGCCGGCGACGAAGTTGCCGATCATGCCGGCCGCGCCGAACCCGAACAGCAGCGGACCGACGTAGCGCTCGTCGATCCCCGACAGCTTCTGCAGTGCCGGGCTCACGAAGGTGTAGGCGGCGAAGTGCCCGAACACGATGAGCACCGTCGCGATGATGCCGACGCGCACGCCCGGGTTGCGGAACTGCTCCATCAGCAGCTTCGGCCGGATGGCCTGGGAGGCGGCCAGCCCCGGCAGCACCGCCAGCAGGGCGATCAGGGTGACGAGCGCCAGGGCGCTCAGCGAGGAGAAGGCGATGCGCCAGCCGGTGAGGTCACCGACCAGGGTGCCGAGCGGGACACCGAACACGTTCGCGGCTCCGACGCCGCCGAAGATGACGGCGGTGGCTCGCGACACGTCGGCGGGGGCGACGAGCCGGACGGCCAGGCCGCTGGCGACCGCCCAGAAGCCGCCGATCGCGATACCGACCAGCACCCGGGAGCCCACCAGCACGGCGAAGTTCGGTGCCAGGGCGGAGGTCAGGTTGGAGACGGTCATCAGGGCCATCAGTCCGAGCAGCAGAATGCGCCGGTCCAGCGACCCCACGAGCATCGGAACCAGCGGTGCCGCGAACGCGGCGACGATGCTGGGCACCGTCACCATCAGCCCGGCCGTCCCCTCGGAGACCGACAGCGCGGACCCCACGGAGGTCAGCAGACCGATCGGCAGTTGCTCAGCGGTCACCAGCAGGAAGGTGCCCAAAGCCACCACGGAGACCGCCATCCAGCGACTTTTCTCCGGGACCTCTGGTTCCTGTGTCTGGGTGGGGGTCTGTTCTGCGGTCGACAACTGAGCCTCCTTCAACAATTCGGGAGCGATCGCTCCCATATTGGCGAGACTAGTATGGGAGCGATCGCTCCACAAGTTGGGTAAGGTGAATACATGGCACGCCCCCGACAGTTCGACGAGAAGAATGCGGTCACGTCGGCGACCGAGCTGTTCTGGCGACGCGGCTACCACGCCACCTCGGTGCGCGACCTGGGCGACGAGCTGAAGCTCACGCCCAGCAGCCTTTACCGGACGTTCACGGACAAGCACACGCTGTTCCTGCGCGCGCTCGACCACTACCGGGCCACCGAGTCGGCTCAGGCGCGGCAGCGGCTGGACGCGGCGGACCGTCCGGTCCGGGAGGTGCTGCGGGAATGGATGCTGTGGCTGGTCACCTGCCCGGCCGATGGCACGCCCGGCCGCGGTTGCTTCGTGGTCAACACCGCCACCGAGCTCGGCACCACCGATGAAGAGGTCCGTCAGCGGACCGAGGCCGCGTTCGAGGTCACGCGGCAGGCCCTGCGCTCGACGCTGGCCGAGGGCAGTGACCGTGGCGAACTGTCCGCCGGCCTCGACATCGACGACGCCGTGGAACTGCTGTTCACCACGGTTCTCGGTCTGAGGGTGCGGGAACGCGCCGGCCACGACCTCGAGCGTCTGACCACCGCGATCGAGCTCGCGATCCGGACCCTGGGACCCACGCCTGCGGAACCTGCCTGACGGCACCGGGATGTGCCAGGAGCGTGTCGCAGTGACCGGTAACCCGCGTGTGCCGGGTGATCACTCGTACGGGGTGATCCCGGTATGCGCGATCAGGAGGGGCTGTTCGAGGTCGAGCCGGCCGAGGGCAAACGGCCGCCACGTCGTGCGGCAGCGGTGGACAAGACGTTCCGGGCGTTAGACCCGCACCAGGTCCTGCTGCTGCCGCCGTCACTGGACGGCTGGCTACTCGGGGATCATCTGGCCCGGTTCGTCGGCGACCTGGTCGACGAGGTGCTCGAACAAAGAACGCCGCCACCAGGACCGCGGTGGCGTCCGCGACGAGCAGGCCGGCACCGACGCGGGAGAGCAGGCCGCCGCGAAAGCGAGACCCAAGCCGAAGGTCCTACAGCCAGGCATACAACGCGGGCAGGTTTCCTACACCGGTTGGCAACGCCCGGAACTCGCACACGGCGTTGGGAGTCGTCAGAGGTTGTCCGGGGCCACCCGGCGGATCGTGACCGGCCCTGCCCCGTCCATGCCCAGTTCCCGCAGCGCTTGTGTCCAGGAGCGGTGTTTGTGATCAGTGACCGGTGATCAGCTTCGGTGATCGCCGCTATGGGGCGCGTTCCTACGTGTGCTCGGCGGTGATGCGGTAGGCGGGGCGTGCTTTGGATCGTCCTCCAGCGCACTGACTAACAGCAGCGGTGCGTCGGCCCCCACCGTCGACCGCTGCCGGGCATCCGAGCGGCGGTCGACGCCAGGCACCCAACGAGCCCCGCACTCCGGGCACTCAGCCGTGCCGGCCTCGCCCTGCACGGCCGCCAGACGCTTGCGAAGCCGCCGTTCCTTCCGCCACTGCCTGGACCGACACACCGACGAGCAGAACACGGCCCCAGGCCGGGCGTCCGGCCTCAGCCGTTCGCCACAAGCCCGGAAGTTCCTCTCCCCGGCCCCGTCCGGCGTCCTCGGACACTAGGCCAGCCTAGGGGCCCAAGGCTACTCAGAACCCGGGATCAGAAACAGCTGCTGAGACGCGGGCGAGGGGGCAAGAAGGAGACTGAGCCAGCAGCCCCGCCGGAGCCGACCACCAGCACGCTGTGGGCCTCGCCGGACGGCCCCGGTGTCCTGATGCGCCACATCTGCATGTGGGAGGTCCGCCACCCCTCGCGGGAGAGCGACCGCGGCTGGCCCTGCACGGACCGCAGCCCGCTCGCCGATGCGGTGGCCGGCGCCCTCGACGCCTACGACGTGATCGTCCTCCTGCAAAGTCCGGGTGGGGCTACCCGGACCGGGATAACGCAACGGCGCACGTGGTGCTCGGAGAGATCAACGTCTTCCCGGACGCCGACTGCAGGACCGCACTCCCCGGGCCCGGAGGCGAAGAGAAGGGCATTCCACTGAGCCCCGAGCAGAGCGCGGCAGTTCTGCGGGAGCGCTGCCTGGGCTTCCTCTTCGGCTTCCCCAGCCTGCCCATCCGGCTGGACGGGGTGATCTGGCAGTCGAACGGCGAACTGCCCGTCGACGCGGACTACCTGGCAGGCGTCGACCGGGACGTGAACCGGGCCGGGCTGCGCCCACTGGGCTGGACGCTCGCCGGTCGGTGGCCCGACCAGCACAGGCAACTGCCCGTGGACCAGATGAAGGACCCCGGCTTCGCCCAGCGGTACCAGGCCGTCGCGGAGCGCTTGCGTACGGCACTGGACGCCCGGCCGGTCACCGTCGACAAGAACTGACCTGCGAGGGCTGACCTGCTCCGCAACCTGCGGGTCAGCCCCGGCGGGCAAGCCCGTCCCGGACGATGACACCTATTCACACGCGACAGTCGAGGACAGAGGTCCTTCGTGTCGGGCCCGGTGGTCGCGCGGAAGGGTACAAGTACCGGTATGGCGCGTGAGCGGGTGCGGTGGCCGTCCGTATTGGACCGGGCGCGGGAGATCGTGAACGGGTACGCGCCAGTCAGAGCGAAGGGTCCCACGCTGCGCGCGGGTGCCCGATGACGGTGGTTCAGTCCTTGTCGGGCCGACCAGGATGGATTAGGAAGTGCTCGGTCAGCCCGTCGTTGTACTCGTTGACAATGTGCTTTGCAAGGGGGGTAGATCGGGAGGAGGAGCCGCCACCGCCGACGGTGTTCGCGATGGACTCCTTCCACTGTGCGACCGTTAGCGGCTTACGCTTGCCGTGACCGGCAAGCTTTCTGCTCAGGCGGTCGAGCCGGGCGCCGGGATTGCGGTCGAGGACCATCGCGACGGCGCGCAACATGATCCTGCCGGTTCACTCCAGTGGAGGAGCCCAGCGCGCCGCCCGGTGCAACTCGCCAGTGCCAGGGCTGTCCGAGTAGACGAGACGCGCTCTCGGCCGGGGAGGGCGGGCGCGTCATTTTGGTATCGGGCGTGAGTGGTTCAGTTCACGCACACGGTGTTGGGTCAACGATGGTGGCGGCCGCCGTGGCGGTGGTGGCCCCAGGGGTGTCGCCAGTTCGCCCGGGGTACGGGGTGCGCTACCTGTTCCGTGGCGTGATGGTCGGCGCTGGCCACCGCCGGGCGGGTACGCCGCTGCGCGCCGCCCAGGACGAAGCCGGTGTTCCGCCCGGCGTGTGGAAGGGCCGGGGCCTGGCCGCGCTCGGTCTCAAGGACTGGGACGTGGTGACCGAGCGGCAGGCCGAACTCCTCCTGGGGGAGGGCCGGCACCCGGACGCCGACCGGATCGAGCGCGAGCTCCTGGCGCAGGGCAAGAGCCCGGAGCAGGCGCGGCGGGCGACCGTGCTGGGCAGGCCCATCGAGCACAACCGCTCACCTGAGACCGACAAGGCCAAGGAGCGCACCCCCCTGGCTGGCTATGGACCTGACGTTCCGGCCCTCGCCGACGGCACACATCGCGTGGGCCCTGATGGACGACCGGCACCGCCTGGTGCTGGAACTGTGCGACGACATCGCCCGCGACAAGACGCTGGCGTGGCTGGAGGAGTCCGTCGCGGAGATTCGCTCGAAGGCCGGCGGCAAGCACCGGGCCCGGATCAAGGACGGACTGATCATCGCGGTCTTCCGGCACTACGAGTCCAGAGCCACGGAATCGAGGCCACTTCTTCACTCGCACGCGGTGGTGTCGATTCGCGCGCGGCGGCCGCACGACGGGAAGTGGGGCAACCTGTCGGCGGACTCGCTGATGGCCCAACATCGTTGCCGCTGACACCCTCTACACCCTGTACTTCATGGAGGAGGTGTCCGCCCGGCTCGGGTGGGCGTGGGGAGCCGCGCGAGGTGACGCCCGGCCGCCGGCCCGTCATGGACATCGCGGGCATCGATCAGCGGCTCATCGGCTGGCAGTCGACCCGCCGCCAGCAGATCGAGGACGCACTGCCCGTCCTGACCGCCAGGTACGAAGAGAAGCAGGGGCGCGAGCCGGGGGAGCGGGCTGCCTACGCGCTGGCCTGCAGGCCGCCGACCAGACGCGCCCGCCCAAGCGCAAGGAGCTGCCGTCGCTGACCGAGCTGCGCAAGCGATGGCGGGATTCAGCGATCCGGGCCTACGGAGCTGACGTCGTCGACCGGCTGGCGGAGCGGGCGCGAGCGGCGGCCGCGGCGGTGTCGGCGCGGTGCGGCCAGTGTCGACGTCACGCTGGCGGCCGTCGACGTCGCCGCCGTGGTGTACGTGATGCGCGGCGCTCTCAAGCGCCACCACCTGCTCGCCGAAGCCCGCCGCCACCTCTCCTACGTCCTGCGCGGCCGGCCCCACGACCCCGGCCTGGACGAACAGATCGTGCAGACGGTCATCGACGACTACACCCGCCCGGCCAGCCGGCGGATGATGACCGCCGACCTGCGCGCCCTCTACCCGCGCGACACCGAGGGCCAGGCCGTGCTGCGCCCGCTGACCCGCAAAAAGTCCGCCCCGCTGTACGAGCGGGCCCGCCTCGCCGCTGACGCCCTGGCCGCCCGGGTCCATGCGGTGCGCCGTGCGGAGCGCCTGAGCTCCCGCACCCGGCAGCGCACCGTGGCCGTGCTCGCCGCCTCGAAGTCGCACCCGCGGCCGTTCCGCACCGGCCCGAAGAACGGCCGCCTCCTGGAACCGGAGACCGGCGTCGACACGGTGGAACAGACGCGCCAGACCTTGGAAGCCGCCGCCGCGCAGGTGGCCGCCACGCTCCAGGACGGCCGGCGGCCGCGCGAAGCCGCCCACGGCCCCCGTCCGCAGCCCGCCCAGGCGACGGCCCTGCCGCCGCAGTCCCAGCAACCCGGCACCCAGCACACGCCGGGCCGAACCACAGGAGGAGTCACGTGAACACCCTCGCCCGCCAGGAGGCCGCCGCTGAAGCCGCCCGCCTCGAGGCCGCCGCGCCGCCAGGCGAGCATCGTTGGCGGTGGTCCGAGACGCCGAGGGCCGACTGACGGGCCTGGTCACCTGGACGACCTCCTCGCCCGCCTGCTGCACCCGCAGCGGGCGTGAATGGCCTCACCTCGAAAGGGAGTTGGGGAAACCCGATGACACACGACGGGACCGCCTCCCCAACTCCCGTTCGATTACTGGTGGTCGAACGCTGCCGCGCCCTGACCGACATCCGCTGGTTCGCGGCAGCCGTCCTCGCACTCATCCTCCCCCAAAGCCCCCCGTCACCTCCCATCCCCACCCGGTAACCTGCTCATCTGTGCCGGGGTTCCATACATCCATCGATGAGACAGCCGCCCGGTGGCGCGGACGGCGGCCGTCAGAGGTATGTAGTGCGTAGCACAACGGGGAAGATTCTCACGCTGACCACCATGGCGGCACTGGCGCTCGGCGTCAGCGTCTCGCCGGCCTCCGCGGCGACGACGGACAAGACGATCCGCAAGGTCAACGGCGTCTACGGGACGAGCGGCGAGTACTGGTACACCAACGGCAAGTCCTGGCGTGCCCTGAACTCGGTCGGCGCCCACAAGTCCGACATCACGGGCACGAGGAAGCCGACGCTGTACGCCCGCTTCCTCTACAAGAAGCCCGGCGGCACGTACAAGGCCGCCAGTGGCTGGAAGAAAGCCAACGTCTACAAGATCCGCGGCAAATGGGAGGCCCACGCCGGCTGGGGCAAGGACGGCTCCCACACGGGCGCGAAGTACCCCAAGAACACGCTGATCTGCACCCAGTTCAAGGGCAGCACCGTGAAGACCTGCGCCCCCCTGAAGTAACGACTCACCAGTGACCGGCCGGAGGCGGCACACCGGACCGCCTCCGGCACGGCCTCTCCGTAGGCGGAACACCTCTCGCTGGGAGCCGCTCCCTGAAGTCGGCTCCCAGGTGGCTCCCGGAGCCCGGCACGGAGGTGTCGACGTCTGCGCCCGGTGTGACAGGTCGTCCACCAGGAGGTCGAGCGGCACCTCTTCATGGAGCGCGACGCCGAGGGCGGTCATGGCGTGGGCGAGATCCGGACCCCAGTCCGCGTTGACCGTCTGGCCGCCGAGCGCCAGTTGAGGGATGCCCTCAGCCTGGCTGCGAGCGGGCGATGGCGCTATGCACCACCTGTCGATCGCCGTGCGCCGCCGTCCCCGGCTCGCTATCAGCGACTCCTCATCGGTCGAGCTGATGCAGTCCTTCCTCACCACTCTGCAGCAGCAGTGGGCGTATCTGCGCGCAGGCAGCTGGCATCTGGCCCTGGCGGTGGCCTCGCCCTTCCCCCGGGCTGCATCACTGCAGGCTCTGACGACAGATGCGGTCGCTGCCGGAAGCGCCGGTGTGTTCCGAAGCCGTGTGTCCGAGCCGGGGCGGCTGAACAAGTCAGCTCACCGCGTGCACTCAGACCTTAAGACCATGTCCTATGTGGTGAGACGGACGAGGCGTTTGTAGCAGCAGATGGCGGCCGCGAGGCCGAGTAAGGCCAGGTCGTTGCGGGGTTGGCGTTCGTAGCGGTGGTTGAGTCGGCGGTAACCGGCCAGCCAGGACATGGTTCGCTCGATCACCCAGCGTCGACGTCCTAATCGTTCGCTGGACTCGACGCCTTTGCGGGCGATGCGGACTCCAATCCGCTTGCCACGGAGCCATCTGCGCAGGTGAGGGACGTCGTAGGCCTTGTCGGCGTGCAGGCGTCGGGGTTTGAAGTGATGGCTGCGGTCGGGGTCGTGTCTCGTTTGGTGACCGGCGACCATGGTCTTCAAGGCTTCGCTGTCGTGGGTGTTGGCTGCCGAGACGCCGACGAGGAGGGGCAGTCCGTTCGCGTCCGACAGGACGTGCATCTTGGAATCCGGCCTACCCCGGTCCACGGGGCTCATGCCTGTGAGTTCGCCCCCCCTTTTTAGCGCGAACATGGGCGGAGTCCAGGCCCGCTCGGGACAGGTCGAGGAGACCAGCGTCATCGAGGCCGTGCAGGATCGCCTCGTGCAGCCGGCCCCAAACGCCCGCTCTCGACCAGATCAGGAACCGGCGGTGGGCCGTCGACTTCGATATCCCGAAGCAGGGCGGCAGTGCCCGCCATGCACAGCCGCTGACCAACGGCCTGCTCCAAGGCGTGCGCACTTGGTTGGGGCGCAGCGCCGGCTAGAGGTGTCCGTGCCCGAGGGCAGGGCCCCGGTGGGTGTCGGGCCTGCGCCGGGAAAAAGGGGCGGCACGTACCGCCGTCAGGATTCGGCGGCGGACACGTGGCAGGCCAACTCGGTGGCCAGGCGTCGCATGACCGTGCGGTTGGCGTGCCGCATCGTGGCCCGTACGACGGGGGCCAGCAGCCGGTCGGCGAGCGGGGCGCGTACCCACGTGTACGTGAACGAGACGCGGGCCCCGCCGGTGGGCAGCGGTTCGATGGTGTAGGTGCCGTGGCCCTGCCGCCGGCCTGCCGCGCTGACGTTGCGTTCCACGATGCGCCGAGGGGCCTCGGCCTCGACGACATCGATGGTGACGTCGGTCTTCGTGCCGCCCAGCGCGGCGGTGACCGTGGCGCACGATCCGATGCCCCTGGCGGGGCCGGTGTAGCGCCAGTTGGTCAGGTAGTGGTCGGTGAACCGCTCGTGGTTCGCCATGACGTCGAGGAAGCCGTAGACCTGCTCGGGAGTCTGAGGTACGTCGATCGACACAGTGACAGACTTCATGTACCACACGGTACATGCGCCATGTATCGATCGGTACAGTCGTGACGTGGTGACCATGGACGACTCGCATCCCGAAGACGAGGCCGAGCAAGGCGCGCACGGGGCTCGGCGCGCACAACTGGTGGACGCGGCTGTCGACCACGTCGCGGCACACGGCATCTCGGACCTGAGTTTGCGCAGGCTGGGTGCCGCGATCGGCGTCAGCCACCGCATGCTGATCCACTACTTCGGCTCCAAGGAACAGCTGCTCGTTGAGATCGTCCGGATGTCGGAGCGACGCCAGCGCGACGTGCTGTCCCGGCTCCGCCTGGAGCCCGGTCTCTCGCCCGCCGATGTCGCGCGGCTGCTGTGGCGGCAGCTCACGGCCCCTCGGCTAGCCGGTCAGGAGCGGCTCTTCTTCGAAATCTGCGGACGCGCGCTGCGCGGCCGCCCCGAGACCGCCCCGTTCCTCAAAGGGCTGGTGACGGACTGGCTGGAGCCGCTGGTGGCCGCCGAGGTCGGGGCGGGGGCGGACCCTGCCCTGGCCCGGAACCGAGCCAGGCTGGGACTCGCCACCGTCCGCGGCCTGCTGCTGGACCTGCTCGCCACCGGTGACCGCGCCGGCGTCGACGCGGCGATGGAGGAGTTCCTCCGGCTGTACTACGGCTCGGAGTGAGGAGATCACCGATCAGGCCTCGCAGGTTTTCCGAGACACATACGAAGCGTCTGGAGAACCGTCCCACTTCGGCTCCGCCGCGAACCCAGCGGGCTGGGCAGGACTGTCCACGGCCACGGTGAGCATCGGCTGAGGCAACGACTACGTCATAGCCGGATCCCTTCCACGCCGCGCACCACCGGACCGGCCGGGAAGCATCCCGTGGCCCGGAAGACAACCCGCAGCGCCGCGGGCCGGGGTTGTTCCGGGCGGTCCGGGCGTACGGTGCCCACGTCGTCGACCAGTTCGCCGTGCGAGCGCGGGCGCGGGCAGCGGCTGCGGCGGTGTGGGCGCGGGTGCGGCCGGTGGTCGACGTCGCCCTGGCGGCCGTGGACACCGTCGCCATGATGTACATGATGCGCGGCGCCTTCGCGCGCCACCATTTCCTTACCGAAGCACGCCGCCACCTCGCCTACGCCCTGCGCGGCCGGCCTCACCAGCCCGCCTGGACGACCGCATCGTGCAGGCGGCCGTCGACGACTTCACCCGACCCGTCGGCCGGGGCCGGAGGATGACCGCCAACCTGCGCGCCCTGTACCCGGGCGACACCGAGGACCAGGCCGTGTTGCGCCCACTGGCCCGCAAGCGGTCCGCGCCCCTGTACGAGCGGGCCCGCCTCGCCGCCGGCGCTCTGGCCGCCCGGGTTCGCGCCGCGCGGCGAGCGGAGCGCCGGGGCTCTCGCCCCCGGCCGTACGCCGTCGGGGTCCCCGCCGCCTCGAGGTCGCACCCGCGGCCGTTCCGCTCCGGCCCGAGTCCGGCATCCGTACGACGGTCAGGTCGCGGTCGACAGAGGCGCTCCGGGCTCCGGTTGAGTGGCGGCGGTGGGAGTCGTGCGCACCGTCAGGGTTGGGCAGCATCCGCCAGGGGGAGCCTGTGTTCCGCAGGCCGCTGACTGACGCGGGACCCCTATGGTGTAGCGGCCGTTGTTCGAAAGCCGGAGAGACTTCAGGGATGGAGTTGGTGCACGGTGGAACGACGCATGCCGGTGGCAACGCACTGGGGCAGTTTCGTAGCCGTGGTCGATTCGGGTCAGCTGGTGCGCATTGAGCCCCGGGGTGATGACCCCGCGCCGTCACCGATCGGCCCGGGCATGGTGACGGCTGCTGAGGACAGTGCGCGTGTGCTGCGACCCGCGGTACGCAAAGGGTGGCTCAACGGCTTGCCGCGCGCCGATGAAACGGCCAGAGGTGCGGACGCCTTCGTAGAG
Organism: Streptomyces sp. NPDC043685; assembly: GCF_056436585.1. Lineage (NCBI taxonomy): Bacteria > Bacillati > Actinomycetota > Actinomycetes > Kitasatosporales > Streptomycetaceae > Streptomyces > Streptomyces sp. NPDC043685. Next base: position 12,356 of record NZ_JBWKCH010000010.1, on the reverse strand, counting down.
GTCAGCTGGGACGACGCGCTCACGCTGGTGAGCGAGGAATTGCGCCGAGTGCGCGCACAGCACGGGGACAGCGCGGTGTTCGGCGGCTCGTACGGCTGGGCCAGCGCGGGTGGCTTCCACAATGCGCAGGGTCAGCTCCAGCGGTTCCTGGCGCTGGGCGGGGGCTACACCGACTCCCGCAACACGTACAGCACCGCCGCTCTTGAGGTCATCCTTCCGCATGTGATCGGCGGGGCTCCGTGGAGCTACCAGTCCCGGATGCCGATGTGGGACGAGATCGCCGAGAGCTGTGAGCTCGTGGTGGCCTTCGGGGGGCTGGCTCTGAAGAACAGCCAGGTCAACCCTGGCGGGCTGGCCCGGCACCAGACGCGGGACCTGCAGCGGAAGTGCCGAGAGGCCGGGGTGCGGTTCGTGAACGTCAGCCCGATCCGCAGTGACACCGCCGACTTCCTCGACGCCGAGTGGCTGCCGGTCATCCCCAACACCGACACCGCCTTGATGCTCGGCATCGCGCACACGATGCTGGTCAACGACTGGCATGACGAGGACTTCCTCATCCGCTGCTGCGAGGGATTCGACCGCTTCGCCTCCTACCTGACCGGCGACGTGGACGGCGTCGTCAAGGACGCCGACTGGGCCGCGAGGATTACGGGCATCAGCCGCGACACAATCCTCGATCTCGCCCGTCGCCTGTCCACACAGCGTTCCCTCGTCATGGTCAACTACGCCATACAGCGGGCGGACCACGGTGAACAGCCGATCTGGATGTCGGTCGTGCTGGCGGCCATGGCGGGTTCGCTGGGCCGGCCCGGCTGCGGCTGGGGCGCGGGCTACGCGACAATGGACGCGACCGGTGTTGCCCCGGGCCGACCGTCTGTGGCGTCGATGCCGCGGTTGGCGAACCCTGTTGCGGACTTCATTCCGGTCGCCCGGATCGCCGACACCCTGCTGGAACCGGGCGCGACTATCGACTACGACGGTCAGCGCCTGACCCTGCCGGACCTGCGCCTGATCTACTGGTGCGGAGGAAACCCCTTTCACCACCACCAGGACCTCCACCGCCTCACCCGAGCCTGGCAGCGCCCGGACACGGTGGTGGTCCATGAAGCCTGGTGGAATACCACGGCGAAGTTCGCCGACATCGTGCTCCCCGTCGCGACCAGCCTGGAGCGCGACGATTTCGCCGCGGGGTTCTCCGACCCTCACCTGGTCGCGATGCCGAAGGTCCGCGAGCCGGCCGGCGAGGCACGCACCGACCACCAGATCTTCGCCGCATTGGCCGCCCGGCTCGGCTATGAGCGCGAGTTCACCCAGTCGCGTTCCGAGATCGAATGGGTCCGGCACCTCTACGACCAGACACGGGCGAACCTCGGCGACGACGCGGCCCTGCCAAACTTCGACGACTTCTGGCAACGCGCCTGCGGTGTCGAACTGCCGGCACTCAGCGGTCCGTTTCCGGGCAGCTTCGAAGCACTGCGCTCCGATCCGCAGCGCTTCCCCCTGACGACGCCGTCGGGCCGGATCGAGATCTTCTCCGAGGAGATCGACTCGTTCGGCTACGACGACTGCACCGGACATCCGGCGTGGTTCGAACCCGTGGAATGGCTTCGCGCCGACCTGGCGGACCGCTTCCCGCTGCACCTGATCTCGAATCAGCCCGCCTCACGCCTGCACAGCCAGTACGACAACGGTAGCCACAGCCTCAAGTCAAAGATCCACGGCCGCGAGCCTGTAACGATCAACCCGCAAGATGCGGCATCTCGCGGTATCGAGAACGGCATGATCGTGCGTGTCTTCAACGACCGAGGCAGCTGCCTGGCGGGCGCGATCCTGTCGGACGCCGTCATGCCCGGCGTCATCCAGCTGTCCACCGGAGCGTGGTGGGACCCAGCCCAGCCGGGCCGGAGCGGAACCTTGGACCGCCACGGCAACCCCAACACCCTCACCGGGGACCGCGGGTGCTCGCGTCTGTCCCAGGGACCCAGTGCGCACAGTGCTCTCGTCGATGTCGAGGTCTACGACGGGCCGGTCGATGAGGTACTCGCCTTCACACCACCACACCTCGAACAGTGAAACGAAGCCAACTCAACGGTATGGCGTGTTCACCCTCGTCAGGCGCCAGGTCGGCAGGTCCGACCGGTGCCCAGCATCCACTCGGACCTTTGCGCCGCCGTAACTGCGTGAATACGGTACGCAGTCATGACTGCACTTCAAGACCTCAAGTACGGCCAGTGGTTCAGGGGCGCCGATGTCGATGGCGACGGGTTCATCACCCAGCACGACGTCCGCAAGATGAGCGAGCGCTACATCAGCGCCCGCGAGACCACGCCTGATGCCGAGACCGTCCGCCGGCTCATCGAGGGGATGGACCAGTTCTGGTCGAACGTCATCGCCCCGATGGATCAGGACGGTGACGGGAAGGTCGATGTGCGTGAGATGACCGAAGGCTTCAAGAGTGTCCTGACCGACCGCGCGTTCTACCCGCACCAGATCGCGCCGGTCACCAACTGCTTCTTCGACCTCGTCGACCTCAACGGAGACGGCAAGATCGACCAGGCCGAATTCCAGCAGATGTTCAGCTCGGTCGCCGCCGTCCCCGGCGAGGACTGCGCCGCCGTCTTCGCCGCTCTGGACCTCGATGGTTCCGGCGGACTGAGCCGTGACGAGTTCCACGGGGCACTCGAAGAGTTCTTCTACGGCAACGACCCCGACGCTCCCGCCAACCACATCTTCGGCAAGGTCACCGCCTGACAATCCCCGGATTTGCCCCGGCCCAGCGCTTATGCCAGAGCCTCAGCAGGGCCAGGGAGGGGACGCCGCAGGCGGGCGACTTGAGACGTGCGCGCTATCCGTCGCGAAGTGGCGCTGCGCGTCCTGCCGGCCCTTCGTGACGCCGAAGGAGACCTGCACAACTGGCGGCGCAGCCCGATGTGAAATCTCCTTGGCACTTGATCGAATGCTCACACCTTCCCCGGGACGCTCGCGGGATCCTGCCCTGGTCGCCGCGCCCTGGCTGCCTCACCGGGCCGCCCCGGACACCGGCCCCATCAAGCGCCAGCACGCGCGGTTGTTGCTCATGGACGCCGCGGCAGCTGAGCCGCCCATCGTCGCGACCAGGCAGATCACGGTGGAGTGGTGGAAGCAGTGGACTGCGGGGACTGGTCCGACGCGGTGGGCCGTCGCCCGCCGGGGGCGGCTGCCCGTCTGTGCTAAGTGCTGTCCCGTAAGTGGGATCAGTGGTCGGCGGGCTTCAGAGGAAGGCCAGCGGGACGTCCTTCTCGATGCAGAGTCGCAGGACGCCTGCCAACTGGCGGGCGTCCGCAATGTGCTGCTTGAGGAGCTGGTCGCCGCCCTCCCGCGCCCACTGATCGATGATCGCCTCCAACCGGGGCAGGATCACCGCGCAGTCGGCAGGCGAGAGGTCGTCGCCGCCGGCATCCGGATGATCGAGGAATGGCTCCAGAACGGTGGACACCTCGCTCCACGGGCGCTCGCCGCCGAAGCCCGACATCTCGGAGAGGACGAACCCCTCGGTCTCCCTTGGAAGATCCTCCGCGACTGCCGCTTCAAAGGCGACGGCGTCCACCACGCCATGCTCGGCATCGCCCGGATGCACAACCTCGCCCTCGCCGGATAGCCCAACGGGCGGTATGGCAGCTACGCCCGAGGCGACTCAAAGATCATTTACGGGACAGTACTTAGGCGGCTCCGCACTGGGGAAACCGAGTGGTGGCACGTCCCGGACACCTGCGGGGACGTGTCACCGCAGGTCAGTCCAACGCTGACGCTTCCGCGTTCACTACGGTGGGCCACGACAACTTCTCCTCGGTCTTCGTGCAGACAGTCCGGTCCTACAGGAGGTCCACCTCGGCGTCGACGTAGCCGAACTGGCGAGCCATGTAGACCAGCGCCTCCCGCAGCAGGCGCTGGCGCTCTGCGCGGACCATGGCGGGCGCCGTGGTGATGGTGACGGCCGTCCGCGACCTGGGGCCGCCGTCGTTGGGGCCGAGCGGCGTCAGGTCGACCTGCGTGTCCAGATCCGGCAGGACGCCGTTGTCGGCGGGCTGTTCGCACGTCATCCGCAGTTCGGTGGTGGGCGGGGCGGCCCCGCGACAGCCCAGCCGGGTCGCCGACGACGTCGGGCAGGAGCTCGGCGGCCGCCTCCCACGCGGCGAGCAGCACGGGCTGGGCCTCGTCGAGGCCCAGCTGCGTGTCCCCGCGGGGACCGAGGAGCGCGGCCCAGGCCTCCGGATTCTCGATCAGGACGTCCGCGCAGGCGACCACGGGTGGACTCCATCGTGGTGGGCAGGGCGAGCATGACGGAGGCCTTCACGGCCGGGCCGCCGTCCGGTGCGGCGATCGTGCAGCTGTACCCCACGGAACGGGCCGAGTTGCCAAAGGGCCCCCGTTCCCAGCGAGCGGCGGGCAACTCCGCGCCCCGACGCCGGGACAGCATCGTCACCGCGCCGGCCACCGCGCTGTGCGCAAGCTGCTGTTCAAGCAGCGTACGCCGGGATTTGCTGACCTCCAGCGCGTCCGGGTCGGCCCACGGCAGGTTCACCAGGGCGCGCAGGCGCAGCGCCGGTGTCTGGCCAGCGGTCCCGATCTCGGCCGACCGGCCCTGGTCCAGGTCGGTGAGCTTCTCCTTCACGATCGAGAGTTCGTAGGCCTGGAGTTCGGCGGTGTCGGTGCAGAACCGGTAGCCGTCCTTCTTCGTCCAGATCAGGGGCGGCCAGCCCCGTTCGGCGATGATGTCGCGCAGGCAGGCCAGGCCTGCGCGGGTCTGGCTGGGCGTCAGCTCGCCCGAGCGGACGAGCTGGGGGAAGGTCAGCCCGGCCGGGCGGGCCTCGAAGAGCACGAACCGGACGGTGTCGGCGTGCCGCTGGGAGGCCGCCGATCTGCGCTCGGAAGCGCGTGGCACCGGCTATTCGCCTCGCAGGAGCCGGGCCAGTTCGCCGTCGACGTCGACCTTCCCGGTGTCGACGGCCGTCTCGATCCAGTCCAGGGTGGCCCGCACTCGGGCGACGTTCTCGTGGACCAGGACGCGTTCGTCGTCACCGAGCTGCCGGTCGCGCAGGCCCGGGACGACACGGCCGGCCGCCGCGACGAACGCGTGGCAGGCGGTGACGAGGTCGAGGAACTCCACCGACCGGTCGATCGCGCGGATCGCCGGGGCGAGCGGGTTGTTCTCCTCGGAGCCCTCGCGCGCCTGCTGGCCGCGTTCGACCTGGGCGCGGTTGACCTGGTGGCGGGCGGTGTCGTCGCCCATCGCCTTGAACGCCAGACCCGTTCGAGGGCTGCTGGGCTTTGCCCGGTGGCCATGTGGACGTGGGGGGGACCAGCCTGGCGGCCGGGGCCCGCGAGCTGGAGGAGGAGACCGGCATCACCGTCCCGGCCGACGACCGGCGGCAGGTGGGCGCCTTCGACGCCCCCGGCTGTGACCCGCGCGGCCGGCACGTCAGCGTCACCTACACGGCCACCCTGCCGACGCCGGTCAGGCCGACGGCTGGGGACGACGCCACCGCCGCCCGCTGGTGGCCCCTGTACGCGCTCCCGGACCTCGCGTTCGACCACGCCGACATCCTGGCGAGGGTCACGGCTGGCTGAACCTTCCTCGAGGGACGCGGCGTTCCTCCGTGCCGCCCCGGCCTCACCTGGCCGGGGCTTCAGTTGGCCAGCCTGGTGCTCAACAGCCGGCACCGAGGGACATGACCGACAGCGGTAGCGACTGACCTGCGCCTTTGATCAGGCGCCACGTTCGGCGAAGCCGAGTATGCGTGAGGAGCGGCCGGTGCAGGGACTGTCCACGTTTCCCAACCCGGGTGTCATTGACTTGCCGTGCCAAGCGGGTGCCCATCGGTCGGGCCGGCGTCGTCGTCCACCAGGTTGGTGTGTCGGTTCCGCCGCCACGGCACAAGCTGGACGATGCCCCACGCCACCTCGACGGTGAAGAACGGCCACAATATCCGCGAGGCGCCGTGGGCCAGCGCGTACGCCATCCACGCTGAGAACAGGATGCGCGCGATGCTGTCGAGCAGTCCGTGCACCGGCAGCGGCCGGACGATGCGCAGGGCGGCCCAGACGATCACGACCGACCCCATCAGGTTTGCGTACAGGGTCTGCCATGGGTCGAGTTCGGGCAGGAACCCCAACCCAAGTGCGTCGCCCAATGAAGAGAGCGCGTCGTGCACCAGCATGTATGTCCACGGTGTCGCGAATCCCGCGGTGATGACGAGGTCGTACCAGGCGCTCGCGCGTACGACATGAAGATAGGCGGGACGTGCGGGGGTGAAGGGATGGCTCATGACGAGGCTCCGGCTTGTCGGGGTCAGCGAAGCCTCACGCTAAACAGTGGAGTACGGTCCAAGGTCAAGTTCATCATCCGAAGGGGGCGCCGGGGTATGCGCATCGGAGAGCTGGCCGCGCAGACGGGGATGACCAGGGACACGATCCGGTTCTACGAGAAGGTCGGCCTCATCGCAGGCCGGCGCCTGGCCAATGGTTATCGCGACTTCCCACCCGAGGCAGTGGCCTGGCTGCACTACGTCCGCACCTCACAGACACTTGGATTCTCTCTGGCGGAGATCGCGCGGAACGGCGAGGAACTGCGTGGGGCACCGGACGTCGCGGAGGCGCTGTCCGCGCTGTTCGAGGAAAAGATCCACGTCGTCGACGCACGCATGGCCGAACTCGCCACCCTGCGCGCCGAACTCGCCGCGCGCGTCGGCACCGGATGCCCGTTGCGGGCAGGTGGCCAACCCGGATGAGTCGGCCGCCCCGGGCCACCCATCCCGTACAAGACGAGAGAAAGAGACCAGTATGGCCTCCACCGTGCGTGTACAGGCCCCGATGGGCAACGCGCCCTGTTCATCACCACACTCGCCGTGCCACTGACCGGCTGGACCGTGCACGCGGTCACCCTGCACAGGTAACTGTCCGCCGCCCGCCGCGACCCGCTCACCGGACTGCTCGGACGCGACGGCTTCACCGCCAAGGCCCGCCAGATCACCGACCGGTACGGCGACCACGCCCTGCTCGGGATCGTGGACCTGGACCACTTCAAGGAGATCAACGACGGACCCGGCGGGCACGCCGCCGGCGACCCCGTCCTGGCCGCCACCGCGCAGCGCCTCACCACCTGGGCGGGAAGCCGCGGGGCGGTCGGCAGGATCGGAGGGGACGAGTCACCTTCGCCGTACGGATCGGACCCACCCGCCGCGAACTCCGTCTCGCCCAGCTCACCACGCTGCTCGCGCAGCCGGTGGAGGTCGACGGCGGCGCCCTGGTCGACGTCGCCGCGTCGATCGGCGCGGCCTCCGCCGACGTCCTCGGCACGACGGACCTGTCGCAGTTGCAGCGGGCCGCCGACGCCGCGATGTACGCGGGCAAGCACACCGGCCGCGCCGTACTCGCCGACCGCTCCCACGCCACCGTGCCGTCCATCAACGGCCGGCGCGCCGGGCGGCCCGGCACCAGCACCCTGGGAGCCGCCGCGTGAAAAAGCCAACGCTGTAGGCCCGGACCACATCCGCGGCATCACCATCAAGCAGCCCTGGGCGGCCTGCATCCTGCACGGCGACAAGCGCGTGGAGAACCGGCCCCGGGCCTGGGCGCCGGGCTGGCGCCTGCTGCACGCCGGAGCCGGGACCGACCGGGCCGCGCTGCGCAACCCGCTCGTGGCCCGCACGATCCACGGGCACGAGCTGCCCACCCGCGGGGTCCTCGGCATCGTCCGCATCACCGGCTCCCACACCGACCCCGGCGCGGCGTGCGGCCCCTGGGCGCAGCCCGACCGCTTCCACCTGGACCTGGACGACGTCCACCCGCTGGCCCTGCCGGTGCCCTGCGACGGCCGGCTCGGACCGTGGCACGTCCCGCACTGGTCGATTCCTAGAAAACAGGACGACTTGCGTCATTCTGGTGGGGGATCCTTGGCGCGTGAAAGAGCAGCCAGACGACGAGACCCCCGACGACCTGCCGCCAGGCGATGGAGAGGACACGCCAGGGGAAGTCACATCCACGGAGAGCGATGACTCATCAGGCCAGTTGTCGCCCGCTCAGGAACCCTTGCGCTACCCCTGGCCCAGGAATTCCCGCAGGTCCGCAGCTACAGCCGTCATCCCTTCACCGGCTTCGATCACGGTCGTCACCGTGCACTTCCAGTCACCGGGAAAGAAGCCGGACCGAAGAGTCCAGTCCAAAAACACATGCCCACCCGAGCCGAAGGTCGCCGTCAGGACCAGGTGGTTGCTGGTCCAGACCCGCTCCCCCTCCCAGCCACGGAAGTCTCGCGCGAGGCCGTCGAAAAACTCGCTCATGTCATCCCAGACGGTGACGGTCATGTTCTCGAGCCGTGCACGCACAGCATCAGCAACGGCCTCCACCGCGAAGACGGTTTCGTACTCATCAGCACGCGACCAGTCGAACAACCGGACAGAGGTCGCCAGCGCCCCCGGCCCTCACACGACGAGCTCGACCTGCCCAGGACCCACCTCGATCAGACTCACCCGCCGAAGGATACGGACGTCAACACGTTGACGACATCACGTTTCCGTGGCCCGGGACCGCTGCTACTTCTCATCAACATTCGGCGGCCCAGCAGCAACCAACTGTTCCCAGCTCCCACCGACAAGTGCTCTTCGTTCTGACCTACGCAGCCAGGCGCCGCTGCCCGGCGGGCCGGACGGTGGCTCGTTCAAGCGCCGCCTGGACGGCATCTGCGGTGAATGTGGGATCGAGGCTCGTGATCAGCTCGGTGAGTTCCCGCAGCGGATCACCGTCGATGTCAGGGCAGTTCCCGCACCGCGGCTCGCCATTGCGGTCCCGGCTGACGACGCGTCGTTCTTCGTGGCAGCCCGCGCAGACGGCCGGCTTGTCGAAGCAGGGCGAGCATCCCCACCGTCTCCGGTGCTGCTGCCGACGTAGCGGCATGCACGTCCGCACTCGCCGCAGCGGGGCAGTGCGACGTCCTGGGCTCCTGCGTCGGCTTCAGCCGGAGCACGACCTCTTCCACGCCCCGCACTTTGAGCCCAGCCACCTCGATGACGGCTCATTTTCGGGCGACTTCGATGCCGCCCTGAGAGGCTCAACCGTCACTCAGAGTGGCCGTTGCACAGAAGCTGTGCCAGAACCCAAACCCGTGTACATCCGCCGTCACGACTCGCGCCACACTCGGTGGTCGCGGTGTCTCGGCAGGGGAGCGGGGCCGCTTCGTCATGTCAGGACGGGGTGTCGCCGTTGCCCTCGATGCGGATGCTGAACGGGGCTGCAGGGTTGATGGCCCGTGCTAAACAGAAGCCCAAACCCGCGTCATACAGCCCACTGCATGGGAGACCCGAGTGACCGTCTACGTATGCTCGTTGAAAACCGACGCTCCGCAGTCGATCCCCGCCGACGGCGCCTACCACATCGTCCGCTTCCCGTTCGGCTCCGGCGAGTCGTACGATGCGCACAACATGCACCAGGCCGCCCAGCCGGACGGCTACACCGTCACCAACTGGGCCACGGACGACCGCGCCGGCCTGATCTGGCCCTCCACCGCGGGCTGGGGCCAGCTGTACGCGATGATCCAGTGGGCGGACGGCTCCTACACCGAGCTGCGGGACCGTTTCGTCCGCGATCCGCTGAACCTGTCTACTGGCTATGACTCGACGGCCACCGACCACCGTCCGCCGTCGCCCGGCATGCAGTGTTTCACCAAGGGCCACGGCCTGTTCACCGCCGTCGGCACGCCGCTCGCGCTGCTCGTCTCTCACAGCGACAGCGCCGCCCGCAATCTCGTGCTCGCCGAATTCAAGCTCGCCATCCACACCTGACCGGAGGGCCAACGGGACTGCCCCATGTGACCGTGTGCGACCCAGCCGGAAGATCGTTCGGTTGAAGCCCTGCAGAGCCTTTCGCCGCGTAGGCGACCGCCCTTCGCGACCGCGCATGCTGATCAGCCCCGTGCGGTGATGCTTGCCGGGCCGGGCTGACCGCTGCGCACGAACGGCTGCCTGGGTGGGTGAGTGGGGGAGGGCCAGCCGCAGTCGTTGCGGTTGATTTTCAGGGAGCGAGTCTGGTCGTTGAGGTTGTAGCCGCGCAGGTCGTGGATGGAGCCGCCGCTGCGGGTGACGCATACGTGCCGGCCGCTGTGGTTGCGCTTCTCGTACACGCGGGCGGTGCGGTCGGAGTTGTTTCGTACAGAGCTGCCGCGGTCACGGATCGCGGAGGGAAGATCTTTCACGCTGCCGTCAGAGGCCCGCCGCACCCAGGGCTGCCCACCGAAACTGATCTCGGGGTAGATGCAGACGTAGCCGGCGTGGTAGTCGATGGCGGCCCGCTGTGTGCTGGGCACGCCGGAAGCGGAGGCCGTGACACACATCGAGGACAGGACGAGGGCGGCGACGGCCCCGGCACGCAACAGGTTTCTTGATCACGGCACCAGAGATACGGGCTGCGAAGGGCCGGCCGGGCGGCTTTGCCCGCCGGTTCACTCCAGCGGAGGAACCTGACGCGCAGCGCCGGTGCGACTCGCCAGCGCCAGGGCGGTCCGAGTAGACGAAACGCGCCCGGCCGGGGAAGCCGGGCGCGTCAGTTTGGTATCGGGGCGTGGGTGAGGTGTTCAGTTCAGTTCGCGCATACGGTGTTGGGTCAGGGGTGGTGGCGGCCGCCGTGGCGGTGGTGGCCCCAGGACTCGTCGTCGATGAAGCGTCCGTGATCGTTGCGGAGGGGGCGGTGGCATCAATGACGACAGAGGATGTCGGGTTTACGGCCGACGATGGACGTATGCGCGAAACCCCTGAAGAACTCGACAAGCTCCAGTCCCTCCTCGACTCCTCCCTCTCCGGCTCGACCGCACACCTCCGCTCGATCGTCGAGGGCCGTACCATCACGGCGGCGCGGCTCACCGGGGTCCTCACCGGCATGTGCACGCTCGCCCTCTCCACGGTGACCGCAAAGGGCGAACCGCGGATCAGCGGCGCCGACGGGCACTTCCTGCACGGCCGGTGGCACTTCGGCACGGCGCGCAACGCCGCCAAGGCCCGTCATCTCGCGGCCCGTCCGGCTGCCAGCGTTGCGCACATGCGCGGCGAGGACCTCGGCGTGTTCACCCACGGCACGGTGGAGGAGCTGAACCCCGAGGACGCCGAGACCACGGCCGACTGGCAGGAACTGCGCGCCTACTTGAAGGACTTTTACGGCGACGACGCCTTCGACTGGAACCGTGAGGTCGTCTACTACCGGCTGAACCCGCACTGGATGACCGTCTACGCCCCCGACCTCGACAAGCTCACCGGCACGTGACGCCGGGCCCGTCGACGAGGGCCTGCACCTGCGCGTACGTGGGGTGGGTGGGGGGCGGTCGACGGCGCGCCGTCGCGTACCGCCAGCGCCATGGCGACGGCCTCGCCCAGCGCCCGCCGGTACAGCAGCGCCCCGAGACTGCCCCGCCCCCAGGCTCTCAACTCCGCTTCGCTGCGTTCGAGCAGGGGTTACCCCTGCTCGAGGTCGAGCTGCGCCTGCAGGTCCGGGCCGCCGCGGCAACAGATCACCGCCGCGGCGCTGCTGCCCGTCATCCGGCTCGTCCCCCGTACCGGCGAGGGGCCCCGTATGCGCGAAGAGCCCCCTACCGGCGAAGACCACTGAGCGTTTCAGCGTAGTTCGGAGAACACCACCTACTCGCCGAAGCCCGCCGCCACCTCTCCTACGTCCTACGCGGCCGGCCACACCAGCCGGCCCTGGATGAACAGATCGTGCAGGCGGTCGTCGACGACTACACCCGCCCCGTTGGGCGCGGCCGGAGGATGACTGAGATCTGCGCGCCCTGTACCCGCGCGACACCGAGGTCTAGGCCGTGCTGCGCCCTCTGGCCCGCAGCCGCACGGCGGCCCCGTACGAGCGGGCCCGCCTCGCTGCCGGTGCTCTGGCCGCCCGGGTCCGCGCCGCGCGTCGAGCGGAGCGCATGAGATCCCGCCCGCGCCTGTACGCCGTCGCACTGCCCGCCGCCTCGAGGTCGCACCCGCGGCCGTTCCGCGCCGACCAGAAGGACGGCCGCCTCGTGGAGTCGGAGACCGGCATCGACGCGGTGGAGCAGACCCGCCAGACCCTCGAAGCCGCCGCTGCGCAGGTGGCCGCCACGATCCAGGACAAGGGGCCTGCGTCCGCAGCCCGCCCCGGCGGCGGTCCCGCCGCCGCACACCCAGCAGCCCGGCGTCCAGCACACGCCGGGCCGGAGTTCAGGAGGAGTCACGTGAGCACCCCGGAAGACCAGCCCAACGCCTAAGAGGCCCTCGCCCGCCGCTACTGGGCGCCGCGCCGGTACGACACCCTCTACCCGAAGGCGGTCACCGCGCGGGACTACCGCCAGGCGGTCC
>NZ_JBWKCH010000009.1:0-373273 GCF_056436585.1 Streptomyces sp. NPDC043685 | reverse complement strand
AGCGGCGGCGTACGTGATCCACCGGCTCAACCTCCAGCACGCCGACAGAATCGCCGCGCACCATTACAGCGCCCCCCGGCCCGGCCGCCGCGGCCACCGCGCGCCGCAGCCGCCCCACACACGACGCACCAAGGGTGATCATCCGGGCGCCCCACCGGCCACCCGGCCGCGCATCTGAACTTCGGCTCAGTCCGCGGCGACGCATGCCCAGGGCGTACACGCGACCCGGGCAGCGCGAGGAGCGGCCGGGACCCGTGGACCGAGGCATCCGGGGCAACATCCGAACCGAGGCGTCATGACTCTTCCGCAGCTGAACATCTACCGGCACGACCGGGGCAGGCGGGCACTGGTCACCCTGGCCGGCGTGATCGACCCCGCCACCGCGCCCCAGGTGCGCGCCGCTCTGGAGCGGTGCCTGCATGACGGCATGACCATCATCGACGTCGATCTGACCACCGTCGACCGCTGCGACAGGAGCGGCCTGCGCGTCTTCCTCGACGCGTCACGGCACGCCACCGAGACCCACGCGTCCCTGCGGCTGCACTACCCGTCCCCGCAGACCGCACGACTGCTCGCGGACACGGGCTCCGCTCGTCTGCTCCTGCGATGAGACCGGGCTCCTGCGATGAGACCGGGAGGGGCGCGGCTTCAGCGGGCCGGGCGCCGAGGGGAGCGCCACAGGGAGCGGGCCCGCCAGATAGAGCAACAGCTCGTCGAGTCCGCCCAGGCCCGCTGGCGAGCCGTGAACGCACCCCACCTCGTCGCCCTCGTGCGCGCGGAGCCCGCTTCTGACGCGGTCAGCTCATCGAACGCCCCCGGGCATCGGCGGCCTGACCGATCTCGAAGGTCGAACCCGGTGCCGCGTACTCGACGGGGCCGCCGAAGCGGGTTGAGGCTCGGGCCACCGCTTCCTCCGGCGTGAGGAATCGGCCGACATGGGTGACGATCAGTCGGCCCGCCCGGGCCGCGCTGGCAGTGTCGCCCGCGTCCTCGGGGGTGTGGTGCGCCTGGTCGCCCTCGACGGGCACCTGCGCGCTCTCGGCCTCACACAGCAGTACGTCGCATCCGTCGGCCAGACTCGTCAGGCCGGTGCAGGGGGCCGTGTCCCCGGAGTAGACCAGTGTCCGGCCCGCGGCCTCAACGCGCAGGGCGAAGGCCGGGATGCCATGTGCCACGGCCCGGCTGGTCAGCTTGAGCGGGCCGACGGCCGCCTCGTGCCCGTCGTGCAGCTCGATGACCGTGAACGCGGATTCGATCGGGCTGCGGGCCGGGGTGTTGGTGAGGAAGGCCGCAAGCCGGTCGGCGATCCCCGGCGGGCCGTAGAGGGGGATCGGCGCGGTGAGGCGGACGTCTGCGTACAGAGCGCCGTAATAGGCGGTGAGTAGATCGGCACTGTGATCGGCGTGCAGGTGCGAGATCCAGATCGCGTCCAACTCATCCAGCTGAACGTGACGTTGCAGCGGCCCCAGCGTTCCGGTGCCCGCGTCCACCCACACGTGGGTGTCTTCGCTGGACACCAGATAGCCAGAGCACGGGTTGTCCACGCTCGGATATGGCGTCGCAGACCCCAGCACCGTGAGGCGCAGAAGCTCGTTGGTCATCCCGAGAGCCTAGAACACCTGATCTACAGGTATTGACGATTGCTCATCTCAGCCGACGCGTCGTCCGTGGTGGCGGACTTCTTTGAGTCGGACCTTCGAGGGGAGGCGGTCCAGGCCTGCCGAGTCCCGCGCGTGCGCGAGTGTTTCCCGGCTCAGTCGCCCCAGAGTCCGCGCTGGATCCGCATGAGGCTCCAGCAACAGCCGCACGCGCGCAGCTGGAGCGGCGCTTCGTCCCGTCAGCCGTACATGAGCCCGCGCGACCCCGTCCAGGGCCTGCGCCTCTTCCTCGATCACGTCCTCCAGTGTGCCGCCGTCGATCCGGGCCGCCGTGCCGTCCCGGCTGTCGACGAGGACGCCGCCCAGGCGGTGTCTGCGCTGGGCGAGGAGCCACCACAACAGCAGCGCCAGCAGCACGACGAGCACCGCGATGACGGTCGGCCACCACCAGTCTTCCGCCCGCCACCGGGTGCGTCCCTCGGTGCCCAGCACCACGTCGTCGGGTCCGCGGAAGGGCCACCAGCCCGGTATGCCGAAGTCCCAGCGGCGCGGCAGGTCCAGCCCGCCCAGCAGCACGCCGCCGCCCAGGGCGAACAGTCCGAGGCCGAGAAGCCCCAGCAGGACCCGGTTCACCGTCCTCAGCATCAGGATCACCTCAGCCCTTCTTCGGGCGACGGACGCGCACGGTCAGCGTGGGCTGCCGGGCGAGCCCCAGGAACGTCACGGCTTCGCCCAGCGTGGCGTCCAAGTCCGTGCGGACCTCCTCGAGATCGCGGAAATGGGCGCGGGCCCGGGCCTTGACCTTCCGGCGGCCGACGGCGACCTGCGCCGACTGGACACCGGTGACCTGCACGGCCCGGTCGCGCAGAATCAGGCCGGCCGCGCGGCGGTCGAGCCCGGCGCGGACCTCCCCTTTCCCGGGGATGCCGGCGGGCTGCCGCATGGGCAGCAGCCTGCGCAGTCCCGGCGTCACCGCCAGCAGGAAAAGCCACAGGCCGAGGGCCATCGCCACCGCGGCCCCGACGATCATCCAGACGTCGTCCAGTGGCCGTGTGGCCAGTTCCTCGGCGAGCCGCCGCCGCCAGCGCATCGCGGACCGACCTGCCCGGACCGAGACCACGTCGTACAGGAGCAGTCCGGTGACCGCGGCGGACAACAGGGCCACCACGGCCGCGGGAATCCGCCGCGGCGACCAGAAACGGCGCGCCGACCGGCCTCGTTCATCGATCGCCGCCGTCGCGCCGGAGCCCGCCCCCGGGGTGCCATCGGCGGACGGAGCTGCCTGTCCGGGTTCGGGGGGAAGGTCGCTGTCTCCGGTCGGCTGCCGCCAGGTGTCGGCGCTCATGTCACCCTCTCCTGGTCCGTGTGCCGTGTATGCACCGAGTGCAGCCTCTCGACCGACACGGCAAGGTCGGACACCTCCATGCCGGCCCATGTCCTGAGCCGGTCGGTAACCTCCCGGCGCACCGCGGTGCACTGCGCCCCGATGTCGGACGGATAGCCGAGCTCGACGGTGATGCGTAGTCGCGCCTCGCCGAGCGCCGCCTGCCGTCCGGCGGCGGACTCGGCGTCTCGTCCTGCGGTGTCCCGCTCCGGTGCCCGCCGCACTGAGGTGGTCACGCGTGGCGTCCGTCGGCCCGGCGGTACGTGGCCGACCGACTCGGGGAACCGGCTCAGCGCCTCGCGCGCCACGTGGGAAGCGATCTTCGCGACGACCCGGTCGGCGATGGTGATCGCACCGCGCTCCCCGCCGGCGATGCGCGGACGCCGATCGGCTCCACCGGTCACTGCCGCCAGTCTCCCCGAACCCGTCGCCGGTCATCGCGGATCCGCTCCTGCCGGTCCCGGCGGCGAACGAAGTCACCCGGCTCGAAATCACCTTCGAGGAACCGCCCGACCCCGAGTCCGACGACGCCCAGCCCGAGAACCAGCAGGAAAGCCCAGAAGTCACCGAAATACGCGGCGAAACCCAGCGCCATCCCTGCCATCAGGCCCACCACAGTCCTGCTCATCACGCGCTCCTTCACTCAAGCGGACTGCGCCGCCCCGGCTACTGGATCCGCTGCCGCTCTTCCCCTTCGTCCTCCTCGTCGGGGAGCTTCACATCGCTGACCATGATGTTGACTTCGACGACTTCGCGACCCGCCATCCGCTCCACCGCGGAGATCACGTTCTCCCGCACCTCACCGGCCACGTCCGTGATGGAGACGCCGTAGTCGACGACGATCTCCAGATCGATGGCCGCCTGCTTCTCTCCGACCTCGACACTGACCCCACGCGTGGCGGACCTGCCACTGCCGGCACCGGGCATCCGCTCCCGCATGGATCCCATCGAGCGCGCGAGTCCACTGCCCAGGGCATGGACGCCGCGCACGTCGCGGACCGCCATTCCGGCGATCTTCTCCACCACCACATCGGCGACCGTCGTCCGGCCACGAGAAGCGGGAGCGCCACTGCGCATTGCGCCGGTGATCTCGGTCATCGGGATATTCCTCTCTCGGAGGCCCACCTGACCCTCTTTTTTACGATTATATTCTCATTAAGGCGTATTGCCGGACATAAACACTGCAAGGTATTAGGGGTCGGACAAGTCGTCTGAGAGAGGGTGCGAGGCCGGTGGAGACCGAAGCAGGGACGCAGGCGGTACGGCACCAGTTCACCCAGGGCCGGCTGCTCCCGCTGGGCGGGCCCGCCGACGGGACATGGATCACCGAGCAAGCGGCCGTCCAGGCCCTCGGGCGGGCCGTGAACGAGATTCCCGGGGTGTGGCTGGAGTCTCTGCGCATCGGGCCGGCGCCGCTCGAATCCGTGTCCGAGCCGGCCGTCCGTCCGCCGGCCGGCGCGATGCCGCCGGGCCCGCTCAGGATCGAAGCCGCCTTTTCGGCATCACTCGAGGAACCACTGCCCGAAACCGCCGACCAGTTGAGGAGCAGACTGCTGGACGCGGCCGCTCGACGGCTCGGCCTGGGTACCGTGACAGCCGACCTGCGCGTCACGGATCTCCATGAGGTCCCGCAGACGGGTACGGAGGCGCGGACCGTTGCGAGATCCATGACGCTCACGCCGCACAGCACAGCCGCAGCGACGGCCGCAGCCGCACGCAGCTCGTTCCCCGGGGCCGGAGCGGGCTCCCCGCGAGGGCCCGTCGGGGATCTGGCGGCCGTCGCAACGGGTGTCCCGGGCGTCGCCGGCCTCACCACCATGCTGGGGAGCCGCCCGGTCAGGATGGAGGACCATGCCGACCCACCCGGCCGGCGCGTCGAGGTCCACCTCGCGGTCGCCCCTGGACACCATCCCCTGGACGTCGCGCGCGCCGTCCGGGCCGCCGTGTCCGACGCGGCGGCCACCGACGCCCCGGGCCCGGTCACCGTTGCCGTCCTCATCACCGAGACCGCCGCTTGACCGGCCAGGCGTCGAGCAGCTCATCAGCGATCAGCGGATCCGCTTCACCGGCCGGAGCCGGTTCTGCCGACATGCTCGCGGACCGCTCCGGAGGCCCCGTCTGACACGGTGTGAGATGCCCGCGGCGGGGTACCCGCGAAAACAGAGGGCCTGCGCAGCAGCCGCTGACGGACGAAGCAGACGCCTTCCCAGCTCCGTGGTCTCGCGTGACGTGTCCGCAACCACGGAGGACGAAAGGCTCTGCCCGCGGCCCGGTCCCAGCGGCTCCCGGGGCGGCGCCGAGCAACCCGCCTTCTTCGGAAAGAGTCTCACCATCATGACCAGTAACACCACGGTCCGCCCCCCGCCCTCGGAGGCGTCCGGCAGTGACTTCGCCCGCCTGTCCAGAAAGATCACCGCCGCCGGGCTGCTGGGGCGCCGTCCCGGCTACTACGCGCTGCGGACCACGGTGGTGGCCGGGCTCTACGTCAGTGGGTGGGCCGCCGTCGTGCTCATCGGCGACAGTTGGTGGACTCTGGCGGTCGCCGCCTTCCTTGCTGTCGTCTTCGGCCAGGTCGCCCTGCTCGCCCATGACGCGGCACACCGCCAGGTGTTCAGCCGACGCCGGGCCAGCGAGGTGTCCGGACGGATCGCCGGTGCCGGTATCGGGATGAGTTACGGCTGGTGGCAGGACAAGCACACCCGCCACCACGCCAACCCGAACCACGAGGAACTCGACCCCGACCTCGACCCCGATCTGCTGGTCTGGTCCCAGGACCAGGCGCGGGCCGCCAAGGGGCTCCCCCGCCTGATCGGCCGCTGGCAGGCGTTCCTGTTCTTCCCGCTCCTCACCCTGGAGGGCTTCAACCTGCACGTGTCGAGCGTGAAGGCACTGGTCAATCGTTCGCTCAAGCACCGCACGCTCGACGGCGTCCTGCTGTTCGCGCACTTCGTGCTCTACCTGACCGTGCTGCTGTGGCTGCTGCCGCCCGGTACGGCGATCGCCTTCCTCGCCGTCCACCAGTGCCTGTTCGGCGTCTACCTGGGCTCCCTCTTCGCGCCCAACCACAAGGGCATGCCGATCCTGACAGGCGAGGACCGCCCGGACTTCCTCCGTCGCCAGGTGCTCACCTCACGCAACGTGCGCGGCGGCAGGCTCACCGACATCGCACTGGGCGGGCTGAACCACCAGATCGAGCACCACCTGTTCCCCAGCATGCCCACCCCCAACCTGCGCAGGGCCCGGACAATCGTGCGGCGCCACTGCGAGGAACTGGGTGTGGACTACGTGGAAACCGGGTTGATCGCCTCCTACCGGTTGGCCCTCGCCAGTCTCCACCGCGCCGGAGCCCCGCTCCGGCACGCACGTGGAACACGCTGACACAACCCGCTCGACACGGCCCAGTGGGGCCAGAAGCGGATGTCACGGCAGCAAAGGGCACTGGCGGGCCGGCCGCCGCGCGAACCGTGCTCAGGCTGGCGCTGCCCGAGGCCATCAGTCGCCGGCGAGGTCGTCTGGTACGCAGATCACAACGGGCAGGACGCCACTTTCCAAGCTGAGGGCCCCGCCACGTCGGCTCAGCCGGCCCCCCGTAAAGTCGCCGCATGGTGACTGCGACTGTCCGTGAGTGGTACGACGAAGAAGGGTGGGGGGTCCTCGACTCTCCCGAGACGCCCGGGGGTTGTTGGGGTCACTACGCCGACATCCAGACGAAGGGCTTCCACACGCTGTCGCCGGGGCAACGTGTAGATCTGCAATGGGAAGCCCCTGGCTTCAAGCAGGACGGCTACGACTACCGGGCCGTGAAGATCGTGCCTCGGCGAGCCTGATACGCACATCTGACGTGACCGCCATGCCTCGCCTCTCAGGCATTCGAAGCTCCTGAAGCAAGCCCCGCTGTGCCGGGGCACCACCACGCGTTGCTCGATGGCGTGTCCAGCCGCCTGGCGCAGGCGGGCTGTCAGTGGCCGGCAGGACCCCGCATCGACGCGGTCGTGCCCAGGATCGCGATGCCCCCGGCATGCCGTCTGACCTGCGGGTTTCAGGGACCTGAAACCCCTCGCCCGTGGACTGAAACCCCGTTGAGGCCGTACTGAACCGCCTCGGCCGCAAGCTCTGCGGCATGACGACGACAGGTCACGAACTCGCCATCGCAGCCACCGGGTTGCGCAAGTCCTACGGGGACAAGACCGTCCTCGACGGCATCGACATCCAGGTGCCCGCCGGTACGGTGTTCTCCCTCCTCGGGCCGAACGGCGCGGGCAAGACCACCGCGGTCAACATCCTGTCCACGCTGATCTCCGCCGACGGCGGGCAGGCGCGGATCGCGGGGCACGACCTCACCGCCGAGGCCCAGGCGGTGCGGGCCTCGATCGGGGTCACCGGCCAGTTCTCCGCCGTGGACGGTCTGATCACCGGCGAGGAGAACATGCTCCTGATGGCCGACCTGCACCACCTCTCCCGCGGCGAGGGGCGCCGGGTCACCGCCGAGCTGCTGGAGCGGTTCGACCTCGTCGAGGCCGCGAAGAAACCCGCCTCGACCTACTCCGGCGGCATGAAGCGCCGCCTCGACATCGCCATGACCCTGGTCGGCGACCCGCGGATCATCTTCCTCGACGAGCCGACCACCGGACTCGACCCGCGCAGCCGTCACACCATGTGGCAGATCATCCGCGAACTCGTCTCCGACGGCGTCACCGTCTTCCTCACGACGCAGTACCTGGAGGAGGCCGACGAACTCGCCGACCGCATCGCCGTGCTCAACGGCGGCAAGCTCGTCGCCGAGGGCAGCGCCGAGGAGCTCAAGCGGCTCGTCCCCGGCGGTCACGTACGGCTGCGCTTCTCCGACCCGGTGGCCTACGAACGGGCGGCGACCGCGCTGCGCGAGACCACCCGCGACGACGAGACGCTCAGCCTCCAGATCCCCAGTGGCGGAAGCCAGCGCGAGCTGCGCGCGATCCTCGACTGGCTGGACTCCGCCGGCATCGAGGCCGACGAACTGTCCGTGCACACCCCGGACCTGGACGACGTGTTCTTCGCCCTGACCGGCAGCTCCGCCCCCGCCCCGTCCCCGCAGGCCACCCCCAAGGAGAGCGTCCGATGAGCGCCGTCACTCACACCTTCCGCGACAACCTCACCATGCTGCGGCGCAACCTCCTGCACGCCCGTCGCTACCCCTCCCTCACGCTCAACCTCCTCCTCACCCCGGTCATCCTGCTGCTGCTCTTCGTGTACGTCTTCGGCAATGTGATGAGCGCCGGCATCAACGGCGGCACCGCGGACCGCTCCGAGTACATCGCCTACGTCGTCCCCGGCATCCTGCTCATGACCATCGGCGGGATCGCGATCGGCACCGCCGTGTCCGTGGCCATGGACATGAGCGAGGGCGTCATCGCCCGGTTCCGCACCATGGCCATCTCCCGTACCTCCGTGCTGATCGGCCATGTGGCCGGCAGTGTGATCCAGTCGCTGCTGGCCCTGGCCGTGGTGCTGGGCGTGGGGGTGGCCATCGGCTTCCGGCCCGACGCGACGCCGCTCGAGTGGCTCGCGGCGGGGGGCCTGCTGACGCTGGTCAGCGTGGCGCTGGTCTGGCTCGCGGTCGGCATGGGCCTGGCGTCCCCCAACGCCGAGGGGGCCAGCAACCTCGCCCAGCCCCTGATGATCCTGCCGCTGCTGGGCAGCGCGTTCGTGCCGGTGGACGCCATGCCGGGCTGGCTGCGCTGGTTCGCCGAGTACCAGCCCTTCTCGCCCGCCATCGAGACCCTGCGCGGCCTCCTCCTGGGCACTGGGATCGGCACCAAGAACGCCGTCCTCGCCGTCGCCTGGTGCCTGGTTCTGAGCCTGCTGGGCTACTGGTGGTCCCGGTCCCTGTTCAACCGCGAGCCGCGGAGTTGAGTTCGCGCAGCGCGGCTGCCCGCAGTTCCTCCCGCCCCAGGGCGGCGTACTCCGACTCCGCGTCGGCGTACGCCGCCCTGTCGGCGTTCTCGGCCGCCTGCCGGGACCGGGCCAGGGAGAGGGTGGGGAACTCCCGTACCACCGGCATCCGTTCCGCCAGCGCCACCAGCCGCACGGCGGCCGTATCGCCGCGGGCGAGCCCGGCGAAACCGAGGGCGAGCAGGACCGTGCCGTACACCGGCAGTTCCACCGGCGCCCGGTCACCGGAAGGGCCCGACGGGCCGGACAGCATCTCCAGCAGCCGCTCCCGCAACTCCGCGGCCAGCTTCGCCACCGGCTCCAGGCGTCCGTGCTGCGCGTGCGCCGCCACCGCGGCCGACTGCACCTGAAGCAGCCACGGCTCCATGAACGGATCGTCGGCATACAGCAAGCCGGCCTCCCGCACCCCCTCCACGGCCTGCCGCCACAGCCCCAGCCCGACCTCGGTCAGCCCTCTGGCCAGCGCGATCTCCGCCCGGGCCGGATGGTCGGGCGTGTACGCCCGGGCGGCCTCCGGCTGCTGGTCCGCGGCCGTGAGGCCGAGCCAGTACTCCGCCTCGTCCAACTCCCCGCGGTGCAGACAGGCCAGCACCAGCCCCCAGCCGATGCCGGCCAGATCGAACCAGGCGCCGAACTCGCTGAGTTCGTCCCGCGCGGCCCGCAGATGGTCGTACGCCTCCGCGCCCCGCCCGGACTGCAGGCACAACTCGCTGATCCGGCCGTGCCCGAGCAGCCGCATGGCCGGATTGCCGAGCGGTTCCAGCGCGCCGAGCATCCGCCGGGCGCATTCCAGCGCGCGCTCGGTCCGGTGCTCGGATTCCCATACATAGCTGGCGACACCGGCCGCGATGCCCGCCAGCATGGGCTCGTCGGCGTCGCAGAGTTCCTGCAGCCGCGCGTAGTCGGGCGGGCGTATGCCGGGGACGGCGCACAGCACGACCGCCATCGCCCGGGGCAGGGTGTCCGGGCGGGCGGGCGGCAGCCGGCGCAGCGTGACGAGCTGACGCAGGGCGTGCGGGCCGAAGCCCATGAAGAGACTGGCGGCGCACACGGCCGCCGCGCTGCGGGCCGGTTCCACGTCCTCGGGGTTGTCGGGTCCGGGGCGGAAATGGGACAGCGGCCCGGCGGTGTCGGCGGCGAGGGCGGCGAGCCGGGCGAAGTGGGAGTCGGTGGCCCACAGCGAGGCCAGCACGGCGGTGACGGCCGCGATGGCCGGCCCGTCGCCACGGTCCAGCGCGTGCCGCAGGGCCAGGGCGAGGTTGTCCTGCTCGGCCCGCATCCGGCGCCAGGCGGGCAACGGGTCGCCGCCGAACAGCACATCGTGGTGGGCGCGGCCGAAATCGCGGGCCCAGGTCAGGAACCGGCCGGTCACCGCCTCCTCCTCGCCCGCCTCCGCCCGTCGGCCGGCGCTGAACTCCCGCAGCGTCTCCAGCATGGAGAAGCGCGCTCCGGACGGGCTGTCGCCGACCTTGATCAGGGACTGGTCGGCCAGTTGCTCCAGCAGGGCCAGCGCGTCCTCGTCGCCGGTCTCGCCGAGCACGTACTGCGCCGACTCCTCGGTGAAGCCGCCCGGGAACACCGACAGCGCCCGCATCGCCGCCCTGCCGTCGGGCTCCAGCAGGTTCCAGCTCCACTCGACCACCGACCGCAGCGTGCGATGCCGCTCGGGAGCGTCGCGGGCGCCGCCGCGCAGGAGCGTGAAGCGGTTGTGCAGCCGACGTGCGATGTCGGTCACGGACAGCACCCGCACCCGGGCGGCGGCGAGTTCCACGGCCAGCGGCAGCCCGTCCAGGTGGCGGCAGATCTCGGTGACCGGGCCGGTGGGCAGTTCCACGCCGGGTCTGGCCGCCCGGGCGCGCTGCTCGAACAACTCGACCGAGGTCGCCAGGGAAAGCTCCGGCAGCGCGTACACGGACTCCGAGGTCAGCCCCAGCGGGGCCCGGCTGGTGGCCAGGATCCGCAGCCCCTTCGACCGCGACACCAGCGCCTGTACGAGATCGGCCACGCCCTGGATCACCTGCTCGCAGTTGTCCAGGACGAGCAGGACCGGCCCCGATCCCAGCGCGGCGACGATGCCGCTCACCGCGTCCCCGCCGCCGGCGAACTGCCTCCCTTCCGCGGTGCCGACGGCGGAGGCCACCTCACCGGCCACGTCGTCGCCGGCGATGACACCGGCCAGCGTGACGAAGTGGACCACCGGCTGCTCGGCCGCGCGGCTCACCGCATGGGCGAGGCGGGTCTTGCCCAGCCCGCCGGGACCGACGACGGTGACCACCCGGGCGTCACGCAGCAGCGCGGCCACGGCAGCGATGTCGGCGTCCCGGCCCAGCAGGGGGTTCGGCTCGTGTGTGACGCCGTGACGGACCGGCGGCACGTCCGCGCGCAGCAACTCCTGGTACACGGATCTGAGCCTGGGGCCCGGATCGGTGCCCAGCTCGTCGCGCAGTTCGCGGCGATAGGTGTCGTAGCGGGTCAGCGCGGCGGCCCGCCCCGTCGTGGTGGCCTCACAGCGCAACAGCTCCGCCAGCACCTCCTCGTCGCGCGGCAGTTCACCGGCCAGCTCGGCCAGCGGTGCCGCTGCCTCCTCCCGCCGCCCCAGCCGGGCGAGTGCGAGGGCCCGGGAGCGGACCAGCGAGCGGAACGCCCGTACCCGAGCGGTGCGCAGGGCCACCACGGGATCGCGCAGGTCCTCTCCCGCGGCGGCGCCCACGCTCCCGTCCCACAGGGCCAGGCCCGACTCGGCCTGCCGCAAGGCGCCTTCGTGATCGCCCGCCCGCGCGCGCTCGGCACTGGCGGCCTCGCGCAGCAGCAACGCGGAACTGTCGACCTGCGCCTCGTCCAGGACCAGCCGGTACCCCGTCGGCGTGCTCACGACCAGATCGGCACCCAGCTGGGCCCGGAGCCGCGACACCAGGACCTGCACCGCCTTGCCCGGCCGCTCGGGCAGCTCGTCGGCCCACAGCCCTTCCACCAGCCGGCCGGTGCTACAGCCGGCGCGCAGATCCTCGGCGAGCAACGCCAACAGTCCCCGCAGCCGCGGCGCGGTGATCTCCCGCCCGTGCCAGGCGACTTGGGACAGCAAGGCCAACTCGGTCATCACGTGTGCAGACTAGCCAGCGGCGCGCCGAGGGCACCCCCGGGACGGCAGTCCGACGCAGTGCCGTCCCGGCGGCGGCCCGAAGGCCGAGCAGAGCGGGTCTGCTGAGCAGAGCGGGTCCGCGCGGGCGGCGGGGACCCTTTCAGCGGCAGAGCTCCATGATGGTGTCGTCGAAGTCCGGGTACTCCCGGGTCGCCTCTTCGATGACGTCAGCCACCGACTGTCTGTGGTCGGCGGCGAACCGTTCGGCTACGGCCGTCAGCCGTTGGTCGGGGTGCGGAGTCCAGTCGGGCTCGTACGAGGTGGCCGCCTCCCAGGGCCCGTATCCGCCGGCCAGCAGCCACAGGAACGCCCCCAGGTCGCGCGCCAGGACCCCGGTCTCGCCCTCGGAACCGAGGAAGACCACAGGCTGCTCGACGAGCGGGCGGTCGGCGTGGACGAGCCAGAACGCCGCATGACCCCCCGACCCGTCCTGGCCGAACACGCGGAAGCTGTCGCCGTCCAGTTCGCCGTTGCCCGTCCAGGCGCGGAACCAGTCGGTGGTCTCCTCGGCGGACAGGAAGGCCGGAAACGCCTCGAAGTCGACGCCGTCACCGTCGCCGTAGTCGAAGGGAAGTGCCAGAGCGGCGGCGAGGGCCTCGGGGAACTCCCGATCATCGGTAGGGGTCACGCGAACAGGCTAGCGAGCAGCTCTGTCACCGGAACTGCCGCGTACCAGGGCACGCCGCTTGCCCGGCCCTCTCCGAGTCGGCCCGGCCGGGCCGTGTCCGACGCCCCGCCCCGTTCATGCCGGACCGCGTCGACCGTCGTGGACGACCGTGATCAAGAGGTCGGCACCCGGGGTCTCGAGTTCGTCGATCACCGCCACCGCCAGGTCCTCGGCGCTGATCCAGGAGCGGCCGTCCGCGGCGAGGAGCAGGGTGTCGGTGCCGCGTCGGTAGCGGCCCGTTCGTATGCCGGGTTCCAGCAGGGCCGGTGGGCTCAGGTAGACGTGGTCGGCGTCGGTGTGGGAACGGCAGGTCCGCAGCTGGGCGACCCCGGCGGCGGCTACGGCCTTGATGTCGGGCGGCACGTACGCCGGGTTGTCCGCCACCAGCAGGTCGCGGTCGTCGGGGCTGCGCAGTGCGCCGGCGCCGCCGACGACCAGGACGCGGATGCCGAGCCGCGCCGCCGTGTCCAGCACCGTTCGGGTGGCGCCGACCAGGAACCGCTCGTCGGCCGGCACGGTGCGCACCGCCAGGACGACGGCGTCCGCGGCACGGTGGGAAGCGGAGCCCGCGAGTGCCTCGTGCAACGCGTCAGCGTCGGTCGTGTCCACCGCGAGCGGCGTCACGTTCGCGTTCCCCGTGGGCGTGTCCGCCGGTTTCCGGGACAGGGCTAGCACCCGGTGTCCCCGGGCGCCGGCCTCGTCGGTCACCCGGCTGCCGACCATGCCGGTGGCGCCCACCACGGCGATCGTCATGCCGTGGTCTGTCGTTGTCCTCATCGGGTCCGTCCCTCTCGTGTGCGGTCGTGGTGCGAGCCGGTGTTCCGGGGTTGTGGTTCTCTCCGCCCCGGGCGTGCCGTGCGGCCCGGCAGGCGTGGTGAATCGAGTTGCGCCGCGAGCAACGCGGCCAGGGCGAGGACGAAGCCGAGGGCCTGGGGAGGGCTCAGTGACTCGCCCAGCGCCGCGCCGATCACCGCCGCGACCAGCGGGGACAGCAGCACCAGCGGTGCGGAGGCGCCGACGGGCAGTCGTCCGACACCGCGGAACCACAGCGTGGAGGCGATCAGTCCGCCCACGCTGCCGAGCCACAGGTATCCGCCGGCGGCTCCGGCGTCGATGTGCGGCGGCTTCCCTTCGATCGCGACGAGGGGAAGCAACAGCAGCCCTCCCGCGGTCAGTTGCCAGCCGGTCAGGGTGAGCGGACCGACCCCGGCGGGGAGTCCCCACCGCTTGGTGAGGACGATCCCGGCGGCCATGGCGGCCGTACCGCCGAGGCCCGCCAGGACGCCGACCGCGTCCAGCCGGGCCTGTGGCCCCAGCACGACGAGTCCCACGCCGACCACGCCGAGGACACCCCAGGTCAGGCGCCAGACCGTCGGCCGGACCTGGAGCAGCGCCACGGCCAGCCCGGCGACCATCAGCGGCTGGGTCGCGCTGAGGGTGGCGGCGACACCGCCGGGAAGGCGTTCGGCCGCGACGAACAGGAGGGGGTACAGGGCGCCGATGTTGAGCGCGCCGAGGACGGCGGCCTTCCACCACCAGGAGCCACGCGGGAGAACGCGGGTGATCGCCAGCGCGAGCAGCCCGCCGGGCAGGGCGCGGAGCATCCCCGCGAAGAGCGGATGGCCCGGCGGGAGCAGTTGCGTGGTGACGACGTACGTGGTGCCCCAGGACGCGGGGGCGAGCGCGGTGAGCGCGGTCAGGGCGGCGGTGGTGGCCGGCCGCGGGGCGTGGGAGGTGCCCGGGCTGCCGGGCACCGGCGCGGTCGACGTGGGCGGGGTCTGCATGTGATGAAGTCTCAGAAACACCCTTCCATGTGTCCAACACATGCTTGTCATCGCAGCCATGAGCCAGAACGATGGATGGGTGGACCTCCAGCAGATGCGCTACGTCGTCGCCGTGGCCGAAACCCGCAACTTCACCCGCGCTGCGGAACGCTGCTTCGTGGTGCAGTCGTCGCTCAGTCACCGGATCGCCGCCCTCGAACGGGAGCTCGGGGTCAAGCTGTTCGCCCGGTCCAGCCGACGAGTCGAACTGACGCCCGCCGGGACGGCGTTCGTCGCCGGCGCACGCGAGTGTCTGGCCGCCGCCGACCGCGCGGCCGCCGACGCCGCCGCCGCGACCGGCGTGGTGCGCGGCCGGCTCGCCGTCGGGGTGATCGTGACGACGGCCGCCGTCGACGTGCCCGAGCTGCTTCAGCGGTACCGCGCGCGGCATCCGGACGTCCGCGTCGCCCTCCGGTCCGGACGCAGTGACGACCTGGCGGCGGCGGTCCGCGGGGGCGAGCTCGACATCGCCTTCCTCGGCGTGCCGGAGGGCGAACCGCCGGTCGGTGTGGAGGCCGTCGTGCTCGGTCACGACCAGCATGTGCTGGTGGTGCCGGCCGGGCACCGGCTGGCGGAATCCGGCCGGGTCACGCTGGGGGACATCGCCGAGGAGACGTTCGTGGACTTCGTGAGCGGTACGCCCGCCCGGGCCCAGTCCGATCAGGCCTTCGCCGCGGCGGGCCTGGCACGTGAGGTCGCGTACGAGGCCGGAGTCGTCGAGCTGATCACCCAGTTGATCACGCGCGGGCTCGGCATCGCGCTTCTGCCGTCGGCGTTCATCCGGCCCCGGGCCGCCGGAGACCCCGGGCTGGCGCTGGTCCCGGTGGCCGACGGACCGCGTCGGACCGAGTACCTGGTGTGGAGCCGCTTCAACCCCAGCCCGGCCACCCGGGCGATGCTCGACGTCCTGGGGGTGGGTGCGCCGTCGGCAGGGGCCTGACCGCCGGAAATGCGTCGAGCCCGGCGCCGCTGCGGCTCTACCCTTGCCGCATGGCCCATGGAAAGACCTCGTACGTCTGCCTGCCCTGCCGGGCCTCGTACAAGCAGCCCCACCCCGGCCGGCACGACTCCGGCCGGGTCTGTCCGCGCTGCGCCGGACCGCTGATCCACGTGGGCTCCGCCTTCGCGGCACCCAGGAGGCGGGACACCGCCGCCTGGCGGACCCTCTCGGTGCTGCTGCACGCCGGTGTGCGCTTCCACAAGAGCTGCTGCGGCGGCCCCGGTTACCGCCCTCGCACCCTCGTCGAGGTGCGCGAGCGGATGGCCTACGCGCGGGCCACCGGAGAACCCTTCGCCCGGGCCTTGGTCCGCCGCGACCTGCCCTAGACGGGTAGTTCCGAAGGTCACGACCCTCTCCGGCAGGCGGCAGCTTCTCGGCACCTCGAAGGGCCGGTTGGTCCTGGTCGCGGCAAGGCAGGCGGCGGCAAGGGACACGGCCGCCGCCAGGTACTTCTCCAGCCCTTCCAGGCCGACCTCGGCGAGCCCGGGCCCGGCGTCGTGGACTCGCCCCCAACTCCTCGCCTACCAGGACGTGCTGAACGTGCGGAACGGCAGGACGATCGTCTCCCTTCTGCCGCGGACCGGGGGCTGACCGGAAGGGTCCCGGGGCGGGGAGGGTCTGCCTACTCGGCCCGGGACCCGGCCCGTCCGGGGAGCAGTCTCGCTCCGGAAGACCACCGAAACATTCGACGAGCGGAGCCTGGCCCTCCGCCCCTACGGAGTCCGAAGACGTTGGATGCCTGACGACATCGAGACGGCAACTACCGCGTGAGCAGCGGCTATTCGCCTTTCAGCTCTCCCGGACGGCGCCGAACCTTTCGCGATGAATGCCGAAACCATTGACAGTTGACAGGGGCAGGCCAACACTCCCGGATAACAGAGCTCCCCCATAGACCCACCCCACGAGGACATGGAGGAAGCACCCCATGAACCAGTCATCCGGCCGCTTGCGGCTGCTCCTCAGCGGCGTCTTCACGATGCTGATGGTCGCGGTCGCGGCCCTCACGATGCCGGCCACCGCGCACGCCGACAGCGTCGTCACCACGAACCAGACGGGCACCAACAACGGCTACTACTACTCGTTCTGGACGGACGCGCCGGGCACGGTCTCCATGACCCTGTCCTCCGGCGGCAGTTACAGCACCTCATGGCGCAACACCGGGAACTTCGTCGCCGGCAAGGGCTGGAGCACCGGCGCCCGCCGCACGGTGACCTACTCGGGCTCGTTCAACCCGTCCGGGAACGCGTACCTGACGCTCTACGGCTGGACCGCGAACCCGCTCGTCGAGTACTACATCGTCGACAACTGGGGCACCTACCGGCCCACGGGCACGTACAAGGGCACCGTCACCAGCGACGGCGGCACGTACGACATCTACAAGACGACGCGGTACAACGCCCCGTCCGTCGAGGGCGTGCGCACCTTCGACCAGTACTGGAGCGTGCGGCAGTCGAAGCGGACCGGCGGCACCATCACCGCCGGCAACCACTTCGACGCGTGGGCCCGGGCCGGGATGCCCCTGGGCAACTTCAAGTACTACATGATCATGGCGACCGAGGGATACCGGAGCAGCGGCAGCTCCAGCATCCGGGTGGGGCCGTGACGGCGAAGCGCGTGCCGATCGTCGTCGCGGCGGCCGCGGCCCCTCGTGGTCACGGCCACCACGGCCTCGACCGCCACCCCGGCACGGGCGGCCGCCTGCGGTGCCGGCTACGTCGGACTTACCTTCGACGACGGCCCGTCCGGCACCACGACGCGACTGCTCGGCGCGCTCCGGCAGAACGGCCTGCGGGCCACCATGTTCAACCAGGGCCGCAACGCGGCCGCCGACCCGGCCCTGGTCCGGGCCCAGGTGAGCGCCGGCATGTGGGTCGCCAACCACAGCTACACCCACCCGCACCTGACCCGGCTGAGCCAGGCGCAGATCGACTCCGAGATCTCCCGCACCCAGCAGGCCATCACCGACGCGGGCGGCGGCACGCCGAAACTGTTCCGGCCCCCGTACGGCGAAACGAACGCGACGGTGAAGTCGGTCGCGTCCCGGTACGGCCTGACCGAGATCATCTGGAACGTCGACTCCCAGGACTGGAACGGCGCGAGCACCGACGCGATCGTCCAGTCCACCGCCCGCCTCACCAACGGGCAGATCATCCTGATGCACGACTGGCCGGCCAACACCCTGGCGGCCATCCCGCGCATCGCCCAGGGCCTGGCCTCCCGAGGCCTGTGCGCGGGAGCGATCTCCCCTCAGACGGGCCGCGCGGTGGCCCCGTCCTGAGTGCCCGGCGCGACGGCACACCCGCCGTCGCGCCACGGGCGCGGGGTCGGCGGGCGCGGGCCGCCGGGCGCGGTGCCGACGGTTCACAGTCGGCCGTCGGCGCGTGTCGTACTTGAGTACGCGTGCTCATGACGTCCCTCCCCTGACCGTCGATCCTGGACGTATGACGAAACGGGGATTGTTCGGGGCCGGGGTCGCGCTCGTCGGTGGGGTGCCCGTGGCCGCCTGGGGGTTGATGGGGCAGCAGAACTACGACGGGCTGCCGGCCAGTGAGCTGGACTACGCGTTCCAGCCGTGGGACATCGCGGACGGTGTGGCCGCGGTCGCCGGGGGGCTCGCGCTGGCGCTTGCGGCGGCCGGTGCGGGGGTGCTCGTGCGGGCCTCGCTGCGGGGGGCGCTGGACCGGCGGTGGTGGGGGGTGCTCGGGCCGCTGGTGGTGCTCGGGCTCATGGCCGGGGTGGGGTGGCGGATCCTGACCGCGGGGGGCATCGGGGCCAACATCGGAGCCGGGCTGCTGGTCATCTTCGGTACGCCGATCGCCGCCGGGCTGCTGCTGTGGTCCCTGGCGTGGGCGTTCTGGCTGGTCACCCGGCACCACGGGCACGAGGGCGGCGCGGACCTGGGCGGTTTCGCCTCCCGCGGGGTGTAGCGGGCGGGCCGTGGCCGAAACTCCACGGCAGGCCGGAGGCGGGGAGGCCAACTCCGCGAGCGCGGCGGTGGGTTCACCTAGGTTGGTGGGCCGGTCCGCCCTTCCCACCCCCCAGGAGGCCACGCCGTGTCCGATGACAGGCTGCGCGCACGTATCGACACCTCCAAGCCGCACTCGGCCCGCTTCTGGAACTACTTCGTCGGCGGCAAGGACAA
This sequence comes from Streptomyces sp. NPDC043685, assembly GCF_056436585.1. NCBI lineage: Bacteria > Bacillati > Actinomycetota > Actinomycetes > Kitasatosporales > Streptomycetaceae > Streptomyces > Streptomyces sp. NPDC043685. Next base: position 354,589 of record NZ_JBWKCH010000009.1, on the reverse strand, counting down.
CTACGAGGTCGACCGCGAGATCGGGGACCAGATCAAGTCGATCTTCCCGGGGCTCGTCGACGTGGCGGTCACCAGCCGCCGGTTCCTGGGCCGGGCCGTCGGGTATCTGGCCGGTGAGCAGGGGGTACGGCAGTTCCTGGACGTCGGTACCGGTCTGCCCACGGCCGACAACACCCACGAGGTCGCGCAGCGCGTCGCTCCCGATGCCCGGATCGTGTACGTCGACAACGACCCCATCGTGCTGGCGCACGCGAACGCCCTGCTCACCAGTACCGCCGAGGGCAGGACCGCGTATCTGGACGCCGACCTCTACGACCCCGAGGCCGTCCTGAAGGCCGCCGCCGGCACGCTCGACCTCTCCCGGCCGGTCGGTCTGATGATCCTCAACACCCTCGGTCATGTCGGCGACTACGAGCAGGCGCGCGATCTGGTGCGGCGGCTCATGGCCGGGTTGCCGGCCGGCAGCCACCTGGTGATCAGTGACAGCACCGCGACCAGTGAGGGCATGATCGCCGCGTCCGAGGCGTACAACTCCAGTGGGGCGGTGCCGTATCACGTCCGTGGCGTCGCGGAGATCGCCGGGTTTTTCGAGGGGCTGGAGCTGGTGGAGCCCGGTGTGGTTCGGGTTCCCGAGTGGCGGCCGGAGGGTTCCGGTGAGGCCGGTTTCGGTGGCGTCGCCGTGGATGCGTATTGCGGGGTGGGGCGCAAGGTGTAGGCATGTCGTCCCGTGCGGAGGGTTTGGGGAGCGGTCGCGCAGTTCCCCGCGCCCCTGTTTGAGCGGGTGCGGCGCCGTGGGGGCTGGTCGCGCAGTTCCCCGCGCCCCCAAGAAGGAGCCTCGACCCGGCGGTCCGACGCGATCTCCCCGCGTCCCCGAGAACGTGCGGCGCCGTGGGGGCCGGGCGCGCAGTTCCCCGCGCCCCTGAGAAGGAGCCTCGACCCGGCGGGCCGTCACAGAGCGCGTCCCGAGAGATCTGGGTCGGTGGCACGGGATAATCGGGGCATGTTCGTCCCTCCCCCCGTGCCCGAGCCCGTCGGTCGGCTTCTCGGGGATCTGTTGGGGGTGGGTGAGGCCTACTCTCTCGTTCTCGGCGGCGGCTACGGGGTGCTGGCGCACGGGCTCGTCGAGCGGGCCGGGCCGGACGTGGACGTGGCGACCGAGCACCCGGCCGCGATGGACGTCATCGCCGGTGCCGTCCGGTCCGGCCTGGTGGGGCGCGGCTGGCTCGTGCGGACCCTGGAGACCGAGCCGCTGACCGCCCAGTTCCTGGTGACGGACGCGGCGAGCGGCACGGAGTGCGAGGTCGCTGTCCGCAAGGAGATGCTGTGGCGCCCGCCCGTGGAGACGGAGCTCGGTCCGGCGCTCGCCCTGGACGACCTGATCGGCACCCGGGTGCGGGACCTGGCCGACCGCGGACTGGCACGCGACCTGGTCGACGTGCACGCCGCCTCGGCCCGCTGGAGCCACCCCGAACTGGAGGAACTCGGCCGCCGCCACGCCCCCGGCACCTTCGACCTCACCGACCTCCAGGCCCGGCTGACCGGCACGGACTGGCTCGACGACAGGGCGTTCACCGTCCACGGTCTCGACCCGGCGTCCGTGCCCGGGCTGCGCCGCTGGGCGCAGGAGTGGGCCGACGACATCGCCGAACGCCTCATCGAGGGCGAGGCCCCGGACGAGGAGTGACCGGTCGGTACCCTGACCCGATGGGGAACGGGGCAACCGGGCAGGTGGGAGTCGTCGCCGCGCTGGTGCGCGCGGCGTTCCTGGTCGACGGTGTGTACGCGGAGGCCAGCCGTGCGTACGGACTGACGCCGCAGCAGGGGCAGTTGCTGTGCGTGCTGATGGCACAGCCGTACGGGATGAGCGAGCTCGGCGAGACGCTCGGGCTGGCGAAGTCGAGTCTGACCGGGCTGGTGGACCGGACGGTCCGGCGCGGACTGGTACGGCGGGAGCCCGACCCGCGCGACGGGCGGGCCGTGCGGGTCGGGCTGACCGACGAAGGGGCCGCGCTCGCCGGGAAGTTCTACGCCGAGACCTGCCGCCGGATGGAGGCCCTGCCGTCCGGGCTGAGTGGCGCCGAGCGGGACCGGTTGGCCGTCCTGCTGTCCCGGGTCGTGGTGGACAACGAGGTCCCCGAGGTGTTCGTGGAGGCCGCGAGGGGCCCGGGACCCGGCGCCGGCTGAACGACTGACCGGATGACCGGCTGACCGACTCGCCAACTCGCCGACTCGCCGACTCGCGACCCGACCTTCCGGCAGCAGCCGCCCGCGGAACTCCCTCAGCAAGTCACCGACTTCAGCTCCGCTCTCCCCGCCGCGCCCCTCAGCAGCAACGTCACGCCCACCGAGCCCCCGGCCATCGCCGTCATCGCCCAAGCCGGGGAGGTCAGTTGGGCGAGTGACCCCGCCAGTGCCGCCGCCACCCCCTGCATCGTAAGCATCCCGGCCGAGTGCAGTCCCAGGGCGTGGCCCGTGAGGTCGTCGGGCGTCAGGGCCACCAGTCGCTCCTGCTGCACGAGGCCCGCGCCGAACCCCACGGAGGCCAGGCTGACCGCGGCCCCCGCGAGCGGAAGCGCCGGGTGCAGGAAGAACGGCACGTACGGCAGGGCCAGGAGCAGCAGGAGCGGGAAGCCGAGGCGGGAACGCGGGCCGGGTGGCAGCACCCGGCCGACCAGTACGTCCCCGGCCAGCATGCCGAACGCGGCGCAGGCGAAGAGGGTGCCGGCGGATGCGGGTGCGTAGGAGACGTAGAGGGATTCGCAGCCGACGACCAGGCCGTTGGGGATCCACAGGGCCAGGTAGACCTGCCGTCGGGGCGGGGAGGACCAGAGCAGGGCGTTGGCGCGCCAGGTCGCCGACACCGAGGGGCGGCCCGTCGTACGCGGCGGGCGGCGGGTCAGTCCGAGGCGTACGACCGCGGCCGCCGTCACGTAGAGGGCGGCGGCCACCAGCAGGGACAGCCGGGGGGACAGCAGGGCCACGAGCGCGCCGCCGGTCGCGTAGCCGGTGATCTGCATGAGGCCGCTCATCATGTTGAACACCGAGCGGCCGAGCAGATAGCCGTCCGTGGAGGCGATCTCGTTCAGCAGGCCCCAGCGCACTCCCCCGCCCACCGATTCCACCAGCCCCTTGGCGACGACGATCGCGAGGACCGCCCAGACGTCCAGACCGGGCAGGGCCAGTGCGGCCGTGGCCGCGGCGAAGAGCAGGGACAGGGCCGTCAGGGCCGCGCGCGGGGGCAGCCGGTCGGCGGCGGAGAGCAGGAAGGTCGCGCCCAGCACCTGCACCAGTGAGGAGCCGAACATGCTCACCGCGGACAGCAGCGGTGACCCGGTCGCCCGGTACACCAGGGTGCCCAGGGCCAGGTTGCCCATCGTCTGGGCGACCGTCTGCGCCGACGCGGCCAGGAAGAACGGGGTGAACTCGGGTGTGCGGAACAGTTCGCGGTAACTGCGCATGGGCGGAGTCTTCGACGCCCACGCCCGCGTGGTTATTGTTTCGCGCAGGCGCGAAACCTCGGGGAGGGGGTGCTCCGTGGGCTGGTGGCAGATCAACGCCGACACCCTGGCCCGGAGCCGGTTCGTGATCTCGCCGTTCGCCGAGGCCTTCGCGAGTCTGCGCCTGCTGCACTCGGCGAAGGCGGCGCACCCCGGCGAGCGGCGGTGGCTCGACGCCCATCTGCCGGCCTACCGGCGGCGGCTGGCCCGGGACCCGGTGACCGCGCAGCTGATCAGCGCGGGGATCGGGCGGGAGTGGACGGCCGACTTCCTGTCCCCCGCCCCGCGCGACGGGGAGACCTTCGAGCGGGGCGTGGCGCGGGTGCGGGCGGCCGACCCGGTGGCGGCCCGCACGGACCTCACCGTCTCGCTGCGCGGCCCGGTCCCGCCTCCGCTGCACCGCGACGACCTCCCGGAGCGCGCCGCCGACCTCCTGACGTACGTCTGGACGACGGCGGTCCAGCCCTACTGGCCCCAGCGCCGGCGCATTCTGGAGGCCGATGTGGTCGCGCGGACCGCGCAGGTCAGCCGGGGCGGCTGGGCGTCGGCGCTGGACACGCTGCGGCCGGGGACGCAGTGGCTCGGGGAGAACCGGCTCCAGGTCAACGCGCACGAGTACCCGCCGCGCGAGCTGTCCGGTGCCGAGCTGGTGTTCGTGCCCATCACGACGCAGCGCATCGGCTGGGTGGCGTGGGAGGGCACGGACCGGTACGCGCTGGTCTACCCGTGCGCCGGGGCGCTGGCCGACCCCGGCGGCAGGCCGGTGCCCGCGAGCCTCGGCGCGCTGCTCGGCACGGCCCGCGCCGGTGTGCTGGTCCGGCTCGGCTCGCCGCTGAGCACCAGCCAGCTGGTCGCGGTGACCGGGCAGGGCCTCGGTTCCGTCGGGCGGCATCTGCGGGTGCTGCTGGACGCCGGTCTGGTGGAGCGGCGGCGGGCGGGCAGGTCGGTGCTGTACTCGCGGACGGCGGCGGGGCAGGTGCTGGTGGAGGCCACCGAGGCCCCGCGGAGGCCCGGCACCCGGCGGAGCTAGGGTCTGCTCATGACGACTACCAACGGTTCCTCTCCCCTCGACGTCGAGATCGGTGCGCTGCAGGGCGGCTCCGCCGACCTGTCCCAGTACGCGGGCAAGGCCGTGCTCGTGGTGAACGTCGCCTCCAAGTGCGGCCTGACCCCGCAGTACACGGGCCTCGAGAAGCTCCACGAGCAGTACGCCGGGCGCGGCTTCTCCGTCCTCGGCGTGCCCTGCAACCAGTTCCTCGGGCAGGAGCCCGGCAGCGCCGACGAGATCGCCGAGTTCTGCTCGGCGACGTACGGCGTGACCTTCCCGATGACCGAGAAGGTCGAGGTCAACGGCGAGGGGCGGCACCCGCTGTACCAGCGCCTGACCGGTTTCGCCGACGCCGAGGGGCACAGCGGGGACATCCGCTGGAACTTCGAGAAGTTCCTCATCGGCCGGGACGGCCAGGTGGTCGCCCGCTTCTCGCCGCAGACCGAGCCGGACGCGGCGGAGGTGGTCGCGGCGATCGAGGCCCAGCTGGCCTGAAAGGGGGCCTGCGGGGCGTTGACCTTGCCCCTGGGGCAGGCCCGAGTGTCCTCGTCGTCGGGCGGAAGAGCCGCCCGGTGACGGAGGATGCCGTGGTGGACGGACCGGAACGGGACCTGGAACTGCTCACCATCGGGGCGTTCGCCGCGCGCGCCCGCCTGTCGGCGAAGGCCCTGCGACTGTACGACCGGCTGGGCCTGCTGGCCCCGGCGCACGTCGACGCGAGCACCGGCTACCGCTACTACCACGCGGGCCAGGCCGAACAGGCCCGGCTCGTGGCCTTGTTGCGGCAGTTGGACATGCCGCTCGCCCGGATCGCCGAGGTGGTCGCGGCGGGCGACGGGCCGACGGCCGCCGAGCTGCTCGGCATGTACTGGGCGGACGTCGAGGCGCGGGTGGCGGGACAGCGGACGCTCGCCGCATACCTCCGTGGACGACTGTCGGGGAGGAGCTCCGAGATGTACGGGACGTTCACGGTCGAGACGGTGGAGGTGCCCGCCCACGTGGTGGTCTCCGAGAAGCGGCACACGCTGGCGGCCGAGCTGCCGGCGTGGATCGGGGCGGCGCTGGGACGGCTGGAGGAGGCGGCCCGGGAGTGCGGAGGCATGACCGGGGTGCCGTATGTCGCCTACCACTCGGAGGTGTCGATGGAGAGCGACGGCCCCGCTGAGGCGTGCGTGCCGGTGGCCGACGAGGCCGCGGCCCGGGCCTGGGCGCAGCGGCGGGGCAGGGCGTGGGAGACGGCGGTACGGGTGGAACCGGCCCGGCGGCTGGCGTTCACCAGGATCACCAAGGCGCAGGTGGCGTACCCGCAGATCCTGGCCGCGTTCGAGGCGGTGGAGGAGTGGATGGCGGCGCGGGGACTGACGGCGACCGGCCCCTGCCGGGAGCTCTACTTCGCGGACTGGGCGGCGGCCGGCCCCGAGGACCCGGTGTGTGACGTGGCGTTCCCGGTGAGCTGAGCTGTCCCGGAAATCTGTCTCCGGGCACAGACGGAGCCCTCTCGGCAAGGACGGCGATGCTGGTCGAGAGGGCTCTGCCGGTGATGCTCGTGGTGCTGTCGGTCGGTGGTCAGGCCTTGACCGAGGCCACGAAGGCGCTCCACGCGTCGGCGGGAAACGCCAGCTTGGGGCCCTCGGGGATCTTGGTGTCCCCGAGCTCCAGGGCCTCGTCGACGGTCGACCTGACCATCACGCACGCACCGTTGTTGTTGGTGTAGGAGGACGTCGTCCACGTTTCCGTGGCGCCCAGACGAATTGCCATGATCGCTCCGTTGCGAGTTGCGTTTACGCCAACCCGTGCTGGTGGTTGGCGTGATCGACGCTACTCGCCCACATCCTCGTTCGGAGCAGTCATTCACTCGACCGGATGGCATATTCCAGGGGAGTCTTCCAGCCAGGCGTGTCACGGGGTAGCATCCCGCGTTTTGCCCGGCGGAAGGTCGTCCTCCGGTGGCGGCTCAGCGCGCGTACTCCTTCGCCACGTTCTCGATGAGCTGCCGGGACTGGTCCACGTTCAGCGACTGGGCGCGCAGGTGCTCGTACATCACCGTGTACTTCTGCACGTCGAGCGGCTTCTCCAGGTACAGGTCGCTGGTGACGCCCTCGATGTAGACCACGCTGGAGTCGGCCGCGTCGGCGAACTCCAGGATGGAGTACTGGCCGTTGATGCCCGCGTGCGCGCCGACCTCGAACGGCAGCACCTGCACGGTGATGTGGGGCAGTTGCGACATCTCGATGAGGTGCTCCAGCTGTTCGCGCATCACCTGGCGGCTGCCGACGACCCGGTGCAGCGACGCCTCGTCCAGCACCACCCACAGCCGCAGCGGCTCCGTCTCGGCGGTGATACGTCCCTGCCGGCGCAGCCTGACCTCGACGCGCTTGTCGTTGTCCGCCTCCGACGCCTCGGGCGAACCGCCGCGGATGATGGCCTCGGCGTACGCCCTGGTCTGCAACAGGCCGGTGATGATCTGGGGTTCGTACACTCTGAGCGACTCGGCGTCGGTCTCCAGGCCGATGTAGACGCTGTAGGGGATGTCCCCGAAGGCGTGCCACCAGCCCTGTTGCCGGGAGTCCTTGGCCATCTGCATCAGCGAGTCGACGATGCGCTGGTCCTCGACCTCGTAGACCCCGCACAGGTCGCGGACGTCGCGCTGGCTGATGCTGCGCCGCCCGTTCTCCAGCCGGCTGATCTTCGACTGCGACACCAGCAGCCGCTCGGCCACCTCTTCGGCCGTCATGCCCTTGAGCTCGCGGAGCCTGCGGAGCTCCTGGCCGAGCCGGCGCCGCCTGACGGTGGGATTGACATTGGACGCCACGGGACGTGCACCTCCGGCTGCGTGCCTCTACTTTGCGTATCTGCTGTTGAGCAGACTGCCACCAAGGTGCTTACTACCGCTGGGAAACGGTGGATATGCGACGGGTACACGCCAGTTCGGGCACGGCACGCCGAGCGGGGCGAAGAGAGTCTGCGCTCTCTTCGCCCCGCTCGGACAGCGGCTCCCGTGACCGGGTTCGTGGGTCCCGTGGTGCGTGCACCGGTCGTGGGCCGTGCGGGCGCGGCGCGGCTCAGTGGGCCACGGCGCGCGCCATGGATCCGTGGCGCGGTTGCATCGGAACGCCGCGGGCGGGTTCCGGTGCGGGCCTGGCTCCGCCCGCGGCCTGACGGCCGGGCGGAGCCGGGTTGCGGCGCGGCTGGGCCGCGACGCCGTTCTGGACGTCCATCACCGCGTGCGCGACGAGACCGCCCATGGGGTCGTGCCTGATCAGGTCCCGCAGCCGGGATCGAGAGGAACGCCCCTCGTTGCCCGGGTACAGGTGCTTGCCGAGACCGACCGCGTGAGCGAGTGCGGCGAGGGCCGCGGTCCGCGGGTCCGGCGGTACGCCGGTGCGGATCGCGGAGTCCAGCCGGGCCCTGATCTCCCGGCTGATCTCGGTGTCCGTCGCCTGGTAGCGAGTCGTCGGCAGCACTCCGCACATCTGGCCGGCCACGGCATGCACCATGCCGCACCGCTCCAGATGCGAGAGGTAGGTCTGGCGCAGCCCCAGTCGCGGCCCGCCAATCCAGTTCACTGCCCGCACGGGAGCGCCACGCCTTCGCAGCAACTCCAACGCGCAGTCCAACGTCGGATCTCCAGTCGGCCGTGGTGCCACCACGGCGATACGATCCCCGTCTGGGGCTATCCGTCCGGCCAGCGCCAGCTCTACTAGCTGTGCTCCGGCCAGACCGAGGTCGAGCGACTGCGGCTGTGCGGTGGTACCCGTGGTCGGGTCCAACGCCAGCAGCAGAAGCTCCTCCGGAAGTGTTCTGCGGCTCCTGCCCATCCATGCCTCCCCGCGTGGATGAAAGACAGGGTGACCCCTCTCACATTGGTCTGTCGAGGGTGCGTGACCGGTTCGTAGTGGAACCAGTAGGTATGTCGTTCTCGTCTACCGGATGGGTTTGGCCCGCACACAGGACACTGGTACATGGTTCGGACAGCGCCGAGCGGTGTCACGGGCGGCGGTTCACGGTTCGGTACGCGCACGCGGGGAGTGCGGCGCGAGGAGGAGGCATCGGTGGCGGGCGAGTCCCCCGACAGGTCGAAGCAGCGCGAGTCGTCGGCACGAAGGACGTCGGGGAGCGCGAGTCCGGTTCCGGAGGCCAGGAGCGAATCCGCCGACCCGCGGCTCGCGGTGTCCCGGGACGCGGAGAAGTCCTCGACGCGGGGTGCTGCCGACACGGCGACCCGCGTGCTGTCCAGCCGTTCGGCGAAGGACCCGGGCAACACCGGGCGCTCCGCGGACGACTCGGACCCCGGGGACGCGGCGGCTGACGCCGGGTCGTCCGACGGGGGGTCCTCCGACGCGGAGTCCTCCGACGCCGGGTCCTCCGACGCGGGGGGTGGTGACGGGCGGCTGCGGGACGCCGTGGCCGCGTGGGTCGCTTCGGCGGACGGAGAACCTGCCGACGTGGACGCCAAGGGCGGCCGGGGCGGCCAGGGGGCCACCGGGCGCACGGACGAGCCCACCGAGCCCACCGAGGCCGGGGCCGCGACCGGGGAGGCGGGGGAGCCCGCCGAGACCCGGGAGAGCACCGCAGAGGCGGAGAAGCCCGCGGGGGTCGGCAAGACCGCCGGGCAGGCGAATGAGTCCGCCGAGGCCGGGAAGACCACCGCAGCGGCGAACGAGCCCACGGGGGCCCGGAAGACGACCGTGGAGGCGGACGGACCCACCGGGGTCCGGAAGAGCACCGCAGAGGCGGGGAAGCCCGCTGGGGCCGGCAAGAGCGCCGGGCAGGCGGACGAGCCCGCCGAGGCCGGGAAGACCACCACCGCAGCGGCGAACGAGCCCAAGGGGGCCCGGGAGACCACCGCGGAGGTAGACGAGCCCACAGGGGCCCGCAAGAGCACCGCAGAGGCGGGGAAGCCCGCCAGGGGCGGCAAGACCGCCGAGCAGGCGGACGCGCCCACCGAGACCGGCAAGACCGCCACGGAGGCGAACGAGCCCGCCGGGGCCGGAAAGCCCGCCACGGAGGCAGCCGAGCCCACGGGGGCCCGGAAGACCACCGGACAGGCGAACAAACCCGCCGTGACCGGCAAGACCGGCGCGGCGGCGGACGAGCCCGCCGAGGCCGGGAAGACCGGCGCGGCGGCGGACGAGCCCGCCCGGGCCCGGAAGACCGGCGCAGAGGCGGGAGGGTCCGTCAAGGGCGGCGAGCCCGCCGGGCAGGCCGACAAGACCGCCCAGGCCGGGAAGACCACCGAGGCCGGGAAGACCACCCAGGCCGGGAAAGCCACCCCCGCCGGGCAGACCACCGAAGCCGGGAAGACCACCCAGGCAGGGAAGGCCGCCCCCTCCGGGAAGGCCGCCGAGGCCGCCGAGCCGGTGGACGAGTCTGCCGGGAGCGGTGAGGGCGTCGAAGGTGGCGAGGACGGCGGTGCTGCGGGGCGCCGTGCGGTCGGGCGGGCCGAGGTGGCCCGGGAGGCCGTGAAGGACGCCGACGAGCCGGAGGCGGACCGTTCCGCCAAGGGCGCCGCCGCCACGACCGACGCCGACGCGAAGACCTCCACCAAGGCGTCCAAGCCGGTTGATCCCCGGGCTTCCAGCAGTGCCGAGCCCGGGCGGAAGTCTGCCGCCGCCGGTGCCTCCGAAGAAGCCGAGGGCGCGCCGAAGGCCGCCGCCGAACGGCCCGTCGATCAGCCCACCGCCGTCTTCAAGGCTCTGCGGCCTCCCGTCGATCAGCCCACCACCATGCTGAAGCTCGGGGCCGGGGCCAAGGATCTCCCCAAGTCGGACCTCCCGAAGACGGACGCTCCGAAGACGGACGTTCCGGAGAAGGACGCCGAGCGGACCAGCAAGTTCGTCGCGCTCAAGCCCTTGGACGAACCGGCGGCCAGGAAGCCGGCCCCGGCCCCGGCCGAGGCCACCGCGCCCGTGCCCACCGTCGGCCCCGAGCGGACGACGCAGCAGCCGCTGCCGCCGAAGCCGCCGCTGGACCTGCTGGCCGAGCTGACGAACACCCCGCCGCCCCCGGAGACCCCGCTGCGGACGGCGGCCCGGCGGGTGAAGATCTGGACGCCGCTGGTGCTGCTGCTCGTGGTGGTCTTCGCGGTCGTGCAGAGTGTGCGCCCGCTGCCCTCACCGACCCTCGAACTCACCGCCGAGGACAGCTACACCTTCAAGGGCGGCAAGGTCGACATCCCCTGGCCCACCCAGGGCCAGGCCGCGCTGGACGTGCAGGGCATCGGCACGTTCGGGTCCTCCGGCGAGCAGAAGCCCGTGCCGATCGCGAGCGTCGCCAAGGTCATGACCGCCTACCTCGTCCTGCGCGATCACCCGCTCAAGAGCGGCGAGGACGGTCCGAAGATCCCGATCGACCAGGCCGCCCAGGACCAGTCCGACGCCGGACAGGAGTCCACCGTCGACGTCACCAAGGGCGACAAGATCACCCAGCGGGAGGCCCTGGAGAGCATCCTGATCGCGTCCGCGAACAACGTGGCGCGGCTGCTCGCCCGCTGGGACGCGGGGTCCGAGAAGGCGTTCGTGCAGAAGATGAACGACGCCGCCAAGGACCTCGGCATGAAGAACACGACGTACACCGACCCGTCGGGCCTGAACAACACGACCGTCTCCACGGCCGTGGACCAGGTGAAGCTCGCCAGGGCCGCCATGCAGCAGCCCGCCTTCCGCGAGGTCGCGACGATGATGTCGTACGTCGACTACAAGGGGAAGAAGCACGACAACTGGAACCGCCTGGTCGGTTACAACGACGTCACCGGCATCAAGACCGGCACCACCACCTCGGCGCTCGGCAACCTCGTCTTCGCGGCCAGGAAGGACGTGAACGGCGAGACGCACCGGATCATCGGCGCGGTCGTGCGCCAGCCCGCCGGCGGCCCGGACAACACGATCCTGGGCGCCGCGCTGCACGAGGGCGACAAGCTGATCCGGGCCGCGCAGGGCGCGCTGGAGTCGGCGACGATCCTGAAGAAGGGCGACGTCGTGGGGTACGCCGACGACGGTCTCGGCGGCCGCACCCCGGTCGCCGTCACCGAGGACGTCACGGCCGTCGGCTGGGCGGGCCTGTCCGTCAAGCTGACGTTCGCCGGGGACGACCTGCCGCACACGGCCAAGGCCGGGGCGAAGGTGGGCACGCTCACCGTCGGCGACGGCACCACCAGTGCCGTCAAGGTGCCGGTCGCCCTGAAGAAGGACCTGGTGGAGCCCGGGTTCACGGCGAAGCTCACGCGACTGGGCTGACCCGGGGCGCGAGCCCGCACCACCGCACCCCGCCGGTAACGGCCCGTCCGGGCGCCGCCCGGCGGGGTGCGTGCTAGCGTCCCGAATCGGGACAGGTCGCCGTTCGCGGCGGCGCGGCGGCGAAGCCGAGAACAGAAGACGGGACACGGGGAGTGCCTTCGAGTGGCCACTGCGGAGCCGACACGCGCAGACGACGCCGATCCGGGCTCGGTATCGGGCCCGCGAATACGCCTGCCCGAAAAGCCTGAGACATCTGAAACAGCAGAGACTCCCGAGACCACCGGGACCGGCGAGACCACCGGGACCGCCGAGACCCCCGGGACAGACGGAACGCCTGAGGGCGGCGGGGACCGGTTCGAGTGGCCCGCCTCCGTGCTGGCGCTGCGTGAGCGCATGCTGCGGCACCCGGTCCTGTCCATCACGGGCCTCGCCGCGGTGCTGCACATCCTCTGGTTCTTCACGTTCGCGAACAGCGGTGGCGATCTGGCCGCGCAGGACGCCTGGGCGGAGTTCGTCGGCCGGCATCCGGACTCGGCGTACAACCTCGCCTGGTACGGCGGCATGCACCCGGTGTCGTACAGCGTGGTGTCGCCGTATCTGATGTCCGTGCTGGGCGTGCGGACGACGATGATGATCGCGGGGACGGTCTCGGCGGGGCTGCTGACGCTGCTCCTGCTGCGCAGCCGCTCGGTCCGCAATCCGCTGTGGGCGTCGCTGGCGGGCGTGTTCGGGCTCTTCTGCAACGCGGTGTCCGGGCGGGTGACGTTCGGTCTCGGCATGATGTTCGCGCTCGGCGCGGTCGCCGTCGTGTTCTGCTGGCCTTACCGGTGGCGGTACAAGCGCTGGGCGAAGGCCCTGAGCGCGGCGCCGCTGGCCGCGCTGGCCACCATGGCGTCGCCGGTCGCGGGCCTCTTCCTGGGCCTGGTGGCGGTGGCGCTGTTCCTGCAGAAGCGGCGGCCGGGCGCGTGGGCGCTGGGGCTGGCGCCCACGGCGGTGGTGGCGCTGTCGGCGTGGCTGTTCCCGTTCTCGGGGACGCAGCCGATGATGATCGGCTCGGTGCTGCTGCCGCTCGCGTTCTCGGTCCTCACCTGTGTGCTGGTCCCGCAGGAGTGGAAGACGGTCCGGCTCACGGCCGCGGTGTACGGCCTGGGGGTCGTGCTGGTGTGGCTGATCAGCTCCCAGATCGGTTCGAACATCACGCGTCTCGCGATGCTGTTCGCCGGGGTCACGCTGGTCGCCGCGCTGCCGTTCACGGTGCCGCGCAGCCGCAAGTGGTACGCGGCCGTGGTGGCGCTGTGCGGTTTCGGGGTGTGGATCGGCTTCAAGACGGTCGACGACATCGTGCACACGGCCCCGGCGGCGTCCTGGTCGCGCGAGCTGGCGCCGCTGGTCAACGAGTTGCAGCAGGTCGGTGCCGAGAAGGGCCGGGTCGAGGTCGTCCCCGCCCGTTCCCACCGTGAGGCCTCCGCGCTCGCCCCGTACGTCAATCTGGCCCGCGGCTGGAACCGGCAGGCCGACATGGAGCGCAACCCCCTCTTCTACGACGACACCCTCAACTCGGCGAACTACCACGAGTGGCTGAAGCGCTGGGCCGTGCACTACGTCGTGCTGCCGAAGGGCGAGCCCGACGGTGACGGGGGGCAGCGGGAGCGGGCGCTGGTGCGGCGCGGGCTGCCGTATCTGACGCAGATCTGGGGCAACGACACCTGGCAGCTGTTCAAGGTGACCGCGCCCACCCCGCTGGCCGAGCCGAACGCGGTGGTCGAGCGGGCCGAGCAGGGCGAGATGGTCCTCCAGGTGAAGAAGGCGGGCCGGATCCTGGTCCGCATCCCGTACTCGCCGTGGCTGAGCATCGTCGACGCGGAGGGCAAGAGCCTGAAGCCGCCGCAGGAGACGGAGGAGTCCGCGAACCGTCCCGAGGACGAGCCGAAGACGTACGTGAACGTCAACGGCTGCCTGGCGGAGACGGAGGAGGACGCGCAGGGCGACAAGTGGACGGAGCTGCTGGCTCCCAAGGCCGGGACGTATCGCCTGGCGGCGCCGTACCAGTTCCCGCGGGGCACGCCCTGCCCGGAGGAGCTGCGCTGACCGGTGCGCGGTCCGCCGGATCGCGCCCCTCCGAACCCCTCGTTCCCGTTCGATTACAGTGCTGAGCTGTCGTACGTATGGACGGTCCCCGGGGAGGTCTGGGTGGGTGCGACTGCCGGCGCCGTCTGGGGCCGTACAGAGCAGCAGGACTTCCGCAGCCGGGTGCGGGGGACCCTGCTCGGCGTGGCCGTGGGCGACGCGCTGGGGGCGCCGGTCGACGGGCTGACCCTCGACGGGATCAGGGAGGCGCACGGGGCGGAGGGCCTGGTGGACCTGGCCCCCGCCTACGGCAGACGCGGCGCAATCACGCACCTCACCCAGCTCACGCTGTTCTCCGTCGACGGGCTGATCCGGGCGCAGGTCAGGCGGGACACCGGTGCCTGGCATCCGCCGACCGATCTGCACCGGGCGTATCTGCGCTGGGCCGCCACCCAGCGCGACTGGGGGCCCGACGAGCGCCGCAAGGAGGACGGGTGGCTGGCGCGGGAGGAGTGGCTGTACGCGCGGCGGGACCCCAGCCGCGCCCTGCTGCTGGGGCTCGGCGATCCGACCATGGGGACGCCGGAGGCGCCGAAGAACCCCGGTGAGGCCGGGCCCGAGGCGGCGGCCCGGTCCGCTCCCTTCGGGCTGCTCGTGGGCTGGGAGCCGCAGCTGGTGGCCCAGCTGGCCGTCGAGTGCGCGGCGCAGACCCACGGTCATCCCACGGCCTCTCTCGCGGCGGGCGCGTACGCCGTGATCGTGCACGCGCTGGCGCTGGGCGAGAGCCTCGACGGTGCCGTGCAGCGGGCCTTCGGGCTGCTGGCCGCGCGGCCGGGGCACCAGCCGGTGTCGGAGGCGTTGCAGCATGCGCTGGGCGCGGTGCGGCAGGGGATGCCCGGTCCCGAACGCGTGGCGGAGCTCGCCGGGGCGGGCACGGCGGAGGGGCTCGTCGCCGCCGCGGTGTACTGCGCGCTGGTCGCGGCCGACGTCCGGCACGGGCTGTGTCTCGCGGTGAACCACGACGGCCGGTCCGCCACGACCGCCGCGCTGACCGGCGGCCTGCTCGGTGCCCTGCACGGCGAGACGGCCCTGCCGCCGGGCTGGCTGGCCGAGCTGGAGGGTCGGCCCACCATTCTGGAACTGGCCGACGACTTCGCCATGGAGATGACCCAGGGCCCGGCCCTGCACGGCCCGGCGGGCTCCTCCCCCGGCTGGCTGGCCCGCTACCCGAGGGCCTGACCCGACGGACCCACGCGCGCGTGCGCCGGGCGGTACACCCCCTCGTGCGGGGTGTACCGCCCGGTCGTGGCAGGGGGTCAGTCCTTGGCGGTGCGGACCACCTCGTCCGTGGGGGACGGCGGGGCGGGAATGCTGGCCGCGGCCGATCCGTCGTCGTCGGTGTTGATGCGTTCGATGATCGCCAGCCGCTCCGGTGTGTCCTCCGGCCTGAGGAAGCCGACGAGGATGTACAGGACCAGTGAGACCGCCAGCGGGATCGAGACCTGGTACTGGAGGGGCACGCCGCCCTCGACGTTCCAGTTGATCGGGTAGTTCACCAGCCAGAAGGCGAGCAGGCCCATCGACCAGCTGACCAGGGCCGCGGTCGGGCCGGAGCGGCGGAACGCGCGCAGCAGGCCCAGCATCATCGGGATCGCCATCGGGCCCATCAGGCCGGCCACCCACTTGATGACGACCGTGATGATGTCCTTGAACGCGGGCGAGTTGACCTGGGTGGCCGCCGCCATGGACAGACCGAGGAAGACGACCGTGGCGATCCGGGCGACCCGCAGGCCCTGGCTCTGGTTCCAGGTCCGGGCCCGCGCCCAGATCACCGGCGCGCAGTCCCGGGTGAAGACGGCCGCGATGGCGTTGGCGTCGGAGGAGCACATGGCCATCGTGTGCGAGAAGAAGCCGACGATGACCAGGCCCAGCAGGCCGTGCGGCAGGAGCTGTTCGGTCATCAGGGCGTAGGAGTCGGAGCCGTCCGGCTTCTGTGACTCGACCAGCAGCGGCGACATCCACATGGGGAAGAACAGGACCAGCGGCCAGACCAGCCAGAGGATCGCCGACAGCCGGGCCGACCGCTCGGCCTGCTTGGCGTTCGGCGTGGCCATGTAGCGCTGGGCCTGGTTGAGCATGCCGCCGTTGTACTCGAAGAGCTTGATGAAGAGGAAGGCGAGCAGGAACACCGTGCCGTACGGCCCGACCAGCGGTTTCTCGTGGCCCTGGAGCTCGGGCGAGTCCCAGACGCCGAAGAAGCCGCCGTGGTCGTCGAGGCGTACGACGACCGCGACGAACATCGCGACGCCGGCCAGCAACTGGATGACGAACTGGCCGAGTTCGGTCAGCGCGTCCGCCCACAGGCCGCCGATCGTGCAGTAGATCGCCGTGATGGCGCCGGTGATGAGGATGCCCTGGTTGAGGGAGATGCCGGTGAAGACGGACAGCAGCGTGGCGATCGCCGCCCACTTCGCGCCCACGTCCACGATCTTCAGCAGCATCCCGGACCAGGCCAGCGCCTGCTGTGTCTTGAGGTCGTAGCGGTTCTTCAGGTACTCCAGCGGGGAGGCCACATGGAGCCGGGAGCGCAGCCGGTTGATGCGCGGGGCGAACAGCTTCGACCCGATGGCGATGCCGAGGGCGATGGGGAAGGACCAGGTGACGAAGGACGTGACGCCGTAGGTGTAGGCGATGCCCGCGTACCCGGTGAACATCACCGCGCTGTAGCCCGACATGTGGTGCGAGATGCCGGAGAGCCACCAGGGCATCTTGCCGCCGGCGGTGAAGAAGTCGCTGACGTTGTCGACGCGTTTGTGCGACCAGACGCCGATCGCGACCATCACGGCGAAGTAGCCGATGAGCACGGCCCAGTCGAGACCGTTCATGTGCGCCCTCCCAGGGATCAGCCCGGCGCTCATCGTGGGCGCTACCGCGTGAACACGACAAGTGAGCGTAAGGTCAAGGGGAGGTAAAAATGTTCGGCGTGATGGCCTTGGTTCATCCATATGAACTCAACGCATCAGCTCCCCGGCGTTGACCAGCAACGACTGTCCGGTGATCGACCGCGCCCGGTCCGACGCCAGGAACACCGCCGCGTCGGCCACATCGGCATCCGAGGCCAGTTCGGGCAGCGCCATCCGCCCGGTCAGCCGCTCCAGGACGGTCGCCTCCGGCACCCCTTCGGACTGAGCCGCGGACCGCACGTACGCCCGCACCGGCGGCCCCCACATCCAGCCCGGCAGCACGGTGTTGACCCGGATCCGGTACGGCCCGAGCTCCCGCGCGAGCGAGTACATCGCGCTCGTCAGCGCCCCCTTCGACGCCGCGTACGCCGCCTGCCGCACCTGCGAGGGGGCCGCCACCGCCGACTGCGTCCCCACGAACACCACGGACCCGCCCCGCACTTTGAGCGACGGCAGACAGGCCCGTGTCATGCGCAGCGTGCCCAGCAGGTTCACCTCCAGCACGGTCCGCCAGGACGCGAAGTCGGCGTCCTCGAGACCGCCGAAGCAACTGTCGAGCGCGGCCACGTGCACCACGGCGTCGATCCCGCCGAACCGCTCCCGCGCCTCCTCCGCCAGCGCCTCGCACTGCGCCTCGTCGCAGATGTCCGTGGCCAGGAACGCGGTGCGCGTCCCGCCCGGGTCGATCTCGGCGGCCGTCTTCGCCAGGCTCGCCCGCGTCCGGGCGCCGAGCACGGCACGCCCGCCGTCCCGTACGACCGCCGCCGCGACCTGCCGCCCGAGCCCGGCCCCGACCCCCGACACCACGACCGTCTTCCCCGCGAGCAGTGACATGGCAGGACCTCCCCGGACCGGAACCCTGGCGTTCTATCTGACGGAGCGTCAGAGTATGGGCGAGCCGCCGACGAAGGGGAAGGCATGAGCGAGGACACCCGCAGCGAGCTGTACGCCGAACTGGCCGCCGTCGGCCCCTACGGCACCCACCCCGGGCACGCCCTCATCACCATGGTCGAGCCGCATCCCGGCCACGAGTACGCGTACAACCGCTGGTACGAGGACGACCACTACTACGCCGGGGCGATGGCCATGCCCTGGATGTACGCGGGCCGCCGCTGGGTGGCGACCCGGGACCTGCAACTCCTGCGCTACCCCGCGAAGTCGGCGATCGCCCGGCCGGTCACCGCCGGCTGCTACCTCTCCACGTACTGGATCACCGCGGGCCGCTACGACGACCACATGCGCTGGACGGTCGCCATCAACAAGCGCCTCAACCGGGACGCCCGCGTCTACCATGACCGCACGCACGTCTTCACGGCGTTCCAGCACCACGAGGCGACGGTGTACCGCGACGGGGCGGCCGGTCCCCGTGACGTCCACGCCCTCGACCACCCCTACGCGGGCCTGGTCCTCCAGGTCGTCGAGGCGGACGGCCCGCAGCGGCGCGCCGCGCTCCTGGAGTGGCTGC
The DNA here is from genome assembly GCF_056436585.1 of Streptomyces sp. NPDC043685. Lineage (NCBI taxonomy): Bacteria > Bacillati > Actinomycetota > Actinomycetes > Kitasatosporales > Streptomycetaceae > Streptomyces > Streptomyces sp. NPDC043685. Next base: position 336,314 of record NZ_JBWKCH010000009.1, on the reverse strand, counting down.
GCACCCGCCACCTGCCCGGGCGTCTGGCGGGCTCCCCGGCCGCGCTGGTGACGGTCTTCAGCCCGACGCCCCTGCCCGGCGACCGCATGACCTACGTGAAACAGGTCGAGGGCGTCGGCACCCGCCTGACGCTGCTGTGGTTCCTCCAGACGGACCCGCGGGAGTGCTGGGACCCCTGGTTCACGGACCTCGACGCGGCGGTGGCGGAGCCGGGCCTCGGGAGAGTGGAGCTGGTGGCCCCGTTCGTCCCGACGGTGCCGGGCACGGACACGTACGTGGACCGGCTGCGCTGAGGCCGACACCCGCCCGGCGGCTACCCTTCGCTTGCATGAAGCGCGCATGGACCTTGCCGATGCTGCTGGTGCTCTCCGGCGCGGCCGGTGCCGCGGGGCTGTTCCTCACGGGGAGCACCGGCTGGTCCGCGGCCACGCTCCTGTTCTTCCTCCTCCTCGCGGGCACGCACTCACCGCTGGTCTTCCCCCGGTCCCTCGACGCGCGGGAGGCACAGCGGCGCAGCGCGGCCGACGGCCGGCCGGTCGTCTACTGGCGGCCGGGCTGCCAGTACTGCCTGCGGCTGCGCGTCCGGCTGGGCCGGGACGCCCGCCGGGTGCACTGGGTCGACATCTGGCGGGATCCGGCCGGGGCCGCGGCGGTGCGCGCGGCCAACCAGGGCGACGAGACGGTGCCGACCGTCGTGGTGGCGGGCCGGGCGCACACCAACCCCGATCCGGCGTGGGTGCGCGAGCGGCTCACCGGCTGAACAGAGCGGCCGCGTTGTCGTGGCACACGGCCCGGAGCCAGTCGTCGCCGAGGCCCAGCCGCTCCAGCGCGTGGAGCTGGTGCAGGTACGGGTAGGGAATGTTGGGGAAGTCGGAGCCGAACAGGATGCGGTCGCCGAGCGCGGCGAACCGGGGCAGGGCCCGGCGCGGGAACGGCATGAAGCCCTCGGTGAAGTCGGTGAACGCCATCGTCGTGTCCAGCCGCACCTCGTCGTACCGCTCCGCGAGGTCGAGGAACTCCTCGTACTCGGGCATGCCCATGTGGGCGACGATCAGCCGCAGTCGCGGGTGCCGTGCCAGCACCCGCGCGACGGGTTCGGGGCCGGTGTGCGTGCCGGGCGCCGGCCCGGAGCCGCAGTGGATCACCACCGGGGTGCCCGCCTCGGCCAGCAGGCCCCACGCCGGGTCGAGACGCTCGTCGGCCGGATCGTAGGCGCCCACCTGCACATGCGCCTTGAACACGCGCGCCCCCGCTTCCAGGGCCTCGCGCACGTAACTCTCCACCTCCGGCTCGGGGTAGAGGGTGGCGGTGTGCAGGCAGTCGGGGGTGCGGCGGGCGAAGTCCACCGCCCAGCCGTTCAGCCACCCGGCCATGCCCGGCTTGTGCGGGTAGAGCATCGACGTGAAGGCCCGGACGCCGAAGTCCCGCAGCAGCGCGGCCCTCTCGGCCTCCTCCTTCCGGTAGGTGATCGGCCACTCGAGCCCGCCGATCAGCGGCCCGTTGGTGTCGAAGTACTCCCACACCTTGCGCAGGACCCGCTCGGGCATGAAGTGCGTGTGGACGTCGATCAGCCCCGGCAGACCGAGCCGGCCCCAGAACGCGCGGACCTCACCGGTCTCCTCGTACGCCTCGCGCTCATCGCTCATGCCGATCTCCGTCACGGGGTGCGGTCCGGCTCCTCGAAGTCGCGGAGCAGGGCGGTGAGGTCACTGTAGGAGGAGGACGTCCGCGGCGCGGGGTCGGCCGCCGAGGTCTCCGTCACACCCAGGTCCCGGCGCATCGCCTCACGCGTGGCGCCGATCAGCGGCCAGACGCCGTGCTGCGCCTCGGCCGCCGACCGCAGGGTCTCGCCCGGCCGGGGGTTCCCCTGCTCCAGGCGCTTGACCTGGCCGTAGACCCGGTTCAGGGCCCCGTTCGCCTCCCGGGCCGGGGCGATCACACCGTCCGGCGCGATCATCAGGGCCTCGGACCAGCGGTCGCGGTAGGTGTCCTTCGCGACTTCCAGCGCCTGGACGTCCTCGTCGCCGGGCGTCCGGTCGCGCAGGACGTAGAGGTGCCTGCTGAGCGCCGTGCAGAACTGCCGGGCGTCGCGATGCAGCGCCGTGTAGCAGCTCCGCCGCAACTCGCGGCTCTCCCGCGCCTCCTGAAGGTCGCGCGCCATCTCCAGCTCGCGCCGCTTGGCCTTCTCGGCGCCGCGCTGGGTGAGCAGGGCGCCCCCGAGCGTCCCCGCCACACCGGCCACGGCGATCACCACCGCCCCCACGTCCATCGGATCACCCTAGACCGCGCGCCCCGGCAAGTGCCGCCCTCCCAACGACAGTTCGGCCCAGACCGTCTTGCCGTGCGCCGGTGCCTCCACCACACCCCAGCGCTGCGCGTACGCCGAGACGATCCGCAGCCCGCGCCCGCCGTCCGCGTCGTCCGGGGCCGGGCCGGTGAGCCGCGGGGGCCGGTCGCCCCGGGCGTCGGTGACCTCGACACGGAGCGAACGGTCGGCACGCAGCTTCAGGGCCAGCCGGAAGTCCCTGCCCCGGACGCGTCCGTGCAGCACCGCGTTCGACGCCAGCTCCGCCACCACCTGCGCGGCGGCGTCGCAGGGCTCGCCCCACTCGTCGAGCTGGCGTTCGGTGAGCAGGCGGGCCAGTCGAGCGCCTCTTCGAGTGGCGGACAACTGGAGCGTGAAGTGACGTACGGGGGCGCCGATCTCAGCGAGGGATTTCTGACTCATGTCACCCAGCGTGGCCGTCCGTCCCTACTCTGAACAGCGACGACCTCGGTACGGAGCGTGACTGTCCGGACGCCTCACGGGGTCGTACGGCTCGTACGTCAGGAGGGGAAGGCGTGGAGGACGAGGAAGCGGCGGCCGTACTCAGGGCGGTCGGGCGGCAGATCAAGATGTGGCGCGAGGCGGCGGGCCTCAAGCAGGCGGAGCTGGGCTCGGCCATCGGCTACGGGGAGGAGATGGTGTCGTCCGTCGAACGCGCGCGGCGCATCCCCAAGCCGGACTTTCTCGACAAGGCCGATGAGGTCCTGGGCGCGGGCGGCAAGATCTCCGTGATGAAGGAGGACGTGGAGAGGGCGCGGTATCCGAAGACCGTGCGGGACCTGGCCAAGCTGGAGGACGAGGCCCTCGAACTCGGGGCTTACGACACCCACCAGATCAACGGGATGCTCCAGACACCGGAGTACGCCCAGGCGTTGTACGCCATGCGCAGTCCCGCCTACACGGAGGACGAGATCGAACGGCACGTCGCAGCGCGCATGGCGCGGAAGGCCGTCTTCGACCGCGTACCACGCCCGCTCATCACCTTTGTCCAGGAAGAGACGACCCTGCGGCGGCCGGTCGGGGGCAGAATGGTACTGCGCCGACAGCTCCAACACCTCTTGGACGTAGCCGGGTTGAGGCACGTGTCCATCCAGATCATGCCTACGGATCGGGAGGACCACGCGGGCATGGCAGGTCCGTTTCGGCTCCTGAAATTCCAGGACGGCAAGGTGCTGGGGCACTCCGAAGCCCAGTTGCACAGCCGCGTGATCAGCGAGCCTCGGGACGCCCAGATCCTCGACATGCGCTATGGAATGATCCGGGCGCAGGCCCTCTCACCCCGAGAGTCCCTGGCCTTCATTGAGAAAGTTCTGGGAGACGAGACGTGACCACTGAACTCGCCTGGTTCAAGAGCAGCTACAGCAGCAACGACGGGCCCGATTGCGTCGAGGTCGCCATATCCCCCGCTCAGGGCCCCATCCACATCCGCGACTCCAAGAACAAGGACGGCGCCCGACTGGCGTTCACCGGCGGCGCCTGGTCCGAGTTCCTGGAGTTCACGACAGCTCGCTGACCAGCGCCGCCGCCGCCCCGGGGTCGAGTTCCCGCACGCGTTCCTCATCGGCCCGGGCCTCCTGCGGCCGCCCCATGGCCGCGTGCAGCACGGCCCGGCGGCACAACGCCCAGACGTAACCCGGCCGCATCTCCACCGCCCGGTTCAGGTCGGCCAGCGCCTCCACGTGGCGGCCGAGGCGGGCCAGGGACGCGCCCCGGCTCGCGTACGCCGACGCGTACGCGGGGTCCAGGGTGAGGGCGATGTCCAGGTCGGCGACCGCCTCCTCGTCGCGGCCGGCGCCGCGCAGCGCGTCGCCCCGTTCGCAGCGGGCCCAGGGCCAGTCGGGGCGCAGGGTGAGGGCGCGGTCGAGGTCGGCCAGTTGACGACCGCCCTCTCCCCTGGCGCGCCAGACCCGGGCGCGGCGGGCGAGCGCCCAGGCGTAGTCCGGGTCGAGGTCGAGGGCCCGCCCGAGGTCGGCGAGGGCTTGGTCGTGGTCTCCGGCGCGCTCGTGGGTGGCGCCCCGGGAGGCCCAGGCGAAGGCGAGCGAGGGGTCGAGGCGGACGGCTTCGGTCAGGTCCCGCAGCGCCTCCGCGTCGCGTCCGGCGATCCGTTGGTGTTCGCCGCGCAGGGCGACGTACCAGGCGTTGCCGGGTTCCAGCGCGACGGCCCGGTCCAGGTCGGCGATCGCCCCGTCGTGGTCGCCCAGGTCTCCCCGGATGCCCGACCGGTTCCGGTGGGCGACGGCCGACTCCGGGTCCAGTGCGACGGCCCGGTCGTACTCGGCGAGGGCCTGCTCGTACGCGCCCTCGCCGCGCAGTTCGTCGCCCCGCACGACCCGGGCCCTGGCCTGGGTCCGCGGGTCGAGTCCGGCACGGCGCAGGAGCAGCCCGAGGGCGGCGACGACCCCCTCGGTGTCGAGGGCCGTGGTCAGTTCGGCGCCCCACCGGGACGTCGCCTCCGCGTCCGCGTCCCCTCCGGCGTCCACCAGCGCACGCGCCCACCGCCCGGCCACGCCCGCGTCGCACGCCTGGACGAAGTCGCGCAACGCCTGGGGCAGCGCGTCCCGTTCCCCCGCGCACAGCAGGTGGTAGGTCTCCTCCAGCCGCAGTTCCCGCCAGGTGTCGTCGGCCCACAGCTCCTCGGTGCCGCGGCCCGCCCCGGTCTCCTCGCGCCAGCCTCCGAACAGCTCCGCCAGGCGCCGCTGCCGCTGCACCCAGTCGCGCGGGGACCGGTGGCGCTCCGCGCGCAGCATGGGGGCCCGTACGACGTCGTGGTAGCGCAGGCGTCCGCCGGCGCGGTCGGTGACGAACGGCATGCCCCGCAGCCACGACCAGACGCGCTCCAGGTCCTCCTCCGGGCACTGGGCCACCGCCCGGAACACGTCCCCGTCCAGCCGTCTGGGCAGGGCGCAGGACAGGGCGGCGGTCCGCCGCACCGGATCCTCCCACTCCAGGAAGCGGTCCACGGCCGTGGCGCTCGGGTCGCCCACGTCGTCCGGGTCGGTGGGGCGGGACTCGGCGAGGGTGGAGACCAGGACGGGGAGGCCGCCGGTGAGGCGCAGCACCTCCTCGACGACCGGTTCGGCGGTCACGCCCTTGGCCGCCAGCAGGCCGCGGGCCTCCGTCTCCGTGAAGGGGGCGAGCGGCACCTCGGTGACGAAGTCCGCCAGCCCGCCCCAGCGGGCCGGGTCCAGCGGGGTGCGGCCCGCGGTGGCCACCACCGTGGTGGCGGGCAGGGGGCCGTGGCGGTCCGTCGTCATGATCTCGTGCAGCCAGGCGTCCAGGCGCGGGCCCGTCCGCTCGTAGGTGTCCAGGAAGAGGGCGATCCAGGGGGCGGAGGTGTCCGACAGTTCGCGCAGCAGCACGGGGGTGAGCACCTGTTCGGGGGCGAGGACCAGCTGGAGGTCCTCGTGGTTGCGGAAGCGGGCGATCAGGCTGGCGCGCAACCGGTCGGCGACCTGGGCGAGTTGGTCCGCGTCCAGCATCCCGGCGAGCGGTCCGACCATCGGCACCATGCCGGCGGCGACCACTCCGGCCCGTGCCACCATCCGGCCGCCCGTCGACGGGGCGGACTCCTCCGCTCGCGTGTCCAGGACCGCCAGCGCGGCCAGTTCCGCCTCGTGCCGGCGCTCGCGGTGCGCGGCGAGCAGGCGCTCCAGCTCCTTCAACCGCGCTCCCTGCGAAGCGAACTGACGGGCAATCTGCTCCATCACCTCCGGCACACCGGCCGCGCTGTCGTCGACGTACGCGGTCAGGGCGCCCTGTTCGCGGGCGAGGTGCTCCCACTCGCGGAGCAGGAAGGTCTTTCCGACGCCCGCGTTGCCGTGCGCGTGGAAGCGGAAGCGATGGCGTTCGTCATGGGGCGCTACGGTGAAGTTGGCCCGGAACGCGGCCCGTTCGGCGCTCCGGCCGACGAACCCGGCCCGGCCGCGCTGCCGGATCAGCTCCTGCATGGACGGTCTCGCCTGCGGCATCCGTACGTCCCCTCGACTCGCCCGGCCGGTCTCCGTCGTCATTCTCGCCCAACGGCCGCGGGGTACACCGCGGGTCCGCCCGCGGGGAGAATGATCGGCATGGCCACCTCCACATCACGCGGCGCGCTGTCGCTCGCCGCCACCCTGCTGACCGCGACCATCGCCCTCTACATGGCGCTCGTCGCCTTCGGGAACATCACCGACTTCGGGACCAACCAGCAGTTCGTCCGGCACGTGCTGGCCATGGACACCACGTTCAAGGACGAGGACCTGATGTGGCGGGCGATCACGAGCCAGGGGCTCCAGGACGCCGCCTACGTCGGGATCATCGTCTGGGAGACCGCGGCCGCGCTGGTCCTCATATACGGGAGCTGGCTGTGGGCCAGACGCGATGACCTGCGCGCCCGTCGGATGTCCACGTACGGGCTGCTGATGGTGATGCTGCTGTTCGGGGCCGGGTTCATCGCGATCGGCGGTGAGTGGTTCTCGATGTGGCAGTCGAAGAGCTGGAACGGGCTGGACGCCGCGACGCGGATCTTCCTGTTCAGCGGTGTCGTGCTGATCGTCAACCAGTTGTCGGCGCCGCGGACGGAGACCTCCGCCTCCTGAGCGCCGCCGCTACTTGACCACGGTCACGGTCGTGCCGACCGTGCCGAACGCCCACAGTGCCGAGCCGTCCGCCTTCCGCATCCTGACTCCGCCCGTCTTGGAGCCGGAGGCGGCGGGCGGCGGCGAGGCCCCGTCGACGGCGTTGGAGAAGGCGACGGAGACGCCGGATTTCGCGGCGAAGTACAGGATGTGCTCGATCTGGACGCCGTCCGAGCCGGTCGTGGCCGGGTTGCGCGAGGACACCGTGTAGCTGCCCGGGTCGGGGCTGACCGAGCCCGGCCAGACGGTGAAGGTGCGGCGCGTGGCCTCGCTGGCGTCGACCAGCCACACCCGCTTCTCGCCGAGGGAGTAGACGATGCGCCGGCCGGTGCCGGAGGCGTCGGGGACCCTCGCCGGGGCCGAGGGGGTGGGGGTGGGCTGCGCCGAGGCCGTGCTGCTCGGCTTGACCGACGTGGCGGTGGGGTGCGGGCCCTTGTCGGCCTGAAGGCCCAGGACCGTCACCGCGGCTATCGCTCCCACGGTCAGCCCGGTCACCCAGGCCCACGAAGGCAGTCGGGCAGGCACCGGCACGCATCTCCTCAGTCACGGGACCCCGCACCGACACGGGGTTCCGATCATCGTACTGCGCACCCGCCGCTCCCCCGGTGCCTCAGGGGGCTCCCGGCCCGTCTCTGTGACCCTCGGCCGTCTCAGGGGCCGTCGGCGGTCTTGCGGACCGGGACCGGGCCCGTGCCGGCGCCGCGGGCGGTGTAGCGCGGGGTGCGCACGGGGGCCGGGTAGGAGAGGTGCACCAGCCGGGTCTGCTCCTGGCGCATGTGCGTGAGCGATTCGAGGATGTAGCCCGAGAGCAGCACCAGCGCGGCGATCGTCATGATCGCGGCGGCCAGGATCGCCGTGGGGACGCGGGGCACGGTGCCCGTCTCGATGAAGTCGGCGATGACGGGGATGCCGAGCACGACCGAGACGAGGGCCAGCACTCCGGCGAGGACGGTGTGCACCAGCGAGGGGCGCTCGCGCCGGGCCAGGTCGAGGATGACCCGCAGGATGCGCCAGCCGTCGCGGTAGGTGCGCAGCTTGCTCTCGCCGCCCGCGGGCCGGACCCGGTAGTCGACGACCACCTCCGCCGTGGGGAGCCGCAGGTGCAGCGCGTGGATGGTCATCTCGGTCTCGGTCTCGAACTCCCGGGCGAGTGCCGGGAAGGACTTCACGAACCGCCGTGAGAAGACCCGGTAGCCGCTGAGCATGTCGGTCACGTCGTTGCCGAACAGGGACCGCACGGCCCCGGTGAGCACCTTGTTGCCGACCGCGTGTCCGGCCCGGTAGGCCCCGTCGTCGGTCACCCGGCGGGCTCCGACGACCTGGTCGTACGGCCCCTCGAAGAGCAGGTCCACCAGGTCCCGGGCGCGGGAGGCGTCGTAGGTGTCGTCGCCGTCGATGATGAGCAGCGCGTCCGCGTCGACGTCGGCGAAGGCGCGGCGGATGACGTTTCCCTTGCCCTTGCGGGGCTCCTCCCGCACGATCGCGCCCGCCGCCCGGGCGACCTCGACCGTGCGGTCGGTGGAGGCGTTGTCGTAGACGTAGACCACGGCCTCGGGCAGGGCCGCGCGCAGGTCGCGGACCACCTTGCCGACGGCCGCCTCCTCGTTGTGACACGGCACGACACACGCGATCGTCGGTTCCACTGCCACTCCCACTCCTCGCCCGAGGCGCTGTCGGATAGTAGGAAATGATGCGATATGAGCGAGCCCGCCGAGCGGGGGCACGCCGGGTGGCTACTCTCCCTTTTGTGCCGGTTCCTCCCTCCGCGATCCCTTCCGTGATCTCTTCCGTGGCCACCTCCGTGCGCAACGCCGTGCGGGGCATCTGGCGCGAGGCCGCCAAGTTCGGCGTCGTCGGGGCTCTGGCGTTCGTCGTCGACAACGGCGGGTACAACCTGCTGGTCTTCGGGCTGCCCGGCGGGGCGCGGGGCGGGCCGATGAGCGCCTCTCCGGTCCAGGCGTCCGTCGTCGCGACCTGCGCCGCCGCGCTGTTCAGCTGGGCCGGTAACCGCTACTGGACCTACCGCGACCGCCACCGCGAGAAGGTGACGCGTGAACTGGTCCTGTTCCTCGTCGCCAACGCCGTGGGGCTCGCCATCACCGCCGGCACCGTCTACGCCTCCCGGCACCTGCTCGGACTCGACTCGCCGCTCAGCGACAACACCGCCCGCATCCTCGGCTGGGCGCTCGCGACCCTGTTCCGCTTCTACGCCTACCGGCGCTACGTCTTCGTCGCACCCTGAGCCGTTAGCATCCGGCACATGGGACAAATGGGATGGATGCCTCGGGCGCGGCACTGGGGCTGGGTCCTGGCCGCCCTCGCCGCCGTGTGCTGTCTGGCCACGATCCTCGTCTTCGCGCCCGGCTACCTGAGTCCCGACAGCCTCGACCAGCTCCGGCAGGCCGAGGGGAAGAGGCCCCTGACCGACTGGCACCCGCCCGTGCTCAGTCTGGTCTGGCGGGCGCTCATCGCGGTGACCGGCTCGATCACGTCCCTGCTGGTCCTGCAGTCGCTGGTGTTCTGGGGGGCGCTGTGGGTGCTGGCCCGGTGCGTGTGGGACCTGACCGGCAGGCGCGGCGGATCGCTCGCCGTGCTCGGACTCGGCCTGGCCCCGTGGGTGCTGACGTTCGCCGGAGTGGTCTGGAAGGACGTCCACGCGGCGCAGGCGCTGCTCGCCGCGTGCGCCGTCGCGTGCACGGGGCTGCGGATCCGGGACCGGCGCGTCCGCCCCGCCGTGCGGTGGGGCCTGCTCTGGCTGGGTGTGCTGTTCCTCGCCTACGCCATGCTGGTGCGCAAGAACGCCTTCCTCGCCGCGATCCCCGTCTTCGTCCTGCTCGTCCTCGCGCTGTGGCGCGCCCCCGGGCGCGGCACCTGGGTGCGGTGCACGGCCGCGCTCGCCGCCGCGCTGGTCGTGCCCGCGGCCGCCATCGCGCTGTTCGCAGAGCCGTTGCAGACCGAGCAGGGCGCGCAGATCATGCTGGACGACCTGGTGCACGTGCTGCGGGTGGACGAGCTGCGCTCGGCGGACGTCCCGCCCGCCCTCAGGAACCGGCTCGTGGCCTCGGCGCGCGAGTGCCGGCGCATCGGCGCCCTGTCGGACGCCTACTGGGCCTGTTACGAACGGCCGGCCGACGGACTGCGCGGCGACTCGGGCGAGATCACCTCCCTGTGGCTGCGGGAGATGGGCGGGCACGTGCCGCAGTACCTCCAGTACCGGCTGCGCCTGTTCGCGTCACTGCTGTTCGAGACCGGCTACCCCTACAAGGCGGGCGTCACCCGCAACGACCTGGGCATCGAGGTGGCGCACCCCCGCCTCGAGGACATGCTCGGTTCGTACGTCGAGGGGATGGCCGCCGACCTGCCCTGGCTGTTCCGCGGGTGGTTCTGGCTGGCCGTCGCGCTGGTGCTCGCCGTCCGGCCGGGCCGGGGCGCCTTCGCGATGCCGGTCCGGGCGCTGGGCGTCAGTTCGGCGGCCTACATCCTCGGTTATCTGCCGATCATGCCCGCGACGGACTTCCGCTACGTCTACTGGCCGGCGATCGCCGGCGCCCTCGGTCTGCTGCTGCTGTGGCTGGGCCGGGGCACGCCTCCCGCGCGGCCGCCGGGCCCCGGCGTCACGACAGGCCGGCCCCTGACGGAGCATCAGCCGGCGGACGCCGGGGGCCAGTAGGACCCGTCAGTCCAGCACCGGCAGCAGCTGGGGCAGATGCCCGTCCGAGGCCGCCGCCGCCCGCTGCCGCTCCTCGGGCACCTCCCCGTACAGGGTGTTCCGGGCCCTGGCCGGACGACCCGCGGCGTGGGCCACCGCGATGAGGTCCTTGACCGACTTGTACGAGCCGTACGAGGAGCCCGCCATGCGGGAGATGGTCTCCTCCATGAGCGTGCCACCGAGGTCGTTCGCGCCCGAGCGGAGCATCTCGGCCGCGCCCTCCGTGCCGAGCTTGACCCAGCTGGTCTGGATGTTGGGGATGTACGGGTGCAGCAGCAGCCGGGCCATGGCCGTGACCGCGCGGTTGTCCCGCATGGTCGGGCCCGGACGGGCGATCCCCGCCAGGTAGACCGGCGCGTTGGTGTGCACGAACGGCAGGGTCACGAACTCGGTGAAGCCGCCGGTGCGTTGCTGGATGCCCGCGAGGGTGCGCAGGTGGCCGAGCCAGTGCCGGGGCTGGTCGACATGGCCGTACATCATCGTCGAGGACGAGCGGATGCCCAGCTCGTGGGCGGTCGTCACGACGTCGATCCAGTCGGCGGCGGGCAGCTTGCCCTTGGTGAGGATCCAGCGGACCTCGTCGTCGAGGATCTCGGCGGCCGTGCCCGGGATGGTGTCCAGGCCCGCCTCCTTGGCCGCCGTCAGCCATTCGCGCACGGACAGGCCGGTGCGGGTCGCGCCGTTGACGACCTCCATGGGCGAGAAGGCGTGCACATGCATGCCGGGCACGCGCTCCTTCACGGCCCGCGCGATGTCGAAGTACGCCGTGCCGGGCAGGTCCGGGTGGATGCCGCCCTGCATGCACACCTCCACCGCGCCCACGTCCCAGGCCTGCTGGGCCCGGTCGGCGACCTGGTCCAGGGAGAGGGTGTAGGCGTCGGCGTCGGTGCGGCGCTGGGCGAAGGCGCAGAAACGGCAGCCGGTGTAGCAGACGTTGGTGAAGTTGATGTTCCGCGTGACGATGTAGGTGACGTCGTCGCCCACCGCCGACTTGCGCACGTCGTCGGCGACCCGGGCGAGGGCGTCCAGCGCCGGGCCGTCCGCGTGCAGCAGGGCGAGGGCCTCGTCGTCGGTGAGCTTCGTCGGATCGTCGGCCGCCGTGCGCAGGGCCTGCCGTACGTCGGTGTCGATGCGCTCGGGTGCCATGCCCGGGGCGGCGGCCTCGCGCAGGGCGCCCCAGTCGCCGTACACCTCGTCGAAGTCGTCCCGGCGGTCCGAGGTGCGGCCCTCGGTGTCGATGGAGGAGTGCAGGTCCGTGCGGCCGGAGGCCGTGAAGACCTCCTCGGGTTCCTGCCAGGGCAGCCCCTGCGGAAGGGCCTCGGGCCGGGCGAGTCCGGTCTCCGGGTCGGCCAGCGCGGCCACGTGCGGGCGCAGTCGCGGGTCCAGCCAGGGCTCGCCGCGCCGGACGAACTCGGGGTAGACGCAGAGGCGTTCGCGCAGCTCGAACCCTGCGGCGCGGGACTTCTCGGCGAGCCGCTCGATCTGCGGCCAGGGCCGCTCGGGGTTGACGTGGTCGATGGTGAGCGGGGAGACGCCGCCCCAGTCGTCGATGCCGGCGCGGATCAGCCGCTCGTACTCGTCGTCGACGAGGTTGGGCGGGGCCTGGATGTTGCCGCTCGGGCCCATGAGGAGGCGGGCGACGGCGACCGTGGCGACCAGTTCGTCGAGTTCCGCGTCGGGCATGCCGCGCATCGCGGTGTCCGGCTTGGCGCGGAAGTTCTGGATGATCAGCTCCTGGACGCCGTGGTAGGCGCGGGAGACCTTGCGCAGCGCGAACAGCGACTCGGCGCGCTCCTCGTGGGTCTCGCCGATGCCTATGAGGACCCCGGAGGTGAAGGGCACGGAGGAGCGGCCCGCGTCCTCAAGGACGCGCAGGCGGACGGCGGGCTCCTTGTCGGGCGAGCCGTGGTGGGGGCCGCCCGGCTCCGACCAGAGGCGGGTCGCGGTGGTCTCCAGCATCATGCCCATGCTGGGCGCGACGGGCTTGAGGCGCTGGAAGTCGCTCCAGGACAGGACGCCCGGGTTCAGGTGCGGCAGCAGGCCCGTCTCCTCCAGGATGCGGATGGAGACGGCCCGGACGTAGGCGAGGGTGTCGTCGTAGCCGTGCGCGTCGAGCCACTCGCGCGCCTCGGGCCAGCGGTCCTCGGGCTTGTCGCCGAGGGTGATCAGGGCTTCCTTGCAGCCGAGCGCGGCACCCTTGCGGGCGATGTCCAGCACCTCGTCCGGGGACATGAACATCCCGTGACCCTCCCGGCGGAGCTTGCCCGGGACGGTGACGAAGGTGCAGTAGTGGCACTTGTCCCGGCACAGCCGGGTCAGCGGGATGAAGACGCTCTTGGAGTACGTGATGACGCCGGGCCGGCCGGCCGCCTCCAGCCCCGCGTCCCGCACCCGGGCGGCCGAGGCCGAGAGGTCCTCCAGGTGCTCACCGCGGGCCTGGAGCAGCACCGCCGCCTCGGCGACGTCGAGGGAGACGCCGTCCCTGGCCCGTTTCAGGGCGCGACGCATGGAGTTCTCGGTGGGGCCGGTTCCGGAGGTCGCGGGAGTCGTCATCCTTCGAGCATACGAGTGCGCTGATCAGGCTCGGGGGAGCCCCGTCAGTGGAAGGCCAGCCACCCGATGCCCAGGGCCGAGGTGAGGCCCGCGGCGGCGACGGCGGCCGGCCGGTTGCGGTGCAGGGTGAACCAGACCAGCGCGGACGTCACCAGTACGGCCGCCGTGCCGATCGCGGCGCGCAGCAGCCCCTGGCTGTAGCCGTACTCGGTGAAATGACGCAGGAGCCAGAAAAACCAGGCAAGCCTCATGACGCTCTCCCCCCGTGGCGAACTGATCCGCAGTTTAGTAGGGGGATTCAAGTGCCCTGCGCGGCAGGGCAGTTGGTCAGAGGTATCCGGCCAGGCCGTCCAGCGTCTTCAGCACCTCCGCGTCCCCCGCCGGGGGCAGCTGCGCCACGACCTCCTCGATGCCGAGGTCGGCGTAGTGGGCCAGCTTGCCCGGGCTCGGGTGGACGGCGTAGGGGACGACCTGGAGGGCCTGGGGGTCGCGGCCGGCGTCGGCCCAGGCGCCGCGCAGGACGGGCAGCGCCTCACCGAGGCCCCGGCCGCCGATCGGCAGCCAGCCGTCGGCGTACTCGCTGATGTGCGCGAACAGCTTGGGCCCGGCGGCCCCGCCGACGAGCGTGCGCGGGCCGACGACCGGACCGCGCGGCTGCTGCACGGGCTTCGGGTGGGCGTGGCTGGCCCGGACGCTGCCGAACTCCCCTTCGTAGGCGAGCGGCCGGCTGGACCACAGGGCGCGCATCAGCGCCATCCGGTCCCGGACCAGCTCGCGCCGGGTGCTCCACCGCACGCCGTGGTCGGCGGCCTCCTCGACGTTCCAGCCGAAGCCGAGCCCGAGTGTGAACCGGCCGCCGGAGAGATGGTCGAGGGTGGCGATTTGCTTGGCCAGGTCGATCGGGTCGTGCTGGGCGACGAGCGTGATGCCCGTGCCGAGCCCGAGCCGCTCGGTGACGGCGGCGGCCTGGCCGAGGGGCCACGAACGGGTCGAGGGTGCGGCCGTACTCGGGCGGCAGCTCACCGCCCGCCGGGTAGGGGGTGGTCCGCTCGACCGGGATGTGGGTGTGCTCGGGCAGGTACAGCCCGGCGAAACCGCGATCCTCCAGTTCCCGGGCGAGCCGGGTCGGGGTGATCGTCTCGTCGGTGAGGAAGATCGTCACGGCGATGCGCATGACCCATCTCTACCCGAGGGCGGGCCGGGTGTCCATACCGACCGGTCGGACTTTCGGATGCCGCGGCCGCCAGGGCCCGCGGCCCGTTTCCCTGCCGCCCGCCGTCCGATTCCCCTCCCTTGCACGCCCGTTCACGGCTGACTACAAGGGTGCACACGCACCACCCCGCACCACCCGTGCCACGTCACCGACGACACCTGGGGAGCAGCATGTGCGAGGACAGCCACGGCGGGTTGGGACGGCGCGCTCTGTTCGCCACCGGGGCGGCGGCCGCGCTTACCTTGGGAAGCGTGAGCTTTGCTTCAGCGGCCGACGGGGGCCGGGAGAGCAGGACCGTGCGGGGCACGCTGCCGCCCGGCTCCCCCGACTTCGTGTACGTGCCCGTCGAGATCCCGGCCGGTGTGCGGGAGCTCAAGGTCGCCTACACCTACGACCGGCCGTCCGTCCCGGCCGGCACCCTGGGCAACGCCCTGGACATCGGCCTCTTCGACGAGCGCGGCACCGACCTGGGCGGCCGGGGCTTCCGCGGCTGGTCGGGCGGGGCGCGCACGGAGTTCTTCGTCCGGGCGGACGACGCGACGCCCGGCTACCTCCCCGGCCCGGTCCGCGAGGGCACCTGGCACATCGCGCTCGGCCCGTACACGGTCGCCCCGCAGGGCCTGTCGTACGAGATCACCCTCACGCTGACGTACGGGGAGCCGGGCGAGACAGCGCGGCCGGTGTATCCGCCGGAGCGGGCGAAGGGACGGGGGCGGGCCTGGTACCGGGGCGACTGCCATCTGCACTCCTGGCACTCCGACGGCCGCCGCACCCCCGCCGAGATCGGGGAACTGGCCCGGTCCGCCGGCCTGGACTTCATCAACTCCTCCGAGCACAACACGCACTCCGCGCACGCCCACTGGGCCGACGTGGCCGGGGACGACCTGCTGGTGATGCTGGGCGAGGAGGTCACCACCCGCAACGGGCACGTGGTCGCGCTCGGCACCGACCCGGGCACCTTCGTCGACTGGCGCTACCGGGCCCGCGACAACCGCTTCGGCCGGTTCGCCCGGCAGATCCGCCGCGCCGGCGGCCTGGTCGTCCCGGCCCATCCGCACGCCACCTGCATCGGCTGCAACTGGAAGTTCGGCTTCGCCGAGGCGGACGCCGTCGAGGTGTGGAACGGCCCCTACACACCCGACGACGAGGTGGCGCTGGCCGACTGGGACAGCATGCTCGTGGCGTCCGTGCGGGACGAGCGCGGCTGGATCCCGGCGATGGGCAGCAGCGACGCCCACCGCTCCCCGGACGCCGTGGGCAGCCCCCAGACGGTCGTCCTGGCCGACGACCTGACCCGGGAGGCGATCCAGGAGGGCATCCGGGCGGGGCGGTCCTACGTCGCCGAGTCCGCGCGGGTCGCGCTGTCGCTGCGGGTGTCCGGCGGACGCGGCGAGCACGCGGGCATCGGGGAGCGGCTCAACGTGGACCCCGGCACCCCGGTCACGGTCCGCCTGGAGGTCACCGGCGCCCCGCGCTGCACGGTCCGCTTCGTCACCGACCAGGGCGTCGTCCACACCAGCGCCCCGCTGCCGGTGTCCGGCTCGGGCACGGTGGAGTGGCGCACGACGCCGTCCTACGCGGCGTACGTGCGGGCCGAACTGCGCCACGAGGCGGCGGCGGGCCCGCTGCCCGGGCCGCTGGCGGCGTTCACGAACCCGGTGTTCCTGGGGCGCCGCTAGGGCGTGTCCGCCAGGTCGGCGACCACGGCCGCGTGGTCGGAGGGCCACACCCCGTCGACCGGGCCGTCGCAGGCCCGCCGTACGTCGCGGACCCGGCCGAGTCCGCCGGGGCCGGGCGGGCCCACGTGGATGTAGTCGATGCGGGCGCCGGGTTTGCGGCCGGCCACCACGTGCGGGTTGGCCGCGTCCCAGGTGGCGCAGGGCGCGGCCGGGTCGGCGTACTCCCAGGCGTCGACGAGGACCTGCCCGGGCACCGTCGGGGCCGTCTTGTAGCCGCCGAGGAGGCGGATCTCGTCGGAGTCGGGCCAGGCGTTGAGGTCGCCGGTGACGACGGGCGGGAACGGGGAGTCGCCGCCGTGCCGGGCGACGAACTCGGCGAGCGCGGCGACCTGCCGGCAGCGCACCGCCGAGGCGTGCAGGGCGGAGCTGAAGTGAGCGGTGAAGAAGGGGACCTCGTAGGCCGGTCCGGCCAGCCGGGCGTACAGGGCCAGGCGGCCGTCGTCCGTGTCGGCCGGGGCGGGCAGCGGCAGCACGTCCTGGTCGACGACCGGCCATCTGCTGAGCACGGCGTTGCCGATGCCGACCGTGGGGTCCCCGATCCGCCGCTGCCAGCGCTCCGGGGCGGGCGAGGCGCCCCAGGCCCAGTGCAGGCCCAGCTCACCGGCCAGCCACTCGGCGAGGTTCTCGCCGTCGGCCGCCCACACCTCCTGGAGCCCCACGACGTCGGGCCGCAGCTCCCGCAGCGCCGTGAGGATCGCCTTCTGCCGCGTCTGCCACGGCCCGAAGCGCCACCATAGGTTCCAGGTCACGATCCGCATCCGCAGCCACCCGCTCTCCTCGATGCCGCGTCAGGGATCATTGAAGCAGGAACCATCGCGCGTTCTGTGAGAGCTTCGTGTGAAGGAGACCCGCCGACGATGTCCCGCCGCCCCGACCTGAGGTTCCGCGCGACCACGGCCGTCCAGCGCCGTCTCAACCCCCTCCTGCGGCGCCTCCCCCTCCAGACGGTCCTGGAGACGACGGGCCGCGTCTCCGGGCTGCCCCGCCGGACGCCGGTGGGCGGGCGCCGCGTCGGCGACTCCTTCTGGCTGGTGTCGGAGTTCGGCCAACGGTCGCAGTACGTGCGCAACATCACCGCCGATCCGCGGGTACGGGTCCGCATCCGCGGGCGGTGGCACGAGGGCACCGCTCACCTGATGCCGCAGGACGACCCGCTGGCCCGGCTGCGGACGCTCCCCCGGGTCAACAGCCTGGGGGTACGGGCCCTGGGGACGGACCTGCTGACCGTGCGGGTGGATCTGGACGCCTGAGCCGCGTCAGCCCGGCCAGACGATCGCCTGGATCTCGCTGTAGGCGTGCAGCGCGTAGCTGCCGACGTCCCGGCCCACGCCGCTGTGCTTGAAGCCGCCGAAGGGTGCCTCCATGTTCCGCCCGACGGTGTTCACGCCCACCCCGCCGGCCCGCAGCCGCCGTGCCACCCGGAAGGCGCGGGCCACGTCCCCGGACCAGACGTAGTCGATGAGCCCGTAGTCGGTGTCGTTGGCGAGCGTGACGGCCTCCTCCTCGTCGTCGAAGGGGATCACGGTCACCACCGGGCCGAAGATCTCCTCGCGGGCCACCCGCATGCCGTTGGTGCAGCCGGCCAGGAGGGTGGGGGCGACGTAGAAGCCGCTGGGCAGGCCGGGGCGTTCGCCGCCCGCCACCACCACCGCGCCCTCCTCGCGGCCCAGTCCGACGTACGACTCCACCCGGTCCCGGTGCGCCGCCGAGATGACCGGGCCGACCACGGTGTCCGGCTCGTCCGGGTCGCCGACCTTCAACCGGGCGGCGTACCCGGCCAGTTGTTCCACCAGCCGGTCGTGGATCCCGCGCTGCGCCAGGACCCGGGTCGGGGCGGTGCAGATCTGCCCGCTGTAGAAGGAGAAGGTCGTCCCGATCCCGGCCACCGCCGAGGCGAGGTCGGCGTCGTCGAAGACGACCGCCGCGCCCTTCCCGCCCAGCTCCATCAACTGCCGTTTCATGTCCCGCCCGCACACCTCGGCGATGCGCCGCCCGACCGCCGTGGAGCCGGTGAAGCTGACCATGTCGACGTCCGGCGACGCCACGGCCGCCTCGCCGACCTCCGTGCGGGCGCCGCCGACCACGTTCACCACGCCCGGCGGCACACCGGCCTCCTCCAGGGCCCGCGCCATGCGGTAGACCGACAGCGGGTCCTGCGGGGCCGGTTTCACCACCACCGTGTTGCCCATGGCCAGGGCGGGCGCGATCTTGCCGGCCGCGTTCGCCCAGGGATTGTTGTACGAGGTGACGCAGGTGACGACCCCGACGGGCTGCCGGACGGCCAGGGCGCCCAGGACAGCGGCCCTCCCCATCGGCCCCGCCTCGTTGATCTGCGGCGGGATCGCCCACTCGGCGGGCTCCACACGCGCGTAGCGCCGGAAGCGGGCGGCGGCGACGCCGACCTGCATGCCGCGTGCGGTGGCGAGGGTCGCTCCGGTCTCGGCCCGGGCCAGCGAGGCGTACTCCCGCAGCCGGGCGGCGATGATCCCCGCCGCCCGTCCGAGCACGGCCGCCCGCTCCTGCGGCGAGGTGCGCGACCACGGTCCGAAGGCCTCGCGGGCCGCGGCGCAGGCCGTGAGCACCTGATCCCGCGAGGCCTCGGGCGCCCACCCGACGGTCCGCTCGCTCGCCGGGTCGATCACCGCGTAGTGCCCGCCGTCCGGCTCCACCCAGGAGCCGCCGACGAACAGCGGCTGCCGTGCCGTCACCTCGTGCTCACCGTCTCCGTGTCCCGCCCCGAGCGGAGCACCCGGCCCGGTACGGCCCCGGTCACCACGTCGTCCCGGATCGCCTCGGCCCCGTTGACCCACACGGCCCGCACCCCCAGCGCCCGGGAGTCCAGCCGCGGGCTGCCGCCCGGCAGATCGTGCACCAGGGTGGCCGGGCCCGCGTCGATCCGCTCCGGGTCGAACAGCACCAGGTCCGCGTGCCAGCCCTCCTCGATCCGCCCGCGCTCGCGCAGCCCGAAGAGCCGGGCGGGGTCGTCGGTCAGCATCTTCACGGCCTGCTCCAGAGCGACCAGCCGCCGCCCGCGCAGGCAGTCCCCGAGGAACCGGGTGGTGTACGGCGCCCCGCACATCCGGTCCAGATGCGCGCCCGCGTCGGACCCGCCCAGCACCACGTCCTCGTGCTGCCAGGTCCGGGCCCGCAGCGCCCAGGACGCCGGGTCGTTGTCGGTCGGCATCGGCCACAGCACCGTGCGCAGCCCGTCGTTGGCGCAGATCTCCACCAGGCACTGGAAGGGTTCCTGCCCGCGCTCCTCGGCGATGTCCTTGACCACGCGCCCGCTCAGCCCGGCGTTCGCCTCGCTGTAGGTGTCGCCGATGACGTACCGCCCGAAGTCGGCGAGCCGCCGGAAGACCCCCGCCTCCTTCGAATTCGCGCGCCGCAGCAGCTCGGCCCGGACGTCAGGGTCCCGCAGCTTCTCGATCCGCTCGGGTACGGGCAGCCCGAGCACCGGCCCCCACCCGGGGATGAGGTTGAGCGCGCAGAAGGTGCCCAGCGACATGTTCATGGGCGTGAGGATCGGCATGGTCAGCGCCACGACCCGGCCGCCGGCCTTCCTCGCCTGCTCGCTCGCGAGCAACTGCCGGGGCACGCGCTCGGGAACGGCCGCGTCGATCGTCAGCACGTTCCAGTTCAGCGGCCGTCCCGCCACCGCGCTCATCTCCACGAAAAGGTCGATCTCCGCGTCGCTGAACTGATCAAGACAGCCCGCGACGATCGCCTCGATCTGGGTGCCCTCGCACTCCCCGACAGCCCGCGCCAGCGCCAGCAGCTCGGCCGGCTGGGCGTGCCGTGAGGCGACGGGCTGTCCGTCGCCGTCGGAGTGACTGCTCGACTGGGTGGTGGATAGCCCCCAGGCCCCGGCGTCCATGGCGTCCCGCAGCAGCCGCACCATCGCGGCGAGCTCTTCCCCGCTCGGCTGCCCGCCCACGGCCCGGGGCCCCATGACGTACCGCCGCAGCGCGCAGTGCCCCACCATGAACCCGGCGTTGACGGCGATCCGCCCCTCCAGGGCGTCCAGGTACTCCCCGAACGAATGCCAGGTCCAGGGCGCCCCCTCCTCCAGCGCCACCAGCGCCATGCCCTCGACCCGGGACATCATCCGCCGGGTGTAGTCGGCGTCCTCGGGCCGGTCGGGATGCAGGGGTGCGAGCGTGAACCCGCAGTTCCCGCCGGCGACGGTGGTGACCCCGTGGTTGAGGGACGGTGTGGCGTACGGGTCCCAGAAGAGCTGGGCGTCGTAGTGGGTGTGGGGATCGACGAAGCCGGGGGTGAGGACGAGGCCGGTGGCGTCCTCGACCGACCGTGATGCCTCGGTGACCGTCCCCACCACGGAGATACGGCCGTCCCTGATGCCGACGTCCGCGGTGAAGCCGGGCGCGCCGGACCCGTCGACGACGGTCGCCCCCCTGATCACGTGATCGAGCATGACCACTCAACTCCCTCGAGTAGGGCGCCCTGGGGGCGCGGGGAACTGCGCGACAAGCCACCACGAACGCCGCACCCGCCGACGAACGCTCAGGCCCCCTGACGGAACCGCGAAGTCCGATGCACGGGATCCGTATCGATCTGGGGGATCACGTGCTCCCCGACCAGCCGGATCGTCTGCAGCGTCTCCTCCTTGGGCACCCCCACCGGCAACCCGAAACTCAGCTGATCGGCCCCGGCCCGCTCCCACCGCCGGCACTGCCGCAGCACCTCGTCCGGATCCCCGCAGATCAGCAACTCCTCCTCGATCAGCACCTCCACGAACTCCTCGGTGTACTCGGGCAGCGTCTCCGGCCACACCGGGAAGCCCTCGGGCCGGGGGAAGGTGTCGTGGTACCGGAAGACGAGCGAGGGCAGATAGTGCAGCCCCCCGCTCGCGGCGATCCGCACCGCCTCCGCGTGGGTCGGCGCGCAGATCGCCGTGGTCGTCACCATCACGTTGTCGTTCACGAAGGCCCCGACCGGCTCGGCGTCCACGATCGCCGTCTTGTACTGCTCCAGCACCCACTCCATGTCGGAGACCTTCTGGACGCTGAAGCCGAGCACGCCGAGCCCCTTCCTCGCCGCCATCGCGTACGAGGGGGGCGACCCGGCGGCGTACCACATCGCCGGGTGCGCCGGGCCGTACGGCTTCGGCAGGACCTTCCGCGGCGGCAGCGACCAGTGCTTGCCCTGGAAGCCCTGGTACTCGTCCTGGAGCCACATCCGGGGGAACTCGGCGATGGTCTCCTCCCAGAGTTCCTTGGTGTGGTTCATGTCGGTCACGCCCGGCATGAACCCGAGGATCTCGTGCGACCCGGCGCCCCGCCCGCTGCCGAACTCGAAGCGGTTGCCGCTGAGGTGGTCGAGCATCGCGACCTTCTCGGCGACCTTCACCGGGTGGTTGACCGGGGCGAGCGGGTTGAAGATCCCCGAGCCCAGGTGGATCCGCTCCGTCGCGTGGGCCAGGTACCCGAGGAAGACGTCGTTGGCGGACAGGTGCGAGTACTCGTCCAGGAAGTGGTGCTCGGAGGCCCAGGCGTACTTGAAGCCGCACTTGTCCGCCTCGATGACGTACTCGGTCTCCTCCATCAG
Source organism: Streptomyces sp. NPDC043685 (assembly GCF_056436585.1). Taxonomy (NCBI): domain Bacteria; kingdom Bacillati; phylum Actinomycetota; class Actinomycetes; order Kitasatosporales; family Streptomycetaceae; genus Streptomyces; species Streptomyces sp. NPDC043685. Next base: position 314,590 of record NZ_JBWKCH010000009.1, on the reverse strand, counting down.
CGCCTTGTGCTCGGCGAGCGGGTCGGTCTCGGCCCGCTTGCCGACGTATCCCTGAACGAAGATGCCGAATTCCAAGGAGGTTCACCGCCCCGAGGTCTGATTCTGACGATGCGTCAGATTTATGGCTCCGACTGTTCCACCGGCTTCCGGGAGCGTCAATAGCTGACGGTCCGTCAGATGACGCTGACCCCGGCCAGCCACCCGCCGTCGATCACGAACGGCTGCCCCGTGATGTACGAGGAGTCCTCCGAGGTCAGGAAGAGCGCGAGCCGGGCCACCTCCTCCGGCCGCCCGGCCCGGCCCAGCGGCACCAGCCTGCGGTACAGCCGGTCGAGGCCCTCGGCCGTCTGCGCCGGGTCGGCGTCCGGGTCGAGCCGGGCCGGGTTGGACATCGCGGTGTCGATGGCCCCCGGGCACACGGCGTTGACCCGTATCCCCCGCCCGGCCAGCTCCAGGGCGGCGACCCGGGTCAGACCGACCACGGCGTGCTTGGTGGCCGCGTAGGCACCCACGGCGGCCATCCCGGTCAGGCCGGTGTACGAGGCGGTGTTGACGATCGTGCCCCCCTCGGGCATCTCCGGGGCGACCGCCCTGATGCCGAGGAAGCAGCCCACCTGGTTGACCTGGACGACCTGCATGAACTCGTCGAGGGGTGTGTCGAGAAGGGAGTTGAAGCGGAGGATGCCGGCGTTGTTGACCAGCCCGTCGACGCGGCCGTACGCGTCCTTGGCGGCGGCGACGGCGGACCTCCAGTCGTCCTCCCGTCCCACGTCCAGATGGACGTACAGCGCGCCGATCTCCTTCGCGAGCGCCTCGCCCCGGTCGTCGAGGACGTCGGCGAGGACCACCCGGGCCCCCTCGGCCGCGAAGAGCCGGGCCTCCTGTTCGCCCTGGCCGCGTGCGGCACCGGTGACGATGACGACCCGTCCGTCGAGCTTGCCCATGGGCTCTCCTCACAGCTCGGGGGCGACCTCGGCGCCGAACGCCGCGATCTGGTCGATGAGTTCGGCGCGGCTCCGGCTGCGGAACCGCACCTGGAGCTGGTGCACGCCCATGGCGCGATACGCCCGCAGCGACTCGGCGAGCCGCCGCGGGTCCCCGGTGAGGGTCCGGCGCCCCACGTCCCACCGGGGCGTGCCGACGTACAGCGGCTCAGCGATGGCCCCCACGGTGAACGGGTCCCGCCGCCCCGCCTGTTCGCGCAGTTCCCCGATCCGGGCGATCTGCGCGGGCAGCCGGTCCCGCGGATCTCCCTGGGGCAGCCAGCCGTCGCCCTTGAGGGCGGCCCGTCGCAGGGCGGCCGGCGAGGAGCCGCCGACCCACAGGGGGACGGGGTCCTGCACGGGCCGGGGCCGCTGACCGAGCCCTTCGAAGGCGTACAGCTTGCCGTGATGCTCGGGGAACTCCTCCGGCCCGAGGGCGGCGCGCAGGGCGTCGACACACTCGTCGAGCACGGCACCGCGCCGGTGGAAGTCGACGCCCAGGGCCTCGAACTCCTCCCGGACGTGCCCGGCGCCGACGCCGAGGATGAGCCGGCCCGCGCTGAGGTGGTCGAGCGTGGCGTACTGCTTGGCGGTCAGGAGGGGGTGGCGCAGGCCGACGATCGCGACATGGCTGAGCAGCCGGACGCGCTCGGTCGCGGCGGCGAGGTGCGCGAGGGTGGCGACGGGGTCGTACCAGACGGTGCTCATGGCGGCGGCGAGCCGGCGGGGGACGCCGACGTGATCGCAGGCCGCCAGGTAGTGGAACCCGGCCCGGTCGGCGGCGCGGGCGACCTCCAGCAGGTCGGCGGGCCCGGCGGCGGCCTCCCAGTCCTCCGCGTAGAGGGTGCTCTGCGACTGGACGGGCAGCTGCATCCCGTACCGCAGGTTCACCGCGCGCCTCCGCCGCCGCCCGGCCACAGCCCTTCGTCCGTCAGCCCGAGCAGCTCGATGGCGTTCCCCCGCACGATCCGCTCGACCACGTCGGGCTCCAGGTGCCCCATCTGCGCCTCGCCGACCTCGCGGGACTTGGGCCAGGTGGAGTCGGAGTGCGGGTAGTCGGTCTCGTAGAGGACGTTGCCGACGCCGATGGAGTCGAGGTTGCGCAGGCCGAAGGCGTCGTCGAAGAAGCAGCCGTAGACGTGCTCGGCGAACAGTTCGGACGGCGGCCGGTGCACCTTGTCGGCGACGCCGCCCCAGCCGCGGTTCTCCTCCCACACCACGTCGGCCCGCTCCAGGATGTAGGGGATCCAGCCGATCTGCCCCTCGGCGTACATGACCTTGAGGTTCGGGAACTGCTCGAACTTGCCGCTCATCAGCCAGTCGACCATGGAGAAGCAGCAGTTGGCGTAGGTGATGGTGGAGCCGACGGCGGGCGGGGCGTCCGCGGAGGTGGAGGGCATGCGGCTGCTGGAGCCGATGTGCATGGCGACGACCGTGCCGGTCTCGTCGCAGGCGGCCAGGAACGGGTCCCAGTCGTCGGTGTGGATGGAGGGCAGTCCGAGGAACGGCGGTATCTCGGAGAAGGCGACGGCACGGACCCCGCGGGCGGCGTTGCGCCGCACCTCGGCCGCCGCCAGTCCGGCGTCCCACAGGGGGATCAGGGGCAGGGGGATGAGCCGTCCGTGCGCGTCGGGGCCGCACCACTCCTCCACCATCCAGTCGTTGTAGGCCCGCACGCAGAGCAGGCCCAGCTCGTGGTCCTCGGCCTCGGTGAAGGTCTGTCCGCAAAAGCGCGGGAAGGTCGGGAAGCACAGGGCGGACTGGACGTGGTTGACGTCCATGTCGGCGAGGCGCGCGGTGACGTCGTAGGAACCGGGCCGCATCTGCTCGTACGTGATGACCTCGAGCCGGATCTCGTCCCGGTCGCAGCCGACCGCGGTGTCGAGCCGGGTCAGGGGCCGGCGCAGATCCTCGTAGACCCACCAGTCGCCGACGGGGCCGTCGTCCCCGGGTCGCCCCATGACCGGCTTGAAGCGCCCTCCGAGGAAGGTCATCTCCTTCACGGGGGCCCGGACGACCCGCGGCCCGACGCCCCGGTACCGCTCCGGAAGCCGGTCCTGCCAGACGTTCGCGGGCTCCACGGTGTGGTCGTCCACGGAGATGATCAGCGGGAACGTGCTGTCGTGGGTGTCCATGGCGCTCACCGTAGCGCCGATCTGACGGGGCGTCAGCTACGCGGGCGCGAGCCGGTCCGGCCTCGATGGCGCGATCCGTGCGGTCCGGCCGGAAGCGTGCGCGGTGAGTGTGCAGACTCTGTGGACTCCCGCGCGTCACCCTGTGATCGGCGTCTCCCACGGCTGACGTATCCACCGCCAACAAGGCAAACTGGCCTGGTTGCTCAGGATGTCTAGGGGGACTGCATGGACGGTGTACCGGACGGTGTGCCGCTCGTACCGGAGCAGCGGCGTCCCGATTCCACGTCGGAGCCGGCGATGACGGCCGGACCGAACGGACCGGCACGGTCCGCGGCCCTGCGCTTCAGCGTGCTCGGCCCCGTGCGCGCCTGGCGCGGTGACGACCCGGTGGCCACCGGTTCACCTCAGCAACGCGCGCTGCTGGCCGCCCTGTTGCTGCGCGGGGGCCGTACGGCCACGGCGGCGGAGCTGATCGACGCCCTGTGGGGTGAGGAACCGCCCTCGCAGGCCCTGGCGGCCGTGCGGACCTATGCCTCCCGGCTGCGCAAGGTGCTGGACCCGGGCGGCACCGGCACCGCCGCCCCGGCCGTCCTGGTCAGCGAGGCCGGCGGCTACGCGGTGCGCGGCCTCGCCGAGGACGCCCTGGACCTCACCGTCGCCGAGGACCTGGCCACCGAGGCGGAGAAGGCCCGCTCGGCCGGCGACCTGCGCCACGCCCGCGCCACCCTGCGCCGCGCCCTCGCCCTGTGGGACGGGGAGACCCTGGCCGCGGTGCCCGGCCCCTACGCGGAGGCCCAGCGCGTCCGGCTGGAGGAGTGGCGGCTCCAGCTCCTCGAATCACGCCTGGACATGGACCTGGAGCAGGGCTGCCACGCCGAGGCCGTCTCCGAGCTCACGGCCCTCACCGCGGCCCATCCGCTGCGGGAGCGGCTGCGCGAACTGCTGATGCTGGCGCTCTACCGCAGCGGCCGCCAGGCCGAGGCCCTGGCCGTGTACGCCGACACCCGCCGCCTGCTCGCCGACGAACTCGGCGTGGACCCGCGCCCCGGCCTGAGCGAGCTGCAACAGCGGATCCTCCAGGCGGACCCCGGGCTCGCGGAGCCCTCCTCCCCGGCCCCCGAACAGGCCACGGTCCCGGTACGCCCCGCGCAACTTCCCGCCACCGTCCCGGACTTCACCGGCCGATCCGCCTTCGTGCGCGAACTGGGCGACATCCTCGCCTCCGCCGAGGGCCGGGTCATGGCGGTCTCGGCGCTGGCCGGCATCGGCGGCGTCGGCAAGACGACCCTCGCGGTGCACGTCGCCCACCAGGCGCGCGCGGCGTTCCCGGACGGGCAGCTCTACGTCGACCTCCAGGGCGCGGGCGCCCGGGCGGCGGAGCCGGAGACGGTCCTGGGCTCCTTCCTGCGCGCCCTCGGCACGGCCGACTCGGCGATCCCCGACTCCCTTCAGGAGCGGGCGGCCCTGTACCGCTCGGTCCTGGCCGGGCGCCGGGTGCTGGTCCTGCTGGACAACGCCCGGGACGCCGCCCAGGTGCGCCCGCTGCTGCCCGGCACGGACGGCTGCGCCGCGCTGGTCACCTCCCGGGTGCGGATGCTGGACCTGGCCGGGGCCCATCTGATCGACCTCGACGTGATGTCCCCGGACGAGGCGCTGGCGCTGTTCACGAGGATCGTGGGCGAGGAGCGGGTGGCGTCCGAGCGCAAGGCCGCCCTGGACGTGGTGGCGGCCTGCGGTTTCCTGCCGCTGGCGATCCGCATCGCGGCGTCCCGCCTGGCCGCCCGCCGCACCTGGACGGTGTCGGTCCTCGCGGCGAAACTGGCCGACGAACGCCGTCGCCTGGACGAGCTCCAGGCCGGTGACCTGGCCGTCGCGGCCACCTTCGAGCTCGGCTACGGCCAGCTGGAGCCCGCCCAGGCCCGGGCGTTCCGCCTGCTCGGCCTGGCGGACGGCCCCGACATCTCCCTCGCCGCCGCGGCGGCGGTCCTGGACCTGCCGGCCGAGGAGACGGAGGACCTGCTGGAGTCCCTCGTGGACACCTCCCTGCTGGAATCGGCGGCCCCCGGCCGCTACCGCTTCCACGACCTGGTCAGGCTCTACGCGCGTGCCTGTGCGGAAAGGGACGAACTGCCCCCGAGCGAACGCGGCTCGGCGCTCTCCCGGCTGCTGGACTTCTATCTGGCGTCCGCGGCCGGGGTCTACGCGATCGAGCGCCCGGGCGACCGGCTGGTGGATCACCTGGAGCGCACGTCGTACCCGGGGCTGCGCTTCGACGACCGGCACGCGGCGCAGGACTGGCTGTACGCGGAGGCCATCTGCCTCCTGGCGTGCGTACGGCAGTCCGCGGGGCTGCCGGAGACCCTCCCCCGGGCCATCGACCTGCTGTGGGCCGCCCACGACCTGTCGGAGTCGGGGGCCAACTCCAAGGAGTACGAGGCGACGGCCGAGGCGCTCGTCGGCGCGGCCCGGTCGCACGGCCTCGGGCGGGCGGAGGCCCGGGCGCTGATGACGCTCGTCAACGTCCATCATGTCGGCGGCCGTTTCGAACGGGCCGAGGAGGAGGCCGAGCGCGCCATTCTCCTCGCGCAGGAGGCCGACGACCTGCTGCCCGTCTGCTGGGCGAGCAACGCGCGTGGCATCATCGCGCTCTACCAGAACCGCCACGCGGACGGCGAGGAGCATCTCTCCCGGGCCATCGAGCACTTCCGGGCGCTCGGCGACCGGCCCGGCGAGGCCGCCGCGCTGTGCAACCTGTCCCGGATCCACCTGGCGACCGGACGGACCCAGAGCGCGGTCGCGCTGGCCCGGGAGGGCATCGACATCTACGACGGCATGGGCAATTCCCTGCGCGGGGCGAACGCCCGTTACGCCCTGGGGCTCGCCCTCACCCAGAGCGGCGAGTTGTGCGACGCGGCCGACCGGCTCCAGGAGGCGCTGGAGGTGTTCCGCGACAGCAGGCAGCGCCTGTGGGAGGGCATGAGCCTGTTCCGGCTGGCCGAGGTGGACCTCGCCGCCCGGCGCACGGCACGGGCCGCGTCCAACGCCGAGATGGCCCTGACGGTCCTGCGCGGGATCGGCGGGGAGTGGCGGCGGGGCAACGTCCTCACGGTCCTCGGGCGCGCGCTGGACGGCCTCGGCCAGTCCGGCCGGGCGCAGGTCTGCTGGCAGGAGGCGGCCGGGATCTACGAGGAACTGGGCTCGCCCGAGATCACCGAGGTGCGGGCGCTGCTGTCCCCGGTGCGCGCGGCCTGAGGCCTCGTCGGGGCGTTCATCATTCGTTTATCGCCGCTCGCCATGATGGACGCAGTCGATCCGTCGCGTCGGGGGGCAGACGGGTCACCGCACGGGCCACGCCCTGATGTTCCGGGGCGAGCGGCCCGGGTGGGCCCGTCCGGTCGTCCTCGGGGGAGTGACCGGCCGGGCCCGCCGACCTCACTGCTTGATCCATGCCAAGGGGAGTTGACGATCATGGGCGACGAGCTCAAGCCGCAGGACCTGCACGCCACGGACGAGCCGCTGGAGACGAAGGACGAGGGCGCCGTCAAGAAGCAGGACCTGCACGCGACCGAGGAGCCGCTGGAGGTCAAGGACCTGCACGCGACGTCGGAGCCTTTCAAGCCGACGAAGTAAGCCACCACCGAAACACGGGGTTCGGCCGCGGCGGCGCGGAGGGGGAGCCGTCGCGGCCGAGGTGTGTCCGCGGGCGGACGGCGTCGCGTCAGAGCGCGACGACCCGCACGCCCGGTCCGCACAGTTTCCCCATGTCGTCCTCGTCGGAGGTGAAGAGCACCACGCCCGCGGGCTGCCGGCTCGCGATCACGGCCAGGGCCGCGTCGATCGCGTACGTGTGGCCGTGCGGCCCGGTGTCCTGGAGCAGGGTGACAGCCGCCGTCGCCCAGGGTGACCCACCAGCCCGTGTCGCCCGGCGGAGTGCGCCGCTGGTCGCGGCGCGCGATAGTGGACCCGCGCAGATCACCCGTCGGCCCGATCCCGAAGGCGGCCCCCATGCCCGGCGAGCAGCCCCATCTGTACGAGACCCTCGACGAGCGGTTCCGGACGGGGAGGTGTCAGGCGGGGGACTCGCGGCTGGAGACACTGTACGAGGGGTGCCGCTGGGCCGAGGGGCCGGTGTACGTGCCCGCCGGGCGGTACCTCGTGTGGAGCGACATCCCCAACGACCGGCTGCTGCGGTGGGACGAGACCACCGGGGCCGTCGGGGTGTTCCGCTCCCCCGCCGGGTACCCCAACGGCAGCACCCTGGACGGCCAGGGCCGTCTCATCACCTGTGAGCAGGGCAACCGGCGCGTGACCAGGACCGAGCACGACGGCTCGGTGACCGTGATCGCGGACCGGTTCCGGGGCAAGCGGCTCAACAGCCCGAACGACGCCGTCGTGAGGTCGGACGGGTCGGTGTGGTTCTCCGACCCCGAGTTCGGCATCGCCACCGACTACGAGGGACATCGCGGCGAGAGCGAGATCGGTGCCCGCAACGTCTACCGCGTCGACCCCGCCGACGGCGAGGTGCGGCTGGTCGCCGACGGGTTCCAGGGGCCCAACGGGCTGGTCTTCTCGCCGGACGAACGGCAGTTGTACGTCTCCGACAGCGTCGCCAACCACATCCGCGTCTTCGACGTCGACGAGGACGGGACCACCCTCTCCGGCGGCGATGTCTTCGCCGCGTGCGGTAGGGGCAACTTCGACAACATCCGCTTCGACGACCAGGGACGGCTGTGGGCCGCCGCCCTGGACGGGGGCGTGCACTGCTACGACCCCGACGGCACGCTGCTGGGCCGCATCCTGGTGCCGGGCACCGTCGCCAACATCCGGTTCGGCGGGGCCCGGCGCAACCGCCTGTTCATCGCCGCCGACACCACCCTGTACTCCCTGATGATGTCGGTCACCGGCACCCCGGCCCTGCCGCTCAGCCGGTGACGCCGTCGCGCAGCGCGCCCTTCAGCACCTTTCCGCCGGCGTTGCGCGGCAGCCGCGCGACGAACCTGACCGTCCGCGGGACCTTGTAGTTCGCCATCTCCCTGCGGGACCAGGCGATCAGGTCGTCGGCGGTCAGCAGGGCGCCGGGGCGCCGTACGACGTACGCCCTGCCGACCTCGCCGAGCCGCGCGTCGGGCACGCCGATCACCGCGACGTCCGCCACGTCCGGGTGCAGGCCGAGGAGCCGCTCTATCTCGGCGGGGTAGGCGTTGAAGCCGCCGACGACGAACATGTCCTTGAGGCGGTCGGTGATGCGCAGGTTCCCCGCCGCGTCCAGGACGCCGATGTCGCCGGTGCGCAGCCAGCCGTCCGGTGACAGCACCTCGGCGGTGGCGCGCTCGTCCTCGTGGTAGCCGGCCATGACGTGGAAGCCGCGGACCAGGACCTCGCCCGGCTCCCCGGGTCCCAGGGCGTGGCCCTCGGCGTCCACGACCCGTACCTCCGTGCCGGGGATGGCCCGGCCGGAGGTGGACGCGATCACGTCCGGGTCGTCGCCGCGGCGGCACATGGTGACGACGCCGCTCGCCTCGGAGAGGCCGTACGCCGTGAGGACCGTCTCGACGCCGAGTTCGCCGCGCAGGCGCTCCACCAGCCGCAGCGGCACGACCGCCGCTCCCGTCACCACCAGGCGCAGGGCCGAGAGGTCGTGGGCGTCCCGGGCGGGGTGGTCCAGGAGGGACTGGAGGAGGGTCGGGGGGCCGGGGAGGACCGAGACCCGTTCCGCGGCGATGTTGGCCAGGACGGTGTCGACGTCGAACACCGGCTGCGGGATCATCGTCGCGCCCCGCATCAGAGAGGCGATCACCCCGGCCTTGTAACCGAAGGTGTGGAAGAAGGGGTTGACGATCAGATAGCGGTCGCCGCGGGTGAGGCCCGCGAGGCCGCCCCAGATGTCGTACGCCCGCAGCGTCTGGTCGTGGGTGATGACCGCGCCCTTGGGGCGGCCGGTGGTGCCCGAGGTGAAGACGATGTCCGAGGGCCAGGACCCGCGCACGGCAGCGGCCCGTTCCCGCACGTCCGCCGGGCCCGCCCCCTGCCCGCCGGCCAGGAACTCCTTCCAGGTCGAAAAGCCCGCGGGGGCGTCCTCCGAGAGGACGACCGCGTGCTTGAGGTCCGGCAGGCCGGGCAGCGGGCCGGTCCCCGGGCCGTCCCCCGCCGCCCTGCGCAGGGACGCCACGTACGACGTCCCGAGGAACGTGCCGGTGACGAACAGCAGCCGGACGCCGCCGCGGCGCAGCACGTCCGCCGCTTCGGCGCCCTTGAAGCGGGTGTTCAGCGGCACGAGCACCGCGCCCGCCGAGACGGCGCCCAGGGCGGCGACGATCCAGTCGAGCGAGTTCGGTGCCCAGATGCCGACCCGGTCGCCGGGCTCGGTTCCGAGCGCCAGGCAGGCCGCCGCCGCCTGTTCCACGCGGGCGCCAAGTTCCGCGTAGGTGACGCGGGTCCGGCCCTCGACGACCGCCTCGACGTCCGCGTACCGCTCGGCCGCCGTCCTGACCAGGTCCGGAACGCTTCCCCATGCCGTATCCGCCCGCACAGCTCGCCTCCCCGCGTCATAGGAGCTGACCATCCGTCAGATTATCTGTAATCTGACGGGCTGTCAGCGACGGTTCGGGTCCGGAGGTGCGCGCAGCATGGCAGCAGGATCGACAGGCCTCAAGGACGCCACCGCCATCGTCGGCATAGGCCAGACGCCCTTCGCCAAACGGCTCCCGGAGGACGAGCGCACCCTCGCCTGCCGCGCCGTCCTGGCCGCTCTCGACGACGCCGGGATCGCGCCCGGCGAGGTCGACGCGCTGGCCTCCTACACCATGGAGGAGACGGACGAGGTGGAGCTGGCGAAGGCCTGCGGCTTCGGCGACCTCACCTTCTTCAGCAAGGTCGGCTTCGGAGGCGGGGGTTCGTGCGCCACCGTCGCCCATCTCGCCGCCGCCATCGCCGCCGGGCAGGCGAGCGTCGGGGTGGCCTGGCGCTCCCGCAAGCGGGGCAGCGGCCCCCGGCCCTGGACCGACACCACCGTCCAGCTCCCGACCCCGGCCCAGTGGACCCGGCCGTTCGGGCTGCTGCGGCCCGCCGACGAGATCGCGATGCTCACCCGCCGCTATCTGCACGAGTACGGAGCCACCCGCGACCACCTGTTCAACGTCGCCCTGGCCTGCCGCAACCGGGCCAACCAGAACCCCGCCGCGATCATGTACGACCGGCCCCTGACCCGCGAGATGTACATGACCTCCCGCTGGATCAGCGAGCCGCTCTGCCTGTTCGACAACTGCCTTGAGACCGACGGGGCGCTGGCCTGTGTCGTGGTCTCCGCCGAGCGCGCCCGCGACTGCCGGCGCCGGCCCGTGTACGTCCATTCCACCGCCCAGTCACTGCCCGCCCAGCACCACGGCATGGTCAACTACTGGAACGACGACCCCCTCACCGGCCCCGCCTGGGCCGCCGCCCGGCATCTGTGGAAACACTCCGACCTGACCCCCGAGGACGTCGACGTCGCCCAGATCTACGACGCCTTCACGCCGCTGGTCCTGCTCTCCCTGGAGGGCTACGGCTTCTGCGGGCGCGGCGAGGGCGGGGCGTTCACCGAGGGCGGGGCGCTGGAGACGGGCGGGCCGCTGCCGCTGAACACCGCCGGGGGCGGCCTGTCCGAGGCCTACGTCCACGGCTTCAACCTCATCAACGAGGGGGTCAGACAGCTGCGCGGGACCAGTACCGCACAGGTGCCGGGCGCCTCCGCCTGTCTGGTCACCGCGGGCGAGGGGGTCCCGACCTCCGCCCTGCTGCTGAGGAGTTGAGGAGCGCCCCATGCTGCGTCCCGTCCCCGACACCGACGGCGCCCCCTTCTGGGAGTACGCCGCCCAGGGCGAACTGCGCGTCCAGGCCTGTGCGGCGTGCGGAGAGCTCCGCTTCCCGCCCCGGCCCTGCTGCCCGCACTGCCAGTCCTTCGCAAGCGAGTGGCGGCCGGTGTCCGGCCGGGGCCGGATCTGGTCCTACGTCGTCGCCCATCCGCCGCTGCTGCCCGACTACGCCGCGCACGCGCCGTACAACGTGGTCGTCGTCGAGCTGGACGAGGCGCCCCGGATCCGGCTGGTGGGCAATCTGGTCCCCGCGGCCGGGCGGCCACTCGGCTCCCTGCCGCGGGAGCACCTGCGCATCGGCGCCCGGGTGCGGGCCGTCTTCCACGACGGACTTCCGCAGTGGGTCCCGGAGCGGTCATGAGCAGTGTCCTCCTGCGGGTCGACCGGGACAGCGGAGTCGCGGTGGTGACGCTGAACCGGCCCGGGCGGCTCAACGCCGTCGACCTCGCCATGGCCGACGAACTCGCCTCCACCTGGGGCGAGCTGCGGTTCGACGACACCGTGCGGGCGATCGTCCTCACCGGGGCCGGTGAGCGGGCCTTCTGCACCGGCATCGACCGGGACGCCGTCGTGCCGCAGCCGAACTCGCCCTACGCGCAGGACGATCCGCTGCTGGGCATCGGGCCGAAGGCGAACGACCTGTGGAAGCCGGTCGTAGCCGCCGTGCAGGGAATGGCCTGCGGAGGGGCCTTCTACCTGCTCGGCGAGGCGGAGTTCGTCGTCGCCGACACCACCGCCTGCTTCTTCGACCCGCACACCACCTACGGCATGGTCAGCGCCTACGAGTCCGTGCTGATGGCGCAGCGCATGCCCTACGGGGAGGTCGCGCGGATGGCGTTGATGGGGACGGCGGAGCGTATCTCGGCCCGGCGGGCGTACGAGACCGGGCTCGTGTCGCAACTCACGGCGCGGGGCGAGGCCGTGGGCGAGGCGACGGCGTGTGCGGCCGTCCTCGCCGGGTATCCGACCGAGGCCGTGCAGGGGACCGTGCGGGCTCTGTGGGCCGCGACCGAGGCGGGGCGCGCGCAGGGGATCGCGCAGGCGCCGCACCTCATCGCACTCGGGAACGCGGGGGCCGAGCGGCAGGCCCGGCTGTTCGCCGGGCGGGCGCGGCAGTACCGGTTGCGCGAGTGAAGCAGGTGGCCCATACATGCGTATGCTCGGGAGCGTGGTTGAGCATCGGATGATCGACGTCAATGGCATACGGCTGCACATCGCGGAGCAGGGCGAGGGCCCGCTCGTGGTACTGCTGCACGGATTCCCGGAGTCCTGGCACTCCTGGCGGCACCAGTTCGGTCCGCTGGCCGAGGCCGGTTTCCGGGTGGTCGCGCCCGACCAGCGCGGGTACGGCGGCAGCGACCGCCCCGAGGGCGTGTCCGCGTACAGCATCCTCCACCTGGTGGGGGACGTGGTCGGGCTGATCCACGCGCTGGGCGAGGAGCGGGCGTTCGTGGTCGGGCACGACTGGGGCGCGCCGGTGGCCTGGCACACCGCGCTGCTGCGGCCGGACGTGGTGCGCGGGGTGGCGGGGCTGAGCGTGCCGCCGCCGTTCCGGGGCGCACAGCCCCCGCTGGAGGCCATGCGGGAGCGGTTCGGCGGGCACTTCTACTGGAACTACTTCGACCAGCCCGGGGCCGCGGAGGCCGAGTTCACCGCCGACACCCGCACGACCCTGCGCAAGCTGCTGTACTCCGCCTCCGGGGACGCCCCCGACGCCGGGCGTCCCGAGCAGGCCCTGGTGGACGACCTGGAGCGCGGCTGGCTCGCGGACGCGCCGAACCCCGAGGTGCTGCCCGAGTGGCTCACCGAGGAGGACCTCGACGTGCTCACCGAGAGCTTCGAGCCGGGCTTCACCGGCGCGCTCAACTGGTACCGCAACCTGGACCGCAACTGGGAGCTGACCGCCCCCTGGCAGGGCGCGGTCGTCTCCCCGCCCGCGCTCTACGTGTACGGCGACCGGGACCTCGTGCCGGCCTTCCCGGGCACGCCCGAACTGATCGAGCGGCTGCCGGAGTTGATGCCGAACCTGCGCCGCAAGCCGCTCGTGCTGCCGGGCTGCGGCCACTGGACGCAGCAGGAGCGGCCCGCCGAGGTGAACGAGGCGCTGATCGACTTCCTGACGGAGCTGCGGGACTGAGCCCCGGTTCCGTCAGCCGTCCGTCAGTCGTCGACGAGGGCCTGGCGGTCGACCTCGCAGTGGTCGACCGAGTCCACCAGGCCCGCGCCGCCGCCCACCCGGACGTCGACGGTGGCCGTGCCGTTCGCGGGGACGGTGACGTCCCCGTACCGGCTGACGACGGTGATGCCCTGGGCGTCCTCGAAGGTGACCGAGACCGAGAAGTCCGCCTTGCGGCCGTTGGGGTTCTCGACCTCGACGGTCGCGTAGGGGGCCGCCGGGCTCGCGCAGCCGAGCAGCCTCGCCGTGCCGTCCTTCAGCCGCTTCGTGCCGCTGCCGGAGCCGGAGGAGGAGGTCGGCGTGGAGCCGTAGTGCGGCCTGCGGGCGGTGGAACCGCCGCCGCCGCTGCCCGCGTAGTCGTCGTCCGAGCCGTACGAACCGCCGCTCGAACCGCCGCCGCTCGAACCGTCCGAGCCGTACGAACCGCCGCTCGACGTCGACGACCTCGAACTGTCGTGGTCCTGGCCGGAGCTGCTGCACCCGCCGCCGCCTCCGCCGCCGTGCCCGTGACCGCCGCCGCGGCCCCGGCCTGACGAGAAACCGGTCAGTGCCAGCACCACCAGCACCAGCACCGCCGTGAACCTGAGCCCGCTCCCCCGTGTCCGCATGACGGAAAGCCTAGTGATCGCCTGTCACGGCCATGTCACTGCATGGCGACCGGCACGCACCCGGCGTAGCGTCTGGGGTGGAAGCGGTGGACGGACCGCTTCCGAGAAGCGGCGGCCGCCGTCCGGATCCCCTTCCGCACGCCGGTACGACGGCCGTCCCGGGCCGGTCAGGCGGTGCGTGCCGTACCGGTGCCCTTCTCCGCGTCCAGGGCGTACACACACCGGTCCTTGCTGCACGCGTAGACCACCCCGTCACGGACGACCGGGGAGCCGGTGATCTCGCCGCCGGTGGCGAGCTTCCAGCGCAGCCGGCCGTCGTCGGCCTTCAGGGTGTACAGCAGGTGGTCGGTGGAGCCGAAGTGGATCCGGCCCTCGGCGACCGAGGGGGCGCCCACGATGTCGCCGCCCGCCTGGAAGCGCCACTTGGGCGTGCCGGTGACCGCGTCCAGGGTGTAGAGGCCCTTGCCGCTGCCCACGTGGACGTGGCCGGCGGCCACCAGGACGGGGTCGACGCAGGAGCGGGCCTCTGTGGCGATGCGCCAGCGGTCGCGGCCGTCGGTGGCGTCGAGGGCGTAGACCGTGCCGAGGTAGTCGGCGAGGTAGATGCCGCCGCCGGTGACGGCCGGGCCGGGGACGAAGGTGGGCGGGCTCAGGAACACGGCCGGGGCCTCGAAGTGCCACTTCACGTGCCCGGCGGCCACGTCGAGGGCGAGGACGCGGGTGCCGGCGCAGACGTAGACGTAACCGTCGGTGGCCTGGGTGAGCCGGACCGGGACGCCGCCGCAGGAGGCCGCGTCGCCGATCGGGTACGACCAGCGCTCCTCGCCGGTGCGGGCGTCCAGGGCGCGCAGCCGGGCGTCCTGCCAGACGTAGACCGTGCCGTCGTGCAGGGCGGGCCCGGCCTCGGGGGACTCGAAGTCGGACTGGCAGCCGGTGATCTCCCAGAGCTTCTGGCCGCCCGAGGCCTCCCAGCCCTGGACGCCGCCGCCGCGGGTGCCGGTGACGACGGTGCCGCGGCCGGCCTTGAGCGAGTACACCCAGGCGTCCGTCTGGAGGCGCCAGAGGTCACCGCCCTCCCGGGCGTCCAGGGCGAACAGGGTGGGCCCGTCGGAGGCGTGGATACGGCCGTCCGCGACCGCCATGGACCAGGCGACGTCCCGGGTCTTGAAGCGGCGGCGGCCGGTGGCGACGTCCAGGGCGTGCACCTCGAAGGAGGTGACGTAGACCAGGTCGTCGGCGACCGAGGGGGTGCCCCAGACGTCGTTGGACATGCGGAAGCGCCAGGGCCGCCAGCCGCCGGCCTGCTCGGGCGGTGCCGCCGGGGCCGGGGGCGCGGCGACGGCCGGGCCCACCGCGGGGTCCGTGCCGTTGACGCCGGGGCGGGGCTTGGACCAGGAGGCGGCGAGGGCGGCCTCCGGCGGGGGCGCCTTGACGGCGGCGGCACGCACGTCGGCGACGCGCGGGCCGGGGCCGATGGGCACCTGGCCGCCGGCCAGCCGGACCGGGCCGGTGTCGGGGCCGCCGGCCGGGGCCGGTACGGGCGCCGGGACGACGGGGTCGTGCGAGGGCGGGGGCGGGATGGGCGCGGGGCCGGGGGCGGGGCGTCCGCCGCCGCTGCGTCCGGCGCCGGGGGCGGGCTTGCCCGCGGCGCGGCCGTTGCGGCGGGACTCGATCATGCCCACGGCCCGCTCGGGCAGCCACGCGGAGGCCGTGCCGCTGTCGTCGGAGCCGGAGCCGAAGAGGTGGGGGGCCAGCTGGGCCTGGAGGTCGGCCGGGTTGGGGCGGGCCGTCGGGTCCATCTGCATGCAGGACTCGATGAGCGGCCGCAGCTCGTCCGGGAGCCCTTCGAGGTCCGGGCCCTCGCGCAGCAGCATGAAGACCGTCTCGACCGGGTTGGCGCCATGGAAGGGCGGGTGTCCGGTGGCGGCGAAGACCAGCATCGAGCCCAGGGAGAAGACGTCGCTCGCGCCGGTGACGCTGCGCGAGTCCTTGGCCTGCTCGGGGGACATGTAGGCGGGGGTGCCGACGGCGACGTTGGTCATCGTCAAACGTGTGTTCGACACCCCGGAGGCGATGCCGAAGTCGATCACCCGGGGACCGTCCTCGACGACGAGGACGTTCGACGGCTTGAGGTCGCGGTGCACCAGGCCCGCGCCGTGGATGGACTGGAGCGCCTCGGCCACGCCCGCCGCCAGCCAGCGCACCGCCTGGGCCGGCAGCGGCCCGCAGTCGTTCACTATCTCCTCGAGGGAGGGCGCGGGCACGTACGCGGTGGCCAGCCACGGCACGGCGGCGCGCGGGTCGGCGTCCACGACCGCGGCCGTGTAGAAGCCGGAGACGGCGCGGGCCGCCTCCACCTCACGCGTGAAGCGGACCCGGAACAGCTGGTCCTCGGCCAGCTCCGTCCGGACGGTCTTGATCGCCACGCGCCGGCCGGACGCCGAACGCGCGAGATAGACCAGCCCCATGCCGCCGGCACCCAGCCGTCCCAGCACCTCGAACGGCCCGATCCGCCGCGGATCGTGCTGCGTCAGCTGATCCACCACTCTGCCTGCCACCTCCCCGTACGAGCCGCGCCAAGCCACATGTTCCACGCGACCCCGTGCAGCGTCTCACCACCGCACCGCCATGGCGGCACGCACCCTGATTCTTCCTGGCCGGAGCCCTGGTTGCGAACCCGGTGACAATTCGGATGTCTCAGTACAGAGGCGACCAAACAATGACCAAACCCATGCCTGCTCAGCGGCGCAACAGCGCGAAGGACGCCCCCTGGTCGTCCGTGACGACGGCGACCTCGCCGTACGAGGTCGAGAAAGGCGGGGCCTGCACCCGGCCGCCGAGCCGTTTGACGTCCTCCAGCGCGGCCGGTACGTCCTCGACCGCGAAATGCACGAGGAAGTGGGGCGGCATCTCGGCCGGGAACACGTCCGAGACCGGGGCACGGCCGAAGTCCGGCTCGGCGTCGGGCCCGAACAGGGCCTCGTGGAAGAGATCGCCGTAGAAGGCGTTGGCCGCCTCCGTGTCCCGGGCGTACAGCTCCGCCCAGGCGAAGGTGCCCGGCTCGTGCCGCCTGCCGAAGCCGGGGTGCTCCTCCGGCTGCCACAGGGCGAAGACGGCACCCTCGGGGTCGGTGACCAGCGCGGTGACGCCCAGCTCGCCGGCCGGGACCGGCGCCGAGATCACCTGCCCGCCCGCGTCCCGGACGCGCCGGGCCAGGGCCGGTGCGTCCGGGGTCGCGAAGTACACCGTCCAGACGGTGGGCAGCCGGCCGTCCACCTTGCGGACCAGCGCGGCCACGGGCTCGCCGTCCTTCAGCGCCTGCGCGAAGGAACCGAACCAGTCCTCGAAGGTCCATCCGAAGAGCTCACCGTAGAACCGCTTGCCCGCCTCCACGTCGGGAAGCTGCGCGTCCACCCAGCAGGGGACGCCCTCTGCGTACACCGATGCCCTGTTTTCGGCCATGCCGACAACGTAACCGCGACGGCCGCACCGCGCAGACCAGGCACACCTGCCTCCGCACTCCCTCACACCCCATTTGCAGTCGGCCGAATCGCGCCCCGATCGCGCCTCGGTAAGCTGACGGCATGACAGGACAAGTGCGTACCGTCGACGGCCGCGTGGCCGGCCGGCGTGGGCAGGCGACCCGGCAGAAGCTGCTCGACTGCCTCAGCGAGATGCTCAGCTCCTCCCCGTACCGGGACGTCAAAGTTATCGATGTCGCCCGGAAGGCGGGCACTTCCCCCGCGACCTTTTACCAGTACTTCCCGGACGTCGAGGGCGCCGTCCTGGAGATCGCCGAGCAAATGGCGACCGAGGGCGCCGCGTTGACGGAGCTCCTTCAGGGCCGCTCCTGGGCCGGCAAGGCCGGCTGGCAGACGGCCCAGGAACTCGTCGACGGCTTCCTTGAGTTCTGGCGCAAGAACGACGCGATCCTCCGCGTCGTCGATCTCGGTGCCGCCGAGGGCGACAAGCGGTTCTACAAGCTCCGTATGAAGATCCTCAACTCGGTGAACAACTCCCTCGCGGACGCCGTCGCCGAGCTCCAGTCCAAGGGCCGGGTCGACAAGGACGTGAACCCGGCGGCCGTCGCCGGTTCCCTCGTCGCGATGCTCGCGGCCGTCGCCTCCCACCAGAAGGGCTTCTCCTCCTGGGGGGTGAAGCAGGCCGAACTGAAGCCGAACCTCGCCCTGTTGGTGTACCTGGGCGTCACCGGCCGGAAGCCGACGAAGTAGCGCGGCGCGGCGGCCTCTTACCCATCCAAGTCCTGTCTGGCAGGCGGTGGTCCCCCCGGGTGGACCACCGCCTGTCGCGCTTCCTACCTCCGTACGAGCCGGAACACCCGGATCTCGCGCTCCACCCGCGCCTGGTACGCCGCGTACGGCGGCCAGAACGCCAGCAGCGCCCGCCACGCCGCCGCCCGCTCCTCCCCCGCCAGCAGCACGGCCGTGACCTGGACGTCCCGCCCCTTCCAGCTGATCTCGGCGTCGGGGTGTGCGAGCAGGTTGTGACTCCAGGCGGGGTGCCCCGGCCGCCCGAAGTTGGACCCGACGAGGATCCAGGTACGCCCGCCGTCCTGCGGCATGCAGGCCAGGGGGGTGCGGCGGGGCAGTCCGCTGCGCGCCCCGGTCGAGGTCAGCACCACACCGGGCAGCAGGTGCGCGCTGAGCAGCACCCTTCCTCTGGTGAGCCGGTGGACGGCCCGGTCGACGGCGGGCACCACGTGCGGCGCCACCCGGGCGAAGCCCCGGGTCGACGACACCTTCTGCACCACGCGCGCACCTCTCATGTGCCGGCCTCCTCGACGACGTGTGCCGCGTCGGCCGCGTGTGCCCGCAGCCGGTGCACCGGCCCGAACAGCAGCTCGTCGCCCGCGGCACGCTTGAAGTACAGGTGCGCCTCGTGCTCCCAGGTGAATCCGATGCCGCCGTGCAGCTGGATCCCCTCGGCCGCGGCGCGGCGCAGGGCTTGGAGCGCCTGGGCGAGGGCGAGGCCGCCGGCCGTCTCTCCGGCGACCGGGGCGGCGGCGGCCCAGGCCGCGTAGTAGGCCGCCGAGCGGGCCGCCTGCACCTGGACGTACACGTCGGCCAGCCGGTGCTTGACCGCCTGGAAGGAGCCGACCGGGCGCCCGAACTGCTCGCGCTGCCCGACGTACTCGACGGTCCGCTCCAGCACCCGGTCGGCGGCCCCCACGGCCTCGGCGGCGAGACAGGCCGCGGCGGTGTCACCGAGCCGGGCGAGGGCGGGGAGCACGTCGGTGTCCTCGGCGCCCAGCAACTCGGCGGGTACGTCGCGCAGTTGCACTCGGGCCTGCGGGCGGGTCGCGTCCAGGGCGGTCTGCCGTAGGCGGGTGAGACCGGCGGTGTCCGGGCGGACGAGGAAGAGCAGCACCCGGGACCGGGCGAATCCCCCGGCGTGCGCGGCGACCACCAGCAGCCGGGCGCTGTGTCCGTCGAGAACCTGCTCGGCCTGCCCGTACAGCCGCCAGCCTCCCTGCGCCCGCCGGGCCTGCACGCCCCCGGCCCGTCCCCCGCCCGCCCAGGCCCCGCGCCGGTCGTGGCCGGTGAGCGCGAGGGCGGTGGCGAGGGCGGGCCCCGGCACGGCCAGGGCGGCGGTGAGCTCGCCGGAGGCGATGCGCGGCAGGTGCTCGGCACGCTGGGCGCCGGTGCCCAGGGCGAGCAGCAGCGGGGCGGCGAGGACGGCCGTGGCGAGCAGGGGCGTGGGGGCGAGGAACCGGCCCGTCTCCTCGCAGGCCAGGGCCAGTTCGGTCACCGAGCAGCCGACACCGCCGTAGGCCTCGGGGAGGGCCAGCCCGGGCAGGCCGAGCCGTTCGGCGAGGGTGGCCCACAGGGCCCGGTGGTGCCCGGCCGGGGTGTCGACGGCGGCCCGCAGCTCTTCGGGGCCGCACCGCTTGTGGAGCAGTGCGCGCAGGGTGCGGCGGATCTCGTCCTGTTCGCCGGTGAAGCGGGCGTCCATGGGCACCCCTCTCTCCGTATCTGACGGTGCGTCATATTAGGGCGACGGAACGGGGAAGCCCAGAGTCCTGCCGCCCCCGCGCCGCCCTGATCTGATGTACCGTCAGATTTATGACCTCCCGGAGGAAGGCGGCCGTCGTCGGCGTGGCCCTCTCGGACTGCGGCCGCGTGGACGACGCGACCCCGTACACGCTGCACGCCCAGGCGGCCCGCCGCGCCCTTGCGGACGCCGGCCTGGACCGTTCGCTGGTCGACGGCTTCGCCTCGGCGGGCCTGGGCACGCTGGCCCCCGCCGAGGTCGCCGACTATCTGGGCCTGCGTCCCACCTGGGTCGACTCCACCTCCGTCGGCGGCTCCACCTGGGAGGTCATGGCGGCTCACGCGGCGGACGCGATCGAGGCCGGGCACGCCCGCGCGGTGCTGCTCGTCTACGGCTCCACCGCCCGCGCGGACGTCAGGGCGGGCCGCCGCACCGGGACGCTGTCCTTCGGCACGCGCGGCCCCTCGCAGTTCGAAGTCCCCTACGGCCACACCCTGATCGCCAAGTACGCCATGGCGGCCCGCCGCCACATGATCGAGCACGGCACGACGATCGAGCAGCTGGCGCAGGTGGCGGTGCAGGCCCGGGCCAACGCGGCTCTCAACCCGGAGGCGATGTTCCGCACCCCGATCACCGTCGACGACGTCCTGTCCGGGCCCGTGATCGCCGACCCCTTCACCAAGCTGCACTGCTGCGTCCGTTCCGACGGCGGGGCGGCGGTGCTGCTGGCGGCGCGGGAGTACGTGCGGGACTGCCGTACGGCGCCGGTGTGGGTGCTGGGGACGGGCGAGGCACTCTCGCACGCGGCGCTGTCTCAGTGGCCGGACTTCACGGTGTCACCGGCGGCGGTGAGCGGACGGCTGGCGTTCGAACGGGCGGGCGTACGGCCCTCGGAGATCGACGTCGCCGAGCTCTACGACGCCTTCACCTACATGACCCTGGTGACGCTGGAGGACCTCGGCTTCTGCGCCAAGGGCGAGGGCGGGGCGTTCGTGGAAGGGGGGCGGCTGCGGGTCGAGGGCGGTGAGCTGCCGGTCAACACCGACGGGGGCGGGCTGTCGGCCCAGCATCCCGGGATGCGCGGGCTGTTCCTGCTGGTGGAGGCGGTGCGGCAGCTGCGCGGGGAGTGCGGGCGGCGGCAGGTGCGGCGAAGTGACGGTTCGCTGCCGCGGCTGGCGGTGGCGTCGGGGACGGGGGGCTGGTTCTGCTCGTCGGGGACGGTGGTGCTGGGGGCCGGGTGAGAGCCGCCCGCCGCCGGGCCGGGGAACGGGCGGTCCCTGCCGGGCCGGGGAACGGGCGGTCCGTGCCGGGCCGGGGTCCGGGAACAGGCGGTGTGCGTCGGGGCGTTGTAGTGCTCCGCATGCCGACCGTCTCGTCGAAGGAGACCGGAATGGCCCTGAGCCGTGAAGAACGTGAACAGTTCCTGGCCGAACCGCACATCGCGGCGCTCGCGGTCGACGCGGGGGCGGGCCGCGCGCCCCTGACGGTGCCCATCTGGTACCAGTATCGGCCCGGCGGCGACATCTGGATCATGACCGGCCGGGACTCCCGCAAGAACGAGCTGATCAGTGCGGCGGGCCGGTTCTCGCTGATGGTGGACCGGCTGGAGCCCACGATCCGGTACGTGTCGGTCGAGGGGCCGGTCGTCGACTCCTCCCCCGCCACCCTCGAACAGCTCCGGGAGATCTCGGCGCGCTACCTGCCGGCCGAGAAGGTCGACGGCTATGTGGACTCCGCCTGGACCGGCCACGGTGAGCAGGTGGTGCTGTGGATGCGGCCGGAGCGGTGGGTGTCGTCGGACCTGGGACAGGTGTGACGCGGCGCAGCCCCGTCGGGTGCCGGCACCGGTGACAATCGAGGCATGGCAACCGATCTTCACGAGCTGCTGAGGTCACTGCGGGTCTGGGACCCGGAGGTCACCAGCCTGCCCGCCTTCACGCCCGACACCGCCCCGGACACCCCTGTGCCCCTGTTCGCCGAGTGGTTCGCGGCGGCGGTGGCGGCCGGGCAGACCGAGCCGCACACCATGTCGCTGGCGACGTCGGACGAGTCGGGCCTGCCCGACGTGCGGATCGTGATGCTGCACGGCGCGGACGCCGACGGCTGGTCCTTCGCGTCCCACGCCGGCAGCCGCAAGGGCCGGCACCTCGCCGGGCGGCCGTATGCCGCGCTCGGCTTCTACTGGCCGGTGCTGGGCCGCCAGGTCCGGGTGCGCGGCCCGGTGTCGGCGGCCCCGTCGGCCCAGTCCCAGGGCGACCTGCACGCCCGCTCCACGGGTGCGCTGGCGGCGGCACTGACCGGGCGCCAGAGCGAGCCGCTGTCCTCGCTGGACGAGCTGGCCCGGGCCTCGGAGGCGGCCTGGGAGCGGGCGTCGCGGGAGCCCGAGGCACCCGTGCCGTCCTGGACGCTGTACCGGCTGCGGGCCGAGGAGGTCGAGTTCTTCCAGGGCGACGAGCGCCGCCGGCACGTCCGGCTCCGCTACCGGCGGGCGGCTCAAGAGACGCCCGGGGCGCGATGGTCGCGGGAACTGCTGTGGCCCTGAGGATGCGGCCGGGGGACCGGCGACCTCGGAACTAGGCCCTCGGTACCGGGCCGGACGGGTCCGTGGCCCGATCCGCGGGACTGCGACGCCGCATAGCGTCGCAGCATGCGTATAGGACTTCTCGGCACCGGCAACGTCGCCCGCGCGCTGGCCCACGGCTGGGGCGCGGCCGGACACGACGTACTCCTCGGCTCACGAAAGCCCGAGGACCGAACGGACCTGGGTCTGCCCGTGGCAGGCCTCGGCGAGACAGCGGCCCACGCGGAGGTGCTGGTCAACGCGACCCCGGGGAACGTCTCCCTGGACCTGCTCCGTTCCCTCGGGGCACCCGCCCTGGCCGGCAGGCTGCTGATCGACGTCGGGGTCGGACTCTCCGACGACTACACCGAGCTCTCGCACCCCAACAGCAGCCTGGCCGAACAGATCCAGGCGGCCTTCCCGCTGACCCCCGTCGTCAAGACGCTGTGCACCATGGACTCGACCGCGATGATCGCCCCGGACGGTCTGGCCGGCCCGTCCACCGTCTTCCTCTCCGGCAACGACCCCGAGGCCAAAAGGACTGTCGGGCGCCTGCTCACCGACCTCGGCTGGCCCCCCTCGTCCCACCTGGACATCGGCGACATCACCACGGCCCGCGGCCAGGAGCACTTCGCCTTCCTCTTCATGGGCATCGCGCACGGCCTGGGCTCCCACACGTTCAACATCAGGGTGGTCCCCCGGGCCGACGCCGCCTAGGAGCAGCGGAAGTCGTACACCTCGAAGTCCGCCACCGGCCGGTAACCGATGCGCTGGTAGAGGCCGTTGCTGGTGGGGTTGGCCAGGTCGGCGAAGAGGAGCACCTCCTCCGCGCCGGCGGCCAGGGCGGCGCGGGTGACCTCGGTCGTCACCGCGCCCGCGTAGCCCCGGCCGCGCAGGTGGGGCGGCGTGTAGACCGGGGCGACGCGGACCTGTCCGGCCACCCGGGGGCTGGTGCCGGCCATGGCGACGGGTGTGCCGTCGGGGGTCTCCCAGAAGGTGATCGCGCCGCTGTCGATCCGGGCGTCCGCCCACTGCGCGGAGTCGCGGACGGTGCCCTGGCCGACGGCCTCGCCGAACGCGTCGTGCCAGCGCACGAGGAGCTCGCGGTCCGCCGCGACGGCGACCCGGGGGCGGCCGGGCGGTACGGGGCCGGGCGGGGTCAGCGTGCCGAGCCGGTAGAGCCGCTGGCGCCGGCGGAGGGTCGCTGTCGTGCCCGTGTGCCGCTGCCAGGCCTCGGCGAAGGCGGCGGCGGTGTCGCACCGCGCGTGGACACCGGGCAGACGGCGGCCGGAGGCGGCCAGGCGCGCGGCGAGGGCGTCGGCGTCCCCGGGGGCGAGGGCGGTGAGGTCCAGCCCGTGCGGCGGGGTGCGGAAGAAGGCCGCCCGGACCGCCCCGTCCCGTTCCAGTACGCCGAACTCCGGCGGTCCGTCGCCGTACACGCTCCGCCCGCGCGTGCGCAGGGTCTCCGTGACCGTCAGCGGCACGGTGTGCAGTGCCGGGCGGGAGCGGAGGAAGGCGCCCGCGCGGGTCAGGAAGTCGTCGAGGTCATGGGTGAGGCGCCACCCGCCGCCGGCGGAAGCGGCCTCGGCGTCCGTGTCCGTGTCCGTGTCCATGGTTCATGGTGCCGTCGGCGGCCTCCCGGGCACCTCTGGTTTTTCCGCGGCGCCCGGCCCGCCTACGTGCCGCTGTCCTCGGCGAGCGTGTGCGCCACCAGCGCGTTGGCGTGGCCGTGCCCGAGGCCGTGCTCGGTCTTGAGCCAGGTGACGAGCTCCATGTGCCGGGTCAGCGGCGAGGTGCGGATGAGGTCCTGCCAGTCGGAGATCGGGCGGCCGTACTTCTTCTCGATGGAGGGGAAGTAACTGGCGGGGCCCTTCACGGGTGCGGTCATCTCGGCCGGTCTCCTTCTGCGGTGGCGTCGCGGGTGGGTGGTGGCGCCGGGTACGACCGGCGGGGCCGGGCGGACTCACCGCCCGGGGCGTATGACCCGTGTCACACGCGCAGGCCCGGCCCGGCTCACGGGCCCGCCGGATCCGGTTCCGGTTCGGGATCCGTGGCCAGGCGTGCGTGCAGATGGGCGTCCCGGAACGCGTCATGGCGCCCTTCTTGGAAGATCGCACCACGCAGGGTGCCCTCGTAGGGGAACCCGCACCGCTCGGCGATCCGGCACGACACGTCGTGGCCGACCGCGTGATCCAACTCCAGCCGGTGCAGCCCCAGTTCCCTCAGCGCCCAGTGGGCGGCGAGCAGCAGGGCCCGGGTGGCGACGCCCTGGCCCCTGGCCTCCGGCAGGACCCAGTAGCCGATCCGGGCGACCTTCAGGTGGTACTTGATCTCGTTGACGCCGATGTGCCCCAGCGCCGCATCGGTGCGCGCGTCGGCGACGCGGAACGACACCGACGTCCCCTCCATGGCGCTCTGTGCCCGCGCGAGCAGCGACTCCCGCGCGCTCGCCCGGTCCGTGACCGGCCTCAGCGGGGTGTTCCAGCGCTGGAACTCCGGATCCCGCAGGCCGCGCAGCCAGGTGTCGACGTCGGCCCCGGACCCGGCGTCCCAGGGGCGCAGACGGAGGCCGTGGCCGTGCAGGTCCGGGCCGGAGCCGGTCAGGGAGTAGTCGCGTAGGGGGGCCATGGGTCCCATTGAAACCCGTGGGGCGTGTTCGGGTGGGCCGGGACGAGGAGATCGTGACCTCCCGCACCGTCCGGCCGCCCCTGCGCTCAGCGCGGCTCGGCGGACGGCGTCGGCCCGGCCCCCGGCACCACCCGGAACACCGGGACGCCCTCCCGGAACGCCACCTCCAGAGGTGCCCCGGCCGACAGCGGCGGATCCTCGCCGGGCGGGCGGTCGCCCGCCCCCACGATCTCCGTCATCATCCGCGGCCCCTCGGCGAGTTCGACCACGGCGGCGACATACGGAACGCGGTCGGGGAACGGCGGCAGGTCGTTGCGGTGCACGACGGACCAGGTGTAGAGGGTGGCGCGGCCGCTCGCCCTCTCCCAGGTCACGTCCTCGCTCCAGCAGTGGGGACAGAACTCGCGCGGGTAGTGGTGGGCCCGGCCGCAGGCCCCGCAGCGACGGATCAGCAGCCTGCCCTCGGCGGCCGCGTCCCAGTACGCCGACGTGAAGGCGTCGGGCTCGGGCAGGTCGAAGCGGGCTGCCATCAGAACAGGCCCAGCGCGCTGTCCAGCGACCACGTCTGCCAGGACATCCCGAACAGGCCGACCACCGACATGAGCGCCATCATCGAGTTCTGTCCCTGCTCGGCGACGTCGTGGACCATGAGCGTGAAGTAGAGGGCGTTGAGGAGGAACCCGCCGGCCACGGCGACCGGGGTGAGGAAGCCACTGATCAGGCCCAGCCCGAGGGCCAGTTCGGCGTGGACGACGACGTACGCCATCGCGCGCGGGCGCGGCGCGACGGCCGCCTCGAAGCCCGCGCGGACGGCTTTCCAGCGGTGCTCGGCGGCGATGCCGGCCGCCCACGCGATGCCGGTGCCCCGTTCGCACCAGGCCTTGCGGTCCTTGTGCCGCCAGCTCTCCAGCCACCACAACCCGAGCCCGATCCGCAGCACGGCCAGCCATTGCGCCCCGGTGAGCCAGATCGTGTCCATGGAATCTGACGGTACGTCAGATACGGCGAAGCGCAAGACCCGGCGAGGACGCGGGAGACCCCGTGCGCGCCCCGGCGCGAGCATCGGAAACGATCACCGAGCCGTCACAAGCAGGCCCTTCGGCCACGAGCCCCTCTCCCTCCCCCCACAGCCGTGATCAATCCGAAACCAATTCCGGTCTTGACCGAGACCCATCAAGCGGTCCCGGGATTACGCTCCCGCTCATGGCCGACTCCGCACCCCCCACACCCGCCTCCGCGCAACCCCCCGCCGACCGCCCCGTCTACGTCATCGGCGGCGGCCCCGGAGGGCTCTCCGTCGCGTACGCGTTGCGGGCCCGGGGCGTACGGGCCGTCGTCCTGGAGAAGTCCGACCGCGTCGGGGCGTCCTGGCGCCGCCACTACGACCGGCTGCACCTGCACACCACCCGGCGCCTCTCGGCCCTGCCCGGGCTGCAGATGCCGCGCCGGTTCGGGCGGTGGGTGTCCCGGGACGACGTGGTGCGGTACCTGGAGAAGTACGCCGAGCACCACCGCCTGGAGATCGTCACCGGCGTCGAGGTGTCCCGCGTCGAGCGCGCCCCCGACGGCACGGGCTGGCTGCTGCGCGCCACCGGCGGCCGGGAGCTGACCGGCGCGGCGGTGGTCGTGGCCACCGGCTACAACCACACCCCGCGCGTGCCGGACTGGCCCGGCCGCTCCGCCTTTCCCGGCGAGTTCCTGCACGCCGGGGAGTACCGCAACGGCAAGCCCTACGCCGGCCGGGACGTCCTCGTCGTCGGCGTGGGCAACACCGGGGCCGAGATCGCCGTCGACCTGGTGGAGAGCGGTGCCGCCCGGGTCCGGCTCGCCGTGCGCACCGTCCCCCACATCGTGCGCCGTTCGACCGCCGGGTGGGCCGCCCAGTACAGCGGTGTGCTGGTCCGCCGGCTGCCGGTGGGCCTGGTCGACCGGATCTCCCGGGTGCAGGCCAAGGTGGCCGTGCCCGATCTGACGGCACACGGGCTGCCGCGCCCGGACACCGGGCTGTACACACGGGTGAAGCAGGGGGCGATCCCGGTGCAGGACGTCGGTCTGATCGACGCCGTGCGCGAGGGCCGGGTGGAGATCGTGGCCGCCGTGGACGGTTTCGAGGACGGTGGCAAGATCGCCCTCGCCGACGGCACCCGGATCTCCCCGGACGTGGTGATCGCCGCCACCGGGTACGTCCGCGCCCTGGAGGACCTGGTCGGTCACCTCGATGTGCTCGACGACCGCGGCAGGCCCGTCACCCACGGCGCCCGCGCCCCGAAGAACGCCCCCGGCCTGTACTTCACCGGCTTCACCAACCCGATCAGCGGCAACCTCCGCGAGCTGGCACTCGACGCGGTGAAGATCGCCAAGGCCGTCGCGCGGAACGCCCCGGGGGGCGTGTCCCGGCTGCCGGGTTGAGCGACCCGGGCCGGCCGGTCGACGGCTTCGGCAACTTCGCCCGCACACACCGTTCCTGACGTCGCATCAGTTCAGTAATCTGACAAGGCGTCAGTTGGCGGCTGTCTCACAGGAGCGGGCGGAAACGATGCTTGGATCGACTCACGGCACCCTCACCACCGACTCCCGCCGGACCCGGGCCATCGCCTGTGGCGAGCGGTCCGGCCCCGTCGTGCAGGGCAGACCGGCCCAGGCGGGCGACCTCGACGTCAGCGGACGGCCCCTGCACGCCGACGCACCCGACCTGGACCGCTTCTTCCGCCCCCGGTCCGTCGCCGTGATCGGCGCCTCGGACGCCGAGGGCCGCCCGAACACCGGCATCACGCGGCAACTGGCCGACTGGGCGGAGCGCGTCGGCGCCCGCCTCTACCCGGTGCATCCCACCCGGCCGTCCGTCTTCGGCATCCCCTGCCGCCCTGCCGTGTCCGACCTGCCCGAGCAGATCGATCTGGCCGTGGTCCTGGTCGGCGACCCCCTCCCGGTGATCGAGGAACTGGCGGAGGCCAAGGCGCGGTTCGCGGTCGTCTTCGCGTCAGGGTTCGCCGAGACCGGCCCCGAGGGCGAGGCCGCCCAGCAGCGGCTGACCGCCGCCGTCGAGCGGTCCGGGCTGCGGCTGCTGGGGCCCAACACCAACCTCAACGCCTTCGAGCGGTTCCGCGACGACCTCCAGGGCCCGGCGATCGCGCTGATCACCCAGTCCGGCCACCAGGGCCGCCCCGTCTTCGCCTTGCAGGAGCTCGGCATCCGCCTCTCCCACTGGGCGCCCACCGGCAACGAGGCCGACCTGGAGTGCGCCGACTTCCTCTCCTGGTTCGCCGAGCAGCCCGAGGTCGGCGCGATCGCCTGCTACCTGGAGGGGCTCAAGGACGGCCGTTCCTTCCTGCTCGCCGCCGACCGGGCCGCCCGGCGCGGGGTGCCGGTCGTGGCCGTCAAGGTGGGCCGCACCGAGACCGGCGCCCGCACGGCCGCCTCCCACACCGGCAAACTGACCGGCGCGGACGCGGTGGTGGACGCTGCGCTGCGCCAGTACGGCGTGATCCGGGTCGACGGGCTCGACGAACTCCAGGACACCGCCGCCCTGCTGGCCCGGGCCCGGCCGCCGCGCGCCGAAGGGGTCGTCGTCTACTCGATCTCGGGCGGCACGGGCGCGCACGTCGCCGACCTGGCGACCGGGGCGGGACTGAGCCTGCCGGTCCTGTCCGAGGCCAAGCAGGCCGAACTGCACCAGTGGATCCCCGCGTACCTGTCCGTCGCCAACCCGGTCGACAACGGCGGCCACCCGGTCGGCGACCACCGCGGCCGGAAGATCATCGACGCGATCCTGGACGATCCCGGCGTCGGCGTGCTGATCTGCCCGATCACCGGGCCGTTCCCCCCGCTCAGCGACCGGCTCGTCCGCGACCTGGTGGACGCGGCGGAGCGGACCGACAAGCTCGTCTGCGTGGTGTGGGGGTCGCCGGTCGGTACCGAAGCGGCCTACCGCGAGGTCCTGCTCGGCTCCTCCCGCGTGGCCACGTTCCGCACCGTCGGCAACTGCCTCACGGCCGTCCGCGCCCACCTCGCCCACCACCGCTTCGCGGCCGCCTACCGCTCCCCCTTCGACGAGGCCCCGCGCACCCCCTCGCCGTCCTACCGCAAGGCGCAGGCCCTGATGCAGCCCGGCCGGCAGCTCAGCGAGCACGCGGCGAAGCAGCTGCTGCGGGCCTACGGCATCCGCGTCCCGCGCGAGCAGCTGGTGACCAGCGCGGCGGCGGCCGTCCGCGCGGCCGGACTCGTGGGGTACCCGGTGGTGATGAAGGCCTCCGGTGCCCGGATCGCCCACAAGACCGAGCTGGGGCTGGTGAAGATCGGGCTGACCTCGGCCAGCCAGGTCCGCGACGCCTACCGCGAGCTGACCGACATCGCCCGCTACGAGGACGTCTGTCTGGACGGCGTCCTGGTCTGCCAGATGGTGGAGCAGGGCGTCGAGATGGTCGTCGGTGTCACCCACGACGACCTGTTCGGACCGACCGTGACCGTCGGGCTCGGCGGCGTGCTCGTCGAGGTGCTGCGCGACACCGCCGTGGGAGTGCCGCCCTTCGGGGAGGAACAGGCGCGGGACATGCTCGCCGGGCTGCGCGGGCGGGCCCTGCTCGACGGGGTGCGGGGACGGCCGCCGGCGGATCGGGACGCGCTGGTCGAGGTCGTCCTGCGGGTCCAGCGGATGGCCCTGGAACTCGGCGACCAGCTCGCCGAGCTGGACATCAACCCGCTGCTGGTGCTGCCGCGGGGGCAGGGCGCCGTGGCGCTGGACGCGCTGGCGGTGTGCCGCTGATGACGGGCGCCGCCGTGCTGCACACGACCCGCGACCACGTCCTGTCCGTCACCCTCAACCGGCCCGAGAGCCTCAACGCCCTCGCTCCCGGCGGGCGGGAGGAGATCATCCGGCTGCTGTCGGAGGCGTCCGCGACGGCGGAGGTGCGAGCGGTCGTGATCACGGGGACGGGCCGGGGTTTCTGCTCCGGCGCCGACCTGCGGGGCACCGCCGCGAGCGGCGAACGCGCCGCCGGCGACGTCGCCCGTACCCTGCGCACCGGCGCCCAGCGGCTGATCGCCGCCGTGCTCGACTGCGAGAAACCGGTGATCGCCGCGGTGAACGGCACGGCCGCCGGGCTCGGCGCGCACCTCGCGTTCGCCTGCGACCTGGTCCTGGCGGCCGCGTCGGCCCGGTTCGTCGAGGTGTTCGTACGGCGGGGCCTGGTGCCCGACGCGGGCGGCGCGTACCTCCTCCCCCGCCTCGTCGGCCCGCTGCGGGCCAAGGAGCTGATGTTCTTCGGGGACGCGCTCACCGCCCCGGACGCCGAACGCCTCGGGCTCGTCAACCGGGTCGTCCAGGACGAG
Organism: Streptomyces sp. NPDC043685; assembly: GCF_056436585.1. NCBI lineage: Bacteria > Bacillati > Actinomycetota > Actinomycetes > Kitasatosporales > Streptomycetaceae > Streptomyces > Streptomyces sp. NPDC043685. The sequence goes on along the minus strand of NZ_JBWKCH010000009.1, from coordinate 284,310 downwards.
GAGCTGGAGAAGACGGCCCACGCGTGGGCCGAGCGGCTCGCCTCCGGCCCGACCCGCGCCCTCGCCCTGACCAAGCAGCTCGTCAACGCCTCCCTCGACACCGACCGCGCCACCGCCTTCGCCGCCGAGGCCGCCGCGCAGGAGATCAACATGACGACGGCGGACGCGCGGGAGGGCGTGCGCAGCTTCGTGGAGCGGCGCGACGCGGAGTTCAGGGGCCGTTGACCCTTCCCGCCGCTCCCCAACCCTTCACATCTGACGAAATGTCAGTTTCAATGCTCGGGTGATGGGACAAGCAGGGACGGCGGAAGCGGCCGTGCGCTACCTCAGGTCCGCCGGCACGGCCGCCCCGGAGCCGGTCGAGGCGCTGCCGCGCCCCGAACTGCGCTGCGTCGGCGCCGACGAGCGCGCTCCGCTCGACCCCGCCGAGTTCCGCCGGGTCCTGGGCGATTTCGCGACGGGCGTCACCGTGATCACGGCACCGCCCGCCGCCCCCGGCGCGCCACCCGCCGGTTTCGCCTGCCAGTCCTTCACCTCCCTCTCGCTCGACCCGCCCCTGGTCGCCTTCATGGTCGGCCGGACGTCGACGACCTGGCCGCGGATCGCCCGCGCCGGGGTGTTCTGCGTCAACGTCCTGGGCGCGGGCCAGGGCGAGCTCTGCCGGGCGTTCGCGGTGAGCGGCGCGGACAAGTTCGCGGGCGTGGCGTACGACGCGGCGCCGCGGTCGGGTGCCCCGCGTCTGACGGGTGCCGTGGCGTGGATCGACTGCGCGGTCCACGCCGTCCACACCGGCGGCGACCACCTCATCGTGGTCGGCCGGGTCACCGCCCTCGGCCCGGGCCAGGACGACCCGGACGGCCCGCTGCTCTTCCACCGAGGGCGCTTCAGCCGGCTGAAGCGCCCCTAGGTACCCAGGTCTTGCCCGCTGAGTCCCTCCGTCCGCCCGGGGGGCGGGCCCTGCGGCGTCTGGTGCGTGCTCTCGGCGTGCAGGGTGCAGTCCCTCGTACTGGACGTACGGGGGAGTGCGCCCGGTGCGGCGAGCAGGGGATACCCCCTGCTCGAAGAGCTTGGGGAGCGTGCCAGGCGTCGCGGGGCAGGAGGGACTTGGCGGACACGCCCCAGGTCGTGTCAGCCCGCCGTCAGCCGCCACAGTGACGTGATCTCGGCGGCCCGTGCGGCGTGCAGGGGATCGCCGGTGTCGCGCACGCGTGGGTGCCGTGGACGGGTGTCCAGGCGGCCGGCCACGCGGAGCCCGGCCTCCTCGACGGCGCTCAGCAGCTCCTCCCGGCTGCGCAGTCCGAGCCGTTCGGCCAGGTCGGACAGCACGAGCCAGCCCTCGCCGCCGGGTTCCAGCCGGCCGGCGAGACCGGCGAGGAACCCGTGGAGCATGCAGCCGCCGGCGTCGTAGACGCCGAGGTCGAGGTCGGAGGCCGGCCGGGCGGGGATCCAGGGCGGGTTGCAGACGACGAGGTCGGCGCGCCCCTCGGGGTACAGCTCCGGCCCGCGGACCCGGACGCTCCCGTCCAGCCCCAGCCGCCGCACGGTGTCCCGGGCACACTCCCGCGCCCGGGCGCTGACGTCGGTGCCCACGACCCGCCCGGCACCGCGCCGGGCCAGCACGGCGGCGAGCACCCCGGTCCCGGTGCCCAGGTCGAAGGCCGTGCGCACGGCACCGCCGCGGGGCAGCGGGGCCCGCGCGACGAGGTCGACGTACTCGCTCCTGGTCGGCGCGAACACCCCGTAGTGCGGATGGATCCGCGCCTCCAGCGCCGGAACGTACACGCCCTTCTCGCGCCACTGCCGGGCGCCGATCACCCCCAGCAGCTCGCTGAGGGCGACGGCCACGGGACCGTCGGACGGCCCGTAGGCCTCGGCACACGCCCGGCGCACGTCGGGCGCCCGGCGCAACCCGAGCCGGTGGCCCTCCTCCAGCAGGACGAGCACCTTGCCGAGCACGCGCGCCCGATGGGCACGGAACCGGCGGTGCAGATGAAAGGTCTCGGCCGGAGTGCCGGCCGCACCCGGCGCACTTCGGCCGACACGGCGGTCGAGCGCGCGCAGCACCTGGCGCGCGTTGTGGAAATCCCCGCGCCACAGCAGCGCGGTGCCCTCACAGGCCAGTCGGTGGGCGACGGCGGCCCGCATGCCGTCGTCGGCGACGACGACACGGCGGGGCAGGGGCAGCCCGGACTCAGAGTGCCAGCGGGCGGAACGGGGTCGAGCCTCGACCCAGTGGATCGTGGACACGGCGAACTCCTCGGAAGGTCGAACGTGAGCGAACGCGCGAAGTCACGAGGCGCACGTCACCGAGGACCATGCCGAGTGTCATCGACGGACCTTTCGAAGCAGGGGAGTTGCCGGCCGGACAGAATATGCGCCGTAGAGGTCCGGGGCGTACTCGCACGGACGGCGAAGGCCCGTCTTCGGACCGCCGGCCCGGGACGGGCACGGCCTCATGGCCCGGCCGGTGCGCCGTGCTCCGCCGCGGTCCTCGGAAGGGCCGCCATCACGAGGGCCGCCACGACGTACAGCGCCGCGGAGACGCCGAGGACGATGCCGAGCGCGTGTGCGTAGCCGGCCGGATCCGGTGCGCCGGACGGCGAACCGGTGACGGCGGCGAAGAAGACCGTGCCGAGCACGGCGATGCCGATGGCGCCGCCGATCTGGTGGACGGTGGACAGGACGCCGCCTGCCGCGCCCGCCTGGTGCCCGGGGACCCCGGCGAGGACGACGTTGACGAGGACGGGTGCGGCCAGGCCGAGGCCGAGTCCGCCGACGAACAGCCCCAGGGCGAGGAGCCGGTACCCGGGGTCGTCGCCGTCCCCCACGACGGCCAGGAGCACGAGCTGGGATGCCGCGATGGTGAGCGAGCCGGTGATCAGCAAGGCCCGGCCCGCCCGGGCGGCGAAGGCGACGCCGAGCCCTGAGGTGATGATCGAGCCGAGGGCGTAGGGCAGGATCACCAGGCCGGTCTCCCACGCGGTCCGGCCGGTGCCGGCCTGCAGGTAGACCGACAGGGTGAGGAAGAACGATCCGATGCCGCCGAAGAAGAGCACGGACGCGCCCAGGCCGACGGTGAACGCGCGGATCCTCAGCAGGGCCGGGTCGAAGGCGGGTTCTCCGCCGCTCCCGGCGAGCTTGCGCTCGTAGGCGAGGAAGAGCGTCAGCAGGACGACTCCGGCCGCGAGAAGGGCGTAGCTGACCGTGGTCCAGCCCCAGGTCTCGGTCTGGATGACCGGCAGCAGGACGAGCAGGATGCCCGAGGCCGCGAGCAGCGCCCCGGCGAGGTCCAGTCGCGCGGTGGAGGCGGAGCGGGATTCCGGCAGGACCTTCGCCCCGACGACGAGGGCGGCGATCGAGAGGGGCACGTTGATCCAGAAGATGGTGCGCCACCCCAGTCCGAACAGGTCGGCCTCGACGAGGAGTCCGCCCAGCAGGGGGCCGGCGACCGCGGCGAGCCCCTGGACGGCCCCGTAGGCGCCGAACGCCTTGGCGCGCCCGGCCGGGGCGAACGACGCCCGGATCACGCCGAACACCTGCGGGACCATCACCCCCGCTGCCAGTCCTTGCGCGGCGCGCGTCCCGATGAGCATCCCGGGATCGACGGCGAGTGCGCAGAGGGCGGAGGTGACCATGAAGGCGGCCAGGCCGATCAGGAACAGGCGCTTGCGGCCGTACTGGTCACCGAGCCGCCCGCCGGTGATCAGCCCCGCGCCCAGGGTGAGGGTGTAGGCGGCGATCGTCCACTGGATCTGCGCGGCACCGGCTCCCGTGTCGCGGGCGATGGCCGGAGCCGCGACGGTGACGATCGTCGCGTCGACGAGGTCCATGAAGGAGCCGAACAGCACGACGAGGAGCGCCAGTCCGGCGCTCGCGCCGGAGATGTGCGGGGAGGGAGCGCCGGGGGCGGGTGTGCCCTCTCGGTGGGTCTGTGAAGCGGTCATGGCGGCCAAGGTCACACCTATAGTTGCCACCGATTGGCCGCTTTGCGGGAGGGGGCGGGAACATGGCGGTGACCTCCGCGCGCGCACTCAGACTGCTGTCGGTCTTCGGCATCGGCGCGACCCTGACCGCGCGGGAGCTCGCGGAGAGGCTCGGCGTCTCCGTCCGGACCGTGCGACGCGACATCGACACGCTCAGGGAGCTCGGGTACGAGATCGAGGCCGTGCGCGGGGCGGGCGGCGGCTACCGGCTCGGCCGCGCCACCCGCCTGCCGCCGGTCGTCTTCGACGAGGACCAGGCGATCGCCGCGGCCGTGGCGCTCCAGACCGTCCCCGCGGTCCTGTCCGGCATCCGCGAGAACGCGGCCCGCGCCCTCGCCACGCTCCAGCAGGCGATGCCCGCCCGCAGCCGTATCCGCACCGAGCCGTTCACCGTCACCGCGGCGCGCAACTACTGGGAGTTCCCCGCGGCTCCCATCGACGCCGAGATCATCCGCGTCATCGGCGGCGCGATCAACCGCCGGCACTTCGTGCGGGTGGACCACACCGGCGAGGAGGGCCGGACGACGCTGATGCTGGAGCCGCACGACCTCGTGGTGTGGGCGGCACGGTGGTACCTCGTGGCGTTCGAGCCGGAGGCGGACCGATGGCGGGCGATACGCGTCGACCGCCTCGCACCGCGCATGCCCACGGGGATACCGTTCGGCCGCCGCGAGGTCCCGCACGGCGATCCGGTCGCATTCGTCATGAGCACACACGATCGCGGCGACACCCCGGCGCCATGGCCCTGCCGCGGGTCGGCACGCGTCGCACTGCCCGCGCCCGTCGTCGCCCGGTTCGCCCCCGGCGGGTCCACGGTCGAGCACGACACCGACTCCGGTTGCCGGCTCACGCTCGGTGCGTGGTCCTGGGCCGGGCTCGCGGGACTGCTCCTGACGTTCGACGCCGACGTCACGGACATCGAACCGGCGGAGCTCAGGCAGGCGCTGCGCTCCTTGCGCACCCGTATCGACGAAGGACTCGGGCGCGCCCCGTGAGCGCGCCCGGCCCGCGGCCCCCTCAGGCCGTCACCGCCGTCCCCACCGCGCGCCGCCGGATCACCAGCGCCATCAACGCCGCCGCGGCGCACAGCGCCCCCGACGCGTACCACATCACGTCGTACGTCCCGAAGGTGTCGCGTGCGACGCCGCCCAGGAAGGCGACGGCGGCGGCGCCCACCTGGTGGGAGGCGAGGACCCAGCCGAAGACGATCGCGCTGTCCTCGCCGTACTGCTCACGGCACAGGGCCAGGGTCGGCGGGACGGTGGCGACCCAGTCGAGGCCGTAGAAGACGATGAAGAAGATCATCGGTGGATGGACGGCGGGGCCCAGCAGGAGCGGCAGGAACATCAGGGACACGCCCCGCAGCGCGTAGTAGACCGCCAGCAGGCGGCGCGGCTCGAAGCGGTCCGTGAACCAGCCGGAGGCGATCGTGCCGATGACGTCGAAGACCCCGATGACCGCGAGCAGGGAGGCGGCGGCCTGGACGGGCATGTGCGCGTCGTGGGCCGCGGGGATGAAGTGCGTCTGGATCAGGCCGTTGGTGGAGGCGCCGCAGATGGCGAAGGTGCCTGCCAGCAGCCAGAACGGGCCGGTGCGCACAGCGGAGAGCAGGACGGTCACGGCCCGGCGGGCGGCACCGGGCACGGGCGGCGGCTTCGGCACGAACGCGGTGGCGCCGTAGGGCCTTTGGCCCACGTCCGCCGGGTGGTCGTGCAGCAGGAGCCAGACGAACGGCACGACCGCCAGCGCCGCGAGGGCGACCGTCACGGCCGCCGGGCGCCAGTCGTAGCGGTCGATGATCCAGGACAGCAGGGGCAGGAAGATCAGCTGGCCGGAGGCCGAGGCGGCGGTGAGGATGCCGCTGACCAAGCCGCGCCGCTCGGTGAACCAGCGGTTGGTGACGGTCGCCGCGAAGGCCAGCGCCATCGAGCCGGAGCCGAGACCGACCAGCAGGCCCCAGCACAGCATCAGCTGCCAGGCCGCGGTCATCCACACGGTGAGCCAGGAGCCGGCCGCGATCACGGTCAGGGCGACCGCGACGACCCGGCGGATGCCGAAGCGGTCCATCAGGGCCGCCGCGAAGGGGGCGGTCAGCCCGTACAGCGCCAGGTTCACCGAGACGGCGGCGCCGATCGTGCCGCGCGACCAGTCGAACTCCTCGTGCAGCGGGTCGATGAGCAGGCCCGGCACGGAACGGAAGGCGGCGGCGCCGATGATCGTCACGAAGGTGACGGCGGCGACGAACCAGGCGCGGTGCACCCGGGCACGTGTCGGCTTCGGCGGCTGCTGGACGGCCGCTGCTTCGGTTGTCTGGGTCACGCCATAGAGCTTCCGGTCCGCGGGACGCTCCATCGAGTGGCCCGAAGGACAGCATTCGCTACGATCGGGCCATGAGCCGTGAGCCGGAGTTCCGCCCGCATCGCGTCGTCGTCCTCGCCCTCGACGGCCTGCTCCCCTTCGAACTGGGCATCCCGCACCGCATCTTCGGCCGCCCCAGGGACGCCCGCGGGCGCCTGCTGTACGACGTCGTCACCTGCTCGGTCCGCCCGCCCGGCCCGGTGCGGACCGACGCGGACTTCGCCGTCCAGGTCGAGCACGGCCCCGAGGCCCTGGCCACCGCGGACACGGTGATCGTCCCGGCGTCGTACGAACTCGGTCCGGTCTTCGAGCAGGGCGTGCTCACGGGCGAACTGGCCGCCGCCCTGGCCCACATCCGCCCCGGCACCCGGCTCGCCTCCATCTGCACCGGGGTCTACGTCCTCGCCGCCGCCGGTCTGCTCGACGGCCGCCCCGCCACCACACACTGGGCGGACGCCGACCGTTTCCAGCGCCTGTTCCCGCAGATCGACGTCGACCCGGGCGTCCTGTTCATCGACGACGGCGACATCCTGACCTCGGCGGGCGTGGCGGCCGGCATCGACCTGTGCCTGCACATGGTGCGCCGCGACCACGGCGCGGCGATCGCCAACGACGTGGCCCGCCGCACGGTCGTGCCGCCGCACCGCGACGGCGGGCAGGCGCAGTACATCGCCCGGCCGGTGCCCGATCCGCAGCAGGCGTCCACCACCACCGCCCGCGCCTGGGCCCTGGGCCGCCTCCACGAGCCGATCCAGCTGCGCGACATGGCCGCGCAGGAGTCCATGTCGGTGCGCACCTTCACCCGCCGTTTCCGCGAGGAGACCGGCGTCAGCCCCGGCCAGTGGCTCACCCAGCAGCGTGTCGAGCGGGCCCGCCACCTCCTGGAGTCCACCGACCGCTCCGTCGACCGGGTCGCCCGGGACGCGGGTTTCGGCACGGCCCAGTCGATGCGCCAGCACCTCCAGACAGCCCTGGGCGTGACGCCCACCGCCTACCGGCGGACGTTCCGCGCGCAGCACGAGGCGGCCGGCGCTCTCAGAAGGTGAGCACCGCCCGCGCCACCCGCCCCGCCCGCGCGTCGGCCGCCGCCCTGTCGAAGTCCTCGACGGGGTAGGTCCGGGTGACCAGTTCGTCGAGCAGCAGCCTCCCCTGGAGGTACAGGCCGGCGTACAGGGCGATGTCCCGCTGGGGGCGGGAGGAGCCGTAGCGGCAGCCCAGGACGGACTTGTCGAGGTACATCGAGGAGACGCGGAAGGACGCCTCGGCCGTGGCGGGCGGCACCCCGAGCAGGATCGCCTGGCCGTGCCGGTCCAGACAGTCGATCGCCTGCCGGATCAGCTCCACCCGGCCGACGCACTCGAAGGCGTGGTCCGCGCCCGTGGGCAGCAGGTCGCGCACGCCGTCGGCCGAGGTGAGGAAGTCGGTCGCGCCGAAGAGGCGTGCCGTCTCCTCCTTCGCCGGGTTCGCGTCGACGGCCACGATCCGCCCGGCCCCCGCCAGCCGGGCCCCCTGGAGCACGTTCAGTCCGACGCCGCCCGTCCCGATGACCAGGACACTGTCACCGCGGTCCACCCGCGCCCGGTTGAGGACGGCCCCCACCCCGGTCAGCACCCCGCACCCGATGAGCGCCGCCGAGGTCAGCGGAACGTCGTCGGGGATCCGGACCGCCTGTACGGCCTTGACGACCGTGCGCTGCGCGAACGCCGAGCTGGACGCGAACTGGTGCACCGGCGAGCCCCGGTGGCCGAACGGCCGGCCCGGGCGTCCGATGGTCCGCCGGCACATGGTCGGCCGGCCCCTGTCGCACTCCGCGCACGTGCCGCAGTTCGCCAGGGTGGACAGCGCCACATGGTCCCCGGGCACGACATGGGTGACGCCCCCACCGACCGCCTCCACGACCCCGGCACCCTCATGGCCCAGCACCACGGGAACGGGGAAGGGTATGGTCCCGTCCACCACCGACAGGTCGCTGTGGCACAGCCCGGCCGCCGCGATCGCGACCCGCACCTCGCCCGGCCCCGGCTCGCGCACCTCCAGGTCCGTCACGACCCGGACCTGCTTCCCGTCGAAGATCACGCCTCGCATCACACGGCCCCCTTTGGCTCCCTGGGCAGGCCGAGCACGCGCTCGGCGATGATCGTGCGCTGGATCTGGTCCGAGCCGCCGTAGATCGTGTCGGCCCGGGAGAAGAGGAACAGATGCTGTGCGGCGTCCAGTTCGTACGGCGCCGAGGCGGACCAGTCGGCGGGGCCCACTCCGGCCGACGCGCCCCGCACCAGCACCGCCAGCTCCCCGAGCCGCTGGTGCCAGCCGGCCCACAGCAGCTTGGCCACGCTCGGGGCCCCCGCGTCACCACGGCCGCCCAGGGTGCGCAGGGCGTGCCAGCGCATCGTCCGCAGCTCGGCCCACTGCCGCACGAGCCGCTCCCGTACGACGGCATCGCGCACCGCGCCCGACTCGACGGCCGCCCGCACCACACCGGCCAGTTCCGCGGCGAACCCGATCTGCTGGGCCAGCGTGGACACCCCTCGCTCGAAGCCGAGCAGGCTCATGGCGACACGCCAGCCGTCGCCCTCGCCGCCGACGACGTGCTCCGCGCGGGCACCGTCGAAGAAGACCTCGTTGAAGTCGCTGGTGCCCGTCAGCTGCCGGATGGGACGGACCTCGATCCGGCCCGGTTGGTCCATGGGGACGAGGAGGAACGTCAGCCCGTGGTGGCGCACCGAGCCGGGTTCGGTCCTGGCCAGCACGAAACACCAGTCCGCCTCGTGCGCGAGCGACGTCCAGATCTTCTGCCCCGTGACGCGGTACGCCCCGCCGCCCGGCTCGCGCACGGCCGCGGTGCGGACACCGGCCAGGTCCGATCCGGCGCCGGGTTCGCTGTAGCCCTGGCACCACAGTTCCTCCCCGGCGGCGATCGGCGGCAGGAACCTCGACTTCTGCTCGTCGGTGCCGTGGGCCAGGAGCGTGGGGGCGAGCAGGTTCTCCCCGATGTGCCCGGAGCGCGGGGGCGCGGCCGACCGGGCGTACTCCTCGGCCCAGACGACCTGCTGGGTGAGGGTGGCTCTGCGATTTCCGTAGCCGTCCTCGTCCCAGCCGAGCCCGATCCACCCGGCGGCGCCGAGGGTGCGCTCCCAAGTGGGGCGGTGGGCGGCGTCCTTGGCATGCGCGCCGAGCCAGTCCCGGGCCTCGGCACGAAAGGCCTCGTCGTCCGGCGTGAACCCGAAATCCACGATCGCCGCCTCCTCCAGGGGCGCGGGGAACCGCGCGAACAACCACGACGGACCCGCACCCGCCAAATCTCCGAACCCCCCGGGCTACTGGGCGTTGGGCCGCTCCCCCTCGACCGCCGCCCGCTCCATCTCCCGCACCCGCTCCAGCATCGGCATCGGGTCCACCCCCACCGACCCGGGCAGGAACTCCGCGATCCTCTCCGCGGTCCAGCCGCCGGGGGCGTACGCGGCGCGCAGTTCCCTCGGCTGCGCCCACACCGCGATCTTCGCCCCGGCCACCGTGTACACCTGCCCGGTGATCTCCCGCCGGGCGGCCGCGTCGGACAGCAGGTAGACCACCAGCGCGGCGACGTCCTCCGGCTCCCCGATCTCGGCCAGTTCCACCGGCACTCCCGCCGACATCCGGGTCCGGGCGACCGGCGCCACCGCGTTCGCGGTCACCCCGTACTTGTGCAGCCCCAGCGCGGCGCTGCGCACCAGCGAGATGATCCCGCCCTTGGCGGCGCTGTAGTTGGCCTGGGACACCGACCCCTGGTGGTTGCCGCTGGTGAAGCCGATGAGCGTGCCGGAGCGCTGTTTCCGCATCACCGCGGAGGCCGCCCGGAACACCGTGAAGGTGCCCTTGAGATGCGTCGCGACGACCGGGTCCCACTCCTCCTCGGTCATGTTGAACAGCATCCGCTCCCGCAGGATCCCGGCGACGCAGACCACCCCGTCCAGCCGCCCGAACGAGGCCAGCGCCACGTCGACGACCCGCTGCCCGCCCGCCATCGTGGAGATGTCGTCGGCGACGGCCACGGCCGTGCCGCCCGTCGCCTCGATCTCCTTGACCACGGCCTCGGCGATCTCGCTCGTCGGCGAGCCGCCGTCGACCGAGACGCCGTAGTCGTTGACGACGACCCTCGCCCCCTCGGCCGCCGCCGCGAGGGCGACCGCCCGGCCGATGCCCCGCCCGGCGCCCGTGACGGCGACGACCTTGCCTGCCAAGAAGTTCCCCACGCCCGGCCCCTTCCCGTCCCACGGTTTCTGACGGACCGTTAGATACCTCGTCACCGGATTCTACGACCCGTCAGATACGGGAAGACAAGCCCCGGGGAGGGCCCATGTCGCTGCCGGACGCGTTCCACGACATCGCCAAGCGCGTCAACAACTGGGGCCGTTGGGGAGCCGACGACGAGATCGGCACTCTGAACCTGATCACCGACGAGGTCGTCAGGCGAGCCGCGGCGACCGTGCGCACCGGCCTGTGCATCCCGCTCGCCCTGCCCCTCCGGCAGGACGGCGTGCAGACCGGCATGATCCCCGGCCGGATCGACCCGCTGCACGCGATGGTGCAGATCAACCAGGAGATCTTCGGCCCGGGCACGGTCGCGTGCAGCGACGACGTCGTGACCATGGGACTCCAGGCCGCCACCCACTGGGACGCCCTGTCCCACGTCTCGCACGGGGGCCGGCTCTACAACGGCCGTCCCGCCGGCACCGTCACCGCGCACGGCGGAGCCGAGTTCAGCGGTATCGGCACCGTCCGGCACATCGTCTCCCGCGGGGTGCTGCTCGACGTCGCCCGGGCCCGGGGCACGGACCGGCTCGACGGCGGGTACGCGGTGACGCCCGAGGACCTGGAGGCCGCCGAGGAACTGGCCGGCACCCGGGTGCGGGCCGGAGACGTCGTGCTCGTACGGACCGGGCAGATCAGGGTCTGCCTGGCCGGGGACCGGTACGGCTACGCGCATCCGTCGCCGGGTCTTTCGATCCGTACGCCGCGGTGGTTCCACGCGCGCGACGTCGCGGCCGTCGCCAACGACACCCTGACCTTCGAGGTGTTCCCGCCGGAGGTGGCGGACCTCTGGCTGCCGGTGCACGCCCTGCACCTCGTCGAGATGGGCATGCCGCAGGGCCAGAACTGGAATCTCGAAGAGTTGTCCACAGCCTGTGGACAAGCGGGCCGGTACGCGTTCCTGCTGACGGCGACCCCCGAGCCGTTCACCGGGGCGACCGGCTCTCCGGTGGCGCCGGTCGCCGTGCTGTAGGCCCCGGCGCGGCCGGGCCGCCATCCCCTGAAGCTGGATGGCGGCGCCGCGCTGCTCGCCCCGAGCACGGCAGCGCGCGCCGCCACCCGACTCCGGCGCTCCCGCCCCGACTTCCTGGCCCCGAAGGAAGCCGACGCCGAATCACGACTCACACTCGACGAGGGCTGCCGTCCACCGAAGCCCTCGTCGTCCCCTCACGGCGAATCGCTGCTCACCAGCGTGAGCACATGGTCACGACGCGTCAACACCCGTTCGGCGGAATATCGTTTATGCGGCTTTTGCCGTGGGCGCGCACGGAAGCACATCCCGGCGCACCGCCGCATGCCGCGACGGCAACCGGCCGTCGGCCTGCATCCGTGCCCCGGCACCGCCGCACAGCCCCGCGGCATGTGCCGCCGCGCTACACCGCCTCGTAGGCCAGCCCCTCGAAGGCGGCCCCGCCGCCGTAGGCCACCGCCCCGCCCCCGCACGACGCCGACAGGCCGGGGGACTTCGCGCACCGGTCCAGTTCGCACCAGATGCGCTTGCCGGTGGCCTCGACGCTCCAGCCCCAGCGGTCGGCGAGCCCGTCGACGAGAGCCAGGCCCCGCCCGCCGGTCGCGTCGTCGCCGGCGCACCGGGGCACGGGGGCCCGGCCGCTGCGGTCCGCGACCTCGAGACGGACGGTGGCCTCCTCCGTCACCACGGGAGGCAGGGACAGCCGCAGGACGGCGGGACGGCCGGTGTGCACCACGGCGTTGGTGACGAGTTCGGAGACCAGCAGGATCAGCGTCTCGGCGAGGGGTTCGTCGGCCTGTATGCCGGACCCGGCCAGGCGGGAGCGGGCCCACCGCCGGGCTCGCCCCACTTCTGCTGGGTCGGGCCGGATCTCCAGCTGCACTTGAAGCACCTGCACCGCTCACACCATCCGAACCGGCGGACACTTAGGCTCGCGCCTCACGAGGGCCACGATCGTAGCCATTTTCTGCATGGCCAGAACAACGGCCGGGACAAGGATCACGGAACGTGAATCCCTTGTGGGACAGCATGGTTGACGTACAGTCACGCCAACAAGCGCTTCGGGCATATTCCAGCGCGAAGGATTACCCGTGCGGCATACTGTGCGACGCTCGCCGCGGGCAGTCGAACAGGCCGCGCCACTGGGTCGCACTGCGCTCGGAGCCACTCGCATCTCACACAAGGTACCGGAGCGGGCCATCGACTCCAGGTCGTGACGAGTCACGCTGAGGACACAAGCCGGTATCAACGCTCCGTGATCCCGTCATGCCACGATCCATGACATCTTCCGGCGCACGCGCGGCGATACCGCAGCCAGACGGCCTGTCAGGCCGCCCCGGGCAACAGGGCGGCCGCGAGCAGCTCCTCACTCTCCGTGACACCGCCCGCACGTTGGGTTCGAACCCATGCGCGTTTCAGATGCAGATGGACGTCGGACTCCCAGGTGAAGCCCATGCCGCCGTGCACCTGGAGACAGTCGCGGGCGCCGCGCACGGCGGCCTCGTCGGCGAGGAGCCGGGCCGCGGCGATGTCGGCCGGGTCGGCGGTGACGGCGGCCGCGTACACCGCGGCGCGGGCCGTCTCCACCCGGACCAGGATCCCCGCGCACAGGTGTGCCACCGCCTGGAACGCCCCGACCGGCCGGCCGAACTGTTCGCGGGCCCGGGCGTGTTGCGCCGCCAGTTCACCGACGCGCGCGGCGGTGCCGAGTTGCTCGGCGGCGGTGAGCAGGATCGCCACGGGGTCGGGGGCGGCGGTATGCCCGGCGGGCACGCGGTGCAGGGGGGTGAGCGGATCGACCGACCGCAGCGGCATGGCCCCGGTGGCGTCCCCGCGTACGACGTCCGCCTCCGCCAGCCACTCGACCGGCCCGCCGTCCACGGCCGTCACCACCGTCTCCCCGGTGGCCGCGCCCGGGACGGTACCGGCCGCCAGGTGGGTGGCGACGAGCGGCCCGGGCAGCAGCGCCCGCCCCGCCTCCTCGAACACCAACACCGCCTCCGGCAGCCCCAGTCCCACCCCTCCGTCCGCCTCCGGCAGCCGCAGCGAGAAGAAACCGGCGTCCCCGAGGACCCGCCACAGCCCCCGGTCCAGCCGCCAGGAACCGGCCCCGACCCCGACCCCGACCCCGGCAGCGTCCCGCTCCGGCCGGGCAGCCGCACGACCCGTCCCCGGGGCGTCACCCCCCGCGCCGTCGGCGGTCTCACCCGCCCCCACGGCCGCCCGCAGTGCCTCCGCGCCGAAGCGCCGGGTGAGCAGCAGCCGTACTCCCTCCCGCAGTGCGCGCTGGTCGTCGGTCAGGCGGAACCGCACCGCGTCTCACCGTCCTTTCGGCAGGCCGAGGAGGCGCTCGGCGATGATGCCGTGCTGGATCTGCGAGGTGCCGGCGGCGATGGTGTAGGAGAGGGAGGACAGCCGGTGGAGCGTCCACGGCCGGTCCAGGTCGAGGCAGTCGGGCCCCAGCACCTCGGCGGCGGCGTCGTAGAGCTCCTGGCGGGCGTGCGAGTAGCGGAGCTTGAAGACCGAGCCCGCGGCGCCCGGCACGCCGCCCGAGGCCTCCGCCGCGCTCACGTTCCACTGCGTGAGCCGCCACAGCGCCCGGAACTCGGCGTTGAGCCTGCCCAGCCGGCGCCTGAGCACCGGGTCGTCCCAGCGACCGTTCTCGCGGGCCTCGGCGGCCAGTTCGCCCAGCACCCGGCGGCAGGCGACGACCTCGCCCGCGAAGGCCGTGCCCCGCTCGAAGGACAGCGTCACCATGGTCACGCGCCAGCCGTCGTTCTCCTCCCCCACCCGGTTCGCCACCGGCACCCGCACCTCGTCGAGGAACACCTCGGCGAACTCGGCCGACCCGGCGAGCGTGCGCAGCGGCCGTACGGTGATGCCGGGCGCGTCCATGGGCAGGGCGAGCCAGGTGATGCCCCGGTGCCGGGGCGCCTCGGGGTCGGTGCGGACCAACAGCTCGCACCAGTCGGCGACTTCCGCGTGGGAGGTCCAGATCTTGGAACCGGTCACCACGTAGGAGTCGCCGTCGCGCCGGGCGCGCGTGCGCAGCGCCGCCAGGTCGGAGCCCGCCTCCGGTTCGCTGAAGCCCTGGCACCAGACCTCCTCGCCGCGCAGGATCGGCGGCAGCCAGCGCTCCCGCTGCCGCGCCGTGCCCTCGGCGGCGATGGTCGGGCCGGCGTGCAGCAGCCCCACGAAGTTGGCCCCCACATAGGGCGCACCGGCCTTCTCGGTCTCCTCCAGGAAGATCAGCCGCAGGGTCGGGGAGGCACCCCAGTGCACGTCGGCGTATCCGGCGTCGTGGAGCCTGCGCTGCCAGCCGAGGTCGTACGCCCGCCGCCCGGGCCAGTCGTCGGGGGACGGCTCGGGCGGGAGGCCGGGGAGCGTGCGCGCGAGCCAGTCGCGCAGCCGGGCCCGGAAGTCCTCCTCCTCGGGCGTGTACGACAAATCCATCGGCGGGCCTCAGCGGTCCGAGTCCAGGTCCAGGCCGAGCATCCGGATGGCGTTGCCCCGCATCAGCTTGTACACCGTCTCGTCGTCGAGGCCCTTCACATGGTCGAGGGCGACCTCCTTGGTGTGCGGGAAGGTCGAGTCGACGTGCGGGTAGTCGGTCTCGAAGGTGGCGTTGTCCCGGCCGACCACGTCGATCGAGGCGACGCCGTGCTTGTCGCGGAAGAAGCAGCAGTACATCTGCCGGTAGTAGTACGTCGACGGCGGCTCGGGGACCGTCTCGCGCACGCCGCCCCAGGCGCGGTGCTCCTCCCACACGTCGTCGGCGCGCTCCAGGGCGTAGGGGACCCAGCCCATCTGGCCCTCGGAGTAGGCCAGTTTGAGGCGCGGGAAGCGCACCAGGACCCCGCTGAAGAGGAAGTCCATCATCGAGGCCATCGCGTTGTTGAAGCTGAGGGAGGCCTGGACGGCGGGCGGGGCGTCCGGTGAGGCTGCGGGCATCTGGGAGCTGCTGCCGATGTGCATGTTGACGACCGTCCCGGTCTCCTGACAGACGGCGAAGAACGGGTCCCAGTAGCCGGAGTGGATGGACGGCAGGCCCAGGTGGGTGGGGATCTCGGAGAAGGTCACCGCCCTGACCCCGCGCGCGGCGTTGCGGCGGATCTCCGCGACCGCGAGGTCCACGTCCCACAGCGGGATCAGGCACAGCGGGATGAGCCGCCCACCGCTGTCGCCGCACCACTCCTCGACCATCCAGTCGTTGTAGGCGCGCACACAGGCGAGGGCGACCTCCTTGTCGTGCGCCTCGGCGAAGGTCTGCCCGCAGAACCGGGGGAAGGTGGGGAAGCAGAGGCTCGCCTCGACATGGTTGAGGTCCATGTCCTTCAGCCGTTCCGCCGGGTCCCAGCAGCCGGGCCGCATCTCCGCGCGGGTGATGCCCTCCAGGGTCATCTCGTCCCGGTCGAAGCCGACGGCGGCGATGTTGCGCTTGTACGGGAACTTCAGGTCCTCGTAGATCCACCAGTCGGTGGGCTGGCCGTCCGGGTCCATGGTGATCCGGTAGGTGCCGCCGATGTAGGCGAGTTCACCGATGCCGGCGGTCAGCGCCTTGGGCCCGCGCTCGCGGTACCGGGCCGGCAGCCAGGTCTCGAAGAGGTGGGCGGGCTCGATCACGTGGTCGTCGACGCTGATGATGCGGGGCAGTTCGGTCGCCATGGGTCCCCTCCGCCAGACGGTGCTCATCTGATACTCCGTCAGATAGCATCGCATCTGACAACCCGTCAGCCAAGCGGTACCCAAGGAGCAGGGGGCAGCAGTGAACGACACCCCGCACGCCCTGAGTTCGTCCCGCACCCTGTGGGAGCTGGTCACCCGCCGCGCCGCTCTCACCCCCGACCGGCCGCTGTTCCTCCAGGACGGCCGCACGCTCACCTTCGAGGGCCTGCGCGCGCGTGCCGAGCGGGTCGCGGCCGGGCTGCACGGCATGGGCGTACGCCCCGGCACCGTGGTGGCCTGGCAGCTGCCCACCCGTATCGAGACGGCCGTGCTGTCCTTCGCCCTGGCCCGGCTCGGCGCCGTGCAGAGCCCGCTGATCCCCTTCCACCGGGACCGCGAGGTCGGCTTCGCGCTGCGCGAGTCCCGGGCGGAGTTCTTCGCCGTGCCGGGCCTCTGGCGCGGTTTCGACCACGCGGAGATGGCCCGCCGGCTGGGCGCCAAGGGCGTCTTCGAGGCCTACGGCGACCTGCCCGACGGCGACCCCTCCGTGCTGCCTCCCCCGCCCCGCGACGGCACCGCCGTCCGCTGGATCTACTGGACGTCCGGCACCACCTCCGAACCCAAGGGCGTGCTGCACACGGACCGTTCGCTGCTCGCGGGCGGCTCCTGCCTGGCCCACGCGCTGCGCCC
The DNA here is from genome assembly GCF_056436585.1 of Streptomyces sp. NPDC043685. NCBI lineage: Bacteria > Bacillati > Actinomycetota > Actinomycetes > Kitasatosporales > Streptomycetaceae > Streptomyces > Streptomyces sp. NPDC043685. Next base: position 267,354 of record NZ_JBWKCH010000009.1, on the reverse strand, counting down.
CTCGGCGGACGACGTGGGCTCGATCGCCTTCCCCTACGCCCACATCGGCGGGCCCGACTACACCGTGATGCTGCTGCTGTACGGCTTCCCGGCGGTGCTGTTCGAGCAGTTCGCGCTGCCGGAGGCGCTGGATGCCTACCGCGCGCACGGGGTGACCATGGCCGGCGGGTCGACGGCGTTCTACTCGATGTTCCTGGCCGAGCAGCGCAGGCGGCCGGACACGCCCGTGGTGCCGACCCTGCGGCTGCTGGCGGGCGGCGGGGCGCCCAAGCCGCCGGAGCTGTACCACGCCGTGGTGCGGGAGATGGGCGTGCAGCTCACCCACGGCTACGGCATGACCGAGGTGCCGATGATCACCATGGGGGCACCGGACGACGGCTCCGAGCTGCTGGCGACGACCGAGGGACGGCCACCGGAGGGCATGGAGATCCGCGTCGTGGACGGGGAGGTGCGGCTGCGCGGGGAGGCCGTGTGCCGCGGGTACCTGGACCCGGGGCACACGGCTCAGGCCTTCGACGAGGACGGGTTCCTGCGCACCGGCGATCTGGGGCACCTGACGGAGACCGGGCACCTGGTGCTCACCGGCCGCCTGAAGGACGTGATCATCCGCAAGGGCGAGAACATCCCGGCCCGGGAGATCGAGGACCTGCTGCACCGGCACCCGGCGGTCGGCGACGTGGCGGTGATCGGGCTGCCGGACGCCGAACGCGGGGAGCTGGTGTGCGCGGTGGTGGAACAGCCCCCGGGATCGGAGGCGTTGACGCTCGCGGGCGTGACCGCCTTCCTGCGCGCCGAGGGGCTGTCGGTGCACAAGCTGCCCGAGCGGCTGGAGGTGGTGGACGCCCTTCCGCGGGGCGAGACCCTGCGGAAGGTGCTGAAGTACCGGCTCCGCGCGCGCTTCGCGGGCATGTGAGAACGCTCGGGCGCGCGGCCTGCTCGGGCTGTTCGGCCTATTCGGGCACGGTGAAGTAGCGGGCGAAGGCCGGGACGACCTCGGCCTCGCCGACCTTGCCGTCACCGTCCCCGTCGAGCGCGGCGGCGGCCGGCCGGGCGGCGTCCTCGGGGACGCCGAGACACTTCAGGACGCGTGCGGCCTCCTCGACCGTCGCGGCACCGTCACCGTCGGTGTCGGCGACGTCCAGGGCCGCGTGCAGGAAGGGGCGGGCGATCTCGGCGAACCGGTCGGGGTTGTCGCGCAGGCGCTTGACCGCGCCGTTGACGAACTCCTCGCGCGTGATGCGCTGGTCGCCGTCGCGGTCCGCCATCCCGGCCATGCCCTGCCAGAAGGCCTCGGCACCGCCGTACAGGGCCTGCCCCTTGTCGGACCGGGCCGCCACGCCGAACTCCGCCAGGAGCCCCTTGGCCGCGCCGTAGAAGTCCTCGCGGTCGATGTAGCCGTTGCCGTCCTGGTCGAAGGTGGCGAACCGGGCGGCGATCCTGCGCTCGTACTCGCTGCTGACCATGTCTCTCTCGGGCCGCCTTACGTCGGGTGGGGTGGGTCTCGGTCGGAGCGTACGACGGAGGGAGCCGTTCGGGCGTGGAAAAACGTCACTTCAGCCAAGACCGGGGGAATTCCGGGACAACGGTGTGCCGGAACGGCGACACTCGGCCGACCGTGCGTCACCGCCCCGTCACGCGGACAGGGGTTCGCCCTCGTCGCCCAGGGCCTCGTCCACATCGCCGTACACGTCGAACAGCCTGCGGACGCCCAGCGCGCCGAGGACGCGGTTGACGTGGGAGCCGTCGGCCGCGCCCCGGGCGGGCAGCACCAGGCGCAGCCGGCCCTGGCAGGAGCGGATCAGCCGGCGGGCCGCGATGAGCACACCGACACCGCTGGAGTCGCAGAAGAACACCTCGGACAGATCCAGGACGAGACAGTGGTGTCCCTCGGCGACCACGTCGTGCACGCGCTGACGCAGCACCGGGGATGTCACCAGATCCAGCTCGCCCGACACCTGGAGCACGGCCCATTGGCCCTGCTCACCGCCGGTCACTTTGAAGGTCACCACCACGCCCCTCGCTCGCCAGAACGGAAGCAGTCCCTACGCTTCCTTGCAGCGCGGCTGCCCAGCGGGCGTTTCCCCGAAACGCAACCCGAAAAACGGATCCCCCACGTAAGAGGCTTGTTTTAGTCGAGTTCGATCCTGTTCGATCCTCTTCAGTCAGGTCTGATCGGAGGGTTCATGGGTAGGCGCGAGCCCAAAGGCCCCCGGTGCGAGCGCCGGTGGTCCTCTACCACCTGCGGCCGGTCAGGGGGCGCACATTGCCACAAAGGGGCGTGCGCTACCGGACGTGCCGACTACATTCGAGGAGACGTCGGGCACAGGCTGGACAGGGCACGCGCGCGGGACACGAGCAGGGGGTGAGGGGGCCGCATGGCGAAAAAGGACGTACCGCCGCGCTGGGACCGCAAGATGCAGCAGCGGCTCACCCGCGGAGAGGCGGCCGCCCTCGGTGAGCTCTACGACCGGTTCGCCTCCCTGGTGCACGGCCTGGCCCACCGCGTGCTCGGCGACGAACACGCCGCCGACCGCGTCACCCGCGAGGTCTTCCTCCACGTCTGGGAGCATCCCGACACCTACGACCCCAAGCAGGGCCCGTTGCGCACCTGGGTCGCCACGCTGACCCACCGGCTGGCGGTGCAGCGGCTGCGCGCCACCGAGACCGCCGCCCTCGCCCGCGACGGCGCCGGCACCGCGGAGGAGCTGGAGCACCGGGTGCGCCGCGCCTCGGTCGCCGCCCGCGCCGACTACATCGTCCAGTCCATGCCGGTCCCGCTGCGCTCGGCCCTGGAACGGGCCTACTTCCAGCGCCGCGACTACCGCCAGACCGCCGCCGACCTGGGCATCACCGAGGACGAGGCCCGCCGCCGGCTGCGCCTGGGCCTGCAACTGCTCTCCACCGCCCACGAGACCGAGGCACCGGGCGCACCGCCCGGATTCGGGGGTGCGGTGTGAACGGGCCGGAGCGGTTCGAGGCGTACGACGGCGGCGAGGAGGACGGCCGCGAGGAGCAGGGCAGCCGGCGGGACGGGGACGGCGCCCGGGACGACGGCGGCGACACCCCGGAGCCCGGACGCCCGCCGCGCATCCCCATGCCCCGGATCTCCGTCGAGGACGGCGGACTGCCGCTGCCCACGCCGCCGCCCGCACCGCCCGTCTTCGAGCACGCCGTGCTGAAGGCCCTGCTCGGCGCCTGGGCACTGGCCGCCTGCTCGGCCGAGGAGGCCACGGCCGTCGAGGAGCACCTCGGCGAGTGCGGCGACTGCGCCGACGAGGCCCGGCGGCTGCGCCAGGCGGTCGGACTGCTGCAACGCTCCGAGAGTCTCGACCTGGACCCCGGACTGCGCACCCGCGTCCTTCAGACCTGCCTGGAGCGGCGCCCGCCGCGCATCCCGGTACCGGAGTGGGCGGCCGCCTACGACGCCGAGACCGCGCGCCTGGACGCGCTGCTCCAGGACTTCGGCGACGCCGAGTGGCACGCGCCGGTACGGCTGCGCTGGTTCCGCTCCGACGAGCCGACCAGCCGCCGCACCACCGTCGCCGGGGTCATCGCGCACCTGCTCAGCGTCGACGGCCTGGTGGCGGTCGCGCTCGGCCTGGACGACCCGCTGGGCGACGCCCCGCCCCGGCACCCGACTCCGGCGGGGCGCACCGAGGCGTTCTGGCGCGCCTCGCACTTCCCGCCCTCCCGCTTCCTGCGGGCGCCCTGGCGGGAACAGAGCCACCACCTCGTGCGCACGGTGGCCTTCACGGACGGCGGCGGCCGGCTGCCCGTCTCCTACGGCGACTTCGAGCTGCCCCTGCACGACGCGATGCTCGACCGCGCCTTCGAGTGCTGGGTGCACGCGGAGGACATCGCCGACGCGGTCGACTACCCCTACGACCCGCCCTCGCCGCGCCATCTGCACCGGATGATCGACCTGGCGGCCCGGATGCTGCCGACGGCCCTGGCCCACCGCCGCCTGGCCGGCCTGGCCTCCCCCGCCCACCACCGCCACCTGGTCGCGGCGGGCGAACCGGGCCGCAGCCTCCGCCTGGAGATCGAGGGCTCGGGCGGCGGCGAGTGGCTGATCCCGCTGGACTCCCCCGCGGCGAAGGGCTCCGCCGAGCACGAGGTGGCCCATGTGGCCCTGGACGGCGTCGAGTTCTGCCGCCTGGCCGCCGGCCACGTCCCTCCGCAGGAGGCGGCGGCAGGCCAGGTGGGAGACAAAGAGGCGATCAGGGACGTCCTGTTCGCGGCCGCCTCACTGAGCAGGATGTAGACCCGGCCTCGGGGGGCGCGCCCCTGGGGGCGCGGGGAACTGCGCGAACAACCACACACAACCCGCACCCGCCACGAAACAGGACAACCCGGGCTACTAGGCGAAAATCACAGTCCGCCGCCCATTGAGCAGAATCCTCCGCTCCGCATGCCACTTCACGGCCCGCGCCAGCGCCTGGCACTCCACGTCACGCCCGATCGCGACCAGCCCCTCGGGCGTCACGTCGTGCCCGACCCGCTCGACCTCCTGCTCGATGATCGGCCCCTCGTCGAGGTCGGCCGTCACATAGTGAGCGGTGGCTCCGATCAGCTTCACACCCCGGGCGTGCGCCTGATGGTACGGCTTCGCGCCCTTGAAGCTCGGCAGGAACGAGTGATGGATGTTGATGATCCGCCCGGAGAGCGCCTTGCACAGGTCGTCCGACAGCACCTGCATGTACCGGGCGAGCACGACCAGTTCCACACCCTCGTCGCGCACGATCTCCAGCAGCTGCGCCTCGGCCTCGGCCTTCGTGTCCTTCGTCACCGGAATGTGGTGGAAGGGGATGTTGTACGAGCCCACCAGCTCGGCGAAGTCCGTGTGGTTCGACACCACCCCGGCGATCTCCACCGGCAACGCCCCGGTCCGCGCCCGGAACAGCAGGTCGTTCAGGCAGTGCCCGAACTTGCTGACCATCAGCAGGATGCGCATCTTCTGGTCGGCCCGGTTGATCTGCCAGTCCATCTGGAACGAGTCACCGATCGCCGCGAAGCTGGCCCGCAGCTTCTCCACGGTCACCGGCGCGTCCGCCGAGAAGTGGACCCGCATGAAGAACAGTCCCGTGTCGTGGTCGCCGAACTGCTGACTGTCCTCGATGTTGCACCCGGTCATGAAGAGGTAGCTCGACACGGCGTGCACGATGCCCTTGCGGTCAGGGCAGGACAGGGTGAGGACGTACTGGTCGGGCGGGACCGCGGCGCTGGTGGACTGCTCGTTCATGCAGGACAGGTTCCCACAAGGAACGACACCACCGGCAATCGTCCCGCTAGGCGGACCTGGTCATGATCCGCAGCACGTCGAGGCTGCGCGGCGGCGTGTCCGGTTCCTCGCCGTCGCTCGCCGCGAGCCGCACATGCGCGTCCCGGGCCGCCCGGACCGCCTCCGGCCACGCCTCGTGCTCGAGGTACGCGGCGACCGGTGCGTCCGGCCCGACCTGGTGCATGATCCGCAGCACCCGCAGCACCGCGGTGTCGACGAGGGCCGCCTCCTGGGAGTCGCGGAAGATCGTGCCGACGTACTTCTCGGCGGACCAGTGGTCCAGCCAGGTGTCCTCGACCAGCCGGTACACCGCGTCGGTCACGTCCCCGTAGCCCTCCACGCCGGCCAGCCAGACCTCCCTCTGGAACCCCGGGTCGGAGAGCATGTGCAACGCCGAGCGCACGTTGCTGCGCCAGCGCCACCACGGCATGTCGTTGACAGGCATGCCGCCCATGGTGGATGAGCGACGGCCACGACGGGAAGAGTTTTCCGAAGCTTGCACGGTCATCGATCGTACGTTCCCCTCCACATCGGTCACACCGACCCCCGCAATTCACCGGCGCGTCACCCATTGTCGACCAGAGATCACTCAAGGGTTGGTCATGTGACGGAATCGTGCGGAACCATGACCGGCAGGCGACGCATCCGCAGCCCATTCCTCCCCGGCCTCCTCACCCGTCACGCCAGAAACGGGATACTCCGCGCGGGCACGGCGGTCGCGAGCGCGTCGCTCCTCGCCGGCTGCGGTGTCGTCCCCGGCACCACGGGGGATGCCGGGGGCGACACCATCACCGTCATGACCTGGGCCCCGCAGGACACCAAGGCCACCAACAAGCCCGGCATGCCCGCCTTCGCCCAGGCCTACGCCCGCTGGGTCAACGCCCACGGCGGGATCGACGGCCGCGAGCTCAACGTGCTGACCTGCAACGACCACAACGACAGCGTGGCGGCCGCGAAGTGCGCCCGGCGGGCCGCCAAGGAGAACGTGGTCGCGGTCGTCGGGTCCTACAGCCAGCACGCGGACTCCTTCTTCCCCTCGCTGGAGGGCGCCGGCATCCCCTACATAGGCGGCTACGGCATCACCAACGCCGAGTTCACCAGCCCCCTGTCCTACCCGGTCAACGGCGGCCAGCCCGCACTGCTCGCCGGTCTGGGCAGCGCCCTCGCCGGGTGCGGGACCGTCGCGCTGATCCGGCCCGACACCATCACGGGCGATCAACTGCCCCCGCTGCTCGACTCCGGTCTGAAGGCGGGCGGGCACCGGGCCTCGCACGACCTGCGGGCGGCGGAGGACGCCACCGAGTACGACGGCCAGGCGGAGCGCGCGCTGCGCACGACGACGGCCGGCGCGGCGGACGACGGGTGCGTGGTGCCCGCGCTGGGGGACCGCAACGGCACCTTCATGGACTCCTTCCGGCGGGCCCGCGAGGACTACCCGGACGTGCGGACGGCCACCGTGCTCGGCAGCGTCGACCAGACGGTGATCGACGCGACCGGCGGCGCCTCGGGGCCCTACGAGGGCTCGTACATCACCGGCTGGTACCCGGTGGCGAGCGACCCGCGCTGGGACGAGATGAAGCGGGTGATCCGCGAGGAGGCCTTCGGCGACAACCGCATCGACCCCGCGGACGCCGGAGTGCAGACCACGTGGATCGCCTACACGGTGTTCCGGCAGATCGCCGAGTCGCTCGGCGGCGGCGAGGTGACCGCGGACACGGTGACGGAGGCCCTGGACGACGGTCTGAAGGTCACCACGGGCGGGCTCACGCCGACGCTTCGGTGGCGGTTCCAGGACAAACTCGCCTCGGTGGGCTTCCCGCGCCTGGTCAACGCGAACGTGACCCTCCAGGTGGTGCGGGAGGGGCGGCTGGTGTCGGCGCGCAAGGGCTTCGTCGACACGACGAAGACGCTGCAGGACGCCGACGTGAACTACTGAGCCCGACGGCCCGGTGCGGGACGGCACGGCCGCGGACGTCCCTGCTGTGGATGTCCCGCCCGCGCCGTCCCCGTCACAGCTGGGTCGGCTGACGCTCGGTCAGGCCGTACTTCTTGGCGATCCCGTTCCACAGCCCGGCGGCCTTGGCCTTCTCGGCGCTGGCGACGCCGCTGGCCCGGTTGCCGGCCTGGGTCTGGCCGGTGACGCGGGCCTGGCCCTTCTTGCAGCCCTTGCGGCCGGCGGTCTGGTCGGCCCAGGCCGCGTAGTGGTTGTCGGCCGAGGCGGAGGCCTGCCAGGCCTTGGTGAGGGCGGTGGTCAGCGCGACGTGGTCGGGCAGCCGGTCGACCTCGATGCCGGAGAGCCGGGTGACCAGCCCGCTGCGCTGCTTGGCCGCGTCGCGCAGGTCCTTCGCGGCCTGGGAGAGGTTGTCGCAGCCCTTGACGTCGGCGACCGCCTTGATCACGGTGCTGCGGCTGTTGCCGCTGTCGGCCAGCAGCTTGTCCAGCTCGACGGCCTGGGCCCGGGCCGGGTCGGCCGACGGTGAGGCGGAGCCGTCCGTCGCGGGCGCGGAGGCCGCCACGGTCTTGTTGTCGCCACCCTCGTCCTCGCCGCCTCCGCCACTGGCGAGCAGCGCGCCCGCGCCGACGCCGAGGACGGCGATGCCGATGCCGACGGCCGCGATGACGGGCACGCGCGAGCCGGAACGGCCACCGCGCGAGCGCCCTGCGCCGGGCGGGACGTGAGAGGGCTCCGGGGCGCCGTACGCGGGCTGGGGCCGGGGCTGCTCGATGCGGGGCATCTGCTGCGTGGCCCCGGCCGGGCCCTCGGCGCCCTGACCGCCACCGCGGAAGAGGTTGTCGAACTCGGCGGGCGGCTGCTTGTCCCCGCCGGGCACCGGCGCGATGTACTGCGTCGCCTCGGCGTCCGGGTTCGGGGCGGGCGGCAGCGGCCCGGTCCCGAGGAACCGTGTGGCCTCGGGGTCCGCCCCGGACGGCATCTCGGGCGGCAGCGCCCCAGGCCGGACGGGGGGTATGTACTGGGTGGCCCCTTCGTCGGCGGCCGGCGCCACGGGCGGTATGTACTGAGTCGCCCCTTCGTCGGCGGCCACGGGCGGTATGTACTGCGTGGCCCCCTCGTCGGCGGCCGGGGGCAGGGGCGCGCCGCCGGGGGCGGTCCCGTAGGCACCGGAGGCCGGGGAGTGCGCGGCCGGCCCGCCGTACGCGTCGACGGCCGGCGGCAGGCCGGTCCCGTACGGATACCCGTGGCCCGGGGCCGCCTGCGGCTGCTGTCCGCCGGGGCCGTTCCCGTGCGGGTAGCCGTACGCGGGTGCGCCCGAGCCCTCCGGGGGCAGCGGGGCTCCGGCGCCGGGGGTGCCGTACGGGTTGTGGCCGGGCGGAGTCGCGGACGGCTGGGCCGCGCCGTACGGGTCGGGGTTCCCCGCCGTACCGGCGTACGGGTTCTGATGCCGGGGGCCCTCCGGAGGGAGTGCTCCCGGGGCCTGGGCGTCCCAGGCGGGCGGGGCCTGCGTGCCCCACTGCTGCGCGGACTGCCCGCTTCGGTCCGGCGGCGGAGTCTGCTGCTGTCCGGGGCCCCACGGCTGGCCCCAGGTCTGGCCCTCCGCGGGGGCGGACGCCTGCGGCCCGCCCGTCGGAGGCGGGGCGGTCCGGTGGCCGGGGGCGTCACCCGGTCCGCCCGTCATGCCCGGCAGCAGGGGCTCGCCACCGTCCGAGGGCAGCACGATGCCTTCGCGCGCGGGGCGCGCCGAGGGCTCCTCGCCCTGTCCACTCTGCGTCACCGGGACTCCTACTAATGGGGGACCTTGTGAATCGTCGGCTCACGCTACCGGGTCCCCGGAGCCCCGTGCCACGCAGCACAGGGCCCGGCCTCCTGCCCTGTGAGCGCGGTGACACCGCCGGATCACGGCCGCCGTTCCTGTCACCTCCCCTGGGCCGGGCGGCCGTTTGCCGTACGTTCACGCATACGCGGACCGTGTGTTCACGCCGCGGCCTGGAGGTCCAGCCGTGCTCCGAACTCCCTGACCACCGCCTCGTCCCGGTACGGCTCCAGCCGCTGCTGGAAGTCCTCCAGGTACTCGGCACCCCGGTTGGACCGCAGCCCCTCCAGCAGTTCCACGGCCTTCATGCCTGTGGCGCACGCCTCTTCGATCTCTCGCTGCTGCACCTGCGCCGTGGCCAACAGCACATAGCCGATGGCCCGGCGGCGCGCCCGCGACCGGGGATGTCCGGCCAGCGACTCCTGCGCGCACCGGGCCGCCGCCTCGGCCTGCCCCAGATCCCGGTGGCAGTGGGCCAACTCGTCGGCGAGATAGGCCTCGTCGAAGTGCGCGATCCACACCGGGTCGTCCCCGGCGGCCGGGTCGGCCGCCTCCAGGGCGCTCACCGCGCGCCCGGCCGAGGTCTGGGCGGCGCGCACGTCGCCCAGGAGGGCGTGCCCGCGCGCCTCCGCCGCGTGGAACATGGACTCCGCACGCGGGGACACGCGCCCCCGCGCCCCCTCCTGCGCCGCCCTCGCCAACTGCGCGATCTCCCGCGGGTTTCCGAGCTGCGCGGCGAGGTGGCTCATGGAAGCCGCGAGGACGTACCCGCCGTAGCCGCGGTCCCCCGCCGCCTGCGCGAGCCGCAGCGCCTGGATGTAGTAGCGCTGGGCCAGGCCCGGTTGCCCGGTGTCGACGGCCATGTATCCGGCGAGCTCCGTCAGCCGGGCCACCGCGGCGAACAGGTCCCGCCCGACGGCCTCCCGGTACGAGCCCGCCAGCAGCCCCGAGACGACGCTGTTGAGGTAGTGCACGACGACCGGCCGCACATGCCCGCTGCCGTACTGGTGGTCGAGATCCACCAGCGCCTGCGTCATGGCAAGCACCGCCTGGACGTCGGACTGCCCCACCCGCGGTCCCGCCGAGCGCGACACCTGCGCGTCGGGCGCGGAGATCAGCCAGTCGCGGCTGGGCTCGACCAGCGCGGACGCGGCGACGGAGGAGCCGGACAGGAAGTCCCGCCGCCCCACGTCGCTGCGCCACAGCTCGCAGACCTGCTCGATGGCCCCCAGGACCGTCGGCGAGAACTGCAGGCCCACGCCCGAGGCGAGGTTCTTGCCGTTGGCCATGCCGATCTCGTCGATCGTGACCGTACGGCCGAGCTTGCGGCCCAGGGCCTCGGCGATGATCGCCGGGGCCCGCCCGCGTGGCTGCTGCCCGCGCAGCCAGCGCGCCACCGACGTCTTGTCGTAGCGCAGGTCGAGGCCGTGTTCGGCACCGCACATGTTGACCCGGCGGGCCAGGCCGGCGTTGGAGCATCCGGCTTCCTGGATGAGCGCCTGGAGCCGTTCGTTCGGCTGCCTGGCGACGAGCGGCCTTGCGGCCATGGCGTACCCCCTGTGGCTGCGGTGCCTGCCCACGCACCGAGTTGACGTGTCTTCCGCGGCCGGGCCTCCCACGTCCCAGCGAAAGGATCCGGCCGTGAAGATCAATGCCCCGCCGACCAGGTGAAAATGCGAGGCATGTGAGGAATGCCGGGGTACCGGCTGCCGCCGGCCCCCCTCGTGGTTACCCAGCTCCGACGACGGTTCCTCCCGCGCGCCCCCGCACATGCACCCATGCGCCCCGGGAACAGGGGCGATGCTCTCCCCCGCGCACGCGGGCGGGCGTAACCCCTGGTGACGACCAGAGTTGTGTTCATCGTGGAAGAGACGATCGCCGGCACGGAAGCCGCTCAGATCCCGAAGCAGCGCGGGGAATCGCTGCTGGAGACCGCTGTTCGCTACGCCGAGGAGCGCCACTGGGACGTGTTCCCCGGCACCTGGCTGGAAGCCGTCGACGGCAGTCAGCGCTGTTCCTGCGGTGACGCGGCGTGCCCGGCGCCCGGGTCGCACCCGGCGCGTCCGGACTGGGCGACGCAGGCGACGGGCAGCGCGACGGTCGCGCGGCGGATGTGGCAGAAGCAGCCGACCGCGTCGATCCTGCTGCCGACGGGGCGTACGTTCGACGCGATCTCCGTGGCGGAGACGGCCGGGTTCCTCGCGCTGGCGCGGATGGAGCGGATGGAGCTGACGCTCGGGCCGGTGACGCTCACCCCGGACCGGCGGATGGAGTTCTTCGTGCTGCCGGGGGCCGGGGCGAAGGTCCCCGATCTGGTGCGGAAGCTGGGGTGGTCGGTGTCGTCGCTGGATCTGACCGTGCTGGGTGAGGGTGCGTATGTGGCCGCGCCGCCCACGCGGTTCGGGTCGCGGGGGGCCGTGCAGTGGGCCTGCCGGCCGACTCCGGCCAATCGGTGGCTGCCGGACGCGGAGGAGTTGATCTCGCCGTTGGCCTATGCGTGCGGCAGGGATCGCTGAGGGCGCCTTCTGTCCTGCCTGGTCCGTGTCCGTCTGCGGCCGCGGCGTCGTGGTTGATCGCGCAGTTCCCCGCGCCCCTGAAAGAAGGGCGTTGCCCCGCCGTAGGGTTCTCCGTGACGGAGGGAGGCGCGGTGGGAGCCAGCGCTGTGCGTGTGCAGGGGCTCTGGAAGCGGTTCGGGCAGCAGGTCGCTGTCGCCGGGATCGATCTGGAGCTGCCCGCGGGCAAGTTCATCGGGCTCGTCGGGCCGAACGGGGCCGGGAAGACGACCACCTTGTCGATGGTGACCGGGCTGCTCAGGCCCGACCACGGGACCGTGGAGGTGGTCGGGCACGACGTGTGGCGGGACCCCGTCGAGGTGAAGGCGCGGATCGGCGTGCTGCCGGAGGGGCTGCGGCTGTTCGAGCGGCTCTCGGGGCGGGAACTGCTGGCGTACAGCGGGCGGTTGCGCGGGCTGCCCGGTGCCGAGGTCGACAAGCGGGCCACCCAGCTCCTCGACGTCCTCGATCTCGCCGGGTCCCAGCACAAGCTGGTCGTCGACTACTCGACCGGCATGCGCAAGAAGATCGGGCTCGCCAGCGCTCTCCTCCACAATCCCGAAGTGCTGTTCCTGGACGAGCCGTTCGAGGGTGTCGACCCCGTCTCCGCGCAGACCATCCGGGGCGTCCTGGAGCGGTACACCGCCTCCGGCGCCACCGTCGTGTTCTCTTCCCACGTCATGGAGCTCGTCGAGTCGCTGTGCGACTGGGTCGCGGTGATGGCCGCCGGGCGGATCCGCGCCACCGGCACCCTCGAAGAGGTGCGCGGGGACGCGCCCTCGCTGCAACGGGCGTTCCTCGAACTCGTCGGCGCCGAGAGCCGGGACGCCGGATCCGACCTGGACTGGCTGGGCGGTGGGTCGCGGTGAGCACCCCCGCGATCACCCCCGTCTTCGTCCGGCTGAAGCTGTCGCTGCTGCGCAACGGGCTGCGGCAGTCCGGCGGCCGGAAGGCGGCCTACATCGCCTCGGCCGTCTGCGCCCTGCTGTTCGCCGCGCTCCAGCTGATCGGCCTGATCGCGCTGCGCGGGCACGCGCACGCCGAGTCGGTGGTCGTGCTGGCGGTGGCGGTGCTGGGGCTCGGCTGGGCGGTGATGCCGCTGTTCTTCCCCAGCGGCGACGAGACCCTCGACCCGACCCGGCTGGTGATGCTGCCGCTGCGGCCCCGGCCGCTGGTACGGGCCCTGCTCACGGCCTCGCTGGTGGGCATCGGGCCGCTGTTCACCCTGTGCCTGCTGGTCGGATCCGTGGTCGCGGTGGCGCGGGGCGGGGCGGCGTTCGCCGTAGGCGTCGTCGCCGTCGGGCTGGCGCTGCTGGTGTGCGTGGCCCTCGCGCGGGCCGTCGCCGCCGCCAACGTGCGGCTGCTGACCAGCCGCAAGGGGCGCGACCTCGCGGTGCTCAGCGGGCTGGTCATCGCCGTCGGGGCGCAGATCGTCAACTTCGGCGCACAGCGGCTCGGGACGTCGGGCCTGGGCGAACTCGACCCGGCCGCCGACGTGCTCCAGTGGCTGCCGCCCGCGACGGCGATCGGGGCCGTGCACGCGGTGAGCGAGGGCTCGTACGGACGCGCCGCGGTCCAACTGGCGCTGACCGCCGGTGCGCTGGTGGCGCTGCTCGCCCTCTGGTCGCGGCATCTGACGCGGCTGATGACCTCGCCCGACGGCTCCACCCTGGCGAGCGCCGAGTCGGCCGCGAAGGAGCGCTCGTCGACCGGGCTCACGCGGCTGCTGCCCTCCCTCAGTGGCGAAAGCCCGGGAGGTACCCCCAGCCGCACGGGCACGGTCATGGAGCGCAGCCTGCGGTACGTGTGGCGTGACCCGAAGACCAAGGCCGCCTGGGTGACATCGCTGGCCATCGGGCTGATCGTGCCGGTGTTCAACGCCTGGCAGGGCACCGGGTCGGTGTACTTCGCCTGCTTCGCCGCCGGGATGCTCGGCATCCAGATGTACAACCAGTTCGGGCAGGACACCTCGGCGTTCTGGATGGTCGCGCTGACGATCTCCTCGACGCGCGACGCCTACGCCGAGCTGCGCGCCCGGGCGTACGCCCTGCTGCTGATCACCCTGCCGTACGCCACGCTCGTGACGGTCCTGACGACGGCCATGCTCGGCGACTGGCGGCGGCTGCCCGAGGCGCTCGGGCTGTCCTTCGCGCTGCTCGGCGCGATGCTCGCGACCGGGGCGTGGACGTCCGCCCGCTTCCCCTACTCCATCCCCCAGGAGGGCTACAAGAACGTCGCCCCCGGGCAGGTGGGGCTCGCCTGGATCTCCATCTTCGGCGGGATGATGGCCGCCGCGCTGCTGTGCGCGCCCGTCATCGCGCTCACGATCTGGCTGAACGTGAGCGCCGGCGGCGACGACTGGGCCTGGCTGCTGCTGCCGGTGGGCACCGCGTACGGGGCGGCGCTCACGGCGGCGGGGCTGAGGCTGGCCGCGCCGCGCACGGCCCGGCGGCTGCCGGAGATCCTGGCCGCGGTCAGCAAGGGGTGACGCCCCCGGCAGGCGGGCGTCAGTGGTCGCCGAGCGCGTCCAGGAACGGCTCGATGGCGGCGCGCCAGGCATCCGGCTGGTCGTAGTGCACCAGATGGCCGGCGTCGGCGACCTCCGCGTACTGGCCGCGGGGCAGGACGCGGACCATCTCCTGGGCCTCGGCGCGGCCCAGCTCGCCGTCCAGGCCGCGCACGACCAGGGTGGGGCAGCGGACCTGGGCCAGCTCCTCCCAGTGCGCGTCGTACACCCACGTCTCACGGGAGCGGAGCATCTGCTCCGGCTCGAAGACCGGGCGCCAGCCGTCCGGGGACTCGGCCATCACCTCGGCGTAGAACTCGCCCCTGGCCGGATTGGGCCGCTCCACCCAGGGGTCGTCCTCGCCGAAGAACTTGCGGACGTCGGCGAGGGTGGCGAAGGGCAGCGGCCAGGACTCGAACCACTGGCCCCACTCGCGCTGGGAGGCACCGCCGAGCGCGGAGGCCCGCATGTCGCAGATGATCAGGCCGCGGACCAGGTCGGGGCGCTTGGCGGCGAGCTGCCAGGCGGTCAGCGCGCCCATGGCGTGGCCGATGAGGACGACCGGGGCGAGGCCGAGCTGCTCCAGGGCGGCCTCGGCGTCGTCGACGTAGGCGTCCCGGGTGAAGGCGCCCTGCGGCGGTTTGTCGCTGCGGCCGTGGCCGCGCTGGTCGAGGGCGATCGCGCGGTAGCGCGCGGAGAGCCAGCGGGCGGTGGACGCCCAGTGCGAGGCGCGGCCCATGAGGCCGTGCAGTAACAGCACGCCGGGCGCGGTGTGCCCGTCGGGCGCGCCCTGCCCGTCCCGCGCCGGATCGGTCTTGGGCGGGTCGCCGAACTCCCAGGCCGCCAGGCGTACGCCGCCCGTCCCGGTCACGTCGATGCGTCGCGCCATGCCCTGGCACCCCCCAAGCTTCGCGCGGACCGTGACTCCCCTGCGAGCCGGCCGGTCCTGTGAACCGTGTTCCGCCTGCTGTTCTTCTGCCCTGCTGTTCCTTCTGCCCTGCTAGCCGTCGTACCTGTCCGAGGACGTGTGCCGTGCGCGGTGCACCGTGCCGTGCGCCGCCCGCAGACTATCGAATGCGCATTCGAGGATGGGGTTCTCGCGGGCAACACCCCTCGTTCGAGTGACCATCCCCGGGGATTGACCGGCGCTGCCGGGGGGAGATCTTCAGCGGGGGACGGACCGCTCGGGGAAACCGGTCCGGAGGGAATGACCCTGAGAGCTCGGGGCTCCGGGTCAGCACAGGGGAGGACAGGCCCCGGCGCCACAGGGCGCCGGGGCCATCCCCGACGTCACGGCACATCCTCCAGCCCCCTCCCCGGCCGGGTGACATCGCTGTCGAGCCGCGGCCCAGAGCCCCTCAGGTCATATGCCTCACGCGACAGCGTCGCACGGGAAGTCCACGAGCGCTGCGATTCGACGCAGTGGATCACGGATGCGGTCCGGATCACGCCAACCCGCAAGGGCCCCGCCCGCCCCGGCCGTTGACGATGCCCGGGCACGCCCTCACCGGCGCCGGGCGGCTCAGGGCTTGGCGACGAACACGTGGGAGGCGACGTCCGACTGAAGCTCGGCCGCCTCGCCGCCGCTGCCCACCAGCACCCCGCCCGCCGACTCGGTCACACTCACCACCGAGCCGGGCTGCACGCCCGCCCGCCGCAGCGTGTACATCAGCTGGGCGTCCGTCTGGATCGGCTCGCCGATCCGGCGCACCACCACGGTCTTGCCCTCGGCGCCCGGGGCGAGGCTGGCCAGCGACACCATGCCCTCGTCCAGGAACGGGTCGGCGCCGTCCTTCTCGCCGAGCTCCTCCAGACCCGGGATCGGGTTGCCGTACGGCGACTCCGTGGGGTGCCGCAGCAGCTCGAGGACGCGGCGCTCCACGGCCTCGCTCATCACGTGCTCCCAGCGGCACGCCTCGGCGTGCACCTGCTCCCACTCCAGACCGATCACGTCCACGAGCAGACACTCGGCGAGGCGGTGCTTGCGCATGACCCGCGTGGCCAGCCGGCGTCCCTCGTCCGTGAGCTCCAGGTGCCGGTCGCTCGCCACGGACACCAGGCCGTCGCGCTCCATCCGCGCCACGGTCTGGCTCACGGTGGGACCGCTCTGGTCCAGCCGCTCGGCGATACGGGCGCGCATGGGGACCACACCCTCTTCCTCCAGCTCGAGGATGGTGCGGAGATACATCTCCGTGGTGTCGATCAGTCCGGACATACGTGCCCCTCGAATGAGATCTGCCGGAGGCTGGACGGCTCACCGGCGTGTGCGCTGGCCCTGCAACCAATTCTGCCGGATACCACCGACAACCGTGCCGCCGGAGGGAAAGCCGGGGATTACACGGCCGTGCGCAAGGGTACGGAGTTCCCTTTCGGGCGTCCCCCGGGCGCTCGGCGCGCGACCCGCACGGCCGTATTGACACCGCGCTGGTCCAGACCGCACGGTGAGGCGCGACACAAGCCGCCGAGCCCGCCGAAGGGACCCCGTATGAGCGACCGCGCGCCGGCCGGACAGTTCCTGGACGCCGCGATCGGCCTGCTGGAGCGGGTCCGCGACGAGGAGGCCGAAGCCATCGCAGCGGCCGGGACGCTCCTCGCGGACACCGTCGCGGGAGGTGGCCGGCTCTTCGCCTTCGGCGCCGGGCACTCCTCCCTCGCCGCGCAGGACCTCGTCTACCGCGCCGGCGGCCTCGCGCTGATGAATCTGCTCGCCGTGCCGGGGGTCGTCGGCGTCGACGTCATGCCCGCGCCGCTCGGCTCCGCCCTGGAGCGCGTCGACGGCCTCGCGAGCGCCGTCCTCGACAGTTCCCCGCTCCGCGAGGGCGACGCCCTGCTGATCATCTCCCTGTCGGGGCGCAACGCCCTGCCCGTGGAGATGGCCATGAGCGCGCGCTCCCTGGGCGTCAAGGTCATCGGTGTGACCTCGGTGGCCTACGCCTCACAGACGAAGTCCCGGCACTCCTCCGGCACGTACCTCAAGGACCACTGCGACCTCGTCCTCGACTCGAAGATCGCGGTCGGCGACGCGGAACTCACCCACGACGGCATCCCGGCCCCCTTCGCCCCCGCCTCCACGGTCGTCACCTCGGCGCTCCTCCAGGCCGTCATGGCGACCGCGGCCACCACCCTCGCCGACCGCGGCATCGAACCGCCCCTGCTGCGCTCGGGGAACGTCGACGGCGGCCACGACTGGAACACCCGGGTGATGGAGCAGTACCGCGACCGGATCTTCTACCGGCACTGAGCAGACCGGGCGCGAGCGCCGCTCACTCCCCTTGCGACAACCCGGCCAGGTCCAGGGACGCCGCGATCCGTACCGCCACGTCCTCCGCGTACATCGCGTCGGAGCGTTCGAAGGCGCTGCGGCCCGCGCCCCGCAGGAACGTCACGACGCCCAGGGTCCGGCCCCGGCTGCGCAGCACCGCGCACAGGGCGTGGACCGCGTCCGGGGGCCACTGGCGGGCCAGGGCCCACTCGCGGGCCGCCTCCGGTGAGACCGCGCCCGCGCCGGCGCGCAGGGCTCCCGCGCGCTCGACGCACTGGAGGGCCGGGTGGCCCTCGGCGTACCGGACGGGCAGGCCCGCGCGGCCCGCCAGCCTGCTCGGGCCCGGCGCCCCGGAGGGTGTGGCGGCGATCCGGACCAGCCGCACCGGCCCCTCGGTCTCCGCGTCGGTGAGCGCGCCCCCGGCCACCCGGTCGATCAGCGCGTGGTCGGCGAAACCGGCCAGGGCGAAGTCCAGGTGGACCGTCGCCGCCTCCCCCGGGTCCTCGCACTCGGCGGCGGCCCGCGACGCCCGGTGCAGCTGCTGCATGCGGAACCGCAGCAAGGACGCCTCCTGCTCGGCCTGCTTGGCCTCCGTGACGTCCTGGAACAGCCAGCCCACCCCCAGCGGAACGGGCTCCTCCGCGAGCGGCGAGGCCAGCCGCAGGAAGCCGCTGCGCCAGCATCGCCGCTTCTCGCCCTCCGACGCGCGCACCGTCACCCACACCTCGGCGGGCGCGGGCGGCGCGCCTTCCGCCAGCACGTGCTGGAGCGCGCTCTCCAGCTCTTCCACGCCCTGCGACAGCAACTCCCCGAGCGGGCGCCCCAGCACCGACGTGCGCCCGGTGCCCAGCGCGCGGGCCGCGTGCGCGTTCACCACGGCAGGGCGCAGGTCCACGTCCACCAGCACGACACCCCAGCTGGCGTCCTCGAACAGGGCCTCGCTCAGGGCGATCGACCGCTCCAGGTCGATCTGCGCGTGCACCTCGCTGAACGCGCAGTAGACCCCCGCCGGCTTCCCGTCCGGGCCGCGCACCGCCGCCGACTGCGTCCGCACGAGCACCCGCCCGCCGTCCTTGGTCAGCAGGGCGAACTCGTGCACCTGCCGCCCCGGCGCGTGCATCACCGACAGCAGCCGCCCCTCGACCTCCTCGGCGTCCGCGCTGCGCACGGCCCATCCGGCCAGTCCGCGCCGCCCCACGGCCTCGTCCGCGCTCCAGCCGAGGATCCGCTCGGCCTCACGGTTCCAGTGCGTGACGACCCCGTCGGCGTCGAACGCGCACAGCGCCGCGTCCATCCCGTCCAGCAGCGCGGCCAGCAGATCCGAACCGTCCGAGCCGTGCTCGGGCTCGTCCGGCCCCAGCTCGTCGGTGGTCCCACTACGCCGGGAAGCACTCACCTGGACCCCCTGCAGGCTGCGTCCGTACGTCCGGCACGCCGGCGCTCCTTGTCATCATTCAACTGGAACGTGACCCAGCGCACACCGAGTTCCCAGAACATTGAAGGAATCGTTGTACGGCGGCAATCCCCACGTCAACGCCACGGGACGGTCCCACGGGGCGGATCGAACCCGATAAAAACAGTTGATGCGGGGCCGGACCGTTTCCTAGGGTTCCAGGTACACGAGAAGGGAGGTGGTTCGGCAGATGTATGAGAACCGGACGCGTGAGGTGGCTGCGGGCTAGGGCTCGTCACCACACTCAGTGCGGTGCCGGACCAGCGCGTGTACCAGGCGCGCAGCCGGCCCAATCTCAGGCAGTCACCCGACCCGCGAGTCGCCGGTACGTCCGGCCGGCTCCTCCCCAGGAGGAACCAGACTCGCGGGTCGTCTGCGTTTTCCCGTGCTTTCCGGGGGTGGCGGTAGTGGGTACGTGGCGCGACGACCGGATCGGCAGCGCCCTGCGGGGTGAGAACCCGACCGTGCTGCGGAGGCTGGAGGCCGGGTTCGCGGTGATCGGTGATGTGCAGTTCCTGCCGGGCTACTCGGTGTTGCTGGCCGATGACCCCGGGGTGCGGCGGCTGTCCGAGCTGCCGCGGAGCAGGCGGCTGGCGTTCCTGGACGGCATGGACCGGCTGGGGGAGGCCGTGGAGCGGGCCTGCCGGCGGGTGGAGTCGGGGTTCCGGCGGGTGAATCTGGAGATCCTCGGGAACGCCGACGGGTTTCTGCACGCGCATGTGTGGCCGCGGTACGACTGGGAGCCCGAGGAGCTGGTGCGGCTGCCCGTGTGGCTGTATCCGCGGGAGCGGTGGGGCGAGGAGCGGTACGCGCTCGGGTCCCGGCACGACCGGCTGCGGGAGGTCATCGGCGAGGAGCTGGACCGGCTCGCGGGGTGAGGCGGGCGGACGGCCTCACCCGGGGGTGGGTGAGGCCGTCGGGTGGTCGGTCAGTGGGCGATGTCCTCGTAGCCCTCGATCTCCTGGGGGTTGCGGGTGCCCGGGCCCACGTAGCGGGCCGAGGGGCGCACCAGGCGGCCGGTGCGCTTCTGCTCCAGGATGTGGGCGGACCAGCCGGCCGTGCGGGCGCACGTGAACATGGACGTGAACATGTGCGCCGGGACCTCGGCGAAGTCCAGGACGATCGCCGCCCAGAACTCGACGTTGGTGGCCAGGACGCGGTCGGGGCGGCGGGCGTGGAGTTCCGCGAGGGCCGCCTTCTCCAGAGCCTCGGCGACCTCGAAGCGGGGGGCGCCCAGCTCGCGGGCGGTGCGGCGCAGGACCCTCGCGCGGGGGTCCTCGGCGCGGTAGACGCGGTGACCGAAGCCCATGAGGCGTTCGCCCTTGTCGAGCGCGTTCTTGACGTAGGCCTCCGCGTCGCCCGTGCGCTCGATCTCCTCGATCATGCCGAGGACCCGGGAGGGGGCGCCGCCGTGCAGCGGGCCGGACATCGCGCCCACGGCGCCGGACAGCGCCGCCGCCACGTCCGCGCCGGTCGAGGCGATGACCCGGGCGGTGAAGGTGGACGCGTTCATGCCGTGCTCGGCGGCGCTCGTCCAGTAGGCGTCCACCGCGGCCACGTGCTTGGGGTCCGGCTCGCCGCGCCAGCGGATCATGAACCGCTCGACGACGGACTGGGCCTTGTCGATCTCGCGCTGCGGAACCATCGGCAGGCCCTGCCCGCGCGCCGACTGGGCGACGTACGACAGTGCCATGACGGCCGCGCGGGCCAGGTCCTCGCGGGCCTCCTCGACGTCGATGTCCAGGAGGGGTTTGAGGCCCCAGACGGGCGCCAGCATGGCCAGGGCGGACTGGACGTCCACGCGGATGTCGCCGGAGTGCACGGGGATGGGGAACGGCTCGGCGGGCGGCAGACCGGGGTTGAAGGCGCCGTCGACGAGCAGGCCCCAGACGTTGCCGAACGAGACGTGGCCGACGAGGTCCTCGATGTTGACGCCTCGGTACCGGAGCGCGCCGCCCTCCTTATCCGGTTCGGCGATCTCCGTCTCGAACGCGATGACTCCCTCGAGCCCGGGTACGAAGTCGGACATCAGGCGGCTCCTCGTGATGTAAGTGACAGATGGTGTGGTGGGGTGGGTCGTGCGAACCATGTGTCAGTCAGCTGGCGAAGCGGGCGGCCGTCCGGTGGATCCACGGTCGTCTGCGCGACTCGCGGTCCCGGCCGGTCTCCCCCTGTGATGCCCCGTGCGGTCGGCGGTCACCCAACCGGAACGGCACGGAAACGATATCCCCGAGTGCCAGCTTTGGGGAGGGTTCACGGCACTCAGTGCCATGCAGTGACGAAGGACACCGTCCGTACGGCAAGATGACCGGGTGACCCACCGCGACGACGTCCCCTTCGATCTGGCCTCGATGCGCAAGCAGTACCGGGCGGAGGGGCTCTCCGAGACCGAGCTGGCGGCGAGCCCCGTCGAGCAGTTCGCGCGCTGGTTCAAGCAGGCCGCGACCGACGGCGGGCTGTTCGAGCCGAACGCCATGATCGTCTCGACGGCCGACGCCGAGGGGCGGACGAGTGCCCGCACGGTGCTGCTGAAGCACTTCGACGAGCAGGGCTTCGTCTTCTACACGAACTACGGGTCCCGCAAGGCCCGTGACCTGGCGGAGAACCCTTTCGTCTCGCTGCTGTTCCCCTGGCATCCCATGGCCCGGCAGGTCATCGTGAGCGGGATCGCCCGGCGCACCGGCCGCGACGAGACGGCGGCGTACTTCCGCACCCGCCCGCACGGCTCGCAGCTGGGCGCGTGGGCCAGCGCCCAGTCCTCGGTGATCTCCACCCGGGCCGACATCGACGCCGCGTACGCGGAGCTGGCGGCCCGCTATCCGGAGGGCGAGCAGGTGCCGGTGCCCCCGCACTGGGGCGGTTTCCGGGTGGCCCCGCAGACGGTGGAGTTCTGGCAGGGCCGGGAGAACCGGCTGCACGACCGGTTGCGGTACGTGGAGCAGCCGGACGGGAGCTGGCGGGTGGAGCGGCTCAGTCCGTGACGGGCCCGGGCCTCAGATCTTTCCCCGGAGGTACGCCGTGCGGTGTCCGTCGAGCAGCCCGGCCACGCGGCTGCGGAACTCAAGGGTGAGCTCGGGCCAGTTCCAGAACCGGAACCCGAGGTGGGCGAAGGCGAAGTGGTCGTCGCTCCAGGCCCAGTCGCGCAGGGGAACCCGGCGCGCGCAGGCCGGGCAGCGGACCTCGGCCGTACCGGTGGCGGACCAGGTGCCGATGGCGTCGGCGAAGGGCGACCAGACCTCGTCGATCATCGCCCACGCGTCGTCGACCAGGCGGGTCGTGGTCGAGCAGCGCGGGCAGACGGCTGACTCCAGGCCTCCTGGGCAGCCGTGGAAGACGGTGCGCCCGGTATGCACGGCGAGGCCGTCCCACAGCTCGTCGTCCGCGGAGGTCCTCCCGACCGCGCGGCCCCAGCGCGGGCCCGGCGGGTGTCCCAGGGACGGGCTCAGGACACAGTCCGTGCGCTCGGCGAGGACGATGCCCTCGGCCACGAGCCACTCCACGACCCGTCGCGCGAGCGGTTCCGCATCCGCCGCGTTCGCGTCGAGGTCGACGATCGTCTGGAAGTGATCACCCATGCCGGGACCCTAGCCCCGGCCACTGACACCGCCCTCAGCCCAGCGTCTCCTCCAGCAGCCCCGCCCACTGGGCCACCACCCGTTCCCGGCGGGCCGCGTCGTCGGTGAGGAGGTTGGCCAGGCCCAGGCCGCGGGCCATGTCGAGCAGGCCCTGGACCGTTTCGCGGACGCCCGGGAGGGACTCGTCGGCGGCCAGGAGGTCGACGGCTATCCGGTGGGTCTCGCGGCCGACGCGCGATTCGAGTTCGGTGACGCGGGGCCGCAGCTGCTCCTCGTTGGACGCGGCGACCCAGAGGTGGAGGGCCGCGCGGAACAGCGGCCCGGTATAGAGGTCGACCAGGGCGGCGACGACGGCGTGGCGGTCTCCGGCCGCGCCGTCGGGGAACAGGGCGCGCAGGGCCGTGGAGCGTTCCTCGGCGACGTACTCGACGGCCGCCGTGAAGAGGTCCTCACGGGTCGGGAAGTGGTGCTGGGCGGCGCCCCGGGAGACACCGGCGCGTTCGGCGACGACGGAGACGGTCGATCCTGCCCAGCCGTGTTCGGCGAGGCAGGACACGGCGGCCTCCAGGAGCCGCTGCCGGGTCGCCCGGCTGCGGTCCTGCTTGGGGACTCTCTCCGCACGGTCGGCCGTGCTCACACCACCCATGCCGGATCCCGTCGTTCGAGGAAGGCCGTCATCCCCTCGCGGGCCTGCGGCGAGGAGAACAGCCGGGCCGAGAGCGCGGTCAGGTCGGCGGCGTCCCGGTCGAAGGCTTCCAGCACCCTAGCCGTGAGCAGCCGTTTCGTCTCGGCCAAGGCGTCGGGGGCGGAGCGGCGCAGGCCTTCGAGGATGGGCCCGAGGGCCGTGTCGACGTCGTCCGCGCAGGTCGTGAGCAGGCCCGTCGCCCGCGCTCGCGCCGCGTCGAAGCGTTCGCCGGTGAGGTAGTAGCGGGCGAGGGCGCGGGGGTTCGCGCGGGGCAGCAGCGGCAGGGAGATGACCGCGGGGGCGACTCCGATGCGGACCTCGGTGAAGGCGAAGGTGGCGTCCGTGGAGGCGGCGGCGATGTCACAGGCGGCCAGGAGGCCGAGGCCGCCCGCGCGGACGTGGCCGGTGACCCGGGCGACGACCGGTTTGGGCAGCTCGATGATCTGCCGCAGCAGGGCGACCAGTGCCTCGGGCGGTGGGGGGTCCTTGAGGTCGGCGCCCGCGCTGAAGGTGTTGCCGATGTGGGTGAGGACGATCGCGCGGACGCCGGGGTCCTCGCCGGCGTCGGTGAGCGCGCCGGCCAGTTCGCCGACGAGGGCCGCCGACAGGGCGTTGCGGTTGTGCGGCGAGTCGAGGGACAGGGTGTCCACGGCGCGGTCGCGGGTGCGGGCGACGAGTGTCATGTGCTCTCCCTGAGCTGTCGCCGGAGGATCTTGCCGGAGGCCGCGCGGGGGACGCCGACGATGAAGGTGACGTGGCGTATCCGCTTGTAGGGGGCCACGCGTTCGGCGACGAACATCATGATCTCCGCCTCGGTGAGGTCGGCTGCGGACGGCTGGCGGACCACGTAGGCGTGCGGGGCCTCGTTGCCGTCGTCGTCGTACCTGCCGACGACGGCGGCGTCGGCGATGCCCGGGTGGGTGAGGAGCAGGGCCTCCAGTTCGGCGGGTGCCACCTGGAAGCCCTTGTACTTGATGAGTTCCTTGACGCGGTCGACGACGAACAGCCAGCCCCCACCGTCCACGTGTCCGACGTCGCCGGTGTGCAGCCAGCCGTCGGGGTCGATCATGGCCGTGGTGGCGTCGGGACGGCCCAAGTAGCCCTTCATGATCTGGGGGCCGCGGATGAGGATCTCGCCGGATTCGCCGACGGGGAGGTCCCTGCCGGGGTCGTCGAGGGAGACGATGCGCATCTCGGTGCCGGCGATGAGCTTGCCGACGGTTCCGGGCGGGGCGTCGCCCATGGCGTCCAGGGGGACGACGTGGGTGCCGGGCGACAGTTCCGTCATGCCGTAGGCCTGGCCGACGGGCGGCAGGCCGAGGCGCCGGGAGCAGGCGGCGGCGAGACGGGCGTCCAGGGGTGCGGCGGCGCTGATGATGTACCGCAGGGACGACAGGTCGTACTGGGCGACGGCCGGGTGCTTGGCGAGGGCCAGGACGATCGGCGGGGCTACGTACAGGGCGGTGATGCGGTGGTTCTGGACGGCCGCGAGGAACTGCTCCAGGTCGAAGCGGGGCAGGACGACGACGGTGGCGCCCTGCCGCAGGGGCGCGTTCATCAGGGCGGTGAGGCCGTAGATGTGGAAGAAGGGCAGGACGGCCAGGACGCGCTCGCCCGGGCCGGCGGGGATCGCCGGGTGCAGCTGGGCGAGGTTGGTGGCGATCTGCCGGTGGGTGAGCATCACGCCCTTGGGGGTGCCGGTGGTCCCGGAGGAGTAGGGCAGGGCGGCGACGTCCTCGGCGGGGTCGATGGCGACCCGGGGCTCGGGGGCGGTGCAGGCCAGCATGTCGATCAGGGAGCGGTGGCCGCTCGCGCCGTCGCACACGAAGACCTCGCGTACCCCGCCCGCGAGTTCGGCGGCCCGGCGGGCGGTGCCCAGCAGCGGTGACACGGTGACGATCCAGCGGGCCCCCGAGTCCCGCAGCTGCTTGGCGAACTCCTCGGCCGTGGCGAGCGGGTGCACGGTGGTGACGGTGGCACCCGCGCGCGTGGCCGCGTAGAAGGCGGTCGGGAAAGCGATGGTGTTGGGGCTGTGCAGGGCGAGGACGTCGCCCTTGCGGACACCGGCCTCGGCGAGGGCGGCGGCGACGCGCCGGTGGAACCGGTCCACCTGCTCGTACGAGAGGGTGGTGCCGTCGGTGCCGTCGATCAGGGCAGGGGTGTCGCCGAAGTCGGCGGCCCGGGCCAGGACGGCGTCGTGGATGGGCAGGTCGACGGGCGGGACGTCTGCGTACTCGCTGCGGAACAAGGCGGGTTCCTCCTCGCGGCGCGGGCCGTCTCGGGGTCCTCAGTACGACTTGGGCAGGCCCAGGGTCTGGTGGGAGACGTAGTTGAGAATCATCTCCCGGCTCACCGGGGCGATACGAGCCACGCGCGCGGCCGTGATCAGCCGGGCCAGGCCGTACTCGCGGGTGAGGCCGTTGCCGCCGAGCGTGTGCACGGCCTGGTCGACGGCCTTCACGCAGGCTTCCCCGGCGGCGTACTTGGCCATGTTGGCGGCCTCTCCGGCGCCCGTGTCGTTGCCCGCGTCGTAGAGGGCGGCGGCCTTCTGCATCATCAGGCGCGCGAGTTCGAGGTCGATGTGCGCCTGGGCCAGGGGGTGGGCGATGGCCTGGTGGGCGCCGATGGGGGTGTTCCAGACGGTGCGGTCGCGGGCGTACTCGACGGCCTTGGCGAGGGCGTGGCGGCCCATGCCGATCGCGAAGGCGGCCGTCATGACGCGCTCGGGGTTGAGGCCGGCGAAGAGCTGGAGCAGGCCCGCGTCCTCGTCGCCGACGAGGGCGTCGGCGGGCAGCCGTACGTCGTCCAGGACCAGCTCGAACTGCTTCTCCGCGGCGTGGAGTTCCATGTCGATCGGGCGGCGGGTGAAGCCGGGGGTGTCCCGCGGGACGATGAAGAGGCAGGGCTTGAGGCGGCCGGTGCGGGCGTCCTCGGTGCGGCCGACGATCAGGGTGGCGTCCGCGATGTCGACGCCGGAGATGAAGACCTTGCGGCCGGTGAGGAGCCAGTCCGTGCCGTCGCGTCGGGCCGTGGTCGTGATGCGGTGGGAGTTGGAACCGGCGTCGGGTTCGGTGATGCCGAAGGCCATGAGGCGGGTGCCGTCGGCGAGGCCGGGGAGCCACTGTCGTTTCTGGGCGTCCGTGCCGAAGCGGGCTATCACGGTGCCGCAGATCGCCGGTGAGACGACCAGCATGAGGAGGGGGCAGCCTGCCGCGCCGAGCTCTTCGAGGACGATGGACAGTTCGCAGATGCCACCGCCGCCTCCTCCGTACTCCTCCGGGAGGTTGACGCCCAGGTAGCCGAGTTTTCCCGCCTCTGACCAGAGTGCGGCGGTGTCGGTTTCCCGGCCGTGGCGTTTGCCCAGTGCGGCGACGGCTGCGCGCAGGGACTGGTGTTCGTCGGTCTCGACCATGGCCATGTGACTCCTTCGTCGTGGCTGATCGCGCAGTTCCCCGCGCCCCTAGGAGGTTTCCGTCACCACGGCCAGCAGTGAGCCCGGCTCGACCTGCTGGCCCGGTACGACGCGCAGGTCGGTCAGTGTTCCCGTGACGGGGGCCGTGATCTTGTGCTGCATCTTCATCGCCTCCAGCCAGAGGAGGGGCTCGCCCGCCTTCACCGGTGCTCCCGCCGTGAGGCCGTCGGCGACCCGGACGACCGTGCCCGGCATGGGAGCCAGGAGGGAGCCCGGGGCGTGCTGGGCGGTGGGGTCGGGGAAGCGGGACAGGGCCGTCAGGGCGGTGGCGTTGACGTAGACCTGCTCGCCGTAGCGGGTGACCTCGTACTTCCGCTCCACCCCGTCCGCTTCGAGTACGACCAGGCCGGAGTCGGCGTGCACCACCCGTACCCCGTTCGCCTCCAGGCCCTGCCGGGTGTGCCGGTAGCGGACCTCGTGCTCCTCGCCCTCCATCAGGTACCGCTTGGTCTGCGGCTGCGCGGGCACGTTGCGCCAGCCGCCGAAGCGGGAGCGGCCGTGGGCATCGGCGAGGGCGGCGGCCAGGGGGGCGTGCGGGTCGGGGGACGGCTGGATCAGGCCGGACAGGTGACGGCCGTAGAAGCCGGTGTCCATGCGGGCCGTGGTGAACTCGGGGTGGCGCAGGGAGCGGACCAGGAGGTCGCGGTTGGTGACGGGGCCGTGGAGCACCGCGCGCTCCAGGGCGGCGGCGAGTACGCGGACGGCCTCCGCGCGGGTGGGGGCGTGGGCCACGACCTTGGCGAGCATGGGGTCGTAGTGGACGCCGATCTCGTCGCCGTCCGTGTAGCCCGTGTCCAGGCGGACCGGGCCGGGGACGCGGAGGCGGTGCAGGGTGCCCGTCTGCGGGGCCCAGTCGAGGGAGGGGTCCTCGGCGTACAGGCGGGCCTCCACGGCGTGGCCCCGGGCGCGGGGAGGCTCGGCCGCGAGGGGCCGGCCCTCGGCGATCCGGATCTGCTCCGCGACCAGGTCGACGCCGAACACGGCCTCTGTGACGGGGTGTTCGACCTGGAGGCGGGTGTTCATCTCCAGGAAGTGCGCCCTGCCGTCGGCGACCAGGAACTCGACCGTTCCGGCGCCCACGTAGTCCACGGCCCGTGCGGCCCGCACGGCGAGGGCGCACAGCTCGTCCTCCAGCGCGCCGGACAGGCCCGGGGCCGGGGCCTCCTCGATCACCTTCTGATGGCGGCGCTGGAGGGAGCAGTCGCGGGTGCCCAGGGCCCGGACCGTGCCGTGGGTGTCGGCGAGGATCTGCACCTCGACGTGGCGGCCGTTCTCCACGTACGGCTCGGTGAAGACCTCACCGTCACCGAAGGCGCTCGCGGCCTCGGCCCGTGCGGCGGCCAACTCGGCGTCCAGGTCCGCGAGACGGCGTACGACCCGCATGCCGCGGCCCCCGCCGCCGGCCGCCGCCTTCACCAAGACCGGCAGGTCGGCCTCGGTGACCTCGGTGAGCGGCCGGATGCCCATGAGCTGCTTGGCGCGGGTCTTGGACGCCATCGCCTCGATCGCGGACGGGGGCGGTCCCACCCAGATCAGGCCGGCGTCCTCGACGGCCCGGGCGAAGCCGGCGTTCTCGGAGAGGAAGCCGTAGCCGGGGTGCACGGCGTCCGCGCCGGCGGCGAGGGCGGCCTCGATGATCAGGTCGCCGCGCAGGTAGGTGTCGGCGGGCGTCTCCCCCGGGAGTCGTACGCTCACCTCGGCCACGCGCGCGTGGAGGGCGTTCGCGTCGGCGTCCGAGCGCACGGCGACGGTACGGATGCCCAGGTCGTGGCAGGTGCGGAAGATCCGGCAGGCGATCTCGCCCCGGTTGGCGACCAGCAGGGAAGTGATCACTGAGGGTTCCTCACATCCGGAAGACGCCGAAGCCGCCGCGCACGCCCTCGTAGGGGGCGGTGTGGATCGCGGACAGGCACAGGCCGAGGACGGTGCGGGTGTCGCGCGGGTCGATGACGCCGTCGTCGTACAGCCGCCCGGACAGGAACATCGGCAGCGACTCGGACTCGATCTGCTGCTCCACCATGGCGCGCAGCGCGGCGTCCGCCTCGTCGTCGTAGGGCTGCCCCTTGGCGGCGGCCGACTGGCGGGCGACGATCGACAGCACGCCCGCGAGCTGCTGCGGGCCCATGACGGCCGACTTGGCGCTGGGCCACGCGAAGAGGAAGCGGGGGTCGTAGGCCCTGCCGCACATGCCGTAGTGGCCGGCGCCGTAGGAGGCGCCCATCAGGACGGACAGGTGGGGGACCTTGGAGTTGCTGACGGCGTTGATCATCATCGCGCCGTGCTTGATGATGCCGCCCTGCTCGTACTCCTTGCCGACCATGTAGCCGGTGGTGTTGTGCAGGAACAGCAGCGGGATGTCGCGCTGGTTGGCGAGCTGGATGAACTGGGCGGCCTTCTGCGACTCCTCGCTGAACAGCACCCCCCGGGCGTTGGCGAGGATGCCGACCGGATAGCCGTGCAGGGCGGCCCAGCCGGTGGTCAGGCTGGTGCCGTAGAGCGGCTTGAACTCGTCGAAGTCGGAGGCGTCGACGATCCGGGCGATGACCTCGCGCGGGTCGAAGGGGCTCGACAGATCGCCCGGGACGATGCCCAGCAGCTCCTCGGCGTCGTACTTCGGCGGCTCGGCGGGGCCCGGATCCTCGTACGCCTTGCGGTGGTTGAGGCGGGCGACCACGCGCCGGGCCTGCCGCAGCGCGTCCGGCTCGTCGACGGCGAAGTGGTCGGCGAGGCCCGAGGTGCGCGCGTGCATCTCGGCGCCGCCCAGGGACTCGTCGTCGCTGATCTCGCCGGTCGCCATCTTCACCAGCGGAGGGCCGCCGAGGAACACCTTCGCCCGCTCCTTGACCATGATCACGTGGTCGGACATGCCGGGGACGTAGGCGCCCCCCGCGGTGGAGTTGCCGAAGACGACCGCGACGGTCGGGATCCCCGCGGCGGACAGCCGGGTGAGGTCCCGGAAGACGGCGCCGCCGGGGATGAAGATCTCCTTCTGGGAGGGCAGGTCGGCGCCGCCGGACTCCACCAGGCTGATCACGGGCAGCCGGTTGGCGAGGGCGATGTCGTTGGCGCGCAAAGCCTTCTTCAGCGACCAGGGGTTGCTCGCCCCGCCGCGCACGGTGGGGTCGTTGGCGGTGATCAGGCACTCGACGCCCTCGACGACACCGATGCCGGTGACGAGGGACGCGCCGACGGTGTGGTCGCTGCCCCAGGCGGCCAGCGGGGACAGCTCCAGGAAGGGGGTGTCCGGGTCGAGGAGCAGTTCGACGCGCTCGCGGGCGAGGAGCTTGCCGCGCTGCCGGTGCCGTGCGACGTACTTCTCGCCGCCGCCCGCGAGGGCCTTGGCGTGCTCGGCGTCGAGTGCGGCGAGCTTGGCGAGCATCGCCTCGCGATGGGCCCGGTGGTCCGGGCTGCCGGGGTCGAGCGCGGAGGACAGGACGGTCACAGCAGGGCCTCCGGTAGGTCCAGGTGGCGGGAGCGCAGCCATTCGCCGAGGGCCTTGGCCTGCGGGTCGAAGCGGTGCTGCGCGGCGACACCGGCGCCGAGGATGCCCTCGACGACGAAGTTGAGGGCGCGCAGGTTCGGCAACAGGTGCCGCACGACCGTCAGTTCGCGGCTCTCGGGGATCAGCTCCCGGAACCGGTCGGCGGTCAGCTCGTGCGCGAGCCAGCGCCAGGCCTCGTCCGTGCGGGCCCACACCCCGACGTTGGCGTTGCCGCCCTTGTCGCCGCTGCGGGCCCCGGCGACCAGCCCCAGGGGGGCGCGACGGCACGGCCCCGGCGGCAGCGGCTCGGGCGGCGTGGGCTCCGGCGCGGGTTCGAGGGCCCGGGTGTCCTGTGGGGGCGGCACGGTGATCCGGCGTCCGTCATGGAGGACGGCCACATGGTCGACGGCCCCATGGGGGACGTACACCTCCTCGAAGACCCCATAGGGCGAGCCCTTCCCGGGTGGCGCCGACACATGGAAGCCGGGGTAGCTCGCCAGGGCCAGCTCCACCGCGGCCCCGCTCAGGGCACGTCCCACGGTCTGCTGGTCGGCATCCCTGACCACCAGCCGCAGCAACGCGCTCGCCGTCTCCTCGGTGTCCGCGTCGGGCCGATCGGTGCGGACGAGTTCCCAGCGCACGTCGGCGACCTTGCCGAGGGCCGGTTCCAGCTGGTCCCGCACCAGGGCGGCCTTGGCCTCGATGTCGAGGCCGGTGAGCACGAAGACGACCTCGTTGCGGAAGCCGCCCGGCCTGCTGAGCCCGACCTTGAGGGTGGGCGGCGGCGCCTCACCGCGCACGCCCTCGATCCGCACCCGGTCGGGCCCGTCCTGGCGCAGCCGTACGGTGTCCAGCCGGGCGGTGACGTCCGGCCCCGCGTACCGCGCACCGGCCGTCTCGTACAGCAGTTGCGCGGTCACCGTGCCGACGTCGACGAAGCCGCCGGTGCCGGGGTGCTTGGTGATGACGCAGCTGCCGTCCTCGTGCAGCTCGGCGAGCGGGAAGCCGGGGCGGCGCACGTCGCCGTCCCGGAAGAAGGCGTAGTTGCCGCCGGTGGCCTGCGCCCCGCACTCCAGGACGTGTCCCGCCACCACCGCGCCCGCGAGCCGGTCGTGGTCCTGCGGTGTCCATCCGAACCGGGCGGCGGCGGGCCCGGTGACCAGGGCCGCGTCCGTCACCCGCCCGGTGACGACGATGTCGGCGCCCGCCCGCAGGCACTCGGCGATGCCGAAGCCGCCGAGGTAGGCGTGGGCGGCGAGGCTGCCGGGATGCGCGGCGGTGAGGTCGTCGCCCGCCACCTGGGCGACGCGTACGGGGATGCCCAGCCGGTCCGCCAACCGCCGGACGGCGTCGGCGAGTCCGGCCGGGTTCAGTCCGCCGGCGTTGGCGACGATCCTGACGCCGCGTTCGCGCGCGAGTCCGAGGCAGTCCTCCAACTGCCGCAGGAACGTGCGGGCGTAGCCGGCCGCCGGGTCCTTGAGCCGGTCCCGGCCGAGGATGAGCATGGTCAGCTCGGCGAGGTAGTCCCCGGTGAGGACGTCGAGTTCGCCTCCGGTGAGCATCTCGCGCATCGCCTCGAAGCGGTCGCCGTAGAAGCCGGAGGCGTTGCCTATGCGCAGGGTCACGAGGCGGAGTCCTTCGGCGGGCGTCCGCTGCCGGCCGGTCCCGCGAAGGCCTGCGCGATGCCGAGCCAGCGGTCGGCGTCGGGGCCCTCGGCCCGCAGGGCCAGGTCGGCGCGGTGGGCGCGCTGGGTGACCAGGAGGCAGAAGTCGAGGGCGGGGCCGGTGACCCGCTGCGAGGCGTCGTCGGGGCCGTACGTCCACAGGTCGCCCGAGGGGGCGCGCAGTTCGACGCGGAAGGGGTCGGCGGGCGGGGTGAGGCCGTGCACGCCGAAGGCGAAGTCCCGGGTGCGCACCCCGAGCCAGGTCACATGGCGCAGCCGGTCCGTGGGCGGGTGTGCCACACCGAGCGCGTCGGCCACGTCCTGTCCGTGGGCCCAGGTCTCCATCAGCCGGGCCGTCGCCATGGAGGCGGCCGACATGGGCGGGCCGTACCAGGGGAAGCGCGCCCCGGGCGGGGCCGCCCGCAGCGCCCTCTGAAGTGCCGTACGGCCCTCCCGCCACCGGGCGAGCAGTTCGGCGGGCGGGAGCGCGGCGCCCTCCTCTGCGCCCTCGTCGACGAAGGAGTCCGGTGCGGCGAGGGCCTTCTCGACCAGCGCGTGGAAGCCGTCGGCGTCCGTGACGGCGAGCAGGGCCGAGCGGTCCGTCCAGGCGAGGTGGGCGATCTGGTGGGCCACCGTCCAGCCGGGCGCGGGGGTCGCGAGCGACCAGCGCTGCGGGGGCGACCCGGCCACGAGGCGGTCGAGTTCCTCGCTCTCCTCGCGCAGGTCGTCGATCACGGACGTCGGATCGGACACGGGCGCTCCCCTCGGGGCACTTCGGTGTGCGGGGTGGTGCGGCGTGCTGAGGAGCATGGCAGCGAGGCCGGAAACAATCAAGCGTGCTTGCATGAAATGGTGAGGTGGCCGGAAGCGTGCTCCTCGGCGGCGGGGTCACTACACTCCGGGGCGCGCTCGTTCCATTGGTCACGCATCGGGGGAGACACGAGGATGAGCACCTGGAATCCGGGCGGGCAGCCGCCGTACGACCCGAACGGCCCACGGCCAGGGCCCCTGCCGCCCTCGCCCGGCCCGTACGCGCCGCCGGGGGGTGGGTATCCGCCGCCTGGGGGTGGTTATCCACCCCATGTGCCGCCGCCCGGGGGTGGTTATCCGCCCCATGTGCCGCACCCCTATGTGCCCCAGCCGGCGCCACCGCCCCCTGGCCCCGTCGCACGGCTGCGACGGCGGATCGGGCCCGTCCACACCGCGCGCCGGGTGTTCCGGCCGTCCCGGCCCGACCTCGTCGAGGACGCCTTCATCGCCCGCATGCAGAAGATCCGCACGCTGGTGGGACTGGCCGCGGTGGTGTGGGTGTCGGTGAGTTACAAGGTGGACAGTTCCGTGCGGGACGTCGCCGACGACCGCGTCCACCAGTCCTGGATCAACGTGCTGGTGCTGTCCGTGACCCTGCCGGTGGCGGTGGGAATCCTGCTGGCGCTGACCGCGCCGTCGGCCCGGCGGGATCTGCTGCGCCGGGCCGCGAAGCCGTTCGGGGCGATCGTTGCCCTGATCGCCGCGGTGTTCGTGTTCCCGCTGACGGTGCTGACCGGCTTCGTCGACGGACGGTTCGCCACCAACCCGGCGATGACCGTGGTCACATGGGTGATCATCGTGCTCATCCTGGTGTGGGTGCTGCCGTTCATCGCCTGGGGCATCGGCCTGGCGCTGCTGCACGTGTTCCGCACGGCCGACATCCACCAGACCATGCCGCCGCTGCTCGCCATGACGCTGGTGTGGGAGATGACGCTGATCGACCTGTTCACCGGGGCGTACGCGGGGGTGCCGGGGCCGGTGCGGGCGGTGTTCATGCTCGGGGCACCGCTGTCGGTGACCGCCGTCGGACTGTGGGAGCTGCGTCGGCTGAGGGCGCACTACGGGATCTCGGTGCGCGGGGTTGTCGTGCGGTAGAGCCCGGCGCCCGCGGCGTCACGGCCCGGTGGGCCCGGTCGGCTCAGCCGGCCTCGTCCGCCGCGCGCGCCGCCTTCTCCAGCCGGAGCCGGTGGGCCTCCCACATGGCCCGGTCGCCCGGCGGCATGCTGTCCTTGCCCGGCGTCAGACCGACCGACCCGTCGATGAGTTCGCGCACGATGTCGGCGTGACCGGCGTGACGGCTGGTGTCGGCGATCACCCGCACCAGGATGTGGTGCAGCGTGGTCTCGCGCCGCTCCTCGGGCCACCACGGGACGCGTCCGACCGCGTCCAGCGGCAGGGCCGCGATCGTGCCGTTCGCGTGCTCCCACGCCGCGCGGTACAGCCCGGCGATGTCCTCGCGGGACTCGTCCGGGGTGGCCCACATGTCGGCGTTCGGCTCGGCGTCCTCCGTGTACCACCAGGACGGCGGGTCCTGCGCGAAGAACGGCCGGCCGAAGGTGTCGCCGAAGTACCCCAGCTCCACACCGGCGGTGTGCTTGACCAGCCCCAGCAGATTGGTGCCGGTCGGTGTCAGCGGCCGGCGGATGTCGTACTCCGAGAGCCCGTCGAGCTTCCACAACAGCGCGTTCCGCGCCTCCTGGAGATAGCGCAGGAGGTCGGCTTTCGGATCCGAAGCGGTCATGCGCGCAGTCTCGCACCCGGCACTGACAACCGGGGCCCGGCGGCCCCGGGACCGCCGGGCGCGCAGGCCCGTCAGCCCTCCAGTGCCGTGCCTTCGAGCGCCGCCGCCCTCTTGCGGCCGCGGCCCACCTGGGTGCGTACCGCGCCCATGCTCGCCGCGACGACCAGGGCGATCGCGGCGGCCTCGGCGGCGCTGAGGGCCTGGTCGAGGATGAGGAAGCCGGCCGTCGCGGCGATCGCCGGTTCGAGGCTCATCAGGATCGCGAAGGTGGAGGCGGGCAGGCGGCGCAGGGCGAGGAGTTCGAGGGTGTAGGGCAGGACCGAGGAGAGCAGGGCCACCGCGGCGCCGAGGCCGAGCGTCACCGGGTCGAGCAGCTTCGTCCCCGACTCGGCGATGCCCAGGGGCAGGAACAGCACCGCGCCCACCGCCATCGCCAGGGCCAGCCCGTCCGCCTGCGGGAAGCGGCGGCCCGTACGGGCGCTGAAGACGATGTAGGCCGCCCACATGGCGCCGGCACCCAGGGCGAAGGCCGCACCGGTGGGGTCGAGGCCGCTGAAGCCGCCCCCGCCGAGGAGGAAGACACCGGCGAGGGCGAGCGCCGCCCAGACGACGTTGATCGCGCGGCGGGAGGCGAAGACCGACAGGGCGAGCGGGCCGAGCACCTCCAGCGTGACGGCGGGGCCCAGCGGGATGCGGGCGACGGCCTGGTAGAAGAGGCCGTTCATCGCGGCCATGGTGACGCCGAAGACGACGACCGTGCCCCAGTCGGCGCGCGAGTGGCCGCGCAGCCGCGGACGGCACACCAGGAGCAGCACGACCGCCGCGACCAGCAGCCGCAGCGCCACCACCCCGAGAGCACCGGCCCTCGGCATCAGCGTCACGGCCAGGGCGCCGCCGAACTGCACGGAGATCCCGCCCGCCAGCACCAGGCCCACGGGCCCCAGGGAGCCGAACCGGCCCGGGCCGGCGCCCGGCGCGGTGGCGTCGGCGGTCGCGGACGGAAGCGAGGTGGCGGTCTCCGGCGGGGTCACGGGCGGGTCCTGTACTCGAGGGGCGGTGTCCGGGTCCTGCGTGTGTGCGGTGCGTACACCCGGATGCACTTAACGTACAGCCCGATGCACTGCACAGTCCAGGGTAATGGACTCCGTCAGGTGCGTGAACCCTTTTTGCCTCTGTCTCGGGCTGTGAGACCTCAGCGGCGGGACAGGTACATGTCGAACGCCTTGTAGAGCAGGCGGTTGAGCGGGTAGTCCCACTCGCCGAGGTACTCCACCGCCTCGCCCCCGGTGCCCACCTTGAAGCGCAGCAGGCCCAGCAGATGGCTGGACTCCTCCAGGGTGTCGGTGATGCCGCGCAGGTCGTAGACGGCGGCGCCGAGTTCGTGCGCGTCGGTCATCATGCGCCACTGCACGGCGCTGCTGGCCTGGACCTCGCGGCGGCGGTCGGTGGAGGCGCCGTAGGAGTACCAGACGTGGTCGCCCACGGTCAGCATCGTGGCCGCGGCGAGCACCTCCCCGTCGTGGTAGGCGAGGTAGAGCCGCATCCGGTCCGGGTGTTCGGCGGTGAGCGCGCTCCACATGCGCTGGAAGTACGGCAGCGGGCGCGGGATGAAACGGTCCCGCTCGGCGGTCTCGCCGTACAGCTCGTGGAAGGCCGGCAGGTCCTCCAGGTCGCCGCGCACGACCTTCACCCCGGCCTTCTCCGCCTTCTTGATGTTGCGGCGCCACTGCTGGTTCAGGCCGCCGTGGATCTCCTCGAGCGACCGGCCGGCGAAGGGCACCTGGAAGACGTAGCGGGGCTGCCCCGCGGCGAAGCCGTCCTCCCCGGCGGCCCCGGACTGCCGCCAGCCCATGCGGCGCAGATTGTCCGCGACCTGCCCGGCCCGCGGTTCGTACGACGTCGCCCGCACATCGCGCAGCCGCCGGGCGGACGGGTCCGCGATGGCCGCCTTGACGGCCTCGGCGCTCCAGCGGCGCACCACGACCGGCGGCCCCATCCGCACCGCGAAGGCGCCCCGCCGCCTCAGGTGGGCGAGCATCGGCTCCAGCAGCCGTTCCAGGCCGGGCTCGTGCCAGTCCAGGAGCGGACCCTCGGGCAGATACGCGAGGTGGCGCGGCAGCCCGGGCACCCGCGGCCCGGGCAGCGGGCGCAGCAGCACCAGCCCCGCGCCGACGAGCTGCCCGCCGTCGTCGAACCAGCCGAGGCTCTCCGCCTGCCAGTCGGGCTTCACCTCGCCCCAGGCGGGGACCTGGGTGTGGCTCGCGGAGGGGCGGGCCGTGACGAACGTGAGGTGCTCGTCACGGGTGATCGGCTGGACGCGGACGCTCATGCGCGGGCTCCTTCGAGCAGCGGCCCTCGGCGGGCGGTGACTGGTCCCGCGAGCCTAGGAGCGGCCCCGTCCCTCCCCCGGCTCAGACACTCGGGTGGACCCGTGCCGTGGCCCGAACGCCTTACGCGCCGCCGGGCCGGCGGTCCTCCTCCAGCGCCTCGGCCAGCACCTCCGCCAGGTGCCTGCCCCGTACGCCCGCCAGCTGCTCCAGCTGGGTGCGGCAGGAGAAACCGTCCGCCAGCACCACCGTGCCGTCGGGGGCGTCCCGCACGGCCGGCAGGAGCTGCTCCCGCGCGCAGGCGGCGGACACCTCGTAGTGGCCCTTCTCGAAGCCGAAGTTCCCCGCCAGGCCGCAACAGCCGCCGCTCAGTTCCCCGGAGAGCAGGGCCGCCTCCCGCAGCCGGCGCTCGGCGGCGTCGCCCAGCACCGCGTGCTGGTGGCAGTGGGTCTGCCCGGCCACCGGGCGGTCCACGCGTGGCGGGGTCCAGCCGGGGGCGTGCCGCTCCAGCGTCTGCGCGAAGGTGTAGACCTTCGCGGCGAGCCGGGCCGCGCGCGGGTCGTCGTGCAGCAGCTCGGGGAGGTCCGTGCGCAGGGCGGCGGCGCAGCTCGGTTCCAGCACCACGACCGGGGCGCCGGTCTCCAGCACCGGTTCCATCAGGTCGAGGGTGCGGCGCATGACGGCCCGGGCGCGGTCCAGCTGGCCCGTCGACACGTACGTCAGCCCGCAGCAGACCCGGCCCCGGCCGCGCAGCAGGGACAGCGGGTCGAGGGCGACCGTCCTGCCGTCGCCCACGGGCGGTTTCGCCAGGTGCAGGGTGGGCGGCAGCGCCACCCGCAGCCCGGCCGCCTCCAGCACGCGCACGGCCGCCCGCCCCACGTCCGGCGAGAGGTGCTCGGTGAAGGTGTCGGGCCACAGGACGACCAGCTCGCCCTGCGCGGCGGGGCCTCGCGCGGAGGCGCCGGGTGCCCTGCGTCGCTCCCACCACCGGCTGAACGTCCGCGACGCCACCCGCGGCAGGTCCCGCTCCGGCGCGATCCCGCCCAGCCGCTTCGCCGCCCAGACCAGGGGCCGTACCCGGGCCAGCGCGTTGACCAGCCACGCCGTGCGCGTGCGGGACACCGCCCGCAGCCACACCGGCAGTCTGCCCATCACGACGTGCGCGGCCGGGCGGCGCCGCCCGGCGTAGTGGTGGTGCAGGAACTCCGCCTTGTACGTGGCCATGTCGACCCCGACCGGGCAGTCCGAGCGGCAGCCCTTGCAGGACAGGCACAGGTCGAGCGCGTCCCGGACCTCGGCCGAGCGCCAGCCGTCCGTCACCACCTCGCCCGCGAGCATCTCGTGCAGCAGCCGGGCCCGACCGCGCGTGGAGTGCTCCTCGGCGCCCGTCACCCGGAAGGAGGGGCACATGACGCCAGAGCCCGGCGCCGGCGTCGTACGGCACTTGGCCACGCCCACGCAGCGCCGCACCGCCGCCGAGAAGTCGCCGCCGTCGGAGGGGTAGCCGAAGGCCACGTCGACCGGTTCGCGGGGCAGGGCGGAGAAGCGCAGGTTCGTGTCCAGGGGCGCCGGGCGGACGAGCATCCCGGGGTTGAGCAGGTCGTCCGGGTCCCACACCCCCTTCACCCGCTCGAACAGGCCCACCATCTCGTCCCCGTACATCCGCGGCAGCAGCTCGGCACGCGCCTGCCCGTCGCCGTGCTCCCCGGACAGCGACCCGCCGTGCGCCACCACCAGGTCGGCGAGCTCCTGCGAGAAGCGGCGGAAACGGGCGATCCCGGGCGGTGTCAGCAGGTCGAAGTCGATCCGGACGTGGATGCAGCCGTCCCCGAAGTGCCCGTACGGCGCGCCGCGCAGCCCGTGCGCCGCCATCAGAGCCCGGAAGTCCCGCAGATACGCCCCGAGCCGGGCGGGCGGCACCGCGCAGTCCTCCCAGCCCGGCCACGCCTCGGTCCCGTCCGGCATGCGCGTCGCCGTACCGCTCGCGTCCTCCCGGATCCGCCACAGCGCACGCTGCCCGGCCGGGTCGGTGACCACGAGCGCGTCCACCACGTCGGCCGCCCGCACGATCGCCTCCGCACGCGCGCGTGCCTCGGCCGCCGACTCCCCGCCGGTCTCCACGAACAGCCAGGCCCCGCCCCGCGGCAGCCCGGCCGCGGACGGCACCAGGTCCGCCGCCATCCCCTCCACGGTCAGCGGCCGGAGCGGCAGCAGACCGGCGGCGGCCTCCGCCGCCGCGCCCTCGTCGGCGTACCCCAGCACGGCGAGCGCCCGCGCGGGGGGCGCCTCGACCAGGCGTACGACCGCCTCCGTCAGCACACCGAGGGTGCCCTCGGAGCCGCAGAAGGAGCGGGCCACATCGGCGCCCCGCTCGGGCAGCAGGGCGTCCAGCGCGTAGCCGGAGATGCGGCGGGGCAGTTCCGGGAACCCGGTGCGCAGGCGCGCCAGTTCCCCCTCGGCCAGGGCCCGCAGCCCGTCCGGCGCCCCGGCCCAGTCCCGGCCGAGCCGCAGGCGCTCCCCGCGGGCGGTGACGACGTCCAGCTCCCGCACACTGTCCGCCGTGGTCCCCCACGCCACCGAGTGGGAGCCGCACGAGTTGTTGCCGATCATACCGCCGAGCGTGCACCGGCTGTGCGTGGACGGATCCGGCCCGAACCGCAGCCCGTGCGGGGCGGCGGCCTCCTGGAGCCGGTCGAGCACCAGTCCCGGCTGCACCACGGCCGTCCGCTCCCCGGGATCCAGGGCGACCAGCCGGTTCATGTGCCGGGTGAAGTCCAGGACGACACCGGTGCCGGTGGCCTGGCCGGCGATGGACGTGCCCCCGCCGCGGGCGACGACCGGAACGCCGTGCTCCCGGCACACCGCGAGGACGGCTGCCACG
Organism: Streptomyces sp. NPDC043685; assembly: GCF_056436585.1. Taxonomy (NCBI): domain Bacteria; kingdom Bacillati; phylum Actinomycetota; class Actinomycetes; order Kitasatosporales; family Streptomycetaceae; genus Streptomyces; species Streptomyces sp. NPDC043685. The sequence continues at coordinate 227,895 of NZ_JBWKCH010000009.1, read as the reverse complement.
TCGTCGGCGTCGACGGGGGCGACGACCCCCCGAGGTACGCGCCGGTAGTTGGACGCGTCCATCGTGACCAGCGCACGGGAGGTGACGTCGAACCCCACCTCGCCGTGGACGGCCCCCCGCAGCCCTGCTTCGAGATTCCCCATGTCCCCCACTCAACACCGTCTCACCCGACGGACGACGTTTCGCCCGCGTTTCCGTAAACGGCTACGCTCGCCTGCGTGGCTGAGATCCGGATTCCCTCTGACATCAAGCCCGCGGACGGACGTTTCGGCGCGGGTCCCTCCAAGGTGCGGACGGAGGCGCTGGACGCCCTCGCCGCGACCGGCACCTCTCTGCTGGGCACCTCACACCGCCAGGCCCCCGTCAAGAACCTGGTCGGCCAGGTGCGCGAAGGCATCAGCGAGCTGTTCCAGCTGCCCGACGGCTACGAGGTCGTCCTCGGCAACGGCGGCTCGACGGCGTTCTGGGACGTCGCGACGCACGGCCTGATCGAGAACAGGTCGCAGCACCTCAGCTTCGGCGAGTTCTCCTCCAAGTTCGCCAAGGCCGCCAAGCTCGCACCCTGGCTGGCCGAGCCGGACGTCATCTCCGCCGACCCGGGCACCCACCCCGAGGCGGTCGCCGAGGCGGGTGTGGACGTCTACGCGTTCACCCACAACGAGACCTCGACCGGTGTCGCCATGCCGATCAAGCGCGTGGCCGGTGCCGACGAGGGCGCGCTGGTCCTGGTCGACGCCACCTCCGGCGCCGGCGGCCTGCCGGTGGACGTCTCCGAGACCGACGTCTACTACTTCGCCCCGCAGAAGTCCTTCGCCTCCGACGGCGGCCTGTGGATCGGCGTCTTCTCCCCGGCCGCCATCGAGCGCGCCGAGCGGATCCACGCCTCCGGCCGCCACGTGCCGGAGTTCTTCTCGCTGCCGACGGCCATCGACAACTCCCGCAAGAACCAGACGTACAACACCCCGGCCCTCGCCACCCTCTTCCTGCTGAACCAGCAGCTGGAGTGGATCAACGGCCAGGGCGGCCTGGACTGGGCGGTCCGGCGCACGGCGACCTCCGCCCGCACGCTGTACGGCTGGGCCGAGGACATCAAGTACGCCAACCCGTTCGTCACCGACCCGGCCAAGCGCTCGCAGGTCATCGGCACGATCGACTTCACGGACGAGGTCGACGCCGCCGCCGTCGCCAAGGTGCTGCGCGCCAACGGCATCGTCGACACCGAGCCGTACCGCAAGCTGGGCCGCAACCAGCTGCGGGTGGCGATGTTCCCGGCGATCGACCCGGCGGACATCGAGGCGCTCACCAAGTGCGTCGACTACGTGATCGAGAAGCTCTGACCTTCCCGCACACGACCTGAGTGCCGAGGGCGTCCCGCACGAGCGGGGCGCCCTCGGCCGTGCTCAGCCCCGTTCGGGCCCGGGCGGGGCCGAGCGCGCCACGCGGAACCCCACGTCGTCGATCCGGAAGGTCGGGTGGCTCCGGCGGCGCACCGAGGCGCGGCAGCTCCAGTGCTCGTCGGACCAGCCGCCGCCCCGCAGCACCCGGTAGGAGCCGTAGACGTCGGCGTCGTAGAGGTCCCAGCACCAGTCCCAGACGTTGCCCAGCATGTCGTACAGGCCCCAGGCGTTGGGCTTCCTGCCGCCCACCGGGTGGATGCCGCCGCCGGAGTTGGCCCGGTACCAGGCGATGTCGTCGAGCGGGCCGTAGCGGGGGCCGGTGGTGCCGGCGCGGCAGGCGTGTTCCCACTCGGCCTCGGTCGGCAGCCGGTATCCGTCGGCGGTGGTGTCCCAGTCGGCGGTCTCGGCACCGGGCCGGAGCGTGTAGGCGGGGGTCAGGCCCTCGCGCCGGGACAGTTCGTCGCAGAAGCGGACGGCGTCCCACCAGGACACGCCCTCGACGGGCAGCCGGTCGCCGCGGACCGCGCTCGGGCGTTCGCCGGTGACCTCGGCGTACCACGCCTGGGTGACCGGGAACGCCGACAACCGGAACGACCGGACCTCCACCGCCCAACTGCGCTCGGTCCGCCGGTCGGACAGCGTGACGCGCCCCGCCGGGACGGTCACCATCTCGTCGTCCGCGCCCTCGCCCTCGCCCATGACCGGACACCTTAGGGGGCGCCCGGCGAGTGTCGCCCGGCGCCCCCGTTCGGTCACGTCAGACCTGGGTCACTGACGCGCTCAGCGTCCGAACCCCAGGACTCCGCGCAGGCTGTCACCGATCGCCGCGACGGCCGGCTGGACCGCACTCGGCGCCTGCTGCGCCGCCGGCTGCGGCTTCGGGTCGGGGGTCTTCTTGCACACCGCGTCGGCCACGCCGTTGCCGTGCGGGACCTTGCCGTTGGTCAGGTACGTCGCGAGGTGCTTGTCGAGGCAGGCGTTCCCGCTCAGCGTGATGCCGTGGTTGCCGCCTCCCTGCTCGACGACCAGGCTGGACTTCTTCAGCAGCCGGTGCATGGTCACACCGCCCTGGTAGGGCGTGGCCGCGTCGTCCGTCGCCTGGAACAGCAGCACCGGCGGGAGCTTGGTGTTGCTGACGTTCACGGGCTTCAGCGACTTCGTCGGCCAGAACGCGCAGGGCGCGTTGTACCAGGCGTTGTTCCAGGCCATGAACGGAGCCTTCTCGTACACCGCCCAGTTGTCCTTGCGCCACTGCTTCCAGTCGCGCGGCCAGGACGCGTCACGGCACTGCACGGCGGTGTAGACGCTGTAGCCGTTGTCGCCGGAGGCGTCGATGGCGGCGATGCTGTCGTAGGCCTTGACCAGCGCCGCGGTGTCGTGGTCGTTGACGTAGGCGGCGAACGTCTGGGCGAGCGTGGGCCAGTAGGCGTTGTTGTAGCCGCCGGGTATGAAGATGTCCTCCAGCTCGGAGGCGCCCACCTTGCCGCCGGCCGGCTTCTTGGCCAGGGCCGACCGCATGGCGTACCACTTGGCCTCGATCTTCTTCGGGTCGGTGCCGAGCTTGTAGGTGCCGTTGTACTTGGCCACCCACGCCGTGAACGCCTTGTGACGCTTGTCGAAGGCGTAGTCCTGCTGGATGTTGTCGTCGTACCAGACACCGGTCGGGTCGACGATCGAGTCCAGCACCAGGCGCCGCACCCGCTCGGGGAACAGCTTGGCGTAGACGGCGCCGAGGTACGTGCCGTACGAGTAACCGAAGTAGTTGATCTTCGACGCGCCGAGGGCCTTGCGGATCGAGTCCATGTCCTTCACGGCACTGACCGTGTCGATGTAGGGCAGGACGTCCGCGTACTTCGTGCCGCAGGCCTTGGCGAAGGCCTTGGCGCGCGCGACGTTGGCCTTCTCCAGCGCCGGTGTGCTCGGCACGGAGTCGGGGCGCACGGGGTCGAAGTGGCCCGGCTTGCAGTCCAGGGCGGGCTGGCTCTGACCCACTCCGCGCGGGTCGAAGCCGATGACGTCGTACTGGGCGGCGACCGCCTCGGGCAGGGAGGACGCGACGAATTCGGCCAGGGACAGGCCGCTGCCACCGGGGCCGCCGGGGTTGACCAGCAGCGGGCCCTGGGACTTCGACGCGGTGTGCGGCACGCGGGAGAGGGCCAGCTTGATCTGCTTCCCTCGCGGCTTCGCGTAGTCGAGCGGCACCTTCACCGACGCGCACTGGAGCGTCGGGGTGTCGTCCGTCCCGCACTTCTTCCAGGTGATCTTCGCGGCGGCGGTCGCCACCGGGGCGGTGTGCGCGGACTGCGACGCGCTGGCGGGGACGGCGGTGAGTGTCCCGGCCAGAACGACGGTCGCGCCGCACAGTACGGCTGCGCTTCTTCTCATGGAGTTCTCTCGCAACGGTGAGGGGGGTCAGGCCCGCGAGTTGACACGGGCCGTGCCGCATCGTTGCGGATGAGCGCAGCACTCATGTACGGATTCGACAGAGACTTGACCGAATCGAGTCACAGCCGGCCCTTAAGAACCCCTCAGTATGCGGATTTTCTGGCAATTCCGGACAGCCGGACCGGCGTGCCTGACCGGTCGCGGAGGTCCGGTCGGGCGGGCCGGGCGGCGGGCGCCCGGCGGAACACCGGGCGCCCGCCGCCTCACCCTCCGCTCATGTCGCCGTGCAACTCACACTCGGCACGGCCCCGCCCCCGGGCGCACCGCCCAGACCGAAGCTCGCCGAACCGCCCACCGGCACAGTCCCGTTGTGCGCCGCGTTCACCGCCGTGACCGTCGCCCCGCTCTGGGTGTGGGACGCGTTCCACATGCTCGTGACCTTCTGCGACCCGCTCCACGTCCAGGTGACCTTCCAGGACTTCAGCGCGAGCGTGCCCGTGTTGGTCACCTTCACCTCGGCGTTGAAGCCTCCGCCCCAGTCGCTGCTGACGGTGTAGGCGGCGGAGCAGGTGGGTGTGGAGCCACCGGGGCCGCCGGGACCGCCCGGGCCGGGGCCGGGCGTGCCGGAGTCGAAGGCGGGGGCTTTGACGGACGCCAGGTACGCGTCCTTCGCCGTGTCGACCGTCTGCCAGTCGTCCTTCAGGATGCCGCCGGTGTCACCGGAGTTGGGGTTCCAGCTCCAGAACGTCCAGTGGAAGCTGTCGGCGCCGTACGCGGACGTCGAGCGCAGGTACTTCACCAGTTCGGACAGCCACTTCTGGTCCACCGCCGGCTGGAGGGTCGTACCGAACTCGCCGAGCCACACCGGGGCGATGTTCTGCTTGAAGATGTACCCCCAGTACTTGTCCCAGATCCCGGGCATGTTGGCCGGGAAGGACGGGTCGGAGAACCACGACTGCTGCGCCACCGACGTGGCGTAGTCGTGCGCCGAGTACACCAGCCGGTTCGGCACGTCCAGTTGGACCGGGTACTGGGCCACGCCCATGAGGTTGCCGCCCCACCAGCCGTTCGTGCCGTTGTGCGACTGCACGCCCTCGACCATGATCAGCAGCTCGGGGTTGACCGACAGCACCGCGTTGCCCGCGCGCTGGGCGGCCAGGCGCCAGTCCCGGGCGGTGTCGCCGCAGCCCCAGCAGGCGGGGTCGTGGGGCTCGTTGTGCAGGTCGATGCCGACCACGGTGGAGTTGCCCTTGTACCGCGCCGCCAGGGCCTTGAGGTTGGCGATCCAGGTCGACTCGGGGACCGAGGACGTGTACCAGAGGGCCGACTGGCCCGCCGCGTCCGGACGGTGCCGGTCCAGGACGATCTTGAGGCCGGACTGACCGGCGTAGGCCACGATCTTGTCCAGGACCTGGAGGGACGTCAGGCCGCGCAGGTCCGCGTTCTTGCCGTCGGTGTTGATGCTGTCCGGCATGGTGCCGGGCTTGAGGATGTCGTCGCTGTAGGGCATGCGGATGGTGTTGTAACCCAGCGACTTCATCTGGTCGATCATGCTCTTGTAGTCGCGGGCCCACAGGCCGTGGACGACGTGGATGTCGGTCTCGAAGCCGAACCAGTTGACGCCGGCGATCCGGACGGGCTGCCCGGACGCGTCCAGGATCTGCCGGCCGCTGGTGTGCCAGTACCCGCCACCGGCGGCCTCGGCGGAGACATCGGCGCGCGCCGACTGCACACCCGCCAGCGGTAACAGGAGCGCCGCGGCAACACACAGCGCTCTGCGCAGAGTGCGGAACATGTGGCTGCTTCCTCTCGGGGGAGGCACGGCGCCCGGAACAGGCTGGGAGCGCTCCCATCACGCCGTGCACCTCCCAGAGAACTGACGCAACATGAGCACGTCAAGACTCTGGAAGGTGTTGCCGCCGCCGGGACCGCTAACGGCTCAGCTTCTTGAACCGCCGTACCGCCAGCGGCAGGAAGATCACCGTGAGGATCACCGGCCACACCCCGGCCATCAGCAGCGCGTGCTGCTCGACCCACGAGTCGCCGGTGACCGGCGTGCCGAACAGCTCCCGGGTGGCCGCCGCCGTGGAGGAGATCGGGTTCCAGACCGCCACCCAGCCCAGCCAGTCGGGCATGAGCTGCGGCGCGACGAAGATGCTGGAGATCATCGTGAAGGGGAAGGCGACCGCGAAGAGGCCGCCCGCCGCCTCGGGGTTGGGCACGAGCAGGCCGAGCCACACCCCGATCCAGATCAGCGAGAAGCGCAGCCACAGCAGCAGCCCGAACGCGCCGAGGAAGCCCGGGCCGCCGTCCGGCCGCCAGCCCATGGCGAGCGCGGTCAGCATCATGATCGCCAACTCGGCGCAGGCGACGATGATGTCGGTGACCCCCCGCCCCGCCACCACGGCGGAGGAGGCCATCGGCATCGAGCGGAAGCGGTCGATGACGCCTTTGGTGGAGTCGTAGACCACCACGGTCGCCGTGTTGATGAAGCCGAACGCCATGGTCATCGCGAACATGCCCGGCATCAGGAAGTCGTTGTAGTCCCCGCCGCCCGGAACCTTCATCGCGCTGCCGAACACATAGCCGTAGAGCAGCACGGACAGGATCGGGAAACCGAGCTGCCAGGCGATGTTGACCGGCTGGCGCTGGTAGTGGGTCAGGCCGCGGCGGACGATGTTCCAGCAGTCGGCGAGCAGCCAGTACAGACCGCTCCGGGTGCTCGGTGTGCTCAGGTCGACGGTGCTCACGCCGCTGCCTCCTTCTCGGTGCGGTGCCCGGTCAGGCGCAGGAACACGTCGTCGAGGCTCGGCCTGCGCAGCCCGATGTCCTCGACACGGACGCCCTCGTCCTGGAGGGTCCGCGCGACCTCGGTGAGGGCCGTGACCCGGTCGGTGACCGGGGCGTGCACCCGCAGCTCGGTCTCGTCCGACTCCGGTTCGCCGTCCGCGACCCGGGCGACCACCTTCGCCACCCGGCCCATCTCGGACCGTTCGGCGACCACGACCTCGATCCGGTCGCCGCCGACCAGGTTCTTCAGACCGTCCGGGGTGTCGTCGGCGATCGCCCGCCCCTGGTCGATGACGGTGATGTGCGAGGCCAGCTTGTCGGCCTCCTCCAGGTACTGCGTGGTCAGCAGCACGGTCGTGCCGTCGGCCACCAACGCCCGTACGGAATCCCAGACTTCGCCCCGGCTGCGGGGGTCGAGACCGGTCGTCGGCTCGTCGAGGAAGAGGACGGCCGGTGCGAGGATCATCGAGGCGGCGAGGTCGAGGCGGCGCCGCATGCCGCCGCTGTACTTGCCCACGCCCCGGTCGGCCGCGTCGGTCAGGTCGAACTGCTCCAGCAGTTCGGTCGCCCGCAGCCGGGCCCGCCTGCCGCCCAGGTGGAACAGGCGGCCGAACATCTCCAGGTTCTGCCGGCCGGTGAGCACCTCGTCGACCGCCGCGTACTGGCCGGTCAGCCCGATACGGGCCCGCACCTCACGCGCCTGCCGGGTGACGTCCAGCCCCGCGACCGTCGCGCTGCCCCCGTCCAGCCGGATCAGCGTGGACAGGATGCGGACGGCGGTGGTCTTGCCCGCCCCGTTCGGCCCGAGCAGACCGTGCACCGTGCCCTCGCGCACGGCCAGGTCGAAGCCGTCCAGAGCGCGCTTCTCGCCGTACCGCTTCTCCAGGGCCTCGGCCCGCACCGCGTATCCCTCCATGCCGCCCCCTCCTGTGCGCCCGGGCCCCGCCGGCACCGAACTGAGTACAGCGTACCCGATTACGCGTACGCCGTACCCAGTTTTTCGGCGGCCACTTAAGCTGGACACCATGACGAGCGGCACGAGTGGCACGGGCGGTACGGAGACCAGCGGCAGCGGCGACATCGCCCGCACCCTCGAACTGCTGTGGGACACCGGCCACCGACCCAGCCGGGGCCCCAAACCGACCCTGACGCTGGACCGGATCGTGGAAGCGGCCATCCGGGTGGCGGACACCGAGGGCCTGGAGGGCCTCTCCATGCGCCGCGTCGCGGCGGAGCTCGGCACCGGGACCATGTCGCTGTACCGGTACGTGCCGGGCAAGGGCGAGCTGCTCGATCTCATGCTGGACCGGGTGCAGCGCCCCTCCGAGAACCCGGCCGCCCTGGGCGACGGCGGCTGGCGGGCCGCCCTGGAGGCCCTGGCCCGTGCCACGCTCGCCCTCTACCAGCGCCACCCCTGGCTGCTCCAGGTCAACCAGTCCCGGCCGATCCTCGGCCCCAGCGCCCTCGACGGCATGGAGAAGGTGCTGACCCTGATCCGCCCGATGGGACTGAGCGACCCCGAACTGGTCTCGGCGATCATCATGATCGACGGGTATGTGGTCGGGGCCGCGCGCACGCGGCTGTACCAGATCGAAGCCGAACGCCGGACGGGCCTGACCGACGCCGAGTTCTGGCAGGCACAGGTGCCGGCCCTGGAGAAGGCCATGGCCACGGGCCGCTACCCGGTGATGGCGTCCCTCTCCGAGGACGCCTTCAACTCGGAGTTCGACCACTTCGAGTTCGGGTTGCAGCGGATGCTGGACGGCTTGGAGGTACTGGTGGCGGAGCGCACGGCCTAGGGGTGCGGGGCCGTCACGGCCAAGCCGGGCGTCGGGCCCGGTTACGGCACCGAGCCGGGCGAGGCCGGCCAGGATGTCGGTGCAGGTGCAGTACCCTCGTCCCCCGCAGCCCCAGTACCGCCGGCAGTGCCACGCCCGCGGCGATCGCCCCACCCAGGCAGCAGCCGCCCGGCCCGGCTACCCCCGTCGCCGCCTCATCCCCCGCAGCCCCAGTACCGCCAGCAGTGCCACGCCCGCGGCGATCGCCCCCGTCTTCAGGTTGCCGCTCAGGCCTTCGCCGCCGTCCTCGGACGTGGCCGGACCGCCGCTGCCCGAGGAGGAGTCGGACGTTCCGGCCCCGGGGGCGTCCTGCGGCTCCACGGGGCTGTCCGCGCCCTCGGCGCCGTACATGAGCTTCTTGCCGTCGGCGGTGTACGTGACGGACTCGCCCTGGCCGAGGAACGGCACTCCCAGCCGCTCCTTCCGCTTGATCTTCCCGCCGTTCCAGTCGTACGCGATCGCCCCGAAGTAGCTGCGCACGACGAGGTGTTCGCCGTCCGGGGAGAGCGCGGCGTCGGTGGCCTCCAGGTCGGGGACGGCCGCGACGGGGCGGAAGACGTTCGGCCCGGAGGGCGAGAGCCGGGCCGGGCCCTCGTACAGGTGGCCGCCCTTCTCGTTCTTGTCGACGATGTAGACACGGCCGGTCTTCGGGTGCACGACGAGGGACTCGGCGTTCCGCGCACCGTCGGAGTACTTCACGACGTACTGCGTGGCCTTGATCGTCTGGTCGCGCAGCTTCTTCGGCTCGGGCAGCCGGTAGATCCAGACGTACGGCCAGGTGCCACCGAGGTTGTCGCCGATGTCGCCGACGTAGATCTGGTCGTCCGGGCCGATGGAGATGGCCTCGACGTCGCGGGGGCTGCCCACGCCGGACATGGTGATCGTGGCGACCGTCTCGCCGGTCGAGCCGTCGACGGCGTACAAGTACGCCCCGTCGTCGCTGTCGTTGTGCGTCCAGTAGATGCCGGGGTGCTGCCGCGAGGCCGCCAGACCGCTGGACTCCGTGATGCGCGGGTCCTTGATCGTGAACTTCCCGTCGCCGTCGCCGTCGGCGGCGGAGGCGGGCACGGCGAGGGCGCCCGTGAGGAGGGCCGCGGCGAGGAGGGCGAACGGTCTGCGCATGCCCCAAGCCTGCCATCCCGCTCGGCGGTTCAACGGCGGTTCACCGCGCTGAGGATCATCGAGGGACCGGCCACCGGGCGTGGTCCGACTCACACCCCGCCGGACGGGCTGATCGTCCATGATGAGCGGATGCTCAGGTTCATGCCCGTCGGTGACTCCATGACGATCGGAAGCACGGGCGAACACACATGGCGCTACCGGCTGTGGCAGCACCTGTGCCGTTCCCACGACGGTCCCTTCACCTTCGTCGGCCCGCGCGAGACGCTCTACGACAAGGCCGCCGACGCCCCGGTGTCGTACGCCTACGCCGAACCGGACTTCCCGCGCGCCCACTTGGCCGGCTGGGGCGAGGGCTGGCAGCACATGGCGCCGCTGATCGGCGACGCGGTGCGCTCCTGCCGGGCGGATGTGCTCCTGGTCTCCCTCGGCCTGATCGACCTGGGCTTCTACACCAACGCCGAGCAGACCGCCGAGAACGTCCGGGCCTTCGTGGCCGGGGCGCGGGCGGCGAACCGGCGGGTGGGCATGGTGTGGCTGCCGGTCACCCCGAACGTGCGCGCCCAGTCGGACGCGGCCTTCGCCACCGAGGTCACCCGCTTCAACGAACTGCTCGCCAAGACGGCCGCTGACCTCGACGAGCCCGGCTCCCCCGTCCTCCTGGCCTCGCCCCCGCCGTCGTACGACATCGCCGCCGACACCTACGACGGCACCCACCCCAACGCGGACGGCGAACACAAGATCGCGGCGGCCTTCGCCGAGGCGATGCACCAGGGCTGGGCCCTGGCCGGCCCGTACGAGGGGTAGCCGCCCCTCAGAACCCCACGTCGGCCGGCCGGTAGGTCGGCGCCCTGCGCACCCCGCTCGCCTGCTCGTACGCGTACGCCAGCCGCAGCAGCGTCGGCTCGCTCCACGCCGTCCCCATGAACGTCAGGCCCACCGGCAGGCCGAAGGCGAAGCCCGCCGGCACGGTGATCAGCGGGTAGCCCGCGAGGGCGGCCGGGGTGGAGGAGCGCCGCCGTGGGCGTCGCCGCGGATCAGGTCGATCTTGGCCGGGGGCCCGGAGGTCGGCCGTGTCTCTTCGCTGAGGCTGTCACCCGGTTCGGGCCGGAGGACCGCCCCCTCAACCGGCCTGGGCAGGCCCGGGTTCCGGGTGCGGTACGGCCGTGGGGAAAACGTGGGGAAAGCCCGCTCGACGAGACGGGTGCTTGCCTGGAGCGCACTCGCCAACCGGCGATTTTGACGCCAGGTTCCGCAGCAGCGCATCGCTGACGCTCACCGCTCCTGCGGACCCCGAGTGGAAACGACGACGCCGCCGCCTCCCACTCGCCTGGAACGCAAGCAGAAGGCGACGACTCCGACACAGACCCGCTACCTCACCATGCGAAGGCTTCGGGAGACGGTCCGGGACCGGGGAAGATCTCGTCCAGAGACGTCAGCAGTTCCTCACTCAGCTCCAACTGTAGGGCGCGCAGCGCCGAGTCCAGCTGCTCCTGCGTGCGAGGGCCGACGATCGGGCCGGTGACGCCGGGGCGGGTCAGCAGCCAGGCCAGTGCCGCCTCACCGGGCTCGAGGCCGTGCTTGTCGAGGAGGTTCTCGTACGCCTGGATCTGCTCGCGTGTCTTGGTGTCCTTGAGCGCGTCGGCAGCGCGCCCGCTCGCCCGGCGCCCCTGTGTGGCCTCCTTCTTGAGGACGCCGCCGAGCAGTCCTCCGTGCAGCGGAGACCAGGGGATGACACCGAGGCCGTAGTCCTGCGCGGCCGGGATGACCTCCATCTCGGCGCGGCGCTCAGCGAGGTTGTAGAGGCACTGCTCGCTGACCAGGCCCATGCGGCCGCGCCGGGCGGCGGTCTCGTTTGCCTGGGCGATCTTGTAGCCGGGGAAGTTGGACGACCCCGCGTACAGGATCTTGCCCTGCTGGACCAGGACGTCGATCGCCTGCCAGATCTCCTCGAACGGGGTCGACCGGTCGATGTGATGGAACTGGTAGATGTCGATGTAGTCGGTCTGCAGCCGCTTGAGGGAGGCGTCGACGGCCCGTCGGATGTTCACCGCGGAGAGCTTGTCGTGGTTGGGCCAGACGTCCCCGTCGCCCGCCATGTTCCCGTACACCTTGGTGGCGAGGACGACCTTGTCCCGCCGCCCGCCACCCTGGGCGAACCAGGTTCCGATGATCTCCTCGGTGCGGCCCTTGTTCTCACCCCACCCATAGACGTTGGCCGTATCCAGAAAGTTCAGACCCGCGTCGAGAGCGGCGTCCATGATGCCGTGGCTGGTTGATTCGTCGGTCTGCGGACCGAAGTTCATCGTGCCGAGAACGAGTCGGCTGACCTTGAGTCCCGTGCGTCCGAGCTGGGTGTACTTCATGGGCCACAAGCCAACTGCTTCGAGTCCGCTCCAGGCAAGGGCATCAGGTTCCGCCGTCAGGAGTCGTCTCCGAGGTGCCGGTACAGCGTGGCCCGGGAGACGCCCAGAGCCTTGGCGATGGCGCTGACGCTCTCTCCCTTCGCCTTCCTCGCGCGGGCCACGGTCAGCACGTCCTCGTTAACGGCGGACGGCCGTCCGCCGGTACGCCCCTGCGCCTTGGCTGCGTCGAGTCCGGCGCGGGTGCGCTCCATGACGAGGCTGCGCTCGCCGAGCGGCGCGCGGAGATGGAGGTCGTCCCGGCCGCGCAGGAGTACGGCCTCGGCGTGATCCCGTGGTCGCCGCTGCACGGCGGTCTGCTGGGCGGTGTCCTCAAGAAGGAGGTCGAGGGCAGGCGCCGCGCCTCCGGCCGCGCGGCCGACGCGCTGGGCGACCCCGCCACCCGGGCGCAGATCCAGTCCTACGAGGACCTGCTCGACAAGCACGGCATCGAGCCCGGCGAGGCCACCCTGGCCTGGCTGCTCACCCGCCCCGGCGTGACCGGCCCGATCGTCGGCCCGCGCACCGCCGAGCAGCTCGCCTCCGCGGTCCGCGCGTCGGAGCTGGAGCTGTCCGAGGAGCTCCTGACCGGCCTGGACGAGATCTTCCCGGGCCCGGGCCCGAGCCCGGAGGCCTTCGCCTGGTAGGTCGCCTCTCAGGGGCGCGGGGAACTGCGCGACCGGCCCCCACCGGCCCGCAGCCGAAGAAACGGCCGTCCGCAGTCCCCCGCCCTACCTCCCCAGCACGGAAGCCAGGGCGACGACGAGAAACATCAGCACGAGCACACCGGCCATGATCCGGTTGCGGGTTTTCGGGTCCACGGCACCGAGCCTAACCGGCGCCGCCGAGGGGCCAGCGCCCGACCGTCTCGTACCGGGGCTGCTCCCCCGGGACCCCGGAGGCCGGCAGATTGCTGCGGACCAGGCAGAGCTCCCGCACGGTCCACGCCCGGCCGGTGAATCCCGCGAGCACGTCGAGACAAGGCCGCACGTCCCGTGTCTCCCGGCTCCGCGCCACGGTCAGATGCGCCTTGTACCGCCGGTGCTCCCCCATCGGCACCCCCGCCTTGCGCGCCGCCGCCTCGGCCCGTTCGGCGAGCAGCCGCAGGGCCGGCAGATCCCCTTCGGCCCCGGCCCACAGCGCCTTGCCGTGCCCGAACTGTCCCCCGCCCCGCACGGCCAGCGCGAACGGCTCGCTGCGGCGCGCGGCCCGCTCCAGCCGCTCCGACAGGTCCGGGACGAGGCCGTCGTCCACCTCGCCGTAGAAGGCGAGCGTGAAGTGCCAGCCGGGGCGGCCGGTCCAGCGCATCCCGTCGGCGCCGGGCAGCGCTCGCAACTCGTCGACCACGGTGCCGAGTTCACGGCACACCTCGTCGGGGGGCAGCACGGCCGCGAAGAGTCTCATGGGTCCAGCCTGGCACCATGAGCCCATGCGGATCACCATCCGGGACGGCGGGCCCGACGACATTCCCTCGATACTCGGCATGCTCGACAGCTGCGTGGAGTGGCTGGTCTCCCAGGGGCGCACGGGGCAGTGGGGGACACGGCCCCTGTCCCAGAGCCCGAAGACGGTGGAGTCCGTCCGCCGGCACATGGCGGAGGGCAGCGTGTACATGGCCGACGTGGACGGCGTCCCCGCCGGCACCCTCACCCTCACCGGCTCGGCGGGCGCCTACCTGTCCCACCTCCCGCAGCCCGGCGAACCCGAGCGCTACATCCACTGGCTCGCCACCGACCGCCGCTTCGAGGGACACGGCGTGGGCAGCGCCCTGCTGGCCCACGCGGCCGAGGAGACCCGCCGCGCCGGAATCTCCCTGCTCCGCGTGGACTGCTACGCCGGGGACGACGGCAAGCTCGTCCGCTACTACGAGGCCAACGGCTTCACCCGCACCGAGGCCTTCACGGTCGGCGAGAACGACTGGCCGGGGCAGTTGCTGGCCCGGAGGGTGTAGGCGGTCTCCGGCCCGGGCGTGTCCAGGTCACCGTGCGTATCGTTGTACCGCGCGGCCGGAGCCATCCCCGGTCGCGGCCGGGATGGACCACCACGGTGACCGTCCTCGCAGGCAGGATCAAGATGGCCGACAGCAGCGGCGAACCCACCCTCGACATGATGTTCGAGTGGGTGGAGATGATGCCCGTCCCCGAGGGCTACAGGGTCGAGATCGTCGGGGGGCACATCTTCATGGCGCCTCAGCAGGACGTCCACTGGGACATCATCGCGAACATCGTCGAGCAGCTGCGCGCCAAGTACCCGCGCAAGCGCGTGAAGTCCGACGTCCGTGTCGACTACCCGGGCCACCTCAACGGCTTCGCCTCCGACATCACCGTGATGGCGGAGGGAGCGGCCAAGAACGCCAAGGGACTGTGGCGCTACCAGGACGTCGAGTTCGTCGCCGAGGTGATCTCCCGGAGGACCGGGGCGAACGACTACGGCCCCAAGAAGGACGCCTACGCCGCCGCCGGTGTGCCGGTGTACCTGATCGTGGATCCGTACACCGGCCGCTGGCATCTGCACACCAAGCCCAAGGACGGCGAGTACCGGGGCGAGCTGAGTCTGGACTTCGGGGACGAGATCGACCTGACGGGGACCGTGGTCGGGCTCGTCCTCGAGACCGGCGAGTTCCCCCGGGACTGATCGGGCCCTACGCCGCCGGGGCCAGCTGATCCTGCTCGCGGGGCACGAACCGCACCCGGGGATGCCCGCCGTGCCAGCCCACCGACAGGCGCAGATTGCCGACGCGGGCCAGGATCAGGCCGATGACGGCCGCGGCGAGCGCCGCCACCGCGCCTCCGGCCGCGAGGCCGACCCGGGCACCGTAGGTGTCGGTGATCCAGCCGACGATCGGGGCGCCGACCGGGGACCCGCCCAGGAAGATCATCATGTAGAGGGCCATGACCCGGCCGCGCATGGCGGGGTCGGTGGACATCTGGATGCTGGTGTTCGTCGTGACGTTGACCGTCATGCCGAACAGGCCCAGCGGGACCATGAGCAGCGCGAACATCCACAGCGTGGGCGTCGTCGCCGCGAGGATCTCCAGCCCGCCGAAGGCCATGGCCGCCACGATCAGCAGCCGCAGCCGGGCCGTGCCCCGCCGCGCCGCTAGCAGGGCGCCCGCGACCGAGCCGACCGCCATCAGCGTGTTGAACATGCTGTACGCGCCCGCACCCCCGTGGAACACGTCGTCCGCGAAGGCCGACAGGTAGACGGGGAAGTTGAAGGCGAACGTGCCGACGAAGCCGACCAGGACGATCGGCCAGATCAGCTCCGGACGGCCGGTGACGTACCGCACGCCCTCCCGCAGCTGCCCCTTGCCGCGCGGTGCGCGCTCCACGACGTGCAGCTCGCGGGCGCGCATCAGCAGCAGGCCGGTGAGCGGCGCGATGAAGGACAGGCCGTTGAAGAGGAACGCGTAGCCGGTGCCGACGCCGGTGATGAGCAGGCCCGCGACGGCGGGGCCGACCAGGCGGGCCGACTGGAAGTTCGCCGAGTTCAGGCTGACCGCGTTCTGCAGCTGCCCCGGGCCGACCAGCTCGGAGACGAAGGACTGCCGGGCCGGGTTGTCGACGACGGTCGCGAGGCCGACCGCGAAGGCGGCGACGTACACGTGCCACACCTGGACGTGCCCGGTGAGGGTGAGGACGGCCAGGGCGATCGCGGTGAGCGCCATCGCCGACTGCGTCACGAGCAGCGCGGGCCGCTTGCGCAGCCGGTCGACGAGGACGCCGCCGTAGAGGCCGAAGAGCAGCATGGGCAGGAACTGGAGCGCGGTCGTGATGCCGACGGCGGCGGAGGAGCCGGTGAGGCTGAGCACCAGCCAGTCCTGCGCGATGCGCTGCATCCAGGTGCCGATGTTGGAGACGACCTGTCCCATGAAGAACAGGCGGTAGTTCCTCACCTTGAGGGAGGAGAACATCGAGGACGAGCGCGCGGGCGCGCCGGAGGTGGGCGGGGAGTCGTGGGGGTCAGGTGCGGGGGCGGAAGCTGCTCCGGGTCCCGAACTCAAATGGGTCGCCTCCTTGCAACGGCTTCTTACAGATGCGCGAGCTTCTCCAGCACGGGGGCGGCGGCGCGCAGTTTCGCCCACTCGTCCTCGTCGAGGTTCTCCACCAGCGTGGCCAGGAACGCGTTCCGCTTGGCGCGGCTCTCCTCGAGCATGGCCTCGGCCTGCTCGGTGCGTGTGACGACCTTCTGGCGCCGGTCCTCGGGGTGCGGCTCCAGCCGGACCAGGCCCTTGGCCTCCAGCAGCGCCACGATGCGGGTCATCGACGGCGGCTGGACGTGCTCCTTGCGGGCGAGCTCGCCCGGTGTGGCCCTGCCGCACAGGGACAGGGTGCCCAGCACCGACATCTCGGTGGGGCTGAGCGATTCGTCGACCCGCTGATGCTTGAGCCGACGGGACAGCCGCATCACGGCGGAGCGGAGGGAGTTCACGGCGGCTACGTCGTCGCCATGGGTGAGGTCCGGCATGTTCTTTAGCGTAACTCATTACTCTCGCTAAAGACCAGTCGTCACGCGTCGCACGGTCCGTGACGCCCGCCACTGAACCGTGACATCACTCATATGGGTGACACGACGGGTGAACGCGCCCCACCGCACCGAACGGTGCCGGGACCCTCATGGCCATGGGGACCAGTGTGCTCAGCCTGCGAATAGACCACGACCTGCTCGAACGGCTCAGGCACCATGCCGCGAAAAGGGGAATGAGCGTCCAGGACTATGTCGTCCGGACGCTCATTCGAGATGACTTCGACCAGCGTTTCCAGGCCGCCGTCGAGGAGACGGAGCGGTTCTACGGCTCACCCGACTCCGGCGACGAGGATCCGGATCAGGTCAGACCCAGCGCCGGCATCAGGTAGTAGAAGGCGAACACCGCCGCCACCACGTACATCGCCACCGGCACCTCCCGGCCCCGCCCGGCCGCCAGCCGCAGCACCACGAAGGTGAGGAAGCCCATGCCGATGCCGTTGGTGATCGAGTAGGTGAACGGCATCATCAGCATCGTCACGAAGGCCGGGACGGCGATCGTGTGGTCCGCCCAGTCGATCTCCTTGACCGAACCGGCCATGATCAGGAAGCCGACCGCGACCAGCGCGGGCGTGGCCGCCTGGGACGGGACCATCGTGGCGATGGGCGTCAGGAAGAGGGCGACGGCGAAGAGACCGCCGGTGACGACGTTCGCCAGCCCCGTCCGGGCACCCTCGCCGACCCCGGCCGTGGACTCGACGAAGGCGGTCGTCGCGGAGGAGGAGCTGGCGCCGCCGGCGGCGACCGCGAGGCCGTCGACGAACAGCACCTTGTTGATGCCGGGCATCTGCCCCTGCGCGTCCGTCAGCTTCGCCTCGTCGGAGACGCCCATGATCGTGCCCATCGCGTCGAAGAAGCACGACAGCAGCACGGTGAAGACGAACAGCACCCCGGTCAGCACGCCGACCTTGCCGAAGCCGCCGAACAGGCTGACCTGCCCGACCAGCCCGAAGTCGGGGCTGGCGACCGGGTTGCCGGGCCACTTCGGCGTGGTCAGGCCCCAGCTCGGCACCTTCGCCACCGCGTTGATGACGACCGCGAGGACCGTCATGGCGACGATGGAGATCAGTATCGCGCCGGAGACCTTGCGCACGATCAGCGCGAGGGTCAGCAGGACGCCCAGGACGAAGACGAGCACCGGCCAGCCGTTCAGGTGACCGTCGCCGCCGAGCTGGAGCGGGACGGTGGTCCGGGCGACGTCCGGGATCCGCGAGACGAAGCCCGCGTCGACCAGCCCGATCAGCATGATGAACAGGCCGATGCCGATGGAGATGGCCTTGCGCAGCCCGTGGGGCACGGCGTTCATGACGCGCTCGCGCAGCCCGGTGGCGACCAGCAGCATGACCACGAAGCCGGCGAGGACCACCATGCCCATCGCGTCCGGCCAGGACATGCGCGGGGCGAGCTGGAGGGCGACGACGGAGTTCACGCCGAGGCCCGCGGCCAGCGCGATCGGCACGTTGCCGATGACGCCCATGAGGAGGGTCGTGAGCGCGGCGGTGAGGGCCGTCGCGGTGACCAGCTGGCCGTTGTCGAGCTGGTGACCGTACATGTCCTTGGCGCTGCCGAGGATGATCGGGTTCAGCACGATGATGTAGGCCATCGCGAAGAAGGTGGCGAGACCGCCCCGGACCTCGCGGGACAGGGTGCTGCCCCGCTCGGAGATCCGGAAGTATCGGTCTAGTGCGCCGTTCGTGGGCCCGGCTCCCGGCGTTTCAGGGGCGGGGACCTTGGCGGGAGCCGAGGAGGACATGTGTTTGGTGTTTCCTACGATGAGAAGTGGTCAGACATAAACCGTTTCAGTATGAACATATAAAGCCTCGGTCGGCCATCTCCGCGCGTAGACCCGATCGCCTCGTAAGCTGTCCCCCATGGCGAAGTGGACCCCCCGACACGAGGCGCCGGAGCCCCTGGAGGGCCCCGTGGTCGCCACCATCACCGGCCTCACGACCCTGTGGTTCGTCCTCTTCCTGGTGCAGCTCCCCTTCTACGGCTGGTTCGACGACCACGGCCACACCTGGTGGGTGTGGACCTGCCTGGCCGGCGGCGGGCTGGGACTGATCGGCGTCTGGTACGTCCGCAGGCGCGACGCCGCGATCAAGCGGGCGTCCGCCGCGGAGGGGATGACGACGCCCTCCGCCGAGTAGGCGCCTTCTGTCCGTCTTCCGGCGAGACACGCCCACGCCCCCTCCCTACGCTCGTAGAAGGCGGCGACACGCTCGAAACCGTCGGCGCGCGACCGCCGCCCGACCGGTGAGGAGCGCAGCGATGACGATGCCGAACAGCGCGGCCGAGACCGACCGTGTCCTGAAGTCCAGGCACCGGGCGATGTGGGCCCAGGGCGACTACCCGTCCCTGGCCGCCGAGGTCATCCCGGAGCTGGGTGCGATCCTGGTCGAGGCGTGCGGGGTGCGCTCCGGACTGCGGGTGCTGGACGTGGGCGCCGGATCCGGCAACGCCGCGATCCCGGCGGCCCTGGCCGGCGCGGACGTGGTCGCCTCCGACCTGACGCCGGAGCTGTTCGAGGCGGGCCGGGCGGTGGCCGAGAAGCAGGGCGCGCGCCTGGCCTGGCAGGAGGCCGACGCCGAGGCCCTGCCCTTCGCCGACGCGGAGTTCGACACCGTGCTGTCCTGCGTGGGCGTCATGTTCGCACCGCACCACCAGCAGGCCGCCGACGAACTCGTCCGGGTCTGCCGCCCGGGCGGCACCCTCGGGCTGCTGAGCTGGACGCCCCAGGGCTTCATCGGCCGGATGTTCGCCGCGATGAAGCCGTACGCGCCCCCGCCTCCGCCCGGAGCGCAGCCGCCCCCGTTGTGGGGGGACGAGGACCATGTGCGCGCCCTCCTCGGCGACCGGGTCACGGACGTCCGCGCCGAGCGCCGCACGGTCCGGGTCGACCGCTTCGAGACGCCCGAGGCGTTCCGGGACTACTTCAAGGAGCGCTACGGCCCGACCATCAGCGTCTACAAGAACATCGCCGGCGAGCCCGAACAGGCCGCCGCCCTGGACGCCGCCCTGGTGGACCTCGCCCGCGACGGCGATCTCGGCCAGGGCGCGGGCAGGACGGTCCTGGAGTGGGAGTACCTGCTGCTGACCGCCCGCCGGGCGGGCTGAGTCCGGGGCGCACGGCGCGGCGTGGGACCGGAGTCCCGCGCCGCACAACTGCCGTACGACCACGGCACGAAGTCCCTCCTCCCCAGGTCGGATCTTCGCCGCATTCAGCGGGTGAAGCGGCAAAACCGCACGTACCGTCGAATGCATGACGCATCTCGACGCGGGTGCCCGGCCCGACTCCGCGCGGCCGGCGACGGTCACCTCCCGCGAGATCGGCCTGACCGGCGCTCAGGTCGCCGAACGGGTGGAGCGCGGCCAGGTCAACGACGTGCCGGTGCGCAGCAGCCGCTCCACCGCCGACATCGTCCGCGCGAACGTCTTCACCCGCTTCAACGCGATCATCGGCGTGCTGTGGCTGATCATGCTGGTGGTCGCGCCGATCCAGGACAGCCTCTTCGGGTTCGTGATCCTCGCGAACACCGGGATCGGGATCGTCCAGGAGTGGCGGGCGAAGAAGACCCTGGACTCGCTCGCGCTGATCGGCGAGGTGCGGCCGACCGTACGCCGGGACGGCACGGCCCGGCCGGTCAGCACCTCGGAGATCGTGCTGGACGACCTGATCGAGATCGGGCCCGGGGACAAGGTCGTCGTCGACGGGGTCTGTGTCGAGGCCGACGGCCTGGAGATCGACGAGTCGCTGCTCACCGGCGAGGCCGACCCGGTCGTCAAGCACCCGGGCGACCACGTCATGTCCGGCAGCTTCGTGGTCGCGGGCGGCGGCGCCTTCCAGGCCACGAAGGTCGGCCGGGAGGCCTACGCCGCCCAGCTCGCCGAGGAGGCCTCGCGCTTCACCCTCGTCCAGTCCGAACTGCGCTCGGGCATCTCCACGATCCTCAAGTACGTCACCTGGATGATGGTGCCGACCGCGATCGGCCTGATCATCAGCCAGCTGGTCGTCAAGGAGAACGCCTTCGACGACTCCGTCGCCCGCACGGTCGGCGGCATCGTCCCGATGGTCCCCGAGGGGCTGGTCCTGCTCACCTCGGTCGCCTTCGCCATCGGGGTGGTCCGGCTGGGCCGCAAGCAGTGCCTGGTGCAGGAGCTGCCCGCGATCGAGGGGCTGGCCCGGGTCGACACCGTCTGCCTCGACAAGACCGGCACCCTCACCGAGGGCGGCATGGACGTCACCGAGCTGCGTCCGCTCCAGGGCGCCGACGAGACCCATGTGCGCAAGGTGCTCGGAGCGCTCGGAGCGTCGGACCCGCGGCCGAACGCCTCCCTGAAGGCGATCATCGACACCTACCCGGCCGTCGAGGAGTGGCGCTGCACCGAGGCGCTGCCGTTCTCCTCGGCCCGCAAGTACAGCGGCGCCGCGTTCAGCGAGGGCGACGGCCGGTCGAGCCGCTGGCTGCTGGGCGCGCCCGACGTGCTGCTGGCCGAGGACGATCCGGCCCTGGCCGAGACCGGGCGGCTGAACGAGCAGGGCCTCAGGGTGCTGCTGCTCGCCCGGGTCGCGCGGGACCTGGACGATCCCGACGTGGCGAAGGGGGCGAGGCCCACCGCCCTGGTCGTGCTGGAGCAGCGGCTGCGGCCGGACGCAGCGGACACGCTGCGCTACTTCTCCGACCAGGAGGTCCGGGCGAAGGTCATCTCCGGCGACAACGCCGTGTCGGTCGGGGCGGTCGCCGCCAAGCTCGGGCTGTCCGGCACCACCGTGGACGCGCGCCGGCTGCCGGCCGAGCGGGAGGGCATGGCCGCCGCCCTGGACGGCGGCACGGTGTTCGGGCGGGTCACCCCGCAGCAGAAGCGGGACATGGTGGGGGCTCTGCAGTCCCGCGGGCACACGGTCGCGATGACCGGTGACGGGGTGAACGACGTGCTCGCCCTGAAGGACGCCGACATCGGTGTGGCGATGGGCTCCGGCTCCGAGGCGACCCGGGCGGTCGCGCAGATCGTGCTGCTGAACAACAGCTTCGCGACGCTGCCGTCGGTGGTCGCCGAGGGGCGCCGGGTCATCGGGAACATCACACGGGTGGCGACGCTGTTCCTCGTCAAGACGGTCTACTCGGTGCTGCTGGCCGTGCTGGTGGTGTGCTCGCAGGTGGAGTACCCGTTCCTGCCTCGCCATCTGACGCTGCTGTCGACGCTGACCATCGGCATCCCGGCGTTCTTCCTGGCGCTCGCGCCCAACAAGGAGCGGGCGAAGCCGCACTTCGTCCGGCGGGTCATGCGGTACGCGATCCCGGGCGGGGCCGTGGCCGCGGTGGCGACCTTCGCGACGTATCTGCTCGCCCGGGAGCACTACACGGGGGCGGGGGCGCTGGACGCGGAGACGAGCGCGGCGACGCTCACGCTGTTCCTCGTCTCGATGTGGGTGCTGGCCATCATCGCCCGCCCCTACACCTGGTGGCGTGTCGCCCTGGTCGCGTCGATGGCCGGGGCGTTCCTGCTGGTGCTGGTCGTGCCGTGGTTGCAGCACTTCTTCGCGTTGAGGCTGGTGGGGGTGACGATGCCGTGGACCGCCGTCGGCATCGCGGCGGTGGCGGCGGCCGCCCTCGAACTCCTGTGGAGGTGGGTGGACCGCCGCTTTCCCGCTTAGCGCCCGTCGTAGCCGGCCGCGCGGTTCCCCGCGCGCCCTTGGGGCGCCTTACTTCACGTCGACGTAGTCGCCCGTGGCGTTGACGGCCGGGGTGGTCGTCGTGCCGGCGAAGCTGAAGCGCCAGTAGCCGTCGTACTGGGCGGTGGCGGTGGCCTTCACGTTGCCGTACGAGTCGGAGTACACCGTCTTGACCGTGGTGTACGTGCTGGTGCCCGCCTTGCGGAACTGGAGCTTGACCGGCTGGTTGGTGTAGCCGTGGTAGGCGTTGTCCTCCCAGTTGGCGCGCGACAGCTTGCCGGTGGAGGTGATGGTCTTGCCCTTGGAGACGGGCTCGGGACCGGCGTTGACCGTCAGCTTGGAGTAGCGCTGCACCTTGGTGGTGCCCAGGCCGCCCTGCTCCTTCTCGGCGCCGTCGCTGGTGACGGCGAGGGCACCGGCGTTCCAGGTGCCGGCGTCGGAGTTGAACAGGTCGCCGTCGGCCGGGCGGATGCTGATGACGCCCTTGCAGTCGAGGACCGTCGACGAGGCGGCGGTGCAGGTGGCCGGGTCGTCGCTGATCAGGACGTTGTCGGCCGTGTCGAGCGAGGAGCCGTGGTAGATCAGCGGGCCCGTGGCGAAGTGGTCGCTGCTGGTGTCGAGGTCCGCGGCGTGGGTCACGGTGAAGGTGACCGGCACGCTCACCACGTTGGTGGTGCCGACGACTATGTTCTTGCCGCTGTTCACCTTCATGTCGGAGAAGGTGACATCGAGGGTCGACGCGGTGGTGCCCGTGCCCGCGTCGGCCGAGGCGGAGCTGAACGCCTGCTTGCCGGACGGGGCGTCGGCGGCCTGCGCGGCCGGGACGACGAGGGCGGAGAGGGCCAGGGCGCCGGAGACGGCGGCCACGGTGGCTCGGATGTGCATGTGTTTCCCCAGGGGGAGAAGTGATCGCGGAGTCTGTTGACTCGCGTGATCAGATCCACGAGCCCCGCCCGGGGTTGTAGGGCGCGGCCCTGGTTTTGCCGTCACATCCGCAATGTTTGACGAACGCTTGGCATATGCCCGCGGTCCAGACGGCACCGCCGACCCCGGTATGGCTCCGGGACCGGCGGTGTGGTCGCGTGGACGCTCGCTGCGGGCGGTGTTACCGCACGTCGACGAAGTCACCCGTGGCGTTGATGGCCGGGGTGGTCGAGGTGCCCGCGAAGGAGTAGCGGAAGTAGCCGTCCGCCGAGGCCTTGACGGTGGTCTTCAGCTCGCCCGTGGAGTTGGACGTGATGGTCTTCACCGTGGTGTAGGTGCTGGCGCTCTTCTTGCGGAACTGGAGCTTCACCGACTGGCCGGTGTAGCCGTGGTACTGGAGGTCGTCCCAGTTGGCGCGGGAGAGCTTGCCGGTGACGGTGATGGTCTTGCCCTTCGCCACCGGCTCGGGCGAGGCGTTGACCGTCAGCTTGGAGGCGCGCTGGACCTTGGTGGTCTTGTAGGCGTCACGGATGACGTAGTCGCCGTCGTTGCCGACGGCGCCGACCCACACCTTCCAGGTGCCGGCCAGCAGGTTGGCGTAGATGTTCGTCTGCGGGTCGGCCACGAGCGTGACCTTGCAGGTCGCGGTGGTGGCGCTGGAGTGCGAGCAGCTGCCGACCTGCTCGTCGTCCAGGTTGTCCGGGGTGATGACGCCGTCGGCGTTGTCGGGGTCCGAACCGTGCCACAGGACCGGGTAGGCGTCGTAGATGCCCGTCGGGTCGGTGGCCGTCACGGAGACGGTGAAGGACTTCTTGACGGTCGTGCCGACCACGACGTTCTTGCCGCCGTTGACGGTGACGCCGGTGATCTTGGTGTCGCCGACCGTCTCGTCCGCGGGGGCGGCGGCGGTGAACGGCGTGGCCTTGGTGGAAGGGACCAGCGAGGCGAGGCTCGGCGTGTGGTCCTGCGCCTGCGCGGCGGGCACGGCGAGGGCGGAAAGGGCCAGGGCGCCGGTGACGGCGGCCACGGTGGCTCGGATACGCATGCGTTCTCCAGGTGGAGAGGGGCCCCGGTGCTCGTCGTCGGCTCTCGGGGCCCAAGTGATCGTGGAGTCTGTTGACTCACGTGATCAGATAGCCCAGCAGTGCGCATGGTTGTACGACAAGTGAAAAAAATGTGCGGGAGTTTTCACCAGCGGTCGTACACCTCACCGGATCAGTCGAACCAGCGGTTCCGAGCCAACTCCTCGGTCCATGACGGGTCTTCCAGCAGCGCCGCCACCTCGAACCTGCGCGGCCACTGCCCCGCCGCCCAGGCGAGCCCCGCCGCGACCCCTTCCAGCGTGGCCGCGTGCAGCACGCCGTCGTCGGTGAGCCTGGCCATCATCGCCCGCCCCTACACCTGGTGGCGTGTCGCCCCTGCTGGTGCTGGTCGTGCCGTGGTTGCAGCACTTCTTCGCGCTGAAGCTGGTGGTGGTGACGATGCCGTGGACCGCCGTCGGCATCGCGGCGGTGGCGGCGGCCGCCCTGGAACTCCTGTGGAGGTGGGTGGACCGCCGCATGCCGGGTGCGAGGACCGAGGCAGTGCAGGCAGGCCGGTGACGCATCGCGGTTCTACCGGTGGCTGCGCGGGGTCGACCGCGAGAGAGCGCGGCTGATGTTCGTCACCGATCGCTCAGTATCGGCGTCCAGCGGTTCTCATCGCGCAGCTTCGCCTGCCGGAAACCGGACAGGGGGATCGTGTCCTCTCCGTTGAGTCCCACCAGGAGCAGCCGGTTGCGGAACTCGCCCTTACCTGGCTCACACTGCTCGGGGTCACACCTCCACGCGATGAGGTGGTCGTCATCCGCCCAGGCGAGCAGTTGCTGTCCGGGTACGAGCGCGGATCGCTTGCCGGTCTTCGCGTCCAGGACCTCGGAGACGATCTGCCCGTCTTCACCTGCGAAGGATCCGGTGATGTGCGCTCCGTCCGGAGAGAGAACGCCGCCCGGGGAGGGCAACGATGCCTCCCGTTCGGGAACCGCACTCTTGTGAGCGTGCTCGTTGTAGTAGACCTTGCCGGCCTTGTTGGCCGCGGGCTCCCACAGCAGTTTTCCGTCAGAACTCCAACGGAGATCCTGGCGTCCCGCACCCCCGTAGACACCGGGCCCGTCCTTCCTCGGCGGCAAGGCGGAGAAACTGGCCTTGTCCGTCGCGAGATCGATGACGTAGAAGCCGGTGCGGCTCGGCTTCGGTCCCGGAACCTTCTTGCGGTTCAACCGATAGGACGCGTCCTTGAAGAGACCATCAGGATTGAGGCTGTACGTGGTCGCAACCAGAAACTTTCCGTCGGGCGAGAACTGAACGCCACCGATCCCCTTGTCCACCTTGATCCAGCGCTGGACCTTGCCTGTGGCCATGTTCAGCATGCCGATTCGATCGGCGGGCAGGTCGCGCTCCAGGACGGCCGCAGTCCGCATGCCGGGGGCGACATCCACCCAGGCCCAGTCGGTCTTCTGATAGCGCTTGGCGGCCGCGTTGTACAGGCTCCACGTGTAGGTGACGGCGGCATCACCGTCCGCCTCTTTCGCGATCTTCGCCGTGTGGTAGCCGGATACGGCGACTCCTCCTGCCGCAATCAGGTCCTGCGGTGGCGATTGCTCCGGCCTGGCCAGTACGCGCAACGCGCTGGGCGGCTTCACAGCGTTCGACTCCGGCTCGCCGCCACCCGCAACCAGGGCTATGACGGTGCCTCCTGCGACGAGCGACACAGCGGCCCCGACGGCTATCAGAGCGCGAGTTCTCCGCTGTTTCTGCTCATGAGTTTTCTGAGTCATCAGCTTCTCGCGGCTCTGTGGGTCGGATTTCACAGGTGCACCTCGCAGGTGAGCACCCCTTGGCCGGGGCGACAGGCGATCTTTCATTCATCCATGAAGGCATGCAGGCAGACGCAGGGCCACATGGAAAACAGAACGACTCACTCGTTGAACCACTCGGAGTAGACGGAGAGACCGCCGCCGTCCCACGTCAGCTTCATCCGGTAGTCGGACGAATTCGTGATATCGATGCCGTCCTTGTCGCAGCCGGAATCGCCTCCATCGGTGATGACCAGCTTGTCCAAGGGGATCGCCTTCGGATTCTGGACGATGCCAGTCATTCCGTGACCGTCGGCCTTCGTGTCGCACACCACGAACATGTCGCCGTCATCGAGGTAGGTCATGTAACCGTGGTCGTTGCTGATGGTCTTGTTCGTATCCATCACACGGGCTTCGCCGGCCATGGCGGGGACTGCGGTCCCTGCGAACACTGCGGCGACAGCGGATCCGGCCACAGCGAGGCGTGCGAGGGTTATGCGCATGTGTATCTCTTTTCTCGTAGAGATTGCGGAACACACGAGGCGGGCTCCGTCGAGGTAGCTGACCATATGGCAGCGTGATCGTTAGGTAAAGCACTTTTTCCGGGAAGGCGCACCGTGTTTATGGGACGGAGTGTGACGCGATTGAGGTTCCCTTGAGGTGCCCAGAGGATCGACTGTTGTTTTTCTGGCAATAAGGGGCACAGGCCTGCCACTCTGCGTGCACGAGGCCTCCACGCAGTGACCTGCGTCACTCTCACGATCCGGGCCGCCGCCTCCCCGCCTCGATCGGCCATGCGGGAGGGTCGGCCGCAACTCACCACCCGCTTCTAGGGGTTGAAGACCGTAGGAGACGGTCACTCTGGGGTCGCAGAGCCGTCCGGAAGAAGCCGGCCACTCGCATGACGAGCCCCGCGGCGGCGCGGGAAAACGTGTCATGGGTGTGGCGCAGATCACCATGTGGAGGCTTCGTGCACACAGAGTGGCAGCGCGGTGCCCCTTATTGCCAGATAAATAACGGTCGACGTTCGGGGCACCTCAAGGGAACCTCAATCGCGTCACACTCCGTCCCATAAACACGGTGCGTCTTCCCGGAAAAAGTGCTTTACCTAACGATCACGCTGCCATATGGTCAGCTACCTCGACGGAGCCCGCCTCGTGTGTTCCGCAATCTCTACGAGAAAAGAGATACACATGCGCATAGCTCTCGCACGCCTCGCTGTTGCCGGATCCGCCGCCGTGCTGCTTACCGGAATCGCAGCCCCCGCCATGGCAAGCGACACCCAAGTGCGCATTACCAACAAGACCATCAGCAACGACCACGGTCGTATGACCTTCTACGACGACGGCGACATGTTCGAGGTGTGCGACACAAAAGCCGACGGCCAGGGAGTGGAAGGCCAGCTGCTCGAGGGCGACAAGACGGTTCTCTACCTCACTGACGGCGGCGACGCCGGCTGCGACAAGGGCGGCTATGACATCTCGTGGGGCAAGTCCTACTACATGGAACTCGCCTGGATGGGCGGTGGCCCCTCTGTGATGTCGCCATCGTTCAGCGAGTAAATCTCACCCATCACATCGTCACGGCTCCCAAGAAAGCGACCGCAAATGATCAAGCATCTCGGAAGTTTTGCCATCGCCAGCGCCGCGATCGCCGCCGTAGTCGTCGGCGCATCGGCGCCGGCCATGGCTGCGGAATCCGGCGTTCAGGACACCGACAAGAAGATCTCGCTCCCCGATGGCCGGGGCACGATGACGTACATCGATGACGGCGACATGTTCGTGGTATGTGACACCAGGGCTGACGGCCACGGCGTCACAGGGCAGCTCAGAAAGAACGCTTCGGGGTTCCCCACCATGATCGAGGTCACCGATGGCGGCGACGCGGGTTGTGACAAGAAGGGCTACAACGTCGGAAACCATCTCGGTGAGGAGTACAGCATGTGGCTCTGGTGGGACGGGGGCGGCGACCCCGTGATCTCGGGATGGTTCAACGAGTAATGGAAGATCTCTCCCCATCTCGGCGTGGCGGGGAGAAGGGGGCCGGTTCGCCCGGCATCTCACGGGACGAGATGCCGGGCGGGTCTTTCCGGCAGCGGGTTGACTCAAGAGATCAGGTTGCCGGCCGCGAGTGCGGCCCGCAGACGAAAGGAATCCAATGGTGAAGTCTTTCTCCCGCATCGCTGTGGCGAGCGCGGCGCTTGCGGCAACTCTCGGCGGCGTCACGACGCCGGCCTTCGCCGCAGAGTCCCAGATTCTCACGACGGACATCACGCTCAACCTTCCCAACCGCGGGAAGATGGTGTTCCACGACGACGGAGACATGTTCGAAGTCTGTGACACCAACGCGGACGGCCACGGCGTGACCGGTGACCTGAAGAACTCAGACACCGGACGGATTCTTCTGATGCTCACCGATGGCGGTGACGCTGGCTGCGACAAGGACGGTTGGAACGTGGACAACTGGCCGAGCAGCTACCAGATGCAGCTGCAGTGGGACGGGGGCGGGCCCGCTGCCTACTCGGCACTCTTCAACGAGTAGCCGATCGGCGGCCGGGCCGGCCGACGATGCCGGGCCGGCCGCAGGAAGGGCGCTCCTCCTGCACGTCGACGAAGTCACCCGTGGCTTGCGGAACCGTTCACCGACAGTCGAACGTCACCACCGGATCAGTCGAACCAGCGGTCCCGCGCCAACTCCTCGGTCCGTGACGGGTCTTCCAGCAGCGCCGCCACCTCGAACCTGCGCGGCCACTGCCCCGCCGCCCAGGCGAGCCCCGCCGCGACCCCTTCCAGCGTGGCCGCGTGCAGCACGCCGTCGTCGGTGAGCCGCCAGTCGATCTCCACGCCGTCGACGACGAGTTCGTCGTGCTCGACGTAGGAGGACGGGGTCCGCCCGCCGAGCAGCGCCCGCACGGGCTCCGGTACCTCGTGCTCGGTGCCCTCGGAGGTGACCTGCCCGGTCACGGACTCGCTCAGGCGCCGCACCTGGAACAGTTCGGCCAGTTCGGCGGCGCGTGACGGCCGTACGGGCAGCAGCGGGACACCCTCGGTGAACGGCAGCAGGTCGGGCGAGTCGCACACCACGGCGTCCGCCGCGTCCACGACCTCCACCCGGCCGTCGACGACCGCCCGCAGGTCGTCCGGCAGGGTCACCTGCTCGGGGTCCAGATCCGCCAGCGCCCCGTACAGCGCGTGCAGTTGAGCACCCGTCACCTCACGCCCGGGGTCGGCGAGCCGGTCGAGCAGTTCGGCGGCGCCGCCGGGCTCGTCCAGCAGCGCGGCGACGGACGTCCGCACGCCCAGCGCCCGCAGCACCTGCTCGTCCTCGAACCCGGTCGCGTCGGCCTCGTCGTACAGGCCGCGCAGCAGCGGGTCACCCCCGGCGGAGCGCAGTCCGGCCGGGCGGCGGCCGTCGAGCACCGGGTTCCCGCGCAGCCACCAGGCGGTGTAGGGCCGGACGACCTCGTGGGTCCCGTCCGGCAGCAGGATCCGCACGGGCTGCACGATCGCGTCCCTGAGCGGCGGCCGGGACAACAGCGCGAGCGCCTGCGCCCACTTGTCCTCGTCGACCAGGTCCAGATCCCGTACGGCGACGATCTCGGTGGCGACCGGCGGCACCGGGCTGTCCGGGAAGCGGTCGAGGACGTCCTCGCACCACACGTCGACGGCGTCCAGCAGACCCGCGTCGTCCGGCTCGGCGAAGTCCCCCTCGCGGGGCTCCAGTTCGTCCGGGTCCAGGACGACGTCGGTGGCGCGGACGACCGCGAAGTCCACCAGGACCCCGCAGGCGGCCAGCGGCTGCTCGCCCCACTTGGCGGCCAGTTCGGCGTCCACGAAGGCGAGTTCGCCCTCGCGCATGACCTGGGCGAAGGGGCCGCCGGGGTGGACCAGCTCGCAGGCCGGGGCCGGTTCGCCGTCCTCGTCGGGCAGGGCGAGCGCGCCGAGCCAGGGCTCGTCACCGGGCTCGAGACCGGCGTCCCGCACCAGGGCGAGCACCGTGTCGGCCAGTTCGTCGGCGTCGAGGACGTCCTCCTCCCAGTTCACGCCGCCCTCGTCGTCCAGGGACGCGGCGACGGCGGCCCGCACCTGCGGGGTGGTGAGGACGGCCCGGGGTGTCGCGGGCAGCGCGCCGAGCTTCTCCAGGATCGGGTGGGCGGCGTCCGGGTGGGCGACCTTCAGGCCGAGCCGGGCCAGCACCTCGGGATCGATCCGGGCGGTGTCCGCGCCGGGCAGCAGAACCTGCCGGGGCCCGATGGTCGTCCGGCCGTCCGCCAGCGGCACCGGAAGCCCCGACAACCGCTCCGGGTCGATCCCGGCCAGGCTGTCGTAGAGCCGCCGCCACCAGCCCGGTTCCTTCTCCAGTCCGGCCAGCCGGTCGATCGCGTCGGTCAGCGGGACCCGGGCGACGCCCAGGGTCCGCAGCTCGGCGCGACGCTCGAGACCGGCGGGCAGCAGGGTGGGCAGCACCTCGGCGAGCACCCGCACGGTGTCCGCGCCCGCGCCCTCGACGACCTCGGCGTCCCTGGGCCGCAGGGACTCGGGCAGATCATCCCCCTCGCGGGGAGGCAGGGCCGGCGGCAGGAAGGAGGTCCGCGGCAGCCGGTCCAGGATCGCCTGGCGCAGGGCGCCGTCCAGTTCGCCCTTGCCGAGCGGGCCGGGCACGAGGTCGATGATCCCGGACGTGACGGGCCGCCAGTCCCCGAGGAGTTCGGCGTAGGCGTCGGCCGCGCGCTGGACCAAGAAGTCGGTCAGCGGGCCGGGGGCGGCGTGCCGGCGGGTGGAGTCCAGCGGGAACGAGGCGATGAGCAGGGCCGGCACACCCAGCGGCTCCTCACTGGGGGTGGGCGCGTGCACCACCGGGCTGGTGCGGGGCCGGGCCGGGCTGCCGTCGCTGTCGACGGGCACGGCCCAGGTGACGGACCAGTGCGGCCGCAGCCGTTCCTCGACCGG
This sequence comes from Streptomyces sp. NPDC043685, assembly GCF_056436585.1. Lineage (NCBI taxonomy): Bacteria > Bacillati > Actinomycetota > Actinomycetes > Kitasatosporales > Streptomycetaceae > Streptomyces > Streptomyces sp. NPDC043685. The sequence goes on along the minus strand of NZ_JBWKCH010000009.1, from coordinate 197,063 downwards.
CCGGTCCGCGAGGAGGTCGGGGGTGAGGGGGCCGTGCGCGACGGCGGTGCGCCAGTGGGTGACGCCCTTGGCGGAGTCGTCGACGACGGTGAAGGGCCCGTCGGTGCGGCGGGTGAGGGTCCGCGGGCTCTCCCCGCCGATCTCGACGACCAGCTCCTCGAGCCCGGGGAGGGTGAGCAGCAGGGCGTCGTCGACGGCCCGCAGGAGCCGCTCGGCGAGATCGGCGGCGGCCGCGTCCCGCAGCGGCAGGATGACGGCGGTGTCGTACGGCGCGGGGGCGGTGCCCTCGGCGGCGTACGGCAGCCGCAGCAGCGGCACGTGCCCGTCCCGCCGCCGGACCTCGTCGCCGAGGCCGGGGCTGTGCCGGGCGGTCTCGGCGGCCAGTGCCCTCGCCTCGGCGAGCGACCACCGCACACCGCCGTGCCGGCCGACGACGGCGGGCTCGTCGGTGACGGCCAGGACGGCGGCGAACCCGACACCGAACCGTCCCACCGAGGACGTGTCACCCGAGTCCCGCTTGGCCGACGCCCGCAGGGTGGACAGCGACTCGACGCCGGCCGCGTCCAGCGGGGCACCGGTGTTGGCGGCGACCAGCACCCCGTCACGCAGCGTGAGCCGCAACCGGCCAGGCGTCCCGGCCCGGGCCGCCGCGTCGGCCGCGTTCTGGGCGAGTTCCACGACGAGCCGGTCCCGGTAGCCGCCGAGGACCAGGTCCTCCTCGGCGTTGGCGTCCTCACGGAACCGGGCGGGGCTGGTGGCCCAGGCGTCGAGAACACCGCGCCGCAGTCGGGCGGTACCGAACGGATCGGCCCCCTCGGCGGCGGGCCGCACGAACTTGCTGCTCACGTTCCGTTCCTTCTCCTCGTGGACGTGAGGAGAAGGTACCGCCTGGGAAGCGGACGGCGTGCGCCCGCCCGGCGCGGGTGACCCCGGCGGGCGGTGATGTGCGGGACGTGTGTGCGTCCGGCCGCTACGAGTGCCCCAGGTCCTCCGTGTCGTCGTCCGCCGTCGGCGTCACCGACCCCGAGTCCGAGGACGGGCGCAGCGGGAAGGGGTCGACCCGGGTCTCGTCGATGACCGGGGCGGCCGGCTGGGGCGGCCGGGGCATGACCGCGGCCTCGGAGTGGCCCCCGCAGCCGTAGGCGAGGGAGACCAGCCGGCCGTCGGCCGGGGAGAACTCGTTGGCGCAGGCACCGAAGGCCTGGCCCAGGGAGCCGCCGATGGGGACGAGGAAGCCGCAGCTGACACAGGCCGCCGGGGCCGCCTGGGCCATGGGCGTCTTGGGGCCGAACGCCTCCTCCCAGCGGTCGGCGGCGCTGTGCAGGCCGTAGCGGGACAGCACGCGGGCCCGCCGCATGCCCAGTTCCTCGGCGACCGCCGGGATCGAACCGCGCAGCGGAACGGACGTGAAGCCGGAGGGGGAACCGGCGGTGAGGTCCGCGTCCTCCGCCTCAACCAGGTCGGCCATCTCGTGCGACACGGGCGACGCCGGCGCCGGCTCGTCCTCGCCCGAGTAGCCCGGCTCCAGGCGAAGGTCCTCGGCGTCGGTGGGCAGCAGATCACCCGGCCCCATGTCGCCGGGGCGCAGCCGCTCGCTCCACGGCACCCACTCGGGCGCCAGCACCGCGTCCGGACCGGGCAGCAGGGCCGCCTCGTCCACCGTGACGATCTTCGCCCGGGACGCCCGGGCCACCGTCACGGCCCAGCGCCAGCCCCGGTAGCCGAGTTCACGGCACTCGAAGAAGTGGGTCACCACGCGGTCCCCCTCGGAGACCAGTCCCACGTGTTCCCCGACGATTCCCGGCGCGGCGGCCTCCTCGGCTGCGGTGCGGGCGAGGTCGACGGCCTCGGCGCACAGGCGGTCAGGGGTGCGGCTTCGCGTTGTCGCTGCGCTCACAGGTATCGCTTCTCTCCATACGCCGTCGCGGGTGCGCCACTCCCGGCGCGGGGGCGGACGGAGCGGACCGGGGGACCGCGTCGACGTCCTTCATCCATTTTGCGGGATGGCTGAGATACGCACGCTACCCTTCCGCCCCACTTCGCGTACACCGACGGTCCCCTTGCGTCCTCCACCGGACCACGGGCCCGCCGCCCCGGACCGTCACCCCACAGGCCCTATACAAGCGGTAATGGCACTACCCACGGCCTTATCGGGGCACTATGACGTCGTGGCAGCCGCGAAGACACCCCCGGGCGCCACCGGGACCGGTGGGTCGAAAGGGGTCAAGGGAAACAGCCGACCGAACGGACCGGGCCGTGTGGGCGGCTCCTTCCGCGCGATCGGCCGTGCCCTGCACTTCCCGGTGACCGGCCCCGCCCGCGGCATCCGCAAGGCCACCCACGCGCACGGCGCCGGCGAGTCCGGCCTCGGCAAGCTGATCGAACTGCACGGGGTGAACGGCGCCGGCGACGTCATGATCACCGTCGCCCTGGCCTCCACGGTGTTCTTCTCCGTGCCCACCGACGAGGCCCGCGGCCGCGTCGCCCTGTACCTCGCCATCACCATGGCGCCCTTCACCCTCCTCGCGCCCGTCATCGGCCCCCTGCTCGACCGCCTCCCGCACGGCCGTCGCGCCGCGATGGCCGGGGCGATGCTGGCCCGGGCGCTGCTCGCGCTCGTCCTGTCCGGTGCGGTCGTCAGCGGCGGCCTGGAGCTGTACCCGGCCGCACTCGGCGTCCTCGTCTCCTCCAAGGCCTACGGCGTGGTCAGAAGCGCCGTCGTGCCCCGGCTGCTGCCACCACGCTTCTCCCTGGTCAAAGCCAACTCGCGGGTCACACTCGGCGGTCTCCTCGCCACCGGCGTCGCCGCGCCCATCGGCGCCGGACTCCAGCAGATCGGGCCGCGCTGGCCCCTCTACGGCGCCTTCGTGCTCTTCGTGGCGGGGACGATCCTGTCGTTCACGCTGCCGCCGAAGGTCGACTCCGCCAAGGGCGAGGACCGCGCCCTGCTGGCGTCGGACGAGCAGCACCTGCACGGACCGCACCGGCAGCCGGTCAAGCGGCCGGGGCTGCGCACGGTCGGCCCGGCCGTCACCCACGCCCTGGCGGCCAACGCCGCCATCCGCTGCCTGACCGGGTTCCTGATCTTCTTCCTGGCGTTCCTGCTGCGCGAACACCCGGTCTCCGGCCAGAGCGCCGCCGTGTCCCTGGGGATCGTGGGCGTGTCGGCGGGCGTCGGCAACGCGCTCGGTACGGCCGTCGGGGCGTGGCTGCGCTCCCGGGCCCCGGAGATCATCATCGTGACGGTCGTGGCGGGTGTGGCCGGCGCGGCGATCACGGCCGCGGTGTTCTTCGGCGCGGTCCTGGTGGCCTCTCTGGCCGCGATCGCCGGGTTCGCCCAGGCCCTGGCCAAGCTCTCCCTGGACGCGCTGATCCAGCGAGACGTGCCCGAACTCGTCCGCACGTCGGCCTTCGCCCGCTCCGAGACGCTGCTGCAGATGAGCTGGGTGCTGGGCGGGGCGGTGGGCATCGTGATGCCGCTCAACGGCACGGCCGGGCTGGCGGTGGGCGCCGCGATCGTGGGCGCCGGATGGCTGGCGACCGTACGGGGGCTGATCGACTCGGCCCGGCGCGGCAGCCCCGGGCGGCCGCGGGTCGCGTAGGGCCCTTCTGATGGATCTCCCAGGGAGCCGTACCCCGCGTGGGCGGTGCGGAGCGCAGGCCCGATAGCCTTCGCCCATGAACACGTTGCAATCCGCTGTGCGACGCCGCCGCGCCGTCGCCGCCGCCGGTGTCGTATCCGCCGGACTGCTCGTCCTGTCGGCCTGTGACAAGCCGACGCCGATGGCCACGGTCACCGTGGGCAGCGACTCGGTGAACACCGGGGCCACCTGCGGCGGCGAGGGCGACGCCCTGAAGCCGTCCGACCTCGCCGGATGCCTCAAGAACAAGGGCATCAAGAGCATCTCCGTCGACCCCGACGAGACGGTGCGCTTCGGTGTCGACCCCGAGATCGCCGACAAGGGCTGGACGATCCTGATGAACGGTCAGCCGCTGACCGACTCCAGCAAGAAGACCTACCGCACCATTCCGGGCAGCGTGTTCTTCAACGCCCAGTACGGCGCGCAGGGCAACTCGACGCTGGTGTCCATCAAGGAGGGCGACAAGGACCCGTCCGGCCTGTGGAACTTCAAGCTGAAGAAGGACGCCTGATCACTGCCGCCGGGCTCGGCCGGGTACTCGTCGCCACCGCTGTCCCCGTGGAGAGGGACGCGGTGGCGCGGGGCTTTCCCGGCGACAGCGGCATCGAGGTGATCACGGTGGGGGTCGGGCCCGCTCTCGCGGCCGCCGCCACCGCCACCGCCCTCACCACCGCCGCCCTGAAGGACGAGCCCTACGCCCTCGTGGTGTCCGCCGGGATCGGGGGCGGATTCCAGCCCGAGGCGGCCGTCGGGTCGCTCGTGATCGCCGACGAGATCGTCGCGGCCGATCTGGGGGCCGAGACCGAGGACGGGTTCGTGCCGGTCACGGAGCTCGGCTTCGGGACCGTCCGCCATCAGCCGCCCGCGGACCTCGTCCGGCGGGCCGCCGGCGCCACCGGGGCACCGACCGGGTCCGTGCTCACCGTGTCGACCGTGACCGGCACGGCCGCCAGGGCCGCCGCGCTGCGGGAACGGCACCCCGGCGCCCTCGCCGAGGCGATGGAGGGTTTCGGCGTCGCCGAGGCCGCCGCCGCGCACGGGGTACCCGTGCTGGAGGTCCGGGCGATCTCCAACCCCGTCGGGCCGAGGGACCGTGCCGCCTGGCGCATCCCGGACGCCCTGGCCGCCCTGACCGAGGGGTTCGGGAAGCTCGCGCCCGTACTGGAGAGTTGGAACCGGTATGACAGTTGAGCAGTTGCAGATCGCGTACTCGCCCTGCCCGAACGACACGTTCGTCTTCGACGCCCTCGCCCACGGCCGCGTCCCCGGGGCCCCCGCCCTCGACGTGACCTTCGCCGACATCGACCTCACCAACGGCATGGCCGAGCGCGGCGAGTTCGACGTGCTGAAGGTGTCGTACGCGGTGCTGCCCTACGTCCTCGACGACTACGCCCTGCTGCCCTGCGGGGGCGCGCTGGGCCGGGGCTGCGGGCCGCTGGTGCTGACGCGGGAGGCGGGCGGTGGGGGCACCTCCCTGCCCGAGCGAAGCCGAGAGCTCGGGGGACTCACCGGGCGGACCGTCGCGGTGCCCAGTGAGCGGTCCACCGCCTATCTGCTGTTCCGGCTGTGGGCCGCGGACACCGTGGCCGGCGGGGTCGGCGAGATCGTCGTCATGCCGTTCCACGAGATCATGCCGGCCGTGCGGGACGGGAAGGTCGACGCGGGACTCGTGATCCACGAGGCGCGCTTCACCTACCGCGACTACGGGCTGCACCGGCTCGCCGACATGGGCGAGCACTGGGAGAACACCACCGGGCTGCCGATCCCGCTGGGCGCGATCATCGCCAAGCGGTCGCTGGGCGAGCAGAGGCTGCGGCTGCTGGCCGACTCCATCCGGACGTCGGTGCGCGCCGCCTGGGACGACCCCGAGGCCTCCCGGCCCTACGTCATGGAACACGCCCAGGAGATGGACCCGGCCGTCGCCGACCAGCACATCGGGCTGTACGTCAACGAGTTCACCGCCGACCTCGGCGAGGACGGGTACGCGGCCGTACGCGGCCTGCTGACCCGCGCGGCAGCCGAGGGGCTCCTGCCGCCCCTCGGCCCCGACGCGCTGCGTTTTCCCTGAGGCTCAGACGTCCAGCTGGTCGGCGACCGCGCGCAGCAGGCCGGCGATCTTCTTGCCCGCGGTCTTCTCGGGGTAGCGGCCCCGCTCCAGCATCGGCGTGATGTTCTCCAGGAGAGTCGTCAGATCCTGCACGATGGACGCCAGCTCGTCCGGCTTCTTGCGGGTCGCGGCGGCGACGGACGGGGTGGGGTCCAGGATCGTCAGGGACAGCGCCTGGTCGCCGCGCTGTCCGGCGACGACACCGAACTCCACGCGCTGACCCGGCTTGAGTGTCTCGACTCCGGCGGGGAGGACCGAGGAATGGACGAAGACGTCACCGCCGTCGTCGCGGGAGAGAAAGCCGAAGCCCTTCTCGCTGTTGAACCACTTGACTTTGCCGGTGGGCACGTCTGTCCTCGTCCTCGTACTCGTCGGAAAACTGCTTCTGGAAACGGCTCTTGATAGCACTCGGGCGGGTCGTACGGACCCGCCGGTACCCAGGCTAATGCTCTTGCAGCCGGTGACAAGACGTCACCCGGTTGTTCCTTCGCGCTGGGAACTACCCTGGTCGGGTGCGTGACAAAACCCAAACGAATTCCGCCGCTCCCGGTGACCGTCTGGTCCGTGCCGGAGCCCTCGTGTTCTTCATCGGCGCCCTGGCCACACTGGTCACGGTCGCCCCGTTGCTGCTCAGAACGGAGCCCTTTCCGACGTACATGTTCGGATTGAGCATGCTCATGGCGGTCGGATTCCTGATGGCCGGAGCGGGAGTGCTGCGTTCCGTGGCGGCGGGCCGGCGTCAGGCGCGCGCGGGACGGTAGTCCGAAAGCCACCCCGGGAATTGGGTCAGGTCGGCGAGGACGACGTCCGCGCCCGCTCGACGCAGTTCCTCCGCGGGGCAGGGCCCGGTGGCCACCGCGACCGACAGCGCCCCGGCGGCCCGGGCGCCGCGCACGTCCCCGACGTGGTCGCCGACGTACACGCCCGCCTCGTGCTCGCGCAGGGCCTCGGCCTTCTGCTCGGCCCACAGGTCGCCGATGACGGCGTCGGGCTCGATGCCGAGGTGGGCCAGGTGCAGTTTGGCGTTGGGCTCGTACTTGGCGGTGACGACGATCGCGCGTCCACCGGCCTCCCGTACGGCCGCGATGGCCTCCCGGGCGCCCGTCATCGCGGGGGTCGCGGCGATGGCGATCGCCGGGTACATCTCCCGGTACAGGTCCGCCACGGCCGCGACCTCCTCGGCCGGAAACCAGTTGATCAGCTCGTCGGCCAGCGGCGGCCCGAGCCGCGTGACCGCCAGGTCGGCGTCGACGTACGTCCCCGTCCGCTCGGACAGCGCCCGGTAGCAGGCGCGGATGCCGGGACGGGAGTCGATGAGGGTCATGTCGAGGTCGAAGCCGACGGTGGGCGCGGGCGGGGTCGTGAAGGCCATATGGGCCATTGTGCCCAGCCGGTGTGACCGGCGGGCACCCGCCGGTGACGGTGTAGGGCCTGTCGTTTGGATCATGCCGGCGTCGCGGGGCTCGGGTCGGCCGAAAGGCGCAGTCACTCTCGGCCGGCCTGATCCAAACGACAGGCCCTAGCGCGACCGCTGTGAACGCCACACCAGGAACAGCGCCGACGCCACCGCCGCCGCCCGCACCACCCACGGCCAGGTCTGCGCCACCGCGGCGTTCAGCTGGCCCTCGGCGATCGGGGTGCCCCAGCGGCCGTTCATGCGGCCCCACAGCCACACCAGGCCGCCCGCCACGGACAGGCCCGGCAGGATCACGACCGCCCACTTCGTCTCGGCCTGGCTCAGGCGGCGGGACGCGTAGGCGATGAGCCAGCCGAGCAGCAGGACGAACCAATTGCCGAGCACGGCACCGGCGACGAGGAGTGCGGCGGCGGCCAGGAGGAGCGGGTTGCTCCAGTTCCCGGCGGGAAGACCCGGGAGGCGGCGGCGGCTGCCCTTCCCGGTCACCTCGGCCACCTCGGCCGCCTCGACCGGGACCGTTTCGGCGGCGGCCGGCTTCTCCGTCTCCGGCTTGCGCGGCGCCGGCGGCTTCAGCAGGTCGGGCAGCTCCACACCACCGACGAACCCCGGCACCTCGTCGCCCACGCCGAAGGGGCCGCTGTCCACCCGCCACCAGTCGGGCCGGACCGCGCTGTCGCCGAGCTCGTGCCCGGCGGCCAGATGCGGCGGGGCCGGGCCGTCGGAAGGCGCGGGGTGCGGCTCCTCGGCCCGCCGTGCCGGACGGGGACCCGGTACGACGCGGCGCCTGACGCCCCTCGCCCGTTCCTGCGGCTCCGCGTCGCGCTGCACCGGGACGGAGGCGGGCTGGACGGGGGCGGGCGCGGCGCCGTACGGCTCATCGGGCGTGCCGCCCGCCGCCGCGGTCACCACGTCGTCGGGGCTGCCCAGGCGGGAGAGGATGCGGCGGACGGCGGCGGGCGAGTCGACGGTGGCCTTCGCCCGGCGCTTGTCGATCTCGTTGCGCAGATCCGCGACCAGGCGCATCCGGGTGGCCGACGACAACTGCCGCTGCTGGGCCACGTCACCGACGCGGCTCAGATACTCGTAAACGACCTGGTCGCTCTCAATCCCCACGAAGTCCCCTCCGGGGCGGGTGCGTTGCGTGACGCCGTCGCACGACGGTACCGCGAGTGCCCGCTCAGCGGCCAAAACCCCGTCCCGCGTTCGGGGACGGGGCCGTGCGCTGTCGGCCCTGCCCGGGGAGGCGACCCGCTACCGTGGACCGGATGAGCACCGAGGACAGGCCCCCGGCCCCCCGCTCCCTCGCGGAAGAGCTCCGCGCGCGGGGCGACGCTTCGCTGGGCGCGCTCCTGCGCAGCCGCCCGGATCTCATCACGCCCGTCCCCACCGACCTCACCCAGCTCGCGACCCGCGCCGGCACCCGCGCCTCGGTGGTGCGGGCCCTGGAACGGCTGGACCGGTTCGCCCTCCAGACCGCGGAGGCGCTGGCCGTGGCACCGGACCCGGCGACCTACGGCGAACTGCTCGGCCTGATGGCCGGGGACGACCCCGACCCGGCCGTCGTCACGGCCCTGCCGCACGCCGTGGACGTGCTGCGCGAGCAGGCCCTGGTGTGGGGCGGCGACGACCGGCTGCGCCTGGTCCGCACGGCGCGTGAGCTGCTGGCCCCCTCCCCGCAGCGTCCCTCGCCGACCGGCCTCGGCCCGACGGTCCAGGAGGCCACCGCCGGGATGTCCCCGGGGCGGATCCAGGCGATCGTCACGGCCGCCGGACTGCCCTCCACGCACGACTCGGTGTCCGCGGTGAGCGCCCTGGCGGGTCTGTTCGGGGACCGGGTCCGGATGGCCGCGCTGCTCGACGGTGCCCCGGCCGACTCCCTCGACGTGCTGGAACGCCTGGTGTGGGGGCCGCCGTACGGGCAGGTCACGGCCGATCCGGCGCCCCGGCTGCGCTGGCTGCTGGACCGCGGGCTGCTGCTGCCGACGGCGCCCGGGACGGTCGTCCTGCCGCGCGAGGTCGCCCTGCACCTGCGGCGGGGCCTGGCGCACCGGACGCCCGAGCCGGTGCCGCCGGTGGTCGAGGTGGCGGCCGTTCATCGTCCACAGGTTGTGGACAGCGCCGCGGCGGGACAGGCGTACACCGCGCTGGCGACCGTCGAGGAGCTGCTGAAGGACTGGGACGAGGGCGGGCCGGCGGTGCTGCGCGCCGGTGGGCTGAGCGTGCGGGACCTGAAACGGACCGCCGTCGCCCTGGACGTGCCGGAGCCGGTCGCGGCGTTCTGGGTGGAACTGGCCTACGCGGCGGGCCTCATCGCCTCGGACGGCGAGGCCGACGAGCGGTACGCGGCCACCCCGGCCTACGACGAGTGGCGCGAACTGCCCGCCGCCGAGCGCTGGTCGCGGCTGGTCACGGCCTGGCTCGCGGCGACCCGCACGGCCGGTCTCGTGGGCGGACGGGACGCGAAGGACCGCACGTTGTCGGCGCTCGGGCCGGGTCTGGACCGCTCGGCCGCGCCCGAGGTGCGGCACCGGGTGCTGGCGCTGCTGGCCGGGCTGCCGGAGGGTGCCGCCCCGGCCGCGGGGTCGGTGCTGGCCCGGCTGCGCTGGGAGCGGCCTCTGCGCGGTGACCGGCGCGAGGACGACCTGCGCGGCCGGCTCGCCGAGTGGGCCCTGTCGGAGGCGGAGTCGCTGGGCGTCACGGGCCGGGGCGCGCTGTCGGCGCAGGGCCGGGCTCTGCTCGGCGCGCCCGCCGCCCCCGCGCCGGGCCCTGAGGCGGAGCCCTCCGGGCCGGGGGACAAGCTGCCCGTCCACCACCATCACCGCCCCGCCCGGCTCGCTCCCCTCGGCCCGGCCGAGCAGGCCGTCGCCTCCGCCGCCGCGGCCCGGCTGCTCGCGCCGCTGCTGCCCGAGCCGCTGGACCACGTGCTGCTCCAGGCCGACCTGACGGCGGTGGCGCCCGGGCCCCTGCAACGGCCCCTCGCGGACATGCTGGGCGTCCTGGCGGACGTGGAGTCCAAGGGCGGTGCCACCGTCTACCGGTTCACGCCCGGCTCGGTGCGGCGGGCGCTCGACGCCGGGCAGACCGCCTCCGACCTGCACGCCTTCCTCACCACGCACTCCCGCACGCCGGTGCCGCAGCCGCTCGCGTACCTGATCGACGACGTGGCCCGCCGGCACGGGCACCTGCGGGTCGGGGCGGCCTCGGCGTACGTGCGCTGCGACGACGACGCGGTGCTCAACGAGATCCTCGCCGACAAACGGGCCGCGGGGCTCGGGCTGCGCCGGCTCGCGCCGACCGTGCTGGCCGCGCGGACCGACCCGTCCGGGCTGCTGGAAGGGCTGCGGGCGATGGGGTTCGCGCCCGCGGCCGAGTCCGCCGAGGGCGATGTGCTGATCACCCGCGCCCTGGCGCATCGCACCCCGCCCCGCACCGCTCCCGAGCCGGTCCCGGACGGCCCGCCGGTCCCCGACGACACCCTCCTGGCCGCGGCGCTGCGCGCCATCCGGGCCGGCGACCTCGCCTCCACCACCCCGCGCAAGCCCGGCGCGGCCCCCGCGGCCGACGGCGAGCTGCCCCGCACCGGCGCCGCCGAGACCCTCGCCACCGTGCAGGCCGCCGTCCTCACCGGCGAGGCCCTGTGGATCGGCTACGTCAACGCCGAGGGCGCCGCCAGCCAGCGGCTGATCGCCCCGATCCGGGTCGAGGGCGGTTTCGTCACGGCGTACGACCACACCGCGGACGAGGTCCGCACCTATCCGCTGCACCGGATCACCGGGGTCGCGGAGCTCGCCGACGACGCGTGACGGCCGCCCCGGGCGATGTCACCCGTTCGGGTGTGGGCGGGCGTTCATGCACGCCACGCCGGGATGTCCCACGCTCGGGCGACCTTGCCGGGCGTGCCGCATCAGGCCGTGCGGGCGGGGGCAGCCACCGGGTGTCCTTGTGAGCTCAGCCGAAAGGAAGCCCCCGACATGCGCGCTGTCCGTCGAGTCGCCGCCGTCCTCGCCACCGCCGCCCTCATGACGTTCGGTGGGCTCGCCACCCCGGCCTCCGCGGTGAGCATCGACGTCGCCGGTCTGGTCCTCGAGACACCGCAGATCTGATCCCCTCCCGCGCCCTCGCCGGGCCGGCTCCGGCGTCCCCCGGGCCGGCCCGTGGCATGCCCCGCCCCTCATCCCGTGAAAGGCCGTCGCCCCCATGCAGGTGAAGCTCTCCGTCGTCGCCGTCTGTGCCGCCGCGCTCGTGGGGATGCTCGGGCCCGGTGCCGCCGCGGCCCCCGCACCGCCGCTCCCCCTCCCGGTCGTCGGCGCGGAGCCGCTGGTCACCGAGGGGGTCACCATCGAGGGCCCGTTGATCCAGAACGTCAGTCTGCCCACGCTGACGTAGCCCGGCGGGTCCGGTAGCTGTCGCCGTCCAGCCGTACGAGGTCGGCGTGGTGGGCGAGGCGGTCCGTCATCGCCGGGGCCGACGGGCCGAGGACCTCGTCCCAGCGGCCGAGCGGGCGGTCGCTGGTCACGATCAGCGAGGCCCGCTCGTAGCGGTGGGCGACGAGCCGGTAGAACAGGCCGGCGGCCGTCGCGTCGAGGGGCGTGTAGCCGACCTCGTCGACGATCAGGAGGGGGTGATCGTCGAGAGCGGCGAGCTCCTCGTCGAGCCGTCCGGCGGCCCGGGCGCCGGAGAGCCGGGCGGTCCACTCGGCGGCCGTCGCGAACAGCACCCGGTGTCCGGCCTGGCAGGCGCGGACGCCCAGGGCGATGGCCAGATGGGTCTTGCCGGTGCCGGGCGGCCCGACGAAGACCACGTTGCGCCGGGCGGCGACGAACTCCGCCTTGCCGAGCCGGGCTACGGCGTCCGCGTCGAAGTCCCGGGGGTGCCGCTGGTCGAAGTCCTCCAGCAGCTTGCGGGCGGGGAAGCCGGCGGCACGGATCCGGGCCTCGGCGTCGACGTCCGGGTCGGGCTGCCGGGGGACGGCCGGTGCGACCACCGAGGCCCCGGCTTCCGGCCGGCCCCGCCGGCGGTCCCCACGGTCGCTCTCCTCCTGCTCCGGGATCCGCGCGGGCCCGGCCGGTACGTACTCGGTCGGTGCGGGCCCGGCCGGTGCGTCCCTGACCGGTGCCGGTCCGGACTGCGCGGGCCCGGACTGTGCGGGCCCGACCGGGGCGGACCCGATCTGTGCGGGCCCGATCTGTGCGTGCCCAGCCTGCGCGTGCCCGGACTGCGGGCGGTCGGACTGCGGGCGGTCGGTGTGGCCGCGGTCCGCCTGGGCGACCATCGGGCCCGACATGTAGGCGAGGATCGCCGCCGAGGCGATGAACGCCATGTGGATCACCGTCCCCCACAGCAGGGCGTGGTGGGAGGTGTGGTGGACGTCCACGAACATCTGGAGCAGGTGTACCGAGGAGATGCCCACGATCGCCGTGGCGAGCTTGACCTTCAGCACGTTGGAGTTGACGTGCGACAGCCATTCCGGCTGGTCACGGTGGCCCTGGAGGCCGATGCGCGAGACGAACGTCTCGTAGCCTCCGACGATCACCATGATCAGCAGGTTGGCGATCATGACGACGTCGACCAGCTTCAGCACCGCGAGCATCACGTACGTCTCGGTCGCGTGCCCGCTCACGCACATCTGGATTAAGGTCCAGAGCTCCTTGAAGAACTTGTAGACGTAGACGCCCTGGGCGGCCACGAGCCCGAAGTACAGCGGGGCCTGGAGCCAGCGGGTGGCGAACAGGGCGTATCCGAGCGTGGTGGTCGTCGGGTTCTGCACCTTCGCCATTCTTCGGGGCCGGAACGGAAAAACTGAATTCACACCACACGTTGGAATGAATAGGCATTCAGTACGACCGGACGCGCAGATCACACCACCTGACGCGGTCGATCAGGCACACTGGACGTTTGGCCGAGGCGTCGCGCTGTCGAGCCGTCCGAGCCCTCCGGCCACAGAAAGGGTGCCGCGCGTGAATGGTCCGCTGATCGTCCAGTCCGACAAGACCCTGCTCCTGGAAGTCGACCACGAGCAGGCCGACGACTGCCGTCGGGTCATCGCCCCGTTCGCGGAACTGGAGCGGGCGCCGGAGCACATCCACACCTACCGCGTGACCCCGCTGGGCCTGTGGAACGCGCGCGCGGCCGGCCACGACGCCGAGCAGGTCGTCGACGCACTGGTGAAGTACAGCCGCTACCCGGTGCCGCACGCGCTGCTCGTGGACATCGCCGAGACGATGGACCGCTACGGCCGTCTCACCCTCTCCAAGCACCCCACGCACGGCCTGGTCCTGACCACCACCGACCGTCCGGTGCTGGAGGAGATCCTCAGGTCGAAGCGGGTCACGCCGCTGGTCGGCGCCCGCATCGACCCGGACACGGTCGCCGTGCACCCCTCCGAGCGCGGCCAGATCAAGCAGACGCTGCTGAAGCTGGGCTGGCCGGCCGAGGACCTCGCCGGGTACGTCGACGGCGAGGCGCACCCGATCGAGCTGGCCGAGGACGGCTGGGCGCTGCGGCCGTACCAGAAGCAGGCCGTGGAGAACTTCTGGCACGGCGGGTCGGGCGTCGTCGTGCTGCCCTGCGGCGCCGGGAAGACGCTGGTCGGGGCCGGTTCGATGGCCCAGGCGAAGTCGACCACCCTCATCCTCGTCACCAACACCGTCTCCGCCCGGCAGTGGAAGCACGAGCTGGTGAAGCGGACCTCGCTCACCGAGGAGGAGATCGGCGAGTACAGCGGGACGCGCAAGGAGATCCGGCCGGTCACGATCGCCACGTACCAGGTGCTGACGACCCGGCGGAAGGGCGTCTACCCGCACCTGGAGCTGTTCGACTCGCGGGACTGGGGGCTGATCGTCTACGACGAGGTGCACCTGCTGCCCGCGCCGGTGTTCAAGTTCACCGCCGACCTCCAGGCCCGGCGGCGGCTCGGTCTGACCGCCACCCTGGTCCGTGAGGACGGCCGGGAGTCGGACGTGTTCTCCCTGATCGGGCCCAAGCGGTTCGACGCGCCGTGGAAGGAGATCGAGGCGCAGGGCTACATCGCGCCCGCCGACTGCGTCGAGGTCCGGGTCAACCTCACCGACTCCGAGCGGCTCGCGTACGCGACGGCCGAGGCGGAGGAGAAGTACCGCTTCTGCGCGACGACCGCGACCAAGCGGAAGGTCACGGAGGCGATCGTCCGCCGCTTCGCCGGGCAGCAGATCCTCGTCATCGGCCAGTACATCGACCAGCTCGACGAACTCGGTGAGCACCTCGGGGCGCCCGTGATCAAGGGCGAGACGTCCAACGCGCAGCGGGAGAAGCTCTTCGACGCCTTCCGCGAGGGCGAGATCAGCGTGCTCGTGGTGTCCAAGGTCGCGAACTTCTCGATCGACCTGCCGGAGGCGACGGTCGCCATCCAGGTCTCGGGCACCTTCGGCTCCCGGCAGGAGGAGGCGCAGCGTCTGGGCCGGGTGCTGCGGCCCAAGGCGGACGGCCACCAGGCGCACTTCTACTCCGTGGTCGCCCGGGACACCATCGACCAGGACTTCGCCGCCCACCGCCAGCGCTTCCTGGCGGAGCAGGGCTACGCGTACCGGATCATGGACGCGGACGAGCTGCTGGCGGAGAGCTGAGACCCGCGGGTCCGCTCACCGGGGGCGGCGGACCACGCCGACCTCCTCTCCGTACTGACCGAGGACGATCACGTCGAAGGCGGCGCCCGCGAAGACCTTGACGGCGCGCAGGGCATCGCCGAGGCGGTGACGGTGGCTGCCCGTCACGGCGGTGGCGCCGGGCGGGCGGCCCGGTGCCGGGGCGGGGTGGATGGTTGCTGCGCTCATGTCTCCATGGTGCGTTTCGGTCCATAAGGCCCGCGTCGGTCTCGGGACCGAACCTCACGGCCCTGCGGGTACGCCGCTGGGCCGACCGCTTCCCCCGAGGAGGAGGGGGCCCGTCCCCTAGGGGACGGAAAAACCGTTCGCGGACGGCGGCCCCGCTCCTCTAAGATCTACCGCTCGTGCCCGCCTCCCTCACGGAGCGCCGCCGACCGGACGGAAACCGGCCGGCACCTCATCGCCACTGCTCAGCAGGTCCCTCCGGAGGCACCCCCTTGTCCACGCACGTCGACGATCCGCTCTCCCGTGAGCGCTCCCACCTCTCCGCGTCCCGTTCCGCCCTGCGTGCCATGCGCGAGGATGTCGAGGCCCTCGACATCACCGACGTCACCGCGAACTGGGTCAACGCCGAGGTGCTGGCCCGCCAGATCGAGGAGCGCATCAAGTCCCTGGCCGACCTCAGCGACACCCCGCTGTTCTTCGGCCGGCTCGACTACCTGCACGCGCCGGGGGGCGAGCAGGCCGAGGGGGCGCGGGGGGAGCGCTTCTACATCGGGCGGCGGCACGTGCACGACCACGACGGCGACCCCATGGTCATCGACTGGCGCGCACCCGTCTCGCAGCCGTTCTACCGGGCCTCCAAGAAGGACCCGATGGACGTCGCCCTGCGCCGCCGCTTCGGCTACACCCGCGGCGACATCACGGCGTACGAGGACGAGCACCTGTCGGACCCCACCGAGGCGGCCCGCACCAGCAAGCTGCTCCAGCAGGAGATCGAACGGCCGCGCGTCGGCCCGATGCGGGACATCGTCGCGACGATCCAGCCGGAGCAGGACGAGATCGTCCGCTCCGGCCTCTCCGGCACGGTGTGCGTGCAAGGGGGCCCCGGCACCGGGAAGACCGCCGTCGGCCTGCACCGGGTCGCCTACCTCCTCTACGCCCACCGCGAGCGGCTCGCCCGCACCGGCACCCTGGTCATCGGACCGAACCGGTCCTTCCTCCACTACATCGAGCAGGTCCTGCCCGCGCTGGGCGAGTTGACCGTCCAGCAGGCGACCGTCGACGACCTCGTCGCCCACGTCGAGATCAAGGGCACGGACGACGCGCGGGCCGCCGTCGTCAAGGGCGACGCCCGGCTGGCGCAGGTGCTGCGCCGGGCCCTCTACGCGCACGTCACGATGCCGACCGAGCCGGTCGTGGTCGTGCGCGGCTCCCGCCGCTGGCGGATCCCGGCGTACGAACTGGAGCAGCTCGTCCGCGAGTTGCTCGACCGTGACATCCGCTACGGCGCCGCCCGCGAGGCCCTGCCGCAGCGCATCGCGCACGCCGTGCTGGTGCAGATGGAACGGTCGGGTGAGGCGCCGGACGACCGGGTGCAGGACGCGGTGGCCCGCAACAGCGCGGTCAAAGCGGCGGTGAAGGCCATCTGGCCGGCGGTCGACCCGGCGAAGCTGGTGCTGCGGCTGCTGTCGGACGCGGAGTTCCTCGCGGTGCACGCCGAGGGGATCCTCGACGAGGACGAACAGAAGGCGATCCTCCGGGCGAAGCCGGCGCGGAGCGTGAAGTCGGCCAAGTGGTCGGCGGCGGACGCCGTCCTGATCGACGAGGCCACCGACCTGATCCAGCGCACGCACTCCCTCGGGCATGTCGTCCTCGACGAGGCGCAGGACCTCTCCCCCATGCAGTACCGGGCGGTCGGCCGCCGCTGCACGACCGGCAGCGCCACCGTCCTCGGCGACCTGGCACAGGGCACGACGCCGTGGGCGACGCGCGGCTGGCAGGAGGCGCTGACCCACCTGGGCAAGCCGGAGGCGCTGGTGGAGGAGCTGACGGCCGGTTTCCGCGTCCCCACGGACGTCATCACCTACGCCTCCCGTCTGCTCCCGCACATCGCCCCGGGCCTGACCCCGGTGGAGTCGATCCGCGAGAACCCGGGCCACTTCGAGGTGCGGCCGGTCTCCGGCCCGAAGGACGTGGTCGAGGCATGCCGCGAACTGCTGCGCCACGAGGGCTCGACAGGCCTGATCGCGGCGGACGCCCGCGTCCCGGAACTCGCCGAGGCGCTGGAGGAGGCCGGAATCCCGTACCTCGGCCCGGGTGAGGAGACCACCCAGGACACCCGACTGACCCTGGTCCCGGCGTCCTTGGCCAAGGGCCTGGAGTACGACTACGTCGTCCTGGACGAACCTCGGGCGGTGGTCGACGGCGAGCCGGACGAACGCACGGGCCTGCGCCGCCTGTACGTGGCGCTCACGCGAGCGGTGTCGGGCCTGACGGTCACCCACACGGCTCCGCTGCCGCCGCAATTGGCCGCTTAGCGGCGGGCATGTGTGCCGCCGGGGGCGGCACGGGTGGGTGCGGCGGGTTCGCACGGCGGGTGGGCGCGGCAGGTCCGCGCGGCGGGTGGGCGCGGCGGCGCCCGCCGGGGATCCCCGCCCGGGCCGCCCGCACGTCCACCCAGACCGCGCCCACCGCGGCCCACCCGGCGAGCCCGGCGAGCCACCCCGCTCCGCCGGGCTGCGGACCCACCGGCCCGGCCGGCCCCCGCGCCGGGCATCCCTCAGGCCCCGTCCAACACCGCCCGCCACTGCGCCACCGCCGCGGCGGACACCGGCTCGTCCCAGCCCCCCGGGCGGGCCGCCCCGCCGATGTGAAAGCCGTCGACCCCGGCCTTGAGCAGCACCGGCACATGCTCCAGGCGCAGCCCGCCCCCCACCAGCAACTGCTGCGCGTACCCCGGCTCCCCGGCCCGTCCGGCCTCCGCGAGCAGAACAGGCAGTCCCTCGTCGACCCCGCCCGAAGCCCCGGCCGTCAGGTACGTGTCCAAGCCCGGCATCCCGTCCAGCTGCTTGCGCAGGGCGTCCCGGTCCGCGGCCCGGTCGATGGCCCGGTGGAAGGTCCACGGGCAGCCGTCCAGAACCGCCACCACGCGCTCCACGGCCGCCAGATCGACCACACCCCCGGCGTCGAGGAACCCCAGCACGAACTCCTCGGCCCCGGCCTCCCGCAGCTGTCCGGCCACCCGCACCAGCCGGTCGACGTCGCCCGCAGCGAACCCGTCGGCGAGCCGCAGCATCACCCGCAGGGAGAGGTCGACCGCCCGGCGGATCCCGGCGACGGTGACGGCCGACGGGGTGAGCCCGTCGGCCGCCATGTCGGTGACCAGCTCGAGGCGGTCCGCGCCTCCCGCCTGGGCGGCGACCGCGTCCTCGACGCCGAGGGCGATCACCTCCAGGACTGCACGCTTGCTCATGGGGCCCCTTCGACGGCACGGCGTCGGCGTACGGACGCCTGACGGTTGCGACAGGTCTAGTCCAATCAAGACTACGCTGCCCACTCCCGCCGGACCCCAAGCCCCCGGCCGCGCCTCAGCCGAAGATGTTCAGCTCCTTCGCCTCCACCCCGGCCAGCTCGAACGCCGCCGCCTCGTCGACCGGCCGTCCCGTGTACAGCCGTACGAGGGTCGGCGCGTCCCCGATGAACCGGCCCGGGGGCCGTTCCCCGCCGCTCTCCCCCAGCCGCAGCGGCTCGTCCAGGTCGTCGAGGTCGGCGTGCAGCGGCACGTGCCCCCGCTCGCGGGTGATCCGGGCGAGCAGCGCGAGGGCGTCCGGCAGCCCAGCCCCGCCGTATGCCCCCGGTTCCCCGAGAGCCTCGCGGACGTCACCGGCGTGCACCCACTCCCCCAGGGCGAGACCGTCCAGCTTCCCGCCGGCCCCGGCGATCACGGCCCCGGCCTCGCTCATCCCCCGCTCCAGCTCGTCGACGACCCGGGCGTCGCTCCAGCCGGCCCGCTCGGCGATGTCCCGGTCGTTGGACTCGGGCGAGAACACGCCCTCCTCGAACCGGCCCTCCGCCACCCGCGTCAGCGCGGCGGAGCAGTGCGCCAGCACGTCCCGCACCGTCCAGCCCGGACACGCGGCGACGGGCCGCGCGAAGTCCTCCCCGGTCCGGCCGCGCAGCAGCGGGATCAGCGCGTCACGCTCGATCGTCAGCAGCCGCCCGGGCTGCTCGGGGTCCCGTACGTCATGCACATCAGCAGGAGTCGTCATGCCCCCACGCTAGTGCCGTGGCAGGCGCAGGGCCCGGCTCGGCGGGAGAATGCCCCCATGGCCGATCTCGACTTCCTGCGCATCCGTTTCGCCCGCGCCCTGGAGGCGGCCCGGGGCCCGGCCGGCGGACCGGACCCGGCGCCGTACGCCGACAACCTGCTCGCCCGCTGGCAGGAACCCCAGCGCCGCTACCACACGGTCGGGCACCTCACCGCGGTCCTCGACCGCGTCGACGAACTGGAGCGGTACGCGCACGACCCGGACGTGGTCCGGCTGGCCGCCTGGTTCCACGACGCGGTCTACCTTCCCGACCGCTCCGAGAACGAGGAGCGCTCGGCCCGCCTGGCCGAACGCGCCCTGCCGGAAGCCGGTGTTCCCGAGGCGAAGACGGCCGAAGTGGCCCGCCTGGTCCGCCTCACGGTCACGCACGACCCGGCGGACGACGACCCCGACGGCCAGGTCCTGTGCGACGCCGACCTCGCGATCCTCGCCTCGCCCCCGTCGGCGTACGCGGCGTACACGACCGCGGTCCGCGAGGAGTACCACTTCGTCCCCAACGACGCCTTCCGCGAGGGCCGCTCCGCGATCCTGCGGCAACTGCTGGCTCTCCCCCGCCTGTTCAGGACGCCGTACGGCGCCGCCGAGTGGGAGGCGACGGCCCGCCACAACCTGCGGTCGGAGCTGGAGCTGCTCGAGGATTCGCCCTCCCGGCCGGCCACCGAGCTCTAGGGTTGGCCCCACCGCGCCACAGGAGGGAACACGGATGGACCACACCAGCGAACCCGAGGTCATCGAGCCGAGTCTGCCGTTCTGGGTGACCGTCACCGAGGAGGGCGACGACGACTCGATGGGCCTGTTCGGCGGTGGGGAGCCCGCCCTGCGGTCCGTCCCGCTCGGTCCCCTGCGCAAGAACCTCGCGGAGACCGTCGACGCCCTCCAGCAGCTCTTCGAGGACGCCGCGGCCCAGGGTGGCACCCTGCCACTCGCCGAGGCCCAGCTGTCCTTCCAGGTCACCGCGAGCGGCGGCATCCAGCTCCTGGGCACTGGTCAGGTGCAGGGCACCCGCGGACTGACGCTGGTCTTCAAGCGGCCTTCCTAGCTCCTTTCGCAGGGGACGCAACAAGCGTTCCTTGAACTAAAGTTGTCCGACGAACGGCCGAGAGGCAGGGGGACGGCATGAGCGGCAGCGCAGCAAGTCGGAACACAGCGGCGGCGACCGCGGGGGCCGAATCCGTCCGTCCCGCCTGACCCCGCCGCGCATGTCCCAGCACAAGGCCCTGCTCATCGGGGCGAGCGAGTACGACGACCCGCGTATCCAGGACCTGCCGTTCGTCCGCGACGACCTGCAGCGGATCCGGGACGTGCTCCTGGAGCGCGGTTTCCAGGCCGCGGAGATCGTCGAGAGCAAACGCGGCATCACGCCCAACACAGTCAATGGGCGCATCCGCGGTTTTCTGCGCGACGCCGGCCGGGGTGACACGCTGCTGATCCTGCTCAGCGGGCACGGGCAGCACTTCGAGGGCAAGGACTTCTTGATCCCGGAGGACGCCACGTTCGACGTCGGGGTGTTCGCCGAGAGTTGCATCGAGATCGGCTGGGAACGGGAACTGGAGGACTCCCCGGCGACTCATGTCGTCTTCCTCGTCGACGCCTGCCGCGAGGGCATCGACCGCGACACCATGGCGGCGCCGCCCGGAGTGCAGCCGTGGCCCCGGCGCAAGGTCGCCAACGCGCTGCGGCGCAAGGTGGCGTACGTGCACGCCTGCACGGCACCCCAACTGGCCCTGTTCGTCGGCGAGCAGGAGACGGTCCGGCCGGGCTTCGACCCCGGTACGCAACCGGGCGAGTCGTTCAGCCTCTTCTCCCGTGCCCTCGCGGACACGATCGCGGGGGACCCCCACGCCCTGCGGCTGCGCGAGTTCGCCGCGAAGGTGCAGGCGCGGGTCGAGGAACTGCACCGCGCCTACGGCAAGGTGCGCCCACCGCAGCAGGTCACCGTCGTCACGGAGACCGCGGCCGCTCCGGGCGGCGAGGACTTCCCGCTACTGCCGGGTCCCGACCGGCGCACCGAGGCACACCCCTGGATCCGTTCGGCCGAACGGCATCCGATCTGGCAGCGCACCCCGGACGGCCCCGCCCGCCGCCACCTCCAGGAGACCTGCGCAGCCCTGGCGTCCCGCCTTGCCACGGCGTACGAGAACGCTGTGCACTCCCTGCGCGACGACCCCTGGCACGACGCCGAACTGTCCCGGCGCGCCCACGACAGGCTGGGCTTCCTCAGCGGCCGGCTGACCGAGGGCACCGAGCTGTCACCGACCGAGGCCGCGCTGGCGGTCCTGCTGCCCCTGGTCGAGCAGACCTTCTGGACCCAGGAGGCCGCACAGCGCGCCGGCGTGCTCGGCACGGACGGCTGCGCCACCGGCCCGGACCATACTCGCTTCCGCAAGTTCGGCCAGGGCTTCCCACGGCTCAAGCGGCGACTGCTCACCCTGCACGACAAGCCGACGGCCCGCGACTCCGTGGAGCAGATCCGCTGGTGGCTGTTCCACCGCTGGCTGATCCAGCAGCCGGAGTTGTACGCGGCGGAGGCGCTCAAGTCCCTCCTCGGGGAGGTGACGGGCGGCTCGGACCAACCGCCCTGGGTGGCTGATGCACTCTCCGCGGACCGCCTGATGCGGCTGCTGAAGGAGCACCGCACGGCACCGTTCTCGGTACGCCAGGCCGTTGCCCGCCCTGTGGGTGCCACGTCCCACGAGGAGCACGATGTCATCGCCGCCGCCACCGGTGATGAGCACGAAGTACGTGTCCCCCTGGTCTCCGCCCTGATCAAAGGCGCCTCCGCGATGGCGGTGGACCCCATCGACCTGCCCGAGATCGTCGTGGAGCACATCGGCATCTACGACAGCGTCGACCTGGGTGAACTCCTGACCACCGTGCGCCGCTCCGACTGGCGCCACTCC
This sequence comes from Streptomyces sp. NPDC043685, assembly GCF_056436585.1. NCBI lineage: Bacteria > Bacillati > Actinomycetota > Actinomycetes > Kitasatosporales > Streptomycetaceae > Streptomyces > Streptomyces sp. NPDC043685. Next base: position 175,087 of record NZ_JBWKCH010000009.1, on the reverse strand, counting down.
GGTGTCGGACGCTCCCTGAACGCGGTGTGCACCCACCCGGCCGTCCAGATCGCCCTGCGGGAGCACGCCGCCCGCGTGGACGTCCTGCTCCGGGAGATCAACCGGGGCGACAGTCCCGCCCTGGCCACGCTCGGCGGGCTTCCGCCCTACGCCGACGGCAGCCGGGTGCGCCTCGACGGCAACACGCCCGACCAGTTCTCCGACGGCATCCGCTTCCAACTCGCCGAGGACCGCGTCCAGGAACTCCTCATGGGCGAACAGCTCTACGGCGATCGCGAGTTGGCGGTCCGCGAGCTGTACCAGAACGCTCTGGATGCGCTGCGCTATCGGGACTGCCGCACGCAGTATCTCCAGCGCACCGGGCAGGCTGCGGGTCCCTTCGAGGGCCGGATCGAGTTCGCCCAGGGCGTCGGCTCCGACGGCCGCCCCTATCTGGAGTGCCGTGACAACGGCATCGGCATGGGCATAACCGAGCTCGGCAGTGTCTTCTCCCAGGGCGGCACCCGCTTCGTCGACCTGCCCGAGTACATCGAGGAACAGGTCGCCTGGAGCGAACTCCCGGAGCCCAAGCTCAGGCTGTACCCCAACTCCCGTTTCGGCATCGGCGTCCTGAGCTACTTCATGCTGGCCGACGAGATCGTGGTCCGTACCTGCCGCATGGGGCGCGACGGCAGGCCCGGGCGTTTGCTTCAGGTGACGATCGCGGGGCCGGGAAATCTGTTCCGGGTGGAGGACTTGGGAGAAGGGACCGAGCCGGGAACGACGGTACGGCTGTTGCTGTCGCGGCAGGGCAAACATGTGTCCTGCGTGGACGCGTTGCAGAGGCTGCTATGGGTGGCGCCGTATCGGACGTCGGCAGTGCACGGATCCCGGGGGCACGAGTGGGTGCCGGGGGAGTTGTCTCTCCAGGGGCTCGGAATCGAGATCGGCAAGCTTGAGCCCGGGCGTCTCCACGAGGACCCCGTGTGCATCGCGTCCGGCTCTCCTGATCTGTGGTGGATCGACCACAGCGGCATCGTCCTGTCGGACGGCCTGCTGACGGAGTCGGACCCGGCCTTCCAGACGCAGCACCGGTTCCCCCATGGCATCGTCGTGAATCTGCACGGTGAGCACGCGCCGGTCCTCACCGTGGACCGCAAGAAGGTTCGCTCCTTCGATCACCATTATGTGAGGGGTCTGATGACCGCCGTCGCGCCTAGCGTGGCGCGCCCTGGTCTCGCCCTTCCGAATGCGGCCTGGCTCAACGAAGTCAGTATGTACGCCTTGTGGTTCGGGGACCTCGTGACCGAGCATGCCCAGGATGCAGATTTGAGGTGGCCGATCGCAGGTGCTTCTGTACCTTTCGGCGAGATCGGTTACTTCCCCGCTGATGACGATCTGGCTCCCCTGGTGACCGGCGCCTACCCGGAGGGGTGCCGACCGGAGATCGCACGCTATTTTTACAACATCCCTCCCTCGGTGCTGTGTTGGCGGCTTCGTGCGCTCTACAGGGCTGGCCTCGGGGGCGCAGTCATGCTTGGAGGGTCGTATCCATCCGACGAGCTGCGCGCCAGGCCATCGGATATGCGGCTGCTGACGACCAGCCTCAGCCGGTGGGACATCTCGTTCAGGGAGTGGCGAAGGCAGCAGCCTCTGTGGCGAGATGCGGTGAGGACCCTGGGAAGCCTCATGGACTGGCGCGACCCCGCCCGGCCGCTGAGCGTGGCTGACGTCTTCCAGTTGAGTGCCAGGGTCGAACGCCCGCCTGCCGAAATCGCCGGCCGGCTGATTGCTCTGGGCTATGAGGTCGAGCCGTTGGCCGGCTTCGCCGCCGGATACGAGGATCTGCCGCTGCTGCGGAAGGTGGGCAGCTTTGGCGGATGGCTGACTCCCGGCTCTGCACTGTCCGGGCCCCAGATCTGCTTCAGTGCGATGAACCGCGGATGCTCCACCACTCAGGCCGCGCAGCGACTTCGGGAACTGGGCTTCCTCGTACCGACCGACCACCCGGTCCGGGAGCACTGGAGCGCCGAGGAGCGACGCATCCTCACGCGCCTGTGGTTGTCGTACGCCACACCGCCGTCCCCGGAGGAGGCCCTGCACGTCTGTCGGGCCCAACTGGTCTCGCTGGCTCATGAAACAGACACGACGGTGCTCCGCATCGCGGATCTCCTGTCCGGGCTGGGGTTCATGATGCCCGGCAACCTTGCGGAGATCCCGGAACCCACGGAGGACGACCGGTCCCTCCTCCGCTACCAAGCGCAGCGGCCTTGGGTGGACCAGGAAGTTTCACTCCTCTACATGACCGCCGTCGCCCGCCGCCTTCACAGGCCCGTCGAAACGGTCGCAGCGCGGCTGAGGGAGCTCGGCTACACAGTGGAGACGGTCCCCGACACCGAAGAGCAGTTGCCGTCCCCGGTTCAGACCAGACTTGTCAACGGTAACGTCAAGCTGAACCCCAACCGTCCTCTGCGCCTTGACGAAGTCGCTCGCAGCGCCCAAAGGGCAGGTATCCCGCTGGCAGAGGCGATCTCCCACTACACCGAGTGGGGCTATCGCTGTTCCGTTTCTGCCGAGGCCCTCTCCGCGACCGGTTACTCCGACAGCACTCATTTCACCTACGGGCCGTTCCGCGACCCCGCCTCGTACGGTCCGCTGTCGCCCGCAGTCGTGGCAGCGGTAGGTGACGGAGCCGCCGGGATCCTCGCCGCCTTCGGTTACGACCTCGTGCCCCCCTCCGACGCCTGGCTCAGAGAGCGCGAACTGGGAACGGACCTGTACCGGTCGCTGACAACCAAAACGCACTCCCCCACCACCCGTCCCGACGACCCTCCGCTCTCCCTGGTCACCTTGGCCGTCGTAGCCATGTCGGCTGCCACAACCCTCCGAGCTGCCGCCTTCAAAGCCACCGAGCTCGGCATGCGTCACGAGATCGAGGACTGGTTCCCCGGCCAGGAAAACCCGTCGCCCCCTGCCCTCACGCCCTCGTAGCCTGCCCCCCATGCGGACAACGGGTGCGGAACAGGTGGAGCAGGCGGTCGCCGAGTGCGTGGGGCTGTTGGGGGCCGTCGTCGAGCGGGACTGGGAAGGGGCGCGGGCCGGGCGGCTGGAGTGGAGCTGCCGGGAGACCGCGGTGCACATCGCCGAGGACCTCATCGCGTACGCGGGGCAGCTCGCGGGGCGGGAGCAGGACGGGTACTCGCCGTTCGAGATGTCGCTGGAGGAGGGGACCGGCAACGCGGGCGCGCTGCGGGTGATCGGCACGATGGGCGCCCTGCTCGCCGCCGCGGTCCGCACCGCCCCGCGCGAGGTGCGGGCCTTCCACCCCTACCCGTTCCGCAGCGCGAACCGTGAGGGGTTCGCCGCCATGGGTGTCACCGAGGTGCTGCTGCACACGCACGACATCGCCGAGGGGCTCGGCCTGTCCTACGAACCGGCGCCCGAGCTGTGCGACTTCGTGCTCTCCCGGATCTTCCCGCACGTCCAGCCGGGACCCACCCCGTGGTCGACCCTGCTGTGGGCCACCGGCCGCGCCGAGCTGCCCGGGCGCCCGCCCGTCACCGGATGGCGGTGGAACAACAACCTCGTGATCGGCACCGAGCGGCTCACCCTCCAGGGCGTCACACCGGCGGCGGCCACCGACCTGTCCACGGTCGGGGACGGCGGCTTCGCCTGGATCGAGGGCGGCCCGGTCGAGGGCACCCGGGTCGGTGCCGGACTGGTGTACAAGCAGTACGAGGACGGCGTCCACCGGCCCGAGTGGGGCATGTACGTGCTGGTCCGGCGCGAGGACGGCCGCGCGATCGGCGCCATGGGGTTCCACAGCGTCCCGGACGAGACGGGCCGGGTCGAGGTCGGCTACGACCTGGTCGAGGGCGCCCGTGGTCACGGCTACGCCACCGAGGCGCTGCGCGCGCTGTCGTCCTGGGCGCTGGACCGGGACGAGGCGCGGACCGTGGTCGCGAACGTCGAGCGGGACAATCTGCCGTCGCAGAACGTGCTCGCCCGGGCCGGGTTCACCCAGGTCGCCGAGGACCCCGAGCTGCTGACCTACGAGCTGCGCGAACCCCGCGAGTCATAGCGCCCCTTGGGCCGCCGCAGCCCCGCCGCGTGCAGCAGCCGGACCACCTCGCGGCTGCTGACCTCCACGGCCCCGGCCCGCACCGCGTCGGCGTACCGCCCGTCGGGGATGTCGTAGTGGTCGCGCTCGAACGCACGGCGTGGCACGCCGAGGCGCTCGGCGAAGGTGTGCAGTTCCTCGTAGGAGACGTCGCTGACGAGGTGGGACCACAGACGGCCGTGGCCGGGCCAGGTCGGCGGGTCGATGTAGATCGTCACCAGGGCCTCACGAGGACGCCGGACCGCCGAGGGCCTCGCCCAGCGACCCCACGGCGGCGACCTTCACACCCGCCTCGCCGCACACCCAGTGCGGGTCGGGCCCCAACTCCGGTTCCACGTCCAGCGCGTGCGGCCCGCCGGTGACGCAGACCGGACACAGCGGCCAGCGGCCGTACCGCTCCAGCAGGGCGTCCTGCACGTCCTGCGCGACCAGTCCGGCCACGTACCGTGCACCCTCGGGCCACTGCTCGACCCACCACCGCCGCTGCTTGACGGACTCCTCGACCAGGGAGACGACGTCCGCGTCGGCGACGCGTCCCGCCACGAGGTCGGCCAGCACGAGGGCGCGTGCGGCGTGCAGCGCCTGCTCCAGGGGGCTGATGGGATCCATGCACCCATTGTGCGCACTCTTGACCCGAACGCCGCGCCGAAAATATCTTTCAAGCGTGACCCGAGACGTGAAGGAAATTTTCGCCCGTGAGCGTGGCGGCCCCCCGGGAGCGAGCGGCGCCCCGCCCGCCCCGGCCGCCCTCGCGGCCAAGGTCCGCACCCTGGGCCCGTCGATGACGCGTTCCATGCAGCGCGTCGCCGAGGCCGTCGCGGGCGACCCGGCCGGCTGCGCGGCCCTCACGGTCACCGGCCTCGCCGAACTCACCGGCACCAGCGAGGCGACCGTCGTACGCACCGCCCGCCTGCTGGGCTATCCGGGTTATCGGGACCTGCGCCTGGCCCTGGCCGGCCTCGCCGCCCAGCAGCAGTCGGGCCGCGCCCCGGCCATCACCACGGACATCGCGGTGGACGACCCGATCGCCGACGTGGTCGCCAAGCTCGCCTACGACGAGCAGCAGACCCTCGCCGACACGGCCGCCGGCCTCGACACCGTCCAGCTGGGCGCGGCCGTCACCGCGCTGACCGCGTCCCGCCGCACCGATGTGTACGGCGTCGGCGCGTCCGGCCTGGTCGCCCAGGACCTCACGCAGAAGCTGCTGCGCATAGGGCTGATGGCACACGCCCACAGCGACCCGCACCTCGCCGTCACCAACGCCGTGCAACTGCGCGCGGGCGATGTCGCCATCGCCATCACGCACTCCGGGTCGACCGGGGACGTCATCGAGCCGCTGCGGGTCGCCTTCGAACGCGGGGCGACGACGGTGGCGATCACCGGCCGCCCCGACGGCCCGGTGACGCAGTACGCCGACCACGTCCTGACGACGTCCACCGCCCGGGAGAGCGAGCTGCGTCCGGCGGCCATGTCGTCCCGCACCGGCCAGCTCCTCGTGGTGGACTGCCTGTTCGTGGGGGTGGCGCAGCGGACGTACGAGACGGCGGCGCCGGCGCTCTCGGCGTCGTACGAGGCACTGGCCCACCGGCATCGTTCCTGAGGCAGCCGCCCCGCCCCGCCCGGAAAGACACGGAAAGAGCCGTTCATGACCTCCACCTCCGACCCCCGTGACCTCAGGACCGAGCTGGAGTCCCTGACCACCGAGGCCTTCCGGCCGGACCTCGCGGACATCGACCGGCTGCCCACCCTGGACATCGCGCGGCTGATGAACGGCGAGGACGCCACCGTGGCCGCGGCGGTCGCGGCCCGGCTGCCCCTGATCGCCGCCGCGATCGACGCCGTCGCGGACCGGATGGCGCGCGGTGGCCGCCTGGTCTACGCCGGCGCGGGCACGGCGGGCCGGATGGGCGTCCTGGACGCCTCCGAGTGCCCGCCCACCTTCAACACCGACCCCTCCCGGGTCGTCGGCCTGATCGCGGGCGGCCCGGACGCCCTGATCACCTCGGTCGAGGGCGCGGAGGACTCCCGGGAACTGGCCCGGGCGGACCTGGAGCGCCTCGCCCTCACCCCCGACGACACGGTGGTCGGCATCTCCGCCTCCGGCCGCACCCCGTACGCCATCGGCGCGGTCGAGCACGCCCGCGCCCGCGGCTCCCTGACCGTCGGCCTCGCCTGCAACCCCGGCAGCCCGCTCGCGGCCGCCGCCGACCACGGCATCGAGATCGTCGTGGGCCCCGAACTCCTCACCGGTTCCACCCGGCTGAAGGCCGGCACGGCCCAGAAGCTCGTCCTGAACATGCTCTCCACGATCACGATGATCCGGCTGGGCAAGACGTACGGGAACCTGATGGTCGACGTCCGCGCCTCGAACGACAAGCTGCGCGCCCGCTCCCACCGCATCGTGGCCCTCGCCACCGGCGCACAGGACAAGGAGATCGAGGAGGCCCTCACCGCGACGGACGGCGAGGTGAAGCACGCGATCCTGACCATCCTGGCCGGCGTGGACGGCCCGACGGCGGCCAAGCTCCTGGCGGCGTCCGACGGCCACCTGCGGGCGGCCCTGGCGGCGGCCGGCTGACTCCCCAGCCCCGGCGGCACCGCCCCCCCCCCCGGCCCGGCAGGGGCGACCCGGGCTCACCCCCGGCGGCGCAGACCGCCGTACAGCGTGCCTCCGGCGACGAGCACGGTCAGTGCCGCGGTGGCGGCGAGGGTGATCTCGGTGGTGTTCCGCTGGTCGGGGCTGTCGGGCAGCCTCGGGTCGAGCAACCCGAGCGGATCCTCGCGGATCTCGACGCGGTCGCCGGGCCCGGCCTGGCCGAAGCAGTTCTCCCGCTGGGACACCTCGTACGTCCTGCGGTCCCCGCCGAGCTCCCGGATCGTGCAGAACAGGTCCGGTCCGCGCCGCTGGTCCCGGTCGGCCACCCGGGTCACCACGGCGTCGACGGGCTGTCCCACCGTCGTCATGTACGCCTCGTACACGGCGGGCCCGGCGAACAGCATCAGCGCGAACCCGCCGAAGGAGACGAGCGTCGCCGCCCCGGCCCGGTGCCAGACACCGCCGACGCGCCAGGCGGCGACCGCGATGACCGTCAGGACGACGACGACCCCGAGCCAGGTCACCCACTGCCCGATCGCGGAACCGAGCAGCAGCAGGGCGGGCACCAGCAGGGCCCACAGCACGGCACCGGCCGCCCTGCGCCCGCCGGGCAGCCCCGCCCGCGAGGTCTCGGCCCCGCCGGTCCCACCGGTGCCGCCGGTGCCGTCGGCGGCCACAGCCGTCCCGGACGCGCCCATGTCCGCGAACCCCCTGCCAGTTCGCCCGTTCGATTGCGCCCGTCACGATATCCAACGGGCGCGAGGCATCGACTCGCCGGAAGGGGACGGCGTTCCCGGACCGCTCAGCCGATGAGCTCGGCGACCGCCCCCCGCCCCTCGCCGAGGCGCTCGGCCCGCTCTTCCGTCGCCTTGGCCGCGAGGGCGTCGACCGCCGCGTTGAAGCGCTCCATCGAGGTGGGGCGGTCCGGGCCCAGGACGTATTCCTTCAGGACCCGGCGCTCGGGTGCCATCGGGTCGTGCCGGGGTTCGCGGACCGAGCGCAGGATCTCCGGCAGCCGCGCGCAGTCACGGTCGAGGAGGTAGGCGCCACCCGCCGTGGTGTAGGCGGCACGGAACTCCTCGTCGGGCAGGTCGTTCGCATTGGTCAGCACGTACGGCTTGAGGCTCGCCACGAAGTCCGCGACCACGGACGACACATCGCTGACGAGGATGTCGGCCTGGTTGAAGCACTCGTACAGCGTGGGCAGTTGCTTGACGATCACCTGGTGCCCGAGCGGGCCCCGGCTCTGCCAGAACAGCCGGTGCCACTCGGCACGCAGCTCGTGCCACTCGGCCTCCCCGTCCTGGCCGGCCGGGCGGGCCTCGCGGGTCTGCTGGGCGTCGTCACCGGCGAGCCGCCCGGACAGTTCGCCGAGCCGGGCCTGGATCTCCGTGAGCCGCGGCCGGGCGGCGGCGATCGCGGCCTCGGCCTCCTGGGCGCCCCGCCGCTCGTTGTCGGCGCGCAGCAGCTCCCGGATCGCCCGGTCCGCCTCGGCCGCGGCGCGCGAGCGCTTGCCGGTGAGGGGATGCGGCTTGTAGAGGACCCGGACGTTCTCGGCGAGCAGCTTCTCGATCAGCGTCACGCCCATCGGGATCAGCGACGTGTGGCAGTCGTCGTCGCTCCAGCCCTCCCAGGTCGGGGCGTACAGCACGGTCGGCAGCGGCCCCGGCACGTGGTCGGTGTGCAGCCGGATCGACGACAGCTGCGGGCGGCCGACCTCGACGATCGCCGAGTCGCTGATGGCGTGCCGCACCCGCTGGTAGCGGTCGCGTCCGGCCCGCCCGGCCACCCAGATCTCGTCGTACACCTTGCTCACGCGGTTGCTGCTGGCGAGCTTGTCGCTGTCGCCGTGCCCGATGAAGACGTGCTTGGCCTCGGCGACGCGCAGCATGTGCACGTTCTTGCCCGCGTTGCCCGGGTAGAGCACGACCCGCAGCTCGGGCAGCTCCAACTGCGCCACGTCGTCGGCCTTCGGGACGCACACGACCGGGATCGACGTACGACTGAGGTAACGGAACGAGGCCCGCTCCCTGAGGATGATCAGCGGCCGCCGGTCGAGCTGCTCCAGGGTCTCGATCCACATGTTGACCTGGTACATGAAGTCCCGGGACACGGACGCGAAACTGAAGTACAGCGCCACCTCCGGCCGGTACATGGCCAGTTGGCGGTTCACCTCGGCGATGACCTCGTCCCCCGACGGCATCCGGCGGGCCCGGCGCAGCTGCCCGAGCAGCGCCAGGACGGCCGCGACCGTCAGCCCGGCGGTGAGGGCGAAGCCGATGCCCGCGGGCTGCCACGTCCCGGCCGCCAGCGCGGCGAGCAGTCCGGCATGGGCCGGCAGGTCCAGGTGCAGCAGCTTGCGCAGGAAACGCCGGTAGAGCAGAGCGGGGGGCGACTGCGGGATGCCCGCCCCGCTCATGTCGAGGTTGCGCACCACGACCGGCAGCGTGCGCCGCCGCCGGATGGCGTGGTGCACCGCCGTGTACAGGATCACCAGGGTGAAGTGGGCGGCGAACACGGCCAGTCCGGCCACCAGCACGGCCTCCGGCGCGTCCATCCGCTCGGCCAGCGCGAGCAGCATCACCGTCCGCACGGCGAACCGCATCGTGCGGGTCAGCTGGAGCGCGGCCAGCCGCCGCACGAAGGCGGGAGCGCGGGTGTGCAGGACCTCGTCCGCGGCGTACGTCACGGCCGAGGCGGCAACGAACCCCCACAGCGACGGGAGCAGCGCGAACACGGGGAGGGCGGCGAAGCCGGCGGCGAACAGGAACACGAGGAAAAGATCGGTCTTCCCGCGCACACGCAGGACACCGCACAGCCAACGGAACGTCATGAACCAGCTTCCTCTGGTGAAAGGACGGGTCTGGCGGAAAGGCGTGCGGTGGGGCGTACGCCGCTGTATGCGCGATACGCCAGTTCGACGGCGATGAGCGACGAATGGTTGTACACCTGCCCGACACCAATTCGTCACCGTGACGTCGGCTCCCGATCGACCCGCCTCACGGCCCGAGCTTCGGGACCCGGGCTTCGAGCCCTCTTTTCAAGGAAAGGGAGGAGGGTCTCAACCCACCCTCCCACCCGGAGAGTTGACGCCACGCGTCCGGCTTGCCACGGACAGTCACGTACCTCTACCGTTCCTGGACAAGCAACAGCCCCCGCCCGGTGCGCCAACACCTGCGGGGGCTTAACCAACGAGATCGAAGGAACATTTCGGTCCCATGGCTGACGCCCAGCTTAGTGCTGCCACCCCGTGCGCGCACCCCATGGCCAACCCCGGCTACGGCAAACGCACCGCCCCCGACCAACTCCCCGGCAAGAGCCACGACTTCGCCCATCTCCCACCCCGCGAAGCCGCCATCGCCGCCTACCTGGACCGGCTCCCCGACGGCGCCGACATCTCCGTGAAGACGCTGGCCAAGCAGCTCCCCTACGGGCAGTGCGCCCTCGGCACGGCCCTCAACCGCCTCCAGCAGGCGGGGCACCTGCGGCGGGGCCGGGAGTGTGTGACGGCCGACGACGGAAGCTCCCGCTGGATCACCCGAACGTGGTTCACCCGCACAGCCCGGGACGACGACTGGTGGGCCGCCTTCACCCGCGGCGACGCACCGCGGCCGCGGGCAGCACGCCCCACCCGCTCCCGCGCCCACATCCTCCTGGCCGCCCTCGGTCGCACCGCCCCCGTCCTGTCCCTCTCCGAGGCGGACTGCGCGGCCCTCGCCCCACTCGTGACGGAGTGGTTCGCGCGGGGCGCCGCGGAGGACGACGTACTGCGGGCCCTCACCGCCGGCCTGCCGACGCCCGTGCACCACCCCGCCGCCCTCGTCCGCACCCGCCTGACCGGCAAACTTCCACCCCGGCCCGCCCCACGCCCACCCCTACGGATCCTGGAGTGCGCGAACTGCGGCACCCCCGGGCGTCCGGAAACCCTGCCAGGGGGGCGTTGCAGCGCCTGCCGGGGCGAGCGCGCCCCCGCGCGACCCCCCGCACCCCTGTCCGCCCCCACGGTCCACGCCCACGCGGCCGGGATCCGCGCGGCGATGTCCCGACGACGCCACGACTACGCCGACTGACGACAATGGACCCATGAACCACGCCCAGCTCACCGCCCTAGGCCGTGCCCTCCGTCTCCTCGGTGAGCACGGGGAAGCCCTCGGCTCCGACACCCCGGACGCCAAACTGCACGAGGTCAAGGCCGACCTGAAGCGTGCCCTGGACCTGCTGGAGGACAGCGTCAGCACCGCGGCCCCGACCACGCGCTGCCCCGAGCACCCCACCGGCCCGGTCGACGAGAGCGCCCCCGACCGGTGCCTGCTGTGCGAGACCCGCCGCAGGGCCGCCCGCCGGAACGAGTTCAACGGGCCCGCGCCCCAGCACCAGCCCACCGAACCCGTCCAGTCCCGCTACGGCGTGCGCGGCGACCGCCCGCAGCCCCAGCAGCGCTGGCTGGCGGAGCTGTGGAACGGCCAGACCTGGCAGCTGTGCGGCACCCCGCGCCGGGACCGCCGCGAGGCGGAGCTGTTCATCGCCGCTCAGCGCAAAGCGCCCCGGGCGGCCATGGCGTACCGGCTGGTGCACGAGTTCACCGACTACGAGGTGCTGCGGGTGTGGGGGACGCCCCTGCGGATCGACATCGAGCCGATGGGCAACCTGTAGGCCCTACAGCAGCGGCAGAGGCGAGAACGCGTATGCCTCCCAGATCCGCCGGGACCGCTCCTCCGGGTAGGCGGTGACCACCGGCTCCGCGTCCAGCACCCGCGTCAGCCGCCGCTCGTCGTACGCCGGCCAGCCCGGGTCCCCCGACCTCGCGAAGGACGTCCAGGACGCGCGGAAGCGGGAGGACAGCGAGAGCGCCTCGGTGGACGGCTCCGCGCCCGCGAACAGCAGCAGCCCCAGGTCCGCCCCGTACGTGCCGAACAGCAGCGGGATGTCCAGGCCGTGGCAGGCGCCGAGCGCGCCGCCGTTGCCCGGGGCCGGCCAGGTCAGTTCGTAGAGGTGCGCGCTGCCGCCGCCCGCGCGCTGGGCCTCGGCCAGGTGCAGGGAGGGCATGCTGAACAGCCAGTCCGTCTGGACGCGTTCGTAGAGCTCGCTCGCGGAGGCGTCGGGGAAGGCGGCGCGGTAGGCCTGTTCGCCGTCGGGTCCGGGGGCGAACAGACGCAGGGCCGAGGCCGCCCGCTCGTCGGTGATCCGGCCCAGCTGGCCCGCCATGGCGATGAAGAGGCGGTACTCGTCGCGGTTGTGGCCGACGAGGAGGTCGACGTCCCTCGCCGAACCGGCCGCCAGCGCCTGCCAGGGCGTGGCCGGCAGCACCTCACCGTCGACGACCGGCGAGAACGGTGTGACCGTCGGTGCCGCCTGGCCCCAGCGGTCGATGTGCTGGGGCATCTTCGGGCCGAGCGTCTCGCCCGCCGAGGTCAGCTTGCGCGGAGCGATCGTCGACAGGTCGGCGACCGTGGGACGCAGGCCCAGCTCCGCGGCGAGGGCCCTGCCGATGTCCCGGGCCAGGGCGTCGGAGAAGAACGTGCCCGGCACGCTCTGCGCGATCGCCCGCCGGAACAGTCCGGCCGCGCGCGGCATGGAGAGCAGGGAGGCGATGGAACCGGCCCCGGCCGACTCGCCGAAGACCGTCACCCGCGCGGGGTCGCCGCCGAAGGACTCGATGTTCTCCCGCACCCACTCCAGCGCGGCCACCTGGTCGAGCAGGCCGCGGTTGGCGGGCGCGCCCTCGATGTGCGCGAACCCCTCCATGCCGACGCGGTAGTTGAGGGACACGACCACGAGGTCGCCGTCGGCCGCGATGCGCCGGGCGTCGTAGCCGGGGCTGCCGGAGTGGCCGAGCTTGTAGGCACCGCCGTAGATCCACACCATCACCGGGCGGCGCGCGTCCGGGTCGGGCTCGGGGGTCCACACGTTGACCGTGAGCCAGTCGTCGCCCTGGGGCACGTCGATCAGACCCGGGCCGCCCATCAGACCGAGGTCCTGCGGGGGCGGCGGGCCGAAGGCGTACGCCTCGCGTATGCCGTCCCAGGCGGGGGCGGGGCGCGGCGCCTGGAAGCGGGCCTCGCCCACCGGGGGTGCGGCGAAGGGGATGCCACGGAAGACGGCGAGGCCTTCTTCCCTCCGTCCGCGTACCGCTCCGGCGGTGGTGCGCACCACCGGGCCGGGCTGCTCGGACGGGCCGTCCGCCGAGGGGCGGGAGTCGGTCGTCGTCATCTGGGGATCTCCTCACGGGGGCCGGCGAACAAGCGTCCGGTCAGTCTCCTCGACCGGCGCGAGCAGATCCAGGCACCCCGTGAGGAGGCGGGTCAGCTGAGGGTCTTCAGCGCCGCCGGGTCGTAGGGCACCAGGTCCTCGAAGCGGCCGTCGAGCACCTTGCGGGCCCACTCGGGGTCCTGGAGCAGGGCGCGGCCGACGGCGACCAGGTCGAACTCGTCGCGCTCGAAGCGGTCCAGGAGGTTGTCGAGGTCGCCGACCTCGGCGCCCTGGCCCTGGAAGGACTTGAGGAAGTCTCCGTCCAGGCCGACCGAGCCGACGGTGATGGTGGGCTTGCCGGTGAGCTTCTTGGTCCAGCCGGCCAGGTTGAGGTCGGAGTCCTCGAACTCGGGGACCCAGTAGCGGCGAGTGGAGGCGTGGAAGGCGTCCACACCGGCCGCCGCGAGCGGGGTCAGGATGGACTCCAGCTCCTCGGGGGTCTCGGCGAGGCGGGCGCGGTAGGCCTCCTGCTTCCACTGGGAGTAGCGGAAGATGATGGGGAAGTCGGCGGAGACGGTCTCGCGGACGGCCGCGACGATCTCCTCCGAGAACTTGGCGCGGGCGACCCGGTCGCCGCCGTAGGCGTCGGTGCGGCGGTTGGTGCCCTCCCAGAGGAACTGGTCCAGCAGGTAGCCGTGGGCGCCGTGGATCTCCACACCGTCGAAGCCGATGCGCTCGGCCGCGGCAGCGGCCTCGGCGAACGCGCCGATGACGGCGTCGATGTCGGCCTGCGTCATGGCCTTGCCGGTGGGCTCCGTCGCGCCGATGCGCAGGCCGGAGGGGCCGACGGCGGGGGCGTCGGCGACGGGCGGCTCGCCCTGGTTGCGGACCATGCCGATGTGCCACAGCTGCGGCACGATCGTGCCGCCCGCGGCGTGCACCGCGTCGGCGACCTTCGCCCAGCCCGCGAGCTGCTCGTCGCCGTGGAAGCGCGGCACGCTGTCGCTCTGCCCGGCCGACTCGTGGCCGACGTAGGTGCCCTCGGTGACGATCAGGCCGACCCCGGCGGCGGCGCGGCGCGCGTAGTACGAGACGACGTCCTCACCGGGCACACCGCCCGGGGAGAACATGCGGGTCATCGGCGCCATCGCGATCCGGTTCGGGACGGTCAGACCGCCCAGCGATACGGGCCGGGACAGGATGGCGGCGGCGCGGGAAGCGGAGGCGGCGACGGTCACGTGGGGGCTCCCTTGGGGGTACCGGACGGTATGTGCATACGCATGGGACACAGGCGTCAACCACCCCGCGCGGCCCGGCCATCCCGCCCCCGGCGTGACCCCGCTCACACCACCGGCCGCGCCCGGACACACCATCGGCCGCACCCCGGACACACCACAGGGACCGCACCCCGGACACGCCAGAGGGCGGCACCCCCTGTCGGAACAGGGAGTGCCGCCCTCGTCAGGACGTTGATCAACCGTCAGGTCGATCAGAAGTCCATGTCACCGCCCGGCATGCCGCCGCCGGCCGGCGCGGCGGCCTTCTCCGGCTTGTCGGCGATGACGGCCTCGGTGGTGAGGAACAGCGCGGCGATCGACGCGGCGTTCTGCAGCGCGGAGCGCGTCACCTTCGCCGGGTCGATGATGCCCTCGGCGATCATGTCGACGTACTCACCGGTCGCGGCGTTCAGGCCGTGGCCGACGGGCAGGTTGCGCACCTTCTCGACGATGACGCCACCCTCGAGGCCACCGTTGACGGCGATCTGCTTGAGCGGGGCCTCCAGGGCCAGCTTCACGGCGTTGGCGCCGGTCTGCTCGTCACCCTCGAGGTCCAGCTTCTCGAAGACCGAGGAGGCCTGGAGCAGGGCCACGCCACCACCGGCGACGATGCCCTCCTCGACGGCCGCCTTGGCGTTGCGCACGGCGTCCTCGATGCGGTGCTTGCGCTCCTTGAGCTCCACCTCGGTGGCGGCACCGGCCTTGATGACCGCGACACCGCCGGCGAGCTTCGCCAGGCGCTCCTGGAGCTTCTCGCGGTCGTAGTCCGAGTCGCTGTTCTCGATCTCGGCGCGGATCTGGTTCACGCGACCCTGGACCTGGTCGGCGGAGCCGGCACCGTCGACGATGGTGGTCTCGTCCTTGGTGATGACGACCTTGCGGGCCTTGCCCAGCAGGTCGAGCGTGGCGTTCTCCAGCTTGAGGCCGACCTCCTCGGAGATCACCTCGCCGCCGGTGAGGATGCCGATGTCCTGCAGCATGGCCTTGCGGCGGTCGCCGAAGCCCGGGGCCTTGACGGCGACGGACTTGAAGGTGCCGCGGATCTTGTTGACGACCAGCGTCGACAGGGCCTCGCCCTCGACGTCCTCGGCGATGATCAGCAGCGGCTTGCCCGACTGCATGACCTTCTCCAGGAGCGGGAGCAGGTCCTTGACGTTGGAGATCTTGGAGTTCGCGATCAGGATGTACGGGTCGTCGAGGACGGCCTCCATACGCTCCATGTCGGTGGCGAAGTACGCCGAGATGTAGCCCTTGTCGAAGCGCATACCCTCGGTGAGCTCCAGCTCCAGACCGAAGGTCTGGGACTCCTCGACGGTGATGACGCCTTCCTTGCCGACCTTGTCCATGGCCTCGGCGATGAGCTCGCCGATCTGGGTGTCGGCGGCGGAGATGGAGGCCGTGGAGGCGATCTGCTCCTTGGTCTCGACGTCCTTCGCCTGCTCCAGCAGGGCGGCGGAGACGGCCTCGACGGCACGCTCGATGCCCCGCTTGAGGGCCATCGGGTTGGCGCCGGCGGCTACGTTGCGCAGACCCTCCTTGACCAGGGCCTGGGCGAGCACGGTCGCGGTGGTCGTACCGTCACCGGCGACGTCGTCCGTCTTCTTGGCGACTTCCTTGACCAGCTCGGCGCCGATCTTCTCGTACGGGTCCTCGAGCTCGATCTCCTTGGCGATGGAGACACCATCGTTGGTGATCGTGGGCGCGCCCCACTTCTTCTCGAGGACGACGTTGCGGCCCTTGGGGCCGAGCGTCACCTTGACGGCGTCCGCGAGCTGGTTCATGCCGCGCTCGAGGCCGCGCCGCGCCTCCTCGTCGAACGCGATGATCTTGGCCATGTGAAGTGGTCCCTCCAGGACTGGGGGTGATTACTTCGGACCGCGCCCGCGCCCGCGACGGACGGCCCCGACCGGTTGGTTCCTTGCCCCATCCGGTCCGTGGGCCTCACCGACCCGGTCCTTACGTTGTCACTCTCACCTTCAGAGTGCTAACGCAATGATTAGCACTCGACCCCTGCGAGTGCAAGCGCCTCCCGGGGACTGGGCCGGGGCGTCAGCCGCCCGCGAACACGGCTCGGCAGGGCGTGCGAACAGGCCGAAGGGCCCGCACCCCGGGGGGTACGGGCCCTTCTGAGAAGACCGGTCGCTTGAGCGGTGGTCGTGGTGCGCGTTCAGGCAGAGACGCGAACCATGTCGGCCTGCGGTCCCTTCTGGCCCTGCGAGATCTCGAACTCGACCCGCTGGCCCTCTTCAAGGGTGCGGTAGCCGTCCATCTGAATCGCGCTGTAGTGGACGAAAACATCCGCACCACCGTCGACCGCGATGAAGCCGTACCCCTTCTCCGCGTTGAACCACTTGACGGTGCCCTGAGCCATGCCTAACTCCCCTATTACTGGCCCTTGCACAGATCCACACTTCGCGGATCCGGGTCAGACCTCACCCCCCACGGTTGGGGGCGTGCGCCGGAACGCGTCGACCGCGGCCGAATGTATCTGTCCAACTGCCCTCTGCAACAGGTCAATCGGACGAGAATTCTGGACGCGCAGGGTCCGGAATGTAGGGAGAATTCGCCTGAATTCGGGTCAAGTCGGGCCACACAAAAAGAACAAAAGCCGCGAAAGACGCGCACACTTTGGCTACATCTTGTCGGGCTCGCGGCAGGAATTCAGGGTTCCGATCAAGGGACCGGGATCGTGTTCCCCAACTGTACCCCGCTCAACCACACAGAATTGCCCCTTCCGCTTCTCTCACGGAAGGGGCAATTCGATGAACTCTCGGTGACGGCCGTTACCGAAGGTAATAATCGGGCCGTCCGACCGGTTCAGCCGCCGGCGACGGCGGGAATGATCGACACTCCGGCACCGTCGGGCGTGGCCGTCTCCAGCCCCTGCTCGAACCGCACGTCGTCGTCGTTCACGTAGACGTTGACGAACCGGCGCAGCTTGCCCTGGTCGTCCAGCACGCGGGCGGCGATCCCGGTGTGGTTCTTCTCCAGATCGGCGATGACCTCGCCGAGGGTCCCGCCGTCGGCGGACACCTCGGCCTGACCGCCGGTGTAGGTACGCAGGATGGTGGGGATCCGAACGGTGACGCTCATCGGACATGTCCTCCGGTTCTTTGTGAGCTACGGCTGGGGCGCGCCCTCGGGGGCGCGGGGAACTGCGCGACCGGCCCCCACCGGCCCGCAGCGAACGACGGTCAGACGAGGCCCGCTTCCCGGAACGACTCCAGGCTGGGACGAATGGTCGCGGTCAGCCCCGTCCCCGCCACCGCGTCCAGCGTCTTGAGACCGTCCCCGGTGTTGAGCACCACCGTCGTCTTCGACGGATCCAGCAGCCCGCTCTCGATCAGCTTCTTGGCGACACCCACCGTCACACCACCGGCGGTCTCCGCGAAGATCCCCTCGGTCCGCGCGAGCAGCTTGATCGCCTCGACGACCTGCTCGTCGTCCACGTCCTCCACCGCACCACCGGTCCGCCGCGCGATGTCCAGCACGTAGGGCCCGTCCGCCGGGTTGCCGATGGCCAGGGACTTGGCGATGGTGTCCGGCTTCTGCGGGCGCACCACGTCGTGCCCGGCCTTGAACGCCGTGGACACCGGCGAACAGCCGAGCGCCTGCGCGCCGAAGATCTTGTACGGCTTGTCCTCGACCAGACCGAGCTTGATCAGCTCCTGGAGCCCCTTGTCGATCTTCGTCAGCTGCGAGCCGGAGGCGATCGGCACCACGAGCTGGTCCGGCAGCCGCCAGCCGAGCTGCTCGCAGATCTCGTACGCCAGCGTCTTGGAGCCCTCGGCGTAGTACGGCCGGAGGTTGACGTTGACGAAGCCCCAGCCCTCGCCGGCCGGGTCGCCGATCAGCTCGGAGCAGAAGCGGTTCACGTCGTCGTAATTGCCCTCGATGCCGACGAGCTCGCCGCCGTAGACCGCCGCCATGACGACCTTGCCCTGCTCCAGGTCGTGCGGGATGAACACGCAGGAGCGGAAGCCGGCGCGGGCCGCGGCGGCGCCCACCGCACCGGCGAGGTTGCCCGTCGAGGAGCAGGAGAGGGTGGTGAAGCCGAAGGCGCGGGCGGCCTCCAGGGCCTGGGCTACGACCCGGTCCTTGAAGGAGTGCGTCGGGTTGCCGGAGTCGTCCTTGACGAAGAGCTTGCCGGCGTCGACGCCCAGCGCGCGGGCGAGGTTGTCGGCCTTGACGAGCTTGGTCCAGCCCGGGTTGATGTTCGGCTTGTCCGCCACGTCGGCCGGGACCGGCAGCAGCGGGGCGTAGCGCCAGATGTTCGCGGGACCCGCTTCGATGCGCTTGCGGAGCTCTTCGGTGTCGTAGGCCGAGAAGTCGTAGGCGATCTCCAGCGGGCCGAAACACTCCTCGCAGGCGAAGACCGGGCCGAGGGGCACGCGGTGACCGCACTCGCGGCAGCTCAGCGCGGCGGCGGGACCGAGGTCTACGGTGGAGTCAGTGGTGCTTGCAACAGTCTGCACAGCCATGTGAGGCGAGGCCCTTCCTCATCTTCCTCACGACGCGTTTCGCCGTGAGACGGATTTGGCACCTTCCCTAGCCGGGAGCCTCGCGACGCGGTCGACAGTGACCTACGAGTACCGACTGGAGGGTTGCCGGGGCTTCATCGGGCCGTTTCCCTCTGCCCCTCTGGATGAGCTGTATGTGGTTGTAGGCGGCGGGTGACCCCGGACATGCGATGGTCATCCGCGTTGTTCAAGACTGTAACCGACGACCAGGACAGTTGAGATAGCCGTCCGAACCGCGAGATGGATCATTGTCCGTCCCGCCGAGAGCACGCAGAGGAGCCGCCACGGTGCTGGAAGAAGTCGAGCGCTGGCTGAGCACCCGTTCCTGGTCCGCGAACGATCGTCCGCTCCACCAGATCCTGGCCGCCAAGCAGCGCACGGGCCAGACGGTCAGCGTGGTGCTGCCCGCGCTCAACGAGGAGGCGACCGTCGGTGACATCGTCGCCGTCATCCGCCACGACCTGATGCGGCAGGTCCCGCTCGTCGACGAACTGGTGGTCGTCGACTCGGGCTCCACCGACCGCACGTCCGAGGTGGCCGCCGCCGCGGGCGCGCGGGTGGTGCACCGGGACGCGATACTCCCGCGCCTGCCCGCCGTCCCCGGCAAGGGCGAGGTGCTGTGGCGCTCGCTGCTGGTCACCCGGGGGGACGTGGTCTGTTTCGTCGACGCGGACCTGAGGGACTTCTCGTCCGACTTCGTCTCCGGGATCGTCGGACCGCTGCTCACGGAGCCGGACGTGGCCCTGGTGAAGGCCATGTACGACCGTCCGCTGGACGGCGCCTCCGGGCAGGGCGGCCGGGTCACCGAGCTGATGGCGCGCCCGCTGCTCAACATGCACTGGCCGCAGCTGGCCGGCTTCGTGCAGCCGCTCGGCGGCGAGTACGCGGCCCGCCGCTCCCTGCTGGAGCAGCTGCCCTTCCCCGTCGGCTACGGCGTGGAGCTGGGCATGCTGGTCGACGCCCTGCACCTGGCGGGCCTGGACGCCCTCGCCCAGGTGGACGTGGGGGTGCGCAAGCACCGGCACCAGGACGGGCAGGCGCTGGGCCGGATGGCCGCCGCGATCTACCGCACGGCCCAGCTGCGACTGGCCCGCGGGCATCTGATCCGGCCGTCCCTGACGCAGTTCGAGCGGAGCCGGGACGGCTTCGCGCCGCGCACCTACTCCGTGGACACCGAGGAGCGTCCGCCCATGGCGGAGATCGCCGAGTACCGGGCGCGCAGGGCGGCCTGACCGGGCCGTTTTCGGCCGGGCCCGGAAGATCCGTACGTTTGAGCGTTTCCGGGCCGGGCTAGGTTGAGGTCTATGGCTTCAACGTACGGTGCTGCGCAGGTGCTGGTGGCCTCCAACCGGGGTCCCGTCTCGTACACGGTGGGTGAGGACGGCTCGCTGGACGCCAAACGGGGCGGCGGCGGACTGGTCTCCGGGCTCTCCGCGATCGGCTCGGACGCGGACGCGCTGTGGGTGTGCTCGGCGTTGTCCGACGGCGACCGCGAGGCGGTGCGGCGCGGGGTCGGAGAGGACGGCGTGCGGATGCTGGACATCCCGGCCGACGTGCACGCCGACGCGTACAACGGCATCGCCAACTCGGTCCTGTGGTTCGTGCACCACATGCTCTACCAGACGCCCCTGGAGCCGGTCTTCGACGCGGAGTTCCGGCGGCAGTGGGCGTCCTACGAGACGTACAACCGGGCCTTCGCCGAGGCGCTGGCCGAGGAGGCGGCGCGGGGCGCGGCGGTCGTGGTGCAGGACTACCACCTGACGCTGGTGCCGGGCATGCTCCGCGAGCTGCGGCCGGACCTGCGCATCGGGCACTTCTCGCACACGCCGTGGGCGCCGCCGGAATACTTCCGGATGCTGCCGGACGACGTGGCCGGGCAGGTGCTGCGCGGCATGCTGGGCGCGGACCGGCTGGGCTTCCTCACCGAGCGCTGGGCGCAGGCGTTCACCGCGTGTGCCGAGCGGTTCGCGGGCGGGCTCGGCGGCACCCGGGTCGGGGTGCACGGGCTGGGCGCCGACGCCGATTTCCTGCGCGCCCGATCCCACGAACCGGACGTCGAGGAGCGGATGGCCGCGCTGCGCCGGGAGATCGGCGAGGGCCGCCGCACCATCGTCCGGGTCGACCGCACCGAGCTGTCGAAGAACATCGTGCGCGGGCTGCTGGCGTACCGGCAGCTGCTGGCGGACCACCCCGAGTGGCGCGAGCGCGTCGCGCACGTGGCCTTCGCCTACCCCTCGCGGCAGGACCTCGCGGTGTACCGGAACTACACGGCCGAGGTGCGGCGGCTGGCCGACGAGATCAACGCCGAGTACGGGACGCCGGGCTGGACCCCGGTCGTGCTGCACGTCAAGGACGACTTCGCCCGCTCGCTGGCCGCCTACCGCTTGGCGGACGTGGCCCTCGTCAACCCCATCCGCGACGGCATGAACCTGGTCGCCAAGGAGGTCCCGGTGGTCTCCGACGCGGGCTGCGCGCTGGTGCTGTCCCGGGAGGCCGGGGCGCACGAGGAGCTCGGCGAGGACGCGATCACGGTGAACCCCTACGACGTGACGGGCACGGCGGCGGCCCTGCACGAGGCGCTGTCGATGCGCCCGGACGAACGCGCCGAACGCAGCAAGCGCCTGGCCGCGGCGGCGACGGCACTGCCACCGGCGCAGTGGTTCCTGGACCAGCTCGACGCGTTGAGGGGCTGAGCGGCGATGAGCGCGAACGCGTTGCCCACGCCGGACACGGCAGCCGGGCGGGACGGGCTCGCCGCCCTGCTCGCCGATCCCGGCAAGGCGCTGATCGCCCTGGACTTCGACGGGACGCTCGCGCCGATCGTGGCCGACCCCGAGCTGGCCCGGGCCCATCCGCGGGCGCTGGGCACACTGGCGGCGCTCGCCCCGAAGGTCGCCGCCATCGCCGTGATCACCGGCCGGCCGGCCGAGGTCGCGGTGCGCAACGGCGGTTTCGCGGGCGCGCCGGGCCTGGAGCACCTCGTGGTCCTCGGGCATTACGGCGCCGAGCGGTGGGACGCCCGCAGCGGCGAGGTGACCGCGCCCGGCCCGCACCCCGGCGTCGACGCCGTCCGCGTCGAGCTGCCCGGGCTGCTGGAAGGCAGCGGGACCTGGGTCGAGGACAAGGGCCGGGCCGTGGCCGTGCACACCCGCCGGGCCGCCGACCCGCAGGCCGCCTTCGACGCCCTGCGCGCGCCGCTGACCGACCTGGCGACCCGGCACGGACTGATCGTCGAGCCCGGCCGCCTGGTCCTGGAACTGCGCCCGCCCGGCGTGGACAAGGGCGTCGCCCTGAGCGCGTTCGCCCGCGAGATCGGCGCCGGCTCCGTCCTCTACGGCGGTGACGACCTGGGCGACCTGCCCGCCTACGCCGCCGTGGACGCCCTGCGCGTGGACGGCACCCCGGGCCTGCTGGTGTGCAGCGGCAGCGACGAGGTGACCGAACTCAGGGAGCGGGCGGACGTGGTGGTGGACGGCCCGGAGGGTGTCGTGGAGCTGCTGGCCGCGCTGGCGCATTCGATCGGCTGAAGGGCAACGCCCCCCCAGGGGCGCGGGGACCTGCGCGAACAACCACGGCGCACCCGCACCCGCACGACGGCCCGAAGCCCCCACCCTCACCGCTCGGACCGACGCCGCTCCCGAACCCGCCGCAGCCGGTTCACCGTCACCGGATCATGCGCCAGCGCCCGAGCGTCGTCCAGCAGGGCGTTGAGAAGCTGGTAGTAGCGCACGGGGGCGAGCCCCAGCTCCTCCCGTATGGCCCGCTCCTTCACACCGGGCCCGGAGAAACCGCGGCGTTCGAGCGCGAGGATGTCCCGCTCCCTGCGCCCGAGCTCCCGCTCACCCGTGTCCTCGTCCATGCACGGCACCGTAACGCCTGCCACCGACAGCGGGGCTACTCCGCGCTCTCGGCCCGCACCGCCGCCGCCTGGAGGTGGCCCAGGACGCCCGAGGGGCTGCCGCCGGACGTGACGGCCTTGCCGATCTGCTGCTTGACCTGGGCGCTGACGTCGGCCCAGGACGTCTTGCCGACCGGGTAGAGCTCGGAGGCCGGCAGTTCCTCCAGGAACGGCCTGAGGTGCTTGTCCTCGTCCGAGGAGGCCATGGTGGTGGAGGCGGAGGTGGTGACCGGCAGCAGGTCGTACTCGCGGGAGAAGGCCAGCACGTTCTTCTCGCTGTAGACGAAGTCGAGGAACTCGCCCACCTGGTCGCGGTGCCCGTTCTTGCGGAACGCCGTCATCCAGTCGGAGACGCCGAGGGTGGACCGGCTCGGGCCGTCCTTGCCGGGCGTGGGCACCATCCCGAATTCCACGCCGTTCTTCTCGGCCGTCTTCATCAGCGAGGGATGGCCGTTGAGCATGCCGACCTCGCCCCTGGCGAAGGCGGCGAACGCCGCGGCCCGGTTCAGCCCGCCGGGCGCGACCGGCCCGGTCAGGTCCTTGCCGACCAGGTCGTTCTTCAGCCAGGAGAAGGTGTCGATGTTCTCCGGGGAGTCGATGCCGTAGCTGTCGACGCCGTCGGTGTAGCCGCCCCCGCCGCTGAGCATCCACTGCATCGTCTCGGCCTGTGCCTCCTCGGGTCCCAGGGGCAGCGCGTAGGGGTACTTCACCCCCTTGGCCTTGAGTGCCTCGGCGTCCTCGGCCAGGTCGTCCCAGGACTTGGGCGGGGTGATGCCGGCCTTGGCGAAGAGGGTCTTGTTGTAGAAGAGGACCCGCGTGGAGGCGGCGAACGGCATGCCGTACTGCACACCCATCACCTGGCCCGCGGAGGCCAGCTGCCCGTTGAAGTCGGCCTGGGCGCGTATGGAGAGCAGGTCGTCGGCCTTGTAGAGCTGGTCCTGAGCGGCGTAGTCCGCGTACGCGCCGATCTGCGCCATGTCCGGCGGGTCACCGGCGGCGACCATCTCCCTGACCTTGCGGTCGACGTCGTTCCAGGAGTAGACGCTGACGTCGATCCGGACGTCCGGGTGGTCGGCCTCGTACTCCTCGACCAGCTTGTCCCAGTACTTCTTCGAGCTGTTGGCCGCACTGTCGCCGTAGTCGGCGGCGACCAGCTTCAGGGTCACGTCGGCCGAGCCGCCCGTGACTCCGCAGCCGCCGAGAACCGCCGTCATGCCCAGTGCGGACACCACCGCGATCGTTCCTGCCATCCGCCGCCGCTGCACTGCTGTTCTTCCCCAACCCCGGCGAAACCGCCGCCAAAACATTTCGATATGCGGAACAAGGTCTACACCACGTAAGTGGACTAGACCTCTTGCGGGTCCCCGGGTCACACTGTTCCCCGTGAGACATGTCATCGCCCTGGACGTGGGCGGCACCGGAATGAAGGCCGCGTTGGCCGGGCCGGGGGGCCGGGTGCTGCACCGGGCCCGCCGGGCCACCAAACGCGCCCAGGGACCGGACGCCGTCGTCGCGGGCATCCTCGACTTCGCCGCCGAGCTGCGCGCCCACGGCACCGAGCACTTCGGCACGCCCGCGTCCGCCGCGGGCGTGGCCGTCCCCGGCATCGTCGACGAGGCGGACGGCGTCGCCGTCTACGCCGCCAACCTCGGCTGGCGCGACGTCCCGCTGCGCGCCCTGCTGGCCGAGCGGCTGGGCGTCCCGGTCGCCCTCGGGCACGACGTGCGCACCGGCGGCCTCGCCGAGGGGCGGGTCGGCGCGGGCCGGGGCGCGGACCGGTTCCTGTTCGTGGCCCTGGGCACCGGCATCGCGGGCGCCATCGGTGTCGACGGCCGCGTCGAGGCGGGCGCGCACGGCTTCGCGGGCGAGATCGGCCACATCGTCGTACGCCCCGGCGGCGCGCCCTGCCCGTGCGGGCAGCACGGCTGCCTGGAGCGCTTCGCCTCCGCCGCCGCCGTGAGCGAGGCCTGGGCGGCGGCCTCGGGCGACCCGGGCGCGGACGCGGCGGACTGCGCGAAGGCGGTGGACTCCGAAGACCCCAGGGCGGCCGCCGTCTGGCAGGAGGCCGTGGCCGCCCTGGCCGACGGCCTGGTCACGGCCCTGACGCTGCTGGATCCCCGCACTCTGATCATCGGCGGTGGCCTCGCGGAAGCGGGGGAAACCCTGTTCACGCCGCTGAGGGAGGCCATCCGGCAGCGGATCACCTTTCAGAAACAGCCGTCACTCGTCCCGGCGGCCCTGGGTGACAGCGCGGGTTGTCTCGGCGCGGGCCTGCTGGCCTGGGATCTTCTGGCATCGACCGACCGCATGGAGGTAACGCCCTGATGGCAGCCGACTCAGGGGCGCGGGGAACTGCGCGACCGACCCCGACGCACCCGCACCCCGCGACGGCCGGACAGCCCACGGTCCTCACCGGCGCGACCGTGGTACTCCCCACAGGACCAGTCGAAGACGGCCGTCTGGTGATCGACGGCACCCGCATCACCGCCACCGCCCCCGAGAACGCCCACGTCATCGATGCGACCGGCCACTACGTCATCCCCGGCTTCGTCGACCTGCACAACCACGGCGGCGGCGGAGCCTCCTTCACCTCCGGCACGGTCGACGACATCCTCAAGGGCATCCACACCCACCGCCTGCACGGCACGACCACCCTGGTCGCCTCCACCGTCACCGGCGACATGGACTCCCTCACGCGGCGCGCCGGCCTGCTGAGCGAGCTGGCGGAGCAGGGCGAGATCGCCGGTGTGCACTTCGAGGGCCCGTTCATCTCCCCGTGCCGCAAGGGCGCCCACTCCGAGGCCCTGCTGCGCGACCCGCACCCCGCGGACGTCCGCGAGCTGATCGACGCGGCCCGGGGCCGGGCGGCGATGGTCACCCTGGCCACCGAACTGCCCGGCGGCCTCGACTCCGTACGCCTGCTCACCGACCACGGCGTGATCGCGGCGATCGGCCACACGGACGCCACCTACGAGCAGACGGTGGAGGCCATCGACGCGGGCGCCACCGTCGCCACGCACCTCTTCAACGCGATGCCCCCGCTCGGTCACCGCTCCCCCGGCCCGATCACGGCCCTCCTGGAGGACGACCGGATCACGGTCGAGCTGATCAACGACGGCACGCACCTGCACCCCGCCGCGCTCCGGCTGGCGTTCCACCACGCGGGCGCGGACCGGGTCGCCTTCATCACGGACGCGATGGACGCGGCCGGTTTCGGCGACGGACGCTACTGGCTGGGCCCGCTGGAGGTGGAGGTCGCGGACGGCGTGGCCCGTCTGCTGGAGGACGGCACGATCGCCGGCTCGACGCTCACCCTGGACCGCGCGTTCAAGCGAGCGGTCACGGTCGACGGCCTGTCCGTCGAGGACGCGGTGACGGCCCTGTCCGCCACCCCGGCCCGGCTGCTCGGCATGGCCGACACGATCGGCTCACTGGAGCCCGGGAAGTACGCCGACCTGCTGCTCGTCGACTCCGCGTACGAGCTGAAGGGCGTCATGCGCCGGGGCGAATGGGTGGTCCCTCCCCAACTGGGCTGATGCGTCCCGCAGTCGGCGGACGGTGGCCGACTCCAGGACTGGGCCGACCGCCGTCTCTTTGGCATGATCGTGCTTCCTGCACGTTCACGTCGGCAAGCACATCGGGGGAGGTCGGCCCAGGTGATCCTCACGGTCACGCTGAACACCGCTCTCGACATCACCTACCGCGTACCGTCCCTCAGGCCGCACGCCTCCCACCGCGTCACCGAGGTGACGGAACGCCCCGGCGGCAAGGGTGTCAACGTGGCCCGGGTGCTCGCGGCGCTCGGGCACGAGGTGACGGTGACGGGATTCACGGGCGGGGCGACGGGCCGGGTCGTGCGGGAGAAGCTCGCGGCGGTGCCGGGCGTCGTGGACGCGCTCGTGCCGATCTCCGGGGCGACCCGCCGCACCATAGCCGTGGTCGACGAGCGCACCGGCGACACCACCCAGCTGAACGAACCGGGCCCGACGGTCCTGCCCTCCGAATGGTCGGCCTTCCAGGAGGCCTACGAGGACCTGCTCCCCACGGCCTCGGCGGTGGCCCTGTGCGGCAGCCTGCCGCCGGGCGTCCCGGTGGGCGCGTACGCGGGCCTGGTCCGCACGGCCCGCTCCTTCGCGGTCCCGGTCCTGCTGGACACCAGCGGCGAACCGCTGCGCCGGGGCGTCGCGGCCCGCCCGGACATCATCAAGCCGAACGCCGACGAACTCGCGGAACTGACCGGCTCCCACGAGCCCCTGCGCGCCACCCAGGACGCCCGCCGCCGCGGCGCCCACACGGTGGTCGCCTCCCTCGGCCCGGACGGCCTCCTCGCAGCCACCCCCGAGGGCCACTGGCGAGCCACCCCACCGACCCCCGCACGAGGCAACCCGACGGGCGCGGGCGACGCGGTGGTGGCGGGCCTGCTGTCCGGCTGGGTGGACCACCTCCCCTGGCCGGCCCACCTGACCCGGGCGACAGCCCTCGCGGCGGCGTCGGTGCGGGCACCGGTGGCGGGGGAGTTCGACCGGGGGGTGTACGAGGAGTTGCTGGGCAGGGTGACGGTTTCGGGAGAGGTCAGCGCGGCCTAGACCGGCTCAGTCCTTGACCTGGCCCGCCTTCAGCCACAGCTGGTCCAGGAGGACGTTGCACTTGTCGCCGTCCTGGCAGGACACGGTGATCGTGTTGGTGCCCTTGTTGAGGGTCGGCCAGGCGTAGGTCTTCGTCCAGCCCTTGGCGAAGTCGCCGTCCGAGGTGTGCGTGAAGTTGCCCAGGTTGAGCTTGTCGCCGAACGGCTTGCCGTTGACGGTGAGCGTCATCTCCTGGTCCTCGTCGACCGCGCTGTAGCGGGCGAAGAGGGTGTAGGCACCGCCCTTGGGGACACCGTTGACGGTCCAGGTGACGGAGGAGCCGACCTGGTTGAGGTTGCCCACGTAGATGCCGCCGTCGGACTGGGCGCCCTTGACGTCCTGGGCGAGGGTCGCGGCACCGCCGAGACGCAGCGCCTTGGCGTCGGTCGTGGGCAGCTCCGCCGCGCTCTCCCCGGCAGCCTGGCTCTTCGAAGGGCTCGGCTTGGATTCCTGGGACTGGGTCGGGGAGGTGCCCACCTCGTCGGACGCCTTGTCCTTGTCCTTGTCGCCGCCCAGCATGGCCACGCCGATGCCGATGACGACCGCGGCGACCACCGCGATCGCGCCGATCAGCAGGCCCTTGTGATTCGGCCCACGGCCACCCCGGCCGCCACCTCCCGCGCCCGGCAGCTGCTGCTGCGCGGTCGTGGCACCGCCGGGCAGCGTCTCCGGCGCCGCGTAGTGCGCGTTCGGCCGGCTGTACGCACCCTGCTGCTGCGGGACCTGCCCGTAGGGCGCGGTCTGAGCGGCCTGCGGCTGCTGCTGGCCGTAGGGACGCGTGCCGACCGCCCGCACCCGGTTGACCGAGTTCGGGTAGCCGTAGCCCCCGGACGGCGGCTGGGCTCCGTTGGCCTGCCCGTCGGCGTAGAGATAGCCGAACGGGTCGTCGTCCTCGGGCGTGCTCGCGCCGTTGTTGCCGGGCGTCATCCCTTGGTCTCCTCAGTCAGGTGCGGTGCATGCGGTACACGGGTGAGTAAGCGAGCCTACCCGCTCCCAGAGACCCAAACGGGTGACTCAGACCGCATCAACTCACTGACCAGGGCTTCACCCGGCGCGTCTGTGTTGTTTGGGACGAGATCGTTTCTCGACGTACATCCGCTCGTCAGCGGATTTCAACACTTCGTCCGCCGTCATTCCACAGTGTGCCCATCCGATGCCGAAGCTCGCGCCCACCCGGACGGCCCGCCCCTCGGCGCGGATGGGCTGGATGATCTCGTTGCGCAGCCGGACCGCGAGGTCCTGGGCGTCGGCCCGCCCGAGCCCGTCGGCGAGGATGACGAACTCGTCACCCCCGAGCCGCGCGACCGTGTCGCCGTCGCGGACGCCGTTGCTCAGCCGCCGGGCGACCTCGATGAGCACCGCGTCACCCGCGTTGTGCCCGAAGCGGTCGTTGATCGACTTGAAGCCGTCGAGGTCGCAGAAGAGCACCGCGAGGCCCTTGGTGCCGTCGTCGTGGTCCCCGTCCGGGGCGACGGTGTGCACATGGTGGTCGTAGGCGTCGTACGGTTCGGCGCCCTGCCGGAAGTCGAAGCCGGGGCCGACCACGTCGAAGGCGGGATGGCCGTAGGCCGCGTCGACGGACTCGGCGGCGGCGTGCGGGGACGACGCGCGTTGACAGAGCCGGGCGGACAGCCGGGAGCGCAGCTCCGCGGAGTTCGGCAGGCCGGTGAGCGAGTCGTGCGAGGCCCGGTGGGCGAGCTGGAGCTCGCGGCGCTTGCGCTCCTCGATGTCCTCGACGTGGGTGAGGAGGAAGCGCGGCCCGTCGGCGGCGTCCGCGACGACGCTGTTGCGCAGCGACACCCACACGTACGTGCCGTCGCGGCGGCCCAGGCGCAGCTCCGCGCGCCCGCCCTCCGCCGAGGTGCGCAGCAGGGTGCCTATGTCCTCGGGGTGGACCAGGTCGGAGAAGGAGTAGCGGCGCATCGCGGACGCGGGGCGGCCCAGCAGCCGGCACAGGGCGTCGTTGGTGCGCAGGATCCGGCCGTGCTGGTCGCCGCCCATCTCGGCGATGGCCATGCCGGACGGGGCGTACTCGAAGGCCTGCCTGAAGCTCTCCTCGCTCGCCCGCAGCGCCTGCTGCTCGCGCTCCAGACGGACGAGCGCCCGCTGCATGTTGGCCCGGAGCCGGGCGTTGCTGATCGCGATGGCGGCCTGGAAGGCGTACATCTGCAGCGCCTCACGGCCCCACGCTCCGGGTCGGCGGCCGTTGCGCGGCCGGTCCACGGAGAGCACGCCGATCAACTCGCCGCACGTACCGCTGCCCTTCGGGGCGGGTGCGTACATGGGGGCGAAGAGCCGGTCGGCCGGGTGCCACTCGTCCTCGAAGCGGGGGGCGGGGCCGTCGGTGTACCACTGCGGGACGTCGTCGTCGTCGAGGACCCAGCCCTCGGTGTGCGGTATGAACACCAGGTCGCCCCAGTGCTCGCCCATGCCGAGGCGGCGCTCCCAGGAGTCACGCGAGCCGACCCGGCCGGTGATGAGGGCCTCGGCGGCGGGGTTCCCGGCGAAGGCGGCGACGACGAGGTCGCCGTCCGGCCGGACGAGGTTCACGCACGCCAGCTCGTACCCGAGGGCCGCGACGACGCCCTCCGCGACCGTCTGCAGTGTGTCCGCCAGGCTGCGGGCCGTGTTCATGTCGGCCATGACCTGGTGCAGTTGTCGCAGGGACGCAAGACGGACGTAGGGCTCCGACTCGGTCTCCATGCTCGCCCTCCCCCCGAGTACCTCGCAGCGAATCAAGAATCAAGGGTTCTCATCGGCGTACGGTCCTGGCAGCTTCCCCGCCACTGAATCACAGCGCGCTGCCCACTCGGTACACAGGGTCAACAATTCCTGCCCCTTGTGACTCAAGTCACAGGCAAAGCTGAACAATTGAGTGGAGTTTCTGCGTTCTTCACGTGCGGCTACCGAACGCAAACTTTGTCAGGTTGCGCACATGTATTTCCGTCACGCCCGTCTGCGGACCCTTTGACGTCGGTCGGGAGTCCTAAGACCGTGATCGGGCGGGAGTCCGATGCGGTGCGCGGGAAGCGGCGATTAGCGTTGCCGTGTGCCGAACACTCCCGCTGCCACGTCCCCGGTCCTTCCGTCGCCCGCCGCCGGGCATGCTGAGGGGGTGAGCAACGACGAGTTCCGCGCCGCCATGTCCCGGCTGGCCTCGGGTGTGGTCCTGGTGACCGCGCAGGAGCCCTCGCTCGACCCGGGCGACCCCTCGGCGCCGGACGTCGAGGACGTGGGCATGACGGCGACGGCCTTCATGTCGGTGTCCCTGGACCCACCCCTGGTGCTGGTCAGCCTGCGTGAGGGCTCCCGCATGGACGAGCTGCTGGAGGAGCAGGAGCTGTGGGCGGTCTCGGTGCTCTCCGAGAGCCAGCGGCACATCGCGGGCCGTTTCGCGATGAAGGGCCGCGTCAGCGACCGCCTGCTGTTCGCCGACATCCCCTACACCCGCGGCGAGTACACCCACGCCCCGCTGGTCGGCGGCGCCCTGGCCGTCCTGGAGTGCCGCACCGAGCAGCGGGTGCCCGCCGGCGACCACACCCTGGTCATCGGCCGTGTCCTGACCGCCTCCGTCCCCAGCGCGCAGGGCGGCCCTCTGACGTATTTCCACGGCAGGTACCGGCACTTGGGCTGAGGCGGTCGGGCTGAGGAAATCGCTGGCCGGGCGCCGAGCCGCCCGCCTAGGGTGCGCGCATGACGACGACCGGCCTCCGCCTCGAGGAGATCACTCCCGCGAACCTCGACGCCGCCCTCGGCATCCACGTCCGCCCCGACCAGGAACACGCCGTCGCCCCCGTGGTGAAGTCGCTCGCCGAGGCCTACGTCCATCCCGGCGTCGCCTGGCCCCGCCTGATCGTCGACGGCGACCGCCCGGTCGGCTTCCTCATGGCCTGCCTCGACATCGACTGGTTCGAGGACGGCAGCGTCCGCCGCTCGGGCCTGTGGCGGCTGAACATCGCGGCCGGGGAGCAGGGCAAGGGCTACGGCCGCTTCGCCGTCGAGGCCGTGGCGGCCGAACTGCGCCGGCGCGGCAGCGAAGAGCTCTACGTCACCTGGCACCCGGGCCCCGACGGCCCGGAACGGTTCTACCTGGGACTCGGCTTCCGCACGAACGGGGAGCAGAGCGGAGGCCAGACCGTGGGCGTGCTGACGCTGGTCTAGCGCGCCTAGCCCCAGTTCCGCGGGGAGCGCCCCTGCTTGGTCTCCGAGCGCTGCTTCTTCTGGCGCAGCCGCCGCTCGTTGATGCCCCGGGGGATCCGGGTGGGCTTGCGGGGTTTGGGCGGGGGTGCGGTGGCCTCCGCCAGGAGTGCGGCGAGGCGTACGGCGGCGGCCTCGCGGTTGCGCCACTGGGAGCGGTGTTCCGAGGACCGCACGGTGACGACCCCGTCGACCAGGCGCCCGGCCAGCCGCTCCAGGGCCCGCTGCTTCCACACCGCGGGCAGCGCCTCGGTCTTCGCCAGGTCGAAGCTCAGCTCGACCTTCGAGTCGCTGGTGTTGACGTGCTGCCCACCCGGCCCCGACGACCGCGAGAAACGCCACATGAGCTCGGCCTCGGGCAGGGAGACGGAGCCGCGGATGACGTGGTGACCGGACATGCCGTCCATGTTCCCGCTTCTGTCCCGTCCACGTCATCCCAATAACGGCGAGTAAAGAAAGTAAAGGACCTGGAACCTCGCGTACCCCTCTCCACGTTCATGGGGGTAGCGGTAGCTTCGGTGCCGCAGCTTCTTCGCCGCATGTAAAACGAGGGAAGGGACTCCCAACAATGGCTGTAAGCCTGTCCAAGGGTGGCAACGTCTCGCTCACCAAGGAGGCTCCGGGCCTGACCGCCGTCACCGTGGGCCTCGGCTGGGACGTCCGCACCACCACCGGCACGGACTTCGACCTCGACGCCTCGGCGATCGCGGTCAACACGCAGGGCAAGGTCTACTCGGACGCCCACTTCGTGTTCTTCAACAACAAGCAGACGCCGGACAACTCCATCGTCCACACCGGCGACAACCGCACGGGTGAGGGCGCCGGCGACGACGAGGCGATCAACGTCAACCTCGCCGCCCTCCCGGCCGACATCGACAAGATCGTCTTCCCGGTCTCGATCTACGACGCGGAGAACCGCAGCCAGAACTTCGGCCAGGTCCGCAACGCCTACATCCGCATCGTCAACCAGGCCGGCGGCGCCGAGATCGCCCGCTACGACCTGTCGGAGGACGCGGCGACCGAGACGGCCATGGTCTTCGGCGAGCTGTACCGCAACGGCGCGGAGTGGAAGTTCCGCGCGGTCGGCCAGGGCTACGCCTCGGGCCTGGTGGGCATCGCCCAGGACTTCGGCGTCAACGTCTGACGGACGCCTGAGCGCAGGGAGGAGCCCCCGGGCCGGACATCCGGCCCGGGGGCTCCTCCCGCAGGGGCGCGGAACCGCGCGGCAAGCCACCACCGGCCCGCACCGCACAGAGCTCCCGAGCTCCCGAGCCCCCACGGCGCGCCGCTATCCGCCCCACCCCGGGATACGTTCCCCACGTGATCCTCGACCCCCTGCCCCCCGGCCCCCTGGGCGACGACCTCCTCGCGGAGCTGACCGCCCTCTACGCCTCCAACCACGCGTTCCACACCCTCGGCGGCGACTTCCCCGATCCGAAGGACATCCGCCCCGAGCAGGTCGCGGCCGCCCTGGCGGAGGAACGGGAACACCCCGGCACCGAGATCCTGCTCGCCCGCGGTTTCGGCCGCCTGATCGGCATCGCCGTCACCCTCGCCCACCACCCCGACCCCGCCGATCCGGACCCCTGGATCGGCCTGCTGATGGTCGACGCGAACCTGCACGGCCAGGGCCACGGCCGCCGTCTGGCCACCCTCGTGGAGGACCGCTTCCGCGCGGCCGGCCGCACCGGGGTGCGTCTGGCCGTCCTGGACGGCAACCACACGGCCTCGGCCTTCTGGACGGCGCTGGGTTACCGGGTCATCGACCACCGTGAGGATCTGCTGCGGCGGCGCCCCTGCTCGGTGCTGCGCAAGGACCTGTCCACGCCGTAGGCCTCAGGCCCGCTCCGGCTTGCCGTCCCCGTACAGCCACTCGTCCCAGACCGGCCGCAAGTCCGCGCCGGGCGCCTGCTTCTCGGCGAACGCCGTGAAGTCGGCCGTGCCGGCGTTGCCGTACCGGTACGTCGCCGCCCATCCCTTGAGGATCGAGAAGAACCGGTCGTCCCCGACGGCCTGCCGCACCTTGTGCAGCACCATCGCCCCCCGCCAGTACACGGGCGGGTCGGAGATCCGCGCGGCGCTCGGCGGGTCCGCCGGAGGGAACTCCCAGATCTCCTCCCCGGCCTCCTCGGTGTCGAAGTGGGCGCCGGAGTACAGGGCGTCGAAGGTCTCCTGCGCGCTCCGCCCGCCGTGGTCCTCCTCCCACAGCCACTCCGCGTACGTCGCGAAGCCCTCGTTGAGCCACATGTCCCGCCAGCTCTCGGGCGTGACGGAGTCGCCGTACCACTGGTGGGCGAACTCGTGCACGAGGAGCGTGAGATCGGGCGCCCCCGGGAACACCGGCCGGGTCTGGGTCTCCAGCGCGTAGCCGACCTCGGCGGCGTGGTCGACGATCGCCCCGGTGGAGGAGAAGGGGTACGGACCGAACCGCCGCTCCGCCCACCGCAGCACCTCCGGGATCCTCTTCAGCACGGGCCGGCTCGCCGCCGCCTCGGCCGGGTCGACGGCCGTGTACACGGGCAGGTCCCCGGCTGCGGAGCGGCCGACGTCGAAGCGGCCGATCGCTAGCGTGGCGAGGTAGCCGGCCATCGGCTCACCGCAGTGCCACACGAACGTCGTACGCCCCCGCTCGGTCCTCTCGCCGCGCAGCTCCCCGTTGGACACGGCCCGCAGGCCCCGCGGCACGGTGACCGTCAGGTCGTACGCCGCCTTGTCGGAGGGGTGGTGGTTGCCGGGGAACCAGGCCATCGACCCCGTCGGCTCGCCGAGCGCGAGCGCCCCGTCGGCGGTGCGCAGCCAGCCCTCCCGGGAGCCGTCCGGGTCGGTGACGGTCTCGGGGGCTCCGGAGTAGCGGACGGTCACCCGGAACGTCTCGTCCCGGTCGATGTCGTCGTGCGGCCGGACGGTGAGCTCCTGCCCGGCGCGGTTCCAGCGGGCCACCTCGCGGCCGACGGTGACCCTCTCGACCTCCATGCCGAGGAAGTCGAGGTCGAAGGCGGACAGGTCCTGGGTGGCACGGGCGGTGAGGGTGGCCGTGCCGGTGAGGTGGTGGGCGCCGGGGTCGTAGGCGAGGCGCAGGCCGTAGTGGGTGACGTCGTAGCCGCCGTTGCCGGCCTTCGGGAAGTAGGGGTCGCGGACGCCGGAGCCGCCGGGGGTGCCGTGCACTCCGCCGCCGCAGGCGGTGGCGGCCAGGGCCGAGGCCAGCAGGACGGGGACAAGACGTACAGAACGGGCCACGACCGTGATCCTACGATCACGTGACACCATCACCTCCGTGCTCGACATCGGCTACGCCCTCTCCAACCGCTTCCCCGACCCGCCGCAGACCGACTACCGCCGCGCGGACGTCCGGGCCCTGCGCCACGACCTGTTCTGCGGGGACGTCTATCTGGCGGACACCAAGACCGATCACGAGGTGTCCACAGCCTGGGGATGGGTGCCGGTGCTCGACTTCGCGTGGGCCCTGTGCGACATCGTGGAACGCATCGACCGGGATCCGGCGGGCTCCAGGGCGTCCCGGCCGCAGCGCGCCGAGCTGGACTTCACCGAGTCGACGGACCGGATGCTCTTCGAGCGCCGCTTCGGGTGGGTGGACATCGAGGCCGACTGGATGCGCCCGGAGGAACCCGCCCTGACCGTCTCCCACGCCGAACTGCGCCGCGAGGCACGGGACTTCCTGCACGACCTGATCGCCGACCTCACCGACCTGCACGACGACCTCGCGGAGAACCCGGCGATCTGGACCCTCCAGGCCCGCTTCCCCCGGGTCTCCTGAGGCACCGGGCGACCGCGGTGACACCATCACCGGTGTTCAGTACCTGACACGGGGAGAGCGGGAGCATGACCACGGGGCGCGTGACGTACGACCTGAACCACAAGGTGCACCCCCCGGCCGTGGTCGGCGACGACGGCGCGGGGCGGGGCACGTCCGTCCGGCTCTGCCGCGACCCCGACGCTCCGGCCCCGGACCGGCTCCGCTCGCTGCGGGCCTTCCAGCTGCGCGCCGAGGACGGCACACCGGTCGCCCGCGTGGTCACGCGGCAGCCCCTGGGCACCCGGCTGAGCGGGCGCCCGGCGGTCTACCACGTCCTGGATCCCCGGGGCGCCCCGCTCGGACGGATCACCTTCCGGCGGCGCCGCGCCTTCCGCTGGGGACGCGAGCGCTGGACCGTGGAGCCTGCCGCCGGACCCGTCCTCCACGGTTACGCGGGCCGTCTGGTGTGGTGGGCCCTGTGGTGGCCCCTGGGACTGCCCCTGCGCCTGCTGTTCCTGCTGTGGGTCCTGATGGCGGAGGCCGACCTCGGCTTCCGCCCGCCCCGGGGCATCATCTGGCGGGACTCCTCCCGCAACGCCCACCTCGTCTTCCGCGCGGTGGCCGAGGACTACCGGATGCTGCGGCACGAGCTGGACCCGCGCCTGGTCAACGCCCTCATCGCGCTGCACCGGTCCTACGACCCGGCGGAGGGGACCGGCTCGCCGGGCTGGTACGAGGCCTGAGCGCTGCCGAGGTGCCGGGCGGCGGGTCTCAGCCCTCCACGCGGATCCCCCACTGCGCCGCCAGCACCGGCGCCAGATCCAGCAGCTGGGCCGGGCTGATCACCGCCCCCGACAGCCGGTCGAGCCCACCGCTGATCTCCAGGGAGGTGGCGCCCCGCAGGTCGACGTCCGCCAGGGTCGCCGCGTGGAAGTCGGCGCCCTTCACCGCGCAGTCCACGAACTCCACCCGCTCCAGACGGGCCCCGCCGAAATCCGGCTCGACCAGGACGCAGCCCTCGAAGACGACGTCCCTGAGCCGGGCCGTGCGCAGATTCAGATAATCGATCTTGCCGCCGCGGATCAGCACCCGCTCCAGCACCGCCCCGTGCAGCTGCGGTCCGCCGAGCCGCGCGTCCACCAGCTCCACATCCCGCAGGGTCGCCTCGGCGAGGTCCGTGCCCACCCCCCGGACTCCGGTGAGGACCGAGTCCAGGACACGCGCGTGCCGCAGCCGGGACTCGTCCAGCGCGCAGCCGGTCAGGGCGCAGTCCATGACGCGGGCGCCCGAGCCGTCCTGACCGGAGAGGTCCGCCTCCCGGAAGTCCAGCCCGTCGTAGTCCCCGTCCGGCTCCAGCGCGGCGCCCTCGTACGGCTCCAGCACCGGCAGCCGCACCTCCGGTCGCCGCGCGCCCTTCACACCCGTACCGCCCGCCGCTCTCCTCGCCATGCCCCCATGCTGCACCCGGCCACTGACAACCGGCCCCGAGCTGCGAGAACACCGGCCATGTCACATTCCGGCGCCCCGGATCGGTCGTACGTGCAGAAGGCGACCCCGACCCGAGGGAGATTCCCACCCATGCACCGCATCACCGTCATCGGCGGTGGCTTCGCCGGCCTGACCGCGGCCATCACCGCCGCCGAGGCAGGCGCCAAGGTCACCCTCCACGAGGCCCACCACACCCTCGGCGGCCGGGCGCGCACCGCCGAGGGCCCCTACCGCACGAACGAGGGCCCCCACGCCCTCTACAACGGCGGCCCGCACTGGGCCTGGCTCAAGCAACGCGACCTCATCGGGCCGCTCGCCCCGCTCCCGCCCCTGGAGGCGGCCCGGCTCCGGCTGCGGCACCGGGGCGTGCTGCGCCGCACCCCGCCCTTCCCGATGCTGAAGCTGCTGCGCCGGACGGTCCGGCAGGCGCCCGTGGACGCCGACTTCCTGACCTGGGCGACCGGCATCGCGGGCGAGGAGGGGGCCCGGGCCGCCGCCCACTACTCCGCGGTCGCCCTGTTCCACCACGACCCCGGGTCGCTGTCGGCCGCGTTCGTGCAGGAACGGCTGCGCCGCGCCACCAAGCTGCCGCCCGAGGCGCACTACCCGCGCGGCGGGTGGGCCGGCCTCATCGACCGGATGGCCGCCCGTGCCTGGAACCTGGGCGTGCGGATGGAGACCCTGTCCCGCGTCGACACGCTCCCCACCGGCACGCCCGTCGTCGTCGCCACCTCCCTCGACGCCGCCCGCCGCCTGCTCGGCGACGACTCCCTGACCTGGCCGAGCGGCCGCACCGCCCTCGTCGACCTGGCCGTGCGCACCCGGCGCGGGGACCCCTTCGTCATCTCCGACCTGGACGCGCCCGGCTGGCTGGAGCGCTTCACCGCCCAGGACCGCACCCTCGCCCCGGCCGGCGAACAGCTGATCCAGGGACAGCTCCCCCTCGCCCCGCACGAGTCCAAGGCCGACGGCACCGCCCGCGCCGAGCAACTGCTCGACCTGGGCTTCCCGGGCTGGCGCGAGCGCGTCACCTGGCGGCGCGAGGCGGTGGCGAGCGGCCGTACGGGCGCGGTCGATCCGCCCGGCACCAGCTGGCGGGACCGCCCGGCCGTGGACCGGGGCGACGGCGTCTACCTCGCCGGCGACCAGGTCGCGGCTCCCGGTGTGCTGTCGGAGGTCTCCTTCAACAGCGCCCTGACGGCCGTGTCCCTGGCCTTCGGCCGACGGGAGCTTGACCTCAAGCATGCTTGAGGTTGAAAGCTGGTCGCACCGAACGCCCCACCAGAGGAGCTGCCATGTACGCCGTGCGCCTGCACGCCTTCGGCCCGCCCGAGAACCTCACCTACGAGCAGGTCGAGGACCCCCGGCCCGGTCCCGGCCAGGTCCGGATCGCCGTACGCGCGGCGGGCGTCCACCTCCTGGACGCCGCCCTGCGCGAGGGGATGCGGGGCGGACCGGCGGCCGAGCCGACACCGCTGCCCACCGTCCCCGGCCGGGAGGTCGCCGGTGTCGTGGACGCCCTGGGCGAGGGCGTCGCCGGGCTGTGGCTCGGCAAGCAGGTGGTCGCCCACCTCGGCTTCGTCCCCGGCGGCTACGCCGAACTGGCCGTCACCGAGGTCGAGCGCCTGCACGAGATCCCCGGCAACCTGGACTTCGCCGAGGCCGTCGCCATGATCGGCACAGGCCGTACGGCGATGGGCATCCTCCAGTTCGCCGACCTCGGCCCCGACTCCGTGGTGGTCGTGCCGGCCGCCGCCGGAGGCATCGGCACCCTGCTCGTGCAGTACGCCCACCACGCCGGCGCGACCGTCGTCGGCCTCGCGGGAGGGCCGGAGAAGACCGCCCGTGTGCAGGCCGGCGGCGCCGACCTCGCCGTCGACTACAAGGACCCCGCCTGGCCGTCCAAGGTCCGGGCCCACCTCGGCGGCCGGAGCGCGACCGTCGTCTTCGACGGCGTCGGCGGCGACGTCGCCCGCGAGGCCGTCGCCCTCCTCGGCCCGGGCGGCAGACACATCGTCTTCGGCTGGTCCGGCGAGGGCATCAAGGACGGCGGCCCCTACCTCGTCGACGGCGTCTCCGAGCAGGTCCTCGGCCCGGTGATGCTGGGGAAGGCCGGCGGACCCGACCCTCTGCGCACCCTCGAACTGCGCGCCCTCACCGAGGCGGCGGCGGGCCGGCTGACCCCGGCCGTACAGCGCTTCCCGCTCTCCGAGGCCGCGGCCGCGCACCGGGCGCTGGAGTCCCGCCGCACGATCGGAAAGGTGGTTCTGGAGCCATGAGGGCGACGACCACGCCGTGCGCCGTCGGCGTCTTGTGGGTCGTCGACATCTGGTGAGCCGTCGGCGACTGGCGGGCCGTCGGCGTCTGGTCGGTCGTCGACATCTGGCGAGCCGTCGGCGTCCGGTGGGCCGTCGGCGTCATGCGCGGAGGCCTGAGGGCGTGGCGGCCCTGGGCGAGGGCGAAATTCGCATGACCCGCCCCGGCCCGCCCCGCTACCGTGCCGCGGGTGATCGACATTCCCCGGGAACTGGCGGAATCACAGGAGAAGTTCAACGGTGAGGCGGGCCGCGCCTTCATCGCGGGACTGCCCGAGCGGACGGCCCGCTTCCTCGACCACTGGGCCCTCGAACCCGACGGCCCCCCGATGCACGGCGTCTCCGCCCTGGTCCTCCCGGTCGTCCGGACCGCCGACGGCACCCCGGCGGTCCTCAAGCTCCAGATCCTCGACGAGGAGAGCGAGGGCGAACCGGTCGCGCTGCGCGTCTGGGACGGCGACGGAGCCGTACGCCTCCTCGACCATCACGAGCCCACCTGCACCATGCTGCTGGAGCGCCTCGACGAGACCCGCATGCTGTCCCGGGAGCCGGACCCGCACCGGGCCGTCGTCACCATCGCCGAGCTCCTGGCCCACCTGACGTCCTTCCCGGCCCCGCCCGGCCTGCGCCGCCTCGGTGACATCGCCCGGGCCATGCTCGACCGGACCCCCTGGGCCCTCGGCCGCATCCCCGACCCCGGGGTCCGCCGCCTCGTCGCCGACTGCGCCGCCGCCGTGCGCGAGGTCGTCGGCGAACCGGGCGACCGGCTCCTGCACTGGGACCTCCACGACGAGAACGTCCTGGCCTCGGGCCGTGCCCCCTGGCTCGCGATCGACCCCAAGCCGCTCGCCGGCGACCCCGGCTTCGAGCTGTGGCCCGCCCTCGACAACCGCTACGACCCCGACGACGTCCTCTGGCGCTTCGACGCCATGACCGACATCCTCGCCCTGGACCGCCCCCGCGCCCGCGCCTGGACCCTGGGCCGCCTCCTCCAGAACGCCCTGTGGGACATCGAGGACGGCCGCCCCCTCGATGACGACCAGCTGGACATCGCCCGCCGTCTGCGCGTCCACGGCGCCTGACCGGGGAGGGCGAGGGGCAGCGTGCCGCGATACCCCCTCGTCGTGCCGCGGCACGCTGCCGGTCCGGTGCTGCCCTCAGAAACAGGGCCTGGAGACGTTGCCCACCTCGTTGCCCTGGAGCAGCCCGCCCCAGATGTAGTTGCCGTCCGACAGGAGCACCCACTTGTCGTGGTGGACGCCGTTGGCGCTGACGAAGCCGCCCACGAGCCAGCACTCGGCGCTCAGGCTCTGGTTCGGCGCGACGGTGTAGGCGATCCGGTAACCCGTCGCCGGCCCGATCCGTACGTTGCCGTTGATCCAGGTGGTGACCGTCTGGGACTGGACACTCACGGCCTCGGCCCGCTGGGCCGGCGCGGCGACCGCGGGAGCGGCCGTACCGGCCGCCACCAGGACCGCGGCGGCGGCCGCCGCAGTCATGAGCCCGGTCTTCGAACGTGACGTAAGGCGCTGCATCGTTGTCTGTCTCCTCCGTTGTCTTCGAGGCGCTGTCCCGGCGGGACGGCGTCCTCGCCGTGCGGTCATGTGTGACACGCGGTCAGGTGAGGGAAGGGGCGCCAGGGCAGGTGGGAGGCCCTAGGTCAGGGCACTTCCGGCCCGCCACTGCTCCCACGACAGGTTCCAGTCCCCGTACCCGTTGCCGGGCGCGACGGTCTCCTTGGAACCGACGACCCGTATGACGTCGCCGGGGATCACCTGCTCGTAGAAACGGCGCGCCGTGCCGTCGGTGGCCAGGCCTATGCAGCCGTGGGTGACGTTGCCGCGGCCCGCGTAGGTGTCGGCCTTGGCGTTCTGGTGAAGGTAGGTGCCCGAGGCCGTCAGATGGACCGCGTAGTCGTAGTAGCCCTTGTAGGCGTCGCCGTAGCCGACGGTCCGGGAGTCCATCCACACCCTGCGCTGCTTGTCGGACACCACCATCGTGCCGTTCCAGGTGTCCATGCCCGGTGCGCCCGCGGTGATCGGGACACGACGCTCACCGGAGGCGGTGACGACCGTCATCTCATGACGGCGGACGTCGACCGTGGCGACCAGCGAGCGCCCGACGGTGACATGGCGCGTCAGCCGCGAGCCGACGCGCACGGTGATGTCCGTGCCCGGTCGGTGGAACGCGCGGGGCCGGTAGTCGATCCGCTGCCCCTCCGGCAGGTTCCGGTCCTTCACCCAGCTCCACGCCCCGGCCGCCGCGGGCGCGGTACGAACCTTCAAGGCCCGCTCCACCCGGGCTCGTTCGGCCGGCGGGACCGGCCGGGCGAAGGTCACCGACAGCGGCATGCCCACCCCCACGACCTGCCCGTCCCGGACGTTGAGGCGCGCGGTCCGCAGCGCCTCGGGCTCCGGCCGTTCGGGCGCTTTGGCCGTGTCCGGCGACGGGGCCGCGGTGCCCGTCCTCGCGTCCTGCCGGGCCGTGGCGTCCGAGGCGACCGGCCCCGAACACGCCGTCACGGCCCCCATGACGCAGACGGTGATGA
Source organism: Streptomyces sp. NPDC043685 (assembly GCF_056436585.1). Taxonomy (NCBI): domain Bacteria; kingdom Bacillati; phylum Actinomycetota; class Actinomycetes; order Kitasatosporales; family Streptomycetaceae; genus Streptomyces; species Streptomyces sp. NPDC043685. The sequence continues at coordinate 133,581 of NZ_JBWKCH010000009.1, read as the reverse complement.
CCGCCCATACGGATGCGGTCCACCCGGCCCGGCCACGCTCTTCCCCCGTGATCACGCGCAACCCTCTCGTTGTGTTTCCATGTACGCCACCTGTACGCACGGCAGGGCAGCCGGGTTGCAGCGGATGCGAACTCTTTTTTCGCGGGACTTCGGGGCGAGGACCACACGGGGGCGAACGGGCCATGACGGAGGAGGAGTTCGACATCTTCTACGCCTCCGCCTTCCCACGGCTGGTCGGGCAGGTCTACGCCGTGACCGGGGATCTGGCGGAGGCGCAGGACGTAGTCCAGGAGGCGTTCGTGCGCGCCTGGGACCGGCGGCGCGAGATGCTGGCCGACGAGGCGCCGGAAGCGTGGGTGCGCACGGTGGCGGTACGGCTCGCGATCAGCCGCTGGCGCCGTGCCCGGCGCTGGCTGGAACTGGTACGTCACAACGCGCCCCCCGAGCATGTCCCCGGGCCCGGCCCGGAGCACGCCGCGCTGGTCCAGGCCCTGCGCCGGCTGCCGCAGGCCCAGCGCACCGCGATCGTCCTGCACCACCTGTGCGACCTGAGCGTGGAGCAGGTAGCCTCCGAGACCGGCGCGGCCGTGGGTACGGTGAAGGCCCGCCTGTCACGCGGCAGGGCCGCGCTCGCCGTGCATCTCGCCCCCGAGCGGACCGGCCTGCGAAACGACAGCGGTGAGAAGGAGGGCGACCGTGTCCGATGACCTCACCGACCTGCTGCACGACGTCGCCGACCGTCACCGGGTCCCCCCGCACGTGCCGGGGCAGGAGATCAGGCGGCTTGCCGACCGCCGTGGACGCCGGCGCCGTGCGGCCTACGCGGGCGGGGCCGCCGCCGTCGCACTGACCCTCGCCGGGGGCCTGGCCATGGCGTTCACCGACGACGGCACCCGCCCGGCGCCCCCCGCCGCGGCGAGCGCCAGCGCGCCGCTCCAGCCGTCACCGCCCCGGCCGCACCGGGCGAAGGCCACGGCGACGATCGACCTCACGCAGCACGAACTCGCCCTGTCCGGACGCCGGTTGCCCGTGTCCGGCGGCACCGCGCAGCACCCCACGCCGACCGGCCGGATGACCGTCGTCGCCAAGTACGCCCAACGGCGCATGACGGCCGGGACGGTCGGGCTGGGCGACGAGTACGACATCGCCCTGCGCTGGGTGGTCGAACTGCGGGCCGCCGACGGCACGACCAACTACCTCGTCGCCCTGTCCTTCAACGAGCAGGCCCCCGGCGAGCGCGACGTCACACAGGGCTGGATCGGACTGCGCTCGGCGGACGCGAAATGGTGCTACGAGCTGCTGCGCCCCGGCGACATCGTCCGCATCAACCGCACGAGCCCGACCCACGACTGACCGCACCCCCTCCCCCACCTCACGACGAAACCCCAGGTCGGAAGGGTCCGACCTGGGGTTTCAGCAGAGCCCCCTGTCGGATTCGAACCGACGACCTACGCATTACAAGTTGTCGGATCTTGTTCCGAGGGCATCCGGTGCAGTCCGTCCGGTGAGGCAAGGGCGAGGTCATCGCTCCTGACGTACGTCGACGGACGCCAACGGACTCCCCCAAGCTGAGGAGTTACTGAGACCACGTCTGAGACCTATTCGTGTCGTCAGGCTGTCCGCGCGACACCAAGACGCCGGGCCTGCCAGTGGACTAGTCTGTGGCCATGTCGCACGAACAGGACTCAGTCTCAACGCCCGGTGGGCTTGGGCATGCTGGCCTGACGGCGACGTCCAACTACACGGGACTCGGTCGCGCGAGTCGGCACTTGCAGGTCACGCTTCGAGCTGACCACATCCTCGCAGCGATCAAAGATCTCACTCGCCTCGTCACCGACGATTCGCAGGCCGCCGTAAAACTCACGGAGGACCTGCTCGCTGGCGCTGAGCGAGACACCCGGCTCCCCTCCGTAACATCCGGGATCATTTACGGGCTCGACCCGCGCCCCTCCCCTATCGCGTTGCTGAGGGATGACTGGGGCGTCGCCTTCGCCAGCATTGGACAGCAGGTACTCCGCGATCTGTGGGATTCCTGGCTGTCCGTGCGACACCTCTCGCCGGTCGAGCGTCACCAAGCCCTTGAGGCTCTTGGGCGAGCCGAGAGCACGGTCCGCGGCATCAAGGCTGCCGCTCAGCGTGCTCTTAATCAGCGCGTCAGCTCTCAATACGGATTCCTAGGCTGCGTCCCTCCGAACGACACTTCACCCTGCGGCGTACTAGGGCTCGCCTCCCCGATTGTCCCAGGGGCACCCTCCCCTCGGCCGACTCCCCAGCAGGAAGTCATGGCCACTGCCGCTTAGCCCTTCATGATGGGGCTGCGGCCCCACTATGAGGACGATCGTGCAAGCATTCGGCTCAGTGGACTGGAACTCAGTCACTAAATTCATCATCGAAGGTTTCAGCCTCCTGGCTCTCTTCGTCATCCTGCTCGTCGGTTTCCTGCGCCAGCTCCCGGATTTGGCCCGGGAGTGGCGAAAGGTGCGCAGGGCTTTTCGGAGGTCGTCCGGCAACGACCCGGATGGCTCACGGCGGGCGATCCGCCACGAGTAAGGGGCGAACACGTAAGCCGGGCACCGCTGCCATCACCGGCACGGTGCCCGGCTCAACGGTGTGATGTCGTCGGCTTCGCCCTCGTTCCCGTAGCGCGATGCTAGAGGCGCACCACCTGACGACCTTCGGAGTGTCACAGAGTTGACACATGCACCGATCAGTGCGGCGCGCAGGCGATAACATCACCTTCCCGATCTGTGCAGTGCGAGGGGGGCTTCGTGACAGCAAGGCGTGTCAGGACTGTCTACTTCTATGAAGTGGTACGGGCCAAGGACGACTACAACCCGCGTATGGATGAGGTGCCCTGGCAAAGGGCGCTCGAAGAGATGTCAGCTAAACCGTACGAGGAGCGCAAGTTTGTCACGCCCGATGGCGACCGATACATCGGCGAGTCAGTGTTTTCGTCAGGCGCTATGCACTTGCTAGTTGGACGAATCGGGTCCGGCGAACTTCAAACCGTTGACCTTGACCACGGCCATATCGAAGACCTGCGCCTTGACGGCAATCGAGGATTCGTGGACACGACAACAGTCTGCTTCCTGGAGCATTCAAACATTATTGGAATGATGGGCAGCAGCCAGGCATCTCCTCGTGCCACAGCCATCCAGCGATGGATGAACGCCTGCGGATTAGCCGCTGAAGAGATCGCACTTTGGCCCGTAATCAGTCAAGACGTGTGGACGAAACTCCAGAACGCGAAAGCGGTTCACAACTTCGAGTTCACCTTCCGCCCCAACCCGGCGTTCATGCCACCCGAAAGCTCTTCTATCTTCGGGTTCAAGCAGGCGGGAGACCGTTACCCAGACCATCGCATCACTTTCAAGGTCGAAGTGCCGAAGCGAGGGCAAGCCACCTCTCGCGCCCGAGGACACAGGCGCCTCCAAGAAGACGCCATGCATTTCATGTCCGAGTTGGGCTACCTTATCGGTCCGAGCGGTATCGAACGCGCGAGAGCGCTAGTCACCCTCCCCACCGATGATGGCCACGTCAAAGAGGAACCACTCGACTTCCTCAAACACCACGTGACCGCGAAAAAGCGCGTAGAGGTACGCAGCAGCGAAGACGCGCGTCCGAGGTACACCGCAGCAGTGGAGGCGATCCTCGAAGCTGCCCAGGAGCACATGAGCGACCTCCGAGGCGCTGTCAGTGGCTAGGTCTACAGTGGCAAGCCTCAGTCCAGGGGGGTAGCCACATGGCGTCTTTGAGTGTCCTCGCACGGCGTATACGCGATCTATGGGGCGAACGACCCGGGATCGACTGGCTCGCAGTCGCAGTGTTATTGGTCACCCATCTTATGTACTGCCGCGTGAGCGCTACCGAGGCACTTTTCACCACAATCACAGCGGACCGCCGAAAAGATATCTACACAACCGCCGCCTCCGCGTCTGCATTGATTGGCGGTTTCGGCACTGCCGCAATCAGCCAATACGCTACGGCGAGCGGCAGAAGGATGCTCGAAATCCGACGCCGATTCGGCACAAGCCTACGACGCAACTGGGCTGGGGTATTATCATCCATGCTGGTCGTCACTGGGGTATGCCTGATTGCCTTGATCTTCGATACAAACAAAAGCCCCGGAGCCACAGGTTGGCTAGTCGAAGCAGCACTCCTTCTGGCCGCGTTGCGCGCCGTCCGCCTGATTTGGCTTTTTGGTATGCTCATTGATGTAGCTGACCAGGACGTAACGGAGCCGCGCCGATCCCCAGCCGTCGCAATTCCCCAAAGAAGACGTCCAGGCCCTGGAAACACACGAAACACCCCTGGCGCAAACTGACAGGGCCGTGCGTCCAGCGGTTTCAGTTTAAGGGGCTATGCCACGTCGGGGAGTGCCGCTCCCTGAAGGGTTTGTGCCTGCTTCGAGCCACCGCGGGGCCCGCATGAGGATTCCCGCCCCCTGCCTCCCCTCACAAGTTCGACCACGGCGACCTACAGTGCCGCTATCCCGCCATCCATCAGGCCAAGGCCTTTGCGTGTCACTGTTCCCGTAGACCTCGGGGCAGCGGGCTTGACGGGCCAGGCTGCTCAGGAGGACATAGCCACCTCCGGGCTGGGCGCGGCATGCGAGGCTGGTACCGATTGGCAGGGAACGGAGAAGGAGGGCGAGTGTCGCAGCAGGCCAACCCTCGGGGGACTTTCCTGAAGGTCGCCGACGCGCTGAGAACACGGATCGAGACGAACCAGGAGATGACGGAGCTCCCGTCCCTAGCTGCGGTCATGAGCGATCACAACGTCTCGCGCGGTGTCGCGCTCCGGGCGTTCGCTGTGCTGAGGCAGGAAGGTGTGGCCGAACCGGCCCCGGGCGGACGGTGGCGCGTCGTGCGCGCGGGTACGCAAGTCGACCGACGTCCGCTCGATCAGCGGCTCGCCGACATCATCACGGCTGAAGGGCTCGAAGTGGGGGAAGCCTTCCCGAGCGCCTCCGCGCTGGCCGACCGGTTCGGGGTCTCACGTCCCACGGTGGCGAAGGCACTGGAGAAGTTGGAGAGTGCTGGCGTGCTGGCAGGGGGTGGACAGGGCAGGGTGCGGACGGTCCGCGCTGTGCCGACGCGAGAGGAGCGTTCGTAGCTTGCCGAAGTTGACGGAGTGGGCCTATCCGCTGGCTGAGTCACTGCTTGCCGAGCCGCTGCCACGGCGGTGGAAGCACTGCCTCGGAGTCGCCGAGAGGGCTCGCACGATCGCGCTCGTACTCGACCAGGATGCCGATCTCCTGGAGGCCGCGGCGGTCCTGCATGACATCGGCTACGCGCCGGACCTGGCCAAGACGGGCTTTCACCCGCTGGACGGGGCCCGCTACCTCCGGGACGTGGCCGGCGCCGACAACCGCGTCATCAACCTGGTCGCCCACCACTCCTGCGCCTGGATGGAAGCGGAAGCGCGCGGCATGCGCGAGGAGTTGGAGGGCGAGTTCCCGCGCGAGAGCGCGCACCTGAACGACGCGCTCTGCTACTGCGACATGAACACCACGCCGGACGGCACGTCCACGAACCCCATCGACCGGATCAACGAGATCGCCGGCCGGTACGGGCCGGACAGCCTGATCGGGCAGTTCATCCGCCGGGCCGAACCGGAGATCCTCGCCTGCACGTCCCGCGTACTCGATCGGGTCGCCGCGGCCAAGCGTCAGCCGATGTAGGGAGTCGTGCGCGCCCGGTCCATGGCGTGCTCGATCCGCAACCGCATCGTAGGGTGCACGTCCAACGTCGTCAGGTCCGCTGGGTCGACCCAGCGGACCTGAGTCGTTTCGTTGCTCGTACGGAGCTCACCACCGACCGGCCGCGCGCGGAAGCAGATGCTGAACTGCTGGCGCACCTCGCCGTCGTCGTACTGCATCACGTGCCCAGGGTCCGTGTAGATCCCGGACATGTTGACGACTTCGGCCTTGATCCCCGTCTCTTCCCAGACTTCGCGCACAACGGTGTCGCTGATCGACTCCCCCACGTCGTGACCACCACCGGGCAGTGCCCAGCGCCCGTTGTCGGAGCGCTGAATCATCAGCACCTGTCCCGCGTCGTTCTGCACGAACGCGACGACGGACGGCACGACCGAGTTAGCCGGCGGGGCGTCCGGGTCGTGCAAGTAGTCGATGCGTCCCATGCTCAAGCTCCCGTGAAGTCGCGTTCTGTTACTGGCCTGGCGCCTTCCCAGGTCTGCTGAACGCTATTGGCGAAGGTGTCGAACAGACCAGCTCCGGGGAGTCGCCGCAGGTGGAACACGGGCGCCATGTAGGCCCCGATGCCATACACGTGCGTGTTGGCCAACATCTCGTCATCAGCGCGGTAGATCGAGTTGTAGAGCACCGTGTCGTGCAGGCGGAAGGCGATCTCGGGGTGGCTGGTGAACAGCGGGCGGTAGTTGACCAGCGCGTTTCGGATCTTGCCATCCATGATGCGGTGCCCTTCGTCGATGCCGCGTCGGATGACGGCTTCGCACTCTGGATCACCCATGAGAACCCGGATGCGGACACCGCTCTCAGCCTTCTCCTTCAAGGTCGAGAAGAAGAGCGGGTCCTCTGCCAGGTAGATGCCGGCGTACACGAGGATGTCGATGCGCTCCGTGGCGCGCTCGCACATCTGACGCCAGAGGGTTGACGGCACGACGTGCCGATGGGGGTAGACAGCCACGATTTCGGCTTTGGTCAGGTCCGCTGCGCTCTCAACAGCTCGGCTGTCATCCCACAGCGTCGTGACGTCGACGTTCAGCGCCGCCGCCGTTGCGTACTGATGACGCCGGTACGGGACCTTGCCCTGCGTGATCCAGCGTTCGACCGTCTTCGGGATGACGCCGATCTCCTCGGCGAGGCTCTGCACGGTCATGCCGCGGGCGAGGAGGGCGGACCGTAAGCGCTCGTTCGACATCTGCACCCCCGTAGGGACTTCTAGGGACTTCTTGACCGTAGCCAGAAGGCCGCTAGCTGTCTAGGTGCGGGGTAACCAACTCCCCTGACCTGCAGCGATCCTGAATGTGCGCCAGGAAGTCCCGGCGCGAAAACCAAAGGTTCCGTCGGTGCCCTTGACGGACCCATATGCAGTACCTGTAAAACAGGTACTGCATCGACCGAACGCAACACCTCGGTCGGGAGGCGGCTTCATGCCGCATGCGCAGAAGGCGGGGACGCTGCAATCCCGCTGAAGGCCAGGCAGAACAGGGCTCCGGCCCGTACTGGCGAGGTGGCCCGGCGACCGCGAGCAACGGCCGGAGGGTGGGGACGTGGTCCCCCTTGCAGTGATTCACCCCTGTTGATCTCGCCTGAGAGGCATTCCAGTGCATCGACGAAGACTCTCGGCGCCCCCGCGATGGACCGGCCGGCGGGCGCCGCTGCTGTATCCCGGCCTGTGAGCGGAACATGCGCTCGCGCCCCATCTGGTCCGCCTCTTCCTGCCATCGCAGCGGATAAAGCTGCGGCCGGTTGCCTCCCTCGTCCGTCCGAGCCCGCGCACGTGGCGGGGGCCGTACGGGCGGGGCGTGGGGAGCCGGATCTACCGACTTCAACGGCGAGCGGCTCCCGGGGTGCCACCCGGGAGCCGCGTTCGGGCCGTTTCACCTGCTAGGGAGACCACGACCCATGAACCACATCGTCACTGTTCAGGACGCTGTTACCGCGTTCGCCGACTGGGCGGAACCGACGGATGCGGAGCTGGACGCCATCGCGGCGGAGATGCCCGTGATCCGTGCGGAGATGGAGCTGCTGGACGCGCAGATCGTCGTCATCGACCGGACCCCGACCGTGCTGGACGAGCGGCGCATCCGCCGGGCCCGCCGGCGCGTGCTGGCCGCGCACCGCGACCTCGTCAACGGCCTGGCCGAGCAGACGGGCGGTGCCGCGTGATCCGCATCGTCACCGGGGCCCGCATTGCCCGGCTTCAGAACGAGGCTCGTGCCGCCGTTGCGCAGGCACGGCAGACCAGCGCCGCGGCGAACGAGGTGTTCGGCCGGCACGTCCGCGAGCTGTACGCCGTCACCGACCGCGCGGAGCGGGCGGAAGCGACCACGGCCGAGGTGGGCGCACTCCTGGCCCGTGCGATGGAGGAGCTGTCCGCCGCGCAGCAGGAGTTGCTGCTGCGGGACATCGAGATCCGCCGGCTCCGGCAGGAGCGTGAGGGCGAGTCGCTGGAGGGACGCACCCTGACGGTGCTGCTGCACTACGGCGAGCCGCACACCATCTACGCGACCCGCGAGGAGGCCCACGCCGACACCGCCACGCACGGCATGCCGGCGGACCACGTGTGGAAGCCCTGCGGTGAACACCCGGCCTCCGCGTTCAAGTGGCGGTGTGAGGCGTTCATCTACAACCCCGCCTCCAACGGCTTCCGCCGCGCTCAGATGCCCACCCCGAAGCCGATCGAGGGGGCGGCGTGAACAGCGTTCAGACCCGTTCAGCAGAACGCGCCCTGTCGGGCGGCACGTGGCTGATCGTGTCCGGCGCAATGCTGTACTCGATCCTTACCGTGACGCCGCTGATGGCCAAGCACACGGCCGAGGAATGGGACTGGACGGCACCGATCCTGCCCCTGGTGGTGGATGCCGCGGTGGTCATCGTGGTCAAGCTCGATGACGTGCTGGCCCGCCTGGGCGGGCACGGCGGACGCTGGCCCATCACGCTGCGGTGGATGACCGGCCTGATGACCCTCGCGCTCAACACGGCCGACTCAGCCTTGAAGAAGGACCTGGTCGGCGTGGCTGTCCATGCGGTGGCGCCGCTGCTGCTGATCGTCACGGCGGAGACCAGCCTGGCCTACCGCCGGGCCATCGCCTCCGCAGTGGCGGCTTTGGAAACCCAGCAGCAGGCCGAGCGGGAGCGGCGCGAGCAGGCAGCCCGGGAACGGGCCGCGCAGGCCCGAGCCGAGGCCCGCGAGGAGCGCGAGCACGCCGCCATGCTGGCGCGTGAACAGCGTGAACACGAAGCCCGCTTGGCGCGCGAGCAGGCCGAGCGCGAGGAGCGGCAGCGGCGCGAGGAGCGTGAGGCCCGGGAGCGGGCGGAGGCTGCCGAGCGAGAGGCTCGTGAACGCCGTGAACGCGAGCGTGAACAGCTTGAGCAGGAGCGGCTGCACCGTGAACAGCAGGCTCGGGAGCGGGCCGAGGCCGAGCGCCGCGAGCGTGCCGAGCGGGCGGAGCGTGAACGCCGTGAAGGCGAGGAGCGGGCCGAGCGTGAACGCGCCGCGCTGCTGGAGCGCGGCCCCGCGGAGGTAAAGCTGCCAGAGGATGAGGCGCGCCGAATCGTGGCCGCCGGGTTCGCGTCGGGCCTGTCGGTGCGGCAGGCGGCGGAGCTGTGCGGCTGGTCGGTCGGCTGGGTCTCCCACCGCTACGCCGAACACCGCGACCCCGCAGCCCGCGGTCGCGCTGAACTCGCCATCGCAGGCCGGTGATGGGCACCATCCCCGTCTACCGGTGGCGGCTCGCCCCGGACGGCCTGGCCACCCGCCGCCAGCTCCGCGCCCTCGGGCTGCGCCCGGGTGGTCAGGAGGTGGCGGCACAGATCGAACGGCCCCGCCGACGGCGGGGCCCGCTGGTCGCCTACCTCTACCGCATCGACGCCGCGAAGCCGGTACGTGCGATGACCCCGGCCCGCTGGGCGGCCCTGGCCAAAGCCAACGCCGCCCGGCGTACCTGTCCGCGCTGCCGGCTCGACGTCGGCTACTGCATCCCCACTTCGCACGGTATGTGCGGCCGGTGCCTGGCCGCCGAAGAACAGCGCGCCGCCTGAACCCCTTCGACCTGGGAGTTTCGCTGTGTCCAGCCGTACCCGCACCCGCACCGTGAAGACGGCCGCGGGCATCCACACCGTCCGCATCCCCCGCCAGCGTGGCCGCCGCGGCGCCGACCCGTTCGTGATCGTCGTCCCCGAGCGTCCGTCCCTGACCCGCGAAGCGCTCGGCTTTGTGGGCCGCGGCCTGTGGACGTTCCGCAGCGCCCTCGCTCCCACCGGCCTGTCCGTGCTCGCGTTCCTGGTGGCCGGGCTGCTGCACCTGATCGCCTGGTGGTCCTCCCTTGTCATCGCCCCCGTGGCGGCCGCACCGGTGGGGTGGGTGCTGGTCATGCAGCGCCGCCGCCCGGCCCGCGCCGCCGCGCTCGCTTGGCGCATCGGCCTGACCGCGCTCGCCACGCTCGCCGCGGTGTGGCTGGCGCTGGCCGCCGGGTTCGGCCCGCTCGCCGGACCGCTCGTGCTGCTGTGGCTGCTCATCCTGATCGCCGCGCAGACCGCCTGGCTCATCATCCGCCCGTCCCGCTGACCCGAGGAGACATCGTCTGATGGCGCAGAACACCCACGGCCGGCGTGCGCGCGGGCCCGTGAACGACCCCAAGACCGGCAAGTTCGCCAACGCCGGCGCCGCGGCTGGCGGGTTCGTCGGGGCGCTGGGCGGCTCGATCGTCCCGCCGATCAACGTCACCGTGAACAACACCAAGCAGGCCGGCAGCTCCGCTGGGCGCCGCGCGCACGCCGAATCGCTGCTGCCTGCGCCGGAGTTCACCTCTCCGGCGCAGGTGCGGAACTACTGCAACACCCTGCGGGCTGCCGCGGTGACGCTGTCCATCGAGGTGGCGATGGGTGCCGAGATCCTCAAGGGCGTGCTCGCGGCCGTGCCGGACCCCGAGGGACGGCCGTTCGGATCGCGGATCCGCGCCGCGAAGGTGACGCGGAAGATGCAGCGCGCCGCGGATGATCTGCGGGACGCAGCGAAGAACGCCGCCGCCTGCTACTCGACCTTCCAGCAAGAGTTCGAGGAGGAGATCAACCGCGTCCGTCACCGCGCCCGCAAGCCGCAACAGCCGGTCATGAACTGGGCCCAGCAGTAAGGAAGGTCGCCTGCCATGGCAAGGAACAGCTCCGGCCGCCGCGTGCGGCACACCGACTTTCTCGACAACGGGATGGTCGCCCAGTACACCGGTTCCGGCCTGCTCCCCGGTGAGGGTGGCGGGGGCAGCATCGGCGCCTACCTCGTCCAGCGGGCCATGCCGCACCTGCCGCCATGGGTGGCCGCGGCCGGTATCGGCATCGCCGGCGGGCTCGGCAGCCTCCAGTGGGCCGAGAGCGCGGCGGCCGGGGTCGGCCTGACCCTCGCCTCCGTCGGGCTCACCGGCGCCACGTGGTGGATGGGCAAGTCCACCACCCAACAGCGGCGCCTACACTCCGCCATCACCGTGGCCGCGGCGTCGGCCTGGACCACGGCCGCGTGCCTGGCCGGACCCACCGCGGGCCCGCTGCCCGACCTGTACCTGATGGGCGCCCCTGTGGTGGCGCTGTCGTGGAACATCCGCATGATCCTGCGCCGCAACGACGACCCCGCCGGCCAGAACGGCGACAAGGGCCTGCTGGAGAAGGTCGGCCTGGCGCGGGCGCAGATCGGCAACGCCAAGGTGGAGCGCAACCGGGTCACCGCCCCGCTCGCGGTGGAGGCCGGTGAGCAGACCAACGACGACGTGTCCAAGGCCCTGGGCCGGATCGCCTCCGCCCTGGACCTGCCCACCTCCGCCGTGCGCTACCGGCCCGACCCCAACTCCTCTCGCCGCGGCGACCTGGTCATCGTCCCCGAGGACATGCTGGCGGACGTGGTGGAGTGGGACGGGCCGTCGAACCTGGGTGGCTCGATCGCTGATCCGCTGGTCATCGGCCGCTACGACGACGGCGCCCCGATGCTGCTGTGGCTGCCCGGCGACCCGGAAGCAAAGCGCAACTCCACCCACGTCCTCGTGGCCGGTGGCACCGGATCCGGCAAGGGCGACACCGCCCTGAACCTCCAAACCGAGATCCTGTCCCGCACGGATGTGATCCTGTGGCTGTCGGACCCCAAGGCGTTTCAGGATTTCCGCCCGCTGCTGCCCGGCATCGACTGGGCCGTCGAGGGTGGAGCCCCCACCGAGCTGATGGTGGAGGCCCTGCAAGCGGCGATTCCGGCCCGGACCAGGTGGCTGGGAGCCCACCACTACCGGCAGTGGGTCCCGTCCTGCGCACAGACGCAGAACGACCCGGCTCACTCCTGCCGGCCCGGCGGCCGTGCCTGTGGCTGTGAGGGGATGCCGTTCCTGGTCGCGTGGATGGAGGAGGCCGCCAACACCCTGCGTGCGCTGGGGGACGACGCGTTCACCGGGATCGCTCAGGAAGCCCGCTCCGCGGGTATCTCCTTGATCGTCTCCCTTCAGCGTCCCTCGTACGACCAGATGTCCACCAGCACCCGCGCCTCGTTGCCGTCCGTGATCGCTCTGGGCTGCGACCCCCGCGACGAGGGGTTCAGCCTCCCCGAGTCGGTCATCGACGCCGGCGCGCACCCTGGAGCGTGGGGCAACCGGCGCCCCGGCTACTGCTACCTCGTCAGCCCTGGCATCGACGAGGACCGCTACGCCTCCCCGGGTCGCACCCGGGCCTTTACCCACCGCGCCACCGCGCTGATGGAGCAGCTGGCGGCGTGGGCCCTGGCCAACGGCGCCATCGCGGACCCGGTCACCGCCGGCGCTGCGGTGTGCATCGCCGGCAACGCCTACACCAGCCGCGCCGCCGAAGCGGCGAGCACGCCTCAGCTCACCGTCGTGCAGCAGGAGGACGACATGCCCCACGGCAGGCACGTGGACCCCGAGGACGCGGACATCGACCCCGAAGCCGACCTGCCCGAGCCCGAGCAGGGCGACGATGCGCCGATCTTCGGGCAGGAGACCGGTCGCAAGCCCTCCCCGGAGGAAGCACGGGAGCTGTTCGCCCAGGCGCTGGAGGAGTTCGAGCACAACGGCCAGATGATCGTGGGCCCGGTCGACTTCACCGACTGGTGCGACCGCAACCAGCTCTCCCGCTCCTGGGTCTCCCTGCGCCTGAAGGAAGCCGCCATCGACGGCCGGCTGGAGCCGACGAACACCACCGGCCGGTGGCGCATCGTCCCCATCCTCGCCGCCGCCTGACACGCCCTAACACCCGTAACGGTGTTACGGCCCCTAACACCCAAACCCCTAGGCAGAAACGGTGTTACGCGCCCTCACAGCCTCTCGTAACACCGCTCTGACACCTGCCTAACACCTCACCCGAACGGGCCGCGCCACCCACCGGCGCGGGCCCGTAGCCTCCCCGAAGGGGCACCCATGACCCACCCCGAACAGCCCACGCCGATCGAAGTCCACCAGCCCATACCGCTTATCCCCTACACCCCCGGCACGGCGGCCCCGCCGCTGCCACACCCGGGACACATCCCGACCGTAGCGAGCATCGTCCTGCCCGACGGCCGTGTCGTCACCGGCTACGCCGTCCACCCCGTCCAGCTTGAACCTGTCACGACGAAGTCGCCGGTCTCCCGCACGGCGGTGAACGTCGCCCTCGGGGGCGTGGGGTTCCTCGCCGTGTGCGGCGGGCTGCTGCTGCTCACGTCGTTCATCGCGGCCCTGACCGCCTTCGTCACCCAGCTCATCACCCTCGCCGCCGTCGTCTTCGGCGGCTGGATCGCCGTGCAGGTGTTCAGCGCGAGCAGCCGCTGCGGCGGGACCACGGTCAACATCCGCAAGGCCGTGATCAAGCGCAACCACTTCCGCAGCTGAGCCTCCTGCCTAGGCGACGCTCATCTGCTGGCTTCCCTGCCCGGGAATCGCCGCAACCGGCACTCCCGGACGGTGCATGTCCCAGTGCTTGGTCAGCCACTTGGTGTGGTCGGCCGTCACCGACACAGTGAGCGAGGCCCCGTCCAGCTTGGCGTAGTCCGGGTACGTCTTCAGCTCGTCGGCGAGGTGCAGAGTCTTGGTCTTCGGGCTGACGGCGATCAGCCCGAGGTCGAAGAGACGGTGCAGGTCGCGGCGGAGCAGCAGGCCGCCGCCCTTGTGGTGCTTGCCGTTGGCCGCGTAGCTGTACAGGTGCGCGGCCTCCAGCGCCTGGACCGGCGCGGGGCCGGTGAACGCGCACACCTCGCCGAACACTTCCAGCAGGTGCTTGCGGAAGGCGGGCTGTCCCTTGCGGACCCGGATGGTGGCCGTGCCGTGGCCTTCGGCGATCACCTGCCGGGCGGTGTCGACGACCCGCAGCGGCAGGGGCGCGCCGCCGTGGGTGAGGGCGTGGTGGAAGTCGTCCCAGCGCAGTTCCCGCAGGGAGTTCTGCGAGGCCTGCTGCACGCACAGGGCCCGCAACTCCGGGGCGGTCAGGGTGCCGCGGGCGTCGACCCATCCGGCTTCGTGCTGGCTGCGGTAGGTGGTTACCTGCTTGGTCTTCCACCCGGCCTTGTCGTCCTCATGCTTGCAGTCCTGGTTCCAACACACGAAGCGGGGCAGCTTCTTCTTCCGTTCGGCCACGTCCGCCTTGCCGCACTTGACGCAGTACGGGGTCTCCTTCTCGCCCTGGCCGACCTCGATGGCCTCGATCACGGACAGGCCCAGCAGCTCGACGCTGTCCCACAGAGCGATCACGTCACCGACCTTCAAGGTCGCGTGATTGGGGACGGTGCTGTCCCAGCTGTAGTGGGTGGCGGGGCTGTCGTCGTAGCCCTCACTGATTCGCTTGCTCCCGGCCTTCGCCAAGACCAGCCACGCCGTCATCAAGCCCTCCCATAGGACACACCGAACGACACCCGAGCGAGCACGGACACACACGCGCGCACGCTCGTGATCAACGTATCGGGCACCACTGACAACGCCCCCCGAATAAGCCGGACATCCCCCGCGCACCGGGCGTCCGCGTGCGCGTGTCACGCGCAGGCCCGGGGCCTTTGGTGGGCGGCCGCCCCTCACCACAAGACGGCGGCCGCCCTTTCTCCACCCGTCACGGGACTGACCTGATGGAGGTCTCCAGCATGACCCACCCCACCCCCATTCGCCCACCACACGCTTTCCCACGGCCCCGGGTGCTGGACCTGTTCTGCCACCGCGGTGGCATGGCCATGGGCTACCACCAGGCCGGCTTCGACGTCGTCGGCGTCGACCTCGACGCCGACTGCGGCGAGGAGTACCCGTTCACGTTCGTCCACGGCGACGCCATCGAGTACCTGCTCGCGCACGGCCACGAGTACGACCTCGTCCACGGCTCCCCGCCCTGCCAGGCGTACACGCCGCTCAACGCCTACAACCACAAGACCTATCCCGACCTGATCGCCCCCACCCGCGCCGCGATGCGCGCCGTCGGCCGCCCCTACGTGATGGAGAACGTGGAGGCCGCACGCCCGCAGATGGTCGACCCGGTGATGTTGTGCGGCCCGATGTTCGGGCTGCGCATGTACCGCCACCGACTGTTCGAGGCATCGTTCCCCATCATGCCGCCGCCCCATCCGGCGCACGTCGCGCGGTGTATCCGCAACGGCTACCTGCCCACCCCGGAGCGGCCGTTCATGACCATCACCGGCGGCCGGCACTCCCGGGCCTGGCAGCGCGCCGCAGCCGAGGCCATGGGCACGCCGTGGATCACCACCATCCGGGGCGTGTGCGAGGCCATCCCTCCCGCCTACGCGGAGCACATTGGCCGCGCCGCCCTGGCCATGCTCGCCCCGGTCCCGGAGGTGGCAGCGTGAGCGGCATCCTGACCGCCGACCTGGCCTGCCTGCCCTTGCTCGCCTCCGCCCTCACCAACGCAGAGCGAGGCTGGCCGGTCATCCCCCTGCATCCGCGCGCGAAGCGACCGGCCGGGCACGCCGAACGAGACTGCCCTCGGACGGGCAGGTGCGCGGGCGGGCACCGCAAGCCGGAACAGCGCGCCACCACCAACCCCGACCTGATCCACGCCACCTGGGCGACGCGCCCGTACAACGTGGGAATCGCGACCGGTCCGGCCGGCCTGCTGGTGGTTGACCTGGACGTGTGCAAGCCCGAAGAACCAGAAGGAGCGCCTAACGGCGCCACTTCGTTGCAAGCGCTCTGCGAGCGCGCCGGCCAGATGTTCCCCGCCACCTACCGGGTGCGGACCGCGCGCGGCGGGGAGCACCTGTACTTCACCGCCCCTGCTGGGGTTCGGCTGAAGTGCAGTGCGAACCGTCTCGGGCCGCACATCGACACCCGTGCCTGGGGCGGCTACATCGTCGCCCCCGGCAGCACCACCCCCGACGGCACCTACGAAGTCGTCTGTGACGCGCCCCTGGCCGAACTGCCCGCCTGGCTCACCGAGATGCTCACCGAGCCGCTGAAGCCCGCCGCGGCGCCCGTGCGGGTCCACGACGGCACCCGCGCAGCCCGTGTCGCCCTGGAACGTGAGTGCGCCGTCATTGCCGCCGCGACGGAGGGCGGGCCGAACGGCCGCAACAACACCCTTCACCGCAGCGCCTGCAAGGTGGGGCGGTTCGTGGCATGGGGCGACATCCCCCGGAACCTGGTGGAGCAGGCAATCCAGGCGGCGGGGGAGGCTACCGGCCTGCCGCCGGCCGAGTGCCGCACCACCATCGCCAGCGCTCTGGACTGGGTCATTGCCCACGCCACCCCACGGGAGGCGGCATGACGACCCCGACTCCCCCCGCCCTGGATTGCCCCACAGTCCGCCCCATCCGGCCGTACCCCGCTCCACAGGCTGTGGGTACGGCGGCCGTGGGCGAGCCGAAGGGCGCCGCCCGCAAGGGCGTCCGAACAAGCTCTGACCCGCACACCGCCGACCCGGACGACCCCACACGGGCCCGACCCGGCCTGCGCATCTACGCCCCGCCGGTCTACCGCCACCACTACGACGGGGCCCGCTGGTCCAAGCGCTACGGCGACACCCCCACCGCCGCCTACGTCTGCCACTGCGGGCAGACCGACAGCGCCACCGGTCCGAAGTCCGTGGCCGCGCTGGTCTCCGAGTACGACGCCCACAAGTCCGGCTGCACGGGAGCTCCCGCCGCAACCCCCGAAGGGAGGGCCGCCGCATGACCGCCGAGCCCATCGACGGCGCCGCACTGCTCGAGGAGGTGGAAGACTTCCACCGCCGTTTCAACGTCTTCCCCACCGACGCCGCGTTCGTGGCGGTCACCCTGTGGGATGCCCACGCCCACCTGCTCGACTGTTTCGACTCCACCCCCCGGCTGGCGTTCCTGTCCCCCGAGCCGGGCTCGGGCAAGACCCGCGCGCTGGAGATCGTAGAGACCCTCGTCCCGCAGCCCATGACAGCCGTCAACGCCTCCGCAGCCGCCCTCTTCCGGTCCGTATCCGCCGGCACCGCCAAGCCGACCATCCTGTTCGATGAGATCGACACAGTCTTCGGTCCCAAGGCAGGCGACAACGAGGAACTGCGCGGGTTTCTGAATGCCGGGCACCGCCGGACCGGCGTGACCTACCGGTGCATCGGCGACGGTGGGCAGCAGAGCGTGCAGGCGTTCCCCTCGTACTGCGCGGTCGCGGTCGCCGGTCTCGGCTCCCTGCCCGACACGATCCTGTCCCGTTCGGTCATCATCCGCATGCGGCGCCGGGCCAGGAACGAGAAGGTCGAACCCTTCCGGGCCCGCGTCCACGAGGCCGAGGGGCACAAGCTCCGTGACCGGCTCGCCACGTGGGCGGAACAGGTCCGCGATGCCGTCATGGGGGCGTGGCCGACCATGCCGGACGGAGTGACCGACCGGCCGGCCGACGTGTGGGAACCGCTCATCGCGGTCGCCGACGCCGCCGGGGACGAGTGGCCCGAGCGGGCCCGCGCTGCCTGCGTGGAACTGGTCACCGCGTCGAAGGCCAACGACAAGGGCAGTCTCGGCGTGCGGCTGCTGACCGACCTGCGCGACCACGTCATGGTCGGCATCGACCGCCTGCCCACCGTCGCCATCCTGGACCGGCTCAACGCCCTGGACGACGCCCCGTGGGCCGACCTCCACGGCAAACCGCTCGACAACAGGCGCCTGTCCAAGATGCTCGCGGAGTACATGACGGTCGACAACGAGCCGATCACGTCCCGCAACATCAAGACGGGCGGGAGCGTGCTGAAGGGCTATTACGCCGCCGATCTCACCGACGCGTGGGCCCGCTACTGCCCCCCACCCCCGGAAAGTCCGCTACCTCCGCTACCGGGCACCGAAAACGCTGCCTGACCAGCACAAACGCGGTAGCGGCAAGCGACCCCGGTTGCCGCTACCGCCCCGCTACCCATCCGCTACCGCTACCCCTTCCCGCTACCCCGGCAGGCCCCTGACCTGCGCGGTAGCGGCGGTAGCGGAAGTAGCGGCTCTCAGAAGGTCCCTGGACGCCTGCCGAGGAGACACCCCGGATGAGCACCGCGATAACCGCCCCCGTCGACCGCCTCCTGTACAAGCCCGAGGAAGCCGCCGAAGCGCTCGCCATCGGACGATCCACCGTCTACGAGCTGATGGCCGACGGCTCCCTGAAGTACATCAAGTTGGGCCGCACCCGCCGGATACGGCGCGTGGACCTCGAAGCGTACGTAGCGAATCTCGCTCCCTTGCCCAACTGAGTCACGCAAGCCCTGAGGCGCCCTGAGCATCCCGCTCGGGGCGCCTCCCGCATGGAGGAGCACATGAGCCCCCGCAAGGCCAATATGGAATCGTCCATCTACTTCGGCGCCGATGGCTGGTGGCACGGCCGCGTGACGATGGGCGTCAAGAGCGACGGCAGCCCCGACCGGCGCCACCGCCGGGCCCGGACCGAAGCCGAGGTCAGGCGCAAGGTGAGAGAGCTGGAGCGCCAGCGGGACCAGGGCCGCGCCCCCGCAGCGGGCCGCAAGCCGACCGTCGCGGCCTGGATGGAGACCTACCTCACCGACATCGCCAGCCTGAAGCTCAAGCCGCGCTCGCTCGACGACTACTGGTCGAAGACCCGGAACGACATCATCCCCGGCGTCGGCAAGCACCGCATCGACAAGCTGCAGCCCGAGCACCTGGAACGGATGTACCGGGCCATGCTCGACGCCGGCCACGCCCCTTCGCACGTCCTCAAGGTGCACCGCATCCTGTCGCGCGCCCTCAAGATCGCCCACCGTCGTCGCATCGTCGCTGAGAACGTCGCCACGCTCGTCGACCCTCCGAGCATCGACGAAATCGAGGCCAACCCCTTCACCAAAGAGGAGGCCCGAGCCTTTCTCGAAGCCGCAGCAAAGCGCCCCAGCTTCATGCGGTGGATCGTCGGCGTCGGCATGGGATTCCGGCAGGGCGAGACACTCGGACTGCGATGGTCATACGTCGACCTGGAAGCGGAGCTGTTCCGCCCCGAGTGGCAGCTACAGCGGCTCACGTGGCGGCACGGCTGCGCCGACCCGCACGCCTGCGGGGGACGCCTGCACCGCTTCGAGCCGTGCCCGCCGGACTGCACCGCGCACAAGAGCTACAAGCGCGGCTGCCCGAAGCCGTGCACCAAGACGTGCACCAAGCACGCGAGCACCTGCCCGCAGCGGAAAGGGGGCGGACTCACCTTCACCCGGCCCAAGACCAAGAAGAGCCGGAACGCCGTGCCGATCCCGCCCGTCTTCATTCCCTTCCTGCAGGACCACAAGGCTCAGCAGGAAGCGGCACGGCAAGCCGCCGGAGAGCTGTGGCAGGAGCACGACGTCGTGTTCGCGAGGCCGGACGGCCGGCCGCTGGACCCGCGTGCCGACTACGAGGAGTTCAAGGAGCTGCTCAAGGAGGCCGGGATCGACGACCGCCGCCTGTACGACGGGAGCCGCCACACCGCCGGCACGATCCTGAACGAGCTGGGAGTCGACATGCCCACGATCATGGAGATCCTGCGGCACACCCAGATCAGCCAGACCCGGCGGTACGTCAAGGGCCGGTCGCATCTCTCGAAGGACGCCATGCGGCGGATGGGCGAGTTCTTCGTACCGTCGCCGGCGCCTCTGTCGGCCCCGGATCCGGGCCCCACTGAGACCAGAACTGAGACCGCCGACAGCCGCGCGGCCCGCGCCCGGCGCCGCCGCCGGATCCGCTGACGACAAACCCCAGGTCAGAGCAGATCCGACCTGGGGTTTCAACCGAGCCCCCTGTCGGATTCGAACCGACGACCTACGCATTACAAGTGCGTTGCTCTGGCCAGCTGAGCTAAGGAGGCGGGCGCCGTGTACCGCGTTGCCGCGGGCGAGGGCGGATCCACTGTACACAGAGCCCGTCACGCCGAGCCACGAAGTTCCGTGCGGGCTGCCGTCTACTCCACCTCGTAGGCGAACCGATACTCCACAGCCGTCTCGCCGTGCCGTGCCGTGAAGGCGCCCTCTCCCCGGATGCCGGTCAGCCCGCCGCTGCCCGAGCCCGGCACCACCTCGAAGGTGCAGTGCACGGTTCCGTCCTCGCCGAAGAACCCCCGCTCCTCGACCGCGAAGCTCCCCTCGCGGCCGTCGACGCGGCCGGTGAGGAGTTCCATGCCGGTGAAGGAGCCGGTCTTCGCGGTGACGTAGACGATCGTGTACTCGCAGGTGGTCCCGGCCGCCTCGATGCCGCCGGTGAAGGTGTTCCGGACGGAGGCGTGGGCGAGGCGCGGGTTCGCGTCCTCGCCGGGGCCGATCACACGTTCCTGCCAGTCGGCGTAGGTGAAGTGACCGGTGGTGGTGGTGCGGGTGGTGCCGGTGGTGCCGGGCATGGATGGTCCTCTCGGTCGGCCTGATGTCCGCGACCAGCCTGGACTCCGTACCTGACATCTCCTGTCAGGTACGGCGGGATGCGCCGTGACAATGGCTCCATGCGCGCCGACCGGCTCCTCTCCCTGCTCCTGCTGCTCCAGAACCGCGGGCGGATGACCGCCCCCGAGCTCGCCGCCGAGCTGGAGGTGTCGGTGCGGACGGTCTACCGGGACGTCGAGGCCCTGGGCGCGGCCGGTGTGCCGGTGTGCGCGGACCGGGGGCCCGAGGGCGGCTACCGGCTGATGGACGGGTACCGGACGCGGCTGACCGGCCTGACCGACGCCGAGGCCGGTTCGCTGTTCCTCGCCGGGATGCCCGGGCCCGCGCGGGACCTGGGGCTCGGGGCGGTGCTGGCCAGCGCCCAGCTCAAGGTGCAGGCGGCGTTGCCGGCGGAGCTCGCCGGGCAGGCGCGGCGGGTGCAGGAGCGGTTCCACCTGGACGCGCCCGCCTGGTTCCGGGAGGCCGATCCGGTGCCGTGTCTGGAGGCGGTGGCGGCGGCCGTGTGGGAGCGGCGGGCGCTGCTGCTGCACTACCGGCGCTGGCGCGGCGAGGTACAGCGGGAGGTGCGGCCGCTGGGGCTCGTCCTCAAGGGCGGCATCTGGTACCTGGTCGCGCTGGCGGAGGAGGCCGTACGCACCTACCGGGTGTCGCGTGTGCTGGCCGTGGAGGAGACCGGGGAGGTCTTCGAACGGCCGGCGGGCTTCGACCTGGCCGCCTACTGGGCCGAGTCCTCCCGGCGTCTGGAGGCGGCCCTGCACCAGGACACCGCACGGCTGCGGATCTCCCCTCGCGCCCGGCGGCTGCTCCCCATGCAGTTCGGTGCGGCGGGCGCCCGGGCGCTGGAGGGAGCGGGCCCGCCCGACGGGGACGGCTGGGTCGAGGTGGAGCTGCCCGTGGAGTCGGAGGCGGTGGCGGTGGGCGACCTGCTGCGGCTCGGCCCGGAGGCGGAGGTGCTCGGCCCTCCCGGGCTTCGGCAGGCCGTGGCCCGGGCGGTCGCGGCACTGGCGGACCGGTACGGGCGGGCGTGCTCCCCCTGACCGACCGGACCCGAGGTGGCGCAGGCGTGCTCCCGCTGACCACCGGACCCGAGGTGTGCCGCTTCGAAAATTTCCGCGAAGTTCACAGGCCCGGAACTACTGACAGACGTGTGAACGCCAGGTACCGTCCTGAGCCAGTTCACGCGCGTGGACTACACCACAACGGAACACCGTCGTGGCACCACCTTCCTACTCGGATCGTCCGGCACGTTCCTGCCGGTAGAAGGGGTTCATTCACCATGGCCACTGTGCAGTTCGACAAGGCGACCCGGATCTACCCGGGTTCCACCAAGCCCGCCGTCGACGCGCTGGAGATCGACATCGAGGACGGCGAGTTCCTCGTCCTCGTCGGTCCCTCCGGCTGCGGCAAGTCCACCTCGCTCCGCATGCTCGCGGGGCTCGAGGACGTCAACGCGGGCGCGATCCGCATCGGCGACCGCGACGTCACGCACCTGCCGCCGAAGGACCGGGACATCGCCATGGTGTTCCAGAACTACGCGCTCTACCCGCACATGACCGTCGCCGACAACATGGGCTTCGCGCTCAAGATCGCCGGCGTCAACAAGGCGGAGATCCGGCAGAAGGTCGAGGAGGCCGCGAAGATCCTCGACCTCACCGAGTACCTGGACCGCAAGCCGAAGGCCCTCTCCGGCGGTCAGCGCCAGCGTGTCGCCATGGGCCGCGCCATCGTGCGTGAGCCCCAGGTGTTCCTCATGGACGAGCCGCTGTCCAACCTGGACGCCAAGCTGCGTGTGTCCACGCGTACGCAGATCGCCTCGCTCCAGCGCCGCCTGGGCATCACCACCGTCTACGTCACCCACGACCAGGTCGAGGCCATGACGATGGGCGACCGCGTGGCGGTCCTCAAGGACGGTCTGCTCCAGCAGATCGACACCCCGCGCAACATGTACGACAGGCCCGCCAACCTCTTCGTGGCCGGCTTCATCGGCTCCCCCGCGATGAACCTCGTCGAGGTGCCGATCACCGACGGCGGCGTGAAGTTCGGCAAGTCGGTCGTCCCGGTGCAGCGTGACGCGATCGCCGCCGCCACCGACAAGACCGTCACCGTGGGCGTCCGCCCCGAGCACTTCGAGGTGTCGGACGTCGAGCAGGGCCTCGCCGTCACCGTCAACGTCGTCGAGGAGCTCGGCGCCGACGCGTACGTCTACGGCACCGCGAAGGTCGGCGACGACTCCAAGGACCTCGTCGTCCGCGTCAACGGCCGTGACGTCCCGGAGAAGGGCAGCCAGCTGCACGTCGTGCCCCGCTCCGGCGAGACCCACGTGTTCTCGACGTCGACCGGTGCGCGGCTGTCCGACTGATCAACTCGCGCACGCACAACCCCGGGTGATTCACCCAGGTTGACGAACAGGGCCCCGCAGCATGCTGCGGGGCCCTCACCGTTGTCGACAAATACCCCGGCAGACCGGACGTTTCGAGCAGTGTGCGTCAACGCGTTACCCGGAAAGTGGCACTCTCTCATCCCCCGAACCGGTGACTAAATGTCTACAAACCACTACCGGGCGCTACCCTCACACGCGTGAAGCACTCCATGAACCAACAGACGCGACGCGGCCGGGGCCCCGCCCGCCGGATCGGCCGCACCCTCGCTTTCGTCCTGCCCGTCGTCCTGGTGCTCTCCGGGACCCTCGCGGTCACCCGAGTCAACTGGTCGGGGAACTCCACCGACCCGGTGCTCACCGCCGCGGACACCTCCGTGGGCACGCCACGGGCCGCCAAGCGCGCCCCCCAGGACGTCCTGCGCGACAAGCTGCTGACCGAACTGCAGGAGGAGGACCCGGGCGTCGCCCTCACCCACCTCCAGCAGGCGGTCAACGGCCGCCCTTCGCTGGCGAAGCACTGCGCGTCCATCGCCCGCGCCCTCGGCCAGGCCGCCGTCCGGGTCTACGGCCCGACCCGCGCCCAGTCCTACGCGCGCCCGGTGTGCGACACCGCCTTCGCCACCGGCGTCGCCGCCGCGCACAGCTGAGCACACCGCCCTGCCACCGGGTGGGAGGTCCTTCACGGCTGACGGAAACCGTCGTCGGCCGCCGTCCCGGGCGGGACGCCCCGTACAGTTCGTGTCCATGAGCGATCCGAGCGCCGCGTCCCGCCCCGTTCAAGCCGTCGTTCTGGCCGGCGGCCAGGGCTCCCGGCTGCGTCCGTACACCGACGACCGGCCCAAGCCGATGGTCGAGATCCCCGGGACGGGGACGCCGATCATCGGCCATCAGCTGTCCTGGCTCGCCGACGAGGGCGTGACGGACGTCGTGGTCTCCTGCGGCCATCTCGCCGAGGTGCTGCAGAAGTGGCTGGAGACGGCCGAGCTGCCGGTCTCCGTCACGACGGTCGTCGAGCCGGAGCCCCTCGGGCGCGGCGGCGGCCTCAAGTACGCGGCGGCGCACCTTCCGCACCCCGACCAGCCCTGGTACGCGACGAACGGGGACATCTGGACGCGGTTCTCGCTGCGGGACATGGCCGATTTCCACGCCGAGCGGGACGCCCTCGCGACGCTGGCGCTGGCGCGGCCCCGGCTGCCGTGGGGCGCGGTGCGGACCGACGGGTTCGGGCGCATCACCGACTTCATCGAGGCGCCGCCGTCGACGTTCGAGATCAACGCCGGCGTGTACGTCTTCTCCCCCGAGTTCGCCGGGCTGTTGCCGCACCGGGGAGACCACGAGCGGACGACGTTCCCGCATCTGGCCCGTGAGCGGCGGCTGGCCGGGTTCACGATCCCGCAGGGGTCGTACTGGCGGGCCATCGACACGGCGAAGGACCTGACCGAGGCCGCGAAGGAACTGGCGGCGCTGGGACGCTGAGAGCTCCGCCGGTCGTGCGGTGGCTAAGGGCCTGCCTCCCTTCGAGGAACTGGCGGCGTTCGCGGCGCCGAGCGCTCGTCCGGTTGCTTCCCGTCGGCGACTGACCGCTCGTCGTCGCTTGCCGCGCAGTTCCCCGCGCCCCTTGAGGCCCCTGGCGGCGTCCGCAGCGCTGAGCACTCGTCCGATTGCCGCCCCGTCGGCGACTGACCGCTCGTCGTCGCTTGCCGCGCAGTTCCCCGCGCCCCTTGAGGCCCTGGAAACTGGCGGCGTTCGCGGCGCCGAGCGCTCGTCCGGCTGCTTCCCGTCGGCGACTGACCGCTCGTCGTGGCTTGCCGCGCAGTTCCCCGCGCCCCTTGAGGCCCCTGTCCCCCTCCGCATGCACAAGGCCCCGCACCTTCCCGGTGCGGGGCCTTCTGTTGTGCTGGCCGGCCGTCAGCCCAGCAGGCCGCCCACGAGTCCCGGACGGCCCGTGGAGGAGGAGCCGCCGCCGCCCGTGCCGCCGGTCGAGCCCGTGCCGCCCGTCGCCGTGCTGCCGCCGGAGGTGGGGCCGGTCGTGGTGCTCGGGGCCTGGTCGGCCGGGGAGGACTGCTGGGGCGGGGCCTGGCCCGCGGTGCCCTGGGTCTGGCTCGGGGAGCCGCCGCCGGTGACGGTGCCGGTGTCGCGGGTGGCATCGGGCCTGGTCGTGGTGCCCGCACTGGGGCTCGCGGAGCCGGCCGTGGCGCCCTGGGTGGGCGAGGAGGACGCCGACGGGGTCCGCTTCTCCTTGCGCTTGCCGGGCTCGCCCGGGAGCGGGGAGCCGGGCAGTTCGTTGCGCGGGGCCTCGCCGGGGCCCGGGACGACGACCCGGTCGGCGTCCCGGACGGCACCGCCGAGCAGCGAGCCGACGAGCAGGGTGACGCCGGTGGCGATGGCGGTGACGAGGGCGCCGCGGCGCAGCACGTAACGCCGCAGGTCCCAGATGTCCGCGCGGGGGCCGAGACGGCGCCAGGCGCTGCCGGCCAGCCGCCCGTCGACGGAGTACACGGGGGCGCCGGCGATGATCAGCGGGGACCAGGCGGCGAGGTAGATGATGTCGGGCGTCTCGTAGGCGGGGACGCTCTTCCAGCTGACCGTGACCAGCAGCGCGGCCGACAGCAGCGCGCCCAGGCAGGCGGCGACGCGCTGCCAGCAGCCCAGGACCGTCAGGACGCCGACGATGACCTGCGCGAAGGCGATGACCAGGCCGGCACCGACCGGGTGCTCCAGGGCGAACTGGCGCAGTGGTTCGGCGACTTCCCACGGATGCAGGGTGTTGAGCCACTTGACCATGGAGCCGCGCTTGCCGCCTTCGAAGTAGACGGGGTCGCACAGCTTGCCCATGCCGGCGTAGATGGAGATGAAGCCGAGGAAGACGCGCAGCGGGAGCAGGACGACACCGAGGTTCATCCGGCGGCCCGGGTAGTAGGCGTGCCGTGCGGGGTCGTCGCTGTGCCGCTTCGCCCGGCGCCCGGTGTCGCCCTCGTCGAGGTCGGAGTCCCCGAACTCGGCGTCCTCGTCGCCCTGTTCGTCGTAGGCGCTGCCGACGGTGCGCATGGGCGGCAGCAGCCGGGTGCCGTCGGCGGGCTCATGCGTGCGCTGGGGGCCGACGACCGGGGTCTCGACGGTCTGGGCGAGGCTGTCCTCGTAGCCGTCGCCCCCGTAGCCGGCGCCGTAGCCCGCGCCCTGGTATCCGGGGGTGTCGTAGCCCGGTCCCACGCGGGAGATGACCTGGGTGGCTCCGGTGTCGGAGACGGACTCCTCGGCGTGGCGGACGCTCTCGTGCCGCACGGCCTGGAGGAGGCGGTGCGCACCGGTGTCGTCCGGCGCCGATCTGCCGCTCCAGACGACGGGCCGGCGACGGGCGGTGGCCCCGCCCGCCTCGCCCCCGACGAGGGGGACGCGGGCGGTGTCCTCGGTGGCGGTCAGATGCCGTGCGACCCGGGGGGACTGGACGCGACGCGTCGAGACGCCCAACTGCACGCGGAAACTCGCGTGATTGACGATGACCTGCGCCGGGTCGCTCGGCACCTTCACCATGCTCAGCGCGGGAGCGTCGTCGAGTCCCGACGAGCGGTCCCCCGTGGGTGTGCGGGGTGTTCTGGTGTCCACACTCATCTAACCGAGTGACGTCGCGTTAGGACACTGCTTTGACCCGCCGGATCTGTCCGGACCCCGTCAAGCTTGTCCTCGTCGCACCACTGACACCGAAATTACCCCGTACGGGTGAAGTTCCGGACGCCTGTTCAGCGACGGCGGCGGGCCGCCTCGTACAGCACGATCCCGGCCGCCACACCGGCGTTGAGAGACTCGGCGCCGCCCGGCATCGGGATCCGCACCCGGTGGTCACAGGTCTCCCCGACCAGCCGGGACAGCCCCTTGCCCTCGCTGCCGACGACGATGACGACGGGGCCGTCGAGCGCCGCCAGCTCACCGACTTCCGACTCGCCGTCGGCGGCCAGGCCGACGATCGTGATGCCGGCCTTCTTGTACGCCTCCAGGGCCCGGGTGAGGTTGGTGGCGCGGGCGACCGGGGTGCGGGCCGCCGTACCGGCGGACGTCTTCCAGGCACCGGCCGACATACCGGCCGCACGCCGCTCGGGGACGACGACGCCGTGCCCGCCGAAGGCGGAGACGGAGCGGACGACCGCGCCCAGGTTGCGCGGGTCGGTGACCCCGTCGAGGGCGACGATCAGCGGGTCCACACCCTCGTCGTAGGCGGCGGACGCCAGGTCCTCGGGGTGCGCGTACTCGTACGGCGGGACCTGGAGGACCAGGCCCTGGTGGTTGAGGCCGTTGGTCATCCGGTCCAGCTCCGGGCGCGGCGCCTCCATGAGGTTGATGCCGCCGCGCTCGGCCGCGACCTGGAGGGCCTCGCGCACCCGCTCGTCGTTGTCGATGAACTGCTGGACGTACAGGGTGGACGCCGGGACGCCCCCGCGCAGCGCCTCCAGGACCGGGTTGCGTCCGACGACCAGCTCGGACGTGCCCTTGCCGCCACGGCCGCGCACGGTGGGCCGGCGTACGGCCTGCTTCGCCTTGGCGCTGGCGACGCGGTTCTTCTTGTGCCCCTTGCGCATCTCGGCGGGCGGGGTCGGGCCCTTGCCTTCCAGGCCCCGGCGCCGCTGGCCGCCACTGCCGACCTGCGCGCCCTTCTTGCCGGACATGCGGCGGTTGTTCGCGGCCATTGAGCTACTCGTCTCCGTGAAGTGATTCGTCCGTACGTCTGTGCACGGCTCTTACGTCTGCAGTGTGCCGCCCGGAGGCCCGGGCGGCACAGTCGATCAGCCGTGGCGCTGGTCTCAGCGCGGGCCGAGGCTCCAGCGCGGGCCCTGCGGGCCGTCCTCGATGACCAGGCCGGACTGGCTCAGCTGGTCGCGGATGGCGTCCGCGGTGGGCCAGTCCTTGCGGGCCCGGGCGGCCTCGCGCTGGTCGAGGACCATGCGCACGAGCGTGTCGACCACGCCGTGCAGGTCCTCGCCACGGTCGCCCTCCCCGGCCCACTGGGGGTCCAGCGGGTCGAGGCCGAGCACGCCGAGCATCGCGCGGACCTCGGCGAGCCGGGCCACGGCCGCTTCCTTGTCGTCGGCGGCGAGCGCGCTGTTGCCCTGCCGGACGGTGGTGTGCACCACGGCGAGCGCCTGCGGCACGCCCAGGTCGTCGTCCATGGCCTCGGCGAAGGCGAGCGGCACCTCGGCGGCGGGCTCGACCGGGCCGGCCTTCTCCACCACGCGCTGCACGAAGCCCTCGATCCGCGCGAACGCCGACTCGGCCTCGCGCAGTGCCTCCTCGCTGTACTCGATCATCGACCGGTAGTGCGGGGTGCCGAGGTAGTAGCGCAGCACGATGGGGCGCCAGCGCTTGACCATCTCGCTGACCAGGACCGAGTTGCCGAGCGACTTGGACATCTTCTCGCCGCTCATGGTGACCCAGGCGTTGTGCACCCAGTACCGGGCGAAGGCGTCGCCGTAGGCCTTGGCCTGGGCGATCTCGTTCTCGTGGTGCGGGAAGACCAGGTCCAGGCCGCCGCCGTGGATGTCGAAGGCGGACCCGAGGTACTTGTGCGCCATGGCCGAGCACTCCAGGTGCCAGCCGGGCCGGCCGCGTCCCCACGGCGTCTCCCAGTCGGGCTCGCCGGGCTTGGTGGCCTTCCACATGGCGAAGTCGCGCGGGTCGCGCTTGCCGGTGATGCCCTCCTCGGCGGGCTGGCGCATCTCGTCGAGGTCCTGCCGGGACAGCTCCAGGTAGGAGGGCCAGGAGCGGACGTCGAAGTAGACGCTGCCGTCGGCCTCGTAGGCGTGCCCGCGCTCGATGAGGCCGCGCATCATCTCGATCATCTCGGTGATGTGGCCGGTGGCCCGCGGCTCGTAGGTGGGCGGCAGGCAACCGAGTACGGCGTAACCGTCGTTGAACGCGCGCTCGTTCTCGTAGCCGATGGCCCACCAGGGGCGGTTCAGGTCGGCCGACTTGGCGATGATCTTGTCGTCGATGTCGGTCACGTTCCGCACGAACGTGACCTCGTAGCCGCGGTACTCGAACCAGCGGCGCATGATGTCGAAGTTCAGCCCGGAGCGGATGTGCCCGATGTGCGGCGCGGCCTGCACGGTGGCACCGCACAGGTAGATCGAGACACAACCCGGCTGGAGCGGGGAGAAGTCACGGATCTGCCGGGCGCTGGTGTCGTACAGGCGAATAGTCACCACTCCAGGGTAGTGGGCCCGCGGGTGTGCCTCAGGACCTTCCCCGCGGGGCGCACGGATTCGTGACATCGGCCGTCGGCGCGGCCCGGGCCCTCGCCCTCACCCGACGCGCACGACCAGCGCGGTGGCCACCGCCATCAGCCCTTCCTCGCGGCCGGGGAAGCCGAGCCCGTCCGTCGTCGCGCCCGAGACCGACACGGGGGCCCCGGCCGCCTCCGACAGGAGCTTCTGGGCCTCGTCCCGGCGCTTGCCGATCTTCGGGCGGGGGCCCACCACCTGGACGGCGATGTTGCCGATCCGGAAGCCGGCCTCGCGCACGATGCGGGCGGCCTCCGTCAGGAGCGTGACCCCGGAGGCGCCCGACCACTCGGGGCGGCCGGTGCCGAAGTGCTGTCCGAGGTCGCCGAGGCCGGCGGCGGAGAAGAGGGCGTTGCAGGCGGCGTGGGCGACGACGTCCGCGTCGGAGTGGCCGGCCAGGCCAGGGCCCTCACCCTCCCACTTCAGGCCGGCGCACCACAGCTCGCGGCCCTCCTCGAAGGCGTGGATGTCGGTGCCGATGCCGACCTGCGGCAGAACGGGCAGGTCAGAAGCCATCGTTGAGCCTCCTGCGGGCCAGGACCGCCTCGGCGAGGACCAGGTCGAGGGGGCGGGTGACCTTGAAGGCCTCCTCGTGACCGGGGACGGCCACGACCGTGAGGCCGAGCTGCTCGACCATCCCCGCGTCGTCGGTGACCTCGCCGGTCACCGTCTCGTGCGCCCGGACCAGGGTGTCCCGGTCGAAGCCCTGCGGGGTCTGCACCGCCCGCAGCAGTGCGCGCTCCGGCGTGGCGACGACCGGCTCCGGCTCGCCGGGCACGGCGGCGGGCTCGACCTGCTTGACGGTGTCGGCGAGCGGCAGCGCCGGGACCACGGCCGGGGCGCCGTCGCGCACGGCCTCGATCACGGCGTCGACGGTGTCCACCGGGACCAGCGGCCGGGCCGCGTCGTGGACCAGCACGATGTCGTGGCCGGGCGGCAGCGCGTCGAGGCCGAGCTTCACGGACTCCTGGCGGGTCTGCCCGCCGGGCACGACCAGGAAGTCCGTCCGCTCGGGCAGGGCGTGCGCGTCGAGCAGCGACTTGACCTCCGCCGCGCCCTCGGGCGGGGCCACGACGACGACCAGGGAGACGGCGCGGGAGGCGGCCATCGCGCGGACCGCGTGGATCAGCATGGGGGTGCCGCTCAGCGCGCGGAGCGCCTTGGGGGCACCCGGACCGAGCCGTACCCCCCGTCCGGCGGCCGGGATCACGGCCGCCGTACGGGCCGCGGAGGGGGCGGCGGACGGCGAGGGACGCGAATCGTCAGACATCGGTTCCTGTCAGGTTTGTGTGCTGGCCTGGCGTGGGTATGGCCTGGAGGAGTGCCGGGCGCGACGCGCTCGACCGGACCCTTCCGTGACGCTGGTCGAGCCGGTGCCCGGGCCCGGCACAGCAAGCACCGGGGCGTGAGTGATAACACATCCCGGGGTGGCGGCGCATCGGCGCCGGAGTACGAACATGCCGCAGCGCCCGGCGACAGGAATTCGTCATCGGGCACCGCGGCATTTCGATGGTCAGGCGCGCGCCTGATCTGCCGAGCGCTGAGCGACCGGCTTCGCCTCAGGAGGCGAGAACCTCGTCGAGCAGAGCCTCGGCCTTGTCCTCGTTGGTGTTCTCCGCGAGGGCCAGCTCGCTCACCAGAATCTGGCGGGCCTTGGCGAGCATGCGCTTCTCACCGGCGGAGAGTCCGCGCTCGCGCTCACGACGCCACAGGTCACGCACGACTTCCGCGACCTTGATGACATCGCCCGAAGCGAGCTTCTCCAGGTTTGCCTTGTAACGACGGGACCAGTTCGTGGGCTCCTCGGCGTACGGTGCGCGCAGCACCTCGAAGACCCGGTCCAGCCCGTCCTGACCGACCACATCCCGCACGCCGACGAACTCCGCATTGTCCGCTGGCACACGTACCGTCAGGTCACCCTGGGCGACCTTCAGCACCAAGTAGGTCTTGTCCACGCCTTTGATCTGGCGAGTTTCGATAGCCTCGATCAGCGCGGCCCCGTGATGGGGATAGACCACGGTGTCGCCAACCTTGAACGTCATGTGACAGGTACCCCTTCCGTGGCTATCCAGGGTAACACGGAAATCGCGGGTTCTGAATGGCGTTTTCGCAGGTCAGGGCGTATCTCGGGGCTTGACAACTCCGACAGGAACGTGCTTCGGACAGGGAGTGGAAGAAGGTATTCGCAGGTGGGAGCGGCTGTCCGGGGTGAGGGAAACGCGTACGTTACACGCATCCGGAGCACCCTCCAGATGGCCGAACATCCCGATATGTCCGGTTCCGTGTGCTCGACTTCCGCTACTCCGTTCGGATGCCCGAGCCGGGTTCCGGTCGAATCCGGAATTGATCACCGGCCACCCGGAGGAGCCGTGCGTGATCAATTCCGAGGTGGTCGCACTTTCCTTCACGGAAGATTTGCGGGACCGGCCTCGACTCTTATGTGAATGCCGGACGAGCACCGCGCCAATGTGACGCAGGAGTCATGTGTGACTCAGCCGGGATCACCGGTGACGGGGGGTCGGGTGCGGCCGGACCAGGGCGGCTCGGTAACCTAAGGGCCGCTGACAGACACTTAGGGCGGCTTTATCGGCCGCTCCGCTCGAGTCAAGGAGTTGCCTCCGCCGTGAGCAGCAGCCTTCGACGCGGTGCCCTCGCCGCCGCCGTCACCGCGTTCTCGATCGCCTCGCTCGCCGCGTGCGGCGCCGGCAACAACGCCCAGACCCTGGAGATCAAGCCGGACAACGCGGCGACGAGCGTCGGCGACATCAAGGTCCAGAACGCGATCGTGATCACGCAGCCCGACCTCGAATCGACCGGCCCGGCCGCGATCTCCGCGACCTTCTTCAACTCCGGCTCCAGCGCCGAGACGCTGGAGTCCATCACCCTGCCCGGCACCGGCAAGACCGCCGAGCTCAAGCCGGCCAAGGGCGGCAGCCTCAGCATCCCGCCCGGCGGCTCGCTGGTCGTCGGCGGCAAGGACAACGCCACGGCGATGCTGCCGAGCAGCCGTGAGGCCGTGCAGGACGGCAACGCCCAGAAGGTCACCTTCACCTTCAGCAAGACCGGCGCCGTGAGCCTGAGCGCGTTCGTCGTGCCCGCCGAGCACTACTTCAAGGAGTGGGGCCCCACCGAGGTCCCGGCCGCTCCGTCCGCCTCCGCGTCCGCGTCCGCCTCCGCCTCCGGTTCGCCGGCCGAGGGCGAGTCGGAGAGCCCCGCCGCCGGTGCGAAGCCGGGCGGTCACGAGGCGTCCGGCACGCCGACCGACGCGGCCTCGGCGAGCGCGAGCGCCGGCCACTGAGCCGTGCGCGGGCGCTGAGCCGCACGCGGGCGCTGAGCCGTAGCGCGCGCTGATCAGCACGCAGGCCCTGCCTGCGCAGTACGCGGGCCCTGAAAGTCGCAGAACGAAGGGCGGGACCTCTCCGAGGAGAGGTCCCGCCCTTCGTTTCGCCGTCGTGCGTGGCCGGTCTACGGCTCGAACTTGTAGCCCAGGCCGCGGACCGTCACCAGGTAGCGCGGAGCGCCCGGGTCCGGCTCGATCTTGGCGCGCAGACGCTTGACGTGGACGTCGAGGGTCTTGGTGTCACCGACGTAGTCGGCACCCCAGACGCGGTCGATGAGCTGCATGCGGGTCAGGACGCGGCCGGCGTTGCGCAGCAGCATCTCCAGCAGGTCGAACTCCTTCAGCGGCAGGTCGATCTTGGTGCCGCCGACCGTGACCACGTGCCGGTCCACGTCCATGCGGACCGGGCCCGCCTCCAGGGCGGCCGGGGTGACCTCCTCCGGCTCGCCGCGGCGGCGCAGCACGGCCCGGATGCGCGCGACCAGCTCGCGCGAGGAGAACGGCTTGGTGACGTAGTCGTCGGCTCCTATCTCCAGCCCGACGACCTTGTCGATCTCGCTGTCCTTGGCGGTCACCATGATGACGGGGACGTTGGAGCGGCCGCGCAGCTGACGGCAGACCTCCGTGCCCGGCAGGCCGGGCAGCATCAGGTCGAGGAGGACGAGGTCGGCGCCGTTGCGCTCGAACTCGTCGAGTCCGTCGGGCCCGGTGGTCGCGACGGCGACCTCGAAGCCCTCTTTGCGGAGCATGTACGACAGGGCGTCGGAGAAGGACTCCTCGTCCTCGACGACGAGCACACGGGTCACGGAAGGACCTCCGGGGCGGGAAGCGTTTCGTACGCGTTCGATTCGGGGGATTCAGGGGTGGACCGCCCGGCCTCCACGTCGAGGCCCGCGCCTCCTGCGCGTGTCTCTCGGGCGGGCTGCTGATGGGCGCGATCGCGGGGCGCACCGGCCTCCGGCAGCCGCAGGGTGAAGGTGGAGCCCTGGCCTTCGGCGCTCCACACCGTGACCTCCCCGCCGTGCGAGGCGGCCACGTGCTTCACGATCGCCAGTCCCAGCCCCGTGCCGCCGGTGGCACGGGAGCGGGCCGGGTCGACGCGGTAGAAGCGCTCGAAGATGCGCTCCTTGTCCTTGTCGGAGATGCCGATGCCCTGGTCGGTGACGGCGATCTCGATGTGTTCCCCGCCGGGCGCGTTCACCCTGCGGGCCGCTATGCCGACGCGGGTGCGGGCGGGCGAGTAGTTGACGGCGTTCTCGACGAGGTTGCCCAGGGCGGCGGCGAGCTGGCCGCGGTTTCCCCAGACGTGCAGGTCGGCGGCGCCTCCGGCGGCCATGGTGATCTGTTTGGCACCGGCCTGGTGCCGGCAGCGGTCGACGGCCTCGGCGACGAGCTCGTCGACCCGGACCGGCTCGGCGTCCTCCAGCGGGTCGTCGTTCTGCACCCGGGAGAGGTCGATGAGCTCCTGCACCAGGCTGGTGAGCCGGGTGGCCTCGATCTGCATGCGCCCGGCGAACCGCTCGACCGCCTCGGGATCCTCGGAGGCGTCCATGACGGCCTCGGAGAGCAGCGAGAGGGCACCGACCGGCGTCTTCAGCTCATGGCTCACGTTGGCGACGAAGTCGCGCCGGACCGCCTCGATGCGCCGGGCCTCGGTCAGGTCCTCCACGAGCAGCAGCACCAGCCGGGAGCCGAGCGGCGCGACCCGCGCGGAGACGGCCAGGGCCTCTCCGCGTCCGGTGCCGCGCCGTGGCAGATCCAGCTCGACCTGGCGTATCTCGCCGTCCCGCCTGGTGTCCCGGGCCATCTGCAGCATCGGCTCGACGGCGAGCTTGCCGCCGCGCACCAGGCCGAGGGCGTACGCCGCCGAGCTGGCCTTGACCACGGCGTCCGCCTCGTCGAGGACGACGGCGGACGATCGCAGGACCGACAGGACCGTGTCCACGCCGGGCGGAAGGACCGCGTCGGTGTGCAGGGAGCTGCGGGTGGGGCGCTTCTGCTCGCGCTCACTCCAGCGGAACGCGAGCATGGCGATGACGCCGGTGAGCACCCCGGCGATCGCTGCCGCTGCGGCGACCGCCGCGTTCACGTCCATGCACCCAGGTTAGGCATGGCTCGGGCACCCTCCACAGCCGTCGGGGTGCGAGCTCGAACACTCGTCGCCCAGAGTTCACCTTGGAGCCAGTATTGGTTCATTTGGGATGCCGGAAACGGACGCGTACAGGCCGGAACGTGGGAGCGTGGGGTTCGGACCGTTGGCAGTACGACGGTCGTACCGCCGGTTGTCCGGTGGACCCCGGCCCTTGGACCCCCGAGTGAAGACGTACGAGAGGGAAGCCTGATGCGGGACGCGTACCACGAGGAACTGGACTCGATCGGCGACGGTCTGGTGGAGATGGCCCGGCTGGTCGGGTCGGCGATCGGGCGCGCCACGACCGCCATGCTCGACTCCGACCTGAAGCTGGCCGAGAACGTCATCGAGGCCGACCAGAGGGTCGACGAGCTCCAGCACGACCTGGAGGCCCGGGCCATAGCCCTGCTGGCGCGGCAGCAGCCGGTGGCGACGGACCTGCGCATCGTCGTCACGTCGCTGCGCATGTCGGCCGACCTGGAGCGCTCGGGCGACCTCGCCCAGCACGTCGCGAAGCTCGCGCGCCTGCGCTACCCGAACCGCGCCGTCCCGAGCGACCTGCACGCCACCATCCTGGAGATGGGCCAGCTCGCGCAGCGCCTGATGGCGAAGGCCGCCGAGGTGATCATCACCAAGGACGTCGACCTGGCGCTCCAGCTGGAGCAGGACGACGACGAGATGGACCTGCTGCACCGCACGCTCTTCCAGCACCTGATGGACGACCGCTGGAAGCACGGCATCGAGACGGCCGTGGACGTCACGCTGCTCGGCCGCTACTACGAGCGGTTCGCCGACCACGCCGTGTCGGTCGCCAAGCGCGTGGTGTACCTGGTGACGGGCGAGCACGCGGACGAGCTCCAGACGGACGCGCAGCCGGAGATCCAGGCGGTGCCGGGGGCCGAGAGCGCCTGACGGGGCGGGTCGGTACCGGGGGTCGGTAGCGCCTGGCGGCACCGGTCGGGGGCGGGGCCCGGGGACGGTCTGGGCGCGCGGGCGCCCCAGTGCGCCGTTGATGCGCCCAGCGGCCAGGGCATCCAATGGGCACAGGCACCAGCCTCGAGGAGGGACCCATGGCCGAATCCCCCAGCACCACGCCCGACCCCGCCCGGCAGCGTGAGACCGAGCAGCCCGCCGAGATCAGGAGCCTGCCGCTGATCGCCGCGTGCGGCTGCGGCTCGGGCTGCGGCTGCGGCTGCCAGTCGGGCAGCCCCTGCCAGTGCGGCTGACGCCGACGCTTCGCCGTCCGTACGACCTGTGGGGCCCCGGCCGTGTCGCCGGGGCCCCTCGGCGTGCGGCCCCGGGATCTGGGGTCGCCCGGGTGGCCGTACGGGCGGAGCATGAGAGGGAGGCAAGGCGGCGCGGGCGAGCGCCGTGCCGGGAAGGAGAGGCGAGGCATGCCCAAGTTCATGGATGTCCATCGCGGCATGGAAGGCATCACGGAGGAACAGCTGCGTGAAGCCCACAACGCGGACCTCGCGATAGAGAAGGACGAGCAGGTCCACTTCGAGATGGCCTGGGCGGACCCGGAGTCCGGCCATGTCTACTGCCTCTCCGAGGCCCCCTCGGCCGAAGCGGTCCAGCGCATCCACGAGCGCGCCGGGCACAAGGCGGACGAGGTGCACCCCGTGCCGTTGATCGTGCGGTGACGTGCGGTGCGGTGATCGTGGTGCGCTGATGGGCGGTGAGGTCGATGCGCGGCACGGGGCAGCCCGTCAGCGGCGCAGGGCGGCGTTGAGGCGGGCCGCCTGACGGGTCAGGTGGTCGCGTTCGGCGAGGTGGGGAGCCTTCCGGGCCGCCTCGCTGTACAGGCGGGCCGCCGTGTCCAGGTCGCCGTCACGCTCGTGGAGGTAGGCCGCCACCGCGGTGTGGCGGGGCAGCGAGTCGTCCAGGGCCGCGAGCGCGGCGAGGCCCGCGCGCGGCCCGTCTGCCTCGCCGACGGCCACCGCGCGGTTGAGCCGCACGACCGGGCTGTCCGTCAGGCGCAGCAGCTCGTCGTACCACTCGACGATCTGCACCCAGTCGGTCTCCTCGGCGGTCGGCGCGTCGGCGTGCAGGGCCGCGATGGCGGCCTGCGCCTGGAACTCGCCCAGCCGGTCACGGGCGAGGGCCGCCTGGAGGATCGCGACGCCCTCGGCGATCAGACGCGTGTCCCACCGGCCGCGGTCCTGCTCGGCGAGCGGGACCAGGCTGCCGTCGGGCGCGGTACGGGCGGCGCGTCGGGCGTGGTGGAGCAGCATGAGGGCGAGCAGCCCGGCCACCTCGGGATGGTCGATGCGGGCCGCGAGCTGCCGGGTCAGCCGGATGGCCTCGGCGGCGAGGTCGACG
Organism: Streptomyces sp. NPDC043685; assembly: GCF_056436585.1. Taxonomy (NCBI): domain Bacteria; kingdom Bacillati; phylum Actinomycetota; class Actinomycetes; order Kitasatosporales; family Streptomycetaceae; genus Streptomyces; species Streptomyces sp. NPDC043685. The sequence goes on along the minus strand of NZ_JBWKCH010000009.1, from coordinate 96,624 downwards.
TCGCCGGAGTAGCCCTCGTTGAAGACCAGGTAGAGCACGCGCAGCACGGTGGCGACATCGCCGGGCTGGTCGAACCGCACACCGGAGACGGTGCGCTTGGCCCGGCTGATGCGCTGCGCCATGGTCGCCTCGGGGACGAGGTACGCCCGGGCGATCTGCCGGGTGGTGAGACCGCCGACGGCGCGCAGGGTGAGCGCGACCGCCGACGACGGTGTGAGCGAGGGGTGGGCGCACAGGAAGTAGAGCTGGAGTGTGTCGTCCACATCGGGCGCCGGCCCGGGCGCCGGCTCCTCGACGACCAGGTCCTCACGCCGGCGGCGGGCGCTGTCCGCCCGCGTGTGGTCGAGGAACTTGCGCCAGGCGACGGTGACCAGCCAGCCCTTCGGATCCCGAACGGGGTCTCCCTTGCCGGAGTCGGGCCGAGAGCCCGGGGAAGAGTCGGCCGGCCACACGCGCAGCGCCTCGATCAGCGCCTCCTGCACGGCGTCCTCGGCCGCCGCGAAGTCGGCTCCGCGGCGGACGAGGATCGTGAGCACGCTCGGGGTGAGGCGGCGGAGCAGTGCCTCGTCCATGAGTGGGTTCACTCCGTGATGGTGGGGGGCGCGGTCAGGAAGGGACGCACCTCGAGCCACTCGTGGATCGGCCTCCCGCCCGCCCCGGGGGCCGCCGACAGCTCCCCGGCCAGTTCGACGGCCCGGTCGTAGCTGTCGACGTCGATGATCATCCAGCCGGCGATGAGGTCCTTGGTCTCCGCGAACGGGCCGTCGGTGACCGGCGGGCGCCCCTCACCGTCGTAGCGGACCCACGCTCCCTCGGGGGCGAGCGCCTGGCCGTCGACGAACTCGCCGGTCTTCTCGAGCCGGGCCGCGAAGTCGTTCATGTACTGCATGTGCGCCGAGATCTCCTCGGGCGCCCACTGGTCCATGGGCACGTTGTTCACCGGTGCCGGGGCGCCGCGGTAGTGCTTCAGCAGCAGGTACTTGGCCATCGTCGTCTCCTCGGTGCTTTGCGACCCATCTTGGCCGCCTTCACCCCGGGGACGGAGCCGGACGCGGGTTCTCGACATCGCCGCCGAAGTTTTTTTCGGGTTTTTTTCCGACCCGCCGTCCGGCTCGGCGGTGCGTGCGTCTCACTGCCCGACGCGGCCGTCGATCCGTTCGCGCAGGAGGTCGGCATGGCCGCAGTGCCGGGCGTACTCGGTGATCAGCGCGACCAGGATCTCGCGGAGCCGGAGCCGGCCGCCGGGTTCGGGGCCGAAGTCCGAGTGACCGGCGTTGCCGGTGGTGAGGTCGGTGACGCCGGCCAGGTAGCGGTCGGTGCGCTCGACCTCGGTACGCCACTGCCGCCACGCGGCGTCGACGACCGCCGGGTCGGCGACACCGTCCCTGGCTGGCTCGGCGGGTGTACGCCAACCTCCTGCCGAGGAGCCCCGACCGCACCGTAAAAGCCGTGGCTGCCTCGTCCGTGGGCACCTACGCTGCCGTTCGCCGAGGCAGGAGGGCGAGATGTCCGACGAAGAGTCCACCGACTACTGCACGCTGCTCTGCGACGACCCGTCCCACGAGGTGATGCTCGTCGACTGCGGGCCCCGCGAGAAGGATGTGATCCTGGCGGTGCGCAAGGTGACCGGGCAGAGCTTGTGGCGCAGCCGGGACCTGGCGCGCCAAGCGCCCGTCACCCTCCTTGGGGGTCTGTCTCCGGGCGAGGCTCAGTCCGCTGTCGCTGTGCTCCAAAGCGCCGGAGCCAGAGCGGAGTGGAGACAGGAGCCGGAGCCCGGTGAGCGCACGGTCCCTTCGCCCTGACCTTTGCCTGTTCAGGGTCGGGAGCGGCCTCGGACGGCGCAGGAGGGCCCGCAAACTCACCTGAACCGCTACGCGCCGGGGGCCCGGTACCGGACTTGCCCGGCTTTGCGCAGGGCCTCCATGGTTTCGTCGATGCTCAGGAGAACGGTCGTCTCGAACGAGCTGAGTGCGCCGCCTCCGCTGATCGCCAGGGCGACCGCGGCCATGGAGACGTTGTCGGGGGCCTCCCACAAGTTGTAGCCGTCGCGGGTGCCGAAGGCGTACCAGAAGCCGTGCAGCTTGCCGCCGACGGACTCGATGTACGACTGAGCGGCCTTCGCACGGTCCTCGGGGTGGTCGATGAGTCTCGCCCACGTCTCCGGCGTATAGCTGAACCTCGACAGATAGAGCGGCACGATGTCTCCCTTTCGTCCAGCAAGGGATGCCCCCGCAAGGTGAGACAGGCCCCCGGGGCCACGCGCATTTCCCCCGGATGGCCCCCACTCCCCGCTGCTCCGGCCGACGTTCGAGTCCATCGCTCGCGCCGTCGCTCCTGACGGGCCGGGGACGGCCCAGCCGTGGGGGCTCATGAACGTCGTCAGCCGGCGGATGCGGCACGCCATTCGGCGGTGACGCAGCCCTCTTCCATGTCCCACCACTCCTTGGCCACCCCGTGCTTGAGGAGTCGCTGCACCCTGGCGAGATCGGCGGTGGGTGGGACGTCCAGGGCGACCATGCAGAACCGTTCTATGCCCTCGCCGCAGACGCCGAGTTCGTGAAAGGCGTTGATGACGCTCTGCCGTGCAGCTTCGGAGCCACCGTCACGGAACACGATGAGGCGGATGGTGCAGCTCTCGGAACGCCGTACCACCTCGCCGGCCCATCGCACGCCCTCCTCGTCGGGCTCGGTGGCCACGATGTCCCCGCACGCGATGCCTCGAACGAACCACGGGATGTTGTCGAGCCGCGCTGTGCCGTCGCCCTGGTCGACGGCCCACAGGCTCTCCACCGATGCCGGGGGCCAGTCGTCTTCGATCTCCAGCCGAAAGTGCACCTTCACGTACGGGCCTTCGGGGTTCGTCATGGCGCCCAGGATGCATAACCCTGCCGCGCCTGTCGCAGGTGGGTGACCGATGACGTCTGCTTCGGCGGCGCGCCCCTTGCCATGTGGGTCGGCGCCGAGACCGTCACGACCCAGGGACGACCCAGCCCCGCCAAAAAGCCCCCGCCTGCCAGGAAACAGCAGGTCGGGGGCTTACTGGCGTCGGCTTACTTCTTCTTGCCCTGGTTCTTGACCGCCTCGATGGCCGCTGCTGCCGCCTCCGGGTCCAGGTACGTGCCGCCCGGGTTCAGGGGCTTGAAGTCGGCGTCCAGTTCGTAGGAGAGCGGGATGCCCGTCGGGATGTTGAGGCCCGCGATGTCCGCGTCGGAGATGCCGTCCAGGTGCTTGACCAGGGCGCGGAGCGAGTTGCCGTGGGCCGCGACCAGGACCGTGCGGCCGGTCAGCAGGTCGGGGACGATCGCGTCGAACCAGTACGGGAGCATGCGGACGACGACGTCCTTCAGGCACTCCGTACGGGGGCGCAGCTCCGGCGGGAGGGTCGCGTAGCGCGGGTCGGCGAACTGGGAGTACTCGGCGTCGATGTCCAGCGGCGGCGGCGGGGTGTCGTACGAGCGGCGCCACAGCATGAACTGCTCCTCGCCGAACTCGGCGAGGGTCTGCGCCTTGTCCTTGCCCTGCAGGGCGCCGTAGTGGCGCTCGTTCAGGCGCCATGAACGGTGGACCGGGATCCAGTGGCGGTCCGCGGCCTCCAGGGCCAGCTGGGCCGTGCGGATCGCCCGCTTCTGGAGGGAGGTGTGGACCACGTCGGGCAGGAGATCGGCGTCCTTCAGGAGCTCGCCACCGCGGACTGCCTCCTTCTCGCCCTTCTCGTTGAGGTTCACGTCCACCCAGCCGGTGAACAGGTTCTTCGCGTTCCACTCGCTCTCGCCGTGGCGGAGGAGGATCAGCTTGTACGGTGCGTCGGCCATGCCTCAGAGCGTAATCCACGCTTTCGCCCGTTCGCGTGGCTGCCCGGCTGGCGGACGTTTGACGGGATCTGTTAATCGAGTGGCCTCCGGCGACCGGCGACTTGTAATTTGCGCTAGCAGCCTGCGCTGCTTACCCGCGCCGGCTTCAAGCAGTGCCGACACTTGTCACCTCCGGGGGGATCCATGCCGTACGCCCTGCGTGCCCGACGTGCCGTCCGGGAGACGGTCTCCGGTCTCCCCCGGGAGTTCTGGTGGTTGTGGACCAGCACGCTGGTCAACCGGCTCGGCGCCTTCGTCGCCACCTTCATGGCGCTGTACCTGACGGTCGACCGCGGCTACTCCGCCACCTACGCCGGCCTCGTCGCCTCCTTGCACGGGCTCGGCGGGGTGATCTCCTCGCTGGGCGGCGGCGTGATGACCGACCGGCTGGGCCGGCGGCCGACCCTGCTGATCGCGCAGGCCTCGACCGCCGTGTCCGTCGCGCTGCTGGGTTTCGTGCGCGACCCGGTCGCGATCGCCGGGGTCGCCTTCCTCGTGGGCATGGCGAGCAACGCCTCGCGGCCCGCCGTGCAGGCGATGATGGCCGACATCGTCCGGCCCGAGGACCGGATCAGGGCCTTCTCCCTCAACTACTGGGCCATCAACCTCGGGTTCGCCGTCTCCTCCATGGCCGCCGGGTTCATCGCCGAGGTCAGCTACCGCGCCGGGTTCCTGATCGAGTCGGGGATGACGATGGTCTGCGCGATCCTCGTCTTCCTGCGGCTGCCGGAGTCCAAGCCCTCCGCGCCGACGCCGGGCACGGGCGCCCGGGACGACTCCGTGAGTTTGCGGACCGTCCTGCGCGACGGACGGTTCATGAGCGTCGTCGGGCTGTCCTTCCTCGTCGCGCTGATCTTCCAGCAGGGGTCGGTGGGGCTGCCGGTGGCGATGGGCGAGGCCGGTTTCGCCCCGGCCGAGTACGGCATGGCGATCGCCGTGAACGGCGTGCTGATCGTCGTCCTCCAGATCCCGGTCACCCGCTTCATCGAACACCGGGATCCGCGTCGGCTGCTGGTCGTCTCGTCCGTCCTCGCGGGGTACGGCTTCGCGCTCACCGCCTTCGCGGGGTCGGTGGGGGTCATCGCGCTCACGGTGTGCGTGTGGACGCTCGCGGAGATCGTCAACGCGCCGACACAGACGGGTCTCGTCGTACGGCTGTCGCCCGTGCAGGGACGCGGGCGCTACCAGGGCATGTACACGATGTCCTGGTCGGTGGCCGCGCTCGTCGCTCCGCTGCTGTCCGGGGTCGTCATCGACCGATTCGGGGCGGAGTGGCTGTGGGGGCTGTGCGCCGTGGTCGGGACGGTGGCCGGTGCGGGGTACGCCGTGCTGATGCGGCAGCTTCCCGGGGAGGGCAAGGAGGACACGGTGATCGAGCCCCCGGTGGGGGTGCGGCCGCAGCCGGAGGTCGGGGCCGGGTGACGGGGAGGAGCGGGAGTCACCCACTGCGGTGACGCCCCTCGCCCCGACGCGACGGTGGCCCCGGCTCGCCACATCGGTCACATTGGCCGTCGGGGTCACATCGGCCATAGGTCAATCGGTCACATCGGCAGGGAGTGCAGCCGCACTCGGCCCGACGGCCAGCGCGCCTGGTCGCGCAAGGGCGTCACCATCGTGCGCAGCGGCATGGTGACCACCCTGGAGCCTGGTTGTTCGACGAGTACCTCCGTGTCGAGCGGGTGCCATCCCAGGCGCTGGTACAGGGGCACGAGGGGAGGCCGGCAGAACAGGAGCGCGTGCCGAGGGCCTCGCGCCCGAGCGTGGTCGAGGGCCGCCGACAGCACGAGCCGGGCCAGGCCCCGGCCCCGTACGTCGGGTGCCACGGCCACTCCTCCCACGCCCATCACCTCGGTCTCGACGTCCCCGATCGCGACGGGCAGTCGCAGCAGACCGGCGTGTGCCACCAGGCGGCCGTCGAGCCGGACGCCGAAGTGTTCCTCCTTGGGAAGCCAGGTCAGGCCGGCCTCGGCCACGCCGAAGGGGTCGTCGCCGGTGCCGAGGATCTCGTCCTGGTCGGTCCTCGTGTAGCGGGAGAGCCGTGTGACGGACGGGACCGGGGCGGGCTGGTTCGCAGACATGGCGGCCATGATGGTCCGGGGATGCGCGGCCGGCGCTGGCAGGTCACCTCGTGGCGATCGACGAAGCCCGACCGTCGGTTGGGTCCCGGACGACTTCTCCGGGCCGCCCCCGGACAGGACGGGGATGCAACCATGTCTGCGGAGCTGGAACCCCCGGAAGCCGGCCGCGCACCCAGACCCTAGCCCCCGCCACTGACACGGGCACTGACACGGGCACTGACAACAGGGCTCCGGGCGCCGAGTGCGAACGCCACCCGCCCCGGACACCGCCGCCGGGAAGCGATCACCGCCCGCCTCGGAGGCGCCCTCCTACCCGTCCACGAAGCCGAGCTCCGTGTCCGGGCGGCACTGGGGGCAGGCCTGTACGCCCTCGGCGAGGGCGCGTCGGGCGCGGTCGCGGTCGACGCCCTTGCTGCGCCGGCCCGCGTTCCAGCAGCCGCCGACGTGGACGTACACCGATTCCTGGCCGGACAGGCCGCGTTCGATCAGCCAGTCGGGGGCGGGCGGCCGGGCCAGGAGGCCGCGGCGGTGTTCGGCCTGCCGGCGTTCCTCGTCCGCGATCCACCGCCGGGTGCGTGCCAGATCGCGCTCCTGCACCCGCTCCAGGAAACGGAGCAGCGCGAGCCGCGACTCTGGATCGTTCATGCGTTCGATTCTAGAAGTGGCCTCGCCTCCCGGCCCACCCCGGGCCGCCCGAGCTACCCCACCTCGAAGCCACCCCGAAGCCACATCGAAGCCACCCCGAGCCATCCGGGCCACCAGCACCGGGCGGCACGGTTACCTCCGGGGTAATCGACGTTCCCCCGGCCTCCCGGCAGCCTGAACCCCATGACACCTGCCGAGACCGCAGAAGCCACCCGTTCCACCGTCCGGAAGTTCCTCGAACTCCGCCTCGCCGGTGACACCGAGGGACTCACCGCGCTCTTCGCCGACACGGTGGACTGGATGCTCGCCGAGAACCCCGTCGTCCCCTGGATCCGCCCCCGCTCCACCGCCGCCGAATGCGCGGCGCAGGCCGACGAGCTGGCCCGCCACACCGTCCCCGAGGACGCCCGCGCGTCCGTCGACACGTTCCTGGTGGACGGGACGGACGCGGTGCTCATGGGGCATCTCTCCGGAACCGTGCGGGCGACCGGCAAGCCCTTCTCGGGCCCCTTCGCGCTGCGGCTCACGGTCGAGGACGGGCGGATCACCCGGCACCACCTGTACGAGAACAGCGTGTCGATCGCCGCGGCCTGTACGCCCTGACGCCGACCGCGTGAGTCAGCGGGGCGCGGGCGTCCCCGGGCGCCCGTCGGCGTCGCCCGTCACGACCCGGACGTACTGTCGCTTGTCCTCGTCCCGCACGACCACGCCCAGCCGCAGCAGTTCCCCGCGCAGCTCCCGGGCGTCGGCGCCGTGCTGGTCCTCACGGGTCTGGGCGCGGGCCCGCAGCAGGGCGTCCGCGCCCTCGGGCAGTCCCGGGGTGCCCGGCACCCAGCGGCGGAACTCGGCGCGGTACGGGTCCTGTTCCTCCCACGGGTACCCGTGTGCGGTGAGGGCGTCCGCGAGGCGCCGCCAGTTCAGGCCGCAGCGCTCCCGCGCGAGTTCCAGGCCGCCGGGGGCGAGCAGAACGAGTTGCCTGCCGTCCCGGAAGCACGCTGCTATCTCCTCGCGGGTGAACTCCTGCGCGGTGTCCCTGACGGTCAGCGTCACCTGGGCGTCGTGGACGCGGACGGACAGCGACTCGTGCACCGCCATGAAGCCGAGCAGCAGTCCGCCGAGGGCGCCCAGCCCGGTCGTGCCGAGGGTGAGGGCGGGTTCCGGAACCGAGGTCAGCAGTTCGGCCGGGCCTTCGAGCGGGGCCCACGGCAGGGCGAGCAGCAGGCGGGCGAGGAGCGGGAGCAGCGCGCCGGCCACCGCACCGCAGACGACGCAGAAGAGCACGAGGGCCCAGGCCGATTCGGCGAGTTCCGTCACCCCGGCCGCCTGTGGCCGGGGGCTCTTGCGCAAGGGAACGTTTCTGACTTCCTCCATGGGGCCAGTCTCGTGAGGAGCCGTCCGCCCTGTCGTCAGCCGTTGGTCTACGCGCCCGCGACTTTGGTCGCCCTCCCGGGCACCGGGCACGCCCGCGACTTCTGTCGCCCCCGGCCGCCACCCCCGGCTCTCACGGGTGCATCCGCGCCCCCTTCACCACCTTGTCCACCGCGTTCTTCGGGCCGTACACCGCGAGACCCACGAGGTCCAGGTCCGCGGTCGGCACGGCCCGTACGGCGGCGCGGTTGTCGCGGTCGTTGCCCGTGGCGAAGAGGTCGGAGGTGAAGACCGCGCGGGGCAGGGCGCGGGAGAGGGCACGGGCGTGGGCGGCGGTCAGGGTCTCCTTCGTGGCCTCGAAGACCATGACCGGCTGGCGCAACATGGGGAGGTAGGGCACGCCGTCCGCGTCCTCGTACGGTTCGCCGATCACCTCGGGAAGCTGTGTTCCCAGGCCGCTGACCAGGAACGATGTGACGTTGAGGCGCTGCCAGGGCTCAAGGTCCGCGCGCAGCAGCACGGCGATCTTCGTGTCGAAGCGGATCGGTTCGGTGTCCATGCCCCGAGCGTGCCCGGCGGCCCCCGCCGGGGTCTTGTACGTTCTTTGCATGGTCTGCGAGTCCTCCCGGATCGTCTCCGCCTGGCGTCCCGCCGTCCGGGGTGTCGTCGAGGTCTTCCACGCCCGGTTCACCGAGTACGCCTATCCGATGCACGTCCACGACGCCTGGACGCTGCTGATCGTCGACACCGGCGCCGTGCGGTACGACCTCGACCGGCACGAGCACGGCACCCCGCACGACACGGTGTCGCTGCTGCCGCCGCACGTGCCGCACAACGGCTCCCCCGCCACCCCGGACGGCTTTCGCAAGCGGGTGCTGTACCTGGACACGACGCACCTCGGGGACGAGCTCATCGGAGCCGCCGTCGACCGGCCCGATCTGCGCGATCCGCTGCTGCGGCGGCGCGTGGGGCAGTTGCACGGCGCGCTGGAGCGGCAAGGGGAGGAACTGGAGGCCGAGAGCAGGCTGATGCTCGTCGGGGAGCGGTTGCGCGGGCATCTGCGGGGCGACCCGGTGTCCCCTCGGCCGGCCGATCCCGTTCTCGCGCGGCGGCTGCGGGAGTTGCTGGACGAGCGGGTCGTCGAGGGTGTCGTCCTGCGGGAGGCCGCCGGGCTGCTCGGCGCCCATCCGGCCCATCTCGTAAGGGCGTTCAGCACCGCGTACGGCATCGCGCCGCACCAGTACCTGACGTCCCTGCGGGTGGGGCGCGCCCGGCGGCTGCTTCTGGAGGGACGTTCACCGGGCGAGGTGGCGGTGGCGGCCGGGTTCTACGACCAGTCGCACCTGACGCGGCACTTCCGCAGGCTGGTGGGGGTGCCGCCGGGGCGTTACCGGGCGGGTCAGGCCCCGGCGCCGGGCAGGTCCTGACGCTCGGGGCGCTGGGTGAGGTGGGCGAACGCGTCCAGGTTGCGCGTGGACTCCCCCCGCGTCACCCGCCACTCGTACTCCTTGCGGATGGCCGACGCGAAGCCCAGCTCCAGCAGCGTGTTGAAGGCGCCGTCGGACGCCTCCAGGACCTGGCCGAGCAGGCGGTCGAGCTCGTCGGCGGTGACGGCGGACAGGGAGAGACGGCCGGTGAGGTACACGTCGCCGTGCTGGTCGACGGCGTAACTGACGCCGTAGAGCTTCAGGTTGCGTTCCAGGAGCCAGCGCTGGAAGCCCTGCTCGTTCTCGTCGGGGTGGCGGATGACGAAGGCGTTCAGCGACAGCGAGTGGCGGCCGACGATCAGGGAGACCGTGGTCTTGAGCTTGCGGGTGCCGGGGAGCTGGGCGACGTAGGTGCCCGGCCGGGGGCTCTCCCACTCCAGCTCGGCGTCCTTCAGCACCGCCTCGACGACCTGGACCGCGCGCTGTTCCTGATCGGTTTCACCCATGCGGCGAGCGTACGCGACGGCGATGGGCCTGCATCGCGGCCGTGTAGACGTCCACCGTGGCCGCGGCCGCCGTGTCCCAGCCGAAGGACTGGGCGTGCCGGGCGGCCTGGCCGCCCAGTTCGTCGGCCAGCCGCGGGTCGTCGGCGAAACGGCCCAGCACGCGCGCGTAGTCGGCCGGGTCGTGCCCGCTCACCAGGAAGCCGGTGTGCCCGTCGCGCACGGCGACCGGGAGGCCGCCGACCGACGCCGCGAGCACCGGGGTGCCCGCCGCCTGCGCCTCTATGGCGACCAGGCCGAAGGACTCGCTGTAGGAGGGCATGACCAGCACGGAGGCGGCGCGGAACCAGTCCGCGAGCTGCTCCTGGCCGACCGGAGGGCGGAACCGTACGACGTCCGCGATGCCCAGGCGCGCGGCCAGCTTCTGCAGGCCCTCGGGCTTGGCCAGGCCGCTGCCGGAGGGGCCCCCGACGACGGGCACGAGGATGCGCGAACGCAGTTCGGGGCGCTCGTCGAGGAGGACGGCGACGGCGCGCAGCAGCACGTCCGGGGCCTTCAGGGGCTGTATGCGGCCGGCGAAGAGCGGGATCAGCGCGTCCCTCGGCAGGCCGAGGCGGGCCCGGGCGGCGGCGCGGCCGTCGGCGGGCGAGAAGCGGCCGAGGTTCACCCCGGGGTGGACGACGGCGACCTTGCCGGTCTCGGCCGCGTAGTGGCGGACCAGTTCGTCGGCCTCTTCGGTGGTGTTGGCGATGAGACGGTCGGCGGCGGAGACGATCTGGGTCTCGCCGATGACGCGGGCGGCCGGTTCGGGGGTGTCGCCGTCGGCCAGGTTGGCGTTCTTGACCTTGGCCATGGTGTGCATGGCGTGCACCAGGGGGACGCCCCAGCGCTGGGCGGCGAGCCAGCCGACATGGCCGGAGAGCCAGTAGTGGGAGTGCACCAGGTCGTAGTGGCCGGGGCGGTGATGGGCCCAGGCCTGCATCACGCCGTGGGTGAAGGCGCACAGCTGGGCGGGCAGGTCCTCCTTGTTGAGGCCCTCGTAGGGACCGGCGTCGACATGCCGGACGAGGACGCCGGGGGCCAGTTCGACGGTCGGCGGGAGGGCGGCCGCGGTCGCGCGCGTGAAGATCTCGACCTCGACGCCGTGCGCGGCGAGGCGCTGCGCGAGCTCCACGATGTAGACGTTCATGCCGCCGGCGTCGCCGGTGCCCGGCTGGTGGAGCGGGGAGGTGTGCACGGAGAGCATGGCGACGCGGCGTGGCCTGCGGTGCAGCCGCAGACGCGCGGAGGACGACGCGGAGCGCCGACCGAGCCTGCCGATGTACTGGCTCACGTGGCGTTCCTCCTCGCTCGGGGCATGCCTTTCGCAGGGCGCACGAAGGCCTCCGACGAGGTCCAACACCGGAGGGATGGGCTCCATTTCCTGATTCGCCAGTTTTACCGAATCATTACCGCTTGTCGCTCAACCGTTCGAGAACGAAAGCGCCCCGGCCCGAGCGGGCGTGCACGGGCGGGCGAGCACGGGCGGACGAGCACGGGCGGGCGAGCCGCCGGGTTCGCGGGATTCTCTAAGCTCATGGGCATGACAGGCACACGGCATGACCCCGCACCGCCTCCTCCGCCCGAGGAACTCCTGCCCTGCCCGTGCTGCGGCCACCGGACCCTCGGCGAGCTGTGGGCCTACGAGATCTGCCCGGTCTGCTACTGGGAGGAAGACCCCTTCCAGCTCCGCCACCCCACGGCCGGGTTCGGCCCCAACCACGGGCTGAGTCTGATCGAGGCGCAGACGAACTACCGGCGGTTCGGCGCCGTGACCGAGGAGATGCGGCGCCGTGTGCGGCCACCGCGGGACGACGAGCCGCTGGACCCGGGGTTTCGGACCGCCGACCCGGACCGGGACCCGTTCGAGCAGGGACCGGCCCACGACCCCATGCCCGACGACCTCACCACCCTGTACTACTGGCGCCCCACGTACTGGCGGCGGCACCTCCGGCCCTGACCGGCCCCGGAAGCCGCTTAACCTCGTAGGCATGACATCCCGCGCGGCGACCCGACCCCTGGGCACGGTGACGCGCGGGACGACCAACCCCAATCGGCTGCGCCGCATGGACCGCTGGATCGCGGCCACGCACGGCGCCGAGCTGCGCCGCGCCGAGGATCCGGTGGCGGTGGACCTCGGGTACGGCGCCGCCCCCTGGACAGCCGTCGAGCTGCTGCAACGCCTGCGCACGGCCGCACCCCGCACCCGCGTGGTGGGCGTCGAGATCGAACCGGCCCGGGTCGCCGCGGCGCTGCCCTACGCACGGGCGGGGCTGGTCTTCCGGCACGGCGGCTTCGAGATCCCGATCCCGCAGCGGCCCCTGCTCGTCCGAGCGGCGAACGTGCTGCGGCAGTACGAGGAGGGCGAGGTGGCGGCCGTGTGGGAGCGGCTGTGCGGGCGGCTGGCCCCGGCCGACCCGGCGACCGGGTCGCGCGGCGGGCTGCTGGTCGAGGGGACCTGCGACGAGATCGGGCGCCGGCACGTATGGGTCGCGCTCGGCCCGGAAGGACCGCGCACGGTCACCTTCGCGACCCGGCTGGGCTCCCTGGAACGCCCCTCCGACCTGGCCGAACGCCTGCCGAAGGCGCTCATCCACCGCAATGTCCCGGGCGAGCCGGTGCACGCCTTCCTGCGCGACTTCGACCGCGCCTGGGCGGCCGCCACGCCCTACGCCTCCTACGGCGCCCGGCAGCGCTGGATCCGGGCGGTGCGCGACCTTTCGGCCGACTGGCCGGTGACGGACGGCCCTGCGCGATGGCGGCAGGGGGAAGTGACCCTCCGGTGGGAGGCGTTGGCCCCGCGCGCCTGACTCCTCGATCCGGCGTCCGACTCCTTCGATCCGGTCTTTCTCGCGCAACCCGGCGCCCGGTTCCGCGGTCCGGACGGGCCCGTCTGGAACGATCTCTTTGAGTCCTTCGTCACACAGGCGGGGAGATCTTCATGCCGGGGCATACCGGCGAGGGAGCGGTGGGAAGTACTACCCCTGTCGCTTTCCGGGCCGGCATGGCAGCATCCCCAGGCGAACCGCATGTTACTGACGGTTAATCAGTTGGGGGCCGGAGTATGGGAACGGGCAAGCGTGGCCTGATCGCGACGGCGGTGGCCGTGGTCTGCGCGGTCACGGTGCTGGCGGCACCGGGCACGGCGTTCGCGAGTCCCACCCCCTCCCCCACCCCGAGCGCGGGAGCGGCGCTCGCACCCGCCAAGGACCTCGAAGCCGTACGCAAGAAGCTCGACAGGCTCTACCGCGCCGCGGGCCGCGCCACGGAGGAGTACAACGCCGCCGAGGAGAAGGCGGACAAGCAGTCCGCCGAGGTCGTCGAACTGGCCGAGAAGATCGTCAAAGGCCAGGAGAAGCTGCGGAAGCTGAAGGCCCGCGCGGGCGCCGCGGCCGCCGCCCAGTACCGCGGCGGCGGGCTGCCGCCCGAGGCCCATCTGATGCTGAGCGACGATCCGCAGGACTTCCTCGACGGCGCGGGCCGGGTCCGCGAGGGCCACCACGCGACCAAGGGCCTGCTCGGCGAACTGACCCGCACGCAGGAGGACTTGGAGCAGTACGCCAAGGACGCCTCCGCGCAGTGGAAGAAGCTGGAGGCGGGCCGCAAGGCCAAGGCCGCCGCGCAGAAGAAGATCGAGAAGCAGATCGCGCAGGCGGAGAAGCTCGAGTCCGCCCTCCAGAAGGAGGAGCAGGAGCGCCTCGCCGAGCTGGAGAAGGAGGCCGCGAACAAGGCGCAGACCGCCTGGCTCGGCTCCGGCATCCTCGACGAGATCGACGGAAAGGCCTCCGCGCAGGGCAAGAAGGCCGTGCAGTACGCCACGGCCCAGATCGGCAAGCCGTACCAGTGGGGCGCCGAGGGCCCGGAGACGTACGACTGCTCGGGGCTGACGTCACAGGCCTGGATCTCGGCCGGCCGCGGCATCCCGCGCACCTCGCAGGAACAGTGGAAACAGCTGCGGCACATCGACGTCCAGGACATGCGGCCCGGCGACCTCGTCATCTACTTCGACGACGCCAGCCATGTCGCGATGTACATCGGCGACGGGGCGATCGTGCACGCGCCCCGGCCCGGGCGGACCGTGACGATCGCGGGGGCCGGGACGATGCCCATCCTCGGGGTGGTACGGCCGGACGCCGACGCCGGCCCCAACTAGGGCCTGCCGTTCGGATCATGCCGGCGTCGCGGGGCGGACCCTGGATCGCGTCGCGCGGCCGGACGGGAGCCACCGGATAGCGGACACGCGTGACCCGGCCCACGTGACCCAGCGCACGCCCCGCGGCGCACCCACCGCACGCCGACGTGACGTTCGTCATCCCCGCAGCATCTTCGAGCTGTCCAACTGCGGGGCAAATGGCGGCATATGACACTGGCCGGTGGCGCAGCGGCGTGGCTCACACCATTCCTATGCGGCGCCGACACCCGCTATGGTCCCCGTCGGTGGGTCGAGGTCCCTCGCCCCCGCCATGCCCTCGGGGGGAGGGAAGGAACCCAAGACGATGCCCGTACCCATACCGCGGCAGAGAGCGATCCCGGCCGCGGAAAGTGGTCAGGCGCAGCAGGCCGCGTCCCCGCGCGGCGGATCCGCACAGGCGTCCGCGCAGGACACCTCGCCCGCGGGCCGCACGCCGGACACCGCCGGGAACACCACGGACAAGGTGGAGAACCACACCGCCCACACGAACCTGACGCTGCTGCTGATCGAGGACGACCCGGCCGGTTCGCCGATCGTGCCGGACATGCTCGACCAGGCAGGCAAGCCGATCCGCGTCCGCACGGCCCGCAACCTCACCGAGGCCGGACGGCTGCTGACCGACGACGTCCACTGCATCCTGCTGGACCTGGCGCTGCCCGCGCCGGGCCACGGCGACTCCGAGGACGAGCTCGCCGTGCTCAGGCACGTGCTGGAGCTCGCGCCCCGGCACGCCGTGCTGGCGCTGACCGCGTCGGGCGACGCCGAGCGCGGCGCCGAGGCGGTGCGGGTCGGCGCCCAGGACTACCTCTTCCGCGACGAGCTGGACGGCAGGCTGCTGAGCCGCGCGATCCGCTACGCGGTGGAGCGCAAGCGCTCCGAGTCGGCCGAGCGCCGGCTCGCCGAGGGCCGGCTGCGGGCGCAGGAGAACCGCCGCCTGGAGCGCGGCCTGCTGCCGACGCCGCTGCTGGAGGGCTCTTCGCTGCGGTTCGCCGCCCGGTACCGCCCGGGCCGCTCGCGCGCGCTGCTCGGCGGTGACTTCTACGACGTCGTGCGGACGCCCGACGGCACCGTGCACGCCATGATCGGCGATGTCTGCGGGCACGGCCCGGACGAGGCCGCCCTCGGGGTGGAGCTGCGGATCGCGTGGCGGGCGCTGACGCTGGCGGGACTGTGCGGCGACCAGCTGCTGGGCACCCTTCAGCAGGTGCTGGAGCACGAGCGGTCCGACGACGAGATCTTCGCGACGCTGTGCATGGTGGACATCGCGCCGGACGGCCGCCGCGCCGCCCTGTGCCTCGCGGGCCACCCCTCCCCGCTGCTGGCCCGGCCGGGCAAGCCGGCCCGCCTGCTGCCGTACGACAACAACGGACCGGCTCTCGGGCTGCTGCCCGGCGCCCGCTGGCCGCGGACGCAGGTGGAGCTGGGAGCCGAGTGGAGCCTGATGCTCTACACCGACGGCTTGATCGAGGGCCACATCGGCCAGGGCAGGGAGCGGCTCGGCCAGGAGGGCATGACCGAAATGGTCCGCCGCCAGTTCGCCGAGGGCCTGCGGGGCGAGCAGCTGCTGCGGGCGGCGGTGAACGAGGTACGCGACCTCAACGGCGGCGAGCTGACGGACGACGTGGCCGTCCTGCTGCTGGACCGGGTGCCCTAGCCTCGGGCGCCCGGCCGCTCGGGCCGGTTACCGGCCGCCGTTGTACGGGCCGTAGGGGCCGTCGCTGCTGGAGCCGCGCCCGGCGCGGCCGCCGCCCGGGAGCGCGCGGATCGCCGGGCGTACGTCGACCATGTACACGATCGTCGCGATGAGGCCGATGATCGGCAGGAACGACAGGATCGGGAACAGCAGGTTCACCACGAAGGCGATCGCCAGGATGATCAGCCAGAAGGGCTTGGTCTTCTTGTCGGCCGCGCGGTAGGCGTCCTCCCGGCGTAGGGCGGCGTCGAACAACGCGAAACCGCTGAACACGATCAGGGCCATGCTCAGAAGCCACATGAACCCCGCGAAGCCCTGCATCAGCACAACGCCCACCACCTGACTCGGCTCGTCCCTACGCGGTCACCGTACCCGTACCAACGGGCCGGACACCCCCAGGGTGCCCGGCCCGTCGCGGATGATCGCCCCGCGGTCCTACTTGGCCGGCGGAGTGGTCTTCTTGGCGGTGGTGGGCTTGCGCACCGGGGCCTTCTTGGCGGCGGGGGTCTTCTTGGCGGCGGGGGCGGCAGCGGCGGCGGGCTTCGCCGGCTCCTCCTTGACCTCGACCGGCTGGCGCTTCGGCTCGACGGCCACGGCCAGCTCCTCGACGCCCTCGGCGACGCCCTCGATGCCTTCGGCGGCCTCGCCGCGCCAGGTCCGCACGGCCTGCTCGCCGTGCTCGGCGACCTTCTCGTAGGTCTCACGGGCCTTGACGGCGTACTCGGCGGCCACGCCGACGCCGCGCAGCGCGAAGTCCTGGGCGCTCTCGCCGATCTTCTTCAGGTCCGCGTCGATCGTGCTGCCGAGCTTCTTGATGTCGACGTCGATGGAGCCGATGAACTGCGTGACCTTGGTCTGCAGGGTCTCCTGCGTCTCCTTGACGCGGGCCGAGGCCTCCTTGGCCCGGGCGGAGGCCTTCTCCTGGACGGCCTTGGTGTCGGTGTTGCGTACGGCGTCGATCCGCGCGGGGGCCTCGGAGCGCAGCTGCTCCACCAGCGCCGGCACCTTCTTGGCCTGCTGAAGGGCGAGGTCGGCGGTGCCTGCGGCGAAGTAGAGCGGGGTCGGGTTGCTGAGGGTCTTGCGCAGGTCGTCGGTGATGGCCATGGTGGAGGTCCTCCCGGATTCAGTCTCGCTTGAGGGTTCGGCTGAGGGTTCGGTGATCCGCGGCGGTACGGCCGGTGCCCTGGTCCGGCTCAGCCGGCCGTCTGCTGCGGATCGGTGTCACTGCCGTCGGCGCCCTCGCGGGTCCGACGGCCGGCGGTCGTACCGCCGTCGTTCTTGCCGGTGCCATGGCCGGCGCTCTTGACGGTCTTCCTGCTGCCGCGGCGCCGGGCGGGCGGAGTGCCGTCGGCCGGGCCGGTCCGCGGTATCCCGGTGCCGGCGTCGGCGTGGGAAGCGTCCCCGTCGACGCCCGCCGCGCCGTCCCCGGCGATCAGGCCGACGACACCCGCGACGCCCTGGCCGTCCGAGTCGCCGGTGCCCTCACCGGTCCCGAATCCGTTCTCCTTGCGGAAGGACTCGTAGATCTGCAACAGCACCTGCTTCTGCCGCTCGTGCAGCGTCGGGTCGGCGAGGATGACGGCCCGCGTCTCCACTTCGTCCCGGCCCCGCTCGGCGTCGAGGATCCCGGCCCGCACGTACAGCGTCTCGGCGGAGATCCGCAGGGCCTTGGCGACCTGCTGGAGCACCTCCGCGCTCGGCTTGCGCAGCCCGCGCTCGATCTGGCTGAGGTACGGGTTCGACACCCCGGCGGCGTCGGCGAGCTGCCGGAGCGACAGCTGCGCGGTGCGCCGCTGCTCGCGCAGATAGTCACCGAGGTTGCCGACGTTGAGCGATGCCATGGCTCCACCCTGCAACACGGCGCTAACTATTGCAAGCACCCGCTTGCAAAAGTGCGCCACGCCACCCGCGAGGCGAACGAGGCAGTCGCCTCATGTCCCGTCCCTGCGAAGTCGGGGCAGCGGTCTTCATGAGGCATCGACTCGCACGTCTCGCTCAATCCCGGGCCATGCCTGCGCCCGGGTTGGCTGACGCCCTGCCGGCGGTTCAGCGAGCCGCTGGGGTTGCTGGCGGGGGCTCGGGCGGTCGGTGATCCTCTCGGGGTGCGGCCGGTGCTCTACCACCTGCTCCGGCACCACGGGCTGACGACGGAACTGCGGACGGAGCGCTTGTCCGCCAGGTCGCTGGTGCGGCTGGTGCCTGCGGTCGTGAAGGAGGCGGGCAGGTCTTTGAGCACCCTGCAGCGGCTGCCCACCCGTGGCGCGGCTCTTCTGCAGTGACCGTCACGAACCACCCGCATCGTGATCGATGAGGGACATGCCGGATGCCAAGGAGCGGGCGACGTCGGCGAAGTACTGCTCGTCGGCACCAGGGGCAAGACCGAGAGTGACACCCTGACTGAGACCGACGAAGAGCGCCCTGAGCGCGGTGGTCAGGCGTTGCGCCTGTTGCGACGTCACGACGCTTCCGTTGTGCGATCTTCCGGTGAACAGCGCGATCAGATGGTTCTCCTGCGCCCGGATGGACGTGGCGAGCTGGGACCCCAGCTCTGGGTCGTGCAGGGCCATGTCCAGCAAGGTGATCTGGAGCGACAGACCAGACAACGCGTCGGGGACGTCACAACTGCGCCGGTAGTACCGGGCGAAGGCGTCGACCGCTTCCAGCAGGTCAAGTCCAGCGGGAACCGCCTGCTCGATCTCCTCGTAGTACGGCCGCAGATAGTCGGCGACCAAGGCGACCACCAGGCCGTTCTTGCTCCCGAACAGTGAGTAGATGGCGCCGGTGGTCAGGTTGGCGCGCTCGGCGATCTCATCAAGCTTGGCCCGGTATCCGTCCCGGGAAACGACCTGGAACGCGGCGTCCAGCAAGGCGCGGCGGTTGTGTTCCTTGGCCTCCGCTCTCGTCATTCTCATAGTTTGATTATTGCCGTAATCTCGTTACGGAACCAGTCGGGGCGAGCTTCGAGGAGGACGCTCATGGCCCAGGGCGTGGCATCGCAGGTGACCCGCCAGATGGTGGGTGCCATCGCGGATGGTGCCTTCAAGTTGTTGCTCGCCGCTGTCTACATCGCCGGCGCTGCTCCGCTCGGCCGGTTACTCGGCACGTCGGCCTGGCTGATGGTCGTCGCAGGGGTGGCCCTGCTCATCGGCGGTGGCATCGAGATCAGATACACGCGCAGCCGGTCGATGCGCACCTACACGCGGCTCATGATTGCCTACGACAGCGGCTGGGTGTTGGCGGCCCTGGCTGGCCTCCTGATGGCGTGGCAGGGCAGCAGCGCCGGTGGCGAAGTCTGGATGGGCTACCAGACAGCCGCCCCCATCGCGTTCGCCGCGCTGCTTATCGCCGCTGCCCCTACGCGGATGACCTCGGATTGAGCGAGACCGGACACCTCACCCCTGCACCGCGCGTCCCCTCACGATGCGGAACGGGTGCCCGGCCGGATCCGTGAGCACACGCCACTTCGCCTCGTCCGGCTGCCCTTCCGGCTTCCCGGCACCCAACTCCAGCAACCCGGCTTCCGCCTCGTCCGAAGTTCGGTGCGCCGGGCGCATGGTGTGGAGGGCGTGTCCGAGGAGGAGTTCAGGCTAGGGCTGCTCCACGACCGGGCGGCCGGTGCGCTCGCGTCGGTGTCATTCCGGCCGGTGGGCCAGGAACATGCCGGTCCGCCTCTTCGAGGTGCCCTCCGGCTCCTGCACCAGCCGGGTGGTGACCACCAGCCCGGCCTGGCCGAGCAGTTCGGCGATGCGGTCGGGCGGCAGGAGGTAGGACTCGTAGGACACCGGATGGTCGCCGTAGGCACGGGTGGGGCGGAGGTGCTCGCCGTCGCCGACGTGGCCGGCCAGCAGCAGCCGGCCGCCGGGCGCGAGCGTGCGGTGGAACTCGGAGAAGACGGTCGGCAGCCACCGCGGCGGGGTGTGGTGGGTGGAGTAGTGGGCGAGGATGCCGCCGAGTGCGCCGTCGGCCAGGCCCAGGGCGGTCATCGAGCCGACGGTGAAGCTCAGTTCCGGGTACGCCGCCCGGGCCAGTTCGATCATCTTCGGCGACACGTCCACGCCGAACACCGGTACCCCCAGGGCGGCCAGGTGGGCCGTCACCTTGCCGGGGCCGCAGCCCAGGTCGGCGACCGGCCCGGGGTGCGGGGGCCGGACCAGCTCGGCGAACGCGGACAGCATCGCGCGCGACACCGGGTCCAGAGCGGCCGGTTCCTTGACGCGCCGGGTGTAGTCGACGGCGACGGTGTCGTAGGACCTGCGGATCGCGGTGAGGTGGGAAGGTTCGGTCATCCCGGCACCGTAGGGCACCGCGGTGACACACGGCCCGTACTCCGAAGCCGGTACACCGGCTTACTCCCGCCGTGCGACGACCCCACCGCCCCGGCCCGGCACGGTGGTCGCGTGACCACGCAACAGAAACCGAAAGCCGCTTCGAGCCCGGGCCCGCCGCCGAGGCTCGGCCGCCCGGCCCGCCGGGCCGTTCTCGTCGTGCACGTCGTCGCCTCCGCCGGCTGGCTCGGGCTGACCCTCGGGCTGTTCGCGCTCGGGAGCACGGCGGCCACCACCGGATCCCCCGCGACCGTGGAGTCCTCCGTACGCGCCATGAAGCTCTTCGCCGACTGGCTCCTGCTCCCCCTCGCGTTCCTCACGCTCCTCAGCGGCCTGGCGCTGTCGCTGGGCACGGTGTGGGGCCTGGCCCGCCACCGGTGGGTGTACACGAAGTTCTGGCTGACCCTCGCCACGACCACCGCCACGGTGTTCGCGCTGCGTCCCGGGGTGAACACCGCGGTCACGGCCGTCTCCGCGGGCGGGCCGCTGCCCGACGCGGGTGACGTGCTGTTCGGGCCGGTCGTGTCGCTGTCGGCCTACGTCTTCATGACGGTGATCTCCGTCCTGAAGCCCTGGGGGCTCACCCGCCGGGGCAGAAGACTGCGCACCTCGGCCCGACGGCCTCTCAGGGACGGCTGAGCATCCGACCTGCACGGCACCCCTCCGGGACGGCCGGGCATCCAGCCCGCACGGCACCCTCCGGGACGGCTGAGCATCCGGCCCGCACAGCCCCCTCCCGGACAGCCGGGCATCCGGCCCGCACAGCCCCCTCCCAGACGGCCGGGCATCCGGCTCGCACGGCCCGTCGGCGGTTTCAGCGGCGGAACCCCGGACACCGAGACTCCTGGGCCCGGATCCTCGACGCCCTCGACACGCTGCTGCGGAACCGGCCCGCGGCCCCGACCGATCCCCGAGGCTGACACCCATGCACACCGAGCACGACTGGATCACCACGCCCCTCACGGCGGACCTGCTGCGCGGCGCCCTCGACGTGGAGCGCACCGAGCACGGCCTGCTCCCGCACCGGCTCCCGGCCCGGGCCCGCGCGCAGAACACCGACCCGCAGCTGGCGATGGCCGAGGCCCAGCCCTCCGGCGTACGCCTGGCCTTCCGTACCGCCGCGACCGCCGTCGAACTGGACACGCTGCGCACCAAACGCGAGTACACCGGCTTCCCGCCGCGCCCGGACGGTCTGTACGACCTGCTCGTCGACGGCCGTCCGGCCGGGCAGGCCTCCGCCACCGGCGGCAACGTCCTCACCGTCGACCTGACCACCTGGGAGAGCGAGTTCGCGCCCGGCCCGGCCGGCACCGTCCGCTTCGAGGGCCTGCCCCGGGGCGACAAGGACGTCGAGATCTGGCTGCCGCACAACGAGAGCACCGAACTGGTCGCCCTGCGGACGGACGCCCCCGTCACGCCCCTGCCGGACCGGGGCCGCCGGGTGTGGCTGCACCACGGCAGTTCGATCAGCCACGGCTCCGACGGGGCGAGCCCGACGGCCGTCTGGCCCTCGATCGCCGCGTTGCGCGGCGGGGTGGAACTGATCAACCTCGGCCTGGGCGGCAGCGCGATGCTCGACCCGTTCACCGCGCGCGCCATGCGGGACACCCCGGCCGATCTGATCAGTGTCAAGGTGGGCATCAACCTCGTCAACCGGGACGCGATGCGGCTGCGGGCCTTCGGTCCCGCCGTGCACGGCTTCCTCGACACGATCCGCGAGGGGCACCCCGACACCCCGCTGCTGGTGGTCTCCCCCCTGCACTGCGCCATCCACGAGGACACGCCCGGCCCCACCGCCCCCGATGCCCGGGAACTCGCCGAGGGCCGCCTCCTGTTCGAAGCCATGGGCGATCCGGCACAGACGCCCACCGGCGCGCTCACTCTCACCGTGATCCGCGACGAACTGTCCCGCATCGTCCGCCGGCGCGCCGCCGACGACCCGAACCTGCACTACCTCGACGGCCTCGACCTCTACGGCGCCGCCGACGCCGCCGCCCTCCCCCTGCCCGACCACGTCCACCCGGACGCGGCGACCCACCGGCACATCGGCGCCCGCTTCCACGAGCTGGCGTTCACCGGGGGAGGGCCCTTCTCGGCGGAGCGCTGAGCGCTGCCCCGCCGCGCCGGAGCGCCCGGCCGGCCGGGCACCGGTCAGCCCTGGAAATTCTGCTCCGCGAGGATCCGGTCGATCCGCGCCCGGTGGTCCGCCTCCCACGCGTCCAGGGTCTGCGCGGCCTCCTTCGCCAGCTTCGTCCGGGCCGCGTCCAGCACCTCCTCGCGCCGGGCGGCGGGCACCACCACGACGCCCTCCTCGTCGGCGACGACCGTGTCGCCCGCGTCGACCGTGACCCCGCCGCAGCGCACCGGCTCGTTCAGCGGCAGGGCGGCCGACTTGCTCCCGGGGATGGGGACGACACCGCGGGCGAACACCGGGAAGCGCAGGTCGCGCACCTCGGCCAGGTCGCGGATCAGCCCGTCGGCGACGAAGGCGGCGATGCCCCGGCGTCGGGCGACGGCGCAGACGTTGCCCCCGGCCAGGGCGTAGTCCAGGTCGCCCGACTCCACGACGACGACCGAGCCGGGCCCGGCCCGGTGGATCGCGGCGTGCAGCATGAGGTTGTCGCCGGGAGGGCACCGTACGGTGAAGGCCGGTCCGGCCACCCGGGGCACCGGGCCCCACAGCGGCCGGATGCCGATGTCCATCACCCGGCCGCGGCCCAGCAGATCGGCCAGCGTGGTCGTGGGGATGTCGGTGAACGCGTCTGCTTCGGTCATGGCATGAACCTAACCCCCCGCCCTAGAAGGGCACTTGCCTTCCGTGCACCACCTCCAGCCGTGACACCGCCCGTGTCAGCACCACGTACAGCCGGTGCAGTCCCCGTTCCTCCGCCTCGGCGATCGCCGCCGGTTCGACGGCCACGACATGGTCGTACTCCAGGCCCTTGACCACGCTCGCCGGCACCAGGCAGATGCGCGCCCCCGGTTCGTCCGGGCCCGCCGCCTGGATGCCGGCCGCCTCCAGCGCCGCCCGCAGCCGCGGGACATCCGCGTCCGCCGCGACGATCCCGACCGACCCCTCCCGCCCCAGCGCGTCCCGTACGGCGGCCACCACCGCCCCGGGCACGCCGTCCACCGTCGTCTCCCGCATGCGCAACTCCCCGTCCCCGCGCAGCGAACGGGCCGGCGGCACGTCCACGTCCAGCCGCTCCAGCAGCCGGTTGGCCAATCCCACGACCGCCTTCGGCACCCGGAACCCGGTGGTCAGGGCGACCACGGCCGCGTCCGGTTTCCCCAGGTGCGTCAGGACGGTGTGCCAGGACCGGGCCGCCCAGGGCGTCGTCCCCTGCGCCAGATCGCCGAGCACCGTCAGCGAACCGAAGCGGGCCCGGCGGGCGATGGCCCGGCACTCCATCGGGGACAGGTCCTGCGCCTCGTCGACGACGACATGCCCGTACCCCTCCGGATGCCCGATCAGCCCGGCCACCTCGTCCAGCAGCACCAGGTCGGCGGCCGACCAGCGCGCCGACTTCCACGACCGGGGCGGCCGCTGCCATCGCAGCGCCCGCTGCTCGCCGTCGTCGAGCAGCCCCTCGGCGGCCGACGCCAGCACCTCCTCGTCGCCCAGCAGCGCGGCCACGACCTCCTCGGGCCGCACCCGCGGCCAGACCGCGTCGACGTACGCCGACACCGGCCGCGACCGCTCGACCCGCCGCACCCAGGAGTGCGGCGGCGGCCCCGCCCGCCGCTCCACCTGCTCGCGCAGACACCGCACGATCCGCGCCCGTACGCGCTCCCGCCCGACCCCGTACGGCGGTTCCTCCTCGCGCACCTCGGCCACGATCCGCGCGAGCTCCCGCGCCGGCACCCGCCACCGGTAGGCCCCGTCCGGCAGGGCGAGCTCCGCGCCGTCCGCCTCGATCCGCACCCGTGCGTACAGCGCCCGCCGCAGCACCTCGGCCATCCGGGCGTCGTGCTTCACGACGGCGGCCCGCTCGTCGTCGACGCCCCGCACCGGGCAGCGCGCGATCTCCTCTCCCAGGGTCGACTGCCGGACCCCCGTCTCACCGAGGGCGGGCAGCACCTCGGCGATGTACGAAAGGAAGGTGCGGTTGGGCCCGAGGATCAGCAGCCCGCCGCGCCGGATGCGCTGCGGGTGCGTGTACAGCAGGTAGGCGGCCCGGTGCAGCCCGACGGCGGTCTTGCCGGTGCCCGGCGCGCCCTGCACGCACACCGACAGCGTCAGATCCCCCCGGACGAGGTCGTCCTGCTCGGGCTGGATCGTCGCGGCGATGTCCCGCATGGGCCCCACCCGGGGCCGTTCGATCTCCCGGGCGACGATCGCGCTCTGCCGCGTCTCCCCCTGCTCCAGGTGCTCGTCCTCCAGGCCGGTGAGATCGGCGGAGTCGCCCCGGCTGCCGGGCGCCCATCCGAACCGCCTGCGCACCGCCACGCCCTGCGGGTCCCGGGCCGAGGCCTGGTAAAAGGCGCGTGAGACGGGGGCGCGCCAGTCGACCACCAGGGGTGGTTCGGCCGGGTGCTCGGAGATCCGCAGCCGCCCGATGTGCAGCCGGCCCTCCCCACCGCGGACGGCCTCCCCGCCCACGAGGGCCCCGAAGAACAACGGCCCCTCGGGCAGCTCGCGCAGTGCCTTCGCCCGGCTGCGCAGCCGGTATCCGAGGACTTCGGCGTCGGCGCCGGACGCGGAGACGTCCTCCCCGACGACGACCTGTTCACCGGCGCCCTCGACCATCGCGGCGAGGGCGGTCCGGCAGCGTTCGTGGTGGGCGCGTTCCCGGTCGAGGACGTGCTGGAGGGCAGGCTCGGTGGAGGTCATTCCACCGAGCGTACGCGAAAACGTGACCGAGTTAAATAAATTACCGAGTTCCACTCCGAAGGTGCGGAGGCAGCCCGGCCGCGAGCCACCCGAACGCCCGCTCCGCCGCCGCCACCGCGTCCGGCCGCACGTCCGCCACTCGCTCCCCCGCCGCGATCCGCCGCCAGTTCTCCAGCGCGAGCACCCGCAGCACGGCCATGATCTGCCCGGCCGCCAGCCGCGCGTCCAGATCGCCCCCGAGCACCTCGGCGAGCGCGGCCTGCGACCGCTCCTGATGCGTGTACGCCCGGGCGACCAGGGAGGGCGTGCCGTAGAGCAGGGCGTGGAAGGCGAGCACGTCGGGGTGGTCGTTGAGCCCGGTCACGGGATCGCCCCGCTCCAGCCCCTGGAGGAAGTGCCGCCGCAACGCCTCCACGGGCGGCTCCTGTGCCTGCTCCACCACCCGGGCGGCCTCGCCCTCGTGGTCGGCGATCCGGTACAGGACCAGATCCTCCTTGGCCGGGAAGTACCGGAACAGCGTCGGCTTGGAGATCTCGGCCGCCGCCGCCACCTCGGCGACCGACACCGCGTCGAACCCCTTCTCCAGGAACAACCGCACGGCGATGTCCGACACGGTCTCGTACATCCGCCGCTTCTTGCGCTCGCGCAGGCCCGGGGTGCTCATGCCCGGGAGCCTACGCAGTGCCGCGAGACGGCTGCGGGACAGCCTCCTAGGCGAAGGCGCGGCCGAGGGACGGGTTCGCCGTGGAGCGGGTGCGCAGGCCGAGGGAGGCGGTGGCGGCGGCGAGGGTCACCGCGTAGGAGTCCACCGCTCTGCGGACGTTCGGGGCGTCCAGACCCGCCCCGGTCACGATGCGGTCCAGGTCGACGTAGGCGGAGCGCACGATCTCCAGCCAGCGGTACACCTGCCAGTCCTTGCGCCAGTCGTGGGTGTACTCGGGCGGCAGCCGGCGCTCCCAGCGGCGGAACATCCGGTCCCTGATCTCCGGCCGGGTCGGCGTGAGGTGCATGTGCCGGACGAGGTCGTACAGGGGGTCGCCGACGACGGCCATCTCCCAGTCGATGATGGTCAGCGCCAGGTGGTCCTCGCGGCGGACGAGGTTCCAGGGGTTCAGGTCCCCGTGCAGCAGGGCCGGCTCGCGCTCGCTCAGCTCGTGCCGGGCCAGGATGAGCCGCAGGCGGTCGGCGTCGGGCAGGCCGAGATGCCGGGCCAGTCGCCGCGACTCCTTGGGCAGGTCCCGCACCAGGGCGATGAGCTGCTCCCGCAGCCAGTGGTGGAACCGGCCCTCGCCGGCCGTCGGATCGACCTGCTCGTACCGCACGCGCGTCAGCGCGCAGAGCTGGTCCACCAGGCTGTCGGCCTCGTGCGGCAGCAGGCCGTGGACGGGGTGGTCGGGGGGCCTGCCGACGTTCCGCGGCCCGACGTAGGTGTGGAAGGCGACCGTGTCGCCCCGCACCGTCTCGCCCAGGGCGAGCACCCTCGGCGCCGCCACCTCGGTGGACGACTCCTCGATCGCCCTGAGCACGGCGTGCTCGCTGAGGAAGCCACGCTCCCGGTGGCACATGTCGGGCAGCTTCCGCCGGACGACCACGGGCGTGTCGACGCCCGGCACGCTCACCACCGTGTTCAGGTGAGCGGTCCCCTTGAACACCCTGCCCGCAGGAGCGGCCCCCTCCGCCAGCAGGGCCGCCCGCACCGCGGGGGGCGGGAAGCCGGGGCGCTCCGGAACACGCCGGTCGGGCCTCCACTCGAACGCCGTCGCCATCCAGGCCCGGCCGCTGACGTCCCCGTTCACGCGCGAGACCAGCCACCGGAACAGGGCCCTTTCGATCTCGCCCTCGCGCGGCACCCGCGTGAGGCGCAGCGGTTCCGTCGCCGCCTCCAGGGCCCGGCGCACCCGCGCGGTCGCCTCGGCGAGGCTCGTCTGCGTGAACGATTCCTCCAGGGAGCGGGCGGCCCGCAGCACCTCGGGGAACACCGACCGGGCCCGCTCGAAGGCCAGGTAGTGCCGCAGGTCCCCGGCCAGGCCGTTGACGGCGGCCGGACGGGCCTCCTGCATGGCCCGGGCCCACGCGTCGACCACCTGGGCCCACTGGTCCGCCGGGTACCGCATACGGACCAGGTGCGTGGCCAGGTCGTGCAACGGGTCGCCGTAACTGGCCAGCTCCCAGCCGACACAGACCAGGGGCGGGTCTCCCGCGTACGGCACGATCACGTTGTCGCGGCGCAGGTCGGTGTGGAGCAGGCTGTACGGCCGTCGGGCCATGGCCGGAACCCGCCCGGCCAGCTCGGTGAGCGCGTCCTCCGGGATGCCGAGCGCCGCGAACAGCCCGCCGAAGGACGCCTGGTCGGGCCGTCTGAGCTGCCGGTCGGCCAGGTGCGCCAGCGTCCGCAGAAAGCCCTGACTGTCCATGTGGTTGCGGGGCCAGACGGAAGGCAGGGCGGGCAGTGCCCCGCGCCGGACATGGGCCGTCCGGGCGAGCACCCCCGCCAGGGCCTCGACGAGCAGGGTGTCGACGGGTTTTCCGTCGCCGCAGACGCCGGAGAGCGGTGCGCCTGCCACGAAGCTGTGGATGGCGAACCCGTCCTGCTCGACCATGCACTCCGGGGTGTGCGGCAGCACACCGCGCACGGCCTCGAGGATGTCCGCCTCGTTCTGCCAGGTCCGGATGGCGAGGGGCGGCGCGTCCGGACGCCGGATCCGGACGATCACCGGCGTCCCCGCTTGGCTCCCGAGCAGGCGGGCCATGCCCTCCGTGAGCGGCAGGACGTAGTTCCGGTGGTGGTGGCCGCCGGTCTCCTGCCCCAGCTCGGCCGCCTGTTTCACGAAGGCCCGGCAGGTGGCGTCGTGCGAGGCGCGTCCCCCGGGAAGAGGTCCGGGAAGAGGGGGTGCGCCCACGGGCCGCTCCGGAAGTACGAGAAGGGGGGACGGTAAGGCACACCGTAGGTTCGCGGCCGGGGCCGCGCATGGCGGAGTGAGCCGATACGGGGGGTCTGCCACTCATCCGCGTGAGGTTGCGCGAACGTGTTCGACGGCGGCCGGTCGGCCTTCTCACATCCGAACGAGGACGGGCGAGTGACTCGATCGGTGGACGGTGCGGGAATGCTACACCCGGCGCCCCTGGGCTCCCTCCCGCCTCTCCGGCGCCCTCTCGCCACCTACGCGCGCAGCAGCCGCAGCAGTGGTTCCAGGGAGTCCAGGACCACATCGGCCCCGGCCACCCTCAGAAGCTTGGCCTTCCGACCGTTGCGCGCGTAGCCGAGGAAGGGCACCCCGGCCCGTCCGGCCGCCTCCCGGTCGGAGGGCGTGTCGCCGATCATCAGAGCATCGCCCGGCGCCGCCCCCATCGCGTCCAGCGCCTGGTTCAGACAGTGCGGATCCGGCTTCAGCCGGCGCAGTTCCCGCGTCCGGCCGTAGATGTGGGGGGCGAAGCAGCCGACGAGGCCGCGGCCGGCGAGGTAGGTGCGCACCACCCGGGGCGAGTTGTTGGTGGTGATGGCCAGCCGGGAACCCAGCGCGGTCCAGGTGCGTATCAGCGGATCCGCGTACGCCGTCGGCATCGCCGAGGCCGCCGCCCGCAGTTCCTCCTGGGTCAGGCGCTCCTCCAGCTCGGCGACGAGATCGCTGCCGGGGTGCCGTCGGTCCACGGCGCGCAGCACCCGGTGCGGGTCCACGGACTCCCGCTCGGTGTCGGTCAGCAGGCCGTGCAGGCCCCGGCTCTCGAGCCAGGAGACCAGGTCGCTCGCCACCTGCTCCGCCGAGTGCCCGGCGAACAGACGGCAGATGGGCCCGTCGAAGTCCCAGAGCACGACGCGCGCGCGTCCGGTCAGATCGCGGAGTCCGTACGGATCGTTCTCGCTCTCGGTGGTCACCGCACCAGTCTGCGCCGCATCAGAAGTCACTAGGAGAGTGTCAGGTCCGTCGTGATGGTTTCCCAGAGGGCGTTGAACCACTTCTGGGATTCCTCCACGAACGCCCCGTCCCGGCGGCCCGCTCCTCCGGCGAAGGCGAAGAGGAGGGACTGGGAGCCGAGGACGTCGAACATGTCGAGGGTCTGGCTGCCCCACTCCTCCTCGCGCCTGGTCAGCATGTAGTAGCCGATCAGGGCCTCCTGCTCGTTGAGGAGGTAGAGCTTCACCGGCGGGGTGAAGGGCAGCGCGCGGAACGTGACGCGCACGTCGATGCCGTGGGTCGAGCGCAGCGCCCGCAGATTGTGCTGGAGCACCTGGCCCTGGGCGTTGCGCATGGCGAGCCAGCGGGTGTGGACGGGGTTGTCCTTCCCGTGGGCCTCCACCGGGACGGGGAAGGCCAGTTCGATGTCCCGGGAGGGGACCAGGATGCGGACGTCGATCGACTCGGGGCGGATGCGGCCCTCGTGGATCAGGCGCAGCGGCTCGCCGAGGGCGACCATCAGCGTCTCCGCGGTGTGGCAGACCACGTCGACGCGGACATGCGGCGCCGAGAACGCCTCCGCCAGACGCGGGGCCAGGCCCACCATGGTCGGCTGGGGCTCGCCGCGGACGGGGGCCGGCACGGCGACGCGGGGCGGACTGCCCTTGCTGACGTCGGCGAGGAGGCCGTCCTCCTGGAGGATGCGCAGGGCCTGCCGGACGGCGCCGCGCTCCACGCCGAACTCCTCGGCGAGTTCGGCCTGCGTGGGCAGGCGGTCTCCCGGCCGGAGCTCGCCGGAACGGATGCGTTCCCGCAGATTGCCGGCGATCTCCTGGGGTGAGGACCTCTTGCTGCCGTTCACTGCCACGTTCTCCGCCACGCTCTTCTGGGCCACGACCAAACGCTACAACTTTGATCCATCTGGCGGGAGTTGCTTGAAAGTTGTTTATAACTAGGGACCAAGTGGGGACAACTTAATCAGAGTTGGTTGCCAACTTCTCGGAGTTGGCGGAAGTTTTGCTTCCGGACTTCCGAAGGGGGAACCCCGATGCCCGCCCTCGCTCTCCTCTCCGCCGCCTTCGTCGTCGCCTTCGAACAGCTCGTCCAGTGGAAGTACGGTCCGGCCGGCCTCGTGGGCCTGATCCTTCTCACCGTGGGCGTCAAGGCCAAGAGCCCGGCCGTCAGCTCCGCCGGAGCGGTCGTGCTCGCGCTGCTGATGACGGGGCCCGCCCGTTGAGTCACCACACCACCCCGGTACCACCCGTGGGAGACGTCAGCCCGTGAGCACCAGCTCCGAACTGATCGTCTCCCACAACGCGTTGAACCACAGGTGCGACTGCTCCACGAACGTGGTGTCCCGCAGCCCGGCGCCCTGCCGGAAGGCGAACAGCATGGACCGGGTGCCCTGGGCGTCGTACATCGCCCGCCGCTCGTGATCGATCTCGGCCTCCCGGCGCGTCAGCGTGTAGTACGCGAACAGCGCCTCCGTGCCGTTGAGCAGGTACAGCTTCACCGGCGGGGTGAAGGGCAGCGCGCGGAACGTGACACGGACGTCGATGCCGTGCGTGGCGCGCAGGGCCAGCAGGTTGTGCTCCAGGACCTGCCCCTGGGCGTTGCGCATCGCCAGCCACCGCTCGTGCACCGAGTCGTCGCCGCGCCCCTCGACCGGCACCGGGAAGGCGAGGTCGATGTCCCGCCTCGGCAGCAGCACCCGGACGTCGACCTTGGCCGGTTTCAGCCGTCCGGCGTGGATCTGCCGCAGCGGCTCGCCGATGGCCAGGGTGAGGGAGATGGACGTCAGGCACACGGCGTCGATCTCCACGTGCTCCGCCGCGAACGCCGTCGCGATCCGGGGCGCCAGCGCCACCGTCGTGGGCAGCGGCGGGGCTTGCGGGCCGGTCAGCGCGCCGACGGGGTCGGCGGCGACGGTCGCCGGGCTGCCCTTGGACACATTGGTGAGCAGCCGCTCGGACTGAAGGATGCGCAGCGCCTGCCGCACGGCACCGCGCTCGACGCCGAACTCGTGGGCCAGCTGGGCCTGGGTGGGCATGCGCGCACCCGGCCGCAACACCCCTGACCTGATCCGGGCGCGCAGCTCGTCGGCCACCTCGTGATGTGTCCTCTGTGGCCGTTGCGACCTCTTCCGCCCAGTGGCGGAGTCGTGTTCCGGGTCCACAGCTGAACACTACAACTTCCCGCCATCTTGCGGCAGTTCAGGGAAAGGTGGTTATGAGCCGGTTCAGGACGGAGATAAAGACAGTGAAGTTGGTCACCAACTTCGGGAACATGGTCACACCTTCAGGGGGTTGGCCACCCGCCAGGGGACTCCCTTCCGGAGGGGAGCCGGGAGTCCCGCCCGTCGGCACCGCCGCACCATCACAACTGAACAGCTCGCTACGGATGCGGGTCCCAGCACGCCGGCAGAAGGGAGCGGCTCAGAACATGTCCGGGCACCACGGCCGCCTGGACGTACGCAGCAGGGCGTCGGCCTTCCGGGCGGCGCCCGCTCGTTCTTCGCGCACCCGCCCCAGCGCCGCCAGCCGCACCGCCGACTCGTCCCCGAGCCACAGCGCGGCCAGCTCGCCCGGCCCGAGTGCGAGGTCCGCGCTCTCGGTGGTCGGCGCACAGGACGCCCCCTCGGGCGAGGCCTCCAGGCGGTAGCGCCCGCCGGTCAGCGCGTCCACCCCGGCGATCTCCAGCACCAGCGATCCGTGGCCGTCGTAGGTCCGGGCCTCCAGCGCCCGTTCGACGTCCAGGATCCGCACCCACAGCCAGTCCGCCAGCGTGGTGATCCCGGCCGCCCGCGGATCGGGCAGGTGGTGCGGGAGCAGGTCGTCCGGCGCCCGCCAGCCGCTCTTCACCTTCACGACCCAGTCGATGGAGCAGAGGTACTGCCACAGGGCGCGGTCGGCGGCCGGCGTGACGCCGAGCAGCCACTTGACGGTGGCCGTGTTCAGCGGCTGCTTGCCGTCCCCCCAGGTGTCCTCCACCTCGTACGCCGCCATGCCCTCGACCTCGCCGGACGCCGAGCGGTACACGGCGAAGAAGGGCTCCTTCCATGTCGTGTCCCACCGCAGGGCGCCGGTGTTCAGCTGCCACCACATGGGGTCGCGGGTGACGGCGCCGGGCTGGCCGCGGCGCAGCCGCTCGTGCAGTTCGGGGCCGAGCTTGCGGACGTCCTCGGCGTCGACCAGGTCGATCCGCCCGCCGTCCGCCGGGCCCGGCCGGCGGGCGTCGAGACCGGCGCGCGGCACGTCGATCGTCCACTCCGCCATCCAGGTCGCCGGCCCGAAGCCGAACCGGCCGTAGATCGGGTACTCGGCGGCGATCAGCGTGGCGACGACATCCCCGCGGTCCTTCGCGGCCGCCAGGTCCCGCGCCATCATCCGGCTGAGCAGCCCGCGGCGGCGGTGCGTGGCGGTGACGGTGACGCCCGAGACGGCGTCGGCCGGGACGCCGGCCCCGCCGACGACCGTGAGCCGCTGGTCGAAGGAGCGGAAGGTCGCCACGCACCGGCCGCCGTCGAAGGCCCCGAGGTAGCGGCCCGGGACGAACCGCTCGCGCCGCCCCTCGACCTCCTCCTCGGTGAGCGGGGCCGCCCGCAGGAAGCCGGTGTTCACGGCGCGCAGCCAGTCGGCGAACTCGGCCTCGGCTATCGGGCGTACGTCGATGTCGTCGGCGCGGGACACGAGGGTCATGACGGCACGCTAGGCGCGGGGCCGGTCGGTGTCGCCCGAATATCCCGCCGCCGGCCCTTCCCCCTTCCCCCCTTCCCCCCGGGGCGGTTCACACCAGCAGGTCCTCGACCTGCGCCTCCCCCTCGCGGTAGCGGCGCGCGATCTCCGCGCCGCACTCGTCGGCCGTGCGCTGGAGCCGCCGGCGGCGCCGGGAGACCTGCTGTTCGTAGCGCTCGAGCCGGCCCATCGCGGTGTTCAGCTCCAGGTCGGTGCGCGCGTCCAGGTCGGACAGCTCGACCTCGGCGAGCATCTCCGCGGCCAGCCGCCGGAACTCCTCGCCCTTCGGCGTGCCCAGGGTCAGGTGCCGGGCCGAGGAGCGGTGCCGGGCCGGGGCGTCCCGCAGGATGTCCGCCAGCCGCTCCACCACCGACGTCTCCTCGGGTGCCGTGGCACAGGCGGCGCCCGCCGGGGCACGCCGGGCCACCTCGGCGCGCAGGATGTCGATCCGCCCCTGGAGCAGCCGCCGCAGATAGCTGAGGTCGGCCTCGTCGCGCTGGGTCTCGCGGCGCAGCGTGCGCAGTTCGGGCAGGCTCAGCGCGGACAGCCGGTCCTCGGGGCTGTCCGAGGGCAGCCGCGGGCTGTCGGTGCGCTGCGTGGGCGGCCGGTGGTATTCCGGCGCGCCGATCCCCGTGTACGTCGACCGGAAAGCCGCCTGCTGCTGTCCGGTGCTTGATGTGCTCATGTGCCTCAACCGTCCCCTCGACCGGTGTGTGCATGCATCGTGCCACCCCGAGTGGTCCCTATGGGAACGAGTGGTCCCGATAGACCCCAGATGGGCGGTTAAGCAGCAAAATACGGTCCAGCAGGGGCCGTTGGCATCCGATGCAAACCACCCTTTCGGGCCATGCGCCCACCACGCGCGGCCCTGACGTCACCTCCCGGCATGATGGACACATGCGAGCAGTGGTGCAGAGGGTGGACGGCGCGAGCGTCGTCGTGGACGGCGAGACGGTGGGCGCGATCGAGGGCGAGGGGCTGTGCGTCCTCGTCGGCGTCACCCACGAGGACACCAAGGAGAAGGCGGCCCAGCTGGCCCGCAAGCTCTGGTCGATCCGCATGCTGCACGGGGAGAAGTCCTGCAGCGACATCGACGCCCCGCTCCTGGTGATCAGCCAGTTCACCCTCTACGGCGACGCCCGCAAGGGCCGCCGCCCCACCTGGAACGCCGCCGCCCCCGGCGATGTGGCCGAGCCCCTCGTCGACGAGGTCGTCGCCCAGCTGCGGTCCCTGGGCGCGACGGTGGCCACGGGCCGCTTCGGAGCGGCGATGAGGGTATCGCTCACGAACGACGGCCCGTTCACCGTGCAGATCGACATCTGACCCGAAAGGTCTACAAGCGTCAGGGC
The DNA here is from genome assembly GCF_056436585.1 of Streptomyces sp. NPDC043685. Classification (NCBI taxonomy): domain Bacteria; kingdom Bacillati; phylum Actinomycetota; class Actinomycetes; order Kitasatosporales; family Streptomycetaceae; genus Streptomyces; species Streptomyces sp. NPDC043685. The sequence continues at coordinate 62,693 of NZ_JBWKCH010000009.1, read as the reverse complement.
TCGACGACGACTTCCTGGGCCGCCGCGGTGTCCCCGGCCATCAACGGGGCGTCCACCGCCACGTTCCGCTTCACCAGGGCGAGGGCGATCGGACCGAGTTCGTGGTGGCGGGCGGACGTCGTGACGAAGCCGACCTTGCGGCCGTCGGGGCCGTCCTCGGCGAGCCGCAGTTCCGTCCCGGCCGCGGGCAGATGGACCTCGCTGCCGTCGAGGTGCAGGAAGACCAGCCGGCGCGGCGGCTTGCCCAGGTTCTGCACCCGGGCGACCGTCTCCTGGCCCCGGTAGCAGCCCTTCTGCAGGTGCACGGCCGAGCCGATCCAGCCCAGCTCGTGCGGGATGGTGCGGTGGTCGGTCTCGAAGCCGAGCCGGGGCCGGTGCTGCTCCACCCGCAGTGCCTCGTGGGCGAGGATCCCGACGGGCGGCCCGGCCTGCGCCGCGTAGGACTCCAGGTCGGCGCGCGACAGGAACAGGTCCCGGCCGTACGAGGTCTCCCGGACGGCGACGCCCTCGGGGACCTCGGCGATCGAGCCGGCCGGGAGGTGGACGAGCGCGAAGTCGGCGGTGCGGTCGGCGACCTCGACCCGGTAGAAGAACTTCATCGACTCCAGGTAGGCGATCAGCGCCTCCTCGGTGCCCGGCTCGACGTGGGCCCAGACCGTGGCACCGTCGTCGACGAGGTACAGGGCGTGCTCGATGTGCCCGTTCGCGGAAAGGATCAGTGCCTCGGTGGCCCGGCCCGGCGGGAGCTCGCTGACGTGCTGGGTGAGCAGCAGGTGCAGCCAGGCGAGCCGGTCCTCGCCGGTGACGGTGACGATCCCGCGGTGCGAGAGGTCCACGAATCCGGTGCCGTCGGCGAGGGCACGCTGCTCACGGAACAGATCGCCGTAGTGGGCGGCGACACCTTCGTCCACGCCCTCGGCGGGGACGGCACCGGGCAGGGTCAGCAGAGGGCTCTTCATGTCCGTAAGCCTACGACTCGGTAGTTGAAGCCTTGAGCGTGCAGTCCTCGCACCGGCCGAAGATCGCGAAGTGCTTCATGTCGGTGTCGAAGCCGAACGTCTCGCGCAGCTTGGCGGTGAACTCGGCGGCCACCGAGACGTCCGCCTCGATCACGTTCTGGCAGTCGCGGCAGACCAGGTGGATGTGGTGGTGGCGGTCGGCGAGGTGGTACGTCGGCGCGCCGTGCCCCAGATGCGCGTGACTGACCAGGCCGAGCTCCTCCAGCAGCTCCAGCGTCCGGTACACCGTGGAAATGTTGACCCCCGACGCCGTCTTCCTCACTTCCACGAGGATGTCGTCGGGGGTCGCGTGCTCCAGGGTGTCCACGGCTTCGAGCACGAGTTGCCGCTGCGGGGTCAGCCGGTAGCCGCGCTGCCGCAGATCGCTCTTCCAGTCGGTGCTCACCACACCCCAGAGTCTAGGACTACTTGAAGAAAGCGATGCCGTCGTCCGGCATGTCGTCGGGCAGGGCCTTGGCCCAGCGCTCGACCTCCTCCGGGGTGACGACCTTCTTGAGGTGGGCCGACATGTAGGGGCGCAGCTCGACCTCGGGGGTCTGCTTCTCACCGACCCACATCAGGTCGCTCTTGACGTAGCCGTACAGGCGCTTGCCGCCGGTGTAGGGCTGGGAGGCGGCGGTGCGGGCCACCGCGTCCGTCACGAGGTCGATCTGCGGCTTCTTGTCCGCCAGCTCGCCGTACCAGATCTCGATGACGCCGTCGTCGCGGGTCATCGTCACCTCGACCTTGCGGGCGGCGTCGATCCGCCAGAAGCCGTGCTCGGACTCCAGCGGGCGGACCTTGTTGCCGTCGTTGTCCAGGACCCACGTGTGGGACCGGTACTCCAGGAAGTCCCGGCCGTCGTGGGTGAAGGCGACCTCCTGCCCGAAGTTGCACTTCTCGGAGCCGGGGAAGTCGTGCACTCCGGCGCCCGCCCAGTTGCCGAGCAGGAAGGCGAGCGGCACGAGGTCCTTGTGGAGGTCGGACGGGATCTCGATCATCAGAACTTCCTAGAGGGGGGTCAGCGCTGGCCCTGGTACAGCTTCTTCACGGTCAGTCCGGCGAAGGCGAGGACGCCGAGGGCGACCAGGACCAACAGGATTTCGAAGAAGATCTCCACGGGGTGCTCCTTGAGCGGGGTGCGAACGGTTGCACAGGGCCGGGACCAGCTTACGCGGGCCCCTTCGGCACTACGATTCCGGCTATGGCGAAGAAGCTGGTGATCAAGGTGACGGCCGGGGCGGACGCCCCCGAGCGGTGCTCCCAGGCGTTCACGGTGGCGGCGGTGGCCGTGGCCAGCGGTGTCGACGTCTCCCTGTGGCTGACCGGCGAGTCCGCCTGGTTCGCCCTGCCGGGCCGCGCCGCCGAGTTCGAGCTGCCGCACGCGGCTCCCCTGCCCGACCTGCTGGACTCCCTGCTGACGGCCGGCCGCGTGACCCTGTGCACGCAGTGCGCGGCCCGCCGCGAGATCACCGAGCAGGACGTCATCGAGGGGGTCCGCATCGCGGGCGCGCAGGTCTTCGTCCAGGAGGCCATGGCGGACGGGACGCAGGCGCTCGTCTACTGAGCGTCCGTGTACAGGCAGAACGGATGCCCGGCGGGGTCCAGCAGCACCCGCACGTCGTCCTGCGGCTGGAATCCGGCGAGCCGGGCCCCGACGGCGACGGCCCGCGCGGTCTCCCGCTCCAGGTCGTCGACCTCGATGTCGAGGTGCATCATCATCTGCTGCCGCTCCGCAGTGGCCGGCCACAGGGGCGGCACATACGCGGGCTCGGTCTGGAAGGACAGCCCCGTGCCGCCGTCCGGGGGCCGGATGTGCACCCAGTCGGGGCCGCCCGGCCGGACCTGCCAGCCGGGCAGCAGCCGCAGGTAGAAGTCCGCCAGGTCCCGCGCGTGCGGTGCGTCCAGGGTCGCCGCTGTCAGTCGCATGGGACCCGGATACCCGACGGCGGGCGGGCGGACGCCGTCACCGGGGGCGCTTCTTGCCGTCCAGCTCGTCCCACCACTCGTCGGACTGCGGGTCCCCGGAGGGGTCGTCCCACCACCGGTCGTCCGGTCCGCGCCGGTTCGCCACCATGGCCGCCACGGGCGGGATGACCATGGCGACGACGCACATCCCGACGGCGACCGGGACGGACCACAGGCGCACGACACCCCAGGCCAGCACGAAGAGGCCGATGCAGAGGCCCATCATCGCGAAGTACGTGTGACGCCGCCGTGCGTACATACCTCCAGCGTAGGTCCGGGCAGGCCGAAGGGCCGCACCCCAGGCGTCCAACCCGAGGGGTGCGGCCCTTCCGGGACCGATCGCCGTCAGACGGCGATCGCGACCTCCGCCAGGCCGCCCTGCTGGGCCACGACCGTGCGGTCGGCGGTGGCGCCGGGCACGAGGGCGCGGACGGTCCAGGTGCCCTCGGCCGCGTAGAAGCGGAACTGTCCGGTCGCCGAGGTCGGCACCTCGGCCGTGAACTCGCCGGTCGAGTCCAGCAGACGGACGTAGCCGACCACGGGCTCGCCGTCCTTGGTCACCTGACCCTGGATGGTGGTCTCACCGGGCTTGATCGTCGAGGCGTCGGGGCCGCCGGCCTTCGCACCGCACATGTCGTACTCCTGAAGTCTGGAAAGGTCGGTCGGGTTGCTTACTTGTTGGCGCCGAGCTCGATCGGCACGCCCACGAGGGAGCCGTACTCGGTCCAGGAGCCGTCGTAGTTCTTGACGTTCTCCACGCCGAGGAGCTCGTGCAGCACGAACCAGGTCAGCGCGGAGCGCTCACCGATGCGGCAGTAGGCGATGGTGTCCTTGGCCAGGTCGACGCTCTCCGCGGCGTAGAGCTCCTTGAGCTCCTCGTCCGACTTGAAGGTGCCGTCGTCGTTGGCGTTCTTGGACCACGGGATGTTGCGGGCGCTGGGCACGTGGCCCGGGCGCTGCGACTGCTCCTGCGGCAGGTGGGCCGGGGCGAGGAGCTTGCCGGAGAACTCGTCGGGCGAGCGCACGTCGACGAGGTTCTGCGAGCCGATCGCGGCCACGACGTCGTCGCGGAAGGCGCGGATGGAGGTGTCCTGGGCCTTGGCCTTGTAGTCCGTCTTCGGACGCTCGGGCACCTCGTCGCCGGGGACCAGCTCGCGGGCGTCGAGCTCCCACTTCTTGCGGCCGCCGTCGAGGAGCTTGACGCTGTCGTGGCCGTAGAGCTTGAAGTACCAGTAGGCGTAGGAGGCGAACCAGTTGTTGTTGCCGCCGTAGAGGACCACGGTGTGGTCGTTGCCGATGCCCTTCTCCGACAGGAGCTTCTCGAAGCCCTCCTGGTCGACGAAGTCACGGCGGACCGGGTCCTGGAGATCCTGCGTCCAGTCGATCCGGATGGCGTTGCGGATGTGGTTCTTCTCGTAGGCGGACGTGTCCTCGTCCACCTCGACGATCGCGATGGTCGGGTCGTCCAGGTGCTCCTGGAGCCAGTCGGCGTCGACCAGGACGTCGTTGCGGCTCATGCTTCTTCTCCTCCGGGGCAGTTACGGCGGGGCGTGCGAGGTCTGCAGGGCGCACCCTTGAGGCAGGGCGGCGCACGGGTGCCCTGGATGCAGGGCTGCGGGGATGCGCGCGCCGGCGCGACTGCCGACGCGATCGCTCAGAAGGTGCGACAGAGCATGGCGGCGACGCGGCACAGGTCTACTGCCCGCCGCTTCGTGAGGTCCGCCTGTCGCTTCATAGCGTCGATCGTAGGGACGGTCGGGCGGGCGTGTCACCGGTGTGTCGCATGCTGAGACACGGCAATCCGCCATATGGGATAGAGAGCCTGCCGGGCCGGTCGCCGCACGGTCTCCGGCCGCCCGCATCCCCCGTCACATCTACGCTGCGGACATCGCCGTCTCGCCCACCGGACAGAGCGGGCCGGGTCCGCCGTGCCCCTGCCTACCCGGCCAGCCGGACGTCGGAACCCTTCACCGTGATCTCGACACCGTCCGGGGCGGCCTGGACCGTGTCCAGCTCGATGCCGCCGGGCAGGCCGTCGATCTTCTGCTGGAAGTCGGTGATCGCCCGGACCTTGTTCTCGGCGATGTCGACGCCGCCGAACTCGGGAAGGCCGTCGGCGTGCACCCGGACCGTGCCGTCCACGACCTTCACCGAGCTGAGCACGGAGACCGGCTCCGGCAGCTTGGTGCCGAGGACCGTGGCCTCGACGGTGACCTTGATCTTGCCGTTGCCGCCGTCGGAGAGGCCGACGACCTTGGCGGTGACGCCCGGGGCGACCTGGGTGGGCTCGGACTTGGCCGTCTTCAGCAGCTCGTCGTAGGCGATGGTCGCGGTGCCGGTGGCGCTGGAGGCGGTGGCGGAGCTGTAGTCGCCGGAGAACTCCACGCCCTTCATGTCGGCCTGGAGGTCGTCGATGCGGATCTTCTGCTCGCCGTCGCCCGCGGCGGCCTCGTAATCCTTGATGCCGACCTCGACGTCGTCCAGGGAACCGCCGACTACCTGGGTGAGGAACGGGAAGCCCTTGATCGACACGTCGGGGGTGGCCGACAGGTTCTCCGTCGTCCTCAGCCGGTCGGCGGCCTCGTCCTCGGCGAAGCCGACCGCGACGCGGTCGGCGATCACGAAGAGCCCGCCCAGGATCACGACGAAGATCAGCAGTATTCGCAGTGCGCGCATTGCGGTGTTTCCCCCACCCAGTCGGTTAGACGGCGGTGCCCGACGACCGGGTGGCCGTCCCTTGCGTGAGGGTAACCCCGCGGGGAAGAGGAACCGGAGGATTGTTGATCATCTGTGACAGGACGGGCGCCCGGCGTCCTGCCACAGAGGGAGCTACGCCAGCGCCCTGCCCAGGACGTACACCGCGGGCGCCGCCGCGGCCAGTGGCAGGGCCACGCCCGCGGTGAAGTGGACGAAGCGGGACGGGTAGTCGTAGCTCGCGACCCGGTGGCCGATCAGGGCGCAGACGGCGGCCCCCGCGCCGAGGAAGGCGCCCGGGGTGCCGAGGCCCGTGACCGCGCCCATCGCGATGCCCGCACCCGCAGCCGCGAGCAGGGACACCACCACCGACGCCGGGGTCGGCAGCGGCAGCGCGCGGGCCAGGACGGCCACCGCCACGGCCACCGCGCCCACCGTCACCGCGTCCGCGTCGGCCGCGAGGTAGCCGCCGGCCACGATCGCCAGCGCCGAGGCCGCGACCGTCGCCATCAGGCCGTACATCCGCTCGTCCGGGTCGGCGTGCGAGCGCAGCTGGAGGACCAGCGCGAGCAGCACCCACACCCCGATCGTGCCGAGGATCGCCGACGGGGAGCGGCCCGAGACCAGCAGCGCCGCGTCCGCGGCCAGCGCGCCCGCGAAGCCCAGCGCGATGCCCTGCCGGGCCGGCCACATCCCGTTCAGCCGGAACCAGCCCGCGGCGGTGACGGCCTGGAGGATCACCAGCGGCACGAGCAGCGCGTACGTCCCGACGGCCGCCGCACCGGCCAGCAGCAGCCCGAGCAACGCCGTCAGCGCGGCAGGCTGCGCCCCGGGCTCGATGATCGGGGAGCGCCCCTCGGCGCGGGCCCGCTGCGCGTCGGTGACGCGCGCGTTCCCGCCGACGGTGGCGGGACCGTAGCCGGTGGCGGAGGCGTCGGCTCCGGCCGGCGCCCCGGACGCCTGCGGCGTCAGGGGAGTCTGCGGCGACTGCGGCGGCCGGGGCGACTGTGGCGTGAGAATCGCCGTCTCCGGATCCGGCGCATGCGCGGACACCGCCTGGTGGTTCTGCGTCTCCCAGGTCTGTCCCTGCCACTGCTGCGTGTACTGCTGCGCGGCGTGCGGGTCCTCGTACCCCTGGTGGCCCTGCCCGGGCCACGCCTGCGGCTGCTGCCCGTAGGGGTCGTAGCCGTCGTACGGCTGGTGGGGCTGGTTCGGCTGGTCGGTCATCGTCATCCTCCTGCGAACGGCGGGAGCACCTCGACCGTGCCGCCGTCGGCCAGCCGTACCGTCTCATGTCCACGGGTGCCCACCGGGTCACCGTCCACCAGGAACGAGCACCGGCGCAGGACGCGCTCGAGCTCCCCGGGGTGGCGCTCGCGCACCCCGTCGAGCGCCTCGGCGAGCGTGGCCGCCTCGTAGGGCTCCTCGGCCACCCCGGCCGCGGCCTTCGCGGCGGCCCAGTAGCGCACCGTGACCTTTGGCATCTGCTTCCTCAATGAATTCCGACGGTGAACCCCGTCAGGCTAGCCCGCCCGGCCGACGCCCCACTCCCCGATCCGGGCCAGGAGTTCGTCGCCCGCCGCGTGCTCGGCGTGCCCCATGCCCGGCTCCAGCCACAGTTCGCCCTGGTCACCGGCGGCCGCGGCCAGCATCCGCGGATGGTCGACCGGAAAGTAGCCGTCGGCGTCGCCGTGCACGATCAGCAGCGGGGTCGGGGCGATCCTCGGCACCGCCTCCACCGGTGAGAGGGGCACCGGGTTCCAGTCGCGGTGGTGGATGCGGGTGCGGAAGCCGTAGCGGCCCACGATCCGCCCCTCGGGCCGGGTCACCAGCCAGTGCAGCCGCCGCATGGGCGCGGTGCCCCGGTAGTACCAGCGGGCCGGCGAGCTGACCGACACCACCGCGTCCGTCCGCCCCGGATGCAGCGCCGCGTGCCGGAGCACCACCGAGCCGCCCATGGAGAAGCCCACCGTCACCACGCGCGTGTGCCCCTGGCTCCGCGCCCAGGCCACCGCCGCCGCCAGGTCGAGCACCTCCCGGTCGCCGACCGTGGAGTGCCCGCCGGACATGCCGTGCCCGCGGAAGGAGAAGGTGACCACGCCCCCGTGGAGGGCGAACGCCTCCGCGATCCGCCGCACGTGCGGGCGGTCCACCGCGCCGGTGAACCCGTGGGCGACGACGAACACGGGATGAGCGGAAGGAGTCCCCGAGGTGTCGTACGCGGCCGCTCCGGGCTCGTACACGGCGTCGATCGCCACACCGTCGGACGTCCTCAGAAACGCCCTCGACGACATCCGCACAGGCTTTCCCCCACCCGTCTCGACATGCGGACGATCGGTGGAACGCGCCACATGACCTGCCGGACCAGAGCTCATGTGGGCTATTCTGCTGGGCAGAGGACTCGGGCACCGTAGCCCCCGGGTCCTTTTGTGCTTTCGGAAGCGTTGTATACGACGCGGGAAACCGCAGGTGTACGGGGCCTTCGGGATCGCAGAGCGGTGCTGTGCCAACAAACGTCCTCGCAGGGACCGAGGAGGAACCAGACATATGAGTTCTCTGCTGCTCCTGACCAACGCCCTCCAGCCGTCGACGGAGGTGCTTCCCGCCCTCGGCCTGCTCCTGCACAACGTGCGTGTGGCCCCCGCGGAGGGCCCCGCCCTCGTCGACACCCCCGGCGCCGACGTCATCCTCGTCGACGGCCGCCGGGACCTCCCCCAGGTCCGCAGCCTGTGCCAGCTGCTGCGCTCCACCGGGCCGGGCTGTCCGCTCGTCCTCGTCGTCACCGAGGGCGGCCTCGCCGCCGTCACCGCCGACTGGGGCATCGACGACGTCCTGCTCGACACCGCCGGTCCCGCGGAGGTCGAGGCGCGGCTGCGCCTGGCCATGGGCCGGCAGCAGATCGTCGGCGACGACTCCCCCATGGAGATCCGCAACGGCGACCTGTCGGTCGACGAGGCGACGTACTCGGCCAAGCTCAAGGGCCGCGTCCTGGACCTGACCTTCAAGGAGTTCGAGCTCCTGAAGTACCTCGCGCAGCACCCCGGCCGGGTCTTCACCCGCGCCCAGCTGCTCCAGGAGGTCTGGGGCTACGACTACTTCGGCGGTACGCGCACGGTCGACGTGCACGTCCGGCGGCTGCGCGCCAAGCTCGGCCCCGAGCACGAGTCGCTGATCGGCACCGTCCGGAACGTGGGTTATCGATTCGTTACGCCGGAGAAGGTGGAGCGGGCCGCCGAGGAGGCGAAGGCCAAGGCCGCCAAGGCAAAGCCGGACAGCGCGGACAAGTCGGCCGACCGGGAGGCCGCCGACGCGAGCGCCAAGGCGTAACGAGGCGTACAACGGCGCCGACCTGGGCATCGCTTCCCGCACGGGGTGCCCCGGACGGCGGTCGGGATATCGTACGGAACCTCCTTTACGCCCTGCCCGGAGCGGGTATATCCGCGTAGACTCCGCGCGTGGCCAAGGTGACTCGGGATGATGTGGCGCGGCTGGCAGGGACTTCCACTGCCGTGGTCAGCTATGTCATCAACAACGGACCCCGGCCGGTCGCCCCGGCCACGCGCGAGCGTGTCCTCGCCGCGATCAAGGAACTGGGGTACCGGCCCGACCGGGTGGCCCAGGCGATGGCGTCCCGGCGCACCGACCTCATAGGCCTGATCATCCCGGACGCCCGCCAGCCCTTCTTCGGGGAGATGGCGCACGCGGTCGAGCAGGCCGCCTCCGAGCGCGGGAAGATGGTCCTCGTCGGCAACACCGACTACGTGGGCGAGCGCGAGGTCCACTACCTGCGCGCCTTCCTCGGCATGCGGGTCTCCGGCCTCATCCTCGTCAGCCACGCGCTCAACGACCTGGCCGCCGCCGAGATCGAGGCCTGGGACGCCCGGGTGGTGCTGCTGCACGAGCGGCCCGAGGCCATCGACGACGTGGCCGTCACCACGGACGACCTGGGCGGCGCCGAGCTCGCCGTCCGGCACCTGCTGGAGCACGGCTACGAGTACGTCGCCTGTATGGGCGGCATAGCCGAGACCCCCGCGGTCGGTGACCCGGTCTCCGACCACGTCGAGGGCTGGCGCCGCGCGATGGACGACGCCGGGATCTCCACGGAGGGCCGCCTCTTCGAGGCCCTGTACAACCGCTACGACGCCTACCAGGCGGCCCTGAAGATCCTCTCGGGGCCCGAGCGGCCACCGGCGATCTTCTGCTCCACCGACGACCAGGCGATCGGCCTGCTGCGCGCGGCGCGCGAGCTGCGCATCGACGTGCCCGGCGAGCTGGCGGTGGCCGGCTTCGACGACATCAAGGAGGCGGCGCTCACCGACCCGCCCCTGACGACGATCGCGTCCGACCGTCCGGCGATGGCCCGGGCGGCGGTGGACCTCGTCCTCGACGACGGGCTGCGGGTCGCGGGGGCCCGGCGCGAGCGGCTGAAGGTCTTCCCGTCGCGGCTGGTGACCCGGCAGTCCTGCGGCTGCGCGTAGCCTCCGGCGGGTGAGCCCGGGCCTCTTTATATCGGGCATACGAGGTTCTGTCGGGCTTCTCAGGGAGCACTCAGGAAGCTCTCATGGTCGGGCGACAAGCTCGGTTCCATGACCGAGAGCTTCCACCGCAGTGGCGAGTACGAGAACCCTTACGAGGGTCAGCAGCAGGCCCCGGTGAACCCCGAGTGGCCGCCCCCGCCGGCGTACGCCCCGGCGCATGCTCCGCATCCGAAGAAGCGCGGCCGTGGCCCGCTCGGCCTGATCGCCGCCGTGGCGATCGTCGCGGCGGCGATAGGCGGCGGCACCGCCTACGGCATCCAGGAACTGACCGGCAACGACACCGTCGCCTCCAGCTCCACCAGCACCACCGTGGTCCCCTCCAGCCAGAAGGGCACGGTCGCCGGGGTCGCGAAGGCGGTCAGCCCGAGCATCGTCGAGATCAGCGCCGACTCCAACGCCGGTTCCTCCACCGGCTCCGGCGTGATCATCACCAGCGGCGGCGAGATCGTCACCAACAACCACGTCGTCGCCGGGGCCTCGCGGATCAAGGCGACGACCAGCGACGGCAAGTCGTACACCGCGAAGGTCGTCGGCACCGACAGCAAGAAGGACCTGGCGCTGATCAAGCTGGAGAACGCCTCCGGTCTGAAGGCGGCCACGCTCGGCGACTCGGCCGGACTCCAGGTCGGCGACCAGGTCGTGGCGATCGGCTCGCCCGAGGGGCTGTCCGGCACCGTCACCAGCGGCATCATCTCGGCCCTCGACCGCGACGTCACCGTCCCGACCGAGGAGGGCCAGGACCAGGGCCAGCAGCAGTGGGGGCAGGGGCAGGGCGACCAGTGGCCGTTCGAGTTCGGCGGGCGCCAGTTCAACGGCGACACCGGGTCCAGCACGACGACGTACAAGGCGCTCCAGACCGACGCGTCCCTCAACCCGGGCAACTCCGGTGGTGCGCTGATCGACATGAACGGCAACATCGTCGGGATCAACTCCGCGATGTACTCGCCGACGAGCCAGGCCTCCTCGTCCTCCGACGCGGGCAGCGTCGGCCTGGGCTTCGCCATCCCGATCAACACGGTCAAGGCCGACCTCGCGAAGCTGCGGGCGGGTGCGACCGACTGAGTCGCGGCCAGCGACAGCGACGACAGCGAGGAGCAGGGCGATGATCGAGCAGGTTGCGCACACGGAGCCGGGCGGGGACCCGGCGGGGATCGGGCTGCCCCTGGCGGTGGCGCACGAACCGCACCCGCCGACGGGCCGGGCGGCGGAGGTGGCGTCGGCGGGGACGGCAGCGGCCCGCCGGGCGTCCCGCGGGGCGACGGCCCGACGCCGTGCGGGACGGGGCTGACGCGCTTGCCGTCGCCCGCACCGATCCGCCTCCGGCGCCCGGGCCTCGGGCCTCGGGCCTCGGGCCACGGGCCACGAGGGTCGCTTCTCCCGTCACCGCCCGCCACCGGGCCGAGGCGCCTCCGGCGTCGTGCTTCACCGGCGGACGTTCCTCCCCCTCGCCGCACGCCGCCGGGCTGATGCTCCTCCCGTCACCGCCCGCTGACGTGGGACGCTGAGAGCGTCAACGCAGCACCCCCGTCCCCCTTCATCCCCTAGGACTCCCGACCCATGAGCCCCGCAGACGGTGACCGTGACCCGCAGCGCATCCTGATCGTCGACGACGAGCCGGCCGTACGCGAGGCGCTCCAGCGCAGTCTCGCCTTCGAGGGGTACGGGACCGAGGTCGCCGTCGACGGGGCGGACGCGCTGGACAAGGCGGCGGCCTACCGGCCCGACCTAATCGTCCTCGACATCCAGATGCCGCGCATGGACGGCCTGACGGCGGCCCGCCGCATCCGCGCCACCGGGGACACCACGCCGATCCTGATGCTCACGGCCCGTGACACCGTCGGCGACCGTGTCACCGGCCTCGACGCGGGCGCCGACGACTACCTCGTCAAGCCCTTCGAACTCGACGAACTCTTCGCCCGGATCCGCGCGTTGCTGCGCCGCAGCTCCTACGCGGCGACCGTGGGCGCGGCCGGCCCGGCCGACGAGGACGCGCTCACCTTCGCCGACCTGCGCATGGACCTGTCCACGCGTGAGGTCACGCGGGGCGGGCGCCAGGTGGAGCTGACCCGGACGGAGTTCACGCTCCTGGAGATGTTCATGGCCCATCCGCGCCAGGTCCTCACCCGGGAGCAGATCCTCAAGGCCGTCTGGGGCTTCGACTTCGAGCCGTCGTCGAACTCCCTCGACGTGTACGTGATGTACCTGCGCCGCAAGACCGAGGCGGGCGGTGAGCCGCGGCTGGTGCACACGGTGCGGGGCGTCGGCTATGTACTGCGGCAGGGCGGCACCGAGTGAACAAGGTCGTGCGCCGGTTCCGCTCCCTGCCGATCCGCTCCCGGCTGGCCCTGCTGGTGGCGGCGGCCGTGGCGTTCGCCGTGGCGGCGGTCTCGGTGACCTGCTGGTTCATCGTGCAGGGCAAGCTGTACGACGAGATCGACAACGACCTGAAGTCGTCGGTCGCGCCGCTGCGCCCGGACGAGTTGCAGGCGCTCACCGGCGATTGCCGTCAGACGCCTTCCGACGCGCTGGGCATGGGGTCGCGGCCCAAGACCTACGGGCAGCTGGTCCGCGTCGACGGCACGCTGTGTCTCTTCCCGTCCTCCACGACCCGGATCCGCGTCACCGGCGACGACAAGGCCGTGGCCAGGGACCCCGACCCGAACCAGGGCCGCATCCGCGACGGCACGGACGACCACGGCAACAGGCTGCGCGTCCTGACGACGGCGGTCGTCATCAAGGACGATCACCTGCCCCCGGGCGTCGCCGCCGACTACTCCCTCGTCATCGCCCTGCCGCTCAAGGGAACGCAGTCCACGCTCAACGAACTGGCGCTGATCCTCCTGCTCGTCTCCGGGGTGGGAGTGCTCGGCGCCGGGGCCGCCGGACTGGCCGTCGCCCGGGCCGGGCTGCGCCCCGTCGACAAGCTGACGGACGCCGTCGAACACGTGGCCCGCACGGAGGATCTGAACATCCGCATCCCCGTGGAGGACGACAGCGAGGACGAGATCGCCCGTCTGTCCCACTCCTTCAACGCCATGACCTCGGCCCTGGCCAGCTCCCGCGACCTCCAGCAGCAGCTGATCGCGGACGCCGGCCATGAGCTGCGCACCCCGCTCACCTCCCTGCGCACCAACATCGAACTGCTCACCCGCAGCGAGGAGACGGGCCGGCCGCTTCCCGAGGCGGACCGCAAGGCCCTGCTCGCGTCGGTGAAGGCGCAGATGACGGAGCTGGCCGCACTCATCGGCGACCTCCAGGAGCTGTCCCGCCCGGCCACGGGCCAGCACGCGGGCCGGGCACAGATCGTCGCCTGGCAGGACACGGTCGAGTCGGCGCTGCGGCGGGCCCGGCTGCGCGGCCCGGAGCTGACGATCACGGCGGACATCGAGCCCTGGTTCGTCCGGGCGGAACCCTCCGCCCTGGAACGGGCGGTGGTCAACATCCTGGACAACGCGGTCAAGTTCAGCCCGGCGGGCGGCACGATCGAGGTCCGTCTGTCCGAGGGCGTCCTCACGGTCCGCGACCACGGCCCGGGCATCCCCGCCGACGAACTCCCCCACGTCTTCGACCGCTTCTGGCGCTCCCCGAGCGCCCGGGCGCTGCCGGGTTCGGGCCTGGGCCTGTCGATCGTCGCGCGTACGGTGCAGCAGGCGGGGGGCGAGGTGTCGCTGTCCCACGCCGAGGGCGGCGGCACGGTGGCGACGGTACGGCTGCCGGGGGCGGCGGTGCCTCCGCCGGAGGATCCTCCTACTTCTTGACGTGGGCGAGGAACGACGCCCAGGGGCTCGCGCCGAACACGAGTACCGGACCGTCGGGCAGTTTGCTGTCCCGGACCGGAGCGGTGCCGGGGCAGTTGGCGGCGATCTCCAGGCAGTTCGTCTGGCCCCCGTCGCTGTAGGACGACTTGCGCCACACGGCGGTGCTGAGGTCGAGGGTTCGGTTCATGATCTGCACTCCTCCAAGAGACGCTTGATGAACGCTGTCGACTCCTCAGGAGCCAGCGCCGCGTCCCGGACGAGATCGTAGGACCAGCGGAAGGACAAGACCTTGTCCGGGTCGTCGATCAACTCGCCGAAGCTGTTGCCTTCCACGTAGGCAACGGGGTCTCCGACTCGTTGCCACAGCAGCGTGAGGTGGCTGTTCATGAGGTCATGCACGCCTGCCGTGTGAGGCAGTACCTGAAGCACGACCGATGGCAGCTCGGCACCGTGCGGGCATAGTCCTCTGTCTGCAACAGCCCAGGCACCGCCAGTTGGAACATCCACATGACCCGAGCCGTCGCCTCCAGGTCCATGAACGCCTTGTACTTGTCCTTGATGACCTCCTTGCGCGCGTCCCGCCACAGGCGCAGGAGCAGATCACCGGACTCGAAGTAGCTGTCGAGGTCCTCCATGACCGACCGCTTGGACAGCCTCTCTCCCTTCTCCAGGCGAAAGAGATAGCTCTTGTCGTACGACGTCTCCGCCGACAACTGCGCAAGCGTCTTGCCCGACTTCTCCCGCAGGAACCGCAGCGTCCGTCCGAGCTCGGCGCGCCTCGACTCCCGCTGCTCGTCAACAAATTCGCCCATGTCACCCCTCCCCGTTGCCTGGCGCCCGGACAACGCCAGCCCTCTTCCAGAGCGTACGCGCGGTCCGTAACCATCAAGGCACGAAGGGTGATCACCGCTCGCCAAACCCCTTGCCTGGCCCCCGGAAGGGACACCTCCATGCGCCTACGCCTGCTCACCGCCCAACTCTGCGAGTCCCTCCTGCTCACCCTCGTACGGCTCCTGTTGCCCGCCCGGGGGCGTCACCGATCCGCCACCCCTGTCCTGCGGTCGTCGCCCCCGCCCGCGCGTCCCCCTCGCGCCCTCCACGTGGAGTCCCTCGAAATGGACACCCCCCTGGTCCGGCCCTACCTCCACGGACTGGAGGTCCACGCATGAGGCTGCTCCCCTGGACCGGGTCCGACGGCAAGCCCTGCTACCTCAGCACCGACAGCCCCGACAGCCGGCTCTCGCAGCTCGCCGACGACGTCGAGGCCGCTCAACTGGCGTCGGCCGAGCAGGTGCTCGCCGGAGCCGGAGCCGTACTGGGCGACCCCGAGGCCGGGGAACGCGCCGTGCGTTTCGCGTTGACGCGGGCCCTGGAGTCGCTGGGGGACGTGCTGCGGATCGCGATCAGCCGGAAGGGATGACATGACCCGGCAACCTTTCCTCCGGGGGCGGCGACTCATCAGCGGTCATTCCCCCACATGGAACGGATCGCCGCATGAGTGAGCCGCGCAGCAGCGCCCAGCACCGTCGTCGCAGAAGCCGTACCGCCCTGGCGGTCGGGGTCCCCCTGGCCCTCACCGCCGCCGGTACCCTCGCCTACGGCACCGACCTCGGTGTCCTGGGTTCCACCGGCCGGCAGGCCTCCGCCGCCGCCCCGTCCTGGGCCACCGACACCGCCGACGGGTTCGCCTCCGTCAACTCCCTCGGGCAGAACGGGACCTACGGCGGCCGGGGCGGGAAGACCGTCACCGTCAGGACGCTCGCCGATCTGGAGAAGTACGCGACCGCGGCCGAGCCCTACGTCATCGTCGTCGCCGGGACCATCACGATGAACCCGGTCGGCAAAGAGATCAAGGTGCGGTCCGACAAGACCATCGTGGGTCAGGGGACCGCCGGGCACATCGTCGGCGGCGGGTTCTTCCTCGGCCAGGGCGTGCACAACGTGATCATCCGGAACCTGACCATCCGGGACGCGTACCAGGGCATCTGGAACGACAAGGAGCACGACTTCGACGCGATCCAGATGGACGGCGCCCATCACGTCTGGATCGACCACAACGATCTGCGGCACATGGCCGACGGGCTCATCGACGTCCGCAAGGACAGCACGAACGTCACCGTGTCGTGGAACAAGCTCAGCGACAACAACAAGACCTTCGGCATCGGCTGGACCG
The DNA here is from genome assembly GCF_056436585.1 of Streptomyces sp. NPDC043685. NCBI lineage: Bacteria > Bacillati > Actinomycetota > Actinomycetes > Kitasatosporales > Streptomycetaceae > Streptomyces > Streptomyces sp. NPDC043685. The sequence continues at coordinate 46,564 of NZ_JBWKCH010000009.1, read as the reverse complement.
AGAACGTCAAGACCGACATCACGATCCACCACAACTGGATCCGCGAGACCGAGCAGCGCAACCCCTCCACGGACAACGCCGCCCACGCGCACCTGTACAACAACTTCCTGGAGGACGCCCCGGGCACCGGCATCAAGTCCTCGTACGGGAACTACTCGCGCGGCGGCACGAGGATGGTGCTCGAGAACTCCCTCTTCCAGGGCGTGAACAACCCCGTCATCAAGGACGGCGGCGCCGCGATCGTGCAGCGCGGCAACGTCTTCACCGGCACCAGCGGGCGCAACGAGAGCGGCGGGAGCGCCTTCGACCCGAAGACGTACTACCCCTACACCCTCGACAAGGCCGCCGCCCTTCCGGCGCTCCTGAAGTCCCAGGCCGGACCGCGTGCTTCCCTCGGCACCACCACCGCCTCCACCAGGGCCGCGGCCGCCACCACCCTCACCGTCGCCCAGGACGGCAGCGGCCAGTACCGCACCGTGCAGGCCGCCGTGAACGCCGTACCGGCGAACAACCCCTCCCGCGTGGTGATCGCCGTGAAGCCCGGGACGTACCGGGAACTGGTGAAGGTGCCCTCCAACAAGCCGCACGTCACCATCCGGGGCACCGGCAGCAGCCGCAAGGACACGACCATCGTCTACAACAACGCGTCCGGGACCCCGAAGCCAGGCGGCGGCACCTACGGCACGGGCGGCAGCGCCACCGTCGCCGTCGAGGCGGACGACTTCCAGGCGCGCAACCTGACCATCTCCAACGACTTCGACGAGAAGGCCAACCAGAACATCAAGGACCGGCAGGCCGTCGCCCTGCGGACCGCCGCCGACAAGGTGTTCCTCGACGGGATCATCGTCAGCGGCGACCAGGACACCCTGCTGCTGGACACCGCGTCGAAGGACCGGCTGGGCCGGGTGTACGTCGGCAACTCCTACGTCGTCGGCAACGTCGACTTCATCTTCGGCCGGGCCACGGCCGTCGTCGACAAGTCCGTCATCACGCTGAAGAAGCGCTGGGACGGCGCCTCGGGCGGTTACATCACCGCGCCGAGCACCGCCGCGAACCGCAGGGGCATCCTGATCGCCAACTCCACGGTGAACGGCGACGTCTCGGCCGGGACCTTCCACCTCGGCCGGCCCTGGCACGCGGGCGGGGACGCGTCCCTCGATCCGCAGACCACGGTCCGCAACACCAACCTCAGCAACGCGATCAAGTCCACGCCGTGGACCGACATGAGCGGCTTCTCGTGGAGGGACGACCGGTTCGCCGAGTACGGCAACCACGGCGCGGGTGCGGGCCCGGCGAGCGCCGACCGTCCTCACCTGTCCGACGCGCAGGCCGCGAACCAGGAGGTCGCGGACTGGCTCGCGGGCTGGACGCCTTCGGCGTCCTGAAGACTCCCTTCCGGGTCCGGCTGACGAGCGGCGCCGGACCCGGAAGGGCCACCATGGATCCGCTGGGACCTACTGCTTCCAGGCGTAGTGCAGCCGGTCCAGGCCGCTCTGGTTGTTCACCGTCAGGCTGAGGTTCGTGCCCGTGCCCTGGAGCGTGGTGAGGGAGTAGGTGTCACCGTTGCGCAGGCCGGGCCAGTAGACCGAGCCCAGGCCCAGCTCCCGGATGGTGTCGGTCGCGGCCTGGATGTACGCGATCTCGTTGGAGCTGCCCGCCGGGCCGTTGTAGTCCAGGCCGGTGGTCATGGAGGCACCGAACTCGTCGAGGATCGTGCGGGAGGCGCAGTCGCCGATGCGGCTCTTGAAGTCCGCCTTCCACTGGTCGACGCTGGTCCAGTCGGTGTGCCAGAAGCCGTAGTTGTGCAGGGCCAGGCGGGTGCCCTTCAGGCGCGGGTCGGCGCAGACCGGCTTGACGTCCTCGCTGTACTTGTAGCCGCCGATCAGGATGCGGTCGCGGGGCACGTTGCCGTGGGTGCTCACCCACTTCGCGGCGATGTCGGTCCACTCCTGGGCGGTGTAGCCGAACGGCTCGTTCATCGGCTCGAAGTACACCTTGGAGTTGCGGGCGTAGGCGGAGGTGATCCGCGCCCACATCCGGTCCCAGGAGGCCTGGTCGTCGATCTTGCCGTCCTTGGCGTTGTCGGCCTCCCAGTAGCCCAGGACGACCTTGAAGCCCTTGGCGGTGGCGGCGTCGATCGCGCCCCGGTACGACTTCCAGAACGGGCCGTTCACGGAGGTCGGATTGACCGGCAAGCGGACGGTGTTGGCGCCGAGCTTGGAGAACCCGCCGATGATCGCCTTGGACTTGGCGTAGGTGGTGGCGTAGCTGTCGGAGGTCGACAGACCCGAGGGCACGACCGCGTCATGGGCGTAGTTGTCGCGCGGGTCGGCCCAGTTGACGCCCTTGAAGTCGCTGACGGGCGGCGGGGTGGCGGGGGATGCGGCTGCGGGAGAGGCGAGGGCCCCGCCGAATGCCGTGACGCAGGCGAGCAGCGCTCCCAGGCCGGCTGTCCCCCGGTGAGTCTTTCGTGACACGACGTCCCCTTCTGAGCAGTACGTTCGAGCGAACCTCGCGTACAGATCGGCGGCTCGTTGGCTCCCGCAAACTAGAAGAGGACTCGAACAGAGCTCAACACATCAGCACACCAAATTTCATCAAGAAGGCAGACCGAGAGCCCGAACGCAGCCTAGGAGCCCACGGTCAGCCCGGTGCCCGACACCCGCACCCGGATGCCGTCCTTCTCCACCCGCACGTCCCGCAGCCGCACGTTCCCCTGCTCCGGCTCGGGCAGTTCGAACGCCAGGGACAGCCGGTCGGCCAGCACCGGGCGGGTCAGACCCGTCAGGGAGTCGAGCAACTTGGGGTCGAGACCCAGGCGGCGCATGACGTCGGGGTGCTCCAGGGCCAGGTCGATGAGGTTGAGGCGGGCAGCCTGGCGGGCGAAGCGCGGGGAGCCGGTCAGTTCGGTGAGCTTGCCGTCGTCGGCCAGGGCCTCGCGCACGGTCGCCTCGGGCACGCCCATCCGCCGCACGATGGCCGGGACCGACAGCAGCGCCTTGGCCTTGCGGGTCTCCCGGGCGAGGTCGGCGGTGCCCTTGGGTGTCAGGTGCAGGCCCTCCGAGGGGCGGGTGCCGGGGCGGTAGGTGGCCAGGTCGCCGATGTCCAGGCGCATGTTGCCGATCTCGGTGGCGATGCCCCGCTCGCCCTGCCGCTCGATCCGGGCCTCGGCGCGCAGCCGCAGGTCGTGCCCGGCGACGGGCAGGGTGCCGTCCGCCCGGACGCGGTCCCGGCCCTCACCGGTGAACGTCACCTGGGAGGCGCCGAGTTCGCGGTTGAGGTCGGCGAAGGTCAGCTGGACCTCCCCGTCGAAGCGGGGGACGTGGGCGCCGCGCACGGAGGTGGGGCCGTCGGCGTCCAGCCTCACGTCGTGGGCCGTGGCCGACACCTTGGCCAGGGAGACCCGGTCGGCGGCGACGTCCGGGACGGTCACCTTCACCGACTCCAGGCGCTTGTCGGCGAGCTGGGTGAGGAAGGGGAAGCCGCCGATCTCCACCTCGGGCGCGGCGGCCAGGTCGAGGCGGTCCTTGAGGGTGCCGGCGGCCCGGTGCTCGGCGTACAGCACGGCCCAGCGGTCACCGAGGGCGGCGAAGGAGGCCAGGACGGCCAGGCCGACCACCGCCTTCACCGCGAGCGGCAAACCAGAGAAACGATTCTTCCGGCGCCGCCTGCCGCCACGGCGGTGGTCCGGCGGAGTCCAGGCGTCCTCGGCGCCCGCATCCGGTTCCTTCGCGAGGAACTCCTCCAGAGGGGTCTCCTCCAAAGGCCCGTCATCGAGGGCGGCGAGCTCCTCGTACGGGTTCGGACGGGGATGCGCAGCTACGTGGTGGGGGGTACGCATCGATCCATCCGATCATGCGTACCTCCCCCACCCGCAACCTGAACCCCGGGTATGCGACTTACTTCACGATGGTGATGCGGTCCGCCTTCGGCGGGGCGATCGGGTTCGACGCCGAGGAGTTGGCCGTCAGGTACTGCTCCAGGGCGGCCAGGTCGTCGCTGCCGACCACGTCGTTCGTGCCCTGGCCGAGGGTCGGGAAGCCGTCGCCGCCGCCCGCGAGGAAGCTGTTCGTCGCGACGCGGTAGGTGGCCGCCGGGTCGATGGCCGCACCGTTCAGCCTGATGCTGTCCGTGACCACCCGGTCGGCACCGGACTTGGTGAGGTCCAGCGTGTAGGTCAGGCCGGACGAGACCTGGAGGACCTTCGGGGCCGCCGCGTTCGGGCCGGACACCTGCTCCTTGAGCGCCTGGATGACCTGCGCGCCCGTGAAGTCCTGGAGGTTCACGGTGTTCGCGAACGGCTGGACCGTGAAGCCCTCGGCGTAGGTGACGACACCGTCGCCCTCACCGGCCTTCGCCGCGTAGGTCAGCGGGGCGCGGATACCGCCCGGGTTCATCAGCGCCAGGTCGGTCTCCGGGTCGAGCTGCTTGCCGTGGGCGAGCTGCGCGTCGGCGATGAGGTCGCCGAGCGGGGACTCGGTGCCGGTGTTGCCGATGTCGCCGGAGATGTAACCGATCGGCTTGTTGCCGATGGGCGCGGCCAGCGTGTTCCACTTGCTGATCAGCTCGGTCATGTCGGGCGCCTTGGGGACGTCCCGGGTGACCACGCGGTTCGCGGACTTCACCGCCGTACGGGCGATGTCGCCGGTCCTGCGGTCGTAGGTCAGCGTGGTGTCGGTGTAGAGGCGGCCGAAGGACGCGGCCGAGGTGACCATGCGGGGCTTGCCCGCCGGGTCGGCGATGCTGCACACGTACGCGTTGTGGGTGTGGCCGGTGACCAGCGCGTCCACCTGCGGCGTGACGTTCTTGGCGATGTCGACGATCGGCCCGGAGATGCCGTCGCCCGCGCCCGGGGAGTCACAGTCGTAGTTGTACGACGTCGACGCCGGGAAGCCGCCCTCGTGGATGAGCGCGACGATCGACTTCACGCCCTGCTTCTGGAGCACCTTGGCGTACTTGTCGATCGTCTCGACCTCGTCCTTGAAGGACAGGCCCTTGACGCCCTCGGCGGAGACGATGTCCGGGGTGCCCTCCAGGGTCACGCCGATGAAGCCGACCTTGACGCCGTTCTTCTTCCACACCCAGTAGGGCTTGAGGATCGGCTTCTTCGTCTTCTCGTCGAGGACGTTGGCCGCGAGGTAGGGGAAGTCGGCGCCCGTGAACTTCTCGTCCGTGTAGCAGCCGTCCTTCGGGTGGCAGCCGCCGTTCTGCAGGCGGGCCAGCTCCTTGGCGCCCTCGTCGAACTCGTGGTTGCCGACGGAGGTGACGTCGAGGTCGAGCTTGTTGAGCGCCTCGATGGCCGGCTCGTCGTGGAACAGCCCGGAGATCAGCGGGGAGGCGCCGACCATGTCGCCGCCGGCCGCGGTGATGGAGTACTTCTCGCCCTTGCGGGCCTGCCGCAGATGCGTGGCGAGGTACTCGACACCGCCGGCGTCTATGGTCTTCGTCGTGCCGTCGGGCTGCGTCTCGGTGACCCGGCCGGAGGAACCGGCGGGCGGCTCCAGGTTGCCGTGCAGGTCGTTGAAGGACAGCAGCTGGACGTCCTGGTAGCGGCCGTGGCCGTACCCGCCCTCGTGCTGGTCCTCCCCGGCGCTGGCCGAACCCGGCAGCGCCGCGGCGGCCAGCGCGCCGACGGTGACCACACCGGCGGCGAGAGCGGCGAAACGGTTCGTACGGCGTCTCCGGCGCTCCGGATGCGCCGGTGAAGTGGCTGGCATACGCCCCCCTGTGGGTCTGTCGGACGGTGATGTCGTCCGGCGCAGCCTAGAGTCAACGCGCGTAGCGCGACAGGTGTTTCGTGGTTACGACCTGGTTGCTTCTTTGCCGCCGTTTTGCCGGTGGTGCCCCGTACCCTCGTACGCATGACCAGCGACGACACCGTACGGCCCGGACGCCCCCGCTCGATCGAGACCCTTGCCGCGCTCTCCGCGGAGCAGACCGAGGCCGTGCTCGGACTGCTCGAGGAGGCGGCCCGGACCGACGGGCAGCAGGCGGTGTCCGAACAGGGCCGGTTGCAGCTGCGGGGCGGCGAGCGTGCGGGCGTGTCCCATCTGCTGCTCACCGCCGGTGGGGAACTTGTCGGTTATGCCCAGTTGGAGGACACGGACCCGGTGGAGCCGCCGGCCGCCGAGCTGGTGGTGCACCCCGGGCATCGCGGGCACGGGCACGGGCGGGCGCTCGGGTCCGCGCTGCTGGCCGCGTCGGGCAAGCGGCTGCGGGTGTGGGCGCACGGCGGGCACTCCGCCGCCCGCCACCTCGCGCAGGTCCTCGGCCTGACGCTCTTCCGTGAACTGCGCCAGATGCGGCGGCCGTTGACCGACTTCGACGCGCCCGAGCCGGTGCTCCCCGAGGGTGTCACCGTGCGGACCTTCGAGCCCGGCCGGGACGACGCGGCCTGGCTCGCGGTGAACGCCGCCGCCTTCGCCCACCACCCCGAGCAGGGCTCCCTGACCCAGCGCGACCTCGACGACCGCAAGTCCGAGCCGTGGTTCGACCCGGCGGGCTTCTTCCTCGCCTTCCGCGGCGACGAACTCGTGGGCTTCCACTGGACGAAGGTGCACGCCGAGGAAGGCCTGGGTGAGGTCTACGTCCTCGGCGTCGGCCCCGGCGCGCAGGGCGGCGGCCTCGGCAGGTCCCTCACCACGATCGGGCTGCGGCACCTGGCGGGGCAGGGGCTTCCGACGGCGATGCTGTACGTCGACGCCGACAACAAGGCGGCGGTGTCGGTGTACGAGCGGCTGGGGTTCACCACGCACGAGGTGGACCTGATGTACCGGACGGAGACGTGAGCGCTCCCGCGGTGCCGGGCCTGTGTGTCCGCCCTGCCGTCGCATCCGACCTCGCGGCCCTGGTCCGGCTCCGCGACGACGCCGCCCGCTGGATGCTGGCCCGTGGCGTCACCGGCCAGTGGCGGCCGGGGGAGCTGGACGAGGAGCACTTCCGCCGGGTCATGGCGCACGGCGAGGTCTGGCTGGCGGAGAGCGGCGGGCGCCTCGCCGGTGCCTGGGAGCTGTGGTGGGAGGACGAGGACGCCTGGGGTCCGCAGCCGCCGGTGGCCGGGTACGTGCACCGGCTGATGGTGGACCGGAGCACGGCCGCGCCCGGGGCGGGCCGGCTGCTGCTGACGGCCGCGGAACACCGTGTGGCCGAGGCGGGGCGGACCGCCGTGCGCCTGGACTGTCTGGCCACGAACACCCCGCTCACGGCCTACTACCAGCAGGCCGGTTACCGGGTCGTGGGACGCAAGGAGGGCAAGCCGCAGCCGGGAGGGGCGCCCAAGTCCTTCACGCTGATGGAGAAGCGGCTGGGGTAGGCGCGCTCCGGGCCCAGGCCGGACGCCAGGTCGTTCCCTCCGGCGGCAGCGGCCGGGTCGCCGCCAGGTGGTCCCGCAGCGCGGTCAGGCCGGGGTGCGGGTTGTCCGTGCGCCAGAGCAGGGAGTGCGGGTAGACCGGGACGGGGTCACGCAGCGGCACGAGCCGCAGGTCGTGGCCGGCCGGCCAGACGTGCGGGGTCCGTTCGCTGAGGAAGGTCGCCACGGTCGGGGAACCGGCGATGGTGTCGAGGAGCGCTTCCAGGCCGAAGTTGGGGCCGATGGTGTCGATGGACGGCCCGAACTCGGCGGCGAGCGCCTCGTAGTAGGCGTGCCACTCGGTCCCGGGCACGTTGCCGGGCATCCAGATCCGGTGCCCGGCCAGCTGCGCGGGGGACACCCAGGGGGCCCGGGCGAAGGCGTGCCCGGGGCCGACGCACAGGTGCAGCGGCTCGTCGAGGACCGGGACGGCGCCGATGCCGTCGGGGAGCCGGTGCCCCGGCATGGTGACGGCCCGGAAGGTGGCGTCGACGGCCCCGTCCCGCACGGCGGTCACGGCCGTCTCCACGTCGAACAGCGTGACGACGTCCAGCGCGATCTCCGGACGCGCCCGGTGGAAGCCCTGCACGAGTCCGCCGGTGGCGGCCCGGCGTCCCACGACGTCGACCCGCAGTGCCCGGTCCCCCGGACGCACCGCGGCGGTGGCCCGTTCCGCCGCCTGGAGCAGGACCCGGGCGTGCGGCAGCAGGGCCTGCCCGTCGATGGTGAGTTCCGCGCCCCTCGGCGTGCGGACCAGCAGCCGCACCCCGAGGTCCTTCTCCAGCGCGGCGATCCGCTTGGAGACGGCCTGCTGGGTGAGGGCCAGGTCCACGGCGGCCTTCTGGAACTGCCCGGAGTCGGCGATGGCGACGAAGGCACGTACGGCTTTGAGGTCCACGAAGGGCAGCCTAGCCGCACAACACGTGGTTGTCGGGCAGTTCGTGAGGTAGCAGTCTGTGAGGCAGGACAGATCCGGTGCACAACCACTGGATGTGCACCGGCTTCTCCTAGAGCCGGATCCTCCGCCGCAGCGGCTCCCCCCAGCACACCGCGCCCAGGACCGCGGCCCCCGCCAGCACCACGGCCCACCGGTCGTGGGCCGCGGCCCACCGTTCGTCCGCCACGGATACGAACAGCGCCCAGCGCCCGGGCCAGAACAGCATCACCAGGACGCCTGCGGTCAGCAGCCCGCCCGACACCGGCAGTCCGGGCCGGGTGACCTCGCTGAAGCGCACCGCGACCGCCGCGCCGGTCACCGCCAGGACACAGGCCGCCCCGGCTTCGAGGGTGATGTCGCCGACCGGGGGCCGCACGCCCGGCGGCACGAGCAGCAGGGCTGCCGTCCACCAGGCCGCAGCGGCCGGGGCGGCCAGGGCGACACGCAGGGCGGTCCGGACCGGGCGCGGGGTCGGCACGGCGGCCGTGGTGTGCCGGGCCGGGTCGTCCAGGAGGAAGGCCAGGCCCACCGCGAAGGCGAGGATCGCGGCCCGCAGCAGGTACAGGGAGAGCCGCTCCGCGCTCTCGCCGGTCCGGGTCAGCGCGGCGAGCAGCAGTCCCGCCGCCCCGGCCGCGCCGACCGTGCCCCATGGCACCGTCCGGTGGACGGGGAGCACCAGGTGCCGGTTCAAGAGCACTTGTCCTCCCCCTCGGGCGCGGGCAGGCCCAGCAGTTCGGCGGCCCGGGCCGCGGTGACCTTCGGCGCGGTCAGTTCGTCCCACCGCTCCTTGACCCGTGTGCCGGCCTCACCGCGGGGCAGGTCGAGCAGCGCGCGCAGCACCTCGGTCTGGGCCTCGGTCATGTACAGCCCGTTCGTGGGCTGGAGCACGTAGTCGGAGCCGGTGACGGTGTCGTTGAGACGGACGCGGCGCAGCGCGGCGAGCGGGTCGGATTCCCAGCCCACGGCCAGCCACATGAGGGGGACGATCCGGCCGTCGCAGATCGAGGTCGCGGCCTTCTCGTCGCCCGCGATCAGCACACCGGCCACGGCGGCCGAGAACTCGGGGACGCGGTTGCCGCCCCACTGGGTGCCCACCGTCACCTCGTGCGGGCGCCTCAGGGGTTCCAGAGCCGCGTCACCGGAGAGGCCGTAGCGTGCGTCGACCCGCTGCCGTACGACGACGTCCTGCTCCTGGGCCCTGCCGCCGGCCAAGGAGCGGACCCGGTCCACCACCGCGGCCCAGTCCCCGACCCGTGGCGCCCACTCGGGGAACGCGCAGTAGGTGGAGCCGTCCCGGCGGACACAGGACTGCACCTGCTCGGGGTGCACCGTTGCGCGCTCGCGCGCCTCGACCAGTTCGGGGGAGTCGCCCGCCGACTGGGCCACTCCGCCCACCAGCGTCAGGGCCAGCGCCCCGGCGACACCGGCGAGCACGGCCGGCTTGCGGCCACCGGCGACCAGGACCGCCACCAGGCCCAGGAGCAGGGCCAGTCCGGCGAGGTACAGGGCGTGCCAGGCGGCCGGCCGGCCCATCAGGTCCGACGGCAGGGTGGTGGAGGTCGCCTCCTCGACTGCCGGCAGCAGCCACCTCGCCCCGTAGTCCAGGCCCGAGAAGAAGAGGAACAGGAACAGGAAGAGCACCACCAGCAGCGGCGCCACCAGAGCGGACCGCACCAGCCCTGCCACGAGCAGCCCGGCCAGGCCGAACAGCAGGACCGTCAGCGGCCCGACGAGCAGTTCGGCCACCGACCCCTGCCCGATCGCCCCGGGCCGCAGCGCCTCCCACCCGAACTGTCCGGCCACGCACACGGCGGTGACCAGGGCCGCGGCCACGACCGACAGGGCGTGGGCGACCGTACGGCACCAGTGCGGGAGCACCAGCACCGCGAAGTGCCGTTCGGTGCCGTGCCGTCGGGAGCGCAGCGCGGCCTGGTTGACGGACAGCAGGACCGCGAGGCCGACCAACATCGGGGCGCTCTGGGTGGCGCGGTCCGCGTCCTGGAGGGCCGGGAAATCGCCCCAGGCCCTGCCGGCGCGCCACACGGTCCAGCCGAGGTACACGGCGAAGGCGAGCAGCACCGGAATCCGGGTCAGCAGCCGGCGCGTCTCGAACAGGGCCAGGGCGAGCACGGCCTTGAAGGCTCCGCCGGGCTCGTTCCGTATCGCCGGTGCGAGCGGCTTCTCCACGACCGCGGTCATGCCGCCACCTCCGCTCCGGCGTCGTCGAGCGTGAGCAGGTAGCCGTCCTCCAGAGTGGGTTCGAGCAGTTGGGCGCCGGGTGGCGGGTCCCCCACGTTGCGGAAGGTCCCGGTGCCGGTGCGCCACCCCGCCTTCGCGCCCGGGTCCCGTTCGGTGCTGCTCCACACGCGCCCCGCGGCCCGGGCGGTCAGCTCGGCCGGGGTGCCCTCGAACCGCACCCGCCCGCCGGCCATGACGATCACGCGGTGGCAGAGCATCGCCACGTCCTCCGTCTGGTGGGTGGACAGCAGCACCGTCCGCCCCTCCCCCGCTCCGGCGATCAACTCCCGGAACCGCATGCGCTGTTCGGGGTCCAGCCCCACGGTCGGCTCGTCGAGGACCAGGAAGCCGGGGTCACCGACCAGGGCGGCCCCCAGGGCGACGCGCTGCCGCATCCCGCCGGACAGCTTGCGGATCCGCTTGCCCCGCACGTCCGCCAGGCCGACCTCGTCGAGCACCCGCCGCACCTCCCGGTGCCGGGCGCCCCGGTCGGTCATCTCCTTCAGGATCGCCACGTAGTCGACGAACTCGAAGGCGGTGAAGTCCGGGTGGAAGCCCGGCGTCTGTGGCAGGTAGCCCAGCCGGCGCCGCACCTCCTGGCGGCCTCGGGCGGTCCCCGGGTCGTGCCCGAGCACGGTGAAGGCGCCCCGGTCGGCGGGCAGGGCGGTGGCCAGCACCCGCAGCAGTGTGGTCTTGCCGGCGCCGTTGGGCCCGAGCAGCCCGGTGACGCCGCCGGTCAGCCGCAGCGACACGTCGTCGAGGGCGCGGGTGCCGCCGTAGCTGAGGCTCAGCCCGGAGGCGGACACGGTCGGGGTCATACGGCACGTCCCTGGAAGAGGTCGAATCGGTCACGGAACAGGAAGAGCAGCCCGGCGGCGAGCGCGGCGACCGTCGCGGCCACGCCCTGCCCGGCGAGGGTGAACGGTGCGAGCGGCACGTCCGCCCCCGTCCGCAGCGCGTCGGCCGTCAGCAGCAGCCCGACCCACGCCCCGCCCACCAGGGACGGCGCGAGCACCGGCCCCAGCCGGGGCGTCAGCGCGAGCCCGGTCGCGGTGAGCGCCAACGCGGGCAGCAGCCAGGCCAGGGCGCGCAGCCCGTAGGCGGGCAGTGCCAGGGTGGCCAGCCCGTTCAGCCCGAGCACGACGGCGAGGACGGCCACCGTCCGGATCATCAGCAGCCGGAACCCGTGCATCGGCGCGACCACGGTCATCTCGTACGTCGGATCCAGCACGGGTCCGTACGACAGCGCCACCCCCGCCAGCGGCAGCAGCGGCGCGAGGGCCAGGAACGGCGTGGGGAACTCCCCGCCGCGCACGGCGTGCCCGGCCCCCACGCTCAGGAGCAGCACGGCGACGACCGCCCCGAGCCAGGACCCGCGCAGCACGGGCGTCGCCGCCAGCAGCCGCGCGGTGTGCCCGGCCACGCCGAGCCGCACGAGCAGCCCCTCCAGCAGCCCGGCCCGGGGCGCGTCCAGCTCGGTGTCGAGCCGGTCCCACCCCGCGTCGAGGACGACCGGGTCGCTGACCTCCGCCAGCACCTCACGGCACCGGGCGCACGAGGCCAGATGCGCGTCGGCGGACCAGAGCACAGGGGGCTGCAACTCCCCTCGCGCATAGGCGCGCAGATCCTCTTCGGCCACGTGCCAGCTCATGCCAACGCCTCCCGCAACTGCTTCCGGGCGCGCATCGCCCGTGTCTTGACCGTCCCGGGCGGTATCCCGAGCAGCACCGCCGCCTCACGGGTCGTCAGCCCGTCGATGACGGTCGCCTGCAACACCGCCCGCAGCTCCGGCGACAGCCGGACCAGGGCCCCGGCGAGGTCCCCGTGCTCCACCCCCGCGAGCACGCGTTCCTCCGCCGACACCTCGTCCCGATGCCGCAGCCTCGCCAGGGCCTGCCGCAGCCGTCCCCGCGCCCCGTCGCCCCGCAGCGCGTCCACCAGCCGCCGGGAGCCGATGCGCCACAGCCACCCGGCCGCGTCCGCGGAACCGGCTTCCTCCCGGTAGCGGGCGGCGCCCCGCCACACCGCGAGGAAGGTCTCCTGCACGACGTCGTCGACGACGCCGAGGTCGGCGCACCGCCCCCGCAACCGGGCCCGGAGCCACGGCGCGTAGCGCCGGTACAGCTCCTCGAAGGCGCGCCGGTCGGCGTCCGCGGCGATGGCCCGCAGCAGCTCCCCGTCGCTTCTCGTATCGCTCACGTCTCCTCATCGGACGGCCCCGGCCGAACGGTTCACGCACTCGCGCTTGACTTTCCGGCCCCTCTTCCACCACCCTTTCACTACTCAATTAGTGAAAGGGTGGTTTCAGCAGTGGTCGAGTACCGCATCGACCGGCGCAGCGGCGTGGCCACCTACGTCCAGATCGTGCAGCAGACCAAACAGGCCCTGCGCCTGGGCCTGCTGGAGCCGGGCGACAAGCTCCCCACGGCCCGCGAGGTCGTGGAGGCCACCGCCATCAACCCGAACACGGTCCTCAAGGCCTACCGGGAGCTGGAGCGCGAGGGCCTGGTGGAGGCCCGCCGCGGCCTGGGCACGTTCGTGCGCAGGTCCCTGAGCACCGCGCCCGCCGACTCCCCGCTGCGCGCGGAGCTGGACGCCTGGGCGGCCAGGGCGCGCGAGGCCGGCCTGGAACGCGAGGACGTGGCCGCCCTCTTCACATCCGTACTCGACGCGTACGTCACAGATCACAAGGGGGACGCATGACCGACACCGCCATCGAGGCGGCGGAACTGGGCAGGAGGTTCGGGCGCCGCCGCAGGCCGGCCCTGGACGGCTGCTCCTTCCGGATACCGACGGGCCGCGTGTGCGCCGTCGTCGGTCCGAACGGCGCCGGCAAGTCCGCCCTGCTCGCCTTGGCGGCCGGGCTGCTGCGGCCCACCGACGGCTCGGTCACCGTGCTCGGCCGGGCCCCGGCGGCATCCCGCGAGCGCCTCGCCTACGTCGCGCAGAACAAGCCCCTGCACCCCCAGCTCACCGTCACCGGCACCCTGCGTCTGGGCCGCGACCTCAACCCCCGCCGCTGGGACGCCCGGGTCGCCGAGCGGATCGTCGCGGAGGGCGACCTCGACCCGGACACGAAGATCCGGTCGCTCTCCGGCGGTCAGCGCACCCGTGTCGCGCTCGCCCTGGCCCTCGGCAAGCGGCCCGAACTGCTGCTGCTGGACGAGCCGATGGCCGACCTCGACCCCCTCGCCCGGCACCAGCTGATGGCGACGCTCATGGCCGACGCCGCCGACCACGGCACCACGGTTGTCATGTCCTCGCACGTCGTCGCGGAGCTGGAGGGCTCCTGCGACCACCTGCTGCTGCTCGGCGGTGGCCGTGTGCGTCTCGCCGGGCCGCTGGAGGACCTGCTCGCCGCGCACACCCTCGTCACCGGCCGGGCGGGCGACGCCCTGGACCCGCACACCGTGGTCGAGTCCCGCACCACCGGCCGCCAACTGACCGCCCTGGTCCGGCCCACGGGTCCCCTCGGCGACGTGGTCCGGGGCGAGCACCCGACCCTGGAGGAAGTCGTCCTGGCCCACCTGCGCTCCCCCGACGCCCCGCCGCTCCTGCTCGACCGGCCGGAGGCCGCCGTATGAGCGCCCTCGACACCGTAAGCGCGCCCGCCCTCACCCGGCGCACCTCGCCGTCGCGCGGGCTGCTCCTGGCCATGCTCCGGGTGCACCGCACGGCCCTGCTGTTCTGGCTGGGACTGGTGGCGGTGGCCGCGGGGGCGCTGCTGTGGGCGATGGGCCCGGGCGCGGACGCCGCCTGGGCCGAGTACAGGGACATGGGCTGCGACCTGCCCCGCCCCGGCCTCGGCTGCGACTCCCCCGGGCCCGCGAACACCCGGTACCAGATGATCTCGACGCTCGGCACCCACCTGGTGGGGCTCCTCCCGCTGCTCACCGGGGCCTGGGCGGGCGGTGCCCTCATCGGCCGCGAACTGGAGAACGGCACCGCCCAGCTGGCCTGGACCCAGTCGGTCGGCCCGGCCCGCTGGCTGGCCGCGAAGCTCGCGGTCCCGGCCGTGCTGCTCGTGACGGGCACACTCACGGTGACGCTGCTGCACCGCGCGCTGTGGTCGTCCGGCCGTCCCCTGAACGGCGTCATGGGCTGGTACCAGTGGCACGACGACGGCGTCTTCGAGGTCAACGGCACCGTGGCCGCCGCCCAGGCGCTCGCCGCCCTGGCCGTCGGGGTCCTGGCGGGCATGCTGCTGCGCCGGACGCTGCCCGCCCTCGGCGTCGCGGTCCTGGCCGTCGGGTCACTCGGCTCGGCCGTCGAGGAACTGCGCCCGCACCTGTGGCCCGTGAAGACGGTCGTGACGGACCTGGACTCCAATCCCGGCTCCGGCGGCATGATCGTCGAGAGCGGCGCCCTGACCACCGCGGGTGCCCGCGTCCCGCTGCCGGCGTGCTCGGGCGAGCCCGGCTGCGAGGCCCGGCTGGGCATCACCCGCTACTACGCCGACTACCACCCGGCCTCCCATTTCTGGCCTCTCCAGCTCATGGAGACCGGCGTCCTCCTCGCCGTAGCCGCCCTGGCGGTCGCGACCGCCTTCGTCCTGCTGCGCCGCCGCACGGGAGCCTCCGTATGACCGCCCTCGACACGCCGGCCGCCGCGTCCGCCGGCCGCCGCGTCCGCCGGCCGCCGCGTCCGCCGGCCGCCGCGTCCGCCGGCCGGCCCGCGGCCCGCCCGGGCGGCACGCTCCGGGCGGTCGGCAGGACGCACCGCACCGCCCTCGTCCTGTCGCTCGTGGCCCTGGCCGCCGCGGCCGTCGCCCTGGTCTGGCTGCACTCCCTCCGGGACGAGGCGCAGGCCGGCATGAGCGCCTGTGGCACGCCCTCCACGGACCGGCTCCCGTCCTGCGCGGCGGTCGAGGCGATCACCGCCGACGAGACGTACGCGAACGGCATCGCCGTGCTCGCCACCGCCCTGTCCTGGGTGATGTTCCCCGTGGCGGCCTGGGCGGGCGGCGCCCTGATCGGCCGCGAACTGGAGAGCGGCACCGCCCAGCTCGCCTGGACCCAGTCGGTCGCGCCGCTGCGGTGGCTGGCCGTGAAGCTGGCCGCCCCGGCCGCGCTGCTCACCGCCGGGACCGGCGGGCTCCTCCTGCTGAACGACTGGGCGCGCGGGGACGGCGATCCCGACCTGGCCGGCGACTGGTACGCCCCGGACGTGTTCGTGTCGACGGGCCCGGTCGCCGTCGCCTACGCCCTGGCCGGACTCGCCCTCGGCGCCCTCGCCGGACTGGTGTGGCGCCGGGCCCTGCCCGCCACCGGCGTGGCCCTCGCCGCCTCGCTGCTCCTCCACAGCCTGCTGGAGCGACACCGCGAGAGCCTCTGGCCGGCCGTCACCCGCACCGAGGCCGGCACCCTCGAACTGCCCCGCTCGGCCTTCCAGGTCGCCTGGGCCGACCCCACCCGGCACGGCGTCCGGCTCAGCCGCGCGACCTTCCACCCCGAGTCGCACTTCTGGCCGCTCCAGTACGTGGAGACCGGCCTGCTGCTGGCCGTGGCCGGCACCGCCACGGCCGCCGCCTTCCTCCTCCTGGCCCGCCGCCTGCCCTGAACCCGGTCCGCGCGTCCTTCCACGGGGGGATGGACGCGCGGCCCGCCCCTCGGGGACACTCCCGCCCGTGCGCCGCCGAGCGCCGTCCACAGCCTGTGGGCAGCCGCCCGCCCCTCTCGACGGGCCCGGTGGACGCCCGCGAGCCGCCCCCCGGTGTCCCGCACGTCATGTCTCCGTAACCATCGATTCAGACGAGCTTGCGAAGCTCGGCCAATGAATCCCGCCGTGCCCGAGCCTTCCCCGCCCCGCGAGGGTCCCGAGGGAAACGGGAGCACTCATGTGACGCCTCCGCTCCCGCCAGCGCTGTCCGACGCGCCCGTGATGCTCGCGGCGCGGAAGAATGGGTCCATGAGCCAGCCGAACACCCAGGCACAGGTCCAGCACGCGCAGCCCTCCGTGGGCTCCATCGCCGCCCACCGCCCCCACACGGTGGCCGCCGCGGTCTCCGATCTGGAACCGGACATCGACGCCGACCTCGACGGGTACGAGGAATCGCCGTACGACGGACCCCAGCTGCCACAGGGCCGTTTCCTCGACCGGGAGCGCAGTTGGCTCGCGTTCAACGAGCGCGTGCTGGAACTCGCGGAGGACCCGAACACGCCCCTGCTGGAGCGGGCCAACTTCCTCGCGATCTTCGCCAGCAACCTGGACGAGTTCTTCATGGTCCGGGTCGCCGGGCTGAAGCGCCGTATCGCCACCGGCGTGGCCACCCGCTCCGCCTCGGGCCTCCAGCCGCGCGAGGTGCTGGAGATGATCTGGGCCCGCTCGCGCGAGCTCATGGCCCGGCACGCCGCCTGCTACCACGAGGACGTCGCCCCCGCCCTCGCGGAGGAGGGCATCCACCTGGTCCGCTGGAACGAACTCCAGGAGAAGGAGCAGGCCCGCCTGTTCACCCTGTTCCGGCACCAGATCTTCCCCGTGCTGACCCCGCTGGCGGTCGACCCGGCGCACCCCTTCCCGTACATCTCCGGCCTGTCCCTGAACCTGGCCGTCGTCGTGCGCAACCCGGTCACCGGCCACAAGCACTTCGCCCGGGTGAAGGTGCCGCCGCTGCTGTCCCGCTTCCTGGAGAGCTCCCCGGGCCGCTACGTCCCCATCGAGGACGTCATCGCCGCCCACCTGGAGGAGCTGTTCCCGGGCATGGAGGTCCTGGAGCACCACGCCTTCCGCCTCACCCGCAACGAGGACCTGGAGGTCGAGGAGGACGACGCGGAGAACCTTCTCCAGGCCCTGGAGAAGGAGCTCATGCGGCGCCGCTTCGGGCCGCCGGTGCGCCTGGAGGTCGAGGAGTCCATCGACCGCGAGGTCCTGGACCTGCTGGTGCGCGAGCTGAAGATCGGCGAGGCCGAGGTCTACCCGCTGCCGGGCCCGCTGGACCTCACGGGCCTGTTCCGGATCGCCTCCCTGGACCGGCCGGAGCTCAAGTACCGCAAGTTCGTCGCCGGCACCCACCGCGACCTCGCCGAGGTCGAGTCGGCGTCCCCGCCGGACATCTTCGCCGCCCTGCGGGAGCGCGACGTCCTGCTGCACCACCCCTACGACTCGTTCTCTACCTCCGTCCAGGCCTTCCTGGAGCAGGCGGCCGGCGACCCGGACGTCCTCGCCATCAAGCAGACCCTGTACCGGACCTCGGGCGACTCCCCGATAGTCGACGCGCTCATCGAGGCCGCCGAGTCCGGCAAGCAGGTCCTGGTGCTGGTCGAGATCAAGGCCCGCTTCGACGAGCACGCCAACATCAAGTGGGCGCGCAAGCTGGAGGAGGCCGGCTGCCACGTGGTCTACGGCCTGGTCGGTCTGAAGACGCACTGCAAGCTGTCGCTGGTGGTCCGCCAGGAGGGCGAGACGCTCCGCCGCTACAGCCACGTCGGCACCGGCAACTACCATCCGAAGACGGCCCGCCTCTACGAGGACCTCGGTCTGCTCACGGCCGACCCGCAGGTCGGCGCGGACCTGTCGGACCTCTTCAACCGCCTGTCCGGCTACTCGCGCCGGGAGACCTACCGCCGGCTGCTCGTGGCGCCCAAGTCGCTGCGCGACGGGCTGGTCTCGCGGATCACCAAGGAAGTCCAGCACCACCGTGCGGGGCGCCCCGCGTACGTCCGCATCAAGGTCAACTCGATGGTCGACGAGGCCATCATCGACGCCTGCTACCGCGCCGCCCAGGCGGGCGTGCCGGTGGACATCTGGGTGCGCGGCATCTGCGCGGTGCGCCCGGGCGTGGCGGGCCTGTCGGAGAACATCCGGGTCCGCTCGATCCTCGGCCGCTTCCTGGAGCACTCCCGGGTGTTCGCCTTCGGCAACGGCGGCGAGCCCGAGGTGTGGTTCGGCAGCGCCGACATGATGCACCGCAACCTCGACCGGCGGATAGAGGCCCTGGTCCGGGTCACCGACCCGGCCCACCGGGCGGCCCTGAACCGGCTGCTGGAGACCGGCATGTCCGACTCCACCGCCTCCTGGCACCTCGGCCCGGACGGCGACTGGACCCGGCATGCGACCGACGCGGACGGACAGCCCCTGCGCAACGTCCAGGAGATGCTCATAGACGCCCGGAGGCGCCGGCGTGGCACAGCAACACCTTGACCCCACGGACCCCCGGCCCGGGCACGCCGGGCCCGACCCGACCGGTGACGCCCTCGCGGGCTACCTGCGGACCCAGGCCACGGAGTTCCTCCGGGCGCTGCGCCTGCACCGGGAGACGGGGGCGGGGGCCAACGGCTCGGAGGCGTCCGCCGAGGCGGCCCGCGCCCTGCGCCGCTCGGCCCGCCGCATCAGCGCGAGCCTGCACACGTTCCAGCCCCTCCTCGACACCGACTGGTGCGAGGCGATGCGCCCCGAACTGGCCTGGGTGTCGGGGACGCTGGCGATGGAGCACGCGTACACGGCCCGGCTGGAGCGCCTGCTGAGCGCCTTGCACCGGTTGTCGGGCTCGACCGCGCTGCCGGGGCATCCGGCCGGCGCGGCGCCCGCCGGCCGCGCGGACGCCGCGGCCGGCACGCGCGCCGGCCCGGCCGCGGGCGGTCGTGCCGCCGGGGCTGCGCCCGCCCCGCAGCGAGCGGCACCCCGTGACGCCGGACCGCGCACCCTACCGGCCGCGGCACCGGAACGCGGCCTGACCGTCGGCGCCGCCAAGGCGGGCGCCCTGCTCGACCGGCAGCTGACCCTGGCCCGCACCCGCGCCCACTCCACGGCCCTGCAGGCCCTGGGCAGCAGCCGCTTCCACGCCGTCGCGGACCGGGTCGCCGTCCTGGCCAGCGAGGTGCCCCTCGCCCAGGGCGCCGCCGGCACCGACCTGCGGCCCCTCGCCACCGCCGCCCAGGACCGCCTCGCCGACGCCGTGGCCGCCCTCCCGCTGGTCACCGCGGGGAACCCGTACAACGCCGCGGCCCTCGTCCACGGCCTGTCCCCGGACACGGTCCCGCACCCGCAGGACGCCCCGTGGCACCAGGTCCGGCTGCTGCTGCGCCTGCACCGCTACGCCCGGGAGGCCGTCAGCGGACCCAAGGGCAACGCCGTGGTCGACCTGCGCCTGCTCTCCGCCGGACAGGCCCTGAACCGGCATCGCGACGCCTCCGAGGCGGCAGCGGCGGCGGCCCAGGCGGCCCGCACGCCCAGGATCGCCCCGGCCACGGCGTACGCCCTCGGCGTGCTCCACGCCGACCAGCGGCACGAGGTGGAGGCGGCGCGCTTCGCGTTCCAGCAGTGCTGGCAGAAAGAGGCGGTGAGGACCGGATGAACCCGACGTCCCCCGGCGCCACCGTCCGTGCGGCCGGCTGCATCCTGTGGCGCCGCTCCGCCGACGGCGAGGTGCGGCTCTGCCTGGTCCACCGGCCGAAATACGACGACTGGTCCTGGCCGAAGGGCAAACTCAAGCGCGACGAGGACGCACTCGTCGGTGCCCTGCGCGAGGTGGCGGAGGAGACGGGCTGCCGGGCCGAGCCGGGCACCGAGCTGCCCGGCCAGCACTATCTGGCGAACGGCCGCCCCAAGCATGTCCGCTACTGGGCCGCCGAGGCGCTGACCTGCGCCTTCACCCCCACCGACGAAGTGGACCGCATCGCGTGGCTGGTCCCCGACGCGGCCCGCGCCCGCCTCACCCGCCCCCAGGACCGCCCCCTGGTCGACGCGCTGCTCGCGGTACTGGACCGGCCGCGTCCGGCCGCCCGCCCGGAGTGAGGCCGGCCGCCGAAGTCCAGGGGGACGCGCCCGCGAAGCGGAATCCTCACGTGCCCTCCCCGTGAGCATTCCGTGACCTAACCACACCTTAGGCAGGGGTTCACCCCTCGTTCATGTGTGGCCATCGGCCGCTTCACCTGATCTGCCTAATTTCGGCCTTACCGACGCGAGAGCGCCTGTCGAGCGCGACCGCGTCCGCGTCACTCACTCTTCGCACGCCGCCGATCAGGACGGCGGCTCCTGGAAGGAACTCAAGTGAAGCTTCAGCGCATGAACCGGCGGGCCCTCGCTCTCGGTGCTCTCGCCGTCTCCGGCGCCCTGGCCCTCACGGCGTGCGGCTCCGACGACACCGGTGGCGACACCAAGGGCGGCACCTCGTCCAACGCCGCCGCACCGAGCAACGTCAAGTGCGACGACGCCAAGGGCCAGCTCCTCGCCGACGGCTCGTCCGCGCAGAAGAACGCCATCGACGCCTGGGTGAAGCAGTTCACCTCCGCCTGCCAGGGTGTGCAGATCAACTACAAGGGCGGCGGCTCCGGCGCCGGCGTCACCGCGTTCACCCAGGGTCAGGTCGCCTTCGCCGGCTCCGACTCCGCGCTGAAGCCCGACGAGGTCACCGCCTCCAAGAAGGTCTGCACCGGCGGTCAGGGCATCGACCTGCCGATGGTCGGCGGCCCGATCGCGGTCGGTTACAACGTCAACGGCGTGGACAACCTCGTCCTGGACGCCCCGACCCTGGCGAAGATCTTCAACGGCAAGATCGGCAACTGGAACGACCCGGCGATCAAGAAGCTGAACCCGGACGCGAAGCTCCCGGACCTCAAGATCCAGGCGTTCCACCGCTCGGACGACTCCGGCACCACGGACAACTTCACCAAGTACCTGATCGCCACCGCCAAGAGCGACTGGCCCTACGACGGCGGCAAGACCTGGCAGGCCAAGGGCGGCCAGTCCGCCTCCGGCTCCTCCGGTGTCGCCCAGCAGGTGAAGCAGACCAACGGCGCCATCGGCTACTTCGAGCTGTCCTACGCCAAGGACGGCCTGAAGACCGTCGACCTCGACACGGGCGCCGCCCAGCCGGTCAAGGCCACCGTCGAGAACGCCACCAAGGCGATCTCCGAGGCCAAGGTCGTCGGCACGGGCAAGGACCTCGCGCTCCAGCTGAACTACGGCACCAAGGCCGAGGGCGCCTACCCGATGGTCCTCGTCACCTACGAGATCGTCTGCGACAAGGGCAACAAGTCCGACACCCTCCCGGGCACCAAGGCGTTCCTGCGCTACATCGCCTCCGAGGACGGCCAGAAGGTCCTCTCGGAGAACGACTACGCGCCGATCCCGGCCGACATCATCTCCCAGGTCCGCACCACCATCGAGGGCCTGAGCTGACCCGAGTGCGGTCCGGCCCCCTCCCCGGGGCCGGGCCGCACCGTCCGGTGCACCGCCGCCAGTGGCCGTACCCCCGGTACGGCTCCGCAGACCGGAGAACCTGATGGGCACACCCACACAGACAAAAGACGCTCCTCCCCCCGCCTCGCAGCCGGCCCTCGACAAGCGCGCCGCACGCGGAGCCACCCGCCCCGGGGACCGGATCTTCCTCGGTCTCTCCCGCGGTTCCGGCATCCTGCTGCTGGTGATCATGGCCGCGATCGCGGTCTTCCTCACCTACCGCGCCTCCCTCGCCATCAGCAAGGACGAGGGCAACTTCCTCACGACCTTCCAGTGGGACACCAACCTCGTCCCGCCGAACTTCGGCATCGCCGTCCTGGCCTTCGGCACGGTCGTCTCCTCGATCGTCGCCATGGTCATCGCGGTCCCGGTCGCCGTCGCCATCGCGCTGTTCCTCACGCACTACGCACCGCGCCGGATGCGCGGCCCCATCGCGTACGTGATCGACCTGCTCGCCGCCGTGCCGTCCATCGTCTACGGCCTGTGGGGCGCCCTCGTCCTCGTGCCGAACATGAACGGCCTCTTCGGCTGGCTGGACGAGTACCTCGGCTGGACCGGCGTCTTCTCCTGGGAGGGCGGCGCCCCCCGCTCGATGCTGACCGTCGGGATCCTGCTCGCGATCATGATCCTGCCGATCATCACCAACGTGAGCCGCGAGGTGTTCCGGCAGGTCCCGCAGATGCACGAGGAGGCGGCCCTGGCGCTGGGCGCCACCCGCTGGGAGGTGATCCGCATGGCGGTCATCCCCTTCGGCCGCTCCGGCGTCATCTCCGCCTCGATGCTGGGCCTCGGCCGCGCTCTCGGCGAGACCATGGCCGTCGCCACGGTGCTCTCCCCGACCTTCGACATCCAGGCCAGCCTGCTGGACCCGGGCGGCGGCACGTTCGCCCAGAACATCGCCAGCAAGTTCGGTGAGGCCACCGAGTTCGGCCGCGACGCGCTGATCGCCTCCGGTCTGGTCCTGTTCGTCATCACCCTGCTGGTCAACGGCGCGGCCCGCGCGATCATCGCCCGCCGCAAGGAGTACTCGGGGGCCAACGCATGAGCACCGCAACCGTGACCCCGAAGGGCCCCAGCGGCCTGCGCGGCGCCCGCCTGCCCAAGTGGTCCCCCTACGCCATCGCCGGCGGCTCGATCGCCCTCGCGGTCGTCATCGGCCTGGCCGGCGGCCTGCACAGCCGCGTCCAGTGGGGCCTGATCGCCGCGATCCTCTACGTCGTCGGCACGTACGCCATCGCCGCGGGCGTCGAGGGCAAGCGGCAGGCGAAGGACCGCATCGCGACCTCCCTGGTCTGGGTCGCCTTCCTGCTCGCCGTCGTCCCGCTGGCCTCGCTGGTCTGGTCGACCGTCGTGCGCGGCGTGAAGGTCCTCGACCTGTACTTCCTGACGCACTCCATGGGCGTCGTCGCCGACACCGAGCCCGGCGGCGGCATCTACCACGC
Organism: Streptomyces sp. NPDC043685; assembly: GCF_056436585.1. Lineage (NCBI taxonomy): Bacteria > Bacillati > Actinomycetota > Actinomycetes > Kitasatosporales > Streptomycetaceae > Streptomyces > Streptomyces sp. NPDC043685. The sequence goes on along the minus strand of NZ_JBWKCH010000009.1, from coordinate 23,421 downwards.
CATTCTCGGCACCCTGGAGCAGGTCGGACTCGCCACGGTGATCGCCGCGCCGATCGGCGTGCTCACCGCGATCTACCTCGTCGAGTACGGCCGGGGCAACCTCTCCAAGGCCATCACGTTCTTCGTCGACGTCATGACCGGCATCCCGTCGATCGTCGCGGGCCTGTTCATCCTCAGCCTCATGCTGATGTTCGACATGCAGCCCTTCGGCTTCGCCGGTTCGCTGGCCCTGGCCATCCTGATGATGCCGGTCGTCGTGCGCTCCACGGAGGAGATGCTCAAGCTCGTCCCGAACGAGCTGCGCGAGGCCTCCCTGGCGCTCGGCGTCCCGAAGTGGCGCACCATCCTGAAGGTGGTCCTGCCGACCTCCATCGGCGGCATCACCACCGGCATCATGCTCGCGATCGCCCGAATCACCGGTGAGACCGCCCCGGTCCTGCTGCTGGTGTGGGGCAACGCGTTCATCAACGCCAACCCCTTCGAGGGGGCGCAGGCCTCGCTGCCGCTGTACATCTACCAGCAGTACGCGAACAGCGCGGGCTCCGGCGCGGCGTACGACCGCGCCTGGGCGGCCTCGCTCACCCTGATCGCCTTCGTGATGCTCCTGAACCTGGTGGCCCGCGGGATCGCCCGCTGGAAGTCCCCGAGCACCGGTCGCTGACGCGGCCATACAGCGACCGACCGAGTCTGGAAGTGAAGTAATGGCCAAGCGAATCGACGTCAGCGGACTGACCGCCTACTACGGCTCCCACAAGGCGATCGAAGACATCTCGATGACCGTCGAGCCGCGCTCGGTGACGGCGTTCATCGGCCCCTCCGGCTGCGGCAAGTCGACGTTCCTGCGCACCCTCAACCGCATGCACGAGGTGACCTCGGGCGGCCGGGTCGAGGGCAAGGTGCTGCTGGACGACGAGGACCTCTACGGCACGGGCATCGACCCGGTGTCGGTGCGCCGCGAGGTCGGCATGGTCTTCCAGCGGCCGAACCCGTTCCCGACGATGTCGATCTTCGACAACGTGGCGGCGGGCCTGCGGCTGAACGGCAACTACAAGAAGAGCGAGCTCTCCGACATCGTCGAGCGCTCCCTCAAGGGCGCGAACCTCTGGAACGAGGTCAAGGACCGCCTGAACAAGCCCGGCTCGGGCCTGTCCGGCGGTCAGCAGCAGCGTCTGTGCATCGCCCGGGCGATCGCGGTCGAGCCGAACGTGCTGCTCATGGACGAGCCCTGCTCGGCCCTGGACCCCATCTCCACGCTGGCGATCGAGGACCTGATCGGCGAGCTGAAGGAACGGTTCACGATCGTCATCGTGACGCACAACATGCAGCAGGCGGCCCGCGTCTCCGACCGCACGGCGTTCTTCAACCTCGCGGCGGTCGGCCAGCCCGGCCGGCTCATCGAGATCGACGACACGGAGCGCATCTTCTCCAACCCGTCGGTCCAGGCCACGGAGGACTACATCTCCGGCCGCTTCGGCTGATCCGCCCCGCGAAGTCTCCTCGCGGTGCTGCATGGCGGTGCCACCGCGAGGCCGAAAAGGGCCCGCCCCTCTCCCAGGGGCGGGCCTTTTCACGTACTGCTTCGCTGCGCCGGGATCCGGCCTACAGGAACGCCAGGTTCACGATCCCGAACGACGCGGCGGCCACGATCGCCGCGGCCGGCATCGTGATGAACCACCCCAGGATGATGTTCTTGGCGACGCCCCACCGCACGGCGTTCACCCGCTTCGTCGCCCCGACGCCCATGATCGCGGAGGTGATCACATGGGTCGTGGAGATCGGCGCCTTGAACAGGAACGCCGAGGTGAACATGATCGACGCGCCCGTCGCCTCCGCCGCGAAGCCCTGCGGCGGGTCCAGCTCGATGATCTTCCGCCCCAGCGTCCGCATGATCCGCCAGCCACCGGCGTACGTGCCCAGCGACAGCATCACCGCGCAGGCGATCTTGACCCACACCGGGATCGGGTCGCCGTAGTCCTCGACATCGGCGATGACGAGCGCCATCACCACGATGCCCATGGTCTTCTGCGCGTCCTGCAGACCGTGTCCCAGCGCCATGCCGGCCGCCGAGACGGTCTGCGCTATGCGGAAGCCCCTCTTGGCCTTGTGCGGGTTGGCCTTCCGGAAGATCCACATGATCGCGGTCATCACCAGGTATCCGGCCAGCAGACCGACCACCGGGGAGATGAACATGGGGATGACGACCTTCTCCAGCACCCCGCTCCAGTAGACGGTCGTCCCGCCGGCCAGGGCCGCGCCGACCATGCCGCCGAACAGCGCGTGCGAGGAGGAGGACGGCAGCCCGAAGTACCAGGTGATGAGGTTCCAGACGATGGCGCCCACCAGCGCGGCGAAGAGGATACCCATCCCCTTCGACCCGGTCGGTGTCTGGATCAGGCCCTCACTGACGGTCTTGGCGACGCCCGAGCCCATGAACGCACCGGCGAGGTTCATCACCGCGGCCATCGCCAGCGCCGCCCGCGGCGTCAGCGCACGGGTCGAGACGGACGTGGCGATCGCGTTCGCCGAGTCGTGAAAGCCGTTGGTGTACGTGAAGAAGAGCGCGACCGCGATGGTCACGACCAGAGCAAGGGTGTCCATGAAGGGCTCAGGACTCCTTGACGGCGATGGTCTCCACCGTGTTCGCCACGTGCTCGAAGGCGTCCGCCGCTTCCTCCAGCACATCCACGATCTGCTTGAGCTTGAGCACGTCCATGGCGTCGTACTTGCCGTTGAACAGGTGCGCCAGCAGCTTGCGGTGGATCTGGTCCGCCTGGTTCTCCAGGCGGTTGACCTCGATCCAGTACTCGGTGAGGTTCTCCATGGTGCGCAGGTGCGGCATCGCCTCGGCCGTCAGTTCGGCGGCGCGTGCCAGGACCTCGATCTGCTGCTCGACGCCCTTGGGCAGTTCCTCGACGTTGTAGAGGACGACCAGGTCGACGGCCTCCTCCATGAAGTCCATGATGTCGTCGAGGGACGAGGCGAGGGTGTAGATGTCCTCGCGGTCGAACGGCGTGATGAAGGAGGAGTTCAGCTGGTGGAAGATCGCGTGCGTGGCGTCGTCACCTGCGTGTTCCGCTGCCCGCATACGCTCTGCGATCTCGGCCCGGGCGGATGTGTCCGCCCCGAGCAGTTCCATCAGGAGCTTCGAGCCCGTGACGATGTTGTCCGCGGAGGCGGCGAACATGTCGTAGAAGCTCGTCTCCCTGGGGGTCAGACGAAAGCGCACGTGGGGTCCTCGGGGTGCTTCGGTTTCGGTCAGGCTGATGCTAGGCGCATCATCCGGCCACGGCTATCGGGCCGCCCACCAGTGTCGCCCATCAGGCACAGTGATGAGCACGGGGGCGGTTTCCAGGCCGTATACCCGGCAAAGTTCGGTACCATATACCCACCAGGGGTATATATCGACCCACTGCCCACCAGGAGGAAGCGATGACGGACGTGACCGACACCACACATGTCGCCCATGTCACCACCGGCACCGCCGACCCCGTGGAGGCGGGCGGGATCACCGACCACGACCACGGGGTGCACGGGTACCACAAGCAGAAGGACGAACACCTCAAGCGCCTGCGCCGCATCGAGGGCCAGATCCGCGGCCTGCAGCGCATGGTCGACGAGGACGTCTACTGCATCGACATACTCACCCAGGTCTCCGCCTCCACCAAGGCCCTGCAGTCCTTCGCCCTGCAACTGCTCGAGGAGCACCTGCGGCACTGCGTCGCGGACGCGGCCCTCAAGGGCGGCGACGAGATCGACGCGAAGGTGAAGGAGGCCACCCAGGCGATCGCCCGCATGCTGCGGACGTGAGCCGGGTCACTCCCGTACGGCGTCCCGCTCCTCGGCGACTCTCAGCACCGCGTCGATGCTCTCCAGGCTGAGCCGCTCCTGGGCGGCCGAGGCGGCGATGATCAGCTCGCCGCACAGCTCGATCTCGGCGAGGGCCACGTGGTCCTGAACTGCCGTACCGCCGACCGGAGCCACGTGCATCACCTCGTCTCTGCCGTTACCGACTTCCTAGAGTAGGGAGCGGCCTACACACCGCGCATGGCACGGACGGGCTAGTTCAGGCCGGTCAGTCCTCGGCGATCTTGCCCGCGTAGATGTCGTCGGTCCGGGGCAACCGTACGCGCGCCGAGGCCCCGAAATCGTAGAGCAGCGTCGTCGAGGCGACGGCCACCGGGCTCTTCTGCTGCCCGTTGAGGAAACTGAACCGGTGCCTGACCTTGCGGATGCGCCCCTCGTCGTCGAGGTAGGCGTCGAAGGGCACCTCGGCGGTGGCGAACCCCTTGGCCGCCGCCTTCAGGGGCCCCGCGTTCCCCTGCGAGGCACGCCGGGCCGCGTCACCGAGGTCGGCCGTCCCCCGGTAGTGCCGCACCCCGGTCCCGGCGACCTCCGTCCTGCCGACGTACGTCGCGGTCCGCGTCCCGAGCAGCACCTCGGACGCCGTGAACGGATCGGTGGCCCCGCCGGTGACGAGGTTGCCGTCGGACAGGGTGCGCGTGTCCACCCGCACCCACTTGTCCGAGGGCACTCCGGCGCCCCGGTTCTTCATGAACAGCGCGCCCGGTGCGAGCAGTTCGGTGATCGGCCGGCGCTCGGCGACCCCCGCGGGGTCCTGCGGAAGCAGCACTTTCAGCCGCCCCATCCGCTTGCGGTAGTCGTACACCCCGGCGCCCCGGATGGTGACCCGCGTCCCGCCGGCGGCCATCTCCATCGACGTACGGGCCTTCGAACTGCCCGCCTCGACAAGCCGGTCGGCGGCCCGGCGCAGCGCGACGACCGCGTCCCCGCCGCGCGAGTCCCCGGCGACCGCGTCACCCCCGGCACATCCTCCGGTGCCCAGCCCCGCCCCGGCCAGGAGCCCGGCCACGGCCAGAGCCGCACCCGTCCGCCCGCGCCGCCCATGCCGCTGCCGCCCAGTCATCGCCTGCCTACCCCCAGCCGGTACGTCCGTCACGGGCCCCCTCGTTGTTCCGGTTAACGACGGGTATGTGCCCCCGTCACGCGAGCCGCCGGGGTCGGCATACGAACCCTTTACCCGGGCTGGGTACCGTTGTCGTCGTGGCGCAGCAGGACGGGCTGGAACCTCCCCCCAACCTCCCGGAACACCGCACGACGACCATGGAGAAGGGACCCTTCTGCATGGCTCACTGCACCTGCGGCTGGCGCGGCCCGGCGCGAAGAGCGCGAAGCCAGGCGCGCACCGACGCGGAGAAACACACCCCCGGCTGACGCCCGCGGCAGACGCCCGCTCCGGGTCACGTCGGAGCCGTGGAACCCGCACCACCGTCACCCCGTCTCCCACGACGGAACCACCGGGAGGCCCCATGGAACGGCGCACCATCCTCACAGCCGGCACGGCAGCCATCGCCGCGGCCGCGACCCCCTTCACCTCCGCCTGCACCCAGCCGGGCGCCCGCTCCGAAGCCACGGCGTCCGACGTCGCGCGCACCTCCACCACCTCGAGATCCACCGCCCTCGACTGGTCGGCCCTGGCGCGCGACCTCGACGGCCCGCTGATCCGCCCGGGCGACGCCGACTGGCCCGCGGCCAAGCAGCTCTACAACACCCGCTTCGACAGCCTGAAGCCCGCCGCGGTCGCGTACGTGTCCCACCCGGACGACATCCGCACGACGCTGGCCTACGCCCGTGCCCACGCCCTGCGGGTGGCGATCCGCAACGGCGGCCACTCCTACGGAGGCTGGTCCTCCGGCAACGGCCGCCTGATCGTCGACGTCTCCAAACTCAGCCGTGTCCGCGCCTCCGGCGACACCGCCGTGGTCGGCGCCGGCGCCAAACTCATCGACGTCTACCGGGCGCTGGCCGCGAAGGGCGTCACCATCCCCGCCGGCTCCTGCCCCACCGTCGGCGTCTCCGGCCTCACCCTCGGCGGCGGCCACGGCGTGGTCTCCCGCGCCTACGGCCTGACCTGCGACAGCCTCACCCGGGCCACCCTGATCACCGCCGACGGCAAGCAGCTCACCGCCGACTCCCGTGAGAACAAGGACCTGTTCTGGGCCCTGCGCGGCGCCGGCAACGGCAACTTCGGCGTGGTGACGGAGCTGCACTTCAAGACCCACCCGGCCCCGCAGGGCGTCTCGGCGTACCTGTCCTGGCCGTGGTCGAAGGCGGCCGCGGTGGTGAAGGCCTGGCAGGAATGGGGCCCGTCGCAGCCCGACGAGATCTGGTCCTCCCTGCACGTGGCGAACGCCGCGGGCGGCACCCCGACCGTCTCGGTCTCGGCGTTCTCCCTCGGCACCCACGGCGAGCTGAAGAACGCCGTGGACCGCCTGGCCGACCGCGTCGGCGCCCCGGCCCGCAGCGTCTCCCTCAAGCGCCGCTCGTACGAGGAGTCGATGGAGGTGTACGCGGGCTGCTCCTCGTTCCCGACGGACGCGCAGTGCCATCTGCCCGGCTCGACGCCGGGCCGCTCCCCGAAGGGCGCGCTGGGCCGCGAGACCTACGCGGCCGCCTCGGACTTCTTCGACCGCTCGCTCTCCCCGGACGGCATCCGCACGCTGCTGTCCCGGATCGCCTCGGTGCGCGGCGGCACGGCCAGCATCGCGCTGACGGCCCTCGGCGGAGCGGTCAACCGCGTCTCCCCGACGTCGACGGCCTTCGTGCACCGGCGTTCGCGGATGCTGGCCCAGTACATCGCCGCCTGGCGGGCCGGCACGAGCGGGGCGACGGCCCGCGACTGGCTGGCCTCCGCCCACAGGGCGATGCGCCCCTACGCCTCGGGCGCGGCCTACCAGAACTACACGGACCCGACCCTGACCGACTGGCGCACGGCGTACTACGGAGACGCCGCGACCCGCCTGACCCAGCTGAAGAAGCGGTACGACCCCGACCGCTTCTTCACCTATCCCCAGGCGCTGTAAGGGGCCGCCTCGGCGCTACGCGGCGAGGTCCCGCTCCGAGGCCCGCTCGCTGCGGGCCTCGGGGAGCGCCGTGTCCTCCCCTTCGGCCCGCCCGCGGGCGCGCACCAGCCATCCCGCCCGGGGCGACCGCTCGACGGCCCGCACCAGGGGCGTCAGCAGCGCCATGGCGAGCGGCGACAGCAGCAGCGCCACCGCCGTGCCCAGCGCGAAGCCGCCGACCACGTCCGTCGGGTAGTGCACGCCCATGTAGACGCGGATGAACCCGCCGAACAGCGCGAGCACGAGAGCGACCAGGCCGAACCTGCGGTGGGCGACGAACAGTCCGACGGCCAGCGCCATCACGATCGTCGCGTGGTCGCTGACGAACGAGTAGTCGGTCTTGCCCTGGACGAGCACCTCGATGCCCTGGTGATCGAGGAACGGCCGGGGCCGCTCCACGAATCCCCGTATCGGCACGTTCACCAGGACGGCGATCCCCGCCGCCAGCGGCGCCCAGATCAGGGCCGCGACGGTGGACACCGCGTCCTCGTCCCCGCGTCGCCTGACGGTCCACCAGCAGGCCACCACCAGCGCGACGATGGCGAACAGCAGCCCGTACTCACCGACGAACTCCATGACGCGGTCGAACCACGCCGGCGCGTCCTTGGCCAGGCCATTGATGTCGTACAGCAGGTCGACGTCGGGGTTCGACCCGGAATCGGCGAGTCCAGCCATGGTGCTGCGGCCCCTTCGTCGTCTCTCCCGGCGCACCTTTGCGTGCGCCGCTCCCGCCACCCCCGTGGTTGCAGATCCGCTTCCGCCGCACGCGTGCGGGACGCGTGCCGATGAACGTCCGCTCGGCTACGTCTCCAGGAACGCACGGTCCCCGTTGATACGTTCCACACTCCACCGAATGATCACGCAGACGTTATCGAAGAGAGATACGTTGTCGCAGCTCAGGGGGTGGGTTCACGCACGGTTCACACCGTCGTGGGCAGTGCTTTCGCGCCATCTTCGGTGACGCGGGTGGCTCCGAAGTAGTCAGGGGTGTCGATCGGGTCGAATCGGATGACGGCACCGGTCCGGGGCGCGTCGATCATGTACCCACCTCCGACATAAATGCCGACATGCCGGATGGCGCGCGAATTGGTGAGGTCGTCCGAGAAGAACACGAGGTCGCCGGGGAGCAGCTCGTCCCGCGAGGGGTGCGGACCGGCGTTGTACTGGTCGTTCGCCACCCGCGGGAGCCTGATGCCCACGGTGGCGTAGGCGGCCTGGGTCAGTCCCGAGCAGTCGAAGCGTCCGCCCTGCTCAGCGGTGCCGGTACCGCCCCAGAGGTAGGGCGTGCCGAGCTTCTTCTGCGCGTACTCGATGGCGGCGGCGGCCTGCTCGGAGGGGTCGACCCGCCCGACCGGCGCGGCGAAGCTCTCCGCGAGCGTGGTGATCCGCTTCACGTAGTTCCGGGTCTCGCTGTACGGCGGCACGCCCCCGTACTTGATCACCGCGTACGCGCCCGCGTTGTAGGCGGCCAGCATGTTCTCGGTCGGATTCCCGCCAACCTTCTTCACGTACGACGCGAGTTCGCAGTCGTAGGAGGCGGCCGAGGGGATCGCGTCCTTCGGGTCCCACACATCACGGTCGCCGTCGCCGTCGCCGTCGATGCCGTGGCTGGCCCAGGTGCCGGGGATGAACTGCGCTATCCCCTGCGCGGCGGCGTGGCTCTGGGCCCTCGGGTTGAAGCCGCTCTCCTGGTAGAGCTGGGCGGCGAGCAGGGCCGGACTGATGGCGGGGCAGAGATTGCCCCACTTCTGCACGGTGGCCGCGTACGCGGCGGGCACGGATCCCTTGGCCAGTGATTTCGCCCCGCCGGCCTCGCCGTTGACCAGGTTCCCGGCGACGAGGTAGACACCGACGACGAGCAGCATCACGAAGGCCAGGGCGGAGCTGATCGCAACACCCGCCACGATCCACGCCTTACGCACCGTCAACCGCCCCTCGTCGCCCAGGAGTCCGTCGCTCAGTGTAGAGGCGGCCGCCACACCCGGGAATGATCACGGGCAGGAGAGTCGGGGGCGGACGGTGGGACGGGGCACGGCACGGGCGGCACGGTGCGGGCACGGCGGACCAGCCCGGCGCACGGGGGCGCGGCGCGTCACGTGTCTCCGGCCGCTTCCCGGTACAGCCGCCGTGCCTCCGCGCCGAGGACCACGCTGTAGGAGACCCCGGCGGTCGTCCCGCCCTGGTCGTGCCCGCCGAGGACGCCGACGACCTGCCCGTCCCCGTTCACCCAGGGGCTGCCGCTCGTGCCCCCGCTGAAGCCGGGGCAGGCGATGCGCTGCTGGGTGCGGCTGTGCGCGGCGGGCTTGGCGGTGCAGCTGACGGGCGTCTCGCGCGCGTCGGGATACCCGGTGACGGTCACCGCGGTGGCCCCCGTGGCCGTACCGGTCGTGAACCGGTTCCCGCCGACGACGTCCTGGACCTCCACCCCGCCCCGCGGCGCGAGCCGGGCGAAGCCGACGTCGCTGTCCTCGTGCCGTCCCTCGACCCACCCGCGGGGCAGGTAGCGCCGCCGCACCGGCCACTCCCCGTACGGCGCGCGGCCGTTGCGGTACCCCGGCACGAAGAGCAGGCCGCCGTCGCCGCCCAGGCAGTGCGCCGCGGTGACGATCAGGTCCCGGCGCGGCGAGCCGACCACGGACGCCGTGCAGAAGTGCCCGCCGGGCAGGCGGGCCGCCCGGTCGGCGGGGACGAGCACCCCGACCCGGGGGGTGCGCGCGGTGACGGTCACGCCGAAGGGCCCGGCCCCGTCGTCGGCGGTCGCGGCGGACGCGGTGATGAGGGCGACGAGGACCACGGCGATGGACAGGACGCGCTTCACCGGAGCGACTGTGCCCGACGAAGGTGAGAGGAACGTCAGACGCCGGCCCGTCCGGCCCGGGCCGGCCACAGGCGTGGGCTCGTCGGCTCCTCCGGCACCCGCCACAGCCGCCGGACCGTCAGCGGGTCACCGGCCGCACGGGAGCGGCCGGGTCAAGCCGCGCCCATCGCCCCGCCATCGAGCCGTCAGCGATCGGTAAGCGCCAGCCCCCCTTCGGTAAGGCGGAAGTCAGGATTCCGATCACCGTCTTGTTGTCACGTACTCAACAAGCGAGGGTCGTCGCGGGTCGCCGCCCCCGCCGGGAATCACACCGGCGGTCCCCCACCCGCAGGCCTCTGCCCCACCACTGCCAGGAGGCTGTACCTTGCGCACACCCACCGACTCCCCCGCCCCCCGCCGCAGATGGCGCCGCACGGCGTCCGCCGCCACCGCCGCCGCCGCACTCCTGCTCACCGGCCTCACCACCGCCGCCCACGCCCAGGCCGCGGACACGAGCACCTCCTCCCAGGTGACCTGGACCCGCTCCTGCGCCCTGCCCCGCCACACCGACGAGATGGCCTGCAACGCCCTGCGCGTCACGGGCGGCCGCACCGCCTTCCAGCGACAGCACGGCATAGCGGCCAAGGCCGCCGAGGCCACCTCCCCGTCCGGCTACGGCCCCTCCGACCTGCGCAGCGCCTACGGCCTGACCTCCGCCGCCACCGGCAACGGCTCCGGCCGGACCATCGCCATCGTCGACGCCTACGACGACCCCAATGCCGAGTCCGACCTCGCCGCCTACCGCTCGCACTACGGCCTGCCCGCCTGCACCACCGCGAACGGATGCTTCAAGAAGGTGAGCCAGACCGGCTCCACCACCGCCCTGCCCGCACCCGACAGCGGCTGGGCCGGCGAGATCTCCCTCGACCTCGACATGGCGAGCGCCGTCTGCCCGAACTGCCGCATCACCCTGGTCGAGGCCAAGTCCGCGTCCATGGCCAACCTCGGCACCGCCGTCAACGAGGCCGTCGCCCTGGGCGCGAAGTACGTCTCCAACAGCTACGGCGGCGGCGAGTCCTCCTCCGACGCCTCGTACGACTCCGCCTACTTCGACCACCCGGGCGTCGCCATCACCGTCAGCGCGGGCGACGCGGGCTACGGCGCCGAGTACCCGGCGGCCTCCAGGTACGTGACGTCCGTCGGCGGCACCGCCCTCACCCCCTCCTCCTCCACCACCCGCGGCTGGACCGAGAGCGTCTGGCGGACCAGCAGCACCGAAGGCACCGGCTCCGGCTGCTCCGCCTACGACACCAAGCCCGCCTGGCAGACCGACACCGGCTGCGCCCGGCGCATGATCGCCGACGTCTCGGCCGTCGCCGACCCGGCCACCGGCGTCTCCGTCTACGACACCTACGGCGCCGACGGCCAGGGCTGGGCCACCTACGGCGGCACCAGCGCCTCCGCCCCGATCATCGCGGCCGTCTACGCCCTCGCGGGCACCCCGTCCAGCGGCTCCTACCCGGCGAAGTTCCCCTACGCGAACACCACCGCCCTGAACGACGTCACCAGCGGCAGCAACGGAAGCTGCGCCACCGCCTACTTCTGCACCGCCCGGACGGGCTACGACGGCCCGACCGGTCTGGGCACCCCGAAGGGGCTGGTCGCCTTCACCGGCTGACACCTCCCGCTCGTGACAGAACGTCACCGAGCGCCGCCATCCGGGGCCGTGGGGCCCCGGAACCGGCCGAGGGCGAACGGGCCGCGGCAACCCAGCCGCGGCCCGTTCGCCTTGCCAGGTAGCCTTCACCCGGGGAACACCGGGGCGACCACTCACCCGACCGGCCGTCAGAAAACAGCCGGTAAAGGTGAGAAAGGCCGCAAGAGGGCACAACGACGGAACCACACACCAGGTTCCGCTCAGGCCTCATTGCCCGGCGTGACCTGCCGTGATACACAGAGTGACCATACGATCCTTCGCACACCACCCGTCGCCTCCCCTAGGGCCCGGCGCGGATCGGTGGCAAGGTATTCGTACGGAACCCGCCCATCAATGACGCCAAGTCGACATACGACAGCGTCATTGTCGGCGAGAATGAGGCCTGACCTCTGCATGACCGCAGAGGATGCGAACTACCCAACAGGGGCGGTGACTTACATGCTCTTTGCGGCCGACAAGGGTGACATCAACACCATCATCGGCGGGATCGCTCCGGACTGGGGCCCCTTCGGCAGCCTGGGCAACGAGGCGAAGGTGATGATCGAGGTCGTGATGGCGGTGGCCATCCTGCTGTGCCTCGGCATCGCCATCTGGGGCGCCGCCAAGCAGCGCATCGGAGCCACCGCACTGCGCGACACCTTCAGCGCGGAGCAGGGCAAGGGCCTCATCATCGCGGGCCTGACAGGCGTCTTCATCATCGGCTCGCTCGGCACGCTGTTCACCATCGTGTACGGCATGGCCGTGTAGCCGGGGCACCGTCCGCCCGGCCGGTCACGCCCGGCTCCTTCTCCCGCTCCATCCCACCCGCCCGTCGTGCCCACCGGCTGAGGTTGCGTTTCCCTGATGTCGAGTCACCACACCGCGCCCGCGCGGGAACCAGCACGGCTACCGTCGTACGAGGAGTATGAGAAGTACGACCGGTACGAAGTGTTTCCGCACGACGTCGAGGGGGCGTACGCGGCATGAGTCTGGGTGACGACCACGAGTCCTCCGGTGGCTACGCGGGCACGGGCCAGACCCGCACCCGCCTGCCCGAGTCCGGCGACGCCTTCGGCGAGCCCCGCCGCCGCGGCTCGTCCCGCAGCCTGGTCACGGTGGTGGGCGTGGTGGTCCTCCTGATCGCAGCGATCGCCTTCGCGAACCGGGGGGGTGGTGACACCGAGACCGGCGGCTCGGGCGGGGACAAGGCCGAGAGCTCGGCGACAGCGCCCACGGGGAAGCAGCCGGTGAAGTCGAAGACCGGCGACATCGCCACGGGCTACGCCCATTCGGAGCAGGGCGCCCAGTCCGCGGCCACCAATTACGGAGTAGCCCTCGGGTCGGCCGACATGTACGACCTCGACAAGCGACACGCGATCGTCAACACCGTGTACGCCCCCGATGTCGCCGCCACCCAACTGCCCGCGTTCGACCAGGTGTACTCGCAGGAGAGCTTCCTCGAGAAGATCGGCCTCAACAAGGACGGCACCGCGCCGAGCGGCCAGACGTTCGTCTCACGCGTCGTCCCGGTCGGCACCAAGGTCACCTCCTACAACGACACCACGGCCTCGGTCGCCCTCTGGTACACGTCCCTCTTCGGCCTCTCGGGCGAGGGCTCCAAAAACCCCGTGACCGAGAGTTGGTACACCACGACCTACCAGCTGAAGTGGGTCGACGGTGACTGGAAGGTCACCGACTCCACCCAGAAGGACGGCCCGGTCCCGGTCGGGCGCGACCAGAGAGCCTCCACCGCGGAGGACATGAGCAAGGCCGTCGAGGAGTACGGAGGGTTCACCTATGCCCGGTAGGCATCGCGTACTCACACTCGGCGCCGCGGTCGCGGCGGTGCAGACGGCCACCGTCCTGCTGGCCACTCGCGCCTTCGCCGCCCCCACTCCGTCCCCCACACCCAGCAACAGCGCCTGCGACCTCCTCAGGGGCGAGGCCCGGGAGATCTGTGAGGGCGACACCGGCAGTGGCGGAGGCGGCGGCACCTCGCGGCTCGACCCCACCTCCACCCTCGACCCCCTCTCCTCCCTGGCCAAGGGCTGCGCCGACGCCGCCTCCTGGACCGTCGACAAGCTCAGCGACGCCGTGAAGGAGACCGCCAACGTCGACTTCACCAACCCCAAGTTCCTCCAGCAGTACGCCGTCGTCTTCGCCGCGTCGACGATCCTCACGCTCCTGCTCTGGCTGCTCGCCGTCGCCAAGCGAGCCGTGCGCGGCGTACCCCTGACCACCGCCCTGTCGGAGGCCATCGGCTTCCTCTGGCTGACCGTCCTCGCCTCCGCCTTCACCCCGCTGATCCTCTACACCGTCGTATCGGCGACCGACGGCGTCACCGAGGTCCTCGCCAAAGCCACCGGCGACCAGACCGACGCCTTCTTCGGCACCTTCTCCGAGGCCCTCAAGAAGGGCGAGGACATCGGCGGCGGCCCGATCATGCTGATCGTGGTCTCCCTGGTCAGCATCCTCGCCGCCGGCGTCCTCTGGCTGGAGCTCGTCATCAGGGCCGCGCTCCTCTACGTCGGCGCCCTCCTCGGCACCGTCGTCTACGCCGGTCTCGTCGACAAGAACCTGTGGGGCCACGTCCGCCGCTGGGCCGGCATCATGATCGCGGTCATCCTCATCAAGCCGGTCATCGTCATCGTCCTCGGCCTGGCCGGCGCGCTCTCCGCCGACGACGGCCCCAACGCCTTCTCCGCGGTCGTCTCCGGCCTCGCCATCATCCTGCTCGCCATCTTCGCCAGCGCGATGATCTACCGCTTCGTCCCCGGCTTCGGCGACGAGATCGCCGGCTCCCGCAACAACCGCCTCATGCAGGGCGCCGAGAGCAAGGCCGCCGCGGTCATCAGCTCCCCGGCCTCCCTGGTCGCGCAGGGCATCAAGACCCACAGCACCCGCGCCGACCACAACGGCGGAGGCAGCCAGTCCTCCGCCCCCCGCCCCAGCAACCCCGCATCCGGCGGAGTCGCCGCGCACAGCGGGCGTCCCTCGAACGGCGGCGGCGGATCTGTCCCCTCCGCCGCACCCGCCCCCCGTTCGAGCAGTCCCGTCAACACTCCCCACGCCAGCAACACCCGCAACAGCAGTACCAATCGCACGGGAGGTGAAGGGCGTTGACGACCGAGTCCCACGTGTCCCATCCGGTCACGCCCCGCCGGACATATCTGATCGGCCGCGCCCGGCCGAACGCGATCATCGGCCGCAACCGCGAGACCGGTGAGATCGCCCTGATCGTCGTGGGCGCGTTCCTCGGCATGATGTGCGGGCTCCTCGTCCCGGTGCTGTCCCTGCGCATCGTGCTGCTCGCCGGGTTCCCGATGCTGGCGCTGGCCGCGGTGTACGTGCCCTACAAGCACCGCACCTTCTACAAGTGGTTCGAGATCAACCGCAGCTACAAGCGCACCCTGAAGCGGGGCACCGCCTACCGCTCCGCCGTCATCGAGGCCGGCACCCGGCTGGACGGCCGCGAGGTGGAGATCGGCCCGCCCCCCGGCATCGGCCGCATCACCTGGCTGGCCGCCCCCTTCGGACCCGACGAGATCGCCGTGCTCCTGCACGCCGACCGCAAGACCGTCACCGCCGCCATCGAGATCGAGGGCCCGGGCGTCGGCCTGCGCGACAGCGAGGACCAGGAGGCCCTGGTCGACCGCTTCGGCACGCTGCTCAAGCACGTGGCCAACGGCGACGGCTTCGTCACCCGGCTCCAGATGCTGGCCCGCACCCTCCCGGCGGACCCGGACGCCCACGCCAAGGACGTCGCCGTCCGCGGCGACGACAAGGCCCTGCCGTGGCTCCAGGAGTCCTACGACCAGCTCCAGTCGATGGTGTCCACCAGCAGCGAGCAGCACCGCGCCTACCTCGTCGCGTGCATGCACTACACCCGCGACCTCGCCGCCGAGGCCAACGCCATGGCCCGCGCCGCCCGCGCCCACGGCGGCAAGGTCGACCGCGACGCCGGACTCGCCGTCGTCATGGCCCGCGAGCTCACCGACATCTGCTCGCGCCTCCAGGAGGCCGACATCCGCGTACGCCAGCCCCTCGGCCAGAGCCGGCTGTCCTCGCTGATCCACTCCATGTACGACCCGGACCACCCCATCGACCACATCCAGGCGATGACCAAGCGCAACGCCTGGCCGGCCGAGCTGGACGCCATGGAGCCCACCTACCTCCAGGCCAAGACCCGCGAGTCCTCCACCCGGGCCCCCTGGTGCCACGCCACCGCCTGGGTGAAGGAGTGGCCGATGACCCCCGTCGGCGTCAACTTCCTCGCCCCGCTGCTCGTCCACACCCCGGACGTCATCCGCACGGTCGCCGTCACCATGGACCTCGAACCCACCGAGGTCGCCATCGAGCGCATGCTCACCGAGAAGACCAACGACGAGGCCGAGGCGTCCCGCGCCGCCAAGATGAACCGCACGGTCGACCCCCGTGACGTGGCCGCCCACTCCCGGCTCGACCAGCGCGGCGAGGACCTCGCCAGCGGCGCCGCCGGCGTCAACCTCGTCGGCTACATCACCGTCAGCTCCCGCTCCCCCGAAGCCCTCGCCCGCGACAAGCGCACGATAAGGGCCTCGGCCGGAAAGTCGTACCTCAAGCTCGAATGGTGCGACCGCGAGCACCACCGCGCCTTCGTGAACACCCTTCCCTTCGCCACCGGCATCCGGAGGTAGGACCTGATGCGGGATCCGCTGTCCGTCCTCACCGAGGCCTTCACGTCCTTCCTCTTCGGGAAGGTCGAGACGACCCGGCTCCCGGTGCGCACGTCCACGGGCCAGGCCCAGGCCGTCTACCTCCCGACCGCCGCCCCCGGCCTCGGCGACTCGGGCGTCATCATCGGCCGCGAGGTTTACTCCGGCAAGGGCTACATCTACGACCCCTTCCAGCTCTACGGCCAGCAGCTCCCGGCCCCCCACTGGCTGGTCCTCGGGGAGTCCGGCAACGGCAAGTCGGCGCTGGAGAAGACGTACGTGCTGCGCCAGCTCCGCTTCAAGGACCGCCAGGTCGTCGTCCTGGACGCCCAGGGCGAGGACGGCGTCGGCGAGTGGAACCTCATCGCGCAGGAGCTGGGCATAACTCCCATCCGCCTGGACCCGATGGCGGCCCTGGACATGGGGATCCGCCTCAACCCGCTCGACCCCGCGATCACCACGACGGGCCAGCTCGCGCTGCTCCGCACGATCATCGAGGTCGCCATGGGCCACGGCCTGGACGAGCGCTCCGGCTTCGCCCTCAAGGTCGCCCACGCCTACGTCAACGCGACGATCACCGACCGCCAGCCGGTCCTGACCGACATCGTCGAGCAACTGCGCCACCCCGAGCCCGAGTCGGCCGAGGCGATGAACGTCGCCATAGACGACGTGCGCGCCTGGGGCCTCGACGTCGCCCTGGTCCTGGACCGCCTGGTCGACGGCGACCTGCGCGGCATGTTCGACGGCCCCACCACGGTCGGCATCGACCTGGACGCCCCGCTCATCGTCTTCGACCTGTCCCACATCGACCGCAACTCCATCGCCATGCCCATCCTCATGGCGATCGTCGGCGTGTGGCTGGAGCACACCTGGATCCGCCCCGACCGGAAGAAGCGCATCTTCCTGGTCGAGGAGGCCTGGCACATCATCAACAGCCCCTTCGTCGCGCAGCTCTTCCAGCGCCTGCTGAAGTTCGGCCGACGCCTGGGCCTGTCGTTCGTGGCGGTGGTCCACCACCTCTCCGACGTCGTCGACGGCGCTGCGGCCAAGGAGGCCGCCGCGATCCTGAAGATGGCGTCGACCAGGACGATCTACGCCCAGAAGGCCGACGAGGCCAGAGCGACGGGACGGGTGCTGGGGCTGCCCAGGTGGGCGGTGGAGATCATCCCGACGCTCACCCCCGGCATCGCCGTCTGGGACGTCAACGGCAACGTCCAGGTCGTCAAACACCTGGTCACGGAGACCGAACGCCCCCTGGTCTTCACCGACCGCGCGATGACCCAGTCCTCCGCCGACCTCGCGGACGACGCCCTGCACGCCGCCGAACTCGAGGCGGAGGAACGGGCCGCGGCCTTCGTGGAGCACCACCTGGGCGACTCCGAATCGACGGTGGCGTAGGCACAGGGGAGCACGCGTGAGACCGGACGACCGCCCCACCCAGCGCGGCCCCCAGGGAGGCATCCCGGACGGCCTGCTGGTCGGCATACTCGCGTTCCTCCTCGGCATGACCGTGCTGGTGTGGACGGCCACGGGCCTGTCCGCCGTGTTCGCCCACGGTCACTGGCCGTCCGGCGTCACCTTCGCCCGGACGCCACTGGCCATGCGCGGCCTCATCGCCCAGCCCCACGACGTCCCCGGCGCCTGGCCCGACACACCCCCCGGCGAGCTCTCCGGCTACGGCCTGTTCTGGGGCCTGTTCATCGGCCAGCTGATGATCCTGGTCGTCCTGACGGTGTTCGTCATGGGCACCCTGGCCCGATGGCGCGCGGTCCGGGCGCGACGGCGTCAGGAGAGGATCCTGACCGCGCAGGACCAGCCGGCTCCGACGGCGGCGGCCGTGCACGAGACCCCCGCACCGCCACAGGGCCCCGGCCCCACGACGGCGCGACACGAGGTGCCGACACCCCGCTCGCACCCGCCCCGGACGGCAACCGGTCCGGCTGCGTCAGCGACCGCCCCCACCACACCCCCGGTGCCCCTGTTCGGCCAGGAACGGCCGGGCACCCGGGAGAAGATCCTCGTGGCCCCCAGGGAAACCCGCCGCACGACCGCCGCCCAAGCCGTGCGCGACGCGGAGGGCCCCGCCCTCGTCGTCACGTCGAACCCGCTCCTGTGGCAGGACACCAAGGACGCCCGAGCCAAACTGGGCCCCACCCACCTCTACGACCCCGCCCACCTCTGCGACACCCCGGCCCGCCTCCACTGGTCCCCCACGGCCGGCTGCGAGGACAAGGACACGGCGGCCGCCAGAGCCACCGCCCTCCTCACCCCCGTACGCCCCACCGCCAAACTCGACCAGGCCCTCACCGACACGGCGGCCACACTCCTGCGCAGCTACCTGCACGCCGCCGCCATCGACGGCCGCACCATCCGCCACGTCCACCGCTGGTCCCAGGGCACCCAGATCCAGGACGCCGTACGCATCCTGCGCACCAGCCCCAAGGCCGCCCCCGGCAGCGCCGGTGAACTCGAAGGCGCCCTCACGGCCCACCCCGAACGCCGCGACATGGCCCAGCAGCTGACCACCCGTGCCCTCGCTGCCCTGTCCACGGTCAACATCCGCGAAGCCTGCACTCCCAACCGAACTGATGCCCTCGCCTTGGATTCCTTCGTCCACGAAGGGGGCACGCTTTACGTGGTGGGGGAATCCATCGAGGACCCCAGGACGCACCCGGGCGCCATGCCCTTCCTGACGGCCCTCGTCTCGAGCGTGGTCGAGCGCGGCCGGCACATGGCCGAACGGTCATCGGCCGGTCGCCTCGACCCACCAATGACGCTCGTCCTGGACGACGTCGCGGCCGTGGCCCCGCTTCCCCAACTCCCGGAGCTGCTGGCCACCGGAGCGGACCGGGGCATGCCGACCCTGGCCCTGCTCCGGTCCCGCGAACAGGGCCGCGCCCGCTGGCCGCACGACGAACTGCCCGTCTAGGCGCCGTCACTCCCGCTCGAGGACGAACTCCAGCTCGCGCTCCCCCGCGTCCCCCAACGGCACCGTCACCCCGCTCGGCAGGAACCCCACCCGCCGGTAGAACCGCTGCGCCCGCCCGTTCTCCTCGTGCACGATGAGCCGCACCCGCTCCAGACCGCGCCCCCACGCCCACTCCAGGGCCGCGTCGAACAGCACCTCGGTCAGCCCGCTCCCCCGCTCCTCGGGCCGCACGAACACCCCGACCACATGCCCCTGCTTCCGCTCCACCGGGAAGCCGGCCCAGTCGGTCGTCCCGGGCTCCTCCACGAGCACGGTCAGCGTCGCCACCCACCGCCCGTCCGGCCCCGCGGCGATGATCTGCTGCCGCGCCTCCACCCCCTCGGCGGCCCCGGCCGTCCGCTCCCGCCAGTAGGAGTCCGGCCGGGCAGCGGCCTCCTCGTACGTCTCCAGGAACGCCAGGTGCGCCACCGGGTCCCGCAGCGCCGCCAGCCGCAGCTCCTTCGCCGCAGGCCACTCATCAGCACAGACGGACCGGATCACATAGCTCATGCGGCCACGGTAGTACCCGGGTACGACGCCCCTCACCCCGATTACCCCGCCGGTCCGACGCCCGCGGCCCCCGCGCCCACGAGCATCGAAGCATGCTGACGGCACACGAACTCACCAAGCGCTACGGCGACCGGACGGTCGTCACGGACCTGTCCTTCACCGTCCGCCCGGGGACGGTCACCGGCTTCCTCGGCCCGAACGGCGCCGGCAAGTCCACGACCATGCGCATGCTCCTGGGCCTCGACGCCCCCACCCGCGGCCACGCCACCGTCGGCGGCCGCTCCTACGCCGCCCACCCCGCACCCCTCACCGAGGTCGGCGCGCTGCTGGAGGCCCGCTCGGTGCACCCCGGCCGCACCGCCTACCACCACCTGCGCGCCCTCGCCCTCACCCACGGCATCCCCCGCTCCCGCGTCGAGCACGTCCTCGGCCTCACCGGCCTGACCGGCGTGGCCCACCGCCGCGTCAAGGGCTTCTCCCTCGGCATGGGACAGCGCCTCGGCATCGCCGCGGCCCTCCTCGGCGACCCGGCCGTGCTGATCCTCGACGAACCGGTAAACGGCCTCGACCCGGAGGGCGTCCTGTGGATCCGCACCCTCCTCAAGTCCCTCGCGGCGGAAGGCCGCACGGTCCTCGTCTCCTCCCACCTGATGAGCGAAATGGCCCTCACCGCCGAGCACCTGGTCATCATCGGCCGCGGCCGCCTCCTCGCCGACACCACGGTCACCGACTTCGTCCACCACTCCGGCGCGGGCACCACCAAGGTCGTCACCCCGCAGGCCCCGGCCCTCGTACGCCTCCTCACCGCCCCCGGCGTCGACATCACCACCGACACCCCCGGCACCCTCCACATCCGCGGCACCGACGCCGAACACATCGGCCGCACGGCAGCCGCCCACGCCATCCCCCTCTACGAACTGACCCCCTGTGCCACCTCCCTGGAGGAGGCCTTCATGGACCTCACCCGCGACGCGGTGGAGTACCCGGCGACCCCGCAAGGAGCAGCGGCATGACCACGGCGCCCCTCCCCCACCGCGTGACCCCGGCCCGCGTCCTGCGCTCCGAGTGGCACAAGTTCTGGACCCTGCGCTCCACCTGGATCACCCTCGTCGTCACCAGCGCCCTCACCACCGCCATGGGCGCGGGCCTGGGCGCCGCCTACGACGGCACGGGCGAAGGCGGCCTGGACACGGTCGTCTTCGTCCTCCTCGGCACCCAGTTCGCCCAGATCAACCTCGGGGTGCTCGGCATCCTGGCCACGGCCGGCGAGTACTCCACCGGCCAGATCCGCGCCACCATGACCGCCGTCCCGCGCCGCCTGCCCGTGCTGTGGTCCAAGGCCGCCGTCCTGGCCGCGGTCGCCCTGCCCCTCACCCTGGCGACGAACCTCCTGACCTTCCCCCTGGCCCAGCTCTTCCTCTCCGGCACCGACCAGTCCGCCTCCCTCGGCGACCCGGGCGTCCTGCGCGCCCTCGCGGGCAACGCGGCCGGCCTCACCCTCCTCGCCGTCCTGGCCCTGGCCCTCGGCGCCCTGCTCCGCTCGGTCCCCACCGCCATCGGCGCCTTCATCGGCCTCGTCATGATCCTCCCGGAGATCCTGGCCATGCTCCCGTACGCCCTGGTCGACGACGCCGTCCGCCACTTCCCCGGCAGGGCCCTGGAAGCCCTCACCACGGCCCAGCCCCTGCCCGGAGCCACCTCCCCGGGAGCGGCCCTGTCTGCCATGCTCCTGTGGACCGCGACGACCCTCGCACTGGCGGCCCTGGTCCTGCGCCGCCGAGACGTATGACGCCCGGCACCGGATCCCTCACGATGGACCCCGTGACGCGAGACCGGGCGCCGGAGCCCCTCACCGAATACGCCCAGCGCCTCACCCACAAGGTGCGCGCCTTCGACCGGCGCCACCCCCTGCTGTGGGACCTGCACTTCACCGGCTTCTGGGTGACCGCGGCCCTGATCGACTACGCCGGCGGCGGCTGGCGCCACAACGCCCACCAGCTCGTCCTCCCCGGCTGGCTGCTCCTCACCCTGAGCCTCGGCCTCTCGGTCCCGCTCCTGTGGCGCCGCACCCACCCCGCGGCGGCCCTCGCCGCCATGGTCCCGTTCACCCTCGTCGACGCATGGACCGGCGCCGCCCTCCAGGCGGCCCTGCTCCAGCTGGTCCTCGTCTACCACCTGGCGCTGCGCCGCCCCCTGCGCAGCCTGTGGTGGGCGACGGCCCTGGTGATGACCCCGGTCCTCGTCTCGGCCCTGCGCCACGGGGAGGGCAGCTGGGACCAGCAGATCGGATCACACCTGATGTCCACCGCGGTGGCGGCCCTCATCGGCATCACGGTCCGCACCCGCCGCGGTTACACGGCGGCCCTGGAGGACAGGGCCCGCCGCCTGGAGACCGAACGCGATCAGCAGGCCCAGCTCGCCACCGCCGCCGAACGCGCCCGCATCGCCCGCGAGATGCACGACATCATCGGCCACAACCTCTCCGTCATCACCGGCCTCGCCGACGGCGGCCGGTACGCCGCCGCCAAGTCGCCCGAACGGGCCGCCCAGGCCCTCGACGCCATCGCGACCACCAGCCGCCAGGCCCTCACCGAACTCCGCCGTCTCCTCGACGTGCTGCGCGAGGAGGACAAGCCCCGCGCCGACCTGACCCCCCAGCCCGGCCTCACCGACCTCGACCGGCTCCTCGACGGGGTGCGCTCCGCCGGCCTCCCCGTCGGCATCACCACCCACGGCAGCCCGGCCCTCCCCCCGGGCCGCCAGCTCACGGTCTACCGGGTCGTCCAGGAAGCCCTCACCAACACCCTCAAACACGCCGGCCCCGACGCCACAGCGGAGATATCCCTCTCCTACGAGGAGAAGGGAGCCGTCACCGTCACGATCACGGACACCGGCACGCGTCCGGGCGGCCCTCCCGGCGGAACCTCCCGGGACGGCCGCGGACTACCCGGAATGCGCGAGCGAACCGCCTTGTACGGCGGCACACTTGAGGCCGGCCCCCGCCCCCACCCGGAGCAGGGCTGGCGTGTCCGCCTACATCTCCCGGAGGAATCCCCCCAGTGACCACGGTCCTCATCGCCGACGACCAGCCACTGCAACGCTTCGGCTCCCGCATGCTGCTGGAGAGCCAGGACGACATGACGGTCGTGGGCGAGGCGGCGAACGGCAGCGAAGCGGTCCGCATGGCGGCCGAGCTCCACCCCGATGTCGTCCTCATGGACATCCGCATGCCCGGCCTCGACGGCATCGAGGCGACCCGCCGCATCACCGCCGCCGGCGACCGCACCCGCATCCTGATCGTCACCACGTTCGACCTGGACGAGTACGCCTACGCCGGCCTCCGCGCGGGCGCCTCCGGCTTCCTCGTCAAGGACGCCCAGCCCGAGGAACTCCTCGCCGGCATCCGCGCGGTCGCCACGGGCGACGCGGTGGTCGCCCCCAGCCTGACCCGCCGCCTCCTCGACGCCTACGTCCACCACCTGCCCACCGGCCCCGGCGCGGAGAACGGCACGGAGGAGGATCCCCGCCTGGCGTCCCTCACCGACCGGGAACGCGAGATCCTGACGGTCATCGGCCGGGGCTGGACGAACACGGAGATAGCCACGCGGCTCCATCTGGCCGAGTCGACGGTGAAGACCCATGTGGGCCGCATCCTGGCGAAGACGGGGTCCCGGGACCGCATCCAGGCGGTCATCCTGGCCTATGACACAAAGCTGGTTCAGCCGTCGTAAAAAGGGTCCGGAAACGCAGAAAGCCCCCGCATCCGAAGATGCGGGGGCTTTCTATAAAAATTGTTCGGCGGCGTCCTACTCTCCCACAGGGTCCCCCCTGCAGTA
>NZ_JBWKCH010000008.1:0-460369 GCF_056436585.1 Streptomyces sp. NPDC043685 | reverse complement strand
ATCGCGGGTCTGTCCGTGACGGTGTGGGCCCACCACATGTACGTCACCGGCGGTGTGCTGCTGCCGTTCTTCTCCTTCATGACGTTCCTCATCGCCGTACCCACCGGTGTGAAGTTCTTCAACTGGATCGGCACCATGTGGAAGGGCTCGCTGTCCTTCGAGACGCCGATGCTCTGGGCGACCGGCTTCCTGATCACCTTCACCTTCGGTGGTCTGACCGGTGTCATCCTGGCCTCGCCGCCGATGGACTTCCACGTCTCCGACTCGTACTTCGTGGTGGCCCACTTCCACTACGTCGTGTTCGGCACCGTGGTGTTCGCGATGTTCTCCGGCTTCCACTTCTGGTGGCCGAAGTGGACCGGCAAGATGCTGGACGAGCGCCTGGGCAAGATCACCTTCTGGACGCTGTTCATCGGCTTCCACGGCACGTTCCTGGTCCAGCACTGGCTGGGCGCCGAGGGCATGCCGCGCCGGTACGCCGACTACCTGGCGGCCGACGGCTTCACCGCGCTGAACACGATCTCGACGATCAGCTCGTTCCTGCTCGGCATGTCGATCCTGCCGTTCTTCTACAACGTGTGGAAGACGGCCAAGTACGGCAAGCCGGTGGGCGTCGACGACCCGTGGGGCTACGGCCGCTCCCTGGAGTGGGCGACCTCCTGCCCGCCGCCGCGGCACAACTTCATCACCATGCCGCGGATCCGCAGTGAATCCCCGGCGTTCGACCTGCACCACCCCGAGATCGCGGCTCTCGACCAGCTCGAGAACGCCGGTCACGGCGAGAAGGCCATCGCTGGTGGCAAGGAGGCCGGCAAGTGAAGATCCAGGGCAAGATGTTCATGTGGCTGAGCGTCTTCGTCCTCGCCATGGCTGTGGTCTATGGCGTGTGGTCGAAGGAGCCGGCCGGTACCACGGCGCTCTTCCTGGCCTTCGGCCTGTGCATCATGATCGGCTTCTACCTGGGCTTCACGGCCAAGCGGGTGGACGTCGGTGCGCAGGACGACAAGGAGGCGGACGTCGCGGACGACGCCGGCGAGGTCGGGTTCTTCAGCCCGCACAGCTGGCAGCCGCTCTCGCTGGCCATCGGCGGCGCCCTCGCCTTCCTGTCGATCGCGATCGGCTGGTGGCTGATGTACTTCTCGCTGCCGATCATCCTGATCGGCGTCTGGGGCTGGGTCTTCGAGTACTACCGCGGTGAGAACCGCACCCAGTAACACGCGCCGAGCACCTCAGGGGCCCGGACACTCCGACAGGAGCGTCCGGGCCCCTGCTGTGTGCCGTAATGCGGTTCACTCGTACGAGTCGCTCGGCGTGCCGCTGTTGACCCGGCTTCCTAGCGTGAGCTCATGAGCCACACAGCGATATCCCGCCCCCGCACCGCCGTCGGCTGCACGCTGCTGGTGATCGCCCTCTGCGCGGGCGCCACCGCCTGCGGCTCGGACGGCAACCCGCTCGCCGCCCGCCCCTACGACGCGGCGGACCAGGTCTCCTTCAACGCCCCCTCCGAAGGGGGCAAGAAGGCCGACCCGGACAAGCCCCTGGAAGTCGTCGAGGACTCCGACGGGCGCATCACGGACGTCACCGCCCAGGACGCCTCAGGGCGCTACGTGGCGGGCGAACTCGCCGCCGACGGCAGCCGCTGGCACAGCACCTCCCCGCTCGCCGCCAACGCCAGCTACACGGTCCGGGTGAGCACCGAGGACGAGGACGGGGCGCCCGGCCGCAAGGTCGTCACCTTCGACACCGGCAAGCCGACCACCAAGCAGCGCCTGGACGTCACCTTCGGCCCCAAGGCGGGCACCTACGGCGTCGGCCAGCCGATCACGGCCGAGCTGAGCCGGCCCGTCAAGGACCTGGCCCAGCGGGCCGTCGTGGAACGGGCCCTCAAGGTCTCCTCCACCCCCGCCGCGGACGGCGCCTGGCACTGGGTGGACGACAAGAAGCTGCACTACCGCCCGAAGGACTACTGGCCCGCGCAGGCCACCGTCCAGGTCCGCAGCAACCTGCAGGGCATCAAGATCGGCGACCGCATGTGGGGCGGCAAGGCCAAGCCGCTGACCATCACCACCGCGGACAAGCTCATAGCCGTGACGGACGCCGCCGCCCACCGGATGACGGTCTACAAGAACGACGAGATCATCCGGCAGATCCCGGTGACCACGGGCAGGCCCGGCTACGACACGCGCAACGGCGTCAAGGTCGTCCTCGCCAAGGAGGGCACCGTCCGGATGACCAGCGCCAGCATCGGCGCCTCGGACTTCTACGACCTCGTCGTGCACCACTCGGTCCGGGTCACCAACAGCGGCGAGTACGTGCACGCCGCCCCCTGGTCCGTCGGCTCCCAGGGCTTCGCCAACGTCAGCCACGGCTGCACCGGCATGAGCACCGAGAACGCCGCCTGGTTCTTCGACACCGTCCGCGAGGGCGACATCGTCGAGGTCGTGAACTCCGGCGGCGACACGATGGCGCCCTTCGGCAACGGCTTCGGCGACTGGAACCTCGACTGGGCGAAGTGGCGCACCGGCAGCGCCCTGGCCGGCGGCACCCCGGACGGCCCGACGGAGGCCGACAGGGCTCGTCTACGCCCTCAGAGCGTCTGACCTGAAGGGGCGCGGGGAACTGCGCGAACAACCCCCACGCGCCCGCAGCCGCCGCATCACGACGCGAACCGACCGCCTAGGCGTTCAGCGCCGCCTTCTCCCGCAACAGCGAAGCCAGGGCCGCGGCGAACTCCACCGGCTCCACCGGCAGGGTCACGGCCGCCTCCGCCCGGCTCCACGTCGCCAGCCACGCGTCCTGCGGCCGCCCGATCAGCAGCAGCACCGGAGGACACTCGAAGATCTCGTCCTTGATCTGCCGGCAGACCCCCATGCCGCCCATCGGCACGGCCTCACCGTCCAGCACGCAGACGTCGATGCCGCCCCGGTCCAGCTCCTTGATCACCGCCGCCGGGGTCGCGCACTCCACGAACTCCACCACAGGGACGTCCGGGGCCGGCCGCCGGCCGGTCGCCAGCCGCACCTGCTCGCGAGTGTTGGAGTCGTCGCTGTAGACCAGCACCGTGGCGGTCGGCTGCATTGTTCCTCCGTGACGTCAGCGTCGTAAGGACAGGCCCGTTGGGCCGGATGCTACTCCCTTGAACACCACGTCAACACCGGTACGACCGGCTTAGACACTCCGAACGGCACCCCCCGGAGTGAGGGCGGGATAAGCGACCGACATAATGTCGGTCGTGGCGACAGCAACGACAGTAGAAACCGGGCACGCGCACCCGTCGGTCAATCGGCCGAACCTCACCAGCGTCGGAACCATCATCTGGCTGAGTTCCGAGCTGATGTTCTTCGCGGCCCTCTTCGCGATGTACTTCACCCTGCGATCGGTGACGGGTCCCGATCACTGGAAGGAGATGGCAGCCCATCTCAACTTCCCGTTCTCGGCGACGAACACCACCATCCTGGTGCTCTCCTCGCTCACCTGCCAGCTCGGCGTCTTCGCCGCCGAGCGCGGTGACGTGAAGAAGCTGCGGATGTGGTTCATCGTCACCTTCATCATGGGTGCGATCTTCATCGGCGGTCAGGTCTTCGAGTACACGGAGCTGGTCAAGGACGCGGGCCTGTCCCTGTCCTCCGACCCGTACGGCTCGGTGTTCTACCTGACCACCGGCTTCCACGGCCTGCACGTGACGGGCGGTCTCATCGCCTTCCTGCTGGTCCTGGGCCGGACCTACGCGGCCCGGAGGTTCACCCACGAGCAGGCGACGGCCGCGATCGTCGTGTCCTATTACTGGCACTTCGTCGATGTCGTCTGGATCGGCCTCTTCGCCACGATCTACATGATCAAGTAGCAGGGCCCGCATCCGCGCCACGAGGCGCATCCCAGAAGCATCGACGCAGAAGATCCTGACACCGGGGTAATCCGTGAAAAAGCTCTCCGCACGACGACGCCACCCGTTGGCGGCGCTCGTCGTCCTACTCCTCGCGCTGGCATGCACCGGGGGGCTGTACGCCGTGTTCGCACCCGCGGACAAGGCGCAGGCCGACGAAACCGCCCAGTCCCTCACCATCGAGGAGGGCAAGAAGCTCTACTCGGTCGGCTGCGCCAGTTGCCACGGCACCGGCGGTCAGGGCACCTCCGACGGGCCGAGCCTGGTGGGTGTGGGCGCCGCGGCCGTCGACTTCCAGGTGGGCACGGGCCGTATGCCGGCCGCCACCTCCCAGGGCCCCCAGGTCCCGGAGAAGAAGAACATCTACTCGCAGGCCGAGATCGACCAGCTCGCGGCGTACATCGCCTCGCTGGGCGCCGGTCCGTCCGTCCCGACGGAGGAGCAGTACGGCCCCGAGGGTGCCGACATCGCCAAGGGCGGTGAGCTGTTCCGCACCAACTGCGCGCAGTGCCACAACTTCACCGGCAAGGGCGGCGCGCTGACGCACGGCAAGTACGCGCCGACCCTCGAGGGCGTCTCCCCGAAGCACATCTACGAGGCCATGCAGACCGGCCCGCAGAACATGCCGTCCTTCCCCGACACCACGCTGTCGGAGAAGAACAAGAAGGACATCATCGCGTACCTCGACGCGGTCAACAGCGAAAAGACCGAGAGCCCCGGCGGCCTCGAACTGGGTGGCCTCGGGCCGGTCAGTGAGGGCCTGTTCGGCTGGATCTTCGGTCTCGGCGGTCTGATCGCCGTCGCCGTGTGGGTCGCCGCCCGGACCGCAAAGGCCAAGAAGTCATGAGTAGCCAAGACATCCCAGAAGAGAACCTGCCTGCCGCGCAGTCCGCAGGCCATGACGAGCACGGCGTGGTGAGCGTCGCGGACGAGAAGCACCCGTTCGCCGACCCGGGCCTGCCGCCCCACGAGCACCGGATCCAGGACATCGACGAGCGGGCCGCCAAGCGGTCCGAGCGTGCGGTCGCCCTGATGTTCACGGTGTCGATGCTGGCCACCGTCGCCTTCATCGCCGCGTTCGTGGCGATCCCGGTCGACAAGTCGGTCTTCATCTTCCCGCTGGGCCACATCAGCGCGCTGAACTTCGCGCTGGGCCTGACGCTCGGCATCGCGCTGTTCTGCATCGGCGCGGGCGCCGTCCACTGGGCCCGCACCCTGATGTCGGACGTGGAGGTCGCCGACGAGCGGCACCCGATCGAGGCGGCGCCCGAGGTCCGCGAGAAGGTCTTCGCGGACTTCAAGCAGGGCGCCAAGGAGTCCGCGCTCGGCCGCCGCAAGCTGATCCGCAACACCATGCTCGGCGCGCTCACGCTGGTCCCGCTCTCCGGCGTCGTGCTGCTGCGCGACCTCGGTCCGCTGCCCGGCGAGAAGCTCCGCCACACGCTGTGGTCGAAGGGCAAGCTGCTCGTCAACATGAACACCAACGAGCCGCTGCGTCCCTCCGACGTCGCGGTCGGTTCGCTGACCTTCGCCAAGCCCGAGGGCCTGGAGGAGCACGACCACGACTTCCAGAACGAGATCGCCAAGGCCGCCCTGATGATCGTCCGGATCCAGCCGGACAACATCAAGGACAAGCGCGAGCTCGAGTGGTCGCACGAAGGCATCGTCGCGTACTCGAAGATCTGCACCCACGTCGGCTGCCCGATCTCCCTGTACGAGCAGCAGACGCATCACGTGCTCTGCCCCTGCCACCAGTCCACCTTCGACCTCTCCGACGGTGCCCGAGTGATCTTCGGTCCCGCTGGTCACGCCCTGCCGCAGCTCCGCATCGGCGTGAACGACGAGGGTTACCTCGAGGCGCTCGGCGACTTCGAAGAGCCCGTCGGCCCTGCTTTCTGGGAGCGCGGATGAGCACTGCACAGACACGCCGCAAGGCGCCCGCGGGTGAGCGGGTCGCCGACTGGGCCGACGGCCGCCTCGGGATCTACTCCCTGGCCAAGGCCAACATGCGCAAGATCTTCCCGGACCACTGGTCCTTCATGCTCGGTGAGATCTGCCTCTACAGCTTCATCATCATCATCCTCACGGGTGTGTACCTGACGCTGTTCTTCCACCCGTCGATGAACGAGGTGGAGTACCACGGCAGTTACGTCCCGCTCCAGGGGCAGCTGATGTCGGAGGCCTTCGCCTCCACGCTGGACATCAGCTTCGACGTCCGCGGCGGTCTGCTCATCCGGCAGATCCACCACTGGGCGGCGATCATCTTCCTCGCCGGCATGTTCGTGCACATGATGCGCGTCTTCTTCACCGGCGCGTTCCGCAAGCCGCGCGAGATCAACTGGCTGTTCGGCTTCCTGCTGTTCGTCCTGGGCATGTTCACCGGTTTCACCGGCTACTCGCTCCCGGACGACCTGCTCTCCGGCACCGGTGTCCGCTTCACGCAGGGCGCGATCCTGTCCGTGCCGATCGTGGGCACGTACATCTCGATGTTCCTGTTCGGCGGGGAGTTCCCGGGCACCGACTTCGTCGCCCGGTTCTACTCGATCCACATCCTGCTGCTGCCGGGCATCATGCTCGGGCTCGTGGTCGGCCACCTGATCCTGGTCTTCTACCACAAGCACACCCAGTTCGCGGGTCCCGGACGGACCAACAAGAACGTCGTCGGCATGCCGCTGCTGCCGGTCTACATGGCCAAGGCCGGAGGCTTCTTCTTCCTGGTCTTCGGTGTCATCGCGGCCATCGCCGGCATCGCGACCGTGAACCCGATCTGGGTCCTGGGCCCCTACCGTCCCGACCAGGTGTCGACCGGTGCCCAGCCCGACTGGTACATGGGCTTCGCCGAGGGTCTGGTCCGCGCCATGCCGGGCTGGGAGATCAACCTCTGGGGCCACACGCTCGTCCTGGGCGTGTTCATCCCGCTGGTCCTCTTCGGCCTGTTCCTCGCGATCATCGCCCTGTACCCGTTCATCGAGTCGTGGGTCACCGGGGACAAGCGCGAGCACCACATCCTGGACCGCCCGCGCAACGCCCCGACGCGTACCGCCGTCGGTGTCGCGTGGGTCACCGGCTACATCATCATGCTGATCGGCGGTGGCAACGACATCGTCGCCACGCACTTCCACCTGTCGATCAACGCGGTCACCTGGTTCGTCCGGATCGGCTTCTTCCTCGGACCGGTCATCGCCTTCGTCGTCACCAAGCGGATCTGCCTCGGCCTCCAGCGCCGGGACAAGGAGAAGGTGCTGCACGGCCGCGAGTCGGGCATCATCAAGCGCCTGCCGCACGGTGAGTTCATCGAGGTGCACGAGCCGCTCAGCCAGGAGCAGATGTACACGCTCACCGCGCACGAGCAGTACAAGCCGGCCGAGATCGGCCCGACGGTCGACGAGAACGGTGTCGAGCGCAAGGTGAAGGGCTCCGAGAAGCTGCGCGCCAAGCTCAGCGACGCCTACTACGGCGAGGGCGCTCAGATCCCGAAGCCCACCGTCGAGGAGTACCGGGAGATCACGAGCGGCCACGGCCACCACTGATCACTGCTTCGCCACGCCACTGAAGGGCCCCGTCCGGTGTTCGGACGGGGCCCTTCGCGTGCCCGGGCCTGGATAGGGTGGACCCGTTGAGACTCTCGTCCCGCAGTGCGGGACGCCTGACCCTGGAGCGGCTTATGAGCGCTGTGACCCCCGCTGGAGGCGACACCGCGGCGGGCCGCTCCTGGCCCCTGCTGCTGAACGGCCTGCTGGACGGCAGGCACCTGAGCGCGGACGACACCGCCTGGGCGATGGACCGGATCATGCGCGGCGAGGCGACCGAGGCGCAGATCGCCGGGTTCGTCGTCGCCCTGCGCGCCAAGGGCGAGACCGTCGAGGAGATCAACGGCCTGGTCCGCACGATGTACGAGCACGCCAACGTGATCGAGGTGCCCGGGGCGACGGTCGACATCGTCGGCACCGGCGGTGACGGCGCGAAGACGGTCAACATCTCCACGATGTCCTCGATCGTCGTCGCGGGCACCGGCGCGAAGGTCGTCAAGCACGGCAACCGGGCCGCGTCCTCGGCGTCCGGGGCCTCCGACGTGCTGGAGAAGCTCGGGGTCAACCTGGAACTGCCGCTGCACCGGGTCGCGGAGGTCGCCGAGGAGGCCGGCATCACGTTCTGCTTCGCGGTGAAGTTCCACCCGGCGCTGCGGCACGCGGGCGCGGCACGCGGCCAGTTGGGCATCCGCACGGTGTTCAACGCCCTCGGCCCGCTGACCAACCCGGCCCGGGTCCGCGCCCAGGCCGTCGGTGTGGCGGATCCCCGCATGGCGCCGATCGTCGCGGGCGTCTTCGCCGAGCGCGGCAACTCGTCCCTGGTCTTCCGGGGTGACGACGGCCTCGACGAGCTCACCACCACGGCCACGTCCCGGGTGTGGATCGTGCGCGGGGGCAAGGTGACCGAGGAGGCCTTCGACCCGCGTGACGTGGGCCTCGACCTGGTCCCCGTGGAGGCCCTGCGCGGCGCGGACGCCTCCTACAACGCGGAGGTCGCGCGGCGGCTGCTGGACGGGGAGACCGGGCCGGTGCGGGACGCGGTGGTGCTGAACTCGGCGGCGGCGCTGGTGGCCCTGGAGCCCACACAGGCCCCGCTGGCCGAGCAGATCCGCGCCGGGATGGTGAAGGCGGCCGAGTCGATCGACTCGGGCGCGGCGAAGCGCACCCTGGAGCGCTGGGTGGCCGCGAGCAACAAGTAGCGGATTTCCGTACGGCGTCCCGCGATCCGGACTCGGGTTGCGGGACGCCGATCTCTTCGCGTACGTTCCTGAGCAGGTCATGAGTGACAGTCATGAGGCCCCGGCCGACTGTCCGGCAACCCTCCGTCCGTGGCGGGGTGCCCCGGGTGAAGACCAGGCCGCAGGCAGCGAGGTCTGCGGCAAGCGCGGACCCCTCGCACGCTTTTGAGAAGTGTGG
Source organism: Streptomyces sp. NPDC043685 (assembly GCF_056436585.1). Lineage (NCBI taxonomy): Bacteria > Bacillati > Actinomycetota > Actinomycetes > Kitasatosporales > Streptomycetaceae > Streptomyces > Streptomyces sp. NPDC043685. The sequence continues at coordinate 451,540 of NZ_JBWKCH010000008.1, read as the reverse complement.
GACCAGGGGTCCTGGTCGTCGAGGAGTTCTCCCGTGAATCAGCGAATGCGATAGGGCCGCAGAGCCCCGCCTCCGCATCCCTCTTTCCTTCATCCCCCGCTGGTAGCCGTACCGGCTCGCGGGCGGATTCCACCTGCCTTCACGGGAGTTCACCCATGTCCGTCTCCACCGTTGCCGCCGCCCCGTCCGTCTGTGCCCCGCTGCCCGTTCTGGGCCGGGACGTCACCGTGCCGCTCGTGACCGGCGGCGAGGTCACCTACGCCGCCCTCGACTACGCCGCCAGCGCCCCGGCGCTCCAGCGGGTCTGGGACGACGTCGCCGCCTACGCGCCGTACTACGGCAGCGTGCACCGCGGCGCGGGGTACCTCTCGCAGCTGTCGACCGACCTGTTCGAGAACGCCCGCCGGACCGTCGCGGAGTTCCTGGACTGCCGGGAAGACGACCAGGTGGTCTTCACCCGCTCCACCACCGACTCGCTCAACCTCCTCGCCGCCGCGCTCCCCGCCGACTGCCAGGTCTTCGTCTTCGAGACCGAGCACCACGCCTCCCTGCTGCCCTGGCGCGACGCCCGCGTCACCTTCCTCGACGCGCCGCGCAGCCCCGGTGCGGCCGTCGAGAGCCTGGAACGCGCCCTGGCTGGCCGGGACCCCCACGGGCCGGCCCTGGTCTGCGTCACCGGCGCCTCCAACGTCACCGGCGAGCTGTGGCCGGTGCGGGAACTCGCCGCGGCCGCGCACGCCCACGGTGCGCGGATCGTGCTGGACGCCGCCCAGCTGGCCCCCCACCACCCGGTGTCCGTCGCCGGCCTGGACGTCGACTGGGTCGCCTTCTCCGGGCACAAGCTGTACGCGCCCTTCGGCTCGGGCGTGCTGGCCGGGCGGTCCGACTGGCTGCGCACGGCCGAGCCGTACCTCGCGGGCGGCGGCGCCAGCCGCAAGGTCACCCGGCGCGAGGACGGGGGAGTGGACGTGGAGTGGCACGACAGCGCCGCCCGCCACGAGGCCGGTTCGCCCAACGTCATCGGCGCCTACGCCCTCGCCTCGGCCTGCAAGGCGCTGACCGAGGCCGGCTTCGACACCCTGGTGGCCCGTGAGCAGCACCTGGTCCGCGCGGTCCGGGAGGGTCTCGCCGACGTGCCCCAGGTGCGGTTCCTGTCCCTCTTCGGGGACGACGCGCCGCGGGTCGGGGTGCTCTCCTTCGTCGTCGAGGGCTGGAACAGCTCCCACTTCGCCGCCGCCCTGTCCGCGGAGTACGGCATCGGCGTGCGCGACGGGCTGTTCTGCGCCCACCCGCTGGTGCGCACGCTGCTCGGCGGCGACCCGCAGTCGCAGGGGGAGTGCGGGTCGCCGGAGGCCGCGCCCGGGGAGAAGTCGCTGAACGCCATCCGGGTCAGCTTCGGCGCGGGCACGCCGGACGAGCACGTGGAGCGGTTCGTGCGGGCGGTCAGGGAGCTGGTGGCGGACGGGGCGAAGTGGACCTACCGCACCGAGGACGGCCGCTGCGTGCCGGACACCTCCGCCTGAGCCGGCAGACGGCCGCCCTGGACGATCAACCGCGGCAGGGCGGCCTCTCAGTTGTCCAGGCCGATCGAGAACGCCGCTTCCAGGTCGTGCTGGGAGTACGTGCGGAACGCCACGTGCGTGTCCGTCCCCTCCACCCCGCTGATCTTGCTGATCCGGCCCGGGATGACCTCCGCCAGGTCCTCGTGCTCCTTGACCCGGACCATCGCGATCAGGTCGTAGGTGCCCGTGACGGAGAAGACCTCGCTGACGCTGTCCAGCGCCGCGATCGACTCGGCGATCTCGGGGATCCGGTCCACGCTGGTCTTGATGAGGACGATCGCGGTGATCACGGCTGGTTCTCTCCCTCGGGGGCCGGAGCAGGGGCGGCCTTCACTCTAGTGGGGCCGGTCGGGCGGCCGTAGCGGACCGACGCGTAGCCGAAGCCCAGACCGAATCCGATCAGGTGGGCGAGGTAGGCCACCCCCGGCCCGTCCGAGGCCCGCCCCGCCGCCAGCCACTGCAGCGCCGCCCAGAACGGCAGCACGACCCAGGCCGGGAAGCGCACCGGCAGGAAGAAGAGGAACGGCAGGAGACTGGTGACCCGGGCGCGCGGGAACAGGTACAGGAACGCACCGAGGACCGCCGAGATCGCCCCGGAGGCGCCGACCAGGGACTGCTCGGAGTCCGCGTTGGCCACGGCGTAGCCCAGCAGGGCCAGGTAGCCGCAGCCGACGTAGAACAGGGTGAACTGCACGCGGCCCATCCGTTCCTCGGTCATGGCGCCGAAGACGTAGAGGAAGAGCATGTTGCCGAGCAGGTGCACCCAGCTGCCGTGGACGAAGAGCGCCGTCGCGGGGGTGAGGGCCGATCCCGTGGACCCTTCGAACAGTTCCGCGGGGATCACCCCCCACCGCCGGAAGTAGGCCCGCTGCACGGCGAGCAGCTCGTCGCCGGCGCCGTACGCCGGGTTCAGGCCCGAGGCGGGTCCGGCCAGGAAGGACAGACAGCACAGGGCGATCAGGGTGTACGTGACCGGCGCCGACGACCGCGCGACCGATCTGCCGGCCCGGACGAGCGGCGCACTCCACTTGCGGATCATGAATACAGAGCATGACGTAACCGGACGCAACCACCCAGACCGCCTCGCCGCCGTGGACGCGCAGGCGGCGAGGACCCGCCAGGCCGTAGGGTTACGGACCACACGCACCGGGGATGCCGGTCGCGTCACGGACACTAGAAGGAAAGAGAACAGGTCACGATGACGGTTCCCCTGCCGACCGCCGGGACGCGGTGGCGCTGCACCCTCTGCGGCAACCTCACGAGGTTCGACGTGACCCGCTCGTCGAAGGTCGTCGAGTACGTCCACCTCGACCTGGCCGGAGAGCCGAAGGTCGAGGAGCGCGAGGTGCTCAGTGAGACCATCGAGTCGGTGCGCTGCCGCTGGTGCAACGCGGTGGACCAGGTGGAACTCGTGGACAGGCCGGGTGCCGGCTCCTGACAGGGACCGGCCCCGCACAGGCATAGGGGTGTGACGGATGGTGGAGACCACGGGCGGGGGGCCGGGTGACGGCGCCGCCGAGGTGCTCGACCGTCCCCTGCCCGACGGCGTGCGCCGCAGGGTCGTGCAGATCGTCTCCGACGGCTTCGGTTCGCTGACGGTCGGCGAGCTGCCCGCGCAGCTCAGGCAGTACGCCAGGTTCGCCCCGAACCGCAGGGCCAAGTTCGCCGGCAACGCGATGGCCGCGGCGCTGGAGACCGATCCGCTGTTCCGGCAGCGCATCGGGGAGAAGCTGAGAGAGGCCCAGCCGGAGCTGACCGGCGCTCTCGACTCAGGCTCCCCGCCCCCGGCCGCGGACCCGCTCGACGTGGCGGCCGCGGCCTACGTACTGCGACCCCTCGACTGGGTGAAACTGGTGACCGCCGCCGGTGAGGAGGCCCAGCGGGCCGACGCCGAGCGCGCCGACGAGGAGAGCCGGGCCGAGCTGGAGCGGCTGCGCGACGAGCTCGACCGAGCCCGTGACCACACCCGGGCCGAGACCGAGCGGCTGCGCGCGGAGCTGGATTCGGCCAAGAAGGAGACCGAGTCGCTGCACCGCAAGCTGCGCGCCGCCCTCAGTGACGTCAAGCGCGGCGAGGCGGCCCTGCGCAAGGCGCACGGCGAGATCGAGGCCGTCCGCGCCGAGGGGCACGCCCAGGTGTCCGCCGCCGAGAGCGAGACGCGGCGGCTGAAGTCCCGGCTGAGCGAGACCGAGGCCGCCCTGGAGGCCGCGCGCCGGGCCGCCCGCGAGGGCCGCAGCGTCGAGGACATGCGGGTACGGCTGCTGCTGGACACCCTGCTGGACGCGACCCAGGGCCTGCGCCGCGAACTGGCGCTGCCTCCGGTGTCGGTGCGGCCGGCCGAGACCGTCGACGCCGTCGAGCCGGGCCGGATGACCCCCAAGGACATCGCCGCCCGCGCCCTGTCGGAGAACGACCCGCAGGTCCTCGACCAGCTGCTGGCGCTGCCGCAGGCCCATCTGGTCGTCGACGGCTATAACGTCACCAAGACGGGCTATCCGCAGATGCCGCTGGAGAAGCAGCGCCTGCGGCTGCTCGGGCAGCTCTCCCAACTGGCCGCGCAGAGCGGCGCGGAGGTGACCTGCGTCTTCGACGGCGCCGAACTGGCCGCGCCGGTGCTGCTCGCACCACCGCGGGGGGTGCGCGTGCTGTTCTCGAAGCCGGGCGTCACCGCCGACGAGCTCATCCGCCAGCTGGTGCGGGCCGAACCACCGGGCCGCCCGGTCATCGTGGCGTCCACCGACCGCGAGGTCGCCGACGGCGTGGCCCGGGCCGGTGCCCGCCCGGTGGCCTCCGCGATGCTGCTGAAGCGGCTTTCACGGGCCTAGGGGCCGTACGCACCATGCGTAACGTCCGGGCGTGATGCCCGAATTGACGGTGCCTGTGGGCCACGGTGTGTCAAGTGAGTCTCACCGCCTGTGAGTCCCGGGGAAAAGTTGGCCTACCGTGACGCGATTTTTCATCTGAGGATTTGAACTGATCACAGGAAGGTCACTAGGGTCAGCCCCAACCTCCGCTCGGGTGATCACTCATCGGGAGAGACGGCGGAGGGGCCAGAAGGAGCTTTTCACCCGTGGCGTCCCACCGTCGTCCGAAGCAGCCGAGCCGCGCACGTGTGACCGTGCTGACCACAGCCGCCGCCGCTGCCGTCGCCTTCAGCTCGCAGGCCGCCAACGCGGCCCCCAGTGAGAAGCCGAGCAAGGACGAGGTCAAGGCCAAGGTCGACAAGCTCTACGAAGAGGCGGAGCAGGCCACCGAGAAGTACAACGGGGCCAAGGAGAAGCAGGAGAAGCTCCAGAAGGAGATCTCCACCATCCAGGACAACGTGGCCCGCGGCCAGGAGGAGCTCAACGAGCTCCGCGACAGCCTGGGCCTCGCCGCCGCGTCGCAGTACCGCACCGGCTCCATCGACCCCTCCGTCCAGCTGTTCCTCTCCGCGAACCCCGAGGACTACCTCGACAAGGCCTCCACGCTCGACCAGTTGAGCAGCCAGCAGGTCGAGGCGCTGAAGAAGGTCCAGGAGAAGCAGCGCGAACTCGCCCAGGAGCGCGCCGAGGCCTCGGAGAAGCTCAAGGACCTCGCCTCCACCCGGACCGAACTGGGCAAGAAGAAGAAGGAAGTCCAGGGCAAGCTCTCCTCCGCGCAGAAGCTGCTCAACAGCCTCACCGCCGCCGAGAAGGCCGAACTCGCCGCCGAGCAGAGCCGCGCCAGCCGCACCAGCGAGCGCGACGCCCTCGACGTGGACGTCCCGCCCGGCTCGGGCCGCGCCGCCGCCGCCTTCGCCTTCGCCCAGAGCCAGCTCGGCAAGCCCTACGTCTACGGCGCCACCGGCATGAGCTCCTTCGACTGCTCCGGTCTCACCTCCCGGGCCTACGCCTCCGCCGGCATCCAGATCCCGCGCACCTCGGAGGCCCAGTCCCAGATCGGCACCAAGATCTACTCGGTCAGCCAGCTCAAGGTCGGCGACCTGGTCTTCTTCTTCAACGACCTGCACCACGTCGGCCTCTACGCCGGCAACGGGCAGATCATCCACGCCCCGCGCACCGGCACCGTCGTCCGCTACGAGTCGATGAACACCATCGGCGGCCCGTTCATGTTCGGCGTCCGGGTCTGACGACCGGCTCCCGGAGCCTTCGAGACGAGGACCGTGTCCGCCGTTAGGGCGAATCACCACAGATCCGAGTGAGCCCACGCCCCGCCCTTGACCTGCGTCAGCGGCGGGGCGCACCGCTGCACACCCACGGATGGTCGTTGGCGGCCCCCGGCCACGGGGCTACTGTCTGCCGCGTTCTTAGTCCGCCAGCGGAAGGAGAGCGGCTTCCCGTGGGGTCCCATCGCCGCCTTGCACCGTCCGGGTCCGACCGGGGCGCCAGCGCCGCGGTCGGCCTGCTGTCCGTCGCGGCCGCCGCCCTGGGCGCCGTACCGGCCGGCGCCGCACCGTACGACGACACCCGGGCCACGGTGGACCGGCTCTACGAGCAGGCCGAGAAGGCGACCGAGGCCTACAACGAGGCCGACGAGCGCGCCGACGCGCTGCGCGAGGAGGTCGGCACCGCCCGGGACCGGATCGCCCGTGGGCAGCAGCGCGTCAACTCGATGCGCGAGTCACTCGGTTCGCTCGCCGGTGCCCAGTACCGCTCGGGCGGCATCGACCCGTCCCTCGCCCTGCTGTTCTCCGACGACCCGGAGGACTACCTCGACAAGGCCTCCCGGCTCGACCGCCTCACCGCCCATCAGGCCGGCGAGCTGAGGGAACTCCGGCACGCCATGCGCGAACTCGCCCAGGACCGCGAGGAGGCCGCCGGCAAGCTCCGCGAGCTGGAGAAGAGCCGCAAGGCCGTCGCCGCGCACAAGAAGAGCGTCGAGCGGAAGCTCGCCGCGGCGCAGCGGCTGCTCAACTCCCTCCCGGACGCCGAGCGCGACGCCTACGGCCGCGCCTCCCGCTCCGGCCGCACCGGCATGCCCGACCTCGGCGGCGCCACCGCCGCCTCGGGCCGTGGGTCCGCCGCCGTGGCCGCCGCCCGCAGCGCGCTCGGCAAGCCCTACGTCTGGGGGGCGAACGGACCCTCCGGCTTCGACTGCTCGGGCCTGATGCAGTGGTCGTACGCGCAGGCCGGGGTCTCCCTGCCGCGCACCTCGCAGGCCCAGCGGTACGCCGGCCGGCAGGTCCCGCTGTCCGAGGCGCGCCCCGGTGACCTGGTCGTCTACCGGGGCGACGCCAGCCATGTCGGGATGTACATGGGCAACGGCCAGGTCATCCACGCGCCCTACCCCGGCGCGCCCGTGCGCTACGACCCGGTCGGGATGATGCCCGTCTCGTCGGTCACCAGGGTCTGACCCGCGCGGCCCGGCGCCCGTACGATCGGGACGTGGCTGGTCGAAGGTCGGGATCCGGGGTGGTGGCGCTCGTCCTGCTGCTCGTCGCCCTGGTCGGGTGCGGCGGGCGCCCGGCGGCCGACAGCGCCACGGCCGACGTCCAGCGGCTCCTGGACCGCCGGGCCGCCGCGGTCCTCGACCGTGACCAGCGGGCCTACGAACGCACGGGCCGGGGCACGGACTTCGCCAGACTGCGCGCGGTGCCCGTGGCCGCCTGGTCGTACCGGGTGACCGGACTGCGCCGCACCGGCGACACCGCCACCGCCGAGGCCGAACTGCGCTACCGCGTCGCCGGCTACGACCCGGCGCCGGTGACCGCGGGACGCACCCTGCGGCTGAGCCGGGACGCGGCCGGGCGGTGGTCCGTGGACACCGACCGGCCCGCGAGGAAGTCCGCGCAGCAGCTGTGGGACCAGGGGACGGTGCAGCTCGTCCGGGGGCGGCACAGTCTCGTGCTCGGCGTCGGGCAGTCCGGGCGGTCGCTGCGCGACTTCGCGGACCTGGCCGACCGCGCGGTGCCCGCCGTGTCGGACGCGTGGGGCACCCGCTGGAGCCGGCGGGTCGTGGTGCTCGTGCCCACCTCGATCGAGGGGATGGCGGGGCTGCTCGGCTCGCCCGCCTCCTCCTACCGCGGGATCGCCGCCGTCACCACCGGCGAGACGGGCGCGCGGGGCCGGGCGCCGGCGGACCGGATCATCGTCAACCCGGACGCGTTCGCGCTCCTCGGCGGCCTCGGCGAGCAGGTCGTCGTCACCCACGAGACCACCCACGTCGCCACCCGTGCCCACACCACCGCCGCGACTCCCCTGTGGCTGTCCGAGGGATACGCCGACTGGGTCGGTTACCGCGCGGCCGGCCGCATCCCCGCCGAGGCCGCTCCCGAGCTGTCACGGGCGGTCGCCGACGGCCGGATCCCCACCGCGCTCCCGGACGACGATGACTTCGGCTTCACCGGCGACGCGGGCCGCCTGGCCCGCGCCTACGAGAGCGGCTGGACGGCCTGCCGCCTGATCGCCGACCGCTGGGGCGAGCCCCGGCTGCGCGCGTTCTACCGGGCCGTCGGCGCTCACGGGAAGCGGGCCGGGGCGGTGGAGGACGCGATGCGGACGGTGCTGGGGACGACGCAGGAGGCCTTCACCAGGGAGTGGCGGAAGTCCCTGGAGGACCAGCTCGGATGACCCGGCGCGGCCGGGGAGCGGCCGACGCGGTCCGGACCACCCGTACGCCCCCACGGGCCGGGCCGCCGCTCAGGAGGAAACGGGCGTCTCGTCGCTTCGGGTGGGCCGAGCGGACGCGGGTGCGGGGAGCGTGCCGGGGACCGTCGCCCGCCACAGGGCACGGGCCGCGGTCAGCGCGGCGGCCACCAGCAGGCCGTTGCGCAGGAACAGCAGGGTCAGGCCGAGGCCGTCACTGGCCACCACGCTGCCGAAGTAGTACGGGAACTCCAGCACCGTCACGAAGCTCGCCACCAGGACGAGGGCGACCGGCAGCCGCATCCGGCTCCCGGGGAAGTACAGGCACACCGCCGCAAGACCGACCAGCCACACCATGTACTGCGGGCTGATCACGCGGCTGGTGGTGGTGAACATCAGCACCGCCACGAAGGCCGCGTCGGCGAGCGTGTGCTCCTCGAAGCGCCGGGCCAGCAGCCGCCACAGCACCAGCCAGCCGAAGGCCGCCCCGGTGAGGAACAGCGCGCCCGTGCTCACCTCGCTCACATACGGTCCCAGGAACTCGATGGAGCCGTAGTTCAGCTTCACCTCGCCCTGCCAGCCGAAGTGCCGGGCGACGTGGAAGACCAGCGCGCCCAGCGACTCCACCTCGGTGCCCCGGTCCCGCTGGAAGGTCAGAAACGCGAACGCACCCGGCATGGCCAGGGCGAACACGCCCGTCACCGCCACCCCCGTCACCAGGGCCGACACCCAGGCACCGCGGCGGCGGGCGGCCAGCAGCAGCATCGCGGGCCAGACCTTGAGCAGGGCGCCGAACGCGGCCAGGGCCCCCATCGCCCTCGGGTGCCGGGCGCCCGCGAGCAGCGCGGCCATCGCCACGGCCGTGACCATCACGTCGTAGCGGGCGTACACCGTCGGACCGAGCAGGGGCACGCCGGTCACCCACACCCAGGCGCCGCGCAGCGACCGGCCCGGGCGGCGCCCCGCGTACGTCATGAGGGCCAGCACGGCCGCGTCGGTGACGCAGACCAGTACGAAGAACGCGGTCGCGTAGTCCAGGAACGGCAGCAGGCCGGGGGAGAGGATCGCCAGCGCGGCGGCGGGCGGGTACTGCCAGGTGACGTCGTGCAGAGGGAACGTTCCGCTGCTCAGGACGTCGTACCAGCCCCGGTAGATCACGTGCACGTCGCTCGTGACGTCCGGGCCGGGGAAGACGTACACCTTCAGGACGAACAGCAGCAGCACCAGCCTCGTGAGACACCAGACCACCGGCAGCCATGCCAGGGACCGCCCCGCGCCCGTCGTCTTCACGTGATCCCTGCCCGTTCGCCTGCCGTGTCGAGGGGGCCATGATGGGCCCGCCGCCTGTGAGCGTGCCATACCCGCCGCGACGCGGGGCTGTGAGGGGCGGTTCGGTAGGGTCGGCGGCGTGCGCAAGACCCTGATCGTGACCAACGACTTCCCGCCCCGCCCCGGTGGCATCCAGGCGTTCCTGCACAACATGGCGCTGCGCCTGGACCCGCAGCGGCTGGTCGTCTACGCCTCCACCTGGAAGCGGAGCCGGGAGGGGCTCGAGGCGACCCGTGCCTTCGACGCGGAGCAGCCCTTCACCGTCGTACGCGACCGCACGACCATGCTGCTGCCGACGCCGGGCGCCACCCGGCGGGCCGTCGGGCTGCTGCGGGAGCACGGCTGCACCTCCGTCTGGTTCGGGGCGGCGGCCCCGCTCGGCCTGATGGCCCCGGCGCTGCGCAAGGCGGGCGCCGAGCGGCTGGTCGCCACCACGCACGGGCACGAGGCCGGCTGGGCCCAGCTGCCCGCCGCCCGGCAGTTGCTGCGGCGGATCGGCGACGCCACGGACACGATCACCTACCTCGGCGAGTACACCCGCTCGCGCATCGCCCCCGCCCTGACGCCCGAGGCCGCCGCACGCATGGTCCAGCTGCCGCCCGGCGTGGACGAGAAGACCTTCCACCCCGCCTCGGGCGGCGAGGAGGTGCGGGCCCGGCTGGGCCTGACGGACCGCCCGGTGGTGGTCTGCGTCTCCCGGCTGGTGCGGCGCAAGGGGCAGGACACCCTGATCCGGGCCCTGCCCCGCATCCTGGCCGCCGAGCCCGACACCGTCCTGCTGATCGTCGGCGGCGGCCCCTACGAGAACGACCTGCGCAGGCTGGCGCGCGAGACGGGGGTCGCCTCCGCCGTCCGGTTCACCGGCGCCGTGCCCTGGTCGGAGCTGCCCGCCCACTACGGCGCCGGTGACGTCTTCGCGATGCCCTGCCGCACCCGCCGCGGCGGCCTGGACGTCGAGGGCCTCGGCATCGTCTACCTGGAGGCCTCCGCGACGGGGCTCCCGGTCGTCGCCGGAGACTCGGGGGGCGCCCCGGACGCGGTCCTGGACGGCGAGACGGGCTGGGTGGTGTGCGGCGGCTCCCCGGCGGAGGCGGCCGACCGCGTCATCACCCTGCTGGGAGACCCCGAGCTGCGCCGCAGGATGGGGGAGCGGGGCAGGGAGTGGGTCGAGGAGAAGTGGCGCTGGGATTCGCTCGCCGAGCGGCTTGAGGACTTGCTGTAGTGCAGTTCGCCTTCCTGGGGGCGCGGGGAACTGCGCGATCGACCACGAACGTCGCGCACCCGCCCACCAACGATCAAGCCCCGCCCCACTAGGCGGAACCCGCAAATCCGCCGATGCTGCGCAACATGACAGCAAACCTGATGCAGCGTCAGCTGACAAGACGTCAAATCCTGGGCATGGCAGCCCTGCAAACCGCCGCCGCCCTCGGCTTCACCCGCGTCGGCCTCGAAAGCGCCCGGGCCGCCCAGCCCGACGCGGTCGGCACCGCCCCGGCGATCGTCGTCGGCTCGGGCTACGGCGGCGCGGTGGCAGCCCTGCGCCTCGCCCAGGCCGGCATCCGCACCCTCGTCCTGGAGATGGGCCGCCTCTGGAACACCCCCGGCCCCGACGGCAAGGTCTTCTGCACCACCAGCGCACCCGACAGCCGCTCCATGTGGTTCCGCACCCGCACCGAGGCCCCCCTCGGCAGCTTCCTCTGGCTGGACGTCGTCAACCGCGACATCGGCCGTTACCCGGGCGTCCTGGACCGCGTGCACTTCGACCACATGTCCGTCTACGTCGGCCGCGGCGTCGGCGGCGGCTCCCTGGTCAACGGCAGCATGGCGGTCACCCCGCCCCGGCCGTACTTCGCCGAGCAGTTCCCGACGGTGGACGCCGACGAGATGTACGGCACGTACTTCCCGCGTGCTCGCGCCGCCCTGGGCGTGAACACGATCGACCCCGCCTGGTTCGAGTCGACCGAGTGGTACCGCTTCACCCGCGTCTCCCGCAAGCACGCCGAGAAGACCGGTCTGCGGACCACCTTCGTGCCGAGCGTCTACGACTTCGGCCACATGGAGCGCGAGGCGGCCGGCAGCGCCCCGAAGTCGGCGCTCGGCGGCGAGGTCATCTACGGCAACAACCACGGCAAGCGCAGCCTCGACAAGACCTACCTCGCCGCCGCGCTCGGCACCGGCAACGTCACCGTCCACACCCTGGAGAAGGTACGCGCGATCAGCCGCGCACCGGACGGGACCTACGTGCTGACCGCCGACCGCGTCGACGAGACCGGCCGGGTCGTGGAGACCAGGGAGTACGGCTGCACGTACCTCTTCCTCGGCGGCGGCAGCCTCGGCACCACCGAACTGCTGCTGCGCGCCCGGGAGACGGGCACGCTGCCCGCCCTCGACGCCAGTGTCGGCGCCGGCTGGGGCACCAACGGCAATGTGATGCTCGGCCGGGCCAACCACCTGTGGGACACGGTCGGCGCGAACCAGTCGACCATGCCGGTCATGGGCATCGACGACTGGGCGAACACCGCCAACCCGGTGTTCGCCGAGATCGCCCCGCTGCCGACGGGCCTGGAGCACTGGGTGAGCCTCTACCTGGCGATCACCAGGAACCGGGAGCGGGCCTCCTTCTCCTACGACGCCGCCTCGGACCGACTGGCCCTGGGCTGGACGGCCGCCCACAGCGCCGTCTCCGTCGCCATGGCCAAGAAGCTGTTCGACCGCGTCAACGCGGCCAACGCGACGATCTACCGGTACGACCTGTTCGGCTCGAGGAACAAGGCCTTCGCCGACGACTTCACCTACCACCCGCTGGGCGGCTGCGTGCTGGGCAAGGCGACCGACGACTACGGCCGCGTGAAGGGATACTCCCGCCTCTACGTCACGGACGGCTCGCTGGTGCCCGGGTCGCTCGGGGTGAACCCCTTCGTCACCATCACGGCGCTCGCCGAACGCACGATGGCGCGGGTCCTCGCCGAGGACACCGCGCCATAGCCGACCGGTCAGGGGCACACCACGTGGAGGCCGCCCCGGGGGTCACTTCGCGTAGATCGCCTCGATCTCGTGCGCGTAGTCCTTCGCCACCACGTTCCGCTTCAGCTTCAGCGACGGCGTCAGGTGGCCCGACTCCTCCGTGAACTGGGAGGACAGAATGCGGAACTTCCGCACCGATTCCGCCTTCGACACCGCGGCGTTGCCGTCGTCGACCGCCGCCTGGACCGCGGCCAGCAGGTCCGGGTCCTCGCACAGCGACGCCGCGGTGGACCCCGCCGGCTTGCCGTGGTCGGAGCACCAACGGCCCAGGAACTCCTCGTCGATGGTGACCAGCGCGCCCACGAACGGCCGCCCGTCGCCCACCACCATGCACTCCGCGACCAGCGCGTGCGCCCGGATGCGGTCCTCGATCACGGCCGGGGCGACGTTCTTGCCGCCCGCGGTGACGATGATCTCCTTCTTGCGGCCGGTGATCCGGAGGTAGCCGTCCTCGTCGAGCGTGCCGATGTCACCGGTGTGGAACCAGCCGTCGGCCAGCGCCTCGGCGGTCGCGCCGGGGTTGTTCCAGTACTCCTTGAACAGGTGCTCGCCGTGCAGCAGCACCTCGCCGTCGTCGGCGATCCGCACCACCGAGCCGGGCAGCGGCTGGCCGACCGTGCCGATCTTCTGCCGGTCCCAGGGGTTGAACGCCGTGGCCGCGCAGGACTCGGTCAGGCCGTAGCCCTCCAGGACCGTGAAGCCGATGCCGCGGAAGAAGTGGCCGAGGCGCTCGCCGAGCGGGGCGCCGCCGGAGATGGCGTACTCGCCCCGGCCGCCGAGGACCGCGCGGAGCTTGCTGTAGACGAGCTTGTCGAACGTCTTGTACTTGATCCGCAGGCCGAGGGACGGGCCGGAGGGGGTGTCCAGCGCCTTGCTGTAGGCGATCGCGGTGTCGGCGGCCTTGTCGAAGATCTTGCCCTTTCCGTCGGCCTGGGCCTTGGCGCGCGCCGAGTTGTAGACCTTCTCGAAGACACGCGGCACGCCCAGGATCAGCGTCGGGCGGAACGCGGCCAGCTCGTCGGTGAGGTTCTTGATGTCCGGGACGCAGCCGAGCTTGATCGGCGCCATCATGGGCGCGATCTGCACCAGCCGGCCGAAGACGTGCGCGAGCGGCAGGAAGAGCAGCACCGAGCACTCGCCCGTGCGGAAGAGCGGACGCAGCCGCTCGACGATGTTGCCGCACTCCGCGAAGAAACTGCGGTGGGTGAGCACACAGCCCTTGGGGCGGCCGGTGGTGCCGGAGGTGTAGACGATGGTCGCCGGGTCGTCGGCCTTGGCGAACGAGCCGCGCTCCTCGACCGTCTCGTCGGTGACGTCCTGGCCGAGCCGGCCCAGCTCGTCGACGCCGCCGCCGTCGATCTGCCACAGGTGCTTGAGCTCCGGCAGCCGGTCGCGCACCGACTCGATCGCGGCCGCGTGCGCCTCCGACTCCACCACACAGGCGGTCGCGCCCGAGTCGCCGAGGATCCACTGCACCTGCTCCGGCGAGCTGGTCTCGTACACCGGCACGGTCACCGCGCCCGCGCTCCAGATCGCGAAGTCCAGCAGCGTCCACTCGTAGCGGGTGCGGGACATCAGACCCACCCGGTCGCCCGGCTGGATCCCGGCGGCGATCAGCCCCTTCGCGGCCGAGTGCACCTCGGCGAGGAACGCGGTGGCGGTGACGTCCTGCCAGCTGCCGCCGACCTTGCGGGCGATGACGGCGACGTCCGGGTGCTGCGCGGCGTTTCTGCGGACGATGTCGGTCAGATTTCCGTCCGCAGGGACCTCGTACAAAGCCGGAAGGCTGAACTCGCGCAAGACTGCTGCTCCTCATAGGGCGCCGGCGCCACGACGGTGTGTGCTGCGACGGTGCGGTCCAAGGCTCGGGGAGGTACTCAGGCATTCACTCGTTGAAATGCAGAGCACGACTGGACTGCCCGGACGTTACCCGCCGGTATGGCTTCTCCGACAGGGGGACCCGTCGAGATGTTCGCTGCGTCACACAGTTGGGTATTCCTTTGCGCACAGTAGTCCACGCGCTAACTGACTGGCCAGTAACCGCAGGTAGGGCCGCCACTGTTCACGTGTGCCGCACACGCTTACGCTTGATCGTCATGGCACCCACACCAGTCGGAAACCACCGGACGCGCGTACACGTGGTCAGCGACGTGCACGGCAACGCCCGCGACCTGGCCAGGGCCGGGGAGGGCGCCGACGCGCTGGTGTGCCTGGGCGACCTCGTCCTCTTCCTGGACTACGCAGACCACTCGCGCGGCATCTTCCCCGACCTGTTCGGTGCGGAGAACGCCGACCGCATCGTCGCGCTGCGCACCGCCCGCCGCTTCGAGGAGGCCCGGGTGTTCGGGGCCGAGCTGTGGGCCGGCCTCCAGGGTGACCGCGCCACGGTGATCGAGGAGGCGGTGCGCAAGCAGTACGCCGAGCTGTTCGCCGCCTTCCCCTCTCCTACGTACGCCACCTACGGCAACGTCGACATGCCGCCGCTGTGGCGGGAGTACGCGGGCCCCGGCACGACCGTCCTGGACGGCGAGCGCGTGGAGATCGGCGGCCGGGTCTTCGGTTTCGTCGGCGGCGGCCTGCGCACCCCGATGCGAACGCCCTACGAGATCAGCGACGAGGAGTACGCGGCGAAGATCGAGGCCGTCGGCGAGGTCGACGTGCTCTGCACGCACATCCCGCCCGAGGTCCCCGAGCTGGTCTACGACACCGTGGCCCGCCGCTTCGAGCGCGGCAGCCGCGCCCTGCTGGACGCCATCCGCCGCACCAGGCCCCGCTACTCCCTCTTCGGGCACGTGCACCAGCCGCTGGTGAAGAGGATGCGCATCGGGGCGACCGAGTGCGTGAACGTGGGGCACTTCGCGTCAACCGGAACGCCCTGGGCACTGGAGTGGTGAGGACGTCCCAGGTCGGGTGAGATCCGGGGGTCCCGTGCGCGGTAGCCTTCACGCTGCACGCACCTGCGCACGACCTCATACCGGCCCGCATCTGGAGGAGCCACGGCGATGGCGGAACACACCAGCTCGAGCATCACCATCGAGGCGGCCCCGGCCGACGTCATGGCGGTCATCGCCGATTTCGCCCGCTACCCGGACTGGACCGGTGAGGTGAAGGAGGCCGAAGTCCTCAAGACGGACGCCCAGGGCCGCGCCGAGCAGGTCCGCCTCGTCATGGACGCGGGCGCGATCAAGGACGACCAGGTCCTCGGCTACACCTGGACCGGCGAGAACGAGGTGTCCTGGACGCTGGTGAAGTCCCAGATGCTGCGGTCCCTGGACGGCTCGTACATCCTCAAGCCCGCCGGGGCGGGGAGTACGGAGGTCACGTACCTGCTGACCGTGGACGTCAAGATCCCGATGCTCGGGATGATCAAGCGGAAGGCCGAGAAGGTCATCATCGACCGGGCGCTGGCGGGGCTGAAGAAGCGCGTGGAATCGGCCTGACCCCGCCGCGGGGCTCGCGGTGAGGCACGTCCCGGGCGCGGACGCGTGGATGGTCGCGCCCACGCGGCGGAGCGGCAGCGCGGCCCCGCGCCCCTGAGGGCGTCTCGGTTACCGTTCCTTCCCATGCGCACCCTCCTGATCACGGGCCCCGGCGGCAGCGGTCGTACCACCCTCGCGGCCGCGACCGCCCTGGCCGCGGCGGCCGAGGGCACCCGCACCCTCGTCCTCGGCACCGACCGCACGGACACCCTCGGTGCCGCCCTGGGGGTGCGGACCGGCCCGGCCCCCGTCCAGGCGGCCCCGAACCTCACCGCCTGGCGCCCCGACGCCGCCCAGGACTTCCGCAGGGACCTCACCGCCCTCCAGGACCGCGCCTCCTCCGCCCTCGACCTCCTCGGCGCCTCCCGCCTCGACCCCGAGGAGCTCACGCCCCTGCCCGGCGCGGAGGAACTCGCCCTCCTGCGCGCCCTGCGCGACGCCGCGCTGTCCGAGCGGTACGACACGCTCGTCGTCGACCTCCCCCCGGCCCCGCAGGCCCTCGCCCTGCTCGCCCTGCCCGAGGAACTCCGCCGCTACCTGCGTCGGCTGCTCCCGCCCGGACGCCAGGCCGCCCGGGCCCTGCGCCCCGTCCTCGGCCGTCTCGCCGGCGTCCCCATGCCCGCCGACTGGCTCTACGAGACGGCGGCCCGCTGGGACCTGGAACTGGCCGCCGCCGAGGCGGTCGTCGCCGACCCCGGCACCGCCGTCCGCCTGGTCGCCGAGCCCGGCCCGGCCGGTGCCGAGGCACTGCGCACCACCGGCCTCGGCCTCGCCCTGCGCGGCCTGCGCACCGACGTCCTGATCGCCAACCGGGTGCTGCCCGAGGCCTCCCCGGACACCTGGCTCGCCGGGCCGGTCGCCCAGCAGCGCAAGACGCTGGAGGAGTGGCGGGAGTCGTACGACGTCCGCACCGTGGCCCACCTCGGACACGACCCGCGCGGCACCGACGACCTCACCGCCCTCGCCGTGCCAGGGGCGCGGCAGACGGCCACCGGTGCCGACTGGCCGGTGACCGACCGGCTCGCCGAGGACGGCGTGCTGGTCTGGCGGATCCCGCTGCCCGGCGCCATACGCGAGGAACTCGACCTCGTCCGGCGCGGCGACGAACTCCTCGTCACGGCGGGACGATTCCGCCGGATCGTCCCGCTGCCCTCCGCGCTGCGCCGCTGCACCGTCGACGGGGCCGCCCTGCGCGACGGCGAACTGCGCATCCGCTTCGCGCCCGACCCCCAGCAGTGGCCGCGGCCGTGACACGGCGGGGGGGCGGGGAAGAGGGCCGGACCGACCCGTGAACGTGCCCCGTCCGTTCGGGTAACGTCGTAGGGACGAACCGCAGTCAGGAGTCCGTCATGAGCGAAGAGCTCCCCCCGCCCGGCGCCGCCCGCGACGAGGCCGCGGACGAGGTGCGGACGAGCGACGCCGACGCCTGGGCGACCGCGTGCGCCGAGGACCTGGAGTCGGAGAAGGCCCGCCGCCGCACCCGGTACGGCACGCCCCCGGGCTCCGCGGCCGAGGAACTGAAGAAGCTCGTCGACGCCGTCGCGGACAAGCTGTCGGGGGCGGGGTCCCCGCTGCTCGGCGCGGTCGCGGGACCCGCCGCCCAGCAGGTCGTCCGGCAGGTCGTGCAGCAGGCCAAGGACGCCGTCGAACCCGTCATCGAACGCAATCCGGACGTCTTCGACCACCTGGCGGCGGCCGGGAACGAATTGCTCGCCGCCTACCGCTCCGCCGTCCAGGCCCAGGAGCGGCGCTGGACCAGCCGCGACGACCAGGACGACCCCCGTGACCAGGGCGAACGCCGGGACGGCGGCGACGACGCCGGTCCCGGGGAGCGCATCGACCTGGACTGAGCCCCCGGTTCCGCCCGGGCGGCGGCTCGTGAGCGGCCCCCGGGGGTGCCCGGTGTGCGGACGACGGCGAACCCGACGGCAGGGCCTCGGGTACCGTTGGCCGTAGCGGGGCTCGACCGAAACTGAGGGATTCATGGGACTCACCATCGGCGTCGACATCGGCGGCACGAAGATCGCGGCCGGCGTGGTCGATGAGGAAGGCAACATCCTCTCGACCCACAAGGTGCCGACCCCGGGCACGGCTGAGGGCATCGTGGACGCCATCGCCTCGGCGGTGGACGGCGCACGCGTCGGTCACGACATCGTCGGCGTGGGCATCGGTGCCGCCGGTTACGTGAACCGGCAGCGCTCCGAGGTCTACTTCGCGCCCAACATCCACTGGCGCAACGAGCCGCTCAAGGACAAGGTCGAGGCCCGCGTGGGCCTCCCCGTGGTCGTGGAGAACGACGCGAACGCCGCGGCGTGGGGCGAGTACAAGTTCGGTGCCGGCAAGGGCCACCGCAACGTCATCTGCATCACGCTGGGCACCGGCCTCGGCGGCGGCATCATCATCGGCAACAAGCTGCGCCGCGGGCACTTCGGCGTGGCCGCCGAGTTCGGCCACATCCGCATGGTGCCCGACGGCCTGCTGTGCGGCTGCGGCTCGCAGGGCTGCTGGGAGCAGTACGCCTCGGGCCGGGCGCTCGTGAGGTACGCCAAGCAGCGCGCCAACGCCACCCCGGAGAACGCCGAGATCCTGCTCGGCCTCGGCAACGGCACGCCCGACGGCATCGAGGGCAAGCACATCTCCATGGCCGCCCGCCAGGGCGACCGGGTGGCCGTCGACTCCTACCGCGAACTGGCCCGCTGGGTCGGCGCGGGCCTCGCCGACCTGGCCTCCCTCTTCGACCCGTCGGCGTTCATCGTCGGCGGCGGTCTCTCCGACGAGGGCGAACTGGTCCTGGGCCCGATCCGCAAGTCGTACAAGCGCTGGCTGGTCGGCGGCAACTGGCGCCCGGTCGCCGAGGTCCGCGCGGCGGAACTGGGCAACAAGGCGGGCCTCGTCGGCGCGGCGGACCTCGCGAGGGAACCCGACCCGGTCATCTAGACGCCATCAGGGGACGCGCTTCAGGGGCGCGGGGATGTGCGCGAGGGGCCACGCGGCACCGGCACTCGCGCACATCCCCGCGCCCCGCCGCGCCGGGCGTAGATTGATCACATGCCGCTGCTCCCCAACTCCCGTACGGAACCCGACGGTTCCGCGGTCATCAGGGTCCTCAGCTACAACATCCGCTCCCTGCGCGACGACACCGACGCCCTGGCCCGTGTCATCAAGGCCTGCGCACCCGACCTCGTCCTCATCCAGGAAGCCCCCCGCTTCTTCCGCTGGCGCAAGAAGCTCGCCCGTCTGGCCCTGGCCTGCGACCTGGTGACCGTCACCGGCGGCGCCACCACCACGGGACCGGCGATCCTCAGCTCGCTCCGGGTGGGTGTCGAACGCACGGAGGACGTCCTGCTGCCGCCCACTCCCGGCCTGCACCGCCGAGGCTTCGCCACCGCGGTCGTCCGCGTCGCCGGCGCCCGCCTCGGTGTACTGAGCTGCCATCTGTCCCTGCAGAAGGACGAGCGCCACGAGCAGTCCGGCATGCTCCTGGACCGGCTCTCAGGCCTGGGCGTGGAGCACGCGATCGCCGGCGGCGACCTCAACGAACGCCCCGACGGGCCGGCCTTCCGCCGGCTGGCCGGTGCCCTGACCGACTGCCGGGCCGCGGCCCCCTGGGGCGGCGAGCACACCTGGACGCCCACCGACCCCCACCAGCGCATCGACGCGATCTTCACGACGAAGGGCATCGAGGTACTGGGCTGCGGTGTGCCCCGCGGGCACCCGGGCGTGTCCGACGCGGACCTGAGGGCGGCCACGGACCACCTCCCGGTCCTGGCCGCCCTCAAAGTCCCGGCGAACTAGACGACCGCGCCCCGCCCGGGGTCGTCGTCCTCCTCGTCGTCCGTGCGCATGCGCGTCACGAGCGTCGCGAACCCGCCGAGGAAGCCGCCGATGCTCAGGGTGGCCAGCCACCACGTCATGTCCCAGCCGAGCAGCACGGCCAGCAGGAGCAGCACCGGCCCGCCGAGGACACCGAGCCAGGCGAACTTGGTGGTGGGGTCGGCGGTGGGCAGCGGAGGCGGCTCCGGAGGCACGAAGTGGCCCTCGTCGTCCTCGTCGAAGTCGTCCTCGGCGGGCTCGGTCACGGAGTAGTCGCGCGGGCCGACGCCGGGAGCGAAGGAGACGGACCCGCCCAGGGGCTTGACGGGCTTCGCGGGCGGCGCGGACTGCTCCGCGGGCTCTTCGGCCTCCTCCGGCTCGGCCGGCTTCACGGTGTCCCCGGACTTCACGGCCGTATCACCCCGCGCGCCGTCCATCACGCCGTCGTTGGTCCCCGTCGCCGGCAGCGCCAGGTCCTCGATCGGTTTGAAGGGCTTGGCGCCCGGCGGGTCCGGTGGTTCCTCGCCGTATCCGGCGACGATCGCCGCCCAGGCGGCCTCCTCGTCGAGCGGGACGCCCTTCTCGTCCGGCTCCCGGCCCTCGCGGTCGGAGTCGTGCTCAGCCACCTGCGGTCGTCCCTTCCTTGCCGAGACCGGGCTCCTTGCCGAGACCGGACGCGATGCGGCCGATGAACGCGAGGCTCTCCTCGTGGATCCGGTCCGCGTCATGGTCCAACGTGGCGACGTGGTAGCTCTGTTCCAGGAGGACCTCTTTCACATCCGTCGACGAGATGCGGCTGAGGATCCGGGCGGAGTCGACGGGCGGCACGACATGGTCCTGCGGGCTGCGCATGAGCAGCACCGGCTGGGTGACCTGCGGCAGCTCGCGGTCGGTGGCCTGGAAGAACTGCCGCAGCGAATGCGCCGCGTGCAGCGGCACCCGGTCGTAGCCGAGCTCCTTGCCGTCCGGCTTGGCGATGTCGCTGGCGATGCCCTTCGTCGCCGGGACCAGGTGGCGGACCACCGGGAGGGCGTGTGCGGCCAGGCCGTGCACCTTGTTGGCGGGGTTGACGACCAGGACACCGCGCACGGCGTCGCCGTGCTTCGCGGCCAGCCGCAGGGCCAGCGCGCCGCCCATCGACAGACCGGCCACGAAGACCGTCTCGTGGCGCTCGCACAGCAGGCGCAGCTCGCGGTCCACCTCCGCGTACCAGTCCTGCCAGCCGGTGATCCGCAGGTCCTCCCAGCGCGTGCCGTGCCCGGGCAGCAGCGGCAGGGAGACGGTCAGGCCGTGCTCGGCGAGGTGCTCCGCCCAGGGGCGCAGCGACTGCGGTGATCCGGTGAAGCCGTGGCAGAGGAGGACGGCGACCTCCCCGCCCTCGTGGTGGAACGGCTCGGCTCCGGCAAGGACCGGCACCTTCGGCCTCCTGGTCGTGAGAAGGGACTGGCACGATCACGGACTGTCACGGAACGTCATGAAAAGGGGCGCACGCCGTTCGCGGGACCTTCACCGTACGCGACCGCACTGACACCGACCAGGGCCGTCGGCGCCTTTGACGGCGCTCCGGGTTAAGGTCTGATCGTCACACCACAGGAGGCACTCGGTTGTTGTACGGCGCGATGAAGGTCACCATCGGGGGTCCGCTGAAGCTCGCCTTCAGGCCCTGGGTGGAGGGCCTGGAGAACGTACCCGCCGAGGGTGCCGCGATTCTGGCGAGCAATCACCTGTCGTTCTCCGACTCGTTCTTCCTGCCCGCCGTCCTCGACCGCAAGGTCACCTTCATCGCGAAGGCGGAGTACTTCACCACGCCCGGCGTGAAGGGCCGGCTGACGGCCGCCTTCTTCAAGGGCGTCGGGCAGCTCCCGGTGGACCGCTCCGGTGCGCGCGGCGCGGGTGAGGCCGCCATCAAGAGCGGCATAGAGGTCCTGGAGCGCGGCGAGCTGTTCGGGATCTACCCGGAGGGCACGCGCTCGCCCGACGGGCGTCTCTACCGGGGCAAGCCGGGGGGCCTGGCGCGCGTGGCGCTGGCGACCGGCGCGCCCGTCCTGCCCGTCGCCATGATCGACACGGAGAAGATCCAGCCGCCCGGGAAGGTCGTGCCCAAGCTGATGCGGCCCGGCATCCGGATCGGCAAGCCCCTGGACTTCAGCCGCTACCAGGGCATGGAGCACGACCGGTTCGTGCTGCGCGCGGTGACCGACGAGGTCATGTACGAGATCATGAAGCTCTCCGGCCAGGAGTACGTCGACATGTACGCGACGGCCATGAAGCGGCAGCTCACCGACGCGGCGAAGGCGGAGAAGGAAGCCGAAAAGGCGGCCAGGGCCGCTCTCGCGCGTGCGGAGAAGGAACAGGCGGAGAAGGAAAAGCAGGCGGAGCAGCGGCGGACCGAGCCCTAGCCGGGGCGTCGGCCGGGGGGCGGGGGAGATGGCCAAGCGCGAGCGTGTCATGAGGATGTCGGTCGAGCAGCCGCTGTGGCGTGCGCTCACCGCCTACCGGGTGCTCACGATGCTGTACGCGGTCGGCCTGTTCGCCACGGCTTACGACGAGTTCCCGCGCCCCTGGATCGCCGTCGCCTACTACGCCGTGCTGGCCGGATGGACCCTGGCCACACTGCCCCGGGTCGCGAGCGCCGCCCGCTGCACCAAGCGGTTCCTCGCCGCCGACCTCACCGTCGCCGTCGTCGGCATCCTGCTCACGCCCGTCGCCGACGCGCACGAGCGGGTCCAGGCGGGCGGCCCGACGCTGCCGTCGATATGGACCGCCGGTGCCGTCCTGGCCTTCGCCATCAAGGGCGGCTGGCGCTGGGCGGCCCTCGCCTCCGGCCTGGTGGCCGTGGCCAACCTCGTCGAGCGCGGCAGCCCGGCCCGTGACACCGTCCACAACGTCATCCTGGTCTGCATCGCCTCCGTCGCCATCGGCTACGTCGTCGAGGTGGCCCGCGCCTCCGAGCGCACCCTCGCCCGCGCTCTGGAGATCGAGGCCGCCACCCGCGAGCGCGAGCGGCTCGCCCGGGACATCCACGACAGCGTGCTCCAGGTGCTGGCCATGGTGCAGCGCCGCGGCGCGGTGATCGGGGGCGAGGCGGCCGAGCTGGGCCGGATGGCCGGCGAGCAGGAGGTCGCGCTGCGCACGCTGGTCTCCGGCGGACTGGTGCCCGTCTCCAGGGTCTCTGAGGACGCCGCCGACGGCGCGCTCGTCCGGGCCGTCGACGAGGAACCGGAGCCGAGCGGCCCCGTCGACCTGCGCGCCCTGCTCGCGCCGTACGCGGGGGCCCGGGTCAGTCTCGCCGAGCCCGGCGCGCCCGTGCCGCTGGCACCCGCCGCCGCACGGGAGGTGGCCGCCGCGGTCGGGGCCGCCCTGGACAACGTCCGCCGGCACGCCGGTCAGGACGCGCGCGCGTGGATCCTGGTCGAGGACGAGCCGGGCGAGGTGATCGTCACCGTGCGGGACGACGGACCCGGCATCCCGGAGGGCCGGCTCGTCCAGGCCGAGGGCGAGGGGCGGCTCGGCGTCGCCCTGTCGATCCGCGGCCGGCTGCGCGACCTCGGCGGCAGCGCGGAGCTGATCTCGGTGCCCGGCCAGGGCACGGAGGTCGAGCTGAAGGTACCGAAGGACGTGAAGGAACCACGGGGGAAGGCGGAGCAGCGATGACGGAGACCACCGAGGAACGGCGGGACCCGATCCGGGTCATGGTCGTCGACGACCACCCCATGTGGCGCGACGCCGTCGCCCGGGACCTGGCCGAGTCCGGCTTCGAGGTGGTCGCCACCGCCGGCGACGGCGACCAGGCCGTACGCCGCGCCAAGGCCGCCACGCCCGACGTCCTGGTGCTCGACCTGAACCTGCCCGCCAAGCCCGGCGTGCAGGTCTGCAAGGAGGTCGTCGCCGCCAACCCCGCGCTGCGGGTCCTGGTGCTGTCCGCCAGCGGCGAGCACGCCGACGTCCTGGAGGCCGTGAAGTCCGGCGCGACCGGCTACCTGCTGAAGTCCGCCTCCACCGAGGAACTGCGGGACGCGGTCCGCCGCACCGCCGTCGGCGACCCGGTCTTCACCCCCGGCCTCGCCGGACTGGTCCTCGGCGAGTACCGCCGCCTGGCCTCCGAACCCGCCCCGGCCCCCGACACCGGCGAACCCAAGGCGCCCCGGCTCACCGACCGCGAGACCGAGGTGCTGCGCCTGGTCGCCAAGGGTCTGAGCTACAAGCAGATCGCCGAACGCCTGGTCATCTCCCACCGCACGGTGCAGAACCACGTCCAGAACACCCTCGGCAAGCTCCAGCTGCACAACCGCGTGGAACTCGTGCGGTACGCGATCGAGCGCGGCCTCGACGACGAGTGAGGCGCACGTCACACTGACCCTTCGTCAGGCACCTGCGGCGAAGGGACTGTTCCATGCGCGTCGGAGTACTGACCGGTGGCGGCGACTGCCCCGGCCTCAACGCCGTCATCCGGGCCGTCGTCCGCAAGGGCGTGCAGGAGTACGGCTATGACTTCACCGGCTTCCGGGACGGCTGGCGAGGGCCCCTGGAAGGCGACACCGTCCGTCTCGACATCCCCGCCGTGCGCGGCATCCTGCCCCGCGGCGGCACCATCCTCGGCTCCTCGCGGACCAACCCGCTGAAGGTGGAGCACGGCATCCGCCGGATCAAGGAGAACCTCGCCGGGCTGGAGGTGGAGGCGCTCATCGCCATCGGCGGCGAGGACACCCTGGGCGTGGCCGCCCGCCTGTCCGACGAGCACGGCGTGCCCTGCGTGGGCGTCCCGAAGACCATCGACAACGACCTGTCCGCCACGGACTACACCTTCGGCTTCGACACCGCCGTCGGCATCGCGACCGAGGCCATCGACCGGCTGCACACCACCGCCGAGTCCCACATGCGGGTCCTGGTCGTGGAGGTGATGGGCCGGCACGCCGGCTGGATCGCCCTCCACTCGGGCCTGGCCGGCGGCGCCAACGTCATCCTCATCCCCGAGCAGCGCTTCGACGTCGAGCAGGTGTGCTCCTGGGTGACCTCGCGCTTCCGGGCGTCGTACGCGCCGATCGTGGTCGTCGCCGAGGGGGCGATGCCGAAGGACGGCGACATGGTGCTCAAGGACCAGTCGCTGGACTCCTTCGGGCACGTGCGGCTGTCCGGGGTCGGCGAGTGGCTCGCCAAGGAGATCGAGAAGCGCACCGGCAAGGAGGCCCGTACGACGGTCCTCGGGCATGTGCAGCGCGGCGGCACCCCGAGCGCCTTCGACCGCTGGCTCGCCACCCGCTTCGGGCTGCACGCCATCGACTGCGTCCGCGATCGCGACTTCGGCCGGATGGTCGCCCTGCGCGGCACGGACATCGTCCGCGTGCCCATCGGGGACGCCACGGCCCGGCTGAAGACGGTCGACCCGACGCTCTACGAGGAGGTCGGAGTGTTCTTCGGCTGACCGCCCGCCCCGTACGCCGGTCGGGGCCGGCGGCCCCGACCGGCCCCCGCTACGCCGAGGGCGCGCTCGTCCCGCGCAGCTGCCCCACCAGGTCCCGCACGATCCGCGCCCCGTTCAGCGTCAGCACCGACTCCGGATGGAACTGCACCCCGGCGAAGCCCGCCCCGCGCAGCGCGTGCACCTCGCCGTTCGCGGCGCGGGAGACCTCGACACCCTGGGCCGCCAGCCCGGCCGCGGCCGCGTCGTCGCAGCGCGCCACGAAGCTGTTGTAGAAACCGACGGTCTCCCGCCGCCCGAACAGCTCGATCCGCGTCTGCGCCCCCTGGAAGGGCACGTCCTTGCGCACGATGTCCAGCCCCAGCTCGGCCGCGATCAGCTCGTGTCCCAGGCAGACGCCCAGCACGCCGTGGTGGTCGCCCCTGAGCACCTCGGCGGTCAGCAGACGCAGGAACCGCATCTTCGGATCCCTCACGTCGGACGGGTCTCCGGGCCCGGGCCCCAGCACCACCGGCCCCTGGTGCCCGAGCACCGTCTCCCGCAGCCCCGGTGCGTCGTAGCGCCGCACGCTCACCTCCAGGCCGCCGGCGCGCAGCACGTGCGCGAGCATCGCCGTGAAGGTGTCCTCCCCGTCGACGACCAGGGCGTGCCCGGCCGGCTCCTGCGAGCGCTCCTGCATCCGCAGCCAGAACGGCGCGAGCGAGGCCCTGCGTCCGTCCAGCGCGGCCCGCACCCGCGGGTCGTCCGCCAGCCGCGGCCCCACGGCCTGCGCGCGCGGGCGGGAGGGAGCCACGCCGAGGGCCGCCAGCACACCCGCCGCCTTGGCGTGGGTCTCCGCGACCTCGCCCGCCGGGTCGGAGCCACGCACCAGCGTCGCGCCGACCGGTACCCGCAGCCGCCCCTGCGCGTCGATGTCGGCGGTGCGGATGAGGATGGGGGAGTCGAGGGTCTGGCCCCCGCCCGCGTCCCGGCCGATCAGGGCCAGCGCCCCGGCGTAGTACCCGCGTCCGCCGCTCTCGTGCCGCTCGATCACCCGGCAGGCGTTCTGCACGGGCGAGCCGGTGACGGTCGCGGCGAACATGGTCTCCCTCAGCACCTCCCGCACGTCCAGGGAGGACCTGCCGCGCAGCTCGTACTCGGTGTGCGCGAGGTGCGCCATCTCCTTCAGCCGGGGCCCGATCACGACCCCGCCCATGTCGCCGACGGTGCACATCATCTTGAGCTCCTCGTCGACGACCATCGACAGCTCCTCGATCTCCTTGCCGTCGGCGAGGAAGTCCAGCAGATGCTCGGGCGTCGGCCCCTCGGCGGGATAGCGGTACGTCCCGCTGATCGGGTTCATGACGACCGTGCCGCCGGACATCCGCACGTGCACCTCGGGGCTCGCCCCGACCAGCGTGCGCTCGCCGGTGTGCACGACGAACGTCCAGTACGCCCCCCGCTCGCCCTGGAGCAGCCGCCGGAACAGCGCCAGCGCGTCGGCCCGCCCGAACCCGGGGATCGCGCCCCGGTACGTCCGCCGGATCACGAAGTTCGCGCCCTCACCGCGCCCGATCTCCTCCTCCAGCACGCGTCCGACGATCTCCGCGTACTCCTCGTCGCCGACGTCGAAGCCACCGCCCTCGACCCGCACGTCGTGCGCCGGCAGCTGGTCGAGGGCGTCGCCGAGCGGGACGCCGTAGGACTCCTCGGGCGTGAGGGCGAGCAGGGGCGTGCCGTCGTCGGTGACGTCGAAGCCCCGCTCGCGGATCTGCCGGAAGGGCACCAGCGCGAGGCCCTCGCCGGGCAGATCGGCGAGGCGGTCGTACGCCGCGACCGGGCCGATCAGGACCTCGATGAGCTCGTGGTCATGGCCCGGGGTGCGGCGGCGCAGCAGGGCGAAGGGACGGGTGTCGTCCAGCAAGCCGAGCAGGTTCATGGGTCCGTACTCCATCTCGGTGAGAGGAACGGACCCCGGGAAACACCGAAGGCCGCCCCTCGGGCGGCCTTCGCGAAGTCGTGAGTACGCGCACGTCAGCGGGCCGCCGGATGAGCGGTCCACCACCAGGTCTGGATCGAATGCGCGAACATGGCGGGCACCCTACCCCATGTCCGAGGGGTGTACGGCATGTCTCACTTGCTGGGCACGGGCCAGAACGGCCGACCCGACCCCGTAGTGTTGAGCTCGTGACCGTGAACGCTAAGACCAGCGCGAGTGCTGGCAACACCTGGCGAGACCTGCCCGCGGCGCAGCAGCCCGAGTACCCCGACACCGAGGCTCTGCGTGCAGTGATCGCGGACCTCGAGTCGTATCCGCCGCTCGTCTTCGCGGGCGAGTGCGACCAGCTGCGCGCCCGGATGGCGGCCGTCGCCAAGGGAGAGGCGTTCCTCCTCCAGGGCGGCGACTGCGCGGAGGCCTTCGACGCGGTGTCCGCCGACCACATCCGCAACAAGCTGAAGACGTTGCTCCAGATGGGCGCCGTGCTCACGTACGCCGCGTCCGTGCCGGTCGTGAAGGTCGGCCGGATCGCCGGTCAGTACTCCAAGCCGCGCTCCAAGCCGACCGAGACCCGCGACGGCGTGACCCTGCCGACCTACCGCGGCGACTCCGTCAACGGCTTCGACTTCACCGAAGAGGCCCGGATCCCGGACCCCGAGCGGCTGAAGCGGATGTACCACGCCTCCGCCTCCACGCTGAACCTGGTGCGCGCCTTCACCACCGGCGGCTACGCCGACCTGCGCCAGGTGCACGCCTGGAACCAGGACTTCGTGAAGTCGTCCCCGTCGGGGCAGCGCTACGAGCAGCTGGCCCGCGAGATCGACCAGGCGCTCAACTTCATGCACGCCTGCGGGGCCGACCCGGAGGAGTTCAAGACGGTCGAGTTCTACGCCTCGCACGAGGCGCTGCTGCTCGACTACGAGTCCGCCCTGACCCGGGTCGACTCGCGCACCGGCCAGCTGTACGACGTCTCCGCCCACATGGTGTGGATCGGTGAGCGCACCCGGCAGCTGGACCACGCGCACATCGAGTTCGCCTCGAAGATCCGCAACCCCATCGGCATCAAGCTGGGCCCGACGACCACCGCCGAGGACGCGCTGGAGTACATCGAGCGCCTCGACCCGGAGCGCGAGCCCGGCCGGCTGACCTTCATCGTGCGCATGGGCGCCGACAAGGTCCGCGACAAGCTCCCCGAGCTGGTCGAGAAGGTCACGGCCTCCGGCGCGACCGTCGCCTGGGTGACCGACCCGATGCACGGCAACACCTTCGAGGCGGCCTCCGGGCACAAGACCCGCCGCTTCGACGACGTGCTCGACGAGGTCAAGGGCTTCTTCGAGGTCCACAAGGCCCTCGGCACCCACCCGGGCGGCATCCACGTGGAGCTCACCGGCGACGACGTCACCGAGTGCGTGGGCGGCGGCGACGAGATCTTCGTCGACGACCTGCACCAGCGCTACGAGACGGCCTGCGACCCGCGGCTCAACCGCAGCCAGTCGCTGGACCTGGCGTTCCTCGTGGCCGAGATGTACAGGGACCAGTAGCGGGTCCGCCTGTTACCGGGGCACGGACTGGGGCGCGGATCACACGATCCGCGCCCCGCTCCACTTTTGTGCTCCGAAGCCGACGGGTAAGGTTAGGTTAGCCTCACCGATCAACGGGGACGGCGCCAGAGAACGACCCCCGTCGGAGGTGAACCGCGTGTACGTGTGCAGTTGCTTCGGGATCACCGAGCAGCAGGTCAAGCAGCACGCGGACGGCGGTGCCTGCACCCCCCGCCAGATCGCCTCCGCCTGCAAGGCGGGCACGGACTGCGGCTCCTGTGTGCGCCGCATCCAGGCGATCCTGGGCCGGGGCTCCTGCCCGCGCCGCGATCTGGCCGACCGGGGCGAGCCGGTCCTCGCGGAACTGGACGACGCCGCCTGACGGCAGGCCTTGGGCCTGTCGTTTGGATCAGGTCGGCCGAGAGTGACTGCGCCTTTCGGCCGACCCGAGCGGGGCGTGGTGCGTGCAGATGCAAGGCGGAGGAGGGCGTCAACGCGATGGGGGTCCCTCCCGCGCGAGCGCAGCCGAGCGTGGGGGAGTTGACAACCGACGACAACGTGGCAGATGCGCGTGCCACGCCCCGCGACGCCGGCATGATCCAAACGACAGGCCCTAGCTCGGCTGCTCGATCTGCTGCGCGATGTACAGCGCCTCGCCGAGCTGGTCGATCAGTTCCAGCTGCGTGTCCAGATAGTCGATGTGGTGCTCCTCGTCCTCCAGGATCGACTCGAAGAGGTTCGCGGACGTGATGTCGCCCTTGCTGCGCATCACCTCGATGCCGCGCCTCAGGCGGTCGATCGCCTCGACCTCGACCTGCCGGTCCGCCTGGAACATCTCGGTGACCGTCTGGCCGACCCGGACGTGGAAGAGCCGCTGGTAGTTGGGCAGGCCGTCCAGCATGAGGATGCGTTCGGTGATCTTGTCCGCGTGCTTCATCTCGTCGATGGACTCTTCACGCGTGTACTTGGCGAGCTTGGTCCAGCCCTTGTTGTCCTGGATCCGGTAATGCAGCCAGTACTGATTGATCGCCGTCAGCTCGCCGGTCAACTGCTCGTTCAGAAATTCGAGGACCTCGGGGTCGCCCTGCATCGCAGAGGCTCCTTCCACGCGGGGGAACTGGCAGGTTGCGCCGCATGATTCCACTGGTGCAGAAGATCGTCCAGTAAGTCTCCACTTAGTAAGTAAGGGCATGCTTAGTCGAGTTTGTCCCGTTGTGGAGTGGCCCCGGTCGGGGGCACCGCCCGAGGTCTGTCAGGATGGAGTCATGGGTCAGCCGCTGGAACACGAATCGGGAGAAGGGCGCGATCCAGCAGAAGCGACGCAGCCCGAGCTGCCCCCGGGACAGCGGCTGCAACGCGGCTGGCCGGTCACACACTACGGGCCCGTCCCCAAGTTCCGGCCCGAGCGCTGGGAGTTCCGGGTCTTCGGCGCCACCGCCGACGGCGGCAAGCACTGCTGGACCCACGAGGAGTTCACGGCCCTGCCCCACACCACTGTCGTGGCCGATCTGCACTGCGTCACCAAGTTCAGCATGCTCGGCGCCGAGTGGGGCGGCATCCCCGCGCGTACGATCCTCGACCTCGCCCCGCCCGCCGACGACGTCACCCATGTGATGGTGTGGGCCGAGTACGGATTCAGCTCCAACCTCCGGCTGTCCGACTTCGCCGACGAGCAGGTCCTGTTCGCCACCCACAAGGGCGGCGAGCTGCTCACCGCCGAGCACGGCTTCCCGCTGCGCCTGATCGTGCCCCACCTGTACGCCTGGAAGGGCCCGAAGTGGGTGCGCGGCGTGGAGTACATGACCGCCGACCGGCGGGGCTTCTGGGAGGAGCGCGGCTACCACAACATCGGCGACCCCTGGCGGGAGCAGCGCTACTCCTACCAGGAGGAGCCCGGGGACGGCCCCGACCTCTGACGCCTCAGACGTCGCGCAGCTTCTTCAGCCGCTCCACGTCCCCGGCGTGCCCCTGCTTGCCGCCCGGCGTCTCGATGATCAGCGGCACCCCCTCGGTGGCGGGGTGCGTCATCAGCGCCCGGAACGGGTCCTCGCCGATGTGGCCGATGCCGATGTTCTCGTGCCGGTCCTTGTGCGCGCCCACCACGTCCTTGGAGTCGTTGGCGTGGATCAGCTTCAGCCGGCCCTCGCCGACCGTGTCCACCAGCAGGTCCAGCGTCCGGTGCATCCCGTCCGGGCCGGTCAGGTCGTGCCCGGCGGCGTAGATGTGGCAGGTGTCCAGGCACACGCCGAGCATCGGGTGGGCGTCCAGCGCCTCGAAGTACGGGCCGAAGTCCCACGTCCGTGAGCACAGCGAGGCGCCCTGGCCGGCCGTCGACTCCAGCAGCAGGAACGGGTCGTCGTCGTGGGTCAGCTCGTCCAGCAGCGGCAGCAGATGCTCCCGCACCTGCTTCAGCGCCACCGACCGCTCCCGGCCACCGGTCGCGCTGCCGGTGTGCACGACCACGCCCAGCGCCCCGATCTCCCGCGCGCGCCGCAGCGAGTGCCGCAGCGACTCCACCGACCGCTCCACGGTCGCCTCGGTGTGCGAGCCGAAGTTGATCAGGTAGGGGGCGTGCACATAGGCCGGGATCGACTCGGCCGCGCACGCCGCCCGGAACGCCTCGTCCTGCTTCGGGTTGCCGGTCGGCGTGGCCCAGCCGCGCGGGTTGGCGACGAAGACCTGCACGGCCTCCGCCTTCAGGTCACGGGCGTAGGACAGGCCGACGGAGTGGAGCCCGCCGGCCACGGGGACATGGCCGCCCACGGGGTTGCGGGACGGGCCGGACAGCTGATGGTTCACCCGTTCAGGGTGTCATGCGTCCGGCCCCGCCCCGGCCACGGGCTCCCCGCCCGCGGCCCTCACCTGATCGTGATGGTGATCGTCGAGCCCTTGGGCGCGGTCTCGCCGCCCTCGACGGACTGGCTCTTGACCTCGTCGCCGAACAGGCCGAGCAGGCCGCGGTCCTCGTCGACCTCGAACCCGGCGCCCTCCAGCGCCCGCCTGGCGTCGTCGACGCTGTCGCCCACCACGTCCGGGACCTCGATCATCTCGGGGCCCTTGGACAGCGTCAGCGTCACGGTGTCGCCCTCGGCCGCCGGGCCGCCGGACTTCGGCGTCTGCCGGACGACCTGGCCCTTGTCGTACTCGGAGGAGGTGACCCGCTCGGTGGCGATCCTCACCTTCAGGCCGGCGTCCTCCAGCTCGGCCCGGGCGTCGGCCTCGTCGTCACCGGTGACGTCGGGGATGTCGATGCGGGCGCCCTTGCTGACGACCAGCGCGACACCCGTGCCCGCGCGCACCTTCGTGCCGTCCGCCGGGCGCGCGGAGATCACCGAGCCCCGCGGCACATCCTCGCTGAACTCCCGGGTGACCATGCCCGGCTCCAGCCCGTCCTCCTTCAGCAGGCTCCGCGCCTTGTCCAGCCTCCGGCCCGCCAGGTCGGGCACCCGCACGGTCTCGGGGCCGTCGGAGATGGTGAACGACACGGAGTCGTGCAGGCGGATACGGGCGCCCGGCTCGGGGTCCGTGCCGATGATCGTGCCGCGCTTGACGGTGTCGCTGTGGGCGTGGGTGACCTTGCCGACATCGAGCCCGGCCTCGTCCAGCCGGTCCTTGGCCTGCGCCTCGGTCTTCGCCAGCAGCGGGGGGACCTTGGTGAACTGGCCGGAGTTGATGTACCAGATCCCGGCGCCGAGGCCGAGCACGAGCAGCACGGCGACGGCGATCGCCGCCGGGCCCCTCCGGGAACCCGAGCGGCGCCGGGACGGCGGGGGCGGCGACGGTGACGCCAGGCGGGTGGTGCGGTTGAGGGCGGGCCCGGAGGTCTCGTCGGCCGGCAGGGGGCGCGCCGTGGTCAGCGCGCGCGGGATCACGGTCGTGCGGTCCTCGCCGTTGTCGTGGGCCACCGCCAGGGCCTGCGGCGGCACCGCGTCCAACTGGTCCTCGCTCAGCCGGTCGCGCCCGTCACGGACCTGCGCGAGCAGCGCCACCGCGTCGTGCGGGCGGATCGCCGGGGTGCGGGCCGTCGCCGAGGCCACCATCTCGTCCAGCTCGTAGGCCAGACCGGGCACGGCGGCCGAGGGCGGGGGCACGTCCTCGTGCAGGTGCTTGTAGAGGATCACGGCGGGGGAGTCCCCGTCGTGCGGCTTGTCGCCGGTCAGCATCTCGTACAGCATCACGCCGCACGCGTACACGTCGACGCGGGGGTCGGCGGTGCCGTCCTCTATCTGCTCGGGGGCGAGGTAGGAGACCGTGCCGAGGACGGTGCCGGTGGTGTTCGTCACCGTGTCCACGGCCCGCACCAGGCCGAAGTCGGCGACCTTGACCCGGCCGTCGTCCCCTATCAGGACGTTCTCCGGCTTCATGTCGCGGTGCACGAACCCGGCGCGGTGCGCGGCGCCCAGCGCGGCGAGCACCGGCTCCAGGATGTCCAGAGCGGCCCGCGGCTGCAGGGCCCCGCGCTCACGCAGCACGTCCCGCAGGGTGCAGCCCGCCACGTACTCCATCGCCAGGTACACGTACGAGCCGTCGGTGCCCTGGTCGAAGACCTGCACCACGTTCGGGTGGGCCAGCCGGGCCACGGACTTCGCCTCGCGGATGAACCGCTCGACGAACGAGGCGTCGACCGCGAGCGAGGGGTGCATCACCTTGAGCGCGAGGATCCGGTCGAGCCGGGTGTCCACGGCCCGGTAGACCGTGGCCATCCCGCCGACCGCGATCCGCGCGTCGATGCGATACCGGCCGTCGAGCACCTGCCCGACCAAAGGGTCCTGAAGGGTCGTGTCCACGCAGGCGAGTGTACGAGCCGGGACCGACGGCTCTCCCGTCCCGCCCGTTTTCCGGGCGGGACTGCAGCCGACCTGTGACGTGTGCCCCTACTGGAAAGCGGGACGCTCCGGGTCCAACGCGGCCATGCCCTCCACGGGCGACGACGCCTCGGCGAAATGCCGCCGGGGGATCCGCCCGGCCCGGTACGCCAGCCGCCCCGCCTCCACCGCGTGCCGCATGGCGTCGGCCATCAGCACGGGTTCCTGTGCCCGCGTCACCGCCGAGGCCAGCATCACGCCCGCGCACCCCAGCTCCATCGCCAGCGCCGCGTCCGAGGCGGTCCCCGCGCCCGCGTCCAGGATCACCGGCACGCGCGCGTGCTCCACGATCAGCTGGAAGTTGTGCGGGTTGCGGATCCCGAGCCCGGAGCCGATAGGGGAGCCGAGCGGCATGATCGCCGCGCAGCCCACGTCCTCCAGCTTCCGCGCGAGCACCGGGTCGTCGTTGGTGTACGGCAGCACCGTGAACCCGTCGTCGACCAGGGTCTCGGCCGCGTCCAGCAGCTCGATCGGATCCGGCAGCAGGGTGCGCTCGTCGGCGATGACCTCCAGCTTGATCAGGTCGGTGCCGAGGGCCTCGCGCGCCAGGCGGGCCGTGAGGACGGCCTCCCCGGCCGTGAAGCAGCCCGCCGTGTTGGGCAGCACCCGGATGCCGAGCCGGTCCAGCACGGACAGCACCGAGCCGTGCACCGAGGCGTTCACCCGGCGCATCGCGACCGTGGTCAGCTCCGTCCCGGACGCCACCAGCGACCGCTCCAGCACATCGAGGCTGGGCGCCCCGCCCGTGCCCATGATCAGGCGGGAGGTGAAGGACGTGCCTGCGAGGACGAACGGATCGTCGGCCATGGTCAGCCTCCTTGGACGGCGGTGAGGACTTCCACGCGGTCTCCCTCGGCCAGGGGCGTGGAGGGCCACTGCGCGCGCGGGACGACCATCTCGTTGAGGGCGGCGGCCACGCCCGAGGGCGAGGCGGTGAGCGACCTCACGACGGTGTCGAGAGCCGTGCCGGGCCGGACGTCCCGGGGCTCGCCGTTGACGGAGATGTTCATGCGGGCTGCTCCGTGAGTGCGGTGGCGGGACTGAAGCGCTTCGGCGTGAAGGGCCGGGCCTCCTCGGGGAGTTCACCCGTCGCCAGGACGTGCGCCAGGGCGTCGCCGGTCACGGGCGTGAGCAGGACGCCGTTGCGGTAGTGCCCGGTGGCCAGCAGCAGGCCCTCCAGGCCGGTCGGGCCGAGCAGGGGCGCGTTGTCGGGGGAAGCGGGACGCAGCCCGGCCCGGGTCTCGGTGAGCGGCAGCTCGGTGATGCCCGGCACCAGTTCGTGCGCGTCCCGCAGCAGCTCGTACACGCCGCCCGCGGTCACGGTGGTGTCCCAGCCCATTTCCTCGCTGGTGGCCCCGATGACGAGTTCGCCGCTCGTGCGCGGCACCAGGTAGACGTGGCTGCCGCGCACCACCGCGCGCACGGTCCGGCTCAGGAACGGCCCGTGCCGGTGCGGCATGGTCAGCCGCAGGACCTGTCCCTTCACCGGGCGCACCGGCGGCAGCACGTCCTGCGGGACGCCGGCGAGCCGCCCGCTCAGGCTGCCCCCGGCGAGCACCACCTGCCCGGCGGCCGCCTCGGTCCCGTCGGCCAGGACGACACCCGTGGCCCGCTCCCGTACGACGGTCAGCCGCTCCGCCCACGTCCGGTGGAAGACCACGCCCGTGCGCTCGCAGGCCGCCACCAGGGCCCCGGCCAGCCGCCGCGGATCGATCTGGTGATCGCCGTCGACCCGCAGCCCGCCGCGCACACCCGGCGCGAGCATCGGCTCCAGACGCCGGCACTCGCGCCCCGACAGCCACTGCGACTCCAGGCCCGACTGCTGTTGCAGGACGTGCAGTTCACGCAGGTGGGCCCGGTCGTCGGCGTCCAGGGCCACGGCGAGCGTGCCGCAGCGGCGGTAGCCGAGGTCCCGGCCGGTCAGCTCGGTGAGCTCGGCGGCGAAATCCGGGTAGCGCCGGGCGGAGGCGAGGTTCAGGCCGAGCAGGGTCTGCTCGCCGTAGTGCAGTTCCGTGACGGCGGCCAGCATGCCGGCCGCCACCTGTGCGGCTCCGCCGCCCGGCTCGGGGTCCACGACGGCGGTGGCGAGACCGCGTTGCGCGGCCCGCCAGGCCGTCACCAGGCCGATGATCCCGCCCCCGATGACCAGGACGTCTGACGATGTGGACGTAGGCGACATGGGCGTCCAGCCCCTCCCTTCGCCGGCATGACCCGGATCAGGTTCGTACGGTCGGAGGCCGCCAGCCTCCCTCTCAGCCCGGTGCGTCCGGGCTCCCGCGAGTGCTTTACGTTGGCCACCCTAGCCCGATGCCGCAGCCCGCAGTAAGGGAGCCTCCGCCCATGGCCCGATCCCTCGACGGTCTCGTCCTGGCCCCGGTCGCCGACCAGGCACCGGGTCAGGTGGGCAGCCGCACCCGGTTCACGTACCACGAGCGGGCGGGCGAGATCTGGGCCGAGTACACGGGCGGCGACGTCGTACGAGGGCATCTCGTGGGTACCCGGGAAGGTGACCGGCTGGACTTCCGGTACGTCCAGCTGGGCCGGGACGGCACCACCTCCTCGGGGCACTGCGTCTCGACGGTCGTGGACCTGCCCGACGGGCGGGTGCGGCTGGAGGAGACCTGGGAGTGGGAGTCCCGGCGGGGCAAGGGCACGAGCGTTGTGGAGCAGGTCACGGCGCATGAGCACTGACTGACCATCCGTCAGGTGTCTATGGTGATCAGGTGAGCGAGCAGACGCAGGAACCAGGGTCGTCCGCGCCACGGCGCGTGGTCGTGGCGGGCGCGGGCATGGCCGGGGTGCAGACCGCCGTCGCGCTGCGCGAGCAGGGCTTCACCGGCGACGTGATCCTCATCGGCGCCGAGCCCCACCAGCCCTACGACCGGCCCCCGTTGTCGAAGGCCGTCCTACTCGGCAAGTCCGAGGGCTCCGCCTTCGACGTCGACTTCGAGGCCCTCGGCATCGAACTGCGGCTCGGCTGCGAGGTGCTGGGCCTGCGCGCGGCCGACCACGAACTGGACACCGAGGACGGGCCGGTGCCCTACGACGTCCTGGTCGTGGCGACCGGCGCCGAACCGGTCCGGCTGCCCGGCACGGAGGGCGTGCCGGGCGTGCATCTGCTGCGCACCCTGGACGACGCCGAGCGGCTGCGGCCGGTGCTGGCCCGCCGGCACGACATCGTGGTGGTCGGCGCGGGCTGGATCGGCGCGGAGTTCGCCACGGCCGCGCTCGAGGCGGGCTGCGCGGTGACCGTCGTGGAGGCCGCCGGACGCCCGCTCACCGGGGCGCTGCCCGCCGAGGTCGCGGCCCCCATGACCGGCTGGTACGCCGACGCGGGCGCGGTTCTGCGGACGCACGCGCGCGTGGAGCGCGTCGAGCCCGGCGCGGTGTTCCTCGACGACGGCTCGCGGCTGCCGGCGGGCGCGGTCGTCGTCGGCATCGGCGCCCGCCCCGCGACGGCCTGGCTGGCCGGCTCCGGCGTGGAGCTCGGCGCCCACGCCGAGATCGTGGCCGACGAGCACCTGCGCACGTCCGTGCCGGACGTGTACGCGGTCGGTGACTGCGCCTCCTTCCCCTCCGGGCGCTACGGCGAGCGCCTGCTGATCCACCACTGGGACAACGCCCTCCAGGGGCCGCGCACGGTCGCCGTGAACATCGTGGGCCGGGCCTCGGGGGAGCCACCGGCTGTCTACGACCCGGTGCCGTACTTCTGGTCCGAGCAGTTCGGGCGGTTCGTCCAGTACGCCGGGCACCACGCGGCCGCGGACACCACCCTGTGGCGGGGCGACCCCTCCGGACCGGCCTGGACGGTGTGCTGGCTGCGCGGTGAGCGGCTGGTCGCGCTGCTGGCGGTCGGCCGGCCCCGGGACCTCGCCCAGGGCCGCCGCCTGATCGAGGCGGGCACACCGATGAACCCGGGGCTGCTGGCGGATCCGGCCAGGCCCCTGAAGGCGGCGACGGCTTAAGGCCCGGGGCCGTCGCGAGGGGGGCCGGGCGGCGCTGCCGGGCCCGGCGCGTCCGCCCAGGTGGACGGGGCCGACTTCCGACTGTCGGTGGCGAATGGCAGGCTTGTTTCCGTGACCGAGATTGACGCAAAGATCGATGCTCTCGTCCCCGCCTGGCTCACCCTCCCCGACATCGCCGAACAGCTCGGCGTCGAGGTGACGCGTGTGCGGCAGCTGGTCAAGGACGGCCAGCTCATCGCCGTACGCCGGGGTGAGAACCGCGCGCTGCACGTCCCCGCCGCCTTCATCGACGGGGACAAGGTCGTCAAGGGCCTGTCCGGGACCTTGACGCTCCTGCGGGACGACGGCTTCACGGACGAAGAGATGCTGGAGTGGCTCTTCACCCCGGACCCCAGCCTGCCCGGCACGCCCGCGCAGGCACTCAGCGAGAATCGCGGCACGGAGGTGAAGCGCCGCGCCCAGGCGCTCGCGGTCTGACCCGGCCGCGACGGGACAACCGCCCGGCGCCGCGCCTGCGGAGCCGGGCCTGAACAACCGCCCCACCTGAGGGCCGTGGCCGTGGGGCCACGGCCCGGGAGCGCCCGGGGCGGTGGCGGCCCGGGGCAGGCGTAAGGTGCCCGAGGCGTTCGCGCGGACCCGCGCCGGACGGCACGGGCCGTGTCCGCGCCGCCGGACCCGCGCGGGCGCACCCGCACGCCGCCGACGGGCGTACGGACCCATCGGGTCCGCCACGCCACCGACACCCTGGGGGACACGCATGACCGGCACCGCCGCCGCCACCGCACGGGCCCAGCTCGCCGACGCCCGGCTCTACCTGTGCACCGACGCGCGCAAGCGGCAGGGCGACCTCGGGGAGTTCCTCGACGCCGTGCTGAGCGGCGGGGTCGACATCGTGCAGTTGCGCGACAAGGGCATGGAGGCGGGCGAGGAGCTGGAGCACCTGGCCGTCTTCGCCGATGCCAGCGCCCGGCACGGCAAGCTGCTCGCGGTCAACGACCGCGCGGACGTCGCCCACGCCGCCGGCGCCGACGTCCTGCACCTCGGCCAGGGCGACCTCCCGGTCCCCGCGGCCCGCGCCCTCCTCGGCGACGACGTCCTGATCGGCCGCTCCACCCACGCCGAGCCGGAGGCCGCCGCGGCCGCCGTCCAGCAGGGCGTCGACTACTTCTGCACCGGCCCGTGCTGGCCCACCCCCACCAAGCCCGGCCGCCACGCCCCGGGCCTGGACCTCGTCCGGAACACCGCCGCCCTGGGTACCGACCGCCCCTGGTTCGCCATCGGCGGCATCGACCTCGGCAATCTCGACCAGGTGCTGGAGGCGGGCGCCCGGCGTGTCGTCGTCGTACGGGCGATCACCGAGGCCGGTGACCCGGGGGCCGCGGCGGCGGAGTTCGCCGCGCGGCTGCGGGCGGCGCAGTGACGACCGTCTGTCCAAGGGATGGACAACAAGTGGACAATCCAGACAAATCGCGGCCCTCGGTTGGGGGACCGACCGCCCCTGGCTAACCTGCCGGTATGGCCCTCGGCACCGCATCCATCAGATCGGACCACGCGCGCACCGTCCGCGACATGCTCGCGGCCGGCAAAACGACGTACTCCTTCGAGTTCTACGCCCCCAAGACCCCGAAGGGCGAGCGGAACCTGTGGAACGCGCTGCGCCGGGTCGAGGCGGTGGCACCCGACTTCGTCTCCGTGACGTACGGCGCGGGCGGTTCCACCCGCGCGGGCACGGTCAAGGCGACCGAGGCGATCGCCTCCGACACCACCCTCACCCCGATCGCCCACCTCACCGCGGTCGACCACTCGGTGGCCGACCTGCGCAACATCATCGGCCAGTACGCCGACGCCGGGATCCGCAACATGCTCGCCCTGCGCGGCGACCCGCCCGGCGACCCGATGGGCGAGTGGGTGCCGCACCCCCGGGGCCTCGCCTACGCCGCCGAACTCGTCGAGCTGATCAAGGCGTCCGGCGACTTCTGCGTCGGCGTCGCCGCCTTCCCGGCGATGCACCCGCGCTCCGCCGACTGGGACACCGACGTCCGCCACTTCGTCGACAAGTGCCGGGCGGGCGCGGACTACGCCATCACGCAGATGTTCTTCCAGCCCGAGGACTACCTGCGCCTGCGTGACCGGGTCTCCGCCGCCGGCTGCGACACCCCGATCATTCCCGAGGTCATGCCGATCGCGAGCGTGAAGACGCTGGAGCGGATCGGGTCCCTCACCAACGCCGCGTTCCCTTCCGCCCTGAAAGAGCGGATCCTCACAGCACAAGACGATCCGGCCGCTGTACGCTCCATTGGGATCGAATTCGCCACGGAGTTCTGTGCGCGGCTGCTCGCCGAGGGCGTGCCCGGCCTGCACTTCATCACGCTCAACAACTCCACCGCGACACTGGAGATCTACGAGAACCTGGGCCTGCACCACTCATCGCAGGCCTAGACCGTTCGCACCGGTATACGACACACTGCGTAACGGCCACTGGGAGAGGGGCGTACATGGGCTGGGCGGTCCTCTACATCGCGTTCGGCATCGTCGCGCTGTGGCTGCTGGGCGAGGTGCTGCTGCAGTACAAGGCGCGGTTGCGCTGGCGGCTGCTGGCCTTCGCCGGGTTCCTCGGTGTCGTCGTCGGTGTCCTGATCCCGTCGGTCGTCGTGATCGGACTGGGCGCCGCCGCCTTCGCGGTCGGGCAGACCTACGTCACCCTGTCGTTCCGCAGCGGCTTCGCGTCCGGCTGGGCGATGAACGCGCCCGCGCTCGGCGGCAGCAGCAAGCGCCGCCGCAGTGAGCGCGGCCGTCAGGAGCCGACCCTGGAGGTCTCAGGCCTGGAGGCCGAGGGCGGCTACGACGACGAGGCCGGCGCCTACCGCCCCGACCCCGCCGCCCACGCCCAGGACGACGACTACGACCGGGACGACGTCTTCACCCCCGCCCGCCCCCTCCACCAGCCGACGTCCGCGGAGACCACCGCCGTCTACGAGCCGCAGCCCGTGCCCGAGGACACCGGCTCCTACGGCGTCTACGGCCACGGTTACCAGGACGCCGGGCAGCAGGCCCACGACCCGTACGCCGACCAGTCCTACGCCTACGACTCCTCCGGCTACGGACAGCAGGGCTACGACGCCACCGGCCAGCAGCAGTACGCCGCCTACTCCGACCCGTACATCGGCTCGTCCCACTACGGCCAGCCCTCCTACGACACCTCGTACGGCGACCAGCAGTACTACGGTCAGCAGGCCTACGGGCAGGACCAGTACGCCGGCAGCCACACCGGCGAGACCCCGCCCGGCGGGGTGTGGGTGCCGCAGCAGCGCAACACCGACGAGTACGGGCAGGAGCTGCCGCCCGAGCAGCACTACCCCTACCAGGGCGGCGGTCAGCAGCCGCAGGGGAACGGCTTCGACGAGCAGTACCGTTTCTGAGGCCCGGACCCCGCCGGGGAGGGTGTGCTCACTGCGAGCCGCGGAACTCCGGGCCCTCCACGATCAGTCCGGCGACCAGGGCACCCGACATGCCCGCGTGCGGCAGTCCGCCGCCGGGGTGGGCCCAGCCGCCCACCGTGAACAGGCCGGGCACCCGCGTGCCGTTGGACGGGTGCAGCAGCCGTCCGCCGGCCGCCGCCAGGGCCGGCGCGGGGACCGCCCCGCCCTCCGCTCCCGTCGCGTCCGCGATGTCGGCCGGAGTGCGCACCTCGTGCCAGAGCAGCCGGTCGCGCAGGCCGGGCACGGCGCGTTCGGCGACGGTGAGCAGCCGGTCGGCGAGGTCGGTGAGATCGGCTAGGTCGGCCTGGGGCCGGTCGACCCGCGCGGGCACCACCGTCGTGAGGGTGACCGCCTCGTGGTCCGCCGGGGCCAGGCCCGGGTCGTCGGGCCGTAGCACCGTCACCGTGGGACGCGCCGAGGCGGCCGCCGTGCCGAACAGGCCGTCCAGCTCGGCCTCACGATCCGGGGTGTGCACCACCGTGCGGTGCGCCGTGCCCTCGGGGCGGGCGCCGCGCAGGGCCAGCAGCAGTGTCAGCCGGGCGGCCGCCGGGGGCTGTGCGGGAACCTCGCCCTCGCCCCGGAGGGCCGTTTCCGGCGTCAGCCGCTCCAGGACGCCCGGCGCGACGCCGGCGACCACGAAGTCCGCCTCCACGACCGACCCGTCGGAGAGCTCCACCCCCGACGCCCGGCCGTCCTTCTCCAGCACGCCGGTGACGTCGGCGCCGAAGTGGAACTCGACCCTGCGGGCCAGGCACCGCTCGTAGACCGCCCGCGCCAGCTCGCGCAGGCCACCGCGCACGTACCAGGTGCCGAAGGCATGCTCCATGTACGGCAGTACGGCCGCGCTCGCCGGGGCGATCCGGGGATCCAGGCCGTACGCGAGGGCGTGGCTCTCCAGAAGCGCCGCGAGGCGGGGGTCGCGCAGCTCCCAGGCGCCGACCTCGGCGAGGGTGCCGGCCCGGCGGGTGCGCAGCAGCCGCTTGTGGGGCACCGACGGGTAGGGCTCGCGCTCGGCCAGCACCTGCCAGTTCGGCCAGAGCGGCTCCTCGAGCAGCGGCCGGCGGGTCCGGTCCCAGGCCTCGCGGGCCCGCACCAGGAAGTCGCCCCAGCGCTTCCCGGCACCCGCCCCCAGCCCCTCGTCCAGGGCGGCCACCACACCCGCGCGCGAGGCGTTCGGCAGCGACACCTCGGTGCCGTCCGCGAACAGGTGCCGGGACGACGGGTCGACCTGGACCAGCTCGACGCAGGACTCCAGGGGCTCCTTGCCGGTCTTGACGAACAGGTCGCGGTACACGGCCGGCAGCGGGAGCAGGGCGGGGCCCGTGTCGAAGGAGAACCCGTCGCGCTCGAAGCGGCGCAGCGCTCCGCCGTAGGTGTCCGTCCGTTCGTACACCGCCACCCGGTGGCCCGCGACGGCCAGCCGGGCGGCGGCCGTCAGCGCGCCCATCCCGGCGCCGATCACCGCAATCCGTGCCATGCCAGGGACTTTATCGGCACCCGCCGGCACGCCTCGCCGGCCACCTCCGAGTACGGGCGCGGGGGTGATCGTGACCACACGGCGAAGCGGCGTTCCGGGGAGGTGTGCGCAGCACTGAGTACACGTACTCAGGCGAGGAGTTGAGTACGCGCGCGGATGGGGGAGGACCTGCGAGGACGAGAGAGTGGGGGCACGGAGAGGGGCACGGCTCCGGCACCGGCGACACGGGGCGCCGGAACGGGGCCGGCCCGCGATCCGCTCCTTCCGCCGGCGGTGTCGGCGGGAGCGAGGCACGGGGGAGAACCGGGGGACGACCGAACGGGGGTCGTGGGGGGAGCACGGGGGAGTACGGGGGAGCACGGAAGGCGCCGGTTCGAGGTGGCCCGCGGGGGACGCGGCCACACCGGACCGGCGCCTTCACGTGTGCCGGCGCCTGCACCCGTGCCGGCCTTTCAGCCGGCCTTCAGCGGCAGCCGCTCACCCGTCCCTGGAGCAGCCGGGACAGTGCCGCGTGGACATCGTCCAGGGAACGCTCCGCCTGGAAGGACTTCCAGTCGAGAGCGGCCACCAGGACCATGCCGACCAGCGCGGACGCCGTCAGCGAGATGTCGATGTCCTCGCTGAACTCGCCGCCCGCCACACCGTCGCGCAGCACGTCCTCCACGACCGCGACGGCCTGCTGCCGGACCACCATCAGCGTCGACTGCCAGGTCCTGTTGGTGCGCCACAGCTCGGCCACGTACAGCTGCGTGAAGGCCGGATAGCGGTCGATGAAGACCAGCCCCGCGCGGATCATGGCGTCCAGGGCGTCGACCTTGGTGCCGCCCTCCCGGGCGGTCCGGTCGGCCGCTTCCCGCAGGGAGGCGGTCAGCAGACCCACTCCGTGCCGCAGCAACTCCTCGAAGAGGACGGACTTGCTCGCGAAGTTGTAGTAGACGGTGCCCTTCGCGACCCCGGCACGCTCGGCGATCTCGTCCACGGTGGTGGCGGAGAACCCCTGCTCCGCGATGAGCGTGACGGCCGCTTCGTAGAGTTTCTGCCGGGTGGCCTCGCGGCGCGTGCTGCCGCCCGACGCGGCACTGCTGCTTTCCATGGTCCTGATTGTCACAGGAACCTTTCCGGGGGAAGTCACGGCGGCGCTCACAGGCTCAGCTCCGGGTGCAGCCGGTCCAGCGTCCACACCTGGCGCCGGCGGGCCGCCACGGCGGTCAGCGCCAGGGCGCCCGCGGTGAACGCCGTCAGCACGACGCACGCCTGCCACACCGGATCGAGTCCACCGCCGGTGATGAGCCGCCGGAGTGCCTCGACGACATAGCTCATCGGGAGGAAGGGGTGGAGCGCGTTGAAGAACCCGGGGCTGGTCTGCACGGGGTACGTACCGCCCGCGGAGGTCAGCTGGAGCATCAGCAGCGCGAGGACGAGGATCCGGCCCGCCGCCCCGAAGCGCGCGTTCAGCCACTGCACGATCGCCGCGAAGCACGCCGTCACCAGGAACAGGAAACTCACCGTCCCGGCCGCCCGGGTCATCTCCAGACCGACCGCCCAGTGCAGCACCGACATCAGCGCCACCGTCTGGAGCACCCCGATCGCCACCACCGGCAGCCAGCCCGCCAGCGCGATCCGCCAGGCCGGGGCGCCGGCCGCGAGGGCACGCCGGTTCATCGGCGTGATCAGCATGTACGCCACCATCGCGCCCACCCACAGGGACAGCGGGATGAAGTACGGGGCGAAGCCGGTGCCGTAATTGGGTGCCTTGTGCAGGTCGTGGGAGGCGAGCCGCACGGGGTCGGCCATGACCTCGGTGCGCCGGTCGCGGTCCCGCTCGTCGTAGTCGGGGATCT
This sequence comes from Streptomyces sp. NPDC043685, assembly GCF_056436585.1. Classification (NCBI taxonomy): domain Bacteria; kingdom Bacillati; phylum Actinomycetota; class Actinomycetes; order Kitasatosporales; family Streptomycetaceae; genus Streptomyces; species Streptomyces sp. NPDC043685. Next base: position 407,202 of record NZ_JBWKCH010000008.1, on the reverse strand, counting down.
TCTCCGCCCCGTCGTGCAGGCCTCCGGCGAGCTTGCCGGAGCCGCCGACGAGCTTGTAGAGGCCGCCGTTGAGGTCGTCCGCGCCCGTCTTCAGCTTGCCGACGCCCTTGTCCAGGTCGACGGCGCCGGTCTTGGCCGTGCCGATCCCCTTGTGCAGCTTCTTCGCCCCGGCGGCGACCCGGGCCGCGCCGTCGTTCAGCTTGTTGATCTTCTTGACGGCGTCGGCCAGGTCCTCGGAGAGGTGCGGCGCGCGGTTCGCGAGGGCCTGGGACTGCTTCTGGAGGGTGGCGAGGTTCTTGTCGAGCTTGTCCAGGTCGCCGTCCTGGTCCGCGATCAGCGTGTTGAGGTCGTCCGCGATGGTGCTCACCTCGGCGGCGGCGTCCTTGGCCTTCTTCAGGTCGGAGCAGGCCGCGTCGGGCAGGACCGGGTCGTCGCAGCGCCGGGCGTAGACGTCGGTCAGCGTGCCGGACGCCGCGCGGGCGCCCTTGGCGGCGGTCGGGGCCGTCTTCACCAGGGTGTCGAGGTGCTTGCGGATCGCCCCGGAGGAGTCGGCCACCAGCTGGGCGGTGTCACCGATGGTCTTCTCGTTGCCCTTGAGGAACGGGCCGACCTTGCCGGCGGTGCCGTTGACCCGGTCGGCGAGCTTCTGCGTGCCCTGCGCGACCCGCCTCGAACCGTCCTCCAGGTCACCGGCGCCGGTGTTCAGCTTCTTCAGGCCCGTGGACAGCTTGCCGCTGCCGGCCTTGGCGTCCCTCAGGCCGTCGGCCAGGTCCTTGGAGCCCTTCTCGGCCTTGCCGATGCCGCCCTTGAGCTGGTCGGCTCCCTTCGCCGCCTTCACGGTCTTGCCGTGGATGTCGGAGAACGACACGAAGATCTTGTCCAGGAAGGAGCGTGACGTCTTCGTGGACGCCGCCTGGCGCACCTCGCTGAAGACCGTCCGCGAGATCTGCCCGACGATGTAGTTGTTCGCGTCGTTGGTGCGCACCTGGAGGGCGCCGGTCTCCGGGGTGTTCCCGGAACTGGAGGCGATCCGCTCGCTGAAGTCGGCGGGCATGGTGAGCGACAGGTAGTAGCTGCCGTCCTCGACGCCCCTGCGGGCCTCGGCGGCGCTCACCTCCTGCCAGTCGAAGGTCTTGCTGTCGCGCAGGCCCTTGGTGATGTCGTCGCCCGCGGTGATCTTCCTGCCGTCGGCGGTGGCTCCCTTGTCGTCGTTCACCAGCGCCACCGGGATCCGGTCCAGACGGCCGTACGGGTCCCAGAACGACCACAGGTACAGCGCGCCGTACAGCAGCGGCAGCACCAGCAGCGCGACGAGCGCGGCCCGCGGCAGTTTGCCCCGCCCGAAGCGGCGCAGCTCAAGCGCGGCGAGTCTCGGCGAGCGCATCGGCCCTCTCCTCTCCCTGGTCCGTCTGTCCGGCCTCCACCTCATCGGCCTGGTCGGGCTCGGCCTGGGCGGCCGGTTCCTCGTCGCTCCGCGCGGTGGAGACCTTGACGGCACCCTCGGGCGCCTCGCTGCACACCGCCACGACCGTCGTCCCGGCGTCGGCCAGGGACCTGAGCAGCGCCCAGACCGCCTGCCGCTCCCCGTCCGAGAGCTTCAGGTCGGTGTCGTCGACGCCCAGCAGCCGCGGCTCGCCGACCAGGGCGAGCGCGACCGAAAGCCGCAGCGCCTCCAGGCGCTCCAGGTCCCGGACGGCCGTACGCGGCCCCTTGGGCAGGGCCTCCACGTCGAGCCCGGCGGCTTCGAGCGCGGCGTCGACGCGCCGTGCGGCCTCGGCCGCCCGCTCGCCGCGGGGCCGCAGGAGGCCGCGCAGCGAGGCGCCGAACCGGCGCTGGAGCAGCGCGCGTTCCCGCAGGTGCTCGCCGACGGTCAGGGCCGGGTCGAGGTCGGTCACCCCGGGGACGTGCGCCAGCGCGCTGACGCCCCGCACCGCCGCCATCTGCTTCGGCAACCGCGCGTCCCCGACGGCGGCCGTCCCCTCCGCAACCTTCATCCGGCCCGTCAGCGCGAGCAGCAGGCACGTGCGGCCGGACCCGGACGGGCCCTCCACCGCGACGAGCGAACCCGGGCCGGCGTCCATGGAGATCCCGCGGACCGCCCACCCCCGTGGCCCCTTGATCCCGAGGCCCTCGGCGACGATCCGCACTCCTCCCGCCTGTTCCCCCACGAGTCTCCCCTGATTTGAACTGACTGGTCAGTGCAAAAACTACTCCGAACCTGCGATCGAGGCAAAACAGCAGGTCAGAACGGATTGTCAGTGCCATACCTCACGATGGGTCACATACGGCACTTCGTGACCGGACGTGCCGTCACACAGACGACAGGAGGTTCGTCATGGCCAGCTACCACGCAGCAGCCGCCCGTCGGCGCCGCGCCACCGGCCCTGCCCCCTCACTGACCGGCCCGGCGAGCGACGTGCACCCCGTGCTGCGCCGGGCCACGGCCCCGCCCGCCGCCCTCGACCTTCTCGCCCAGGCACGCGCCAGCCTCGACGAGGCCACCGCCCTGGAGACACCGAACGAGCGCTACGCCACCGCCCACCTCGCCGCCCTGCGCACCGCGGCCGCGGTGCTCGCCGCCCGGGGTCGCCCCGAGACCTCCCCCCGGGCCCGGGCCAAGATCCGCAGCGCCTGGGAAGTGCTCCCCGAGATCGCTCCGGAACTGGCCGACTGGAGCGCCCTGTTCGCCTCCGGCGCCCGGCGCCGCGCCCGCGCCGAGGCGGGCATCCAGGGCGCGGCCACCGGCCGGGACGCCGACGACCTCATACGGGACGTGGCGATGTTCCTGCGCCTCGTCGAGCGGATGCTGGTCCTCCAGCCGGTCCTGCCGCAGCCCCGCCCGGACCAGGACCGGCCGGAGCGCGGCCCGGGGAGGGGGATGCCGGACGCGGGGTGAGGGGGAGCGGGGTTCCGGCGGTCGAGGGCGTGGGGCGTCTGACCTCGGGCCGTCTCGGGACCGGGTCATCCGGACGCCGCCGCCGAGGCAATAGGGTGGGGGACGCCTGAAGTCTTCCCTCCCCGTGGCCGGGCCGGGGGAGACGCCCCGTTCGCGCCGCCGTGCAAGAGGCGGTGCCGCGCCGAGGAGTCAACTGCCGTGTCGGACCCGATGCGCCCCCGCGCCGCACTCCGTACCGCCGTGGTCTGGGAGGTCCTCCAGGACGCCCTGGACCGCCGGGTCAAGGCCACGGGTCGGGAGTCGCTGGACGTCCTCGACACCGGAGGCGGCAGCGGCAACTTCGCGGTGCCCGTCGCCCGCCTCGGCCACCGGGTCACCGTCGTCGACCCCAGCCCGAACGCGCTGTTCGCCCTGGAGCGCCGCGCCGCCGAGGCCGGTGTCGCCGACCGCGTCAAGGGCGTGCAGGGCGATGCCCACGGCCTGTTCGACGTCGCCGAGCGCGGTGGCTACGACGTGGTGCTGTGCCACGGCGTCCTGGAGTACGTGGACGACCCGGCCGAGGGTGTCCGCAACGTGGTGGCGGCCCTGCGCCCGGAGGGTGTCCTCAGCCTGCTCGCGGCCGGCCTCGGCGGTGCCGTGCTGGCCCGTGCCCTCGCCGGGCACTTCAAGGAGGCCCGGCAGGCGCTCGGCGACCCGAACGGACGATGGGGCACGGGTGACCCCGTGCCGCGCCGCTTCACCGCCGAGCAGCTCACCGGACTGGTCGAGGGCGCGGGCCTGCGCGTCGGGGCGGTGCACGGGGTGCGCGTCTTCGCCGACCTCGTGCCCGGGGTCCTCGTGGACACCGAGCCCGGGGCCCTTGACGCGCTGCTGAAGCTGGAGGAGGCCGCGGCCGAGCTTCCGGCCTTCCACTCGGTGGCCACGCAGCTGCATGTGCTCGGTGAGACCGGTGGGGCCGCCGAGAAGCGTGGGGCCGGCGAGACCGATGGGGTCGTCGAGAGCTGAGCCGCTTCCCGGGGCACCGCCACTGATCAGCGCCTTGGCTGCGCATGGAGTACGCCACAGGCCCCCCGAATGGGGGCGACGCGCCGTATGATCGAGGGAGACCGTCCGGCATGACGGGTCGGCCGCCGGGGAATGGAAGCCTCAGCGAGCCGGGCCGCCCATGGCGGGTTCCGGTTGGTCAATTGGCGCAGAGGGGCGGGTTTCACGGGGGCGATTCCCTGCCTATCCTGAAGAGACCCCCCGGGTCGCCCCGGCGACTGCACGATGAGGAGGACTCCGTGCCGCTCTCTGAGCACGAGCAGCGCATGCTCGAGCAGATGGAGCGAGCGCTGTACGCCGAAGATCCCAAGTTCGCGACAGCGCTTGAGGGAAGCGGGCTGCGCACGTACACCCGGCGACGGGTCTACCAGGCGGTCGCGGGCTTCCTCGTAGGTATCGCGCTCCTCATGGCCGGAATGGTCGCCAAGCAGGTCTGGCTCAGTGTCGTGGGCTTCCTCGTCATGCTGGGCTGTGCGGTGCTGGCCGTGACCGGCTGGCGCAAGGCCCCCAAGCCGGGTGAACAGGCGGCCGGCGTCGCCGGACACCAGGCCCGTCGTCAGGGCCGGCAGCGTCGCTCCGTGATGGACCGCATCGAGCAGCGCTGGCAGAAGCGCCGCGACGAGCAGGGCGGCCATTAGCCCTCCGGGCAGCCTCTCCACCTACGTGAACACGTACGTCAGGGGGTGACCACCGACTCGGTGGTCACCCCCTGACGCATGCGTACCCGGCTCACGGGGTCATGCGCGCGGGGCGTCTTCCGGCGCGGCCTGGTTCGCCCCGGCCGGCCCCGCCGGCGGCGGACTTCCGGAGAACAGCGCGGGGCCGCCGGTGCGCTCGCCCCGACGGCCCCGGCTGCTTCCGAAGCCCTCAGCCCCGCTGCCCCGACGCCCTGCGCCAGGTGGGCCGCAGTGCCATGGCGCGTTTCCGGACCCTCGTCCACCAGGCCGACGCCGCCCACACCACCCGCACGGTGGAGCGGGGAGCCAGCAGCGCCCGGAGCCTGGCCGGTCGTCCGGCGGCCGCGCCGAGCCCGGCCGCCACCCGGTGGACGTCGTCCGTGAGGCCCGCGACGGGGCGGGGGTGGGGTGCGTACAGGACCTGCTCCACCGCGTTCGCCACCCGGTGCACCGAGGCCGCGGCCGTGGCGTCGAGGTCGCCCAGCCGGACGATGCGGGCGGCCGCCGTGCGCGGGGTCCGGGACTCGTCCGGCGTGATGCCGTAGTCCCACGCCGTGTCGGTCAGCTCCTGCCAGACGGCCAGGGTGTACAGGGCCGCGTCCTGCTCGCCGCGGCCGTGTGCCCCCAGCCGCGCTGTGCGCGTCCGCAGCCGCCACAGCATCGGTGCCAGGGGGAGTGCCAGGACGGCGAGACCGGCGAGCGCCCACACCAGGTACGCGTACCACTTGGGTCCCTCGTCGTCCGTGGGCAGCGCCGCCTGGGGCGACGCGCTGCCGCAGTCGCCGTCCAGCTTCTTCTGCTCCTGCGTGCAGCTCTCGCTCGCCGAGGGCGCGGCGGACGGAGCGGTGGAGGCCGACTGGGAGGGGCGGGCCGGGTTCGGCACCGAGTCGTCCGGGCGGTCCGGCACGGTGTAGGCGGGGATCGAGCCGCGGGTCGGCGTGGGCTCGAAACGCGTCCAGCCCACGCCCTCGAAGTACAGCTCGGGCCAGGCGTGCGCGTCCCGCAGCCCCACCGACACCGAGCCGTCCGCCTGCGGGGTACCCGGCGCGAAGCCCACCGCCACCCGGGCCGGTATGCCCAGGGAGCGGGCCATCGCCGCCATCGAGAAGGAGAAGTGCACGCAGAAGCCCTGCTTGTCCTTCAGGAAGCGGGCGATCGCCTGCGAGCCGCTGCCGACCTGCACCTGCGTGTCGTACTGGAAGCCGCCCGTCACGGAGAACCAGTCCTGGAGCTTGACCGCCTGGTCGTACGGGTCCGAGGCGCCCGCGGTGACCTGGCGGGCGGTGCGGCCCACCACCGACGGCAGCGAGTCCGGCAGCTCGGTGAAGTCGCGCTCGATGTCCGTGGGCGGCGGTCCCGCCGAGGCCAGCTGCTCCGCCGTCGGCCGCACGTCCAGGCTCGTGACCCGGTAGGTCAGGCCGCGCGTGTTCTGCCCGTGGTCGCCGACCAGCGTCATGCCCACCGGCTCGTACCGCCAGTTGCCGCTGATGCGCACGCCGCTCGGCGGGTAGGGCATGGGCAGCCAGTCCTGGGCGTACCAGTCGGCCGCGGCGATCGTGGTGTCGACCTCCGCGCGCTTCACGTCCGGGCTGAGGCCTGTCGGGCTGGGGAAGGTGCCGTCGGGGACGGCGGTGATGGAGCGCCGGGAGGGCTTCCAGGTGGTGCCGTCGAAGTCGTCCAGGGACACGATCCGCAGATACAGGTCCGAGACGTCCGCCGAGTTGGTCCGCACGGACAGCACCTGCTGGTCCTCGTCCGCGTTCAGGCTGTCCCGCAACGACACCAGGGGGTTCACGGCGGAGATCGTGCCCCCGCCGCCCGCGCCGCCGCCCGCTCCCGCGCCCACGGAGTCCAGCAGGCCGCCGTTCATCGCGGGCAGGCCGAGCGGCACCACCAGGGCGATGCCCAGCGCCACCACGCCGATGCGCCGGCCGGTGCGGACCGGGGCGAGGGCACCGCTCGGCTCCCCGGCGGCGGTGGACGGGGCACCGCCGAAGACCCGGCCCCACTGCGAGAGCCGGTCCCGGCCCTCGGCCAGCAGCAGCATCAGATAGCCGGCCGCCGCCACCAGGAACCACAGCCAGTCCGTGTCCCCGTCGGAAAGCCCCGCGGCCACGGAGTACAGGGCGAGCAGGGGCAGCCCGGCCGGGGCGGCGCTGCGGAAGGTCACCGCGAGGGTGTCCACCAGCAGCCCGATGATCAGGACTCCGCCCACGAGCATCAGCCGGATGCCGTCGGACTCCAGGGGCGCCGGGATCGCGTACCGCGCGATGTCGTCCCCGCCCTGCTGGAGCAGGAGCGCGAAGCGGTCGAAGGCCCGGGGGCCCGGGATCAGCCCGGCCAGCGCCTGGCCACGGGCGAAGACGAAGGTCAGCAGCATCACGGTGACCACGGCCTGGGCCGCCACCGTCAGCGGCCGGGCCAACGGCACCCTGCGGGCGAGGGCGCCCACACCCGACTGGAGGGCCAGCAGGAAGGCCGCCTGCACGATCCAGGTGGCCGGCCTGACCAGGGGAAGCAGGGCGCACGCGGCCATCAGCGTGGCCGCCCACGCCCCCAGCGTCAGTCGTACCCGCCCGCTCATCACGGCCCCTCCCCGCCGCTCGCGGCGGCCAAGCCCCTGCGCTCCCGGTCGGCCTGCCTCCACAGCTCGTCCACCGAGGCGCCCCGCGGCACGGGCAGGGCCGTCCAGCCCGCCTCGCGCAGCATGCGCAGCCGGTCGCCGCTCCTGTCCAACGGGCCGGGCACGTCGCTCGGTTCCCGCACCCAGCTGTCGCTGTCCAGCACGAAGGCGACCGCACCCGGGCTGCGCTGCCGCATCCGGCCGAGCACGGCCGCCTGCTCCTCGTCCAGATCGCCGAGGAAGGCCACCAGCAGCCCCTCGTTGCCACCGCGCAGCACGTCGTAGGCCCGGGACAGGCCCGCGCCGTCGGAGTGGTCGATCACCGCGAGCGTGTCCATCATCAGCCCGGCCGCGTCCGCCGACTCCTGGCTCGCGCCCGCGAAGCCGTCCCCGCCCTCACCGGGCACCGCGTTGCCCGTGTCCGTCAGCAGCCGTACCGAGTAACCCCGTTCCAGCATGTGCACCAGCACGGACGCGGCGCCCGAGACGGCCCACTCGAAGGCCGAGTCCGGGCCGGCGCCCTCGTAGGCGATGCCCCGGGTGTCCAGCAGCACCGTGCAGCGGGCGCGCTGGGGCTGCTCCTCGCGGCGCACCATCAGCTCGCCGTAGCGGGCGGTGGAGCGCCAGTGCACTCGGCGCAGGTCGTCGCCGTAGCGGTAGCCGCGCGGGATCACGTCGTCCTCGCCGGCCAGCGCGAGCGAGCGCTGCCGCCCGTCGCCGTACCCCTTCGCCTCGCCGCTCAGGCGCACCGGCGCCAGCGGCTCCACGCGCGGGATCACGGTCAGGGTGTCGTGCGTCGAGAAGGACCGGGTCAGCTCGCACATGCCGAACGGGTCGCTCAGGCGCAGCTGGAGCGGGCCGAGCGGGTAGCGGCCGCGCAGGTCGGAGCGCACCCGGTAGGACACCTCGCGCCGGCCGCCCGCCTCCACCCGGTCCAGCACGAACCGGGGCCGGGGGCCGAGCACGTACGGCACCCGGTCCTGGAGCATCAGCAGACCCGTGGGCAGCCGCGAGACGTTGTCCATCCGCAGGTGCACCCGGGCCTCGCTGCCGGCGGGCACGCGCGCGGGGGAGAGCCGGCGGCTGCCCGCGACCCGGTAGCGCGTGCGGTACAGCACCGCCGCGCACACCAGCGGCAGCACCGCCAGCAGCAGACCCACGCGCAGCAGGTCGCTCTGTCCGAGCACGTACGAGCAGATCGCGGCCGCGACTCCGGCGGCCAGGAAGGAGCGTCCGCGGGTGGTCAGACCGGCCAGGGCGGTGCGGACGCCGCCCTTCTCGCCCCGGTCGGCTTCCGCGTACCCCGCCCCCGCGGTGGTCATCACAGCCTCCGCGGCGGCTGCTGGGGATACGCCGGCGCCGTACGGCCCAGGCCGCCGAAGCCGCTGTGCTGCTGCGGCGCCGCCGGTACGGGCGTGCGCTGAAGGATCTCCTCGACGACCTGCTCGGCGGTGCGCCGGTTGAGCTGGGCCTGGGCGGTGGGCAGCAGACGGTGGGCCAGGACGGCGACGGCGAGGGCCTGCACGTCGTCCGGCAGCGCGTACTCCCGGCCGCTGAGGGCCGCGGACGCCTTGGCCGCGCGCAGCAGGTGCAGCGTCGCGCGCGGGGAGGCGCCGAGTCTGAGGTCCGGGTGCGTGCGCGTGGCGCCGACCAGGTCGACCGCGTAGCGCCGTACCGGCTCCGCGACGTGCACACCGCGCACCGCCTCGATCAGCTTCAGGATCTCGTGCGCGTGGGCCACGGGCTGGAGATCCTCAAGCGGCGAGACGCCGCCGTGGACGTCCAGCATCTGCAGCTCGGCCTCCGCGCTGGGGTACCCCACCGACACGCGGGCCATGAAGCGGTCGCGCTGGGCCTCCGGCAGCGGGTAGGTGCCCTCCATCTCGACCGGGTTCTGCGTCGCCACCACCATGAAGGGGCTGGGCAGCTCGTAGGTCTTGCCGTCGATGGTGACCTGGCGCTCCTCCATGGACTCCAGGAGCGCGGACTGCGTCTTGGGCGAGGCGCGGTTGATCTCGTCGCCGATCACCACCTGCGCGAAGATCGCGCCCGGCTTGAACTCGAAGTCGCGGCGCTGCTGGTCCCAGATGGACACACCGGTGATGTCCGACGGCAGCAGGTCGGGCGTGAACTGGATGCGCCGCACCGAGCAGTCGATGGACCGCGCCAGTGCCTTGGCCAGCATCGTCTTGCCGACTCCGGGGACGTCCTCGATCAGCAGGTGTCCCTCGGCCAGCAGCACGGTCAGCGACAGCCGTACGACCTCGGGCTTGCCCTCGATCACGCCTTCCACCGACTCCCGCACGCGTTCCACCACGGCGGTCAGATCAGTGAGGCTCGCTCGATCGTCATAGGTCGTCACCCGGCCCTCCTCGGCCTTTCCCGCGCTCCAGGGGAGCTCGGGATACCCCATTTTCCCGGGCCGACGCCGCATGACGCGGGCCGGCCCACCCCAACCACGGACACCACGCGGGAATGGTTCCGCGCGACGTCACTCCCGCATTCTTGCTGCCGTTACCGATTCGTGTCACTCGACTGTGGACAACTGGCCGCGATATGTCGGTCTTACGATCATTCGAACACGTGACTGACAGGCTTTCGACAGCTGCAGCGGGTGGTCTCACGGGGCGGGCGGCCCACGGCTCCCGGGCCGGCGGGACGGGGTCAGGCGGCCGGGTCGACCTCCCGCAGCAGGCCGGTCTTCACGTCGAAGACGAATCCGCGCACGTCGTCGGTGTGCGGCACGAACGGCGAGGTGCGCACGCGCTGCATCGACTGCCGCACGTCCTGGTCGACGTCCCGGAAGGACTCCACGGCCCACGCCGGCCGCTGGCCGACCTCGGCCTCCAGCTCGTTGCGGAAGTCCTCGGTGAGGCTCTCCAGGCCGCAGCCCGTGTGGTGGATGAGCACCACGCTGCGCGTGCCCAGCTTGCGCTGGCTGATGGTGAGGGAGCGGATCACGTCGTCCGTGACGACGCCGCCCGCGTTGCGGATCGTGTGGCAGTCACCCAGCTCCAGGCCGAGCGCCGCGTGCAGGTCGAGACGGGCGTCCATGCAGGCCACGACGGCCACGTGCAGCACGGGCCGGGCGTCCATGCCCGGGTCGGTGAAGGCCTCGGCGTACCGGGTGTTGGCCTCGACGAGGCGGTCGGTGACCGTGCCGCCGCCCTTGATGGCGCTCTCCGAACCTGTGGGAACCGATGCAGAAGTCGTCATAGGTATGACGTTACTGGTCACACCCCATCCAAGCCTCCTGTGGAAGTGAACAAAGAATGCCGTCGAGTGGCGTGTGTGAGGTACCCCACAAGGGTGGTGTCCAGGGCTCCGCGCGAACGACGGCGACGCGCAGGCCGGTTGATTGACCGGGCGACACCGTGGACTAAAGTGACGCGAAGCGGGAGGCGAGACTCTCCCCGCTGGACTGATGTTCTTCCAGGACCCCGGCGAAGACCGGTGTCTCCCCGCGTGCGCGGCGCGTACGTACGGCTCGGCCTCCTCCCGCTCCCGGTCGGCTGACGCTTCCGGCGCCGGCAGGCCTCTTCCCCGAGCGGGCGGTGACCCGGCGGTGCGCAGGGCCGCGCCGGATCTGAGAGGGCCCCTTGAGCGAGAGTCGACACGTCCCGGTGATGCTCCAGCGGTGCCTGGACCTGCTGGCACCCGCCCTCCAGGGCCCGGACGCCGTGGTCGTCGACTGCACCCTCGGCCTCGGCGGCCACAGCGAGGCACTCCTGGAGCGGTTCCCCGGCGTCCGGCTCGTCGCCCTCGACCGCGACAAGGAGGCCCTGCGCCTGTCCGGCGAACGTCTCGCCCCGCACAGCGAGCGCGCCACCCTAGTCCACGCCGTCTACGACGAGCTGCCCGAGGTGCTCGACAGGCTCGGCATCGCGCGCGTGCAGGGCGTCCTGTTCGACCTGGGCGTGTCCTCCATGCAGCTCGACGAGGCCGACCGCGGCTTCGCCTACGCCCAGGACGCCCCCCTCGACATGCGCATGGACCAGACGACCGGCATGAGCGCCGCCGAGGTCCTCAACACCTACCCGCCGGGCGAACTGGTCCGCATCCTGCGGGCGTACGGCGAGGAGAAGCAGGCCAAGCGGATCGTGAGCGCGATCGTGCGCGAGCGGGACAAGGAGCCGTTCAGCAACAGCGCGCGCCTCGTCGAGCTGATCCGTGACGCCCTGCCGCAGGCCGCCAAGCGCACCGGCGGGAACCCCGCCAAGCGCACCTTCCAGGCCCTGCGCATCGAGGTCAACGGTGAGCTCTCCGTCCTGGAGCGGGCGATCCCCGCCGCGGTGAAGGCACTCGACGTGGGCGGACGGATCGCCGTGCTGTCGTACCACTCGCTGGAGGACCGGCTGGTCAAGCAGGTCTTCGCGGCGGGAGCGGCCACCACCGCGCCGCCCGGGCTGCCCGTCGTCCCCGAGCGCTACCAGCCGCGGCTCAAGCTGCTCACGCGCGGTGCCGAACTCCCCACGGAAGAGGAGATCGCCGAGAACCGGCGGGCGGCACCGGCGCGACTGCGCGGAGCCGAGCGCATCAGGGAGGACGTCGAGTGAGGCGTGTGCAGGCCGGACCGAGGGAGTGTGCGTGAGCGGCAAACCCGAACTGAAGGGGAGGGCCGCCCGGCTCGCGCGGCTCCTGCCGACCGGCCCCGGGCAGGCGGCCCGCACGCCCTTCGTCCTCCTGGTCGTCCTGCTCCTCGGCGGCGGTCTGATCTGCCTCCTGGTGCTGAACTCGGCCCTGAGCGAGGGCGCGTTCAAACTCGACGACCTCCAGCGCGGCACGAAGAACCTCACCGACGAGGAGCAGGCCCTCCAGCGGGACATCGACGCCTACTCCGCCCCCGAGGCCCTGCAGCGCCGCGCCCGCGAGCTCGGCATGGTGCCCGGCGGGGACCCCGCCTTCCTCGCTCCCGACGGCAGCGTCAAGGGTGTCCCCGGCGCCGCCCCCGGCGTCGGGCGGTCCTCCGCCTACACCCCCCTGGTCCTCGCCCCCGAGGCCATGACCGACGGCCCTCCTCCGACCCCCGGCAGGTGACGGAAGTGTCCGACAGGGAACCGCCACGCCGCCGGGTGCCCGGCCCCGCCAGGCCCGCCCGCCCCGACGCCCGGCGCCGTCCCGGCCCCGGTGCGCGTCCCGCCGCCCGGCGGCCGGGACAGGGCCGCCCGGGGGCGCCCAAGCCGCTGCGGCTCGGCAGCCCCCGCCCCCGCCTGCGGCTGGTCGGCCTCGCGCTGACCCTGGTCCTCACCGCTTTCGTCGTACGGCTGTTCCAGGTGCAGGCCGTCGACGCCAGCACCTACGCGGCCAAGGCCGAGCAGAACCGCTATGTCGGGCAGATCCTCGCCGCCGACCGGGGCGAGATCACCGACCGGTCCGGCGTGGCCCTCGCGACCAGCGAGGACGCCTACGACATCACCGCCGACCCCACGATGTTCGCCCCCGGCCAGCTGAAGATCGCCGACGGCCCCGAACAGGCGGCGGCACTCCTCGCGCCCATCCTCGGCCAGGAGCAGGACGCCCTGGTCCGGAAGCTGCGGCCGAAGAACCCGGCCCTGCGCTACGTCAAACTGGCCTCCCGCCAGACCCCGCAGGTCTGGAAGCAGATCAAGGACCTCAAGGCGGCGCTCGCCAAGAAGGCCGAGACGGACAAGTCCGCGCGCAACGTCCTCTCGGGCGTCTTCTCCGTCGCCACCAGCAAACGCGTGTACCCCAACGGCGACCTCGCCGCCGGGATACTGGGCTGGGTCAACGCCGAGGGCAAGCCCGGCGGCGGCATCGAACTCCAGCTGAACAAGCAGCTCGCCGGCAAGGACGGCAAGATCCGCTACGCCCAGTCCGGCGGCCGTCTCGTGCCCACCGCGGGCTCCACCGAGACACCCGCCGTCCCCGGCAGCGACGTCGAGCTCACCATCGACCGCGACATCCAGTGGGCCGCCCAGAACGCCATCAGCGACCAGGTGAAGGAGTCCGCGGCCGACCGCGGCTACGTCATCGTCCAGGACACCCGCACCGGGCAGATCCTGGCCATGGCCAACTCGCCCGGCTTCGACCCGAACGACCTCTCCGACGCCGACCCGGCCGCCCTGGGCAACGCCGCCCTCCAGGACGCCTTCGAGCCCGGCTCCACCGCCAAGGTCATGTCGATGGCGGCCGTCCTCCAGCAGAACGTCGCCACACCCGGGACCCACGTCGTCGTGCCCAACCGGCTGCACCGCGGCGACCGGCTCTTCAAGGACGACATCGACCACCCGACCTGGTACCTCACGCTCAACGGCGTCCTCGCCAAGTCCAGCAACATCGGCACCATCCTCGCCACCGGGCAGCTCGGAAAGACCCAGGCCCAGGCCAACAAGGTCCTCTACGACTACCTGCGCAAGTTCGGCCTCGGCAGCTACACCGGGCTCGGCTTCCCCGGCGAGACCAAGGGCATCCTCGCCCCGCCCGACAAGTGGTCGACCTCGCAGCAGTACACGATCCCTTTCGGCCAGGGCGTCTCCCTCAACGCCATGCAGGCGGCCTCCGTGTACTCGACCATCGCCAACGGCGGCGTCCGCGTCGAACCCACCCTCGTGCGCGGCACCAAGGGCCCCGACGGACGCTTCACCCCGGCCCCCAAGCCCGCGAAGAACCGGGTCGTCAGCGCCAAGACCGCGAAGACCCTCGCCCAGATGCTGGAGTCCGTCGTGGACGACGAGGAGGGCACCGGCACCAAGGCGCGCATCCCCGGGTACCGCGTCGCGGGCAAGACGGGCACCGCCAACCGCGTGGATCCGGCCACCGGCAAGTACCACGGCTACACCTCGTCGTTCGCCGGGTTCGCACCCGCCGACAAGCCGCGCATCACCGTCTACTGCGCCATCCAGAACGCCACCCAGGGCAGCTACTTCGGCGGGCAGATCTGCGGACCCGTCTACAAGAAGGTCATGGAGTTCGCACTGAAGTCCCTCCAGGTCCCGCCGACCGGCGCCAAGCCCGCGAAGCTGCCCGTCTCCTTCAAGCAGTGACCAGCGCCGACCCGGCCTGTTCAGCACCCAGCCCCACCGAGCCACCAGGACCGTCTCCGTGACAACGATCACCCCCGAGCCCGGGAACCAGAGCAGCGCAGGCCCCTCACTTCGCCCGGAGGCGGGTACGCCCGGTACGCTCACCGCCGTGCCACACGCTGATCAGTCCCAAACCACCCAGAAGGGCCATCCCGTGACATACCCCGGGCCGCCCAGGCCGGTGCAGGTCTCCGCCACACCCCTCGCGGAACTCGCCGGCCAGCTGGGTGCTTCCGCGCCGCAGAGCACCGCCGAGGTCACGGGCATCACCCACGACTCACGCGCCGTGCGTCCCGGCGACCTGTACGCCGCCCTGCCGGGTGCCCGGCTGCACGGCGCCGACTTCGTCAACCAGGCCGCGGGCCTGGGCGCCGCCGCCGTGCTGACCGACCCGACGGGCGCCGAGCGCGCCGCCGCGTCCGGACTGCCGGTCCTGGTCGTCGACGACCCGCGCGGCCGGATGGGCGAACTGGCCGCCACGATCTACGGCCACCCCGGCCGGGACCTGCTCCAGATCGGCATCACCGGCACCTCCGGCAAGACCACCACCGCCTACCTCGTCGAGGGCGGCCTGAAGACGGTCAGGTCCACCGGCCTGATCGGCACGGTCGAGATGCGCATCGGCGACGAGCGCATCAAGTCCGAGCGCACCACCCCCGAAGCCACCGACCTCCAGGCCCTGTTCGCCGTCATGCGCGAACGCGGTGTGGACGCGGTCGCCATGGAGGTCTCCAGCCACGCCCTGGTCCTCGGCCGGGTCGACGGCTGCGTCTTCGACATCGGCGTCTTCACCAACCTCAGCCCGGAACACATGGAGTTCCACTCCGACATGGAGGACTACTTCCGGGCCAAGGCGCAGCTGTTCACGCCGGAACGCGGCAAACTCGGCGTGGTCAACGTCGACGACGAGTACGGCCGCAGGCTGGCGAAGGAAGCGACCGTCCCGGTCGTCACCTACTCCGCCGAGGGCCACCCGGACGCCGACTGGCGCGCCGAGGACGTCCAGGTGGGCCGGCTGGACTCGACGTTCACGGTCGTCGGCCCCAAGGGCGAGCGGATCGACGCCAAGTCGCCGCTGCCCGGGCCGTTCAACGTGGCCAACACCCTGGCCGCGATCGTCGCCCTCGCCGTCGCCGGTCTCGACCCGCAGGCCGCCGCCGACGGCGTCGCCGCCGTCCCGGGCGTCCCGGGCCGCCTGGAGCGCGTGGACGCCGGGCAGCCCTACCTCGCGGTCGTCGACTACGCGCACAAGACCGACGCCGTGGAGTCGGTGCTGCGCGCCCTGCGCAAGGTCACCGAGGGCCGGCTGCACATCGTCCTCGGCTGCGGCGGCGACCGGGACAGGACCAAGCGCGAGCCGATGGGCGCCGCCGCGGCACGGCTGGCCGACACGGCCGTGCTGACCTCCGACAACCCCCGCGGTGAGGACCCCCTCGCGATCCTCGCCACGATGCTCCAGGGCGCGGCGTCCGTGCCGGCGCACGAGCGCGGCGAGGTGCAGGTCTTCGAGGACCGGGCCGCCGCGATCGCCGCCGCCGTCGCCCGTGCGGAGCCCGGCGACACCGTGCTGGTCGCGGGCAAGGGCCACGAGCAGGGCCAGGACATCGCCGGGGTGGTCCGTCCCTTCGACGACCGCCAGGTGCTCCGCGAAGCCATCCAGAAGACCCAGGGATGAAAATCCAGAAGACCCAGGGGATGAACTTGTGATCGCCCTCTCCCTCGCCGAGATCGCAGAAGTCGTCGGCGGGCAGACGCACGACATACCGGATCCGTCCGTCCAGGTCACCGGCCCGGTCGTCCGGGACTCCCGGGAGGCGGTGCCCGGCAGCCTCTTCGTCGCCTTCGCCGGCGAGCGCGTGGACGGCCACGACTTCGCGGCGGCGGTCGTCGAGGCCGGCGCGGCGGCCGTGCTCGGCACCCGGCCGGTCGGCGTGCCCGCGATCGTCGTGGACGACGTCCAGAGCGCCCTCGGCGCCCTCGCCACGCACGTCGTACGCCGTCTCGGCGCCACCCTCGTCGCCCTCACCGGCTCGGCGGGCAAGACCAGCACCAAGGACCTCATCGCCCAGGTGCTCCAGCGCAAGGCGCCGACGGTGTTCACGCCCGGCTCGCTCAACAACGAGATCGGGCTGCCGCTGACCGCGCTCAGCGCCACCGAGGAGACGAGGTTCCTCGTCCTGGAGATGGGTGCCCGCGGCATCGGGCACATCCGCCATCTCACGGAACTGACCCCGCCGAAGATCGGCCTCGTGCTCAACGTCGGATCCGCCCACATCGGCGAGTTCGGCGGCCGCGAGCAGATCGCCCAGGCCAAGGGCGAGCTGGTGGAGGCGCTGCCGTCCGAGGCCGACGGCGGCACCGCGATCCTCAACGCGGACGACCCCTACGTCCGGGCCATGGCCTCCCGTACGAAGGCGAAGGTGCTCTTTTTCGGAGAGTCCGGCGAAGCGGACGTGTCCGCCGAGAACGTGCGACTCACGGACACCGGACAGCCCTCGTTCAGGCTTCACACACCCTCCGGTGCAAGCGATGTGACCATGCGCCTGTACGGTGAGCACCACGTGTCGAACGCGCTCGCCGCGGCCGCCGTCGCCCACGAGTTGGGCATGTCCGCAGACGAGATCGCCCTCGCGCTCTCCGAGGCGGGCTCCCTCTCCCGCTGGCGGATGGAGGTCACCGAGCGCCCGGACGGCGTGACGGTCGTCAACGACGCCTACAACGCGAACCCCGAGTCCATGAAGGCGGCGCTGCGCGCGCTCGCGGCCATCGGCAAGGGGCGTCGTACGTGGGCGGTGCTCGGCAAGATGGCCGAGCTCGGGGACGAGGCTCTCGCCGAGCACGACGCGGTCGGACGGCTCGCCGTCCGGCTCAACGTCAGCAAGCTCGTCGCGGTCGGTGGCAGGGAAGCCGCCTGGCTGCAACTGGGCGCATATAACGAGGGTTCGTGGGGTGAGGAGTCGGTGCACGTGTCCGACGCACAGGCGGCGGTCGACCTGTTGCGCAGCGAGTTGCGCCCGGGGGACGTCGTGCTCGTGAAGGCGTCCCGTTCGGTCGGGCTCGAGAGCGTTGCCCAGGCGCTGCTCGAGACCGGTGCCGAGGGTGAGGTTTCCGCCCGATGATGAAGCAGATCCTGTTCGCAGGAGTCATTGGTCTGTTCCTCACGCTGGTCGGCACCCCGCTGCTGATCAAGCTGCTCGCGCGCAAGGGCTACGGCCAGTACATCCGCGACGACGGCCCGCGCGAGCACGCCAGCAAGCGCGGTACGCCGACCATGGGCGGCATCGCCTTCATCCTGGCCACGGTCGCCGCCTACTTCCTGGCCAAGGTGATCACGGGCTATCTGGACCCGGACGTCGACGCGGCGCCGACCTTCTCGGGCCTGCTGGTGCTCGGCCTGATGGTCGGCATGGGCCTGGTCGGCTTCCTCGACGACTACATCAAGATCGTCAAGCGGCGTTCGCTGGGCCTGCGCGCCAAGGCCAAGATGGCCGGCCAGCTGATCGTCGGCATCGGCTTCGCTGTGCTGTCGCTGCAGTTCGCGGACAACCGCGGCAACACCCCGGCCTCCACGAAGCTGTCGTTCATCACGGACTTCGGCTGGACGATCGGCCCCGTGCTGTTCGTGGTCTGGGCGCTGTTCATGATCCTGGCCATGTCCAACGGCGTGAACCTCACCGACGGTCTGGACGGTCTGGCCACCGGCGCCTCGGTGCTGGTCTTCGGCGCCTACACCTTCATCGGCGTCTGGCAGTTCCAGGAGTCCTGCGCCAACGCGCAGACCTTGACCAACCCCGGGGCCTGCTACGAGGTACGGGACCCCCTCGACCTCGCCGTGGTCGCCTCGGCGCTGATGGGCGCCTGCCTCGGGTTCCTGTGGTGGAACACCTCGCCGGCCAAGATCTTCATGGGTGACACCGGTTCGCTGGCGCTCGGCGGTGTGCTCGCCGGCCTCGCGATCTGCTCGCGCACCGAGCTGCTGATGGCCATCCTCGGTGGCCTCTTCGTCCTGATCACCATGTCCGTGGTGATCCAGGTCGGTTCCTTCCGCCTGACCGGAAAGCGTGTCTTCCGGATGGCGCCACTCCAGCACCACTTCGAACTCAAGGGCTGGTCCGAAGTGCTCGTCGTGGTCCGCTTCTGGATCATTCAGGGCATTTGTGTGATCGTCGGACTCGGCCTCTTCTACGCAGGATGGGCAGCGGACAAGTGACCTCCTCGGAGCCCTTCGACTTCCAGGGCAAGCACGTCACCGTCGCAGGACTCGGCGTCTCCGGCGTCCCGGCGGCCAAGGTGCTGCACGGCCTCGGCGCGACCGTCACGGTCGTCAACGACGGCGCCGACGAGCGCGCGCGGGCGCAGGCGGACGAACTGGAGGCGCTCGGCATCACCGTGCGCCTCGGTGACGGCGACACCCTGCCGGAGGGCACCGAGCTGATCGTCACGGCGCCGGGCTGGAAGCCGGACAAGCCGCTGTTCGCGGCCGCCGAGCAGGCGGGCGTCCCGGTCTGGGGCGACGTCGAACTGGCCTGGCGCCTGCGCGGACCCGGCGCCGCCGACTGGCTCGCCGTCACGGGCACCAACGGCAAGACGACGACCGTCCAGATGCTCGCGTCGATCCTCAAGGCGGCCGGTCTGCGCACCGCCGCCGTCGGCAACATCGGCGTCTCCCTGCTGGACGCGGTCCTCGGCGAGGAGCAGTACGACGTCCTGGCCGTGGAGCTCTCCAGCTACCAGCTGCACTGGGCGCCCTCCCTGCGCGCCCACTCCGCGGCCGTGCTGAACCTCGCCCCGGACCACCTCGACTGGCACGGCTCCATGGAGGCGTACGCCGCCGACAAGGGCCGTATCTACGAGGGCAATCGCGTCGCCTGCGTCTACAACGTGGCCGACGAGGCGACCGAGAACCTGGTACGCGAGGCCGACGTCGAGGAGGGCTGCCGTGCCATCGGCTTCACCCTCGGCACCCCGGGCCCGTCCCAACTCGGCGTGGTGGAAGGCATCCTGGTCGACCGCGCCTTCGTCGAGAACCGGCAGAAGAACGCCCAGGAGCTCGCCGAGGTCGCCGACGTCGACCCGCCGGCCCCGCACAACATCGCCAACGCCCTCGCGGCGGCGGCCCTCGCCCGCGCCTACGGCGTGCCCGCCAAGGCCGTACGGGACGGCCTGCGGGCCTTCACCCCGGACGCCCACCGCATCGCGCACGTCGCCGATGTGGACGGCGTCGCCTGGGTCGACGACTCCAAGGCGACCAACACCCATGCCGCGGAAGCCTCGTTGGCGGCCTACGAGTCGATCGTGTGGATCGCGGGCGGGCTCGCCAAGGGCGCGACCTTCGACGAACTGGTCGCCAAGTCGGCGAAGCGGCTGCGCGGTGCGGTGCTGATCGGCGCCGACCGCGCGCTCATCCGGGAAGCCCTGGCGCGACACGCCCCGCAGGTACCCGTCGTCGACCTCGACCGGACCGACACTGGGGCGATGCGCGCGGCGGTTCAGGAGGCGCGAAAGCTCGCTCAGCCGGGCGACACGGTGCTGCTGGCCCCGGCCTGTGCCTCCATGGACATGTTCGCCAACTACAACAAGCGCGGGGACGCTTTCGCGGACGCCGTTCGTGAGCTCGGCTCCGCCGACGGCTGACCCGGGTCCGCCTCGCCCGGCGGCGGCGCCGGGCGTACCTGGGAGGGACGCGTGACACGGAAGCGGCTGGTGCCCGAGCGGCCTGGGGGCGTGCACCGCGCCATGTCCCCCGCGAGCACGGCCGGGTGAGCGGCGATGCCCACCAGCCGCACCGGACGGCCCCCCATCCCCCGCCCCCCGAGGCGCCCCGCCGCACCACGACGCGTGCAGGAGAACGGCGTCCTGGGCCTCTACACCCGCGTGCGCAGGGGCTGGGACCGGCCCCTGACCGCCTACTACCTGATCCTGGGCGGCAGTGCGCTGATCACCGTGCTGGGACTGGTGATGGTCTACTCGGCCTCCCAGATCACCGCGCTGCAGATGTCGCTGCCCGGTTCGTACTTCTTCCGCAAGCAGTTGCTCGCGGCGGGCATCGGCACCGGTCTGCTGCTCGCCGCCTCGCGGATGCCGGTGAAGCTGCACCGGGCGCTCGCCTACCCCATCCTCGCGGGCGCCGTCTGTCTCATGGCCCTGGTGCAGGTCCCCGGGATAGGAGTGTCGGTCAACGGCAACCAGAACTGGATCGCCCTCGGCGGCTCCTTCCAGATCCAGCCCAGTGAGTTCGGCAAGCTGGCCCTCGTGCTGTGGGGCGCCGACCTGCTCGCCCGCAAGCAGGACAAGAGGCTGCTGAACCAGTGGAAGCACATGCTCGTGCCCCTGGTGCCGGCCGCGTTCATGCTGCTCGGTCTGATCATGATCGGCGGCGACATGGGCACCGCCATCATCCTCACGGCCATCCTGTTCGGCCTGCTCTGGCTGGCCGGCGCCCCCACCCGGCTGTTCGCGGGGGTGCTGTCGATCGCCGCCGTGCTCGGGCTGATCCTCATCAAGACCAGCCCCAACCGCATGGCCCGTCTGCAGTGCCTGGGCGCCACCGAACCCCAGTCGGGTCCCGTCGACTGCTGGCAGGCCGTGCACGGCATCTACGCCCTCGCCTCGGGCGGGATCTTCGGTTCCGGACTGGGTGCGAGTGTGGAGAAATGGGGGCAACTCCCCGAAGCCCACACCGACTTCATCTTCGCCGTCACCGGTGAGGAACTGGGCTTGGCGGGGACGCTGTCGGTGCTCGCCCTCTTCGCGGCTCTAGGCTATGCGGGTATCCGCGTGGCCGGACGCACGGAGGACCCCTTCGTCAGGTATGCCGCGGGAGGCGTGACCACCTGGATCACGGCCCAGGCCGTGATCAACATCGGTGCGGTGCTCGGTCTGCTGCCGATCGCCGGCGTCCCCCTCCCGCTGTTCTCCTACGGAGGATCCGCCCTGCTGCCGACCATGTTCGCCATCGGGCTGCTGATCGCCTTCGCGCGTGAGGACCCCGCTGCGCGGATGGCGCTTGCGATGCGGCAACCCCGCTTTGGTAGAAAGCGGGGGGCGGGGGGCACCGGTTCCGGTCGGAGTCCCCGGAGATGGAACACGATGCGACGGCGTGCCTCGGCGGCACGCTCGTCCGGAGAGCGGTGAATTTCGGTGCATGTCGTACTCGCCGGCGGAGGAACCGCGGGCCACATCGAGCCCGCGCTCGCCCTCGCGGACGCCCTGCGCAGGCAGGACCCGAGCGTGGGCATCACGGCCCTGGGCACGGAGCGCGGCCTCGAGACCCGTCTCGTACCCGAGCGCGGGTACGAACTCGCGCTGATCCCCGCCGTACCGTTGCCGCGCAAGCCCACCCCCGAGCTGATCACCGTCCCGGGCAGGCTGCGCGGCACCATCAAGGCGACCGAGCAGATCCTGGAGCGCACCAAGGCGGACGCCGTGGTCGGCTTCGGCGGCTACGTGGCCCTGCCCGGCTACCTCGCGGCCAAGCGCCTGGGCGTGCCGATCGTGATCCACGAGGCCAACGCCCGCCCGGGCCTGGCCAACAAGATCGGCTCGCGGTACGCCAGCCAGGTCGCCGTCTCCACGCCGGACAGCAAGCTGCGGGGCGCCCGCTACATCGGCATCCCGCTGCGCCGCTCCATCGCCACCCTGGACCGCGCCGCCGTACGCCCCGAGGCCCGGGCCGCGTTCGGGCTCGACCCGAACCTGCCCACGCTGCTGGTCACCGGTGGCTCGCAGGGCGCCCGGCGCCTGAACGAGGTCGTCCAGCAGGTCGCGCCCTGGCTCCAGCAGGCCGGCATCCAGATCCTGCACGCGGTCGGCCCGAAGAACGAACTGCCGCAGGTCCACCAGATGCCGGGGATGCCCCCCTACATCCCGGTAAGTTACCTGGACCGGATGGACCTCGCGTACGCCGCGGCCGACATGATGCTCTGCCGCGCGGGCGCGATGACCGTCGCCGAACTCTCCGCCGTCGGGCTCCCGGCCGCCTACGTCCCGCTGCCCATCGGCAACGGCGAACAGCGGCTCAACGCCCAGCCGGTGGTCAAGGCCGGCGGCGGACTGCTGGTCGACGACGCGGAACTGACCCCCGAGTGGGTCCAGCAGAACGTCCTGCCCGTGCTCGCCGACCCGCACCGGCTGTACCAGATGTCCCGCGCCGCCGCCGAGTTCGGCCGCCGGGACGCCGACGACCTGCTCGTCGGCATGGTGTACGAGGCGATCGCCGCCAGCCGTGCACACCGATAGGACTGTATGACGGAAGGCAGGGGAGCGTGGCCGGATCGACCACCGCCGAGCGCGGTGAACGCCAGCAGAGGTCGTCCGGCCCGCCGCCCGCGAGGCGCCTGCGGCGGCGCCACCTTCGGGTGATCGTCATCCTGGGCCTCGCCCTGGTCTTCGTCGGCATCCCGGGGGTCTGGCTGTTCTACGGCTCCGACTGGTTGCGCGCCGAGCACGTGTCGGTCTCCGGCACCCGGGTCCTGACACCGGCTCAGGTCGAGTCGGCCGCGGCGGTGCCCCTGGGCGATCCGCTGATTTCCGTCGACACCGATGCGATCGAGACGCGACTGCGCCGAAAATTGCCCCGAATTGACGCGGTTGACGTGGTCCGTTCCTGGCCCCACGGAATCGACCTGAAAGTGGTCGAGCGGACTCCGGTTCTGATTGTCCAAAAGGGCGGAAAGTTCGTCGAAGTGGACGACGAAGGTGTCCGTTTCGCCACGGTCTCCAGGGCGCCGAAAGGCGTACCCGCCCTGGAATTGACGCTCTCCCGGTCCAGCTCCGCCGCCGCGAGCCTGCGCCGCTTCGGCGAGTCCCGGCTGGTGCGCGAGGCGGTCGGCGTCGCCCGCGCGGTTCCGGACGCCGTCGCACGGGGCACACGGATCGTCAAGGTCCGTTCCTACGACGACATCTCGCTGGAGTTGAGGGACGGCCGCACGGTGGTCTGGGGAAGCAGCGAGAAGGGCGCCGCGAAGGCCCGTACGCTCACCGCTCTGATGAAAGCCTCGCCCGGTGCGCGGTACTTCGATGTGAGTGTCCCCACCGCGCCCGCGTCATCGGGGAGTTGACGCACATCAGCGCAGGCCAGCACCCTGGTTGGGCAGTGCTACGGCTGATCACATAGGGTGAAAAGAAAAACGGGAGGTTCGGCGTGTTCGTTGAACGTGCGCCACTTGTCGACTTAGTGTCCTGTTCAGAAGACTCCAAGGAACAGACACACTGGTAACCCTAAACTTCAGGGTTAGGGTTCGGGTCGGCGATACGGACCGTCCCATTCGGCATCAGTCGTCGGGTCGCGGGGCGCAGGGCGTCACGCTGATCCGTCGACACGTAACTCGAGGCGAGAGGCCTTCGACGTGGCAGCACCGCAGAACTACCTCGCAGTCATCAAAGTCATCGGTGTCGGCGGCGGTGGTGTCAATGCCATCAACCGGATGATCGAGGTCGGTCTCAAGGGCGTCGAGTTCATCGCCATCAACACCGACGCGCAAGCTCTGTTGATGAGCGACGCCGACGTCAAGCTGGACGTCGGCCGTGAACTCACCCGCGGACTCGGCGCCGGAGCCAACCCGGCCGTGGGCCGCAAGGCGGCCGAGGACCACCGCGAGGAGATCGAGGAGGTCCTCAAGGGGGCCGACATGGTCTTCGTGACAGCCGGTGAAGGCGGCGGCACCGGCACCGGCGGCGCGCCCGTCGTGGCCAACATCGCCCGCTCGCTCGGCGCCCTCACCATCGGCGTGGTCACGCGCCCGTTCACCTTCGAGGGACGGCGCCGCGCGAACCAGGCCGAGGACGGCATCGCCGAACTCCGCGAAGAGGTCGACACCCTCATCGTCATTCCGAACGACCGGCTGCTGTCCATCTCGGACCGCCAGGTCTCGGTCCTGGACGCCTTCAAGTCGGCCGACCAGGTCCTGCTCTCCGGTGTCCAGGGCATCACCGACCTCATCACCACCCCGGGCCTGATCAACCTCGACTTCGCCGACGTCAAGTCGGTCATGTCCGAGGCCGGCTCGGCCCTGATGGGCATCGGCTCGGCCCGCGGCGACGACCGCGCGGTGGCCGCCGCCGAGATGGCGATCTCCTCGCCGCTGCTGGAGGCGTCCATCGACGGCGCCCGCGGCGTGCTGCTCTCCATCTCCGGTGGCTCCGACCTCGGCCTGTTCGAGATCAACGAGGCCGCCCAGCTGGTGAGCGAGGCCGCCCACCCCGAGGCCAACATCATCTTCGGTGCGGTGATCGACGACGCCCTCGGCGACGAGGTCAGGGTCACCGTGATCGCGGCCGGCTTCGACGGCGGCCAGCCGCCCGCCAAGCGGGACAACGTCCTCGGCTCGTCCTCGGCCAAGCGCGAGGAGCCGGTCCCGGTCCGGCAGGCCGAGAGCCGCCCGTCCTTCGGCTCGCTCGGCAGCGTGACCCCGAAGGAGGACCCGGAGCCCGCGCCCGAGCCGGTCAAGGACATCCCGGTCGCCCCGCCGGTCCCGCCGGCGCCGCGGACCTACTCGGACAGCGCGGCCGAGGAACTGGACGTACCGGACTTCCTCAAGTGATCCTTCAGTCGTGATAGGACAGCGCGAAAGCGCGAGCGGCGCGCACTTCGGCTTCACCGACCGGTGGGGCGGGGTGAGCGCCGCTCCGTATGAGGAGCTCAACCTCGGCGGAGCGGTCGGCGACGACCCCGACGCCGTACGCACCAACCGGGACCTGGCCGCCAAGTCCCTCGGCGTCGAACCGGACCGGGTGGTCTGGATGAACCAGGTGCACGGGGCCGACGTGGCGGTGGTGGACGGACCGTGGGGATCGTCGACCGGGATCCCGTCGGTCGACGCGATCGTCACCACGCGCCGGGGCCTCGCCCTGGCCGTGCTCACCGCCGACTGCGTGCCGGTGCTGCTCGCCGACCCCGTCGCCGGTGTCGCCGCCGCGGCTCACGCGGGCCGGCCCGGCATGATCGCCGGGGTCGTCCCGGCCGCGGTGCGCGCGATGACCGACCTGGGCGCCGAGCCCTCCCGGATCGTCGCCCGCACCGGACCCGCCGTCTGCGGCCGGTGTTACGAAGTGCCGGAGGCGATGCGCGCCGAGGTCTCCGCCATCGAGCCGGCGGCGTACGCCGAGACCGGTTGGGGCACACCGGCGGTCGACGTGAGCGCCGGAGTGCACGCCCAGCTCGAACGGCTCGGGGTGCGCGACCGTCAGCAGTCGCCGGTGTGCACGCTGGAATCGCGCGACCACTTCTCGTACCGCCGCGACCGCACCACCGGTCGGCTCGCGGGCTATGTGTGGCTGGACTGATAGGGCATGACGGACCGTAAGGACGAACTCGCCGCGAATCTGGCGAAGGTGGAACGGCGTATCGCCGACGCGTGCGCGGCCGCGGGGCGGGCACGCGAGGAGGTGACCCTGATCGTGGTCACCAAGACCTATCCGGCGAGCGACGTGCGGATCCTCGCGGAACTCGGCGTGCGGCACGTCGCCGAGAACCGCGACCAGGACGCGGCCCCCAAGGCCGAGGCCTGCTCGGATCTGCCCCTCACCTGGCACTTCGTGGGTCAACTCCAGACCAACAAGGTGCGATCTGTGGTCAATTACGCGGATTTCGTGCAGTCCGTCGATCGTTCCAAGCTGGTGGCCGCCCTGTCGAAGGAGGCCGCCCGGGCCGGGCGCGAACTGGGGTGCCTGCTCCAGGTCGCACTCGACGCCGGGGTCAGCGGCCGGGGCGAGCGTGGCGGCACCGGGCCCGACGGCATCGGGGAGTTGGCCGATCTCGTGGCCGGCGCGCCCGGGCTCCGGCTCGACGGGCTGATGACCGTCGCGCCGCTCACCGGGGAGTACGCGGGTCGCCAACAGGCCGCCTTCGAGCGGTTGATGGATTTGTCGACCGACCTGCGCCGGAGTCATCCGGCTGCCACCATGGTCTCGGCAGGGATGAGTACGGACCTCGAGCAGGCCGTGACGGCCGGAGCGACACATGTACGCGTCGGCAGCGCGGTACTCGGAGTCCGCCCCAGGCTCGGGTAACGTCGCCAAGAAGTCGGACCACAGCAGAAAATATGGTCATTGCCGCCGATAGGCGGATTCAAGGACCACGTGGATCGCGGGCACTTGGCAGTCGTCAGCCGATCCACCACAGAGCGGAGGACTCAGAGCATGGCCGGCGCGATGCGCAAGATGGCGGTCTACCTCGGCCTCGTGGAGGACGATGGGTACGACGGCCGCGGATTCGACCCCGACGACGACTTCGAACCCGAACTGGACCCGGAGCCCGAGCGGGACCACCGACGGCACGAGCCGTCCCACCAGCCGCACGTCTCACATCAGCCCCAAAGGGACGAAGAGGTACGAGTCGTACAGCCGCCCGCGCCGCGCGAACCGGTCGCCCGTTCCGCTTCGCTCCCCGCGGAATCCAGCCGCCCGGCGCGCATCGCGCCCGTGGCATCCATCACACAAGAACGCGCAAACCTGGAGAAGAACGCACCGGTGATCATGCCCAAGGTCGTGTCCGAACGAGAGCCTTACCGGATCACCACGCTTCACCCACGGACCTACAACGAGGCCCGTACCATCGGGGAACACTTCCGTGAAGGCACCCCGGTGATCATGAATCTGACTGAGATGGACGACACAGATGCGAAGCGACTTGTCGACTTTGCGGCCGGTCTGGTGTTTGGTCTTCACGGCAGTATCGAGCGGGTGACGCAGAAGGTGTTCCTGTTGTCGCCTGCTAACGTCGATGTCACGGCGGAGGACAAGGCCCGCATCGCAGAGGGCGGGTTCTTCAACCAGAGCTGAGACGCACCACCGGATACAGCAGCACGGACCAGGGAACAGGGGAGAGGGAAGCACCAGTCATGAGCGTGGTCTTGCAAGTTCTCTACATCGCGCTGATGGTCTTCCTCATCGTGCTCATCTTCCGGTTGGTCATGGACTACGTCTTCCAGTTCGCCCGCTCGTGGCAACCCGGCAAGGCGATGGTGGTCGTTCTGGAGGCCACCTACACTGTCACCGATCCACCGCTCAAGCTTCTGCGGCGGGTCATTCCGCCGCTGCGTCTCGGGGGCGTGGCGCTCGACCTGTCCTTCTTCGTACTGATGATCATCGTCTACATCCTGATCACGCTCGTGCGGAACGCGATGTGAGCGATGTGACAGATACGGTCTTGCCGAATGCCGACGACTACGTTGAGGTGAAGAGATGCCGTTGACCCCCGAGGACGTGCGGAACAAGCAGTTCACGACCGTCCGCCTCCGAGAAGGCTATGACGAGGACGAGGTCGATGCCTTCCTCGATGAGGTCGAAGCCGAACTGACCCGCCTGCTCCGTGAGAACGAGGACCTGCGCGCCAAACTGGCCGCGGCCACGCGCGCTGCCGCGCAGAACCAGCAGAACATGCGCAAGCCTCCGGAGCAGCAGGATCAGCAGCAGCAGCAACAGCAGCAGGGCATGCGAGGTCCGGGTGGACCCGTTCCCGCCGGCATATCGGGCCCGCCGCAGCAGCAGATGGGTGGCCCCATGGGTGGTCCGCCCCAGCTGCCGAGCGGTGCCCCGCAGCTGCCCGCCGGTCCCGGCGGTCAGGGTGGACCCCAGGGTCCCGGCCCGATGGGCCAGGGTCCGGGTCCGATGGGCCAGCCCCCGATGCAGCAGCAGATGGGCGGCCCCATGGGCGGCCCCGGCCCGATGGGCGGCCCGATGGGCGGCCCCGGTCAGCAGGGTCCCGGTGGCGACAGCGCCGCCCGTGTCCTCTCGCTGGCCCAGCAGACCGCCGACCAGGCGATCGCGGAGGCCCGTTCCGAGGCCAACAAGATCGTCGGCGAGGCCCGTTCGCGTGCCGAGGGTCTGGAGCGTGACGCCCGTGCCAAGGCCGACGCCCTGGAGCGGGACGCGCAGGAGAAGCACCGCGTCGCGATGGGCTCCCTGGAGTCCGCCCGCGCCACGCTGGAGCGCAAGGTCGAGGACCTGCGCGGCTTCGAGCGCGAGTACCGCACGCGCCTGAAGTCGTACCTGGAGTCGCAGCTGCGTCAGCTGGAGACCCAGGCGGACGACTCGCTGGCCCCGCCGCGCACTCCGGCGACCGCGTCCCTCCCGCCGTCCCCGGCGCCTTCCATGGCTCCGGCCGGCGCGAGTGCCCCGTCCTACGGCGGCAACCAGACGATGGGCGGAGCCCCTTCGCCGTCCGGTCCGTCCTACGGCGGCCAGCAGCAGATGTCGCCGGCGATGACCCAGCCGATGGCGCCGGTGCGTCCGCAGGGCCCGTCCCCGATGGGTCAGGCGCCCTCGCCGATGCGGGGCTTCCTGATCGACGAGGACGACAACTGACGGCCTGATGGCCAGTAGTACGGCGTAGACGTCGGCAGCGTTCAGGGCGAGGCCCCGGGTTCCACCCGGGGCCTCGCCCTTTTTGCGCGTGCGTGCGAGTCCGGCGCAGCCGTGTTCGGGCGTACGCCCTCGCGTTCGTGCGTACGCAACGCCGAAGGCCCGGGCCCGCCAAGATCTTTGGCGGGCCCGGGCCTTCGGGCTGTCCGGCCGGGAGGTTACGCCTTGCGCAGGCGGAACGTCAGGGACAGGCCCTCGTCCGTGAACGGCTCGCCGTAGCCGCCGTCCGCCTCGCCCTGGGCGAAGTCCGTGGCGAGGACCTCGTCGGCGATCAGGCCGGCGTGGTCGGTCAGTGCCTCGGCCGTGGCCCGGTCCGTGGCCGTCCAGCGCAGCGCGATGCGGTCGGCCACGTCGAGGCCGCTGTTCTTGCGGGCCTCCTGGATCAGGCGGATCGCGTCACGGGCCAGACCGGCACGGCGCAGCTCCTCCGTGATCTCCAGGTCCAGGGCGACCGTCGCACCCGCGTCGGACGCCACCGACCAGCCCTCGCGCGGGGTCTCGGTGATGATGACCTCGTCGGGAGCCAGCGTGATGGTCTCGCCGTCGACCTCGACCGAGGCCGTGCCCTCGCGCAGCGCCAGGGACAGCGCGGCCGCGTCCGCGTGGGCGACGGCCTTGGCCACGTCCTGGACGCGCTTGCCGAACCGCTTGCCGAGCGCGCGGAAGTTGGCCTTCGCCGTGGTGTCGACCAGGCTGCCGCCGACCTCGCTCAGCGTCGCCAGGGACTCGACGTTCAGCTCCTCCGTGATCTGCGTGCGCAGTTCGGCGTCCAGCGTCTCGAAGCCGGTCGCCGCGATCAGCGCGCGGGACAGCGGCTGACGCGTCTTGACGCCCGACTCCGCGCGCGTGGCACGGCCCAGCTCCACCAGGCGGCGCACCAGCACCATCTGCTTCGACAGCTCCGGGTCGATGGCGGTGAGGTCCGCCTGCGGCCAGGACGACAGGTGGACCGACTCCACAGCGCCGGGCGTCACCGGGACGATCAGGTCCTGCCACACCCGCTCGGTGATGAACGGGGTCAGCGGGGCCATGAGCTGCGTCACGGTCTCGACGACCTCGTGCAGTGTGCGCAGGGCCGCCTTGTCGCCCTGCCAGAAGCGGCGACGGGAACGGCGCACGTACCAGTTGGACAGGGCGTCGACGAACGCGGACAGCAGCTTGCCGGCGCGCTGGGTGTCGTAGGTGTCCAGCGCCTGGGTGACCTGGTCGGTGAGGGCGTGCAGTTCGGACAGCAGCCAGCGGTCCAGGACCGGACGGTCGGCGGGGGCCGGGTCGGCCTCGGACGGTGCCCAGCCCGTCGTACGGGCGTACAGGGCCTGGAAGGCCACCGTGTTCCAGTACGTGAGGAGCGTCTTGCGGACGACCTCCTGGATCGTGCCGTGGCCCACGCGGCGGGCCGCCCACGGGGAGCCGCCGGCCGCCATGAACCAGCGGACCGCGTCGGCGCCGTGCCGGTCCATGAGCGGGATCGGCTCCAGGGTGTTGCCCAGGTGCTTGGACATCTTGCGGCCGTCCTCGGCGAGGATGTGACCGAGACAGACCACGTTCTCGTACGAGGACTTGTCGAAGACCAGCGTGCCGACGGCCATCAGGGTGTAGAACCAGCCGCGGGTCTGGTCGATGGCCTCGCAGATGAACTGCGCCGGGTAGCGGGTCTCGAAGAGCTCCTTGTTCTTGTACGGGTAGCCCCACTGCGCGAACGGCATCGAGCCCGAGTCGTACCAGGCGTCGATCACCTCGGGCACGCGCGTGGCGGTCTTGCCGCAACCGCCCTGCGGGCAGGCGAAGGTGACCTCGTCGATGAACGGGCGGTGCGGGTCGAGGCCCGACTGGTCGGTGCCGGTCAGCTCCGTCAGCTCCGCGAGGGATCCGGCGCAGGTGAGGTGGTCGTCCTCGCAGCGCCAGATGGGCAGCGGGGTGCCCCAGTAGCGGTTGCGGGACAGCGCCCAGTCGATGTTGTTGTTCAGCCAGTCGCCGTAGCGGCCGTTCTTCACGGTGTCCGGGAACCAGTTGGTGCCCTCGTTCTCCGCCAGGAGACGGTCCTTGAGCGCCGTGGTGCGGATGTACCAGGAGGGCTGCGCGTAGTAGAGCAGCGCGGTGTGGCAGCGCCAGCAGTGCGGGTAGCTGTGCTCGTACGGGATGTGCTTGAAGAGCAGGCCGCGGCTGTCGAGGTCGGCGGTGAGCTTCTCGTCGGCCTTCTTGAAGAAGACGCCGCCGACGAGCGGGACGTCCTCCTCGAAGGTGCCGTCCGGGCGGACCGGGTTCACCACCGGCAGGCCGTAGGAGCGGCAGACCTTGAGGTCGTCCTCACCGAAGGCGGGGGACTGGTGGACCAGACCGGTGCCGTCCTCGGTGGTGACGTACTCGGCGTTGACGACGTAGTGCGCCGGCTCCGGGAACGCGACCAGCTCGAAGGGGCGCCGGTAGGTCCAGCGCTCCATCTCGGCGCCGGTGAAGGTCTGGCCGGTGGTCTCCCAGCCCTCGCCGAGGGCCTTGGCGAGCAGCGGCTCGGCGACGACGAGCTTCTCCTCACCGTCGGTCGCGACGACGTAGGTGACCTCGGGGTGGGCGGCGACGGCGGTGTTGGACACCAGGGTCCACGGGGTCGTCGTCCACACCAGGAGGGCGGCCTCGCCGGCGAGCGGGCCGGAGGTGAGCGGGAAGCGGACGAAGACCGAGGGGTCGACGACCGTCTCGTAGCCCTGCGCCAGCTCGTGGTCGGACAGACCCGTGCCGCAGCGGGGGCACCAGGGGGCGACGCGGTGGTCCTGGACCAGCAGGCCCTTGTTGAAGATCTCCTTCAGCGACCACCAGACCGACTCGATGTACTCGGGGTCCATCGTGCGGTACGGGTCCTGGAGGTCGGTCCAGTAGCCCATGCGGGTCGTGAGCTCTTCGAAGGCGTCCGTGTGCCGGGTCACCGACTCGCGGCACTTCTCGTTGAAGGCCGCGATGCCGTACGCCTCGATGTCCTGCTTGCCGGAGAAGCCGAGCTCCTTCTCGACGGCGAGTTCCACCGGGAGGCCGTGGCAGTCCCAGCCGGCCTTGCGGGCGACGTGGTAGCCGCGCATGGTGCGGAACCGGGGGAAGACGTCCTTGAAGACGCGGGCCTCGATGTGGTGGGCGCCGGGCATGCCGTTGGCGGTGGGCGGGCCCTCGTAGAACACCCACTCGGGGCGGCCCTCGGACTGCTCCAGGCTCTTGGCGAAGATCTTCTGCTCGCGCCAGAAGTCGAGCACGGCGTGCTCGAGGGCGGGCAGGTCGACCTGGGCGGGTACCTGGCGATACGTCGGCGATGTCATCAGCGGGCTTCCTCCGGCGGACTTGCTGCCTTCCGTCCGGAGGGACGAGAGCTACGTCTGCCTGCGCCGCCTTCGGCGCGCTCCCGCGGTACCACCCTCCTTGGCCCTCCGGCACGGGGTGTGGCCGGTGAGCCCCCTCATTGGGGTCGCGATGCCGGGTCTACTGGCCGCTGCCTCGCGGCTGCGGCGTTCTTCCGGCGGCTCCGGGGTGATCTTCACGTCGCGCTGGCCCCCGGGCTTCCACCGTCCCCGGGTCGCTCTGGGCTGCCTACGCCGCTACTCGTCCCCATCCACGCTTTTCGCTCCGCCCAGTGTACGGCGCCGGGCGGAGCGCGGCCGACCGGTTTTCGGGGCGGCGGCCGGGGAGGGGCCGACTGGGGTACGAAATGGGTTTGATGACACGAATGGCGCGGTATGGGTGTTCGGATCCTGGGACGCCCGGCCCGGCGGATTACCGGGCGGGGAGCTGGGCACAACGGATGCAGGTTCGCCGCGCGGCGTGCGCGAGGCGGGCGAATCGGGCGGTGTGCCCCGTTGCCGCGGGACTCGAGTCGATTTATCGTCCCAGCACGATTCGCGAGCAAGATCACAATATGTGAAGGGGCCGCGGCCATGGTGGCGAAGAAGACCGCCGTACAGCAGCCGGCGTCCGGCGGGTCCGCGGGAGCCTCCGGCGGTGCGGCCAAGGACGTGGGCGGGAAGAAGTCCGCCCAGGGGCGCCCGGTGGGGCATGGGGCGAAGGTGGCCGGGGGGACGAAGGCGACCGGGAAGAAGGTGACGGCCAAGAAGACCGCGGCCGAGAAGGCTGTGGCCGAGGGCGTCGGCGAGGAGGCCGTGGCGAGGAAGGCGGCGGCCGGGAAGTCCGCGGCGGGCCGGGCCCCGGGCGCCGAGGCAGGGCTGACCGAGGCGTCGGCCGGCAAGGCGACCGCGAGACCGGCGGCGGCCCGCCAGGGCAGCGCCGAGGCGGAGCCGGCCGGCAAGGCGACCGGAAGATCGGCCATGACCCGGAGAACCGGGTCCAGGGCTCCGGCCGAGAGGGCTTCGGCGGCCGAGGCGGAGGAAGGGAACGCGTCGGCCGGGAAGGCATCCGGCGAGAAGGCAGGGGCCGTCACGGCCCCCACCGGGAAGGCCTCGGTCAGCAGGTCGGCGGCCAAGAAGACCTCCCGGGCCGGGAAAGCCGAGACCGGGAAAGCCGAGGCCTGGGACGCCGTAGCGGGGGAGCCGCCGGTCAAGAGGGCCTCCCGGGCCGAACGGGCCGCGGTGAGGAAGGCGGCGGTTCAAAAGACCCCCGTGGTGGGGAAGACCTCCCGGGCTGGGAAGGCCGTCGCCGGAAAGGACGAGACGGGGAAGGCGGCAGCCGAGAGGTCCTCCCCGGCCAGGAAAACCGCCGCGGCCCAGACGACCGAGGCCGGGAAGGCGGCCGCCGGGAAGAAGGGTGCCGCCGGGAAGGGTGCGGCCGCACAGGCCGCCGGCGGCGGGAGCACCACCACGAAGAGCGCGGCCGGGAAGGGCACCGCCCGGACCGGCGCGGTCACACAGGACACGGCCGCGAGCACGGCCAAGACGGCGGGTGCGGCCGAGGCCGCGCAGCAGACGGGAGCGACGACGGTGGTTGCGAAGAAGACTCCTGGCACGGCCACGGCGGCGAAGACCGCCGTTCCGAAGGCACGGGTCGCCGCGGCGGAGCCCGGTGAGCTCGCCGTACGCCCGGGCGAGGACCCCTGGACGGCGGAGGAGGTCGAGGAGGCGCGGTCCGAGCTCACGTCGGAGGAGACCCGGCTGCGTGAGGAGATCACGTCGTCGGAGCGGTCGCTGGCGGGTCTGATGCGGGACTCCGGGGACGGCGCGGGCGACGACCAGGCGGACACCGGCACGAAGAACATCACCCGTGAGCACGAGCTGGCCCTGGCCGCCAACGCGCGCGAGATGCTCCTCCAGACCGAGCGCGCCCTGGAGCGCCTGCACGCCGGCACCTACGGCCTGTGCGAGAACTGCGGCAACGCCATCGGCAAGGCCCGCATGCAGGCCTTCCCCCGGGCCACCCTGTGCGTGGAGTGCAAGCAGAAGCAGGAGCGCCGGTACTGACCACCGCCGAATGCCTCCTGAGCACGTGCGACGTACGGGGTGTGCCGTACCCTCGTGCTCAGTCAGGCACCTAGGTTGAGGGACTCACGTGGCAGAGGCGGAGCGCATCATCGGTACGCCGGACACACCGGACGCGGTCGGCGGCGGCACGGAGCGGCCCGGCTCCGAGGGCACCCCGGCCGGCGAGCCCGGCACCGGCCCGACGGCCGCCGGGGCGCCCGGTGCCGACGAGCCGGAGACCGGAGCCGGACGGCCCAGGGGCAGGCGCCGGATCGCGGTGCTGTTCGCCGTCGCCGCGTTCGCGTACGCCCTCGACCTGATCAGCAAGATGATCGTGGTGGCCAAGCTGGAGCACCACCCGCCCATCGAGATCGTCGGGGACTGGCTGAAGTTCGAGGCGATCCGCAACGCGGGCGCGGCCTTCGGCTTCGGCGAGGCCTTCACGGTGATCTTCACCATGATCGCGGCGGCCGTGATCGTGGTGATCGCCCGCCTCGCCCGCAAGCTCTACAGCCTGCCCTGGGCGATCGCACTGGGCCTGCTGCTCGGCGGTGCGCTGGGCAACCTCACCGACCGGATCTTCCGGGCGCCGGGCGTCTTCGAGG
The DNA here is from genome assembly GCF_056436585.1 of Streptomyces sp. NPDC043685. Classification (NCBI taxonomy): domain Bacteria; kingdom Bacillati; phylum Actinomycetota; class Actinomycetes; order Kitasatosporales; family Streptomycetaceae; genus Streptomyces; species Streptomyces sp. NPDC043685. The sequence goes on along the minus strand of NZ_JBWKCH010000008.1, from coordinate 372,566 downwards.
GCGCGGTCGTGGACTTCATCGCGCCCAAGCACTTCGCCGTGTTCAACCTGGCGGACTCGGCGATCGTGTGCGGCGGCATCCTGATCGTGCTGCTGTCGTTCAAGGGCCTCGACCCGGACGGCACCGTCCACAAGGACTGAGCGGCCCGGGTTTTCCACAGGCTCGTACGGGCGTGGCGGAGCCGTCCGGCATACTCGACGGGTGAGCACGATTCCCGAGATCCGTACCCTGCCCGTGCCCGACGGCCTGGAGGGCGAGCGCGTCGACGCCGCCATCTCCCGCATGTTCGGCTTCTCCCGCACCAAGGCGGCCGAGCTCGCCGCCTCGGGGAAGGTCACGGTCGACGGGTCGGTGGTCGGCAAGTCGGAGCGCGTGCACGGCGGCGCCTGGCTGGAGGTCGAGATGCCGCAGGCGCCCGCTCCGGTGCAGGTCGTGGCCGAGCCGGTCGAGGGCATGGAGATCGTGCACGACGACGACGACGTGGTCGTGATCGTCAAGCCGGTCGGGGTCGCCGCGCACCCGTCGCCGGGCTGGACCGGGACGACCGTCATCGGAGGCCTCGCCGCCGCCGGGTACCGCATCTCCACCTCCGGTGCCGCCGAGCGCCAGGGCATCGTGCACCGGCTCGACGTGGGCACGTCCGGACTGATGGTGGTCGCCAAGTCGGAGTACGCGTACACCTCGCTCAAGCGCCAGTTCAAGGAGCGCACGGTCGACAAGCGGTACCACACCCTCGTCCAGGGCCACCCCGACCCGACCAGCGGCACCATCGACGCGCCCATCGGGCGGCACCCCCACCACGACTACAAGTGGGCCGTCACCGCCGAGGGCAAGCCGTCCGTCACGCACTACGACCTCATCGAGGCGTTCCGCGCGGCCTCCCTGCTCGACGTGAAGCTGGAGACCGGCCGCACGCACCAGATCCGTGTCCACATGGCCGCCCACCGGCACCCCTGCGTGGGCGACCTCACCTACGGCGCCGACCCGACGCTCGCCAAGCGCCTGGGCCTGACCCGCCAGTGGCTGCACGCCGTGCGGCTCGGCTTCGAGCACCCCGGTGACGGTCAGTGGGTGGAGTTCTCCTGCGACTACCCGGAGGACCTGTCCAAGGCCCTGGAGCAGGTCCGCGAGGAGACGTACGCGTGAACACCCCGTACGTCGTGCGGGTCGCCGGGGAACCGGCCGACCTGGAGGCGTGCTTCGCGGTGCGCAAGGACGTCTTCGTCGGTGAGCAGGGCGTGCCGGAGGACATCGAGTACGACGCGTACGACGCCGGCGCGGTCCATGTGCTGGCGGTCCGGGAGGACGGCGTGCCGCTCGGGACCGGCCGGCTGCTGCACGGGGAGGCGGCCGTCGCCCAGACCGGGGCCGGCCCCCTGGTGGGCTCCCTCGGCCGGCTCGCCGTGGCCGCCCCCGCGCGCGGGCTCGGTGTCGGGGCCGCCCTGGTGCGGGCCATCGAGGACGCGGCCCGCGCGCGGGGTCTCACGGCCGTGGATCTGCACGCCCAGACGCACGCGCTGGGCTTCTACGAGCGGCTCGGCTACGAGCCGTACGGGCCGGAATATCTGGAGGCGGGCATTCCGCACCAGGGGATGCGGCGCTCGCTTTAGCCCCTCCTGGCGGGTGCCGAAACGGTTTGTCCCGGGAGTTGCGTGGCAGGCTTGAGAGCAGTCGTGTGAACATTTGACCTCCCGGAGCGCTGAGCGTGGATCAGTTGGCCCTGCTGTTCGTGCTGTTGGTCGGGGCCGTGATCAGTGTCCCGGTGGGCGATCGTTTCGCGGTTCCCGCGCCGGTGCTGATGACGCTGCTGGGGATAGTCCTCGCGCTGCTCCCGTTCGTCCCGAACGTCGAGATCCCGCCGGACCTGATCCTGCCGCTGCTGCTGCCGCCCCTGCTGTACGCCGCTGTACGGCGCACCTCCTGGCGGCAGTTCGCGGCGAACAAGAGGCCGATCTTCCTGCTGGCCGTGGCGCTGGTCTTCGTCACCATGGCCTGCGTGGCCGCCGTGGCCGACGCGATCGTGCCGGGGCTGCCGCTCGCCGCGGCGTTCGCGCTGGGCGCGCTCGTGGCGCCGCCGGACCCGGTCGCGGCGACCGCCGTGGCCGGACAGCTGGGGCTGCCGCGCCGCCTGGTGTCGATCCTGGAGGGCGAGGGGCTGTTCAACGACGTGACGGCCATCGTCCTGTACCACGTGGCGATCGCCGCCGCCGTCAGCGGGACGTTCTCGCCCTGGAAGGCCGGGCTCGACCTGGTGCTGTCGGCCGTGGTGGCGGTGGCCGTGGGCCTCGCGCTCGGCTGGGGCGCCAACAAGCTGATGGAGGTGCTCGGCGACGCCACCCTGCAGATCGGGCTGACCCTGCTCGTGCCCTACGCCGCGTACGTCATGGCCGAGGAACTGCACGGCTCGGGCGTGCTCGCCGTGCTCACCACCGCGCTGTTCCTCGCGGAGTACGGCTCGGACGCCGACGACGTGATGACGCGGCTGGCCGGGCACACGTTCTGGAACATCGTCGACACGCTCGTCACCGGCGTCGCCTTCGGGCTGGTCGGTCTCGAACTGCACAACGCCATCCGCACGGCCTCCGGGCGGTGGGGCGAGCTGCTGTGGTGGGCGGCGGTGGTGGTGGCCGTCGTGGTGTTCGCCCGGCTCCTGTGGCTGCTGCCGGCGACCTGGCTGACCAAGCGGCTGCACGCGCGGCGGGACTACGACGAGGACATCCCGGTGAGCTGGCGCGAGACCCTGGTGATGTGGTGGTCGGGGATGCGCGGGGTGGCCTCGGTGGCGCTGGTGCTGGCGATCCCGCTGGAGACCGACACGGGCGCGCCGTTCCCGAGCCGGGACGAGATCATCTTCATCGCCTTCGGCGTGATCATGGCGACGCTGGTGCTCCAGGGACTCACCTTGCCGTGGCTGGTGCGGCGGCTCGGCGTGAAGGCCGACACGGACCAGGAGAAGGAGTTCGCGAAGGCGCTGGCCATCCGGGCGGCCAAGGCGGCGAAGCAGCGGCTGCGGGAGATCGAGGACAACGAGGAAGTGCCGGAGGAACTGTCCGAGCAGATGCTGCGGCGGGCCTACGACATCGGGGTGCGCATCAGTCCCGAACTCGCGGAGGACGAGCGGCGGGAGGCCTACCGGGAGGGCGCCCGGCGGGTGAAGCGGGTCCGGCGCATCCAGCAGGAGATGCTGAGCGCGGCGCGGCACGAGGTGCTGGCGGCGCGCAGCGAGCCCGGGGCGGATCCCGAGGTGGTCGACCGGGTGCTGCGGCACCTGGACGTGCGCAGCCTGCGGTGAACCGGCCTCCGGGGATGCCGGGTTGACGGTGGGCGGACGGGGAGTCGTAGGGTCGTCCACATGGCACGGAACGTGGTGATCAGTGGTGGGGGTACGGGAATCGGGCTGGCGGCGGCCCGGGTGTTCGCCGCGGGCGGGGACCGGGTGCTGCTGCTCGGGCGGCGGGCCGAGGTGCTGGAGAAGGCCGAGGTGCCCGGCGCGCTGACGTACGCGGCCGATCTCGCCGAACCGGAGGACGTGCGTGGTGTCGCCGCCTTCGTGGAGCGGGAGTTGGGGGCCGTGGACGTGCTCGTGCACAGCGCCGGGGGCAGCGGGCTGCTCGAACCGGACGCCCCGGGCGACGACCCGCTCGCGGCGGTCGCGCACACCTGGAGCGTGAACTTCCGGCTCAACACCCTCACGGCCGTCCTGCTCACCGAGGCGCTCAAGCCGCGGCTCGCCGAGCCCGGCGGCCGGGTGCTGTTCCTCGGCTCCATCGCCGCCTACCGCGGATCCGGGAGCGGCGCGTACGCGGCGGCCAAGGCGGGGCTGCACCCCTACACCCACGATCTGGCCCGGGAGCTGGGGCCGCGGGGCATCACCGTGAACGTGGTCGCGCCCGGCTACATCGAGGACACCGAGTTCTTCGGGGACGCGATGGCCGAGGAGCGGCGTGCCCGGCTCATCGGCGAGACGTCGAACGGGCGGGCCGGGACCCCGGGGGACGTCGCCGAGACCCTGCACTGGCTGGCCTCCCGGGACGCCGGGCACATCACCTCGCAGATCATCCAGGTCAACGGCGGCGCCGAGCGCGGCCACTGAACCCACGGACGGCGAAAGGGCCGGCCGCGTCGCGGCCGGCCCTCCTCGTGCGTGCTGTCGATCGTCAGCGGTCCGGCCGTCCCGAGCCGTTTCCGTGGTAGCGGCGCTGCTGGGCCGGCACGGCCTGCGGGGACGGGCGGTGGCCGTTGCTCCCGCGAGACGGCGCGAGAACCGCGTCCGCCGTGTTGACCCGCGGCAGGGCATAGGGGTGCTCCCGGGTCAGCCAGCGGATCATCTCCTCGCGGACCGTGACTCGCACCGTCCATATGTCGTCCGCGTCCTTGGCCGTCACCAGGGCCCGCACCTGCATGGTGTTCGGGGTGGTGTCCGTGACGCACAGGTTGTAGGCGCGGCCGTCCCAGGCCGGGCACTCGCGCAGGATGTCGCGGAGCTTGTCGCGCATCGCCTCCACGGGGGCGTTGTGGTCGACGTGCCAGAACACGATGCCCGTCATCTGCGGGGTGCCGCGCGACCAGTTCTCGAACGGCTTGGACGTGAAGTACGACACCGGCATGGTGATGCGGCGCTCGTCCCAGGTGCGGACGGTCAGGAAGGTCAGCGTGATCTCCTCGACCGTGCCCCACTCGCCGTCCACCACCACCGTGTCCCCGATGCGCACCATGTCGCCGAAGGCGATCTGGAAGCCCGCGAACATGTTGCTCAGCGTGGACTGCGCGGCGACACCGGCCACGATGCCGAGGATGCCGGCCGAGGCCAGCAGCGAGGCACCGGCCGCCTTGAACGCCGGGAAGGTCAGCAGCATGCTCGCCGCGGCCACCACGCCGACGATCGCGGACACGACCCGCATGATCAGCGTCACCTGGGTGCGCACGCGGCGGACCCGGGCCGGGTCCCGGTGGACCCGGGCATGGGCGTACCGGCTGTAGGACGTCTCGACGATCGCCGCCGCGATCCGGATGATCAGCCAGGCGGTCGACCCGATCAGCACCAGGGTCAGTGCTCGGCCGACGGCCTCCTCGCGGCTCTGCAGCAGTTGCGCCTGGTCGTACGAGCCTCTCAGCAGGGCGGCGCACAACACGAGCTGGTACGGGATGCGGGCACGGCGTAGCAGCCCCCACAGCGGGGTGTCGTGATGCCGTTCGTCGGCCTTGCGCAGAAGGAAGTCGGTGGCCCAGCCGATCACCAGCGTGAGCACGACCGAGCCACCGACCACGAGCAGCGGTCGTAGCAGGTTCTCCATGCCCCCGAACCTAACCGGCTCCCGGGGGCATGAACATGTGACTTCTGTTGCGTCCTGGGTAGTGCCGGGAAGCCGGGGACTCACACCCGGCTGGCACCATGGCCTCTATGAACATCATGCTCTTTCACTCGACCTTCGGACTGCGGCCCGCGGTGCTCCAGGCCGCTGACCGGCTGCGATCGGCCGGACACGAGGTGTGGACCCCCGACCTCTTCGAGGGGCGCACCTTCGAGGGCGTCGAGGAAGGCATGGAGCACAAGGAGAAGATCGGCAAGGAGGAGCTGCTGAAGCGGGCCGTGCTGGCCGCCGCGCCCTACTCCGAGCGCGGGCTGGTGTACGCCGGTTTCTCGCTCGGCGCCTCCATCGCCCAGACCCTGGCCCTCGGCGACGACAAGGCGCGCGGCCTGCTCCTGCTGCACGGCACCTCGGACATCGCGCCCGACGTCACGGCACCGGAACTGCCGGTCCAGCTGCACGTGGCCGAGCCGGACCCCTTCGAGACGGACGACTGGCTCAGCGCCTGGTACCTCCAGATGGGCCGCACCGGCGCCGACGTCGAGGTGTACCGCTACGCCGGGGCCGGTCACCTGTACACCGACCCCGACCTGCCGGACTACGACGCCGAGGCCGCCGAGGCCACCTGGCGGGTGGCACTCGGCTTCCTGGAGACGCTGTAGGAGATCACACCGGGTCGTAGGAGCGCTCGACCTTCTGCGTGCCGCTGCGGGTGCGGTACGAGCGGGACCACTTGGCGGTCGCGTCGCGCTCGGCGCGGTCGGAGATCACGTAGAAGTCCATCTGCGCGCGCTCGGCCGTGATGTCCAGCACACCGAAGCCGTGGCGGTCGGTGTCGACCCAGTGGACGTGCCGGTTGGCCGCGCGGATGACCGGGGCGGCGACCGCCGAGACGGTGCCCTCCGGGACCTTCACGATGTCGTCGAGGTTGTCCGAGGTGACCGAGGTGACGACGAACTCCGTGGCGGCCGACGGTGACAGCGGGTACGTGCCGGCGTCCACCGGCACGTCGTTGGCCCAGGCCATGTGGATGTCGCCGGTGAGGAAGACCGTGTTGCGGATCGCGTTGGCCCGCAGGTGCGCCAGGATCTCGCGGCGGTCGTCGGTGTAGCCGTCCCACTGGTCGGTGTTGAGGGCGAGGCCCTCCTGCGGCAGACCCAGCAGCTTGGCCAGCGGTTTGAGCAGGTCGGCGGAGAGCGAGCCGATGGCGAACGGCGAGATCATCACCGAGTTGCCGACCAGCCGCCAGGTGGTGTCGGAGGCCTTCAGGCCGGCCTTGAGCCAGTCGAGCTGGGCGCGGCCGGTGAGGGTGCGGTCCGGGTCGTCGACCCCGCCGTTGCCGACCTTGACCTGCTGCGAGCGGAAGGAGCGCAGGTCCAGCAGCGAGAGGTCGGCCAGCTTGCCGAAGCGCAGCCGGCGGTAGGTGGTGCCCGCGATGGCCGGGCGTACCGGCATCCACTCGAAGTACGCCTGCTTCGCGGCGGCCTGACGGGCCGCCCAGGCGCCCTCCGCGCCTTCCGTGTGGTTCTCCGCGCCGCCCGACCAGGTGTCGTTGGCGAACTCGTGGTCGTCCCAGATCGCCACGACCGGGGCCGTCGCGTGCAGCGCCTGGAGGTCCGGGTCGGTCTTGTAACGGGCGTGCCGGACGCGGTAGTCGGCGAGGGTGACGATCTCGTGGGACGGGGCGTGCGGGCGGACGACCGTGCCGCGGGTGCCGTACTCGCCGGTGCCGTACTCGTAGATGTAGTCGCCCAGGTGCAGCCAGGCGTCCAGGTCGCCCCGGGCCGCGAGGTGCCGGTAGGGGGAGAAGTAGCCGGCCTCCCAGTTGGCGCAGGAGACCACGCCGAAGCGCAGGCCGTGGACGGCGGCGTCGTGTGCCGGGGCGGTGCGGGTGCGCGCGGCGGGGGAGTCGGTGCCGCCGGCGGAGAAGCGGAACCAGTAGTCGGTGCCCGGCCGGAGGCCGCGGACGTCGGCCTTCACGGTGTGGTCGGAGGCCGACGTGGCGGTGGTGGAGCCCTTGGCGACGACGGTGGTGAACGCCTTGTCCTCGGCGACGACCCAGCTCACCTCGGTGTCCGGGCCGATGCCGGAGCCGGGTATCGCCTCCGGCACCGGGGTGACGCGGGTCCACAGCAGGATGCCGTCCGGCAGCGGGTCACCGGAGGCCACGCCGTGCAGGAAGGCGGGTGCCTGGTCCACGGCGCGCGCCGGCAGGGTCGCCGCCAGCGGCCCGGCCAGGACAGCGGTCGCCGCCGCGGCCTTGACGACCGAACGGCGGCGCGGGGTGAGGGAGTTGATGCCCTCTGACGTATTCGATGATCTGTATCGACTGGTCACGACCGATCAGGTTACTGCTCGGTATGAACCGCGGTGGGCGAACCGCGGAAGTTCGCCCACTGTTCGAGCAAGGTTCCTCACGCCCGCCCGGCCGGCCCGCGCGCGGCGTCCTGCCGTGCCCCGGCGGGCGGGCGCGCGGGGCGACCGGGCGGTCCCGCTACTTCTTGAGCGCGGCGTCGATCGCCGTGGTGAAGTCCTGGGGCGTCATCGGGGCGCCGTCGCTGTTGCTGCCGGTGATCTTCTTGCCGTCCATGAGCAGCGTCGGCGTGCCCTGGAACTTGTACTTCTTGCCGTCGGCGTCGAACTTCTCGCCCATGACCAGCGCCCACTTGTCGTAGGTGCCCTTCTTCACGGCCGTCTGGAACTTCTTGTTGTCCTTCAGGGCGTCGACCGAGTTCGCCACCTTGATCAGGTAGTCGTCGTCCTTGAACTTGTCCTCGGTCTCCGAGGGGTGGTACTTCGTCGAGTACAGCGCGGTCTTGTACTCGAGGAACGCCTCGGGGCCGACGTTCAGGGCGGCACCGAGCGCGCTGAGGGCGTTCTTGGAGCCCACGCCCGGCACGTTGTTGTCGATGAACGTCGCGCCGACGAACTGGATCTTGTACTTGCCGTCCTCCAGGCCCTTGTCGACGGTCGAGCCGACGGCCTGCTCGAACGCGGCGCAGGCCGGGCAGCGCGGGTCCTCGTACATGACGAGGGTCTTCTTCGCGCTGTCCTTGCCGAGGACGACCGTGGTGCCGTCCTTGCCCGATGTGTTCGCCGGCTTGACGAGCTTGGCGTCCTTCGCGGCGTCCCATCCGTCGGGCTTGTTGGCCTGGACGACCGCGTAGCCGATGCCGCCGGCTATCGCCAGGACGCCGACGATGGAGCAGGCGACGATGACCTGCCGCTTGGTCTTCGCCCGCTTGGCCTCGCGCTCGCGCTCGATGCGCAGCCGCTCACGGGCCGCCGTCTTCGCCGTCTGGCTGTTGCGCTTGCTCATGGTGATGTTCTCCGTGGGGGACGCGCACAGCTGTAGGTGCGCACTGGGTGAGGGGGACTGCCGGTGCTCGAGAGCGCCTCATGCGAAGGCGGGTGAGCACGGCGGTCCGCGCCGCCCCAGGGAGTGCGCGAGGATCCGGTCGCGCGCGGTGGGCGTGCGGTCGGCGGCCCGGGCCGGCAGGCACCGCCCGGCCGGGGTCCGCTCCACGGCGACCGCGGCGGCCGCCAGCAGCAGCGGCCGGAACGTCGTCGCCGTCACCGCCCGCAGCAGCTGGGCCAGGGCCCGCTCGCCGCGGCGCAGCCAGACGGCTGCGAGGAGCCCGACGCCGATGTGGGCGCCGAGCAGCAGCCAGGCGGTGGCGGGGTCGGCGTGGACGACCGCGGCCGCCAGCCGTTCGGTGCCGGTGGCCCCGGCCATCCGGGCCAGGGGCGTGCCCACCTCGCCGCCGCCGCAGAGCACGTCCAGGCCGACCGAGCGCAGGGGGCCGGTGACCGGGCCGCCCGCCCGGCCGTAACAGGCGTGCTGCCCCGTGGTGAACACCGTGTCGGCGGCCAGCTCCAGCGGGATCAGCAGCGCCGCGATCCTCCCGAAGGAACGCTCGCGGCCGGCCAGGGCGAACGCGATCACGAACACCGAGGTGGTGACCGCGGCCACCGTGCCCATCGGCAGCGGGACCCGGGACAGCAGCACGTGCGACGCGGTGCTGAGCGTCACGACGACGGCCGTGAACAGCGCCGCGCGTACGGCTCTGAGCTGGATCCCGGATATGTCCATAGCGAGAGGAGTGTGTCATGGGGGCCGGTAAGGGACCCCTAAAGGATGCCTGTGAGTGAGCGGATGCCCCGGGCCGGTTACAGACCCGGAATCCTTCCGTTGCGGAACAGGTCGACGAAGGTCTGGTGGTCCGCACGCGCGCGGGCGCCGTAGCGGTGCGCGAAGTCGACCAGCAGCGGCGCGAAGCCCTCCTCGTCGGCCGCGAGCGCCGCGTCGATGGCCCGCTCCGTGGAGAACGGCACCAGGGACTCCCCGGACTGGTCGTCCGCCGCCGAGTGCATCGTGGCCGTCGCCCGGCCGAGGTCGGCCACCACCTGGGCGATCTCCTCCACGTCGTCGATGTCGCCCCAGTCGAGGTCCACGGCGTACGGCGAGACCTCGGCGACCAGCTGGCCCGCCCCGTCCAGCTCGGTCCAGCCCAGCCACGGGTCGGCGTGCGCCTGGAGGGCGCGCTGGGAGATGACCGTGCGGTGCCCCTCGTGCTGGAAGTACGCGCGGATCGCCTGGTCCGTGATGTGCCGGGAGACGGCCGGGGTCTGGGCCTGCTTGATGTAGATCACGACGTCGTTCTCCAGGGCGTCGCTGTGCCCCTCCAGCAGGATGTTGTAGGAGGGCAGGCCCGCCGAGCCGATGCCGATGCCGCGCCGGCCGACGACGTCCTTCACACGGTAGGAGTCCGGGCGGGTCAGCGAGCTGTCGGGCAGCGTCTCCAGATAGCCGTCGAAGGCGGCGAGGACCTTGTAGCGCGTGGCCGCGTCCAGCTCGACGGCGCCGCCGCCCGCCGCGAAACGGCGCTCGAAGTCACGGATCTCCGTCATCGAGTCCAGCAGGCCGAAGCGGGTCAGCGAGCGGGCGTCACGCAGCACGTCCAGCAGCGGCCCCTGGGCCGTGTCCAGCGTGAACGGCGGCACCTCGTCGCTCTTCGCGCCCGTGGCCAGGGCGCGGATCCGCTCGCGGTACGCGCCCGCGTACACCCGCACCAGCTCGCTGATCTGCTCGTCGCCGAGGGCCTTCGCGTAGCCGATCAGCGCGATGGAGGCGGCGAAGCGCTTCAGGTCCCAGGTGAAGGGGCCGACGTAGGCCTCGTCGAAGTCGTTGACGTTGAAGATCAGGCGGCCGGTGGCGTCCATGTACGTGCCGAAGTTCTCCGCGTGCAGATCGCCGTGGATCCACACCCGGGACGTCCGGTCGTCCAGGTAGGGGCCGCCCCGCTGCGACCCGAACTCATCGGACACGGTGAGATCGTGGTAGAAGAGGCTCGCCGTCCCCCGGTAGAAGGCGAAGGCCGAGGCCGCCATCTTGCGGAACTTCACCCGGAAAGCGGCCGGGTCGGCGGCCAGCAGCTGGCCGAAGGCGGTGTCGAAGACGGCGAGGATCTCCTCACCGCGGTGCTCGTCGTCGAGCTGCGGGAACGACATCGCTGGGTGCCTCCTGGTGCGAACGTCTCAGGGCGGCAGGTCCGCCCCGAGGCCTAACGTGCGGCGGGTCACGGGAGTGCCCGCGAACCCTCGCACGAAGGTACGCGGGTCAGCCCTCCGGGTGTCAGTGCCGAGGCATAGACTTCGACGCTGTCCCCCGGACTGTCCGCAGCCTGCCGGACCCCGTTCGACCGTCGTTCCCCTGGAGGCCGCAGCCGTGTCAAAGCCGCCGTTCACGCACCTGCACGTCCACACCCAGTACTCGCTGCTGGACGGTGCCGCGCGGCTGAAGGACATGTTCAACGCGTGCAACGAGATGGGCATGACGCACATCGCCATGTCCGACCACGGCAACCTCCACGGCGCGTACGACTTCTTCCACACCGCCCAGAAGTCCGGAGTGACCCCGATCATCGGGATCGAGGCGTATGTCGCCCCCGAGTCCCGGCGCAACAAGCGCAAGATCCAGTGGGGCCAGCCGCACCAGAAGCGGGACGACGTCTCCGGCTCCGGCGGTTACACCCACAAGACGATGTGGGCGGTGAACTCGACCGGCCTGCACAACCTCTTCCGGCTCTCCTCCGACGCCTACGCCGAGGGCTGGCTGCAGAAGTGGCCCCGGATGGACAAGGAGACCATCGCCCAGTGGTCGGAGGGGATCGTGGCCTCCACCGGCTGCCCCTCCGGCGAGGTCCAGACCCGGCTGCGCCTGGGCCACTTCGACGAGGCCCTGAAGGCCGCCGCCGACTACCAGGACATCTTCGGCAAGGACCGCTATTTCCTGGAGCTGATGGACCACGGCATCGAGATCGAGCACCGGGTCCGCGACGGCCTGCTGGAGATCGGCAAGAAGCTCGGCATCCCCCCGCTGGTCACCAACGACTCGCACTACACGTACGCGCACGAGGCGACCGCCCACGACGCGCTGCTGTGCATCCAGACCGGCAAGAACCTCTCCGACCCGGACCGCTTCAAGTTCGACGGCACCGGCTACTACCTGAAGTCCACGGACGAGATGTACGCCATCGACTCCTCGGACGCCTGGCAGGAGGGCTGCGCCAACACCCGTCTGATCGCCGAGATGGTCGACACCACGGGCATGTTCCAAAAGCGCGACCTGATGCCCAAGTTCGACATCCCCGAGGGCTACACCGAGGTCAGCTGGTTCCGCGAGGAGACCCTGCGCGGCATGCACCGCCGCTTCCCGGACGGCATCCCGGACGACCGCATGAAGCAGGTCGAGTACGAGATGGACACCATCATCTCGATGGGCTTCCCGGGCTACTTCCTCGTGGTGGCCGACTTCATCATGTGGGCCAAGAAGCAGGGCATCGCGGTCGGCCCCGGCCGAGGCTCCGCGGCCGGTTCGATCGTCGCCTACGCCCTCGGCATCACCGACCTCGACCCCATCCCGCACGGCCTGATCTTCGAGCGGTTCCTCAACCCCGAGCGCATCTCCATGCCCGATGTCGACATCGACTTCGACGAGCGCCGGCGCGTCGAGGTGATCCGCTACGTGACGGAGAAGTACGGCGCCGACAAGGTCGCCATGATCGGCACGTACGGCACCATCAAGGCCAAGAACGCGATCAAGGACTCCGCGCGCGTGCTGGGCTACCCGTACGCGATGGGCGACCGCATCACCAAGGCCATGCCCGCCGACGTCCTCGGCAAGGGCATCAACCTCGACGGCATCACCAACCCCGAGCACCCCCGCTACTCGGAGGCGGGCGAGGTCCGGGCGATGTACGAGAACGAGCCGGACGTGAAGAAGGTCATCGACACCGCCAAGGGCGTCGAGGGCCTGGTCCGGCAGATGGGCGTGCACGCCGCCGGCGTGATCATGTCCAGCGAGACCATCACCGACCACGTGCCCGTCTGGGTCAGGCACACGGACAAGGTCACCATCACGCAGTGGGACTACCCGAGCTGCGAGTCGCTCGGCCTGCTGAAGATGGACTTCCTGGGCCTGCGCAACCTGACGATCATGGACGACGCCGTCAAGATGGTGAAGTCCAACAAGGGGATCGACATCGATCTCCTGAGCCTCCCGCTCGACGACCCCACGACCTTCGAACTGCTCCAGCGCGGCGACACCCTCGGCGTCTTCCAGTTCGACGGCGGCCCCATGCGCTCCCTGCTCCGGCTGATGAAGCCGGACAACTTCGAAGACATCTCCGCCGTGTCGGCCCTGTACCGCCCGGGCCCCATGGGCATGAACTCCCACACGAACTACGCGCTGCGCAAGAACGGCCAGCAGGAGATCACGCCCATCCACCCCGAGCTGGAGGAGCCGCTCAGGGAGGTCCTGGACGTCACCTACGGCCTGATCGTCTACCAGGAGCAGGTGCAGAAGGCCGCCCAGATCATCGCCGGCTACTCGCTCGGCGAGGCCGACATCCTCCGCCGCGTGATGGGCAAGAAGAAGCCCGAGGAACTGGCGAAGAACTTCGTCCTCTTCCAGGAGGGCGCCCGCAAGAAGGGCTTCAGCGACGAGGCCATCCAGGCGCTGTGGGACGTGCTGGTCCCCTTCGCCGGCTACGCGTTCAACAAGGCGCACTCCGCCGCGTACGGACTGGTCTCCTACTGGACCGCGTACCTGAAGGCGAACCACCCCGCCGAGTACATGGCCGCGCTGCTCACCTCCGTGAAGGACGACAAGGACAAGTCGGCCGTCTACCTCAACGAGTGCCGCCGCATGGGCATCAAGGTGCTCCCGCCGGACGTCAACGAGTCGATGTCCAACTTCGCGGCCCAGGGCGACGACGTGATCCTCTTCGGCCTGTCCGCCGTCCGCAACGTCGGCACCAACGTGGTCGAGTCGATCATCCGGTGCCGCAAGGCCAAGGGGAAGTACGTCTCCTTCCCGGACTACCTCGACAAGGTGGAGGCGGTGGTCTGCAACAAGCGCACCACCGAATCGCTGATCAAGGCCGGCGCCTTCGACGCCATGGGCCACACCCGCAAGGGCCTCACCGCGCACTACGAGCCGATGATCGACAACGTGGTCGCGGTCAAGCGCAAGGAGGCCGAGGGGCAGTTCGACCTCTTCGGCGGCATGGGCGAGGCCGAGACCAGCGAGCCGGGCTTCGGGCTCGACGTGGAGTTCTCCACCGACGAGTGGGACAAGACCTATCTGCTCGCCCAGGAGCGGGAGATGCTCGGTCTGTACGTCTCCGACCACCCGCTGTTCGGCCTGGAGCACATCCTGTCCGACAAGGCCGACGCCGGTATCTCCCAGCTGACCGGCGGTGAGCACTCCGACGGCGCGGTCGTCACCATCGGCGGCATCATCTCGGGCCTCCAGCGCAAGATGACCAAGCAGGGCAACGCCTGGGCCATCGCCACCGTCGAGGACCTCGCCGGCTCGATCGAGTGCATGTTCTTCCCCGCGACCTACCAGCTCGTCTCGACCCAACTCGTCGAGGACGCCGTGGTGTTCGTCAAGGGCCGCCTCGACAAGCGCGAGGACATCCCGCGGCTCGTCGCGATGGAGCTGATGGTGCCGGACCTGTCCAACGCGGGCACCAACGCGCCCGTGGTCCTCACCATCCCGGCCACCCGGGTCACCCCGCCGCTGGTCAGCCGCCTCGGGGAGGTCCTCAGCCACCACAAGGGCGACAGCGAGGTCCGGATCAAGCTCCAGGGCCCGACCAAGACGACCGTGCTGCGGCTGGACCGGCACCGGGTGAAGCCCGACCCGGCGCTCTTCGGCGACCTGAAGGTGCTGCTCGGGCCGTCCTGCCTGGCCGGGTGACACCACTGCCGGCCCCGTAGGGCTCTCGACGCACTCGAGGGGCGTACCCGTCACCGGGTACGCCCCTCGTGCGTGTGTGCCGGGCTCAACGACCGGTCACCGACGCGTCAGTTGTGGCCGAAGCTGCGCTTTCGCTTGGTGGACGTCATCTCGCCGGGGGTCAACTCGACCTCGGGCTGGGGCTCCGTCTGCGAGGCGGGGCTGCGGTCCGCCCGCTGGCCACGCTCGGTCGGGCGCTGCTGCTTGCGGTCACGGTTCTTGTTCTTGGCCATGGTGATGCCTCCTGTGGGGGACTAGGGGCCAGGGCCGGGACCAGATTCACACAGCCCGACAACGATCGCATGTCGGACAATTACCGTGCGTGACAGGGGTGGTCGGAAGGACGGGCGCCGAAACGCCACGCCGAAGATCGAGTTCGGGCCGTTAACCTCCGCGCCGTCGGGCAGACTCGAAGCAAGCCCGAAGCAAACCTCCTGGGAAGAGGGTGAGTCGCGTGGACCGCTGCATCGTCCTGGTGGACGCTGGGTATCTGCTGGGAGCCGCGGCGAGTCTCCTCGCCGGGGAGCCCTCACGGTCCCGCATCACCGTCGACCACACCGCCCTCATCCAGGGGCTGCGTGAGCGTGCCGAATCCGATACACAGCAGCCGCTGCTGCGCATCTACTGGTTCGACGGCGCCCCCGACCGCGTCCCGCAACCCGAGCACCGCCGGCTGCGCGTGATGCCCCGGGTCACCGTCCGGCTCGGCGCGCTGACCCGCAGCGACGGCCGCTGGGCGCAGAAGGGCGTGGACGCCGCCATGCACGCCGAGCTCACCGAGCTGGCCCGCAACCGCGCCTGCTCCGACGTCGTCCTCGTCACCGGCGACGGCGATCTGCTGCCCGGCATGATGGCCGCCAAGGAGCACGGCGTCGCCGTCCACCTGTGGGCCGTCCAAGCCGCCGACGGCGACTACAACCAGTCCGAGGACCTGGTCGCCGAGGCCGACGAGCGCCGCGTGCTGGACCGCACGTGGATCACCCGGGCCGTGCGCGCCAAGGACCACACCGGGGCGTGCGCGCCGCAGCCCGCGCCCCGGCCGGAGATCGCCGCCATCCTGTCCGCGCCGCTGCCCGAGTCCGCGCTCGGCACCGCGACCGAACGGCCCGCCCCGCAGCCCCGCCACCCGGCGGCCGCGGCCGGGGCCAACGGCACCGAGGAGCGGCTGCCCGCCGCCAAGGGCGTCCCCACGCCCAAAGACCTCGCCGCCCTGCGCGCCCCCGGCCCCCAGCCCCCCCAGCCCCCCGCCTCCGCCACCCTCCGGTGGTCCTCCGACAAGGGCTGGGTCGACCGGCCCGCGGCCGAGCCCCCCGAAGCCGCCTCGATGCCGACACTCGCCCAGCTGACCACGGCCGAGCAGCGCTGGGCCGACCGCGAGGAGGACATCACCACCGTCGGCGGCGACCCCTTCGAGGTGGGCCAGGTCTTCGCCCGGCGCTGGGTGGAGCGCCTCGGCGACCAGCACCACCTGCAGAAACTGTCCGGGATGTACCCGCGCGTCCCGCACCGCGTCGACGGGGAGCTGCTGCGCTACGCCGCCCGCTTCGGCCTGCTCGCCCACAAGGACGACCAGATCGACGAGCAGGACCGGTACGCCATCCGGGCCGGCTTCTGGCGGGAGATCAGCGTGCGCACGGGCGTGGAGCACCCGCCCGTCGAGGCCTGAGTTCTTTGCCGGCGGATTTCCCGTTATGGACCGACCCGAGAGCGGAGCGGGGTCGCCGACCCCGTAGTCTCGTCCCTTGTGAGTAAGCGCGCGGCACAGGCATTTCGGCACGATGGTGACGTCGTGTGCGCGGTGCGCGGGCTGACCAAGACCTATCCGGCGGTACGGGGCCGGCGCGGCGCCCCCGCCACCCCCGAGGTCCGGGCGACGGACGACGTGACGGTCGACATCCGCCGCGGTGAGATCTTCGGCCTGCTCGGTCCGAACGGCGCCGGCAAGTCCACGCTCGTCCGCCAGCTGACCGGGCTGATGCGGCCCGACCGCGGCGGCGTGCGGATCCTCGGGCACGACATCGTGCGCCACCCCGAACGGGCCTCGCGCCTGCTCGCCTACCTCGGGCAGGAGTCGACCGCCCTCGACGAGCTGACCGTCTCCCTCGCCGCCGAGACCACCGGGCGGCTGCGCGGGCTGGACGCCCGGCAGGCGCGGGCCGAGCGGGACGCCGTCCTGGACGAGCTGGGCCTCACCCCGCTCGCCGGACGGCCGCTGAAGAAGCTCTCCGGGGGCCAGCGGCGCCTGGCCTGCTTCGCCGCTGCCCTGGTGGGGGAGCGGCCGCTGCTCGTGCTGGACGAGCCGACCACCGGCATGGACCCGGTCGCGCGCCGGGCCGTGTGGTCCGCCGTCGACCGGCGGAGGGCCGAGCGCGGGACGACCGTGCTGCTGGTCACCCACAACGTCATCGAGGCCGAGACCGTGCTGGACCGGGTGGCGGTCCTGGACCGGGGGCGGGTGATCGCCTGCGACACCCCCGCCGGACTCAAGGAGCGGGTCGCCGGGGAGGTGCGCGTGGACCTGGTGTGGCGGGACGCTGCTCCGCTGCACGTGCCGGAGGTCGCCGCGCTGCGGGACCGTGCCGCGGAGTCGGGCCGCCGCTGGACGCTGCGGCTCGGGCCCGAGGAGGCCCGGGCGGTCGTGGCGACCGTCACCGGCGGGGCCGCCTTCGCCGCCCTGGACGACTTCACGCTGACCACGCCGAGCCTGGAGGACGTCTACCTGGCCCTCGGCGGTGCCGCGGAGCAGGGGCTGGTGAAGGTGTGAGCGAGGCGCAGGGCGCGCGGGCCGTGAGCACACCGGCCGCCGTATCCGTACCGAACAGGCGACTGCCGCAGTGGACCCGAGCGAAGGGGAGCAGCGCGACGTGAGTGTCGTACCCGCCGATGTCCTGCCGGGCAGTGCCCTGGCCGCGGAGGAGCCCGCCGCGTGCGCGGCCGAGCTCGGACCACGGGCGCGGCTGTGGCCCTCGCTGGCGGCCGTGTACCGGGCGCAGCTGTCCCGGGCGCGGGTGGCGCGGATCCCGCTGCTGTTCGTGGCGACCTTCCAGTCGGTCGGGATCATGATCCTGATGCGCGGGGTCGTGGACGACGGGGCGGAGGCGCAGGCCGTCGTCGCCGGATCCTCGGTCCTGGTGGTCGCCTTCGTCGCGCTGAACCTGCTCGCGCAGTACTTCGGGCAGCTGCGGGCCAGCGGCGGACTCGACCACTACGCGACGCTGCCCGTGCCGCCGGCGGCCGTGGTGCTGGGCGCGGCGGGCGCGTACGCCTCGTTCACGGTGCCCGGGACCGTCGTGACGGCGGTGTTCGGCTGTGTGCTGTTCGGGCTGCCGATGGCCCATCTGTGGATCCTCCTGGCCGTGATCCCGCTCGCCGGTGCCGCGCTCGCCGGGCTCGGCGCGGCGCTGGGGCTGCTGGCGCCCCGCCCGGAACTCGCCACGCTGCTCGGGCAGCTGGGCATGTCGGCGGCGCTGCTGCTGGGCGTGCTGCCGGCGGACCGGATGCCGGGCATCGTGCGCTTCGCGCGGGACCTGCTGCCGTCGACGTACGGCGTGGAGGCCTTCGCGCGGACGTTCGGGCCGCACCCGGACTGGGCCTTCGTCCTCGGTGACCTCGCCGTGTGCGGGGCCGTCGGCGTCGTCTCGCTGGCCGTGGCGACCTGGGCGTACCGGCGGGCGGCCGTCCGTTGAGCGGGGAGCGGTCGTCCGGTGACGCGGCGCACAGGCGGGCCTGGCACGATGGCAGGGTGACCGCACCACTGACTCCGCCACCACCGCCGCACGAGCATTCCGCACAGGGGCCGTGGCAGCCGCCGGGCGCCGGGCCGCAGGCTCCCGGGGCCCAGCACGCCGAGTACGCCGGGCACGGCTGGTACGGGCAGGACGGCCCCGGGATGAAGACGGAACTGCGGGAGGCCGCCGTGATCGCGGTGGCCGTGGCGCTCGGCGGGGTGCTGCTCGGAGTGCTGTGGTGGTGGCTCGCGCCGCACGTGCCGCTGGTCGGTGACGTGGTGGAGAAGAGCTGGGTCGTCTACCTCAAGGACACCGAGGGCGAGCAGGCCATCGGGGTCGACGGCACGTTCACGCTGCTCGGACTGGCGTTCGGGGCCGTGAGCGCGCTGGTGGTCTTCCTGCTGCGGCGGCGCGGGGGTGTGCCTCTGGTGGTGGGGCTGGCCCTCGGCGGGCTGCTCGGCTCGCTGCTCGCCTGGCGGGTCGGGGTGTGGCTCGGCCCGGAGCAGGACGTGATCGCGCACGCCCGGGAGGTCGGCCGGGGGGTGACCTTCTCCGCGCCGCTGAAGCTGGGCGCGAAGGGGGCGCTGCTGGCCTGGCCGCTGGCCGCGCTGGTCCTGCACCTCGGTCTCATGGCGCTGTTCGGCCCCCGCGACCCGGAGCCGGATTTCGCCACGGACCCTTATGCGAAGTCGCCCTCGGCCGAAAGCCGGTAGGGCCGAGCAGACAGAGTCCGTTGTCCGCCGAGGGGCGAGGAGCTCCCCGGCGTCGTGCTCCGGGCGGTCCGCCCCGAACGGCCGGCCGGGGCGGGGCGGGGCCTTCCGGCGTCAGCGGCCGATCGGGGCCAGGATCGCCTGCGTCAGCTGTCGCAGGTCTTCCGGGGCGAGTTCCACCTCCAGGCCCCTCCGGCCCGCCGAGACGCAGATCGTCGGGTGGGCCGAAGCCGAGGCGTCGAGGACCGTCGGCAGTTTCCTGCGCTGGCCGAGGGGCGAGATGCCGCCGCGGACATAGCCCGTCGTGCGTTCCGCCAGGGTCGGGTCGGCCATCGTGGCGCGCTTGCCGCCGACCGCCGCCGCCAGGGCCTTCAGGTCCAGCTGGCCCGCAACCGGGACCACCGCGACCGTGAGGGCGCCGTCGACGTCCGCGACCAGGGTCTTGAAGACGCGGTCGGGGGAGACGCCCATCGCCTCGGCCGCCTCCTCGCCGTAGGAGGGGTGCGCGGGGTCGTGGTCGTAGGCGTGGACCGTGTACGCCGTGCCCGCCGCCGTGAGGGCGACCGTCGCGGGGGTGCCGCCCGTCTGCTGCTGCTTCTTCGACTTCTTCGCCATGCCGATCCGCTCAGTTGAGGCTCATCGGGCCGCGCGTCAGCTCCGACGCCGGCAACGACGGCAGATTACGGATGATCGCCGTCTCGGAGCGAAGGAGTTTCAGCTCGTCGCGCAGACGGGACGCGGTGTCGGGCGCCTGGAGCAGCCGCTGCTTGGTCGGGGTGTCCAGCATCATCGCCGCGGCCACGAGGTACGACACCACGCCGGGCTCGTCCGGCAGATCGGCCCCCGTCGCCAGGGACCGTTCCCGCGCCCCGGCCAGCCGCTTCTGGTACTGGCGGAAGGACCGCAGCACCCCCTCGGCCAGTGGCGCGGCCTCGTCGCCCGGTTCCTCCTCCAGGAGCTCGAGCTCGGCCGTCAGGAAGGGCCCGGACGCCTCGACCGACCGCAGCCGCACCCGGGTGGTGCCGGTCGCCAGCACCTCGAAGGAGCCGTCGGTGCGCTCCCGGATCGTCGCCGCGTCCGCGATGCAGCCCACCTTGTGGAAGGCCTTGACCGGGTCGGTGCCGAACCCGGCCGTCGGGCCCTGCTCGGGGACGGCCGTCGGGTCGGGCATGCCGGGCGCGCTCGGGGCCACCTCGTGGCCGTCGCGGATCGCCACGACGGCGAACCGGCGCGGTTCGTCCTCCGGTGTCTTCAGCAGCTCGCGCATCATGGCGCGATACCGCTCCTCGAAGACGCTGAGCGGGAGCACGAGCCCCGGGAACAACACCGAGTTCAGGGGGAAGAGGGGGAGCCGGACGGTGGTCACGACGCAAAAGCCTAATGGTCGCTGGGACGGACTCGTCCGCCCCGTTCACTCCGTGGATGCCAGGACGGCTCCGAGGCCTGCGCGGCCCGGACGTCGTCGCGTACCCGCAGGAAGTGCCCGAGCGGGTCGTCCGACACCTGGTCCCAGGGGAAGGAGGTGGCGTACGGGCCGTTCAGGCGCAGCTGTTCGCTCGCGTCCCGCCAGCGCTCCAGGCGCACCAGGACGAAGATCAGCAGGTTCCGCATCCGGGCCGGCCAGGGGTCGGACGCCGGCAGCCGCGGGGACAGCGCGATCGCCCGGTCGGCTGCCGCGTCCAGCCGCTCGCGCGGCACCTCGGGCCCGCAGCCGTCGACGAGGTAGCCGAACGCCGCCCGCAGCGGGAGGGCCTGGACGAGCGCGTCGGCGGGAGCGTCCTGCGCGGCCCGGTCGGCGAAGTCGAAGCACTCGTGGTGCGAGCCGTGCCAGTAGGTGGCCAGGTAGCGCAGGGCCGCCACATGACAGCCGTAGTGGTGCGGGGCACGGCGTACGGCGGCTTCCCACAGCTCCTCGAAGTAGGTGTGCCCGGCCTGGGCGCCCCGGGCGTGGTCGAGCGCGAGCCGCCACGGGACCGGGTCCCGCTGGTCGCCCCGGGCCGCGGCGGTGATCAACGGGCTGACCTCGCGCAGCAGCTCGGCCCGGGCCGGTGACCGCCAGGCGCGGTCCACCGCCAGCTGGGCCCCGACCAGCAGCGCGTCGGGGTCCTGCGGGGCGGTGGCGAGCCAGGCGTCCAGCCACTCGGGGCGTGAGCGCGCGAAGGCGGCCAGCCGGGTCACGTACCGGTCGCGCCGCTCCCACTCCGAGGCCACGCGGGTGGTCAGGAGCAGCGCGGCGGCCGGGCCGTGGTCGTCCCGGGCGGCGGCGACCAGCGCCGGGCTCAGCCGGGCGTCGGGCGCGTCGAGCAGCACCTCGTCGTCGGCGCACGGCTCGCCGGCGGGGTGGGGGGACGTCCTTGTCATCCGGCTCGGGCGGATGAAGGGGAGCTGCATTGCCATGGTGCCGTCCATTGAAAGTCGGCTGGTCATCGCGGCGCCAGACTGTTCATCGAACCTGCGGAAAGTTGTACGTCCGATGGTCAAGAGAGCGTAAAGCCGTGACAGTTCAACAACTTCGGTCACAGCAGCATCATCAGTTGCGCCGCAGCAGCCGTGTCGCCCCCGCCGCCACCGTCGTCGCCAGGACCCAGCCCAGCAGGATCAGCCCCGTCGCCAGCCACTGCCAGGCCCCCCGCAGCTGCCAGGACCCCACCTGGCCGAGGTCGATGACCGGCAGCAGCAGATCGAGGGTGAACAGCGCGGGGCTCCACTCCGGATGCTCGCCCCGCTTCATCGGCGGACTGCCGGCCTGTGCGAAGGCGAACGAACCCGCCGCCCACAGCGCCGCCATCCAGACCGCCGCCCGACCCGGCCGGTACCCGTAGGCCACCGTCCAGTCCTGCGCGTAGCCCCACAGCTTGGCCGCCATCGGCAGGCTCTCGCGATGCCGGCGCTGCTTGGCGAGCAGCACCTCCCGGGCGTCCTCGTCCTCCCCGCCGGCCCGCAGCACGGCCGCGAGCCGCTCGTACGGCTCCGGGTTGTACTCGGCGGTCGCCGCCGCCACCCAGTCCAGCCGCTCGGCCAGCGGGAACGGCCCGCGCGGCACGAGGAACTCGTAGGCGAAGCCGCCCATGTGCAGCCGCCCCGGGCCCGGCCAGGCGTCCGCCCGGTCCATCAGGTTGACGATCTTCGCCCCCGAGAGCACCACCCGCCCGCGCAGCGGCTGCTCACCGAGGAAGCGCAGCTCCGGTGTCTGCACCCGCCGCAGCGACAGCTCCTGGTCGTCGGTGAGGGTGAAGCGGGCCTGCTCGAAGTCGACGGCGTCGCCGAACCGGCCGTCGTCCAGCCGGATCCCGCCCTCGCACGCGAACCGCTGGATCAGTGTCCCCTCCGCCGGGGTCATCCCGCTCATGGCGTGGGCGCCGATCCCCGCCGGGGTGAGGTAGAGGCTGCGCTCCACGGTCAGCTGCGGGGCGTTCAGCGCGAGCCGCGCGTACGGGTTGGCCAGGCGGGCGCCGCGCAGGCTCAGGGAGACGCCGACGGTGGCCGCGCGCAGGCTCAGCTCGCCGTGCGACTCCAGCAGCTCGGCCTGTACGTCCTGGCCGACGGTGAGGCCGTCCGCGGCGATCGACCGGCCGCTGCGGTCGCGGTGCACGATCGCCTGGTTGAGCATCAGGTCCGTGCCGATCTGCGCGTCCGTGAGCCGGATGCCGTGGTGGAAGCGGCAGCGCGGCAGATGCAGATCGCCCTCGGTGTGCACCCGGGCCGCCTCCAGCCGGGGCACCGAGCAGTCCACCATCCGCAGGGTCGTGAAGCGGGCCTCCGGCAGCAGCACGTCCTGCTCGAACCGGCAGCGGCGCATCTCGACGTACGGCACCACTGTGCCGCCCGCGAGGTCCAGCGAGCCGCTGACCTGCACACCGACCAGCTTCAGCGCGGACACGCGGCCGGCCAGCGCGGGCGGGCCGTCCAGGAGCAGCCAGCACACGATCCGGGCGCGGACGGTCCGCTCCGCGCCCCAGGGCCCGCCGCCGTGCGGATCGTCCGCCACGGCGTCGCCGCAGCTCAGGTCGTACACGGTGCCATTGCGGAACGCCTGCCACATCCCGGCCTCGGCCGCGGTCAGGTCGTCGGGCAGCTCCCCGGCACGGACGCCGGCCCCCTCGGTCACAGTCGTTCCCTCCGCCCCGGGTACTCGCCGGTTGGTTCCTTCGTACAACCGTTCATGCCCGTTGTGTGACGCCCCGAAAGCAGCGGGTGAAGGGGATCCTCCGGGGCGCCGCGACACTCTGTATCAGCCATTGATACGCGCGGACGGCGCCTCACCCGGGTCTGAGAGAATTGAGCACGTGATCTCCCGAATCGATCTGCGCGGCGACGCCCTTCCCGAGGGCCCCGCCCTGCGTGACCTGCTGCCCCGAGCCGACTTCGACGTAGCGGCCGCCCTGGAGAAGGTGCGTCCGATCTGCGAGGACGTGCATCATCGGGGCGACGCGGCGCTGATCGACGCCGCCGAGCGGTTCGACGGGGTCAGGCTGGACCAGGTGCGCGTCCCGGCCGCCGCGCTGAAGCGCGCCCTGGAGGAGCTCGACCCGGCCGTGCGCGCGGCCCTGGAGGAGTCGATCCGCCGCGCCCGCGCCGTCCACCGCGAGCAGCGCCGCTCCCCGCACACCACGCAGGTCGTGCCCGGCGGCAGCGTGACCGAGAAGTGGGTTCCGGTCGACCGCGTCGGCCTCTACGCGCCCGGCGGCCGGTCGGTGTACCCGTCCTCCGTGATCATGAACGTGGTGCCCGCGCAGGAGGCCGGCGTCGAGTCGATCGCGCTCGCCTCGCCCGCCCAGGCCGACTTCGGCGGCCTGCCGCACCCGACCATCCTCGCCGCCTGCGCCCTGCTCGGCGTCGACGAGGTCTACGCGGCCGGCGGTGCCACCGCCGTCGCGATGTTCGCCCACGGCACCGAGTCCTGCCCGCCCGCGAACATGGTCACCGGCCCCGGCAACATCTGGGTCGCCGCCGCCAAGCGCTACTTCACCGGCAGGATCGGCATCGACGCCGAGGCCGGCCCGACCGAGATCGCGGTCCTCGCCGACGACACGGCCGACCCCGTGCACATCGCCTCCGACCTGATCAGCCAGGCCGAGCACGACCCGCTCGCCGCCGCCGTCCTGGTCACCGACTCCGTCGAGCTCGCCGACGCCGTCGAGAAGGAGCTGGAGCCGCAGGTCGCCGCCACCCGGCACGTCGAGGACCGGATCGTCCCGGCTCTGTCGGGCAGGCAGTCCGCGATCGTGCTGGTCGACGGCCTCGAGGAGGGCCTGAAGGTGGTCGACGCCTACGGCGCCGAGCACCTGGAGATCCAGACGGCCGACGCCGCCGCCGTGGCCGACCGCGTCAGGAACGCCGGCGCGATCTTCGTCGGCCCCTGGGCCCCGGTCTCCCTCGGCGACTACGCGGCCGGCTCCAACCACGTGCTGCCCACCGGCGGCTGCGCCTGCCACTCCTCCGGCCTGTCCGTGCAGTCCTTCCTGCGCGGCATCCACATCGTCGACTACACGAAGGACGCCTTGGCCGACGTCGCCCACCACGTGGTGACCCTGGCCGAGGCGGAGGATCTGCCGGCCCACGGCGCGGCGATCAAGGCGAGGTTCGACTGGAAGGTTCCCCAGGGCAAGTGAGCGACGTACGCATCGACGATCTCCCCGTACGGGACGAGCTGCGCGGCAAGTCCCCTTACGGCGCGCCCCAGCTGGACGTCCCCGTACGGCTCAACACCAACGAGAACCCCTACCCGCTGCCCGAGGAACTGGTCGAACGCATCGCCGAGCGGGTCCGCGAGGCGGCCAAGCACCTCAACCGCTACCCCGACCGGGACGCCGTCGAGCTGCGCACCCGGCTGGCCGAGTACCTGACCGACACCGGCGGGCTCGAGGTCGGCGTGGCCAACGTCTGGGCGGCCAACGGCTCCAACGAGGTCATCCAGCAGCTGCTCCAGACCTTCGGCGGGCCGGGCCGCACCGCGCTCGGCTTCGAGCCGTCCTACTCGATGCACGCGCTGATCGCGCGCGGCACGGGCACGGGCTGGATCTCCGGGCCGCGCGGCGAGGACTTCACGATCGACCTGCCCGCCGCCGAGAAGGCGATCGCCGAGCACCAGCCGGACGTCGTCTTCGTCACCACGCCCAACAACCCCACCGGCAACGCGGTCCCGCGCGAGACGGTCCTCGCGCTGTACGAGGCCGCGCAGGCGGCGAAGCCGTCGATGGTGATCGTGGACGAGGCGTACGTCGAGTTCAGCCACGGCGACTCGCTGCTGCCGCTGCTCGACGGCCGCCCGCACCTCGTCATCTCCCGCACCATGTCGAAGGCGTTCGGCGCGGCGGGCCTGCGCCTGGGCTACCTCGCCGCCCACCCGGCCGTCGTGGACGCCGTGCAGCTCGTGCGGCTGCCGTACCACCTGTCGGCCGTCACCCAGGCGACCGCCCTGGCCGCCCTGGAGCACACCGCCACGCTGCTCGGCTACGTCGAGCAGCTCAAGGCCGAGCGCGACCGCCTGGTCGCCGAGCTGCGCGCGACCGGCTACGAGGTCGTCGAGTCCGACGCCAACTTCGTGCAGTTCGGGCGATTCGACGGCGAGGGCGGCGCGCACGCGGCCTGGCGGAAGATCCTCGACCGGGGCGTCCTCGTCCGGGACAACGGCATCCCCGGATGGCTGCGGGTGTCCGCCGGAACCCCCGAAGAGAACGACGCGTTCCTCGACGCGGTCCGTGAACTGAAGAAGGAGCAGAGCACATGAGCCGCGTGGGACGCGTGGAGCGAGTCACCAAGGAGACCTCGGTGCTCGTCGAGATCGACCTCGACGGGTCCGGGAAGGTCGACGTGTCGACAGGCGTCGGCTTCTACGACCACATGCTCGACCAGCTCGGCCGGCACGGTCTGTTCGACCTGACCGTGAAGACCGAGGGCGATCTGCACATCGACTCGCACCACACCATCGAGGACACCGCCCTCGCCCTCGGCGCCGCCTTCAAGCAGGCCCTCGGCGACAAGGTCGGCATCTACCGCTTCGGCAACTGCACGGTCCCGCTGGACGAGTCCCTCGCCCAGGTCACCGTCGACCTGTCCGGCCGCCCCTACCTCGTGCACACCGAGCCCGAGAAGATGGCGCCGATGATCGGCGAGTACGACACCACCATGACCCGGCACATCCTGGAGTCCTTCGTGGCCCAGGCGCAGATCGCCCTGCACGTGCACGTGCCCTACGGGCGCAACGCGCACCACATCGTGGAGTGCCAGTTCAAGGCGCTCGCCCGGGCCCTGCGTTACGCCTCCGAGCGCGACCCGCGCGCGGCCGGCATCCTCCCCTCCACGAAGGGCGCCCTGTGAACGGCATCTCGACCCTGCTGATCGTCGTCGGCCTGTTCCTCGCCGGCGGCATCTACTCCTTCGTCAAGCAGAAGATGCCCAAGGGCCTGATCGTGCTGCTGTCCATCGGCGCCGCGATGTGCCTGGCGGCCGGTGTGGTGAGGCTGGAGGTGTGGAATTGAGCGGCCCCCTGAGGACCCGGAAGAAGGTCGTCGTCTTCGACTACGGCTTCGGCAACGTCCGTTCCGCCGAGCGTGCCCTGGCCCGCGCCGGGGCCGACGTGGAGATCACGCGTGACTACGACAAGGCCCTGAACGCCGACGGCCTGCTGGTGCCCGGCGTCGGCGCCTTCGCCTCCTGCATGACGGGCCTGCGCGAGGCGCGCGGCGACTGGATCATCGACCGCCGGCTCTCCGGCGGACGCCCGGTCATGGGCATCTGCGTCGGCATGCAGATCCTCTTCGCGCGCGGCATCGAACACGGCGTGGAGAGCGACGGCCTCGACGAGTGGCCCGGCTCGGTCGAGCCGCTCCAGGCCGAGGTCGTACCCCACATGGGCTGGAACACCGTCGAGGCGGCGCCCGGCTCGCAGCTGTTCGCCGGCCTGGACGCGGACGCCCGCTTCTACTTCGTGCACTCCTACGCCGTCCACGACTGGTCGCTGGAGACGCACAACCCGGCCATGACGGCTCCCAAGGTCACCTGGTCCACCCACGGCAAGCCGTTCGTCGCGGCCGTCGAGAACGGCGCCCTGTGGGCCACGCAGTTCCACCCCGAGAAGTCCGGCGACGCCGGAGCCCAGCTCCTCACCAACTGGATCGGAACACTGTGAGCAAGCTCGAACTCCTCCCCGCCGTCGACGTCCGTGACGGCCAGGCCGTCCGCCTGGTGCACGGCGAGTCCGGCACGGAGACCTCCTACGGCTCCCCGCTGGAGGCCGCCCTGGCCTGGCAGCGCTCCGGCGCCGAGTGGCTGCACCTGGTCGACCTGGACGCCGCGTTCGGCACGGGGGACAACCGCGAGCTGATCGCCGAGGTCGCCGGCGCCATGGACATCAAGGTGGAGCTGTCCGGCGGCATCCGCGACGACGACACCCTCGCCGCCGCCCTCGCCACCGGCTGCACGCGCGTCAACCTGGGCACGGCCGCCCTGGAGACCCCGGAGTGGGTCGCCAAGGTCATCGCCGAGCACGGCGACAAGATCGCGGTCGGTCTCGACGTCCGCGGCACGACCCTGCGCGGCCGCGGCTGGACCCGCGACGGCGGCGACCTCTACGAGACGCTGGAGCGCCTCGACAAGGAGGGCTGCGCGCGGTACGTCGTCACCGACATCGCCAAGGACGGCACCCTCCAGGGCCCCAACCTGGAACTGCTGCGCAACGTGTGCGCCGCCACCGACCGCCCGGTCGTGGCCTCCGGCGGGGTCTCCTCGCTCGACGACCTGCGGGCCATCGCCGATCTCGTCCCGCTCGGTGTCGAGGGGGCCATCGTCGGGAAGGCGCTGTACGCAAAGGCGTTCACCCTGGAAGAAGCCCTGGAGGCTGTGTCGTCATGACCGTGCGGCGTGTGCAGAGCGGAAGTCCCTGGGAAGAGTCCTTCGGTTTTGCACGCGCCGTGGAGGCGGGCGACCGTGTGCTGGTCGCGGGCACGACCGCGTTCAAGGGCGATGTGCTCTACGGCGAGGGCGACCCGTACGAGCAGGCCAAGGTGGCCTTCACCACCGCCCTGGAGGCCATCGGCGAGTTCGGGCTGGCACCCGAGTCCGTGATCCGCACCCGGGTGTACCTGGCACACGCCCGGGACGTCGACGCGGTGGGCCGGGCGCACAAGGAACTGTTCGACTCCGTGCGCCCGGTCACGACCCTGCTGGTCGTGCAGGGCTTCATCGACTCCCGGGTCCTGGTGTCGGTGGAAGTGGAAGCATTCAGAGGGACACCCTCACCGGAACACTAGAGGAGCGCGATTCATGACCCTGGCGGTCCGAGTCATCCCCTGCCTGGACGTGGACAACGGCCGGGTCGTCAAGGGCGTCAACTTCCAGAACCTGCGCGACGCGGGCGACCCCGTCGAGATGGCCAAGGTCTACGACGCCGAAGGCGCCGACGAACTGACGTTCCTGGACATCACCGCCTCGTCGGGCAACCGCGAGACCACGTACGACGTGGTGCGCCGCACGGCCGAGCAGGTGTTCATCCCCCTCACGGTCGGCGGCGGCGTCCGCACGGCCGAGGACGTGGACAAGCTGCTGCGGGCCGGCGCGGACAAGGTCGGGGTCAACACGGCCGCCATCGCCCGCCCGGAGCTGATCCGCGAGATCGCCGAGCGCTTCGGCCGCCAGGTCCTGGTCCTGTCGGTGGACGCCCGCCGCACCGAGTCGGGCTCCTTCGAGGTGACCACCCACGGCGGCCGCACGGGCACCGGCATCGACGCCGTCGAGTGGGCCCACCGGGCCGCCGAACTGGGCGCCGGCGAGATCCTGCTCAACTCCATGGACGCCGACGGCACCAAGGACGGCTACGACCTGGAGATGATCCGGGCCGTACGAGGGCACGTCACGGTCCCGGTCATCGCCTCGGGCGGCGCCGGCAGGCTGACCGACTTCCCCCCGGCCGTCGAGGCGGGCGCGGACGCGGTCCTGGCGGCCTCGGTGTTCCACTTCGGGGACCTGCGCATCGGCCAGGTCAAGGAGACGCTGCGGGAGGCGGGACACCCGGTGCGGTGACGCCCCCTTCCGCTGAGAGCCCCGGCCGCGCGTGCGGCCGGGGCTTTCTCAGATCCCCAGCTGCTTCGACTCGTGCAGCTTCGCGATCGCGTTCTCGTCGCCGTCCAGGTCGACCTTGGCCGCGCTCTGACGGCCGTAGCAGAACAGGACCAGTTCGCACGGCTCACCGGTCACCGTGACCACCGGGGTGCCGCGGCGGGCGACCGCCGTCTGGCCGTCGGGGCGGCGCAGGACCAGGCCCGTCGGGACGCCGCGGCCCATCAGACGGGCGGTGCGCTCCAGGCGCGACCACAGGGCGTCCTGGAAGACGGGGTCGAGGTCGCGCGGCGACCAGTCGGGCTGGGCGCGGCGCACGTCCTCGGTGTGGACGTAGAACTCGATGATGTTCGACGCCTCGTCGACCGGCTTGAGGGAGAAGGGCGAAAAACGCGGCGGGCCCGTACGGATCAGCTGGATCAGCTCCTCGTACGGCTTGTCGGCGTACTCCGCCATCACCTTGTCCAGGCGCGGCGCGAGTTGCTTGATCAGTATTCCGCCGGCGGCGTCCGGGCGGCGCTCGCGCACCACGACGTGCGCGGCGAGGTCCCGGGTGGTCCAGCCCTCGCACAGGGTCGGCGCGTCCGGGCCCGCCGTCTCCAACAGGTCGGCGAGAAGGAGTCGTTCACGCTTGGCATGGGTCGACATGGAGGCCAGCCTACGACCGCCCACCGGGTCCGCCCAGTGGACACTCCACCTGGCACGTCAGTGGCGCGCGGCACAATGGACGGCATGACCAGCACCCCCAGTCGTCTCGACCCGGAGATCGCCGCGCGCCTCAAGCGCAGCGCCGACGGCCTCCTGCCCGCCATCGCCCAGCAGTACGACACCGGAGAGGTGCTGATGCTGGGCTGGATGGACGACGAGGCGCTGCACCGCACCCTGACCACCGGCCGCTGCACCTACTGGTCGCGCAGCCGCCGGGAGTACTGGGTCAAGGGCGACACCTCCGGCCACGTCCAGTGGGTGAAGTCCGTCGCCCTCGACTGCGACGCGGACACCGTGCTCGTCAAGGTCGACCAGGTCGGCGCCGCCTGCCACACCGGCGCGCGCACCTGTTTCGACGAGGACGTGCTCCTGAAGGACGGCGGTCCCGACGCCTCCGCCCCGGATCAGTAAGGTCAGCGGCCATGGACCTCGAGACCTTCCGCAAGCTCGCCACCGACCGGCGGGTCATCCCCGTCACCCGCAAGCTCCTCGCCGACGGCGACACCCCGGTCGCGCTCTACCGCAAGCTCGCCGCCGAGCGCCCCGGCACCTTCCTGCTGGAGTCCGCGGAGAACGGCCGCTCCTGGTCCCGGTACTCCTTCGTGGGGGTGCGGTCGGCGGCCACGCTGACCGCGCGCGACGGGCAGGCCCACTGGCTCGGCGCCCCGCCCGTCGGCGTCCCCACCGACGGCGACCCCCTCGCCGCCCTGCGCGCCACCATCGAGGCCCTGCACACCCCGCACCAGGAGGGCATGCCGCCCTTCACCGGCGGCATGGTCGGCTACCTCGGCTACGACATCGTCCGCCGCCTGGAGAAGATCGGCCCCGGCGAGCGCGACGACCTGAAGCTGCCCGAGCTGACCATGCTCCTCACCAGCGACCTGGCCGTCATGGACCACTGGGAGGGCTCGGTCCTGCTGATCGCCAACGCGATCAACCACAACGACCTGGAGACCGGCGTCGACGAGGCCCACGCCGACGCCGTGGCCCGGCTGGACGCCATGCAGGCCGACCTGACCCGCCCGGTCGCCCAGCCCCCGGCCGTCCTCCCGCCCTCCGAGCTGCCCGAGTACACCGCCCTGTGGGGCGGCCCCGACTTCCAGGTGGCCGTCGAGGACATCAAGGAGCGCATCCGGGCCGGCGAGGCCTTCCAGGTGGTCCCCTCCCAGCGCTTCGAGACGCCGTGCACCGCCAGCGCGCTGGACGTCTACCGGGTCCTGCGGGCCACCAACCCCTCGCCGTACATGTACCTGTTCCGCTTCGACGGGTTCGACGTCGTCGGCTCCTCGCCCGAGGCGCTGGTCAAGGTCGAGGACGGCCGGGCCCTGGTCCACCCCATCGCCGGCACCCGCTGGCGCGGCGCCACCCCGCAGGAGGACCAGGCCCTGGCCGACGAACTCCTCGCCGACCCCAAGGAGCGGGCCGAGCACCTCATGCTCGTCGACCTCGGCCGCAACGACCTGGGACGGGTCTGCGAGCCGGGCTCGGTCGAGGTCGTCGACTTCATGTCCATCGAGCGGTACTCGCACGTGATGCACATCGTCTCCACGGTCACCGGCCGGGTGGCCTCCGGGCGCACCGCCTTCGACGTCCTCACCGCCTGCTTCCCCGCCGGCACCCTCTCCGGCGCCCCCAAGCCCCGCGCCATGCAGATCATCGACGAACTCGAACCGTCCCGGCGCGGCCTGTACGGCGGCTGCGTCGGCTACCTCGACTTCGCCGGGAACTCCGACACCGCCATCGCCATCCGCACGGCCCTCCTGCGCGACGGCACCGCGTACGTGCAGGCCGGGGCGGGTGTCGTCGCCGACTCCGACCCGGTCGCCGAGGACACCGAGTGCCGCAACAAGGCGGCGGCGGTCCTGCGGGCCGTCCACACGGCCAACCGGCTCGGAAAGGCCTGAGACGCACCCCGGGTGCCGGTTCGCCCGGGCTTCAGGCGATAGTAGCTACGTGACTGCTGTACCGCACCCCCGTTCCCAAGCCCCCGGATCCGCCCGGGCCGGCCGCCTGAGCCTCGCCGTGGCGCTGCTGAGCGGCGCCCTCGGCGCGGCCGTGGCGCTGCTCGCCACCCGGCAGGAGTGGTCGCAGGGCACCGCGACGGTGGCCGGCGGCGCCTTCCCCCTGACCGCCAAGGGCAGCGACGTCACGGGCGTTCCCGCGGCGCTGGCCATAGTGGGCCTCGCCGCGCTCGTCGCCGTCTTCGCCGTCCGCCGCGCCGGCCGCTTCGTCGTCGCCGTGCTGCTGGCGCTCTCCGGCGCCGGCATCGTCGCCGCGGCCCTGATCGGCGCCTCCGACAGTTCCGCGCTCGACGAGCAGGCGGCCCAGGCCTCCGGGGACGCCTCGGCCTCCGTCGGCGCCCTCGGCCACACCGCCTGGCCGTACGTCGCGGTCGTCGGCGGCGTGCTGATCCTCCTGGCCGGACTGCTCGCCCTGCGCTACGGCCGGCTGTGGCCCGCCATGTCCGGCCGCTACGAGCGCGGCGGCACGCCCCAGCCGCGCCGCAAGGCCCCCGCCGTCGACCCCGACCGCCCCGAGGACCTGTGGAAGGCCCTCGACCGCGGCGAGGACCCGACCGGCGCCTGAGCCCACACGGGGGACCGAGAGGCACCCCCGCTCACCACGCGGGCGCGCGTGCGGGACAATGGCCCCGAGCGTCCTGCTCAGACACGCACACAGCAACGAGGAGCAAGCAATGGCGGGCAGCAGCCACGGTCACACCCCGGCCGCCTGGACCGGTGTCATCATCGCCTTCATCGGTTTCTGCGTCGCGGGCGCGTTCATGGTGATGGACCAGCCGGTGGGCTTCTGGGCGGGCATGGTGGTCGTGCTGCTCGGCGGTGTCGTCGGCGGCATCATGCGCATGATGGGCCTGGGCCAGCCCAAGGAGGCCCAGCAGCCGCACCGCACCACGGGCGACCGCGAGCCGGCCGGCGCCGGGAGCTGACCACCCCCGCGGCCCGACCCGCGGAGCAGTCCTCACCCGAGGGGCGGCCGGCACAGGAGTGCCGGGACCGCCCCTCACGCGCACGCGGGGCACAATGCGTACCGTGAACGCCGACAGCCGAAGGGTGACGCCGAGCGTCCCGAGCCGCCTGGCCGTCCCCGCCGGGGTCCTCGCGGCCGTCGCCGCCGCCTTCGCCTACGTGGGCGCCGTGGACCCCAACGAACCCGGCCACTACCCCGTCTGCCCGCTGCTGCGTTACACCGGCCTCTACTGCCCCGGCTGCGGCGGCTTGCGCAGCGCGCACGCCTTCGTGCACGGGGACGTCCTGGCGGCGCTGCACGCCAACGCCCTCGCGACCCTCGGCTACCTGGGCTTCGCCGCGCTGTGGACCGTATGGGTGGTGCACGCCGTCCGCGGGCGCCCCCTGCGGTTCGACCCCCGCCCGGGACTGGTGTGGAGCCTCGGGGCGTTGCTGCTGGTCTTCACCGTGGTCCGCAACCTGCCGTTCGGCGGCTGGCTTCATCCTTGATCGTCAGCGGATGTCCAGTCGGTGGGACCGGCGTCAACCGGATGCGAGGCCTACGCCCCGCTGCGGATACCATCGCAGTGACCATCGGGTTCGATCGGTCGCCACGACGTCAAGATTCTGGAAGGGGGCCGCTCGCGTGAGTGTGCTCGACGAGATCATCGACGGAGTCCGTGCCGACCTCGCGGAGCGGCAGGCGCGTGTGAGCCTCGACGAGCTCAAGGAGCGCGCGGCGAAGGCTCCCGCCGCCAAGGACGGCGCGGCCGCCCTGCGCGGCGACGGCGTCAAGGTCATCTGCGAGGTCAAGCGTTCCAGCCCGTCCAAGGGCGCCCTGGCCGCGATCGCCGACCCGGCCGGTCTCGCCGCCGACTACGAGGCGGGCGGCGCGGCCGTCATCTCCGTCCTCACCGAACAGCGCCGCTTCGGCGGCTCGCTCGCCGACCTCGAGGCGGTCCGCGCCCGGGTGGACATCCCGGTGCTGCGCAAGGACTTCATCGTCACGTCGTACCAGCTGTGGGAGGCCCGCGCCTACGGCGCCGACGTCGCCCTGCTGATCGTCGCCGCCCTGGACCAGCCCGCGCTGGAGTCGCTCATCGAGCGCGCCGAGTCCATCGGGCTCACGCCGCTCGTGGAGGTGCACGACGAGGACGAGGTGGAGCGCGCGGTCGACGCCGGGGCCCGCGTGATCGGCGTCAACGCCCGCAACCTCAAGACCCTCGAGGTCGACCGCAACACCTTCGAGCGGGTGGCGCCCGAGATCCCGGACCACATCGTCAAGATCGCCGAGTCCGGTGTCCGCGGCCCGCACGACCTCATCGCCTACGCCAACGCCGGCGCCGACGCGGTCCTGGTCGGCGAGTCCCTCGTCACCGGCAAGAACCCCAGGACGGCCGTGGCCGACCTGGTGGCGGCGGGAGAACATCCCGCACTTCGCCACGGCCGGAGCTGATCACCCGCTAGTCTTGTCCCGATGACTCTCACCATGACGACCGTGGACCGGTACGCCCGCCTCGCGCGCGGCTGCCGCCCCCGCGGCTGCCGTGCGCCCGCGCGCCGCGTCCACGGCCGCCGCGTCCGGTACGTCATCGGTGACGAGCCGGGCCAGGTCAACGGCATGCGATGGCAGCGACGCCCTGCTTCTGGGGCGCGAGGCTCTGTTTGATGTGCGGCTACCGCCGCGTGGGCGCGAACGGCCACCGCGGTCCCGCAGCCGACTGACACCCTTGTCCCCACGGCGACTAGTGCATCCCACACACAACTCACCGTGAAGGTATTCGCATGCCCAGTCAGTTCTTCATTCCCGACCCCGAGGGTCACACACCCAGCCCCGAGGGCTACTTCGGGGCCTTCGGCGGCAAGTTCATCCCCGAGGCCCTCGTCGCGGCCGTCGACGAGGTGGCCGTCGAGTACGACAAGGCCAAGCACGACCCGGAGTTCGCCAAGGAACTCGACGACCTCCTGGTCCACTACACCGGCCGCCCCTCCGCGCTCACGGAAGTACCCCGCTTCGCCGAGCACGCCGGAGGCGCCCGCGTCTTCCTCAAGCGCGAGGACCTGAACCACACCGGTTCCCACAAGATCAACAACGTGCTGGGCCAGGCCCTGCTCACCCGGCGCATGGGCAAGACCCGGGTCATCGCCGAGACCGGCGCCGGCCAGCACGGCGTGGCCACGGCCACCGCCTGCGCCCTCTTCGGTCTCGACTGCACCATCTACATGGGCGAGATCGACACCCAGCGCCAAGCCCTCAACGTGGCCCGCATGCGCATGCTCGGCGCCGAGGTCATCGCCGTGAAGTCCGGCAGCCGCACGCTGAAGGACGCCATCAACGAGGCCTTCCGCGACTGGGTCGCCAACGTCGACCACACCCACTACCTCTTCGGGACCGTCGCCGGACCGCACCCCTTCCCGGCGATGGTCCGCGACTTCCACCGGGTCATCGGCGTCGAGGCCCGCCGCCAGCTGCTGGAGCGCGCCGGGCGCCTGCCCGACGCCGCGATCGCCTGCGTCGGGGGCGGCTCCAACGCCATCGGCCTCTTCCACGCCTTCATCCCGGACACCGGCGTACGCCTCATCGGCTGCGAACCGGCCGGGCACGGCGTCGAGACCGGCGAGCACGCGGCGACCCTCACCGCCGGCGAACCGGGCATCCTGCACGGCTCCCGCTCCTACGTCCTCCAGGACGAGGAGGGCCAGATCACCGAGCCGTACTCGATCTCGGCCGGTCTGGACTACCCGGGCATCGGCCCGGAGCACTCCTACCTCAAGGACTCCGGCCGCGGTGAGTACCGCGCGGTCACCGACGACGCGGCGATGCGGGCCCTGCGCCTGCTGTCGCGCACCGAGGGCATCATCCCGGCCATCGAGAGCGCCCACGCGCTCGCCGGCGCCCTGGAGGTCGGCAAGGAGCTGGGCAAGGACGGGCTGATCGTGGTCAACCTGTCCGGCCGCGGCGACAAGGACATGGACACCGCCGCCCGCTACTTCGGCCTGTACGACACCGACGCCGAGGTCGCCGAGGACGCCTCCGGCACCGCCGAGATCGAGGGGGACGCCAAGTGAGCGGGAACATCCAGCTGTTGAGCGACACCCTCGCCGCGGCCAGGTCCGAAGGGCGCGCCGCGCTCATCGCCTACCTCCCGGCCGGGTTCCCGACCGTGGACGGCGGCATCGACGCGATCAAGGCCGTCGTCGACGGCGGCGCCGACATCGTCGAGGTGGGGCTGCCGCACAGCGACCCCGTCCTCGACGGCCCCGTCATCCAGACCGCCGACGACATCGCCCTGCGCGGCGGCGTGAAGATCGCCGACGTGATGCGCACCGTCCGCGAGGCCCACGCGGCCACCGGCAAGCCCATCCTCGTCATGACGTACTGGAACCCCATCGACCGCTACGGCGTCGAGCGGTTCACCGCCGAGCTCGCCGAGGCGGGCGGCGCCGGGTGCATCCTGCCCGACCTGCCCGTCCAGGAGTCGGCGCTGTGGAGGGAGCACGCGGACAAGCACGGTCTCGCCACCGTCTTCGTCGTCGCGCCCAGCAGCAAGGACGAGCGGCTCGCGCGGATCACCGAGGCGGGCAGCGGCTTCGTCTACGCCGCCTCCCTCATGGGCGTCACCGGCACCCGCGCCAGCGTCAGCAACCAGGCCCAGGACCTGGTGGAACGCACCCGGGCCACCGGGACCGGCCTGCCCGTGTGCGTCGGGCTCGGCGTCTCCAACCCCGCCCAGGCCGCCGAGGTCGCGGGCTTCGCCGACGGCGTGATCGTCGGCTCGGCCTTCGTCAAGGCGATGCTGGACGCCCCGGACGAGGCGGCCGGTGTCGAGGCCGTGCGCGCGCTCGCCGGTGACCTCGCCAAGGGCGTGCGCCGACAGGCGTAAGAACAGGCGTAAGAAGCCGGGAAGTCATACAGATCCCTCGTACGGGTGGACCTGGGGCCGGGGAGGCGCGCTGCGCCTCCCCGGTTCGTTTCCGGGGTGTGAGCGAGAAGAACCGTGAGGGAAAGCGCACCGCCCGGGAGAAGCTGGCGGTCGAGCGCGAGAAGCAGAAGTCCGCGGACAGGCGCCGGCGCGCGCTGATCGTGGGCGGGGCCGTCGTCGCCGTCCTGGGACTCGCGGCGGTGATCGGCGTCGTCGCGGCCAACGCCGGCAAGGACGACGACAGCGAGGCCTCGGGCCCGGTCGTGGCGCCCTCGGGAGCCCAGGGCAAGGACAGCCTCGCCGTCCCGGTCGGCAAGGACAGCGCCAAGTCCACGCTCACGGTGTGGGAGGACTTCCGCTGCCCCGCGTGCAGGTCCTTCGAGACGGCGTACCGGCCGGTGATCCACGAGCTGACGAACGCCGGCGAGCTCAAGGTCGAGTACCACCTGGTCACCCTCATCGACGGCAACATGCGCGGCACCGGCTCCCGCAACGCGGCCAACGCCGCGGCCTGCGCGCAGGACGCCGGGAAGTTCCCCGCGTACCACGACGTGCTCTTCGACAACCAGCCCTCGGAGGTCGACGACGCCTACGCGGACAACGCCAAGCTGATCGAGCTGGCCGGCAAGGTCGACGGCCTGGACACCCCCGCCTTCCGCACCTGCGTCGAGAAGGGCACGCACAACGGCTGGGTCGCCAAGTCCCACCAGGCCTTCGACAAGGGCGACTTCTCGGGCACGCCCACCGTGCTGTTCGACGGCAAGAACATCTACCAGGACCGGACGATGACCCCGGCCAAGCTGAAGCAGATGGTGCAGGAGGCGAACAAGGGGTAAGGGGCATTCTCACGCCCCCGTTATGGACCCGTAGCCGGGCTGCCCACCGCGGCCCCCGCACGGCACGGTAGCGTCGACCTTGCCATGGAACTTGCCTTCATTCCCAGCCCGTCGCGCGGGGTGCTGTACCTCGGCCCCATTCCGCTGCGCGGTTACGCGTTCTGCATCATCATCGGCGTCTTCGTTGCCGTCTGGCTCGGCAACAAGCGCTGGATCGCCCGGGGCGGGCGAGCCGGCACGGTGGCCGACATCGCCGTCTGGGCCGTGCCCTTCGGCCTGGTCGGCGGCCGCCTCTACCACGTGATCACGGACTACGAGCTGTACTTCAGCGAGGGCCGTGACTGGGTGGACGCCTTCAAGATCTGGGAGGGCGGCCTCGGCATCTGGGGCGCGATCGCGCTGGGCGCGCTGGGCGCGTGGATCGGCTGCCGCCGCCGGGGCATCCCGATGCCCGCCTACGCCGACGCCGTCGCGCCGGGCATCGCCTTCGCCCAGGCGATCGGCCGCTGGGGCAACTGGTTCAACCAGGAGCTGTACGGCAAGCCCACCGATCTGCCGTGGGCCCTGGAGATCACCTCCTCCTCCGACGGACGGGTGCCGGGCACCTACCACCCGACGTTCCTGTACGAGTCGCTGTGGTGCGTCGGCGTCGCGCTGCTGGTCATCTGGGCGGACCGCCGCTTC
This sequence comes from Streptomyces sp. NPDC043685, assembly GCF_056436585.1. Lineage (NCBI taxonomy): Bacteria > Bacillati > Actinomycetota > Actinomycetes > Kitasatosporales > Streptomycetaceae > Streptomyces > Streptomyces sp. NPDC043685. The sequence continues at coordinate 334,339 of NZ_JBWKCH010000008.1, read as the reverse complement.
CGGCTCGGACACGGCCGGGCGTTCGCGCTGTACGTCGCCGCGTACTGCACGGGCCGGGCGTGGATCGAGTACATGCGGGTCGACGACGCCCACCACATCCTGGGCGTCCGGCTGAACGTGTGGACCGCGATCTTCGTCTTCCTGCTCGCCGTGACGTACCTGGTGGTGTCGTCGAAGAAGCGGCCCGGGCGGGAGGACGTCGTGGAGCCGGGCGCGGAGGTCCCCGCCAACGGGACCGACAGCGGTGAGAAGGCCGACGGGGCCGGTGACGACGACGCGGTCGCGGACGAGGCCGGGGCGGACTCGGCCGAGAGCGAGGCGGACGCGGCCAAGAACGAGGCCGGGTCGGGAAAGAAGACCTGACGGCCTGACCTGTGTGACGGTTCGAGAGCGCCCGCGGAGCTTCCCGGGCGCTCTCGGCGTGTCAGCGGCGGTGCGCCAGGGACAAGGTGCGCTGCGCCGCCGTCACCACCGCCGCGTCGATGAAACGGCCGTCCGGGAGGGCCTGGGCGCCCGCTTGCGCGGCGGCCGCTTTCAGGACCGTCTCCGCCTGCTCGACCTCCGCCTCGGTGGGCAGGTAGGCGCGTTCGATCACCGGGAGCTGACGGGGGTGGATCGCGGCACGGCCGAGGAAGCCCAGGGCGCGGCCGCGGGCGCAGGAGGCCGCCAGCCCGTCCAGATCGCGGGTGTCCGGGTGCACGGACTGGGACGGCGGGGGAAGCCCGGCCGCCCGGGCCGCCACGACCACCCGGGAGCGTGACCAGTCCAGGCCGGTGTCGTCGTGTACGCCGAGGTCGGCCCGCAGGTCCGCCTCGCCGAGCGCGATGCCGCGCAGCCGAGGGTGGGCGCGGGCGACGGCGTACGCCTGCTCCACGGCGAGGGCCGTCTCCAGCAGGGCGTACAGGTCGGCCCGGGCGGCCCGGTGGGCGACTCGGGTGATCTCGGCCGGTGAGGTGATCTTGGGGAGGCGGAGGCCGCGGAGCCCGGCGGCCGGGGCCAGGGCCGCGATGTCCTGCTCGCCCCAGGGGCTGTCCAGGGCGTTGACGCGGACGTGGACCGGGACGGGCGGCGGGTCGGCGAGGAGGTCGGCGGTGGCCGCGCGGGCGTAGGCCTTGCGGTCGGCGGCGACCGCGTCCTCCAGGTCCACGACGACGACGTCGGCACCGCAGGTGAGCGCCTTCGCCACCACGCCGGGCCGGTCGCCCGGGGCGTAGAGCCAGGTGAGCGGGTACGCCGTCACAGGGCGCCCTCCGCGCGCAGTGCCGTGACGTCGGCCGGGGTCAGGCCGAGCTCGGTGAGGACCTCCTCGGTGTCGGCGCCGTGCGGGCGGCCGGCCCAGCGGATCGCGCCGGGCGTGGCGGAGAGCCGGAAGAGGACGTTCTGCATGCGCAGCGGGCCGAGTTCCGGGTCGTCGACGGTGGTGATGGTGTCCAGGGCCTGGTACTGCGGGTCCGCCATCACGTCCCGGACGTCCTGGACCGGGGCGACGGCCGCCTCCGCCTTCTCGAAGGCGGCCAGGACGTCGGTGCGGGTGCGGGCGGCGATCCAGCCGCCCACCGCCTCGTCCAGGACGTCGGCGTGCAGGGCGCGGTCGGCGCCCGAGGCGAACCAGGGCTCGTCGATCAGTTCCGGGCGGCCCACCAGGCGCATCACGCGTTCCGCGACCGACTGGGCCGAGGTGGAGACGGCGACCCAGGTGCCGTCCGCGGTGCGGTAGACGCCGCGTGGGGCGTTGTTGGGGGAGCGGTTGCCGGTGCGGGGCTGGACGTGGCCGAGCTGGTCGTACCAGAGGGGCTGGGGGCCGAGGGCGGCCAGGATCGGTTCGATCAGGGCCAGGTCGACGACCTGGCCCTCGCCGGTGCGTTCGCGGGCGGCGAGGGCCGTCATCACCGCGTACGCCGTCGTCAGACCGGCGATGGAGTCGGCGAGCCCGAACGGCGGGAGCGTCGGCGGCGCGTCCGGTTCGCCGGTGATCGCGGCGAAGCCGCTCATCGCCTCGGCGAGGGTGCCGAAGCCGGGGCGGTGCGCGTAGGGGCCGAACTGGCCGAAGCCGGTGACACGGGCCAGGACCAGGCGGGGGTTGACGGCGGACAGCTCCGGCCAGCCGAGGTCCCACTTCTCCAGCGTGCCGGGGCGGAAGTTCTCGATGACCACGTCGGCGGTCGCGGCCAGACGCAGGAGGGTGGCGCGGCCGCCGGGCTTCGACAGGTCCAGGGTCATGGTGCGCTTGTTGCGGCCGAGCATCTTCCACCACAGGCCCACGCCGTCCTTCGACGGGCCGTGGCCGCGGGAGGGGTCCGGCTTCTTCGGGTGCTCGATCTTGACGACCTCGGCGCCGAAGTCGCCGAGCAGGGTGGCCGCCATCGGGCCGGCGAAGAGGGTGGCGAGGTCGAGGACGCGGAGGCCGGTGAGCGGGGCGGGCGCGGTCATGAGCGGTGGATCTCCCGGTGCGTGAGGTGGGCGAGGGTGTCGAAGCCGATGCCGTCGAAGCCGCCGACGGACGTGGCCAGCCGGTTCTTCAGGGGCGCCGTCCAGCGGTCGGGGAGCGCCGCGGGGTGCCCGGCCAGCAGCCCGGCGATGCTTCCGGCCGTGGCGCCGTTGGAGTCGGTGTCCCAGCCGCCGCTGACGGCACGGCACACGGACCCGGCGAAGTCGCCGTCGGCGTGGGTGAGGGCGGCGGCGATCAGGGCGGTGTTGGGGACGGCGTGCACCCAGTGGGTGCCGGCGTGGACGGCGTGGAGGGCGTCGACGACCGTGTCGAAGTCGGCGTGCCGGTGCGCCAGTCGCACGGCTTGGCGGACGGCCTCGGCCAGGCGGGAGCGCGGGGGGACGACGGTGAGGCCGGTGCGCAGGCAGGCGTGGACGTCGTGCTCGCCGGTCGCCGCCGTGGCGATGGCGGCCGCCGTGAACATCGCCGCGTAGACGCCGTTGGCGGTGTGCGTGAGGGTGGCGTCCCGGTGGGCCTGTTCGGCGGCGGCGGCCGGGTCGCCCGGGTTGGTCCAGCCGTGGACGTCGGCGCGGATCAGGGCGCCGATCCATTCGCGGAAGGGGTTGCGGTGGCGGGCGGTGTGCGGGGGCTCCAGGCCGCTCAGAAGGTTGCGGTAGGCGATGCGCTCGGCGGTGAACGTGCGGCCGGCGGGGAGTTCGTCGAGCCAGGTCCGGGCCACGTCCGTGGTGGTGAAGGCACGGCCGTGGCGGCGCAGGAGGACGAGGTTGACCAGGGGGTAGTTGAGGTCGTCGTCCTCGGGCATGCCGTCGATGTTCTCGGCGAGGGAGGTGTCGGCCGAGCGGCGGTTCCACGGATGCCGTGCCAGGAGTTCCGCCGGGACGCCCCGGGCGGTGAAGTAGGAGGTGAGGGGCCAGTTGCCGGTGGAGCGGGCGAGTTCGCGGATGGCGTCGAGGGGGAGTTTCTCGACCGGTTTGCCGAGGAGGCAGCCGCAGGCGCGGCCGAGCCAGGCGGCTTCGAGGCGCTGCGGGGTCGTGACCGGGCTGCCCACCGGCCGCGGCCAGTCGGGGCAGGCCGCCCTGATCCGGCCCAGGTCCGTCGGTTCGTCGTCCGCCAGCGCGCTCGGCAGATCGGCCAGTTCGTCCAGGAGGTCTTCCGCCAGTCGGCGCAGCCAGCCGGATGCCGGGGTGGGCGACGCGCCCGCGGCGGTCGGAGCCTGCGGGCCGCCGGCCGCTCGCCAGCGGGCCGCGATGTGCTTCGGCTGGCGCCCGTCCTGGGCCGCCTGGCGGAGTTCGTGGCCGATCAGGTCCTCCGGCTGCACCCAGGTCAGCCGGAGCATTCCTGGCCTCCGAGGGAGGTGAAGGCCTGCTCGTGGGCGCGGCGGCGGGCCACGTCCCGGGCGAAGACCTCGCGGGCCACAGCCGTGAGGGTGGTGGCCGGCTCCCAGAGGTCCAGGCGGCTCGCCTCCGCGACCGCCTTGGCCCAGTCCTGCGGGACCGGCGCGCCGAGGGCTCCCGCCAGGGCGCCGGCCATCGTGGCGATGGAGTCGCAGTCACGCCCGTAGTTGACCGCGCCGAGGACCGCGTGCCGGTAGTCGCCCCGGGCCACGAGCAGCAGGCCCAGCGCGATGGGGAGTTCCTCGATGGAGTGGAGGCGGGACGGGCGGCGGGCGCCGAGCGAAGGGGCGCGGTAGTCGGGGCCCACCGTGTCGTAGGGAGCCACGGCCTCGCGCAGCGGGCGCAGGGCCGACTCGAAGTCCGTGTGCCGGGAGGCCTCTTCGCAGACCCGCTCGATCGCGGCCCGGGTGCCGTCCTTGGCGAGGGACAGACAGGCCGCGACGACCGAGTCCGGGGTGGCGCCGGGAGTGCAGGCCGCCGCCACCGCCGCGGCCAGGACGCCCGCGGCCTCACGGCCGTACGACCACTGGTGGGCACCGGCGATGTCGAGGGCCTCGGCGTACGCCGCCCTCGGGTGGGCCGCGTTGACCAGGCCGACCGGGGCCGTGTACATCGCCGCGCCGCAGTTGACGATGTTGCCGGTGCCGGCCTCGCGCGGGTCGGCGTGGCCGTAGTGGATCCGCGTCACCAGCCACTTCTCCGCCAGGAAGATCCGCTGGAGGGGGAGGGCCTCCGTCTCCAGTTCCGGGATCCAGCGCGGCTCGGTCATCAGGTCCGGGACCAGGTGGTCGGCGATCGCGTAGGCGTCGAGGTGGTCGCGGACCCGGGCGTAGACGCGGACCAGGGCGTGCGTCATCAAGGTGTCGTCGGTGACGTGGCCGTCGCCCTTGTGGTACGGCGCGAGGGGGCGGGCCGTGCGCCAGTCGTCGCCGTGCCAGGGGCCGACGATGCCGTGGACGCGGCCGCCGTGGCGCTGAAGGATCTGCTCGGGCGAGTAGCCCTCGACGGGGCCGCCGAGCGCGTCGCCGACGGCGGCTCCGACCAGGGCGCCGGTGATCCGCTCGTCCAGGGGGAGGTTTTGGGGGTGTTTGGGCTGCATGGCCGCATCATCCACCCGGGCGGGCCGGTTGGACGGCTTCCAGGAGTCCGGCGAGTTCCACGAGGTCGGTGCCGGTGAGGCGGGGGAGGACGCAGCCGGAGAGGGTGCGGCAGGTCTCCCGCCAGGTGGCGGGGATCGACGCGCCGCCGCCCAGCGCTCCGGTGAGGGCGCCCGCCAGGGCCGGGGCGGAGTCCGCCACGCGGGACAGGCAGGCCGCCGCCGGGACCGCCTCGGCGATGCGCCCGCGCGCTGCGGTGGCCAGGGCGAGGGCGACCGGGACCGTCTCGGCGGCGGCGATCCCGTAGCTGTAGACGTGGTCGACGATCTGGTGCTCCAGAGGCGGGACCAGGGCGAAGGCGCTGTCCGCGGCGGCGGCGAGCTTCAGGGCGTGCCGGGCGTTGCGGCCGATCTCCGTCTGTTCGGGGAGTTCGGCCAGGGCCGCCGTGACGCAGGCGCCGACGTGCGCGCCGGCCAGGGCGAGGGCGAGAGCGGCCGCCATGGCGCGGGCGCCGTGCACGCCGTCGCCGTCCTGGGTGTAGCGGGCGTCGAACTCGGCGAGGCCGGCGGCGCTCGAGGGGTCGCCGGGGTGGGCCACGGCCAGGACGCAGGCGCGTACGCAGGCGGCGTCGTCGAAGTAGTGCGGGTTGTCGTGGCCGGTGGCGGGCGGGCGCAGGCCGGCGGCGAGGTTGCCGAGGCCGGCGCGCACGGAGATGCGGGCGCGCAGGGGGAGGACGGCGGACTCGATCTCGGGGGCGCGGTCCGCCGCGGCGGCGACCTCGGCGGCGAGGGCGTTCCAGGTGAGGTCGAGGGCGGCGCGGGTGCGGCGCTCGCGGCTGAGGTCGTTCAGGACGGTGTCGTCGCCCGCGCGCAGGAGGGCCTCGGCGGCGAAGGCGGCCCACTCGGCGTCGTCGGAGGGGCCGAGGCGGAGGGGCTCGGGGGGCTGGTTCAGGGCGATGGGGACGGGCAGGGTCGTCGTCGCGTTGTGCTCGGCGAAGGTGTCGAGTTCACGGGTGAGGCGGCGGGTCCAGTCGGGCATACGGGCGGCTCGGTGGCGGGCGGCGGGCCAGCCGGCGGCGTCACCGGCGGCCAGGCCGAGCAGGAGTCCTTCGGCCCGTCTCGGGGCCTCGGCCTCGCCTTCGGTGCTGTTGTCTCCCGCCCGCGCATCGCCCGTGACGGTCACCCGAAGGGCCACGGTCTCCCGTGGGGCGGCCTCGCCGTCGGAGACTTCCGCTTCGTACGTCGTCATGGGAGAACCTCCGCCGGGGTCAGCAGGTCCGCCACGTCCAGGACGTGGTAGCCCGCCATCGCCGGGAGGCAGCTGCCGCGGACCGGGCCGATGGGGGCGGCCCAGGCCCGGGGGATCGCCGCCACGCCCCGGGTCGCACCCGCCAGCGCTCCCGCCACCGCCGCCGTCGTGTCGGCGTCGCGGCCCATGTTCACCGCGGTCAGGACCGACTGCTCGAAGTCGCCGTCGGCCGCCGCGTACGCGCCGAAGGCGAGGGCGACGGCCTCGGGGGCCAGGTCGGTCCAGGGGTAGCCGCCGATGACGACCGCGGAGCGCACCGCGCGTTCGCCGCGGTGGGCGACGGTCACCGCACGGCGCAGGCTGCGGGCCGTCCAGGAGTCGTCGGGGACGACCGCCAGGGCCGCCGCGACCACCGCGGTCGGCGGGGCGCCGGCCATCGCCGCCGCGACGCCCGCCGCGACCGCCTGGCCGCCGTGGATGCCCTCGCCGTCGTGGCTCACCGAGCCGTCGATGGCCACGAGCCGGGCCGCCTCCGCCGGGCGGCCCGCCGCGAACACCCCGAAGGGCGCCGCGCGCATGGCCAGGCCGTCGCTCCAGGCGTGCCGGTGCTGGGCGGAGATCGGGGCGGCCAGGCCCCGGCGGAGGTTCTCCAGGGTGCCGCGTTCACTGAAACCGGCACCCCGGAAGGGGCCCTCGTCGCGGTCGGCGATCCACTCGTGCCAGGCCGCTTCCACATGGGCCGGGGTGAGCGCGGAGCCGTGCCGGGCCAGGAGCAGGCCGGAGAAGACGGCGTACTCGGTGTCGTCGGTGCCCGCGGGCTTGTCGGCGACGTACCCGGTGATCCGGCCCCAGCGCGCACGGATCTCGGAGGGTTTCATGTTCTCGGCCGGGGCCCCCAGCGCGTCCCCGACGGCCAGGCCCAGCAGTGCGCCCCGTGCCCGTGCGCTCAGCCCGATCGATGCCATACGGCATGTGTCCCACTCCGGTGACCCCGCCGAGCCTCACGAGCCTCAGCATCACCCGGTCGACATCTGTGCGCACTCATGATCAAGTGAGCGGCTGAGGGTAAAACCGCAGGTTAGCGCAGCCTTTCCTTGCTGGCGAGGACGGAATTCGGAGCGTAGTTTTGGTGCTGTAAAACTCTGGAACTTGTCCAAAAGAGTGGGGAGTGGGGTTCTTTCCATGGCCATCATCGAGACCGAGGCGACGCTGCACGAGGCGCACCGGGACAACCACACGCACCGGGACGTGAACGGCGGCTGGCTGCGCCCCGCGGTGTTCGGTGCGATGGACGGCCTCGTCTCCAACCTCGCCCTGATGACCGGTGTCGCCGGCGGGGCGGTCGGCCAGCACACCGTCGTCCTCAGCGGACTCGCGGGCCTGGCCGCCGGTGCCTTCTCGATGGCCGCCGGGGAGTACACCTCCGTCGCCTCGCAGCGCGAGCTCGTCGAGGCCGAGCTGGAGGTGGAGCGGCGCCAGCTGCGCCGGCACCCGAAGGACGAGGAGGCCGAGCTCGCCGCGCTCTACGAGTCGAGGGGCGTCGAGTCGCACCTGGCCCGCGAGGTCGCCCGGCAGCTGTCGAAGGACCCCGAGCAGGCCCTGGAGATCCACGCCCGCGAGGAACTGGGCGTCGACCCCGGCGATCTGCCCTCGCCCACCGTGGCGGCGGTGTCGAGTTTCGGCTCCTTCGCGCTCGGCGCGCTGATCCCCGTCCTGCCGTATCTGCTGGGGGCGAGCAGCATGTGGCCGGCGGTGCTGCTGGCGCTGCTCGGGCTTTTCCTGTGCGGTGCCCTGGTGGCCAAGGTGACGGCGCGCAGCTGGTGGTACAGCGGCTTGCGGCAGCTGCTCCTGGGAGGCGCGGCGGCCGGTGTGACGTACGCCCTGGGCACCCTGTTCGGAACGGCCGTAGGATAGCGCGGCTCGGACTTATGCGAGGGACCGCATAAGTAGCCGTTACTCACTGGTTTCGAAGGTGTGGCCACCGGGCATGAGCCGTAAGCGCTGCGGGCAATGACGCTCGCCGCGCACCCCTCGGCGGGGTGGGCGACGACGCCTGTCCCGTCCCCGGGCCGGCGGAGACCGATCCGACCGATCGTTCCGTGCGGTCCCTCCACAGCTTCCACTGCTGGCGCGGCACCCCCGCCGCGCACCTGCGGTGTCCACATGCTGGAACGGATTATCCCGCTTCCCGAGAACCGCTCCATCATGTAACCTGCACGAAATTTTGCGATCACGCGAGGGCCAACGTCGTCCCTCGGCACTTGCTCCCCCAGCGCCTCAAGGGCCTGGGAGGTGCCCCCAGCCACCTGACGACGACGGGAGAGCCGATGCGTACGCCGCGCCAGCCGTCCCAGCATTCCGCGAATGGCCAGAACTGGTCCTTCATGGATGCTCGCCCTGCTGCGCAGGGTATGTACGACCCCCGCAACGAGCACGACGCCTGCGGCGTCGGCTTCGTCGCCACCCTTACCGGCGAGGCGTCCCACACCCTGGTCGAGCAGGCTCTGACCGTCCTGCGCAATCTCGAACACCGCGGTGCCACCGGCTCCGAGCCCGACTCCGGTGACGGCGCCGGCATCCTGTCGCAGGTCCCGGACGCCTTCTTCCGCGACGTGGCCGGATTCGAACTGCCCGCCGCCGGTTCCTACGCGGTCGGCATCGCCTTCCTGCCGGAGCACTCCACCGCCGACGCCGTCTCACAGATCGAGACGATCGCCGCCGACGAGGGCCTCACCGTCCTCGGCTGGCGCGAGGTGCCGGTCGCGCCCCAGCTGCTGGGCGCCACCGCCCGGTCGACCATGCCGGTCTTCCGCCAGATCTTCGTCAGCGACGGCGCCACAGCGCCTTCCACGGGTATCGCCCTCGACCGCAAGGCGTTCGTGCTGCGCAAGCGCGCCGAGCGCGAGGCCGGCGTCTACTTCCCGTCGCTGTCCGCGCGGACCATCGTCTACAAGGGCATGCTGACCACCGGCCAGCTCGAGCCCTTCTTCCCGGACCTGTCCGACCGCCGCTTCGCCTCCGCGATCGCGCTTGTGCACTCCCGGTTCTCGACGAACACGTTCCCGTCCTGGCCGCTCGCACACCCGTACCGCTTCGTCGCGCACAACGGTGAGATCAACACCGTCAAGGGCAACCGCAACTGGATGGTGGCCCGCGAGTCGCAGCTGTTCTCCGACCTGTTCGGCTCCGACGACAAGGCCATCGACCGGATCTTCCCGGTCTGCACGCCCGACGCCTCGGACTCGGCCTCCTTCGACGAGGTCCTGGAGCTCCTGCACCTGGGCGGCCGCTCCCTGCCGCACTCCGTGCTGATGATGATCCCGGAGGCGTGGGAGAACCACGACTCCATGGACCCGGCCCGCCGCGCCTTCTACCAGTTCCACTCCACGCTGATGGAGCCCTGGGACGGCCCGGCCTGTGTCACCTTCACCGACGGCACCCAGGTCGGCGCGGTCCTCGACCGCAACGGCCTGCGCCCCGGCCGCTACTGGGTCACCGACGACGGCCTGGTCGTCCTCGGCTCCGAGGTCGGCGTCCTGGACATCGACCCCGCCAAGGTCGTCCGCAAGGGCCGCCTCCAGCCCGGCCGCATGTTCCTCGTCGACACCGCCGAGCACCGCATCATCGAGGACGACGAGATCAAGGCCCAGCTCGCCGCCGAGAACCCGTACGCGGAGTGGGTCGAGGCCGGCGAGATCGAGCTCTCCGACCTGCCCGAGCGCGAGCACATCGTGCACACGCACGCCTCGGTCACCCGCCGCCAGCAGACCTTCGGCTACACCGAGGAAGAGCTGCGCGTCATCCTCGCGCCGATGGCCAAGGCCGGCGCCGAGCCGATCGGCTCGATGGGCACCGACTCGCCCATCGCCGCCCTGTCGGACCGCCCGCGCCTGCTCTTCGACTACTTCACGCAGCTGTTCGCGCAGGTCACCAACCCGCCGCTGGACGCCATCCGCGAGGAACTGGTCACCTCCCTGCGCTCGTCGCTGGGCCCGCAGGGCAACCTGCTGGAGCCGTCGGCCGCCTCCTGCCGCAGCGTTCTGCTGCCCTTCCCGGTGATCGACAACGACGAGCTGGCCAAGCTCATCCACATCAACGCCGACGGCGACATGCCCGGCTTCAAGGCCGCGACTCTGTCCGGCCTGTACCGGGTGCACGGCGGCGGTGACGCGCTGGCCGCCCGCATCGACGAGATCTGCGCCGAGGCCGACGCCGCCATCGACAACGGCGCCCGTCTGATCGTCCTGTCGGACCGTCACTCGGACGCCGAGCACGCGCCGATCCCGTCGCTGCTGCTCACCGCGGCCGTCCACCACCACCTCATCCGCACCAAGCAGCGCACCCAGGTGGGCCTGCTGGTCGAGGCCGGTGACGTCCGCGAGGTCCACCACGTCGCCCTGCTCATCGGCTACGGCGCCGCCGCCGTCAACCCGTACCTGGCGATGGAGTCCGTCGAGGACCTGGTCCGCGCAGGGACGTTCCTGCCCGGCATCGAGCCCGAGAAGGCCATCCGCAACCTCATCTACGCCCTCGGCAAGGGCGTGCTGAAGGTCATGTCCAAGATGGGCATCTCCACCGTCGCCTCCTACCGCGGCGCGCAGGTCTTCGAAGCGGTCGGTCTCGACGAGGCCTTCGTCGCCAAGTACTTCAACGGCACGGCCACCAAGATCGGCGGTGTCGGCATCGACGTCGTCGCCAAGGAGGTCGCCGCCCGCCACGCCAAGGCCTACCCGGCCTCCGGCATCGCTCCGGCGCACCGCGCGCTGGAGATCGGCGGCGAGTACCAGTGGCGCCGCGAGGGCGAGCCGCACCTGTTCGACCCGGAGACGGTCTTCCGCCTCCAGCACTCCACGCGCTCCGGCCGCTACGACATCTTCAAGAAGTACACCGAGCGCGTGAACGAGCAGTCCGAGCGGCTGATGACGCTGCGCGGCCTGTTCGGCTTCAAGTCCGACCGCAAGCCGATTTCGATCGACGAGGTCGAGCCGGTCTCCGAGATCGTCAAGCGCTTCTCCACCGGCGCCATGTCGTACGGCTCCATCTCCCAGGAGGCACACGAGACCCTCGCCATCGCCATGAACCAGCTGGGCGGCAAGTCCAACACCGGTGAGGGCGGCGAGGACCCGGAGCGCCTGTACGACCCGGCCCGCCGGTCGTCCATCAAGCAGGTCGCCTCCGGCCGCTTCGGTGTGACCTCCGAGTACCTGGTCAACTCCGACGACATCCAGATCAAGATGGCCCAGGGCGCCAAGCCCGGCGAGGGCGGCCAGCTGCCCGGCCACAAGGTCTACCCGTGGGTCGCCAAGACCCGCCACTCGACGCCGGGCGTCGGCCTCATCTCGCCGCCCCCGCACCACGACATCTACTCCATCGAGGACCTGGCCCAGCTGATCCACGACCTGAAGAACGCGAACCCGCAGGCGCGGATTCACGTGAAGCTGGTCTCCGAGGTCGGCGTCGGCACGGTCGCCGCGGGCGTCTCCAAGGCCCACGCGGACGTGGTGCTCATCTCCGGCCACGACGGCGGCACGGGCGCCTCCCCGCTCACCTCGCTCAAGCACGCCGGCGGTCCCTGGGAGCTCGGCCTGGCCGAGACCCAGCAGACCCTGCTGCTCAACGGCCTGCGCGACCGCATCGTCGTGCAGACCGACGGCCAGCTGAAGACCGGCCGCGACGTGGTCATCGCCGCGCTGCTCGGCGCCGAGGAGTTCGGTTTCGCGACCGCGCCGCTCGTCGTCTCCGGCTGCGTCATGATGCGCGTCTGCCACCTGGACACCTGCCCGGTCGGCATCGCCACGCAGAACCCCGTCCTGCGCGAGCGGTACGCCGGCAAGGCCGAGTACGTCGTGAACTTCTTCCAGTACATCGCTCAGGAGGTCCGCGAGATCCTCGCCGAGCTGGGCTTCCGCTCCATCGAGGAGGCCGTCGGCCACGCCGAGACCCTCGACGTCACGCGGGCCGTCGACCACTGGAAGGCACAGGGCCTGGACCTGGCGCCGCTGTTCCACGTGCCCGAGCTGCCCGAGGGCGCGGTGCGCCACCAGGTCATCGCGCAGGACCACGGCCTGGAGAAGGCGCTCGACAACCAGCTGATCAAGCTGGCCGCCGACGCTCTCGCCGCGGCCGGTGCCACCGACGCCCAGCCGGTGCGCGCCCAGGTGGAGATCCGCAACATCAACCGCACGGTCGGCACCATGCTCGGCCACGAGGTGACGAAGAAGTTCGGTGGCGCGGGCCTGCCCGACGACACCATCGACATCACCTTCACCGGCTCCGCGGGCCAGTCCTTCGGCGCGTTCGTGCCGCGCGGTGTCACGCTGCGCCTGGAGGGCGACGCCAACGACTACGTCGGCAAGGGCCTCTCCGGCGGCCGGATCGTCGTCCGCCCGGACCGCGCGGCCGACCACCTCGCCGAGTACAGCGTCATCGCCGGCAACACCATCGGCTACGGTGCCACCGGCGGCGAGATGTTCCTGCGCGGCAAGGTCGGCGAGCGGTTCTGCGTCCGCAACTCCGGCGCGACGGTCGTCTCCGAGGGCGTGGGCGACCACGGCTGCGAGTACATGACCGGCGGTCACGCGGTGGTGCTCGGCGAGACAGGCCGCAACTTCGCGGCCGGCATGTCCGGCGGCATCGCCTACGTGATCGACCTGGACCGTGACAACGTCAACGTCGGCAACCTCGACGCCGTCGAGGCGCTGGACGACACCGACAAGCAGTGGCTGCACGGCGTGGTCCGCCGCCACCAGGAGGAGACGGGCTCCACCGTCGCCGAGAAGCTGCTGGCCGAGTGGGACACGAACGTCGAGCGCTTCAGCAAGATCATCCCCAGCACGTACAAGGCAGTGCTCGCCGCCAAGGACGCCGCCGAGCGAGCCGGTCTCTCCGAGACCGAGACCCACGAGAAGATGATGGAGGCGGCGATCAATGGCTGACCCGAAGGGCTTCCTGAACCACGGGCGCGAGCTCGCCAAGTCCCGCCCCGTCGAAGAACGCGTCAAGGACTGGAACGAGGTCTACGTCCCCGGCTCGCTGCTTCCCATCATCAGCAAGCAGGCCAGCCGCTGCATGGACTGCGGCATCCCGTTCTGCCACAACGGCTGTCCGCTGGGGAACCTCATCCCCGAGTGGAACGATTACGCCTACCGCGAGGACTGGGCGGCCGCGCAGGAGCGTCTGCACGCCACCAACAACTTCCCGGAGTTCACGGGCCGTCTGTGCCCCGCCCCGTGCGAGTCGGCGTGTGTGCTCGGCATCAACCAGCCGCCGGTCACCATCAAGAACGTCGAGGTCTCGATCATCGACAAGGCGTGGGAGACCGGAGACGTCGCCCCGCAGATCCCCGAGCGCCTGTCCGGCAAGACCGTCGCGGTCGTCGGCTCCGGCCCGGCCGGTCTCGCCGCCGCCCAGCAGCTGACCCGCGCCGGGCACACCGTCGCCGTCTACGAGCGCGCGGACCGCATCGGAGGCCTTCTCCGCTACGGCATCCCCGAGTTCAAGATGGAGAAGCGGCACATCAACCGCCGCATCGAGCAGATGCGCGCGGAGGGCACCCGCTTCCGCACGGGCGTCGAGATCGGCCGCGACCTGAAGGCCACGGACCTGAAGAAGCGCTACGACGCGGTCGTCCTGGCCGTCGGCGCCACCACGGCCCGCGACCTGCCGGTGCCCGGCCGCGAACTCAAGGGCATCTACCAGGCCATGGAGTACCTGCCCCTGGCCAACAAGGTCCAGGAGGGCGACTTCGTCGCGCCCCCGATCTCGGCCGAGGGCAAGCACGTCGTGGTCATCGGCGGTGGCGACACCGGCGCCGACTGCGTGGGCACCGCCCACCGCCAGGGCGCGGCCTCCGTCACGCAGCTGGAGATCATGCCCCGCCCGAACGACGAGCGGCACCCGGTCAACCAGCCCTGGCCGACCTTCCCCATGCTGTACAAGGTCACCTCGGCCCACGAGGAGGGCGGCGAGCGGGTCTACTCGGTCTCGACGACCCACTTCGAGGGCGACGAGGACGGCAACGTCCAGTGGCTGCACCTGACCGAGGTGGAGTTCATCGACGGCAAGCTGACCCAGAAGCCGGGCACCGAGCGCAAGATCCCCGCCCAGCTGGTCACCCTCGCCATGGGCTTCACCGGCACCGACCGGGACAACGGCCTGGTCGAGCAGTTCGGCCTGGAGCTCGACGAGCGCGGCAACATCGCCCGCGACGCCGACTTCCAGACCAACGTGCCGGGCGTGTTCGTCGCCGGTGACGCCGGCCGCGGCCAGTCGCTCATCGTCTGGGCGATCGCGGAGGGCCGCTCGGCGGCGCGTGGCGTGGACCGCGCGCTCACGGGTGCCAGCGAGCTGCCGGCGCCGATCCGGCCGACGGACCGCGCGCTGATGGTCTGACGGTTCAGCCCCCAAGACGTCCCGTACAAAGGCGTACGGAACACTGACGGCGCCTGCCCCTTGTCCCCGACCGGACGAACGGGCAGGCGCCGTCGCCTTTCCGTCCGAGGTGCCTGCTGTCCGCCGAGGTACCTAGGTGCCGCAGGGTGCCACCCACGTCACGATCACGGCACCGGCGACGCACAGCACACCGAGAAGGGCGAGCCAGCGCGCGCACTCCACCAGCAGCCAGACGGTCTTCGTGCGCTCCTTCTCGTACCGCAGCAGCCTGCCCGCCTCCAGCAGGATTTCCTCACCGGGCCGTCCGTGCACGGCGATGACGCCCAGCCAGGAGGCGGCGATCAGGGCGAGGAACCCGGCGATCAGCAGCCCGATCACCCACCAGCGCGGGGTGTCCGCCAGCTTGCTCAGGTCCTCCTGGCCCTTCAGCACGAAGACCGCCGTGAGCAGGCCGGTGAGCGAGGCGAGGAAGTTGCGGTAGCCCTCCGCCTGCCGCATCGCCGCGTGCAACTGCCGGTCCGGAGAGGCCATGTCGCGGCCCCGGCGGTCCGCGTCCCTGAGCTGCTGCGGAGTGGGCGTGAAGGTCATGGCGTGGCTCCGGCGGACGGCCCGGACGTGGGCGGGGGAGCGATGGCCAGCAGCGCACCACAGCCCCGCGGCTCGCTCGCGGGACGGTTCATGTGCAACGTGCGGCACTCGCACATCGTGTAGTACGGCTCGGGCCCCGGCTCCTTGCGCCGGCCGAGGAAGCCGCCCTTGGCGACCGGGGGCTGCCCGAAGACCCAGGTTCTCGTCATGGGGCAGCTGCAGACCGGGCAGGTCCCGGAGGCTTCGTACGAGGCGTCGTCGCCGTTCCTCCGCACGACCCAGCGGAACGTGAGGACGGCGGGGTGGACGGCGTCGGCGTCGTACTCGATCGGTGGCGTCACTCGGTGGTGCCTTCCAGGGGGGCTTCGGTGGGGATGCCGAGGGAGAACAGGTCCGCGTACACGGCCAGCCGCGCACGGACCTCGGCCTCGGTCAGGTCCGTCTCCTCCGCGCAGAGCGTGATGTGGTCCGTGGCCACGCTGCCGGACAGGGCGGGAGCCCGGCCGGTGAGCTGCTCGGTGAGGATGATCAGGTCCTGCCAGTCGGGAACACGGTCGGCCACCTCGCCCTCGGGCCTGCGGACGGTGACGTCCAGGCCGAGGCAGGCGAAGGGGGCGTAGCGGTCGTAGGTCGTGGCGAGGGTCCAGCCGAAGCGGCCGGCCGTGCGGACGAGTTCGAGGGGGCCGAGAAGGCCGGGGCCGAGCAGGCCGTCATCGAACGCCGTGAGATCGAACAGGTCAGGTGTGAAGTCCCGCAGCCCTGCGGCCTCGGGGGCGCAGGGATCACACGGGACTGCGGGAGCGCCCAGAGGGGCGAACCGGCTCAGATGCACGAGGGAACCGGCGAGCGTGCGGCGGGTGCTGCTGGCATGATGCAGCAGCCGTTGGATCGTGAGGTTCGGGGCGAATCCTTCCAGAGCCAGAAGTGCCCTGGTGTCCTCGGAGGTCGCGCGGAGATCGAGGACATCGGGGGCCGGCTGAGTAACGGAGAGCGGCAGGTGCAGATCCTCGCCGGTCAGCCTCGCTTCGACATCGCCGATGGAACACCGCTCCGAGACGCTGAGCTTGACGAGGGCGGCTGCGTCGACGTGCAACCCGGGCCCGCGCATCATCCCGCGAGAGGGGAACACCCGGGTCAGAGGGTGGCGCACGGACGCCAGCTGCCGGAGGGTCTCGCCCGTCAGCTGCTCGAAGTCGTCAGAGAGCAGACCGGCTGCCCTCAGCTGGCGCAGGATCTCCTCCGCCTCCCGCAGATCAACCCGGGACGCGTAGCGATCGAACGCGGAAGGAGCTCCAGGACCGGCAACGGCCCTGACGAACGCCCAGGGCGTGAGGCGCTCATGGGGGCTCCGGCGGATCGCCCGAAGCGTCTCGACGGCCAGTCGTGATGGAATCCAGTCGGCCACCTCCTGCGGGGGCGATGCCGCCTTGACTCCCGTCACCGGAGTGAGGTCGTTCACCCGCGTGGCCAGCTCGCCCGGTCGTAGCCCCAACTCCGCCGCCAACGTCAGCAGATCGACCAGGGAGAGGTCGTCACCGCGATACGACGACCTGGTCACCGGTCTGCCGGGGCGAACGAACAGGGCCCGTTCGGAGGACTCCAGGGGGCCGTGATCGAATGCCGCCCGCGACGGTTCCGCGAGCAGGGAGAAGCCGAGCGGACCGAAGCGCTGGATGAGTGCCGTCACATCGCGAAGCGACACGGTCGCGTCGGCTCGAGTGAGGAGGTCGATGACCCGGAATCCACCGGGCCACATGCCGGCTTCCGGGTTCAGCTGACCGTTCACCAGCAACGATGCGTCGAGCGGTGATGGAATAGCCGCCTGCAGGTCCTCGTCGAGCAGGGGCGGCGTCGGCAGTTGCGGCAGCCAGGCCCGCAACTGTTCCAGCAGAGTGACGACATAACCGAGCGGCATCCGGTGCCGCGCGGCGATCAGCAGCAGCGGCGCGTGCACGGCGGGCTTGCGAGAGACGACGGTGGTGCTGGTGCGCAGCACCGACCCGTATGCGATGCACAACTCGACCAGGGGCGGGGACGGCTGCACGGAGCGCAGGGCGCGCACGTCGGTGGCCGAGGGAATCTCGAGGCCCACGATCGCATAGCGCCGCAGTGCCTTGAGAGCATGCCCCACCGACACCACCGCGAGCCGAGCTGCGTTCAGGACCGTCTCCCACCCGTGCGGCTCGGAGCCCTTCGGAAAGAGGACGGCGTCCATACTGCTCGGTTCCGGGTATCCCGGAGGTAGGAACGGAGGCCCCGCGTCCGGCACGCAGAGCCGGGTGTCCTGCCACTTCTGCAACAGGGCGGACTCGTACTCCCCGCTGGTCGAACGCCAGGTGGAGCCGGTCGGGGAGCGGTCACCGTCAATGGGCAGGCACCCCGCGACCGCCAGACTCACCGCACGAGGCAGATGTCTGCGGCGCGAGGTCATCGGCGGATCGATGACGGCTGTCACGTCGCGGGGCAGTGAGTCGAGCACCTTGACGGCGAGCTGGGGCGAAGCGGTAGCCAGGTCCCAGAGCCACGACAGCGAAACCTCGGTCCACTGGTCCGCTGCCCGCTCTGCGGCCTCCAGGAGTTCGGCGGTCACTGCCTGCTGATCGCAGGAGATGAGTGTGTTGCGGTCTACGCTCGGTTCCGGCCGGTGCCGCTCACGCAGGTTGATGATCCGGCCCCAGATCTCCGGTCCGTCCTTGATCACCACACCGTCCAACAGCCACTGCCCCTGACCCTGTACGAGCCAGATGTCACGAGATCCCTGAACGGCCTCATACTGCCAGGGCTTGGGAGTCGGCGGGCTGAGCGTGCCTGGCTCCCAACGGCACTGCGCCACGGGGGAGTCGTCGTCATCTTTCGCGTACTCGCGGGCCTCCACCTCGAAGTCGGCCACCCACAGGAAGGACTGGAGGGTCCTGATCATCGACGGGTGCTGCGCCCGGTCCTCTCCCAGGTACAGCCGCACACGCGTCCCCCCGTCCAGCGCCACGTGTGGGTCCTCGCCGATCCGCAGCAGGCCCGAGCCCGACTGAATGTCGGCGCGCAGGGGTTCCAGCTGGAGTGCGCGACCGTAGTGGTCCACCGGGCTGGTCCAGACGACCACCTCCTCGGCCAGCATGAAGTAGCTGAACACGCCGATCCCGAAACGGGAATTGAGCGGCATCTCATCGAGTTCGGCGCGGCGCCAGTTGCGGCGCTCCTGGACGAACTCGGGGTCCTGCTCGTACCGCTTGCCGGCGCGGGCGAACATCGACGTCAGCTTGGCGCGGTTCATGCCGGAGCCGTTGTCCGTGCATTCGATGTAGGGCCGGCCCTCGACGTCCCAGCCCTGCGCGAACGAGATCCTCGGTTGCCAGTCCGGCCCGGGCCGTCCCTGCGCAGCACCGTACTGCCGGCGCATGTCGCGGTAGCGGCAGGCGTCCAGAGCGTTCTGGTACAGCTCGCGCACTGCCAGCATCGGATCGCCGTAGAGCTGCGTGCCCATCAGCAGGGGACGGATCTCGTCCTCTGCCAGCCGGAAGCGTTCCAAGGGCTGCTTGTACCGGTCGGCCGCAGGAACCAGCTGGTCGGTGGTGACTCGTTCGGGAAAACCGCGTAGCAGGGCCGGCGGTGTCGTGCGCTGCTTCTGCCATTCCTGGTGCAGGGAGGCGACGGTTGCTTCGGTCCGTGCGGCGAGCTCCTCGACGGCCACATGCAGTGCCGGATGAGGGCAGGGGAAGCGGACGGTGAGCGCGTAGGCGCAGTCGTCCGTCTCGCCGAGGGCCGTCACGTCGTAGCCGAAGTCAGCCGACAGAGCGGCGACGACCTCGGGCGGGTCCAAGGGCTCGTGTGCGCCGAGGTGGTCGACCAGCACGCTGGACATCCGGCGCGGGTCGGCGGCCTGAAGGCCGGCCGTCCACAGCAACCGTGCGAGATCCGAGGCGCGCCATTGGTTGCCGAGCACCGGCGGGTAGGTGTTCCAGTCGTCGGTACCGCGCGCGACGTTGATGCGCGGGCTGGAACTCGGGTGGACCGTCAGATGGCCGAGGACCTGGCGCACCTGGCCGTCGATGGTGAGCCTCGTAGCGTCCCGGACCGGCGCGGCCGGGGGGCCGTCGGCCGCGTCGAGAATCGCGTGCACCAACAGGTCGATGATCGCATCGACGGCCGGATAGTCGCCGGTGCGTTCCCACAGCGGGTCCCAGTCCGTGATGAAGCGGTGCCGCAGCCAGTGGTCAGCTGCGGTCGTCTGTTCCTTGAGGCCTCGGCGGCGCAGGGTGGCGATGGTACGCCTGAC
Organism: Streptomyces sp. NPDC043685; assembly: GCF_056436585.1. Lineage (NCBI taxonomy): Bacteria > Bacillati > Actinomycetota > Actinomycetes > Kitasatosporales > Streptomycetaceae > Streptomyces > Streptomyces sp. NPDC043685. The sequence goes on along the minus strand of NZ_JBWKCH010000008.1, from coordinate 314,899 downwards.
CTGCGAGTGCGCGCGGGACACGTCGTGGGCGGCGTCACGGACGAGGCGTTCGTGCCCTTCGAGGCCCTCCGCCGGGCTCTCGACGTCCATGCCCACGGGCATGGTCCTGCGCAGTTCCTCCAGCGCGAGGGCGATCACGCCCTCCTGGACGACGGGCGCGGCGAGCAGCGCCGCCGTCTCGGCCGGCGACAGCAGGTCACGGCCCTCCAGTCGGGCCCGCTTGACCAAGCCTTCCATTTGCTCGACCACCCGGACCGGATACGTGGGATCGGTCCAAGGATCGTCACGATGCGCACCCTCGGTGGAGAGGGAGTCAACGACGTGCTCCACGAGCGCGGCGAGCCGCTTCTTGACCCTCTCGTGTGCGTCAGGGGTGCCCGACGTGTGCTGCCACAAGCCGGACCGCTCGATCATGGTGGTCCACCGGTACGCCTCCTGCGCGCCTTCGCACAGCACGGGCCCGGGGCCGTCCGCATTGAGGCCGTGAGGAAAGTACCGCTCGACGACGGGGGGCTTGACACCCGCGTCCGAGGCGTTCCTGCGTACCGCCTGACGGGTGAATCCGACTAGATCTGCGAACGTCGTCGGCTGGGTCGTCGGCGTGAGCGCCTTGGCGAGTGCGCGGCCGAACCAGCTGCCTTCCTGAGGATCCGCGTAGGAGCGTTCGCCCTTGCCGCAGCTGTACAGCCAGTACACGTCCTCGGCGGCCGAGAGGACCGTCTTCCTGGCCTGCTCGACCGGCGGCGGGGGCTCCTCGGTGCGGCAGGTGTCCAGGCAGACCACCGCCGTCACACCATCGGGCAACCCGTCGAGCAGTCCCGCCGGGTCGGCGGGTATGAGAGTGCGGGCGAGTAGTGACCGGCTACCGGTGGGATCCGCACGGCCCGGCTGCGCGTCGGCGGGCAGGAGATGGTCGCGGCCGTCCACGGTCGTGCCGTGACAGGACAGGTAGAGGAACGCGATGTCGCCGGGGGAGCACAGGTCGAAGAACTCCTGGAGGGCGCCCAGCAGTCGCGCGCCGCCAGGGTCGTGCAACGGCCGTACCTCGTAGTGCGACTGACGCAGCGCACGCATCACCAGCTCGACGTCTTCGGAAGCGGACTCCAAGGCGGGAAACCGTCGGCCGAGCTGTTCGTCCTTCTCCAGCGCCGGAGTCCGCCCGACCCCCGCGACCAACGCCCACCGCCTGCCCCCGCCGACTCCAGCGTGCTCCGGTCCCACTCGTCCCCCTCATGTGCGAGTGGTCAATCATCGCAGAGCGGGCACCTTGTGCAGCCAGAAGTGCCATAGTCTCTGGGCCGGCCCGGTGATCGACAGGCCGGTTGCGAACGAGGAGGCCCGGATGGTCGCGATCAGCCTCAGCAAGGTCCAGGAGACCGCTCCCGCGTTGGTGGATCTCTACAAGAGCGCGGGGGTCTCGCTCCGCAAGCACGGCCTCGACGGCCTGCGCGCCGCGGTCTACCTCGTGGTCGACTACTCCGGCTCGATGAAGCCGTACTACAAGGACGGCAGTGTGCAGGCGCTGGCCGACCGGGTGCTCGGGCTGTCGGCGCAGCTGGACGACGACGGCAGTGTGCCCGTGGTCTTCTTCTCCACCGACGTCGACGCCGTCACCGACATCGCGCTCGCCGACCACCGGGGAAAGGTCGAGCGGATCGTCGCCGGGCTCGGGCACATGGGCAAGACCAGTTATCACCTGGCGATGGACGCCGTCATCGACCACTACCTCGACAGCGGGGCGACCGAACCGGCCCTGGTCGTGTTCCAGACCGACGGCGGGCCGATCAACAAGCTCGCCGTGGAGCGGTACCTGTGCAAGGCGGCCAGGCTGCCGTTGTTCTGGCAGTTCATCGGGTTCGGCGACCCGCGCAGCAAGCAGTTCGACTTCCTGCGCAAGCTGGACGAGCTGGCCGTGCCCGGCAAGCGGGTCGTCGACAACGCCGGCTTCTTCCACGCGGGGGAGGACCCCCGGAAGGTCTCGGACACCGAGCTGTACGACCGGCTGGTGGGCGAGTTCCCGAAGTGGCTCGTGGCCGCGCGGGCGCAGGGGATCGTGCGGGATCACGCCGTCCGCTGATCCGGCCGCTGGTCCCCTTGGCCCAACCCTCCCCACGCCCCGTTTGCACGGCCGTGACGCCGTGCCACGCTGGGAAGGATCCGACGGGGAGGCGACGACGTATGGGCGACGACGGCGCACGACGGGTGTACGGGACGGACTCCGGCCGGAGGCCTCCGGCCGGCACGGGCGAGAAGCTCGCCGACTGGGCGGACGGGCGGCTCGGGCTCTACGCCCTGGCCAAGGCCAACATGCGCAAGGTCTTCCCGGACCACTGGTCCTTCATGCTGGGCGAGGTCACCCTCTACAGCTTCGTCGTGCTGATCCTCACCGGCGTCTACCTCACCCTGTTCTTCGAGCCCAGCATGCAGGAGGTCGTCTACAACGGTTCCTACACGGAGCTCAACGGCGTCCTGATGAGCAAGGCGTTCGAGTCCACGCTGGACATCAGCTTCGACGTGCGCGGCGGGCTGCTGATCCGGCAGATCCACCACTGGGCGGCGCTGGTCTTCATCACCGGCATGCTGGTGCACATGATGCGCGTGTTCTTCACGGGCGCCTTCCGCAAGCCGCGCGAGCTGAACTGGCTCTTCGGCTGGACCCTGCTGATGCTCGGCATCATCACCGGCCTGACCGGCTACTCCCTCCCCGACGACCTGCTGTCCGGCACCGGCATCCGCTTCGCGCAGGGCGCGATCCTGTCGATCCCGATCGTCGGGACGTACCTGTCGTTCTTCCTGTTCGGCGGGGAGTTCCCGGGCGAGGACATCATCTCGCGGCTGTACCCCGTCCACATCCTGCTGCTGCCGGGGATCATGCTGGGCCTGGTGACCGCCCATCTGATCCTGGTCTTCTACCACAAGCACACCCAGTTCCCCGGCCCCGGCCGCCAGGAGCGGTCGGTCGTCGGGATGCCCTTCCTGCCGGTCTACATGGCCAAGGCCGGCGGCTTCTTCTTCCTCGTCTTCGGCGTCCTGACGGTGATGGGCGCGATCGCCCAGATCAACCCCGTGTGGGCCTTCGGCCCCTACCGCCCCGACCTGGTCACCACCGGCGCACAGCCCGACTGGTACCTCGGCTTCTCCGAGGGCCTGATCCGGGTGATGCCGGGATGGGAGATCAACCTCTGGGGGCACACCCTCGTCCTCGGCGTGTTCATCCCCTTCTCGCTGTTCCCGCTGATCCTGCTCGCGCTCGGCGTCTACCCCTTCATCGAGGCGTGGATCACCGGCGACAAACGCGAGCACCACATCCTGGACCGGCCGCGCAACGCTCCCGTGCGCACCGGGCTCGGCGTGGCCTGGCTGACCCTGTACGCGGTGCTGCTGATCGGCGGCGGCAACGACATCGTCGCCACCCATCTGCATCTGTCCATCAACGCGATCACCTGGTTCGTGCGGATCGGCGCGTTCGTGCTGCCGGTCGCCGCCTTCGTCGTCACGAAGAAGATCTGCATGGGCCTGCAACGCCGGGACCGCGCCAAGGTCCTGCACGGCAGGGAGACCGGCACGATCAAGCGGCTGCCGACCGGCGAGTACGTCGAGGTGCACGAGCCCCTCACCCAGGCCGATCTGTTCACGCTCACCCAGCATGAGCAGAACCCGCCGTACGAGGCCGGGCGCGAGGTCGACGCCGGGGGCGTGCGCCGCAGGATCAAGCGCTCCGAGCGGCTGCGTGCCCGGCTGGCGAAGGCCATGTTCGGGCCCGACGCGCGGATCGAGAAGCCGACGGTGGAGGAGTACCGGGAGATCACCAGCGGCGATCACCGGCACTGACGACCAGGGCCCGGCAGGCCTGGGGATCGCCCCAGGCGGTGCGCAGGGCCCGGGCCTTGGTCAGCCACAGGGACAGGCCGTACTCCGCGGTGTAGCCGATCGCCCCGTGCAGCTGGAGCGCGGTACGGGCGGTGGTGTACGCCGCCTCGCACGCGGCGGCCTTGGCGGCGGCGACGTCGGCGGGCTCCATGGTCAGCGCGGCGCCGAACACCAGCGGCCGTGCGAACTCCAAGGCGGTGCTCGCGTCGGCCAGCCGGTGCTTGACCGCCTGGAACGAGCCGACGGGCACACCGAACTGGGTGCGCCGCCTGACGTGCCGGACGGTGGTGTCGAGGAGTGCCAGGCCCACGCCGAGGGCCTGGGCGGCGGTGGCGAGCCGGGCCCAGGTGAGGGCGAATTCCGTGGGCGGGCCGAGGGTTTCGCCGCCGGGGGCGAGGAGGGTGAGGCGGCGGGCCGGGTCGAGGGAGGGGCGGACGGGGCCGTGGCCGGGGGAGAGGCGGACGCGGCCGCGCTCCCAGGCGAGGCGCAGGGCGGCCGCGTCACCGTCCAGGGCGTACGCCCCCTCGGGGGCCACCGTCGCCATGGTCTCCCCGGACGCCAGCGCGGGCAGCAGCCGCTCGGCCGTCCCCGGACCGGCCCCGGTCAGCAGCACCGCCGCCGCGACCGTCTCGACCAGCGGCCCGGGCACCGCGTGCCGCCCCAGCTCGACGAACGCGACGGCCAGGTCGACGGGGCGGGGCCCCAGCCCCTCGTACGCCTCCGGCACCGCCAGCGCGAACACGCCCGCCCGCGCCACCCGCGACCACAGCGCGCGCCCGCTCGTATGCTCACCCCGGCTCCAGTCCCGGATCACCGCCGGGGTGTCCGCCGCCGTCAGCAGGGCGTCCAGCGAGGCGGCGAAGTCCCGCTGCCCGGAGTCGAGGAGAAGACGCATCAGCGACGCCCCTTCGGCAGCCCGAGCAGGCGTTCGGCGATGATGTCGCGCTGGATCTCGTTCGTGCCCGCGTAGAGGGGACCGGCGAGAGCGAAGACATAGCGTTCCGCCCAGTCGGTGTCCGCCATCTCGCCCTCGGGGCCGAGCAGATCGAGGGCCGTTTCGTGCAGCGCGAGGTCCAGTTCGGACCAGAAGACCTTGTTGAGGCTCGACTCCGGGCCGACGCTCTCGCCCTCCAGGGAGCGGGAGGCGGCCGCGTAGGTGAAGAGCTGGTAGGCGCGGGCACCGATCAGGGCGTCGGCCACCCGGTCCCGCAGGGAGACGGGAGCGCCCCGCTCCCGCCACAGCTCCTCCAGCCGGCGCGCGGCGGCCAGATAGCGGCCGGGGGAGCGGAGCATCAGCCCTCGTTCGTTGCCCGCCGTCGACATCGCCAGGCGCCAGCCCTGCCCCGGGGCGCCGATCACGTCCTCGTCGGGCACGAAGACCTCGTCGAGGAACAGCTCGGCGAAGGCCGGCTTGCCGTCCAGGCGGGCGATCGGGCGGACCGTGACACCCGGGGCGCGCAGGCCGAACATCAGGTAGGTCAGGCCCTGGTGGGGCTTCGCGGTGTCCGGGTCGCTGCGGAACAGGCCGAAGGCGCGGTCGGCGAACGCGGCCCGCGAGGACCAGGTCTTCTGGCCGCTCAGCAGCCAGCCGCCGTCCGTGCGCACGGCCTTCGCCCGCAGGGACGCCAGATCGGAACCGGCCTCGGGCTCCGACCAGGCCTGTGCCCAGACGACCTCGCCCGTGGCCATCGGGGGCAGGACCCGGGCCCGCTGCTCCTCGGTGCCGTGGTCGAGGAGGGTCGGGGCGAGCAGCTGGATGCCGTTCTGGCCGACGCGGCCCGGTGCGCCCGCCGCCCAGTACTCCTCCTCGAAGAGCAGCCACCGCAAAAGCCCCGCGTCCCGTCCGCCGTACCGCGAGGGCCAGTGGACGACCGACCAGCGGTCCGCGGCCAGCCTCGCCTCCCAGGCGCGGTGCGCGGCGAAGCCCTCCTCGGTCTCCAGGGAGGGCAGGGCGTCGCGCGGGACGTGCGCGCACAGCCACGCCCGGGCCTGGGCGCGGAACTCCTCGTCCGCGGGGGAGAACGCCAGCTCCATGACCGCCCCTCCTTCCCTAACAAGTGTTTGGTAGGTTAGCGTGAGCCCATGACAGACGTCGAGAGCCCGTCGTACGTCCCGGGTCACGGTCTGCTGGAAGGGCGGACCGCCGTCGTCACCGCGGCGGCCGGCGCGGGCATCGGCGGGGCCACGGCGCGACGCTTCCTTGAGGAGGGCGCGCGGGTGCTGATCAGCGACGCGCACGCGCGGCGGCTCGCGGAGCACCAGGCGCGGCTGAGCGCGGAGTTCGGCGGGAAGTCGGTCGCCGCCGTGCCCTGCGACGTCACCGACGAGGCGCAGGTGCGCGCGCTCTTCGACACCGCCGTGGCCGAGCACGGGCGCCTCGACGTCGTGGTCAACAACGCCGGCCTCGGCGGTACGGCGGAGCTCGTCGACATGACCGACGACCAGTGGTCCCGCGTCCTGGACGTGACGCTGAACGGCACGTTCCGCTGTATGCGGGCCGCCCTGCGGCACATGAGGGGCACCGGCGGCGGAGTGATCGTCAACAACGCCTCCGTCGTCGGCTGGCGTGCCCAGGCCGGCCAGGCCCACTACGCCGCCGCCAAAGCGGGCGTGATGGCGCTGACCCGGTGCGCGGCCGTAGAGGCGGCCGCGTACGGGGTGCGGGTCAACGCCGTGGCGCCCAGCCTCGCCCTGCACCCCCACCTGGTGAAGGTGACCACGCCCGGGCTGCTCGCCGAGCTGACCGCCCGCGAGGCCTACGGGCGGCACGCCGAACCCTGGGAGGTGGCCAACGTGATCGTCTTCCTGGCCTCCGGCTACTCCTCGTACATGACCGGAGAAGTGGTGTCCGTCAGCAGCCGGCATCCCTAGGACGACAATGGACCCGTGCCTCCTACGAAGAAGAATCCCCAGGTGACCGCCACCGAGCCCACCGCGGGCGCCGCCGCCCGCGACCGTCGCGCCGAACTCCTCGGCACCGCCGCCGAGGTCTTCGCCGAACAGGGCTACAACGCCACCACCGTCCGCAAGATCGCGGACCACGCGGGGATGCTCGCCGGCAGCCTCTACTACCACTTCGACTCCAAGGAGTCGATGCTGGAGGAGATCCTGCGGACCTTCCTCGACGAGCTGTGGGACGGCTACGACACCGTCCTGGCCGCCGGGCTCGGCCCGCGCGAGACGCTCCAGGCCCTGGTCACCGAGTCGTTCCGGGAGATCGACCGGCATCGTGCCGCCGTCGCGATCTACCAGAAGGAGAGCAGGCAGCTCGTGGCGCAGGAGCGGTTCGCGTTCCTCGCCGAGTCGCAGCGCAGGTTCGAGAAGGCCTGGCTCGCCACGCTGGAACGCGGCGTCGCGGAACGGGCCTTCCGGGCCGACCTCGACGTCCGGCTCACCTACCGGTTCGTGCGCGACACGGTGTGGGTCGCCGCGTCCTGGTACCGGCCGGGTGGACAGCACAGCCCGGACGAGATCGCCCGGCAGTACCTGTCGATGGTGCTGGACGGGATCGCCGTACGCCCCTAGCCCCGATGCGCGGAGGACTTGTCATGGCCGAGGCCTACATCGTCGAAGCGGTGCGGACGCCCGTCGGGCGGCGCGGGGGAGGGCTCGGCGCGGTCCACCCCGCCGACCTCGGTGCGCACGTCCTCAGGGAGCTGATGGAGCGCTCGGCCATCGACCCGGCCGCCGTGGAGGACGTCGTCCTCGGCTGTCTGGACGCGGTGGGGCCGCAGGCCGGGGACATCGCGCGGACCTGCTGGCTGGCGGCCGGGCTGCCCGAGGAGGTGCCGGGCGTGACCGTCGACCGGCAGTGCGGCTCCTCGCAGCAGGCCGTGCACTTCGCCGCACAGGCCGTGCTGTCCGGCACCCAGGACCTGGTGGTCGCCGGCGGGGTGCAGAACATGTCGATGATCCCCATCGCCTTCGCCACCCGGCAGGCCGCCGAGCCGCTCGGGCTGACCCAGGGGCCCTTCGCGGGCAGCGCGGGCTGGCGGGCACGGTACGGGGACAAGCCGGTCAACCAGTTCGTCGGCGCCGAGATGATCGCCGCGAAGTGGGGGATCAGCCGCCGGGCCCAGGAGGAGTTCGCGCTGCGCTCCCACCGGCGGGCGGTACGGGCGGCCGACGAGGGCCGCTTCGCCCGCGAGACCGTCCCGTACGGGCAGGTCACCGCCGACGAGGGGCCGCGCCGCGACACCTCCCTGGAGAAGATGGCCGGGCTCCGGCCCGTCCTCGACGGCGGCACGGTCACCGCCGCCTGCTCCTCCCAGGTCTCCGACGGGGCGGCGGCGATGCTGCTGGCCTCCGAGCGGGCCGTGCGCGACCACGGCCTCACCCCCCGCGCGCGCGTGCACCACCTCTCCGTGCGCGGCGAGGACCCGATCCGGATGCTCACCGCCCCCATCCCGGCCACCGCGCACGCCCTGAAGAGGACCGGCCTGACCATCGACGACATCGACCTCGTCGAGATCAACGAGGCCTTCGCGCCGGTCGTCCTGGCCTGGCTGAAGGAGACCGGCGCCGACCCGGAGCGGGTCAACGTCAACGGCGGCGCGATCGCCCTCGGTCACCCCCTGGGCGCGACCGGCGTCCGGCTCATGACGACCCTGCTGCACGAACTGGAGCGCACCGGTTACCGGTTCGGCCTCCAGACCATGTGCGAGGGCGGCGGCCAGGCCAATGTGACGATCATCGAACGGCTGTGAGCCGCGCCAGCGTCTCGTCGGCCTCCTCCATGATCCGCTCCACCAGCTCCGCGCACGACGGCAGGTCGTCGATCACCCCGGCGACCTGCCCGGACGCCATCACCCCCAGATCCGTACGGCCGTCCACCATCGCCGACTTCAGCAGCATCGGCGTGTTCGCCGCGAGCAGCACCTGACTCCAGGACAGGTCCCTGCCGCGCTTGAGCGCCAGCCCGTCACGGACCAGCTGCCGCCGGGTCAGCCCGGACAGTCTCCGGAACCCGGCCGCCGCGCGCACGGCCCGCACCAGCGCCCGGGCCCGGCCGGCGTCCTCCAGGGCGGCCACCAGTTCCGTACGCAGCATGCGGTGCGGGAGGCCGTCCACCGCCCGGGTCACCGTCACGTCCCTCACGGTCGCCGCGAGGTACCGCGCCTTCACCGCGTCCGGCACGGTCGAGTCCGAGGTCAGCAGGAACCGCGTGCCCATCGCCACGCCCGCCGCCCCGTAGGCCAGGGCGGCGGCCAGCCCGCGCCCGTCGAAGAAGCCGCCCGCGGCGACGACCGGGATCCGGACCGCGTCCACCACCTGGGGCAGCAGCACGGTCGTGGTCACCTCGCCGGTGTGCCCGCCGCCCTCCGCGCCCTGCACGAGCACCGCGTCCGCGCCCCACGCCTGGACCTTCTCGGCATGCCGCCGCGCCCCCACGGTCGGCATCACCACCACCCCGGCCTGTTTGAGCTCGCCGATCAGCTCCCGGGAGGGGGCGAGGGCGAAGGAGGCGACCCGGACGCCCTCCTCGATCAGGATCCGCACCCGGTCGCCCGCGTCGGCCGCGTCGGCGCGCAGATTCACCCCGAACGGCGCGTCGGTCCGGGCCTTCACCTCCCGGACGGCCGCGCGCAGCCGGGCGGGCGTCATCGTGGCGGAGGCCAGGATGCCGAGGGCGCCCGCGTTCGCCGTGGCGGAGACCAGCCGGGGTCCGGCCACCCAGCCCATTCCGGTCTGCACGAGCGGATGACGGACGCCGGTCAGCCGGGTGAGCGCCGTCCCCTTCATGCGGCGACCCTTCTCATGCGGCGACTCATCAGACGGCTCCTTCCCGCGCGGCGGCTTTCCGCTTGCGGCGCCTCGCCTCGTGCGGCGGCCCCTCGCGCGGCCCCTCCCTCACGCGGCCACCTCCCTCGTCCGCGCCCCGCGCGTGTCGACGACCTCGCGGATCAGCCGCAGCTCCTCACCGGTCGGCTCCCTGGTCGGCGGCACCTCGTCCGGCACGGTCAGCTCGAAGCCCGTGGCCTCGCTGACCTGCTCGACCGTGACGCCGGGGTGCAGCGAGGCCAGCCGCATCGAGCGGTCCGGGGTGGCGAAGTCGAAGACGCCCAGGTCCGAGACGACCCGCGGGATCCGGTGGTACCGCGCCCCGGCCGCACGGTCGTAGCCGACACCGCAGACCATGTCGACCCGCTCGACGAAGACCCGCCGGGAGTGCCTCGGGATCCAGTAACTGGTCGGATTGTTCAGCGTGTTGACCGGCGCACCGCGCACCCCGAGCAGCTGCTTCCTCGGCCGCTCCCAGTCGCCGACGCACGAGATGTTCTGGTTGCCGAACCGGTCGATCTGGCTCGCGCCCATCATCACGTGCCGCCGCCCGCCGGTGACCCAGGCCAGATGCTCCCGGTACGGCAGCCAGCCCTCGGGTGTCCCGTCCGGGCGGACGAGCATCGCCTCGCCGTCGGTCAGCAGCAGGTCCGGCGCGAAGGTGAGCCGGGCCAGCCGCGCGCCGATCGAGGGGATCGGCCCCATGGGACTCGCCAGCACCTCTCCGGCACCCCGCCAGGCCTCGGCGCAGGCGATCACGCAGTACTCGGCGCGGGTGGGGCCGGTCATGTCCCCTCCCTGACGGCCGACTGGTACGCCCGCTCGTCCCCGCTGAGGAACCCGGCCTCGAAATCGGGCCAGGGCGTGGTCGCGTACCGCTGCTGGAAGGCCTCGTCCCGGCCGTAGTCGGGCGCGCAGGAGGTGAAGTGCGCCCCGTGCGGGGACTCGACGACCCCGGTGACGGTGTGCCGCTTGATCAGCAGGGTCTGCGGCGGGCCCTCCTTCGTCAGCTCGGCCGTGTCGACGATCCGCTCGCAGCTCACGTACGCCGTGTCGGCCGCCGCGCAGAACAGGTCGTCGAAGTACGGGTCGGGGCCCAGGTACTGCCCGTTGCCCGAGCGGTCCGCGCGGTTGATGTGCACCAGGGCCGCGTCCAGCCGCAGGGCGGGCACGGCGACGAACGTCTCCCCGTCCTCATAGGGCGAAGTGACCGTCCGCAGAGCGGGGTTGACCCGCATCACGTCAGAGCCGAACCCGGCCCGCACCGGCAGGAACGGGAGCCGGTTCGCCGCCGCGCGCAGGCCCCACAGGAACATCGCCTCGTCGATCTCCGTCAGCGTGAAGGCGCCCCGCTCACGGGCCGCCCGGTAGTGCGGCTCCAGGGGGATCGAGTCGAGCGTGACGAAGGCCGTCACCAGATGCCGGATCCGCCCGGCCGCGGCCAGCATGCCCACGTCCGGCCCGCCGTACGTCACGACCGTCAGGTCGGTGATCCGCGACCTGAGCAGCGCTCTCACCAGGGCCATCGGCTTGCGGCGCGAGCCCCAGCCGCCGATGCCGAGGGTCATGCCGCTGGCCAGCCGGGACACGGCCTCGTCCGCCGACATGGTCTTGTCCCTCATCGCGCTCCCTCCTGCCCCGCGTGGCCGAAAGTGCCGCGCACCCGCGCGCCCACCCCGCTGAGACCTGCCTCGAAGGTGAAGCCCTGCTCGAAGCGGTAGCTGCGGCGCACGTCCACGGGGTCGATGCCGTTGAGCGCCGCCTTGGCCAGGCGGAGCAGCCGGCCGTCCTTGGCGGCGATCTCCCGGGCCAGCTCCAGGGCCGCGGCCCGCAGGGCGTCGCGCGGCACCACCCGCCACACCGACCCGTGCGCGTGCAGCTCGGCCGCGCTCACCGTGCGCGCCGTGTAGTACAGCGTCCGCATCAGATGCTGGGGGACGAGCCGGGCCAGGTGGGTGGCCGCGCCGAGGGCGCCGCGGTCCAGCTCGGGCAGCCCGAACACCGCGTCCTCGCTCGCCACGACCGCGTCCGCGTTCCCCACCAGGCCGATGCCGCCGCCCAGGCAGAAGCCCTGCACCGCCGCCACGACCGGCACCTCGCACTCGTAGACCGCCGCGAACGCCTCGGCGCAGCCGCTGTTCACACCGCGCAGCGCACTGTGCTCGGGGTCGTCCGCCCGCAACTCCTTGATGTCCACGCCCGCGTTGAAACCGCGCCCCTCGGCGGCCAGCACCACGCACCGGACCTCGGCGTCACGTCCGGCCGCCCGGACCGCGTCGGCCAGGGCGAACCAGCCCGCCACCGGCAGGGCGTTCACCGGTGGGAAGCCGACCGTGATGACGGCGACGCCCTTTTCCGCGCGCGAGGTGGAGACACCCATGGCCGCATCAGCTACCTTTCCACCAAACGTTTGTTAGGTGGAAAGGTAGCAGCGCATGGAGCTGGACGGGAAGGTCGCCGTCGTCACGGGCGGGACCCGGGGCGTCGGCGCCGGTATCGCGCGTGCCTTCGCGCAGGCGGGCGCCGAGGTCGTGGTCTGCGCCCGCCGGCCGCCCCGAGTCCCGCTCCCCGGCACCGAGTTCGTGCCGCTGGACGTCCGGGACGCCGACGCCGTGGGACGCCTGTTCGCCGGTCTGCCCCGGCTGGACGTCCTCGTCAACAACGCGGGCGGCGCACCCCACCGGCTGCTCACCGAGGCCGGGCCGGACCGGCACGCGCGCGTGGTCGAGCTCAACCTGCTCGCACCGCTGACCGTCTCCCTCGCCGCGTACGACCTGCTGCGGCGCGCCAGGGGCTCCATCGTCATGATCGGCAGCGTCAGCGGGACCCGCCCCTCGCCCGGGACCGCCGCCTACGGCGCCGCCAAGGCCGGCCTGGAGAGCCTCGCCCGCTCGATGGCCGTGGAATGGGCGCCCGGCGTCCGGGTCAACACCCTCGTCGTGGGCATGGTCCGCACCGAGCGGTCCCACCTGCACTACGGCGACCGGGACGGCGTCGCCGCCGTCGCCCGCACGGTCCCGCTGGGCCGTCTCGCCGAGCCGTCCGACGTGGGCAGCGCGGCGGTGTTCCTGGCGTCCGGCGCCGCCGCGTACATCAGCGGGGCGAGCCTGCTGGTGCACGGCGGCGGGGAGCGCCCGGCGTTCCTGGACGCGGCCACCGCCCACCACCCGCCCGTCGCGAACGAGGAGAACTGACATGAGCGGACTCTGCGCGGGCCGGGTCGTCGTCGTCACGGGCGCGGGGCGGGGCCTCGGCCGGGCCCACGCGCTCGCGTTCGCGGCCGAGGGGGCACGACTCGTCGTCAACGACCTCGGGGTGGGCCTCGACGGCACGCCCGAGCCCGACGGCCCCGCCGCCCGGGTCGTGCGGGAGATCCGCGCGGCGGGCGGCGAGGCGGTGGCCCACGGCGGCGACATCGCCACGGCCGAGGGCGCCGCCTCGCTGATCCGCACGGCCCTGGAGACGTACGGCCGGCTCGACACCCTCGTCAACAACGCGGGCTTCCTGCGCGACCGGATGCTGGTCAACCTCGACGAGGACGACTTCGACGCCGTCGTACGCGTCCACCTCAAGGGCCACTTCCTGCCCCTGCGGCACGCGGCCGCCCACTGGCGTTCCGAGGCCAGGTCCGGCCGCCGGCCCGAGGCCCGCATCGTCAACACCAGCAGCGGAGCCGGGCTGCTGGGCTCGCTCGGGCAGGGCAACTACAGCGCCGCCAAGGCCGGCATCCTAGCCCTGACCCTGGTCGCGGCCGCCGAACTGCGCCGCTACGGCGTCCAGGTCAACGCCATCGCCCCCGCCGCACGCACCCGGATGACGGAGCGCGCCTTCGCGGACACCATGGCCGCCCCCGGCTCCGGCTTCGACGCGATGGCCCCGGAGAACGTCTCGCCGCTGGTCGTCTGGCTGGGCTCGGCCGCGAGCGCCGGGGTGACGGGCCGGGTTTTCGAGGCGGCGGGCGGCCGGATCACCGTCATGGAGGGCTGGAGGCCCGGACCGAGCGCCGACAGGGGCGGCCGGTGGAGCCCGGCCGAGGCGGGGGAGCGGGCACGGAAACTGCTGGCCGAGGCGGCCGAACCCGGACCGGTGTACGGCACCTAGTGCGGCGATTCGGCCGCCGGCTCCCGTCGCCCCGGTCGGCGGGGCACGACGCCGTCCCGCCCGGCCCGTGTCTGCACCACGCCGCGTCGACGTCCTGACGGCCCATGCGGAGCTCTGCTCACGTGTCGCACTCCAGAACGCTCCGGCACAGCGCGCACCGCGCCCTGACCCGCCCCCGCACCGGCACCCTGATCCGCTGATGACACGTGGGACAGGGAAACGACACCCGCAACCGCCCGCCCCCGTCGGGCGAGAACGCGTACCGCACCCCCGGCGCGGGCGGGTCCGCCGGCGCGTGCCGCCGGTCCCGGGCGTACCGGCGCCGCCCCGCCCACCCCGCCGCCGTCAACGGCGGCTCCTGCCCGTCCCGGCGGGCCAGCTCCCTGCCCTTCACATACGCGGTGTACGCCTGCGCGCTGGTGAACCACACCGACGGGTCCTCCCCGAAGACCAGCGCCCGCTTGGCCAGCACGTACCCGAACTCCTCCGGCGTGAGATACCCCAGCTTCTGCGACGACGCCCCGTCCTCCCGGAACGCGTCCAGCAGCAGCCACCCCGCGCCCAGGTACGTCGTCACCGTGTCCGTCAGGACCTCGTTGTCCCGCACACCCGGGAAGGACAGGTCCAGCCGGTGCAGATACACATGCGTCACCTCGTGCGCCAAGGCCGCCCCGATGTCCCGCCGATGCGTGCGGAACCGGTCGTTCAGCTCCACGAAGTACTCCGGCCCGGCCGCGAGCTCCACGTTCGCCGCGTGCCGCATCTCCCGGAAGCTCACGATCAGCCGGGCATCCGGCAGCCGGAAGTGCCGCACCAGCTCCCCCGCCACGCGCTGCGCCCCCAGATACAGGTCGTCGGTGTCGCAGAACGCCACGCCGGCGGGGACCACGCTGGTCGCGAACGTCTGGACGGTGTCGTACGACAGCCGCCTGTACAACGCCGTGATCGCGGCCCGCACCGTCTCCAGGTGCGGGTAGCCGTGCTCGACCGGCCCGTCGTTCGCCACGCCTCACCCCCAAGACGCCCGGAACCCCCGTGGCTTCCACTGTACGAGGACGCATCCCCACCCGGACGGGCGCCGGCCCGGCGAAAACCGGTCGTCACCGACCGGCACCCGACGGCAGAATCCGGGCCGTGACCAGCGAACAGCACCCCGTCGCCGCATCGCTCCGGGTGGGCGGCGCGGACGACGACCTCGACAAACGGCTCGACGAGGAACTGACCGCCTTCAACACCGCCGCCGCCGACGGGGCCGTCACCGAGCCCCTCTCCGTCCGCGTCACCGACGAGGCCGGCGACCTGGTCGGCGGGCTCACCGCCTGGACCTGGGGCACCCTGTGCTCCGTGGACATGCTCTGGGTCCGCGAGGACCAGCGGCACTGCGGCTGGGGCGGCCGGCTCATGCGCGCGGCGGAGGCGGAGGCCGCCCGGCGCGGCTGCACCGACATGATCGTCTCCACGTACAGCTTCCAGGCACCCCGCTTCTACCCGAGGCTCGGCTTCCGCGAACGGGCCCGCATCCAGGGCGTCCCCGGCGGCCACGAGGACATCCACTTCCACAAGCGCCTCTCACCGCCGAAGGATGAGACGGCCGGCGGCCACCCGGCGTGATCCCCGTAGGCTGACGCCCCATGACCACCAGCAACACCGGCTCCCACGACGTCGACCCCGCCGTCCGCGCCGAGCTCGCCCGCCTGCGCGACAGCATCGACAACATCGACGCGGCCGTCGTCCACATGCTCGCCGAGCGCTTCAAGTGCACGCAGCAGGTCGGCCACCTCAAAGCCGAGCACCAGCTGCCGCCCGCCGACCCGGCCCGGGAAGCCCGCCAGATCGCCCGGCTGCGCGCCCTCGCCGAGAACGCCAAGCTGGACCCGGCCTTCGCCGAGAAGTTCCTGAACTTCATCGTGGGTGAGGTCATCCGCCACCACGAGCGCATCGCCGACGAGGCGCTCAACGGCTCCACCTGACCCCTCACGCCCCGGGGGAGTGACACGGCCACCCGCCGGAGGCATGCTGCACCGAGCACAGCATGTCAGCTGACGAGCACTGCGCGTCAGCGTCCCGGACTACTCTGGTCCTCCACAAGGGGAGGGGCGTCGGGTCATGCCGTCGGATACCAGGATCCTCATCGTCGACGACCATGAGGACACGCTGTACGCGCTGGAAAGCGCCCTGGCCCCACTGGGCTACCAGCTGAGCCGGGCCACCAGCGGCGACGAGGCACTCAAACAGGTGCTGCGCGGCCAAGTCGGCCTGCTCCTGCTCGACGTGCGCATGCCGGGCGTCGGCGGGCTGGAGGTCGTGCGCTACATGCGGCGCGTCGAACAGACCCAGCACATCCCCGTGATCCTGCTCACCGGCTTCGGCGCCGACCACGAACTGACCACCACCGCCTTCGAACTCGGCGTCGCCGACCTCGTGCTGAAGCCCGTCGACCCCTGGGCCCTGCGCACCAAGGTCCGCTACCTCTTCGACACCCACCGGCGCCACCTCGCCCTGGAGCGCGAGGCACACCGTCTGCGCGCCCTCGTGCGGGAGCACACCGAGGCCGCCGCACACCCCCCGCGCCCCGCACTGCCCCATCCCGACGCGCGCGTACCCACCCAGCGACCCATGGGGGCGCACGCCGGGGAGCTCGAAAAGGACCGCACCTAGAACGGACATTGGGCACGTACCGATCCGCCTCTGTGCCTTGCCGACACCATCAGGCAGCATGTCTCGCATGTCCGTACTGACGCGCGACGAAGCGCAGACCCGAGCAGAGCTCCTCGACGTCCACCGCTACACCATCGAACTCGATCTGACCGGCGGAGACGAGACCTTCGACTCCCGCACCCTGATCAGGTTCGCTGCCCGCGTGGACGGGGACACCTTCGTCGAGCTCAAGCCCGCCGAGCTGCGCTCCGTCACCCTCGACGGACACCCCCTGGACCCCGAGGCCCTGGACGGCAACCGGCTCGCCCTGCCGCACCTGACCGCCGGCGAGCACGAACTGCGCGTGGACGCCCGCATGCGCTACTCCCGCACCGGTGAGGGCATGCACCGCTTCACCGACCCCACCGACGGCGAGACCTACGTCTACACCCAGCTGTTCATGGAGGACGTCCAGCGGGTCTTCGCCGCCTTCGACCAGCCCG
The DNA here is from genome assembly GCF_056436585.1 of Streptomyces sp. NPDC043685. Lineage (NCBI taxonomy): Bacteria > Bacillati > Actinomycetota > Actinomycetes > Kitasatosporales > Streptomycetaceae > Streptomyces > Streptomyces sp. NPDC043685. The sequence continues at coordinate 298,007 of NZ_JBWKCH010000008.1, read as the reverse complement.
ACCTGAAGGCCGTCTTCGAACTGTCCGTCCGCGCCCCCGAGGGCTGGACCGTCCTCGCCAACGGCATCACCGAACTGGCCGACGGCGTATGGAACGCGGCCCCCACACCGCGCATCTCCACCTACCTGGTCGCCCTCGCCGCCGGCCCCTGGCACTCCGTGCGCACCGAGCACCGAGGCCTGCCCTTCGGACTGCACTGCCGCCGCTCCCTGGCCCCCTACCTGGACGCCGACTGCGACGAACTCCTCGACATCACGCGCGCCTGCTTCGACCGCTACCACGAGAAGTTCGACGAGCCCTACCCGTTCGACTCCTACGACCAGGCCTTCGTCCCCGAGTTCAACGCCGGCGCCATGGAGAACCCCGGCCTGGTCACCTTCCGCGACGAGTTCGTCTACCGCTCCGCCGTCACCGACACCGAACGCCAGACCCGCGCCATGGTCATCGCCCACGAGATGGCCCACATGTGGTTCGGCGACCTCGTCACCCTCAAGTGGTGGGACGACATCTGGCTGAACGAGTCCTTCGCCGAGTACATGGGCTACCAGACCCTCACCGAAGCCACCCGGTTCACCGACACCTGGACCGACTTCGGCGTCACCCGCAAGTCCTGGGGCTACGACGCCGACCAGCGCCCCTCCACCCACCCCGTCGCCCCCGAGGCCGTCGACGACACCGCCTCCGCACTGCTCAACTTCGACGGCATCTCCTACGCCAAGGGCGCCAGCGCACTGCGCCAACTGGTCGCCTGGCTCGGCGAGAAAGACTTCCTCGCCGGCATCAACGCCCACTTCGCCCGGCACAAGTTCGCCAACGCCACCCTCGCCGACTTCATCGACAACCTCGCCGGCGCCACCGACCGCGACGTCCACGCCTGGGCCGACGCCTGGCTGCGCACCACCGGCGTCGACACCCTCACCCCGCGCATCGCCCCCGGCGAGCACGGCACCTGCGCCCTCACCGTCGACCGCGCCGGCAGCCGCCCGCACCGCATCGCCGCCGGCCTCTACGACCGGGACCTCGGCGACGACGGCGGCCAGCTCGTCCTGCGCGAACGCCTCCACCTCGACCTCCCGCAGACCGACGCCCACCCCATCGGCAAGCGGCCGGCCCTGCTCCTCCTCAACGACGGCGACCTCAGCTACGCCAAGGTCCGCTTCGACCCCGAGTCCTTCGAAACCGTCCGCAAGGAGCTGTCCGGCCTGCCCGAACCGCTCACCCGCGCGGTCGTCTGGAACGCCCTGCGCGACGCCGTCCGCGACGGCGAACTCGCCCCCACCGCCTACCTGGAGACCGCCAGGACCCACCTGCCGCTGGAGACGGACCTCGCCATCGTCCACGGCGTGCTCGCCTTCGCCTCCACCCACATCACCGACCGCTACCTCACGCCCGAGCAGCGGCCCGCCGCCCTCGCCACCCTCTCCGAACTGTGCCGCGACCTCATCCGCCGCACCGAGGACGGCGACAACCCCGGCCTGCGCCTGATCGCCGTGCGCCACCGCATCGACGTGGCCGCCCACCCCGACACCATCGCCGCCTGGCTCGCCGACGGCACCGTCCCCGGCGGCCCGGAGCTCGACCCCGAGCTGCGCTGGCGCGTGCTCGCCCGGCTCGCCGCCCTCGACGCGACCGACGAGGCCGCCATCGCCGCCGAACTGGAACGCGACCCGAGCGCCACCGGCCAGGAGGGCGCCGCCCGCTGCCGTGCCGCCCTGCCCGACCCCAAGGCCAAGGCCCGCGCCTGGGACGCCATGTTCGGCTCCGACGACCTGTCCAACTACCTCTTCACCGCCACCGCCCGCGGCTTCTGGCAGCCCGAACAGGCCGACCTGGTACGCCCGTACGTCGAGCGCTACTACACCGACGCGGTCGCCGTCGCCGAACGCCGCGGCCCCGCCATCGCCGTGGCCGTCGGCCGCGACGCCTTCCCCACGCACGCCGTCGACACCGACACCCTCCGCCTCGGCGAGGCATGTCTGCGCGACGCCGACCCCACCCCCGCGCTGCGCCGCAAACTGGTCGACCAACTGGACGACCTGGCACGGGCGTTGCGGGTCCAGGGGATCGGGGAGAACTGAGACCGCCGCCGTAGGAGCCGCGAGGGCGGCCGGTCCCTTCCGCCGATGCGGCGGACCGACCGCCCGCGCGCCACCGGCGACATCGGCCGACCGCGCCCTGCTCGAACGCCTCGTCACCGCCGGGCCGGCCCGCGCGGGCACCGACCCCGCGCCCCGCAACGGCCCTCCTGTCCGCCCGAGCCGAGACGGTACGGCGACCGGCCCTCCCCCAGGGCGCCACCCCGCTGGTCCTGTACGTCCAGGCGGGCGGCGAGCACACCTCGGCCTGTCGACGGCGGCCCGTGCCCGTCGGCCGGCAGCTCCACCACAGCGATCACGGTGAGCCTTCCCACGGTGCTCAACCCTTCGGGCAGGGCGGCCGAACCCGGTGCGCGGAGGGGCGCCTTCGCCACCCACGCCTCTCGGCGGGCCATGCGGATCGCGTCGGCGACACCGACCGCGGGGCCTTCGCCGACGCGCGGTCCACGCCCGGCCCACCAGGACGGCACCGCCGCCGTCGTGGAACGAGCCCGTCACGGGGACGGCCATGCCCGTCCCGAGGTCGGCATCGCCGCGGTCGTCGACTGAGCCCGTCACGGGGACGGCCATGCCCGGGTCCCCGAGGACGGCTTCGCCCCCGTCGCCGAACGAGCCCGTCCACGGCGGCGTACGAAGGCACCGCCACCGCCTCACCCCGCCGGATCCGGAACGGTCAGCGACGCCGGGCAAGGACACCGCGATCCACGCCCCCCCGGTCGCTGTCCAGGCTGCACCGAACCGGCCCGGCCGGACGGCCCCCCAAGGCCCGGCGGCACGCGCCGGAACGCCCTCGCCGCCACCCCCGCACCGCACCACACCGGATCATCAGCAAGGTCCGGGAGGTCAACGGCAACCCGGCGCCCCCCCCCGCAGCCTGGCCCGAGAACCACACAGGCGCCTCCGCGGCAGCCCCGAGGCCGCGGCACCGGCCGGTTTTCCGCCACGGAGGTACCTCCACCCGGGTTCGATCGTTGGGCTCTTCGGGCGCGTCGCCCCGCGCCCCGGAGGACAGCCCCATGAGCAACCCGCCCCTCGCCTCAGGACCCGAAGGCCCCCACGCCCTGCGGCCGCTGCTCGACACCGTCCTCGACGCGCTGGCCAGCGGCGCCCGGGCGCGAAGCGGACCGCTCCCCGCCGGCGGACCGGAGGCGGTCGCCGCCCGCACCCGTCAGGCGGTGGGCGAGATCCTCCCCGAACAGGGCGACCCGCACGCCGTCCACACCCTCGTCCACGCCTTCGCCGAGACCGCAGCCGACCCGGCCCACCCCCTGTGCGCCGCCCACCTCCACTGCCCCCCGCTCGCCGTCGCCGCGGCGGCCGACCTCGCGGCCTCGGCCCTCAACCCCTCCCTCGACTCCTGGGACCAGGCCCCCGGGGCGTCGGAACTGGAGCGGCTGACCACCGCGGCACTGGCCCGGGAGATCTACGGACCCACCGCACCCGGCACCGCCGACTCCCTCATCACCACCGGCGGCACCGAATCCAACCAACTCGCCCTGCTCCTCGCCCGCGAGACCCACGGCCGATCCCTCCGGCTCGTCTGCGGCGCCAACGCCCACCACTCACTGCCCCGCGCCGCCTGGCTGCTCGGACTGCCCGACCCCGTCGTCCTGCCCGCCCCGCGCGGGACACTCGACCCCCACGCCCTCGACGACACCCTGACCACCCTGCCCGGCCCGCTGCTCGTCGCCGCCACCGCCGGCACCACCGACGCCGGACTCATCGACCCACTGCCCGACATCGCCGCCCGCTGCGCGGCCCACGGCACCCGGCTGCACATCGACGCCGCCTACGGCGGAGGCCTCCTCTTCAGCGACCGGCACCGCACCCGGCTCACCGGCCTCGACGCCGCCCACACCGTCACCCTCGACCTGCACAAACTCGGCTGGCAGCCGGTCGCCGCAGGCCTCCTCGCCGTCCGGGACGCCCACGACCTCACCGCCCTGGACCAACGCGCCGACTACCTCAACGCCACCGACGACACCGAAGCCGGACTGCCCGACCTGCTCGGCCGGTCCCTGCGCACCACCCGCCGCCCCGACGTCCTCAAACTCGCCGTCACCCTCAAAACCCTCGGCCGCCACGGGCTCGGCGCACTCGTCGACCAGGTCTGCGCCCACGCCCGAGCGTTCGCCACCCTCGTCGACCAGGACCCCCGCTTCGAACTGCACACCCCGCCCGCCATCAGCACCGTGCTGTTCCGGCCCGCGGGCGCCACCGACACCACCGTCGCCGCCGTACGCCGCGCCCTGCTCACCACCGGCCGCGCCGTCCTCGGCCGGGCCCGCCTCGACGGCCGGCTCTGGCTCAAGGCCACCCTCCTCAACCCCGCCACCGGGCCCGACGACCTGGCCGCCCTGCTGCACCTCGCGGCAGCGAGCCGAGCCACCCTCGTGGAAGGACACACCCCCCGATGAACCCCGCCCCCACCCCCGGCCCCGACGCCCCCCACGACCTCGTCGGCATCGGAATCGGCCCCGCCAACCTCTCCCTCGCCGCGCTCGCCCACCCCCTCGACGACCTCGACACCGTCTTCTACGAACAGCGCCCCGCCTTCCGCTGGCACTCCGGCCTGCTCATCGACGGCGCCACCCTCCAGGTCCCCTTCCTCGCCGACCTGGTCACCCTCGCCGACCCCACCAGCCCCTGGACCTTCCTCAACTACCTCAGGTCCCGCGAGCGGCTCTTCCCCTTCTACTTCACCGAGCACTTCCACATCCAGCGCGCCGAGTACGACGCCTACTGCCGCTGGGTCAGCGAGAACCTCCCCGGCCTCCACTTCGGCCACCAGGTCGACGCCGTCCGCTGGAACCCCGAACGCGACCTCTTCGAGGTCGACTTCACCCACCTCGACGCCGACGGAGAAGCCGAAGCCCTCGGCCGGACCTACACACGCAACGTCGTCCTCGGCATCGGCACCGAGCCCTACGTCCCCGACCCGCTCAAACCCCTCGTCGAAGCCCCCGGCGTGCCCGTCGTGCACGCCGCCGACTACCTCGACCACCGCGCCGCCCTGCTCGCCGCCGAGCACGTCACCGTCGTGGGCATCGGACAGTCAGGCGCCGAGGTCTTCCTCGACCTGCTCCGCCACCGGCCGGCCGGAAACGAGAAACTGCACTGGCTGGGCCGCACCGAGGCCTTCGCCCCCATGGAGTACTCCAAGCTCGGCCTGGAACACTTCACCCCCGACCACACCCGCTACTTCCACGCCCTGCCCGAATCCACCCGCGACCGGCTGGTCGAAAGCCAGTGGCAACTGCACAAGGGCATCGACGCCGCCACAGTCGCCGCCATCCACGACGAGCTCTACCGCCGCACCCTGCACGGCGGCTGGCCCGACGCCGTCCTCACCCCCGGCGTCCGCGTCCGCACCGCCGGCCGCGTCGCCACGACCAAGGTGGAACTGCACCTGGAACACGGCCGGCAGGACAGCCGCTCCCGCCTCACCACCGACGCCGTCGTCCTCGCCACCGGCTACCGGGAACGCCCCCTCGACCGGATCCTCGCCGGACTCGACCCCTACATGCGCCGCGACAACCGGGAACGGCCACGCGTCGACGAGGAGTACCGGCTCGTCCTCGACCCGTCCGTCACCGGCACCGTCCACGTCCAGAACGCCGAGACCCACACCCACGGCGTCGGCGCCCCCGACCTCGGACTGGCCGCCTGGCGCAGCGCGATCGTCCTCAACTCACTGACGGGCCGGGAGGCCTACGCACTCCCCGCCCGCACCGCCTTCACCACCTTCGGCCTCACCCAGCGGGCCCACGTCCCGCCGCCCCGCGAGGCACCGGTGCTGACCCCGCTGGCCGACGACCGAAGGTGACGAAGGACGCGACTCAGAAGACGGGCGTGCCCTCACGCGTGAGCTTCCAGTCCACCGCGGCGAACTCGGCCGGATCGATCGAACCCTTCGCCTTCACCCAGGCGATCATGGTGTTGCGGATCTCCTCCGAGTTCGACCACAGCACCTGAGCCGCGGCGACATGCGGGAAGTTCCCGCCGCCGTTGGCCCGGTAGTTGTTCACCGCGAACACGAACTTCGCGTCGTCCGCCAGCGGCTGCCCCCCGAACCGCACGTTCGTCACCCGCGACCCGGCCGGCTTCGCGATGTCGATCTCGTACGTCAGACCGCTCACCACGTCGTAGTTGTAGTCCGGCGTGCCGTTCGCGTTCGTCAGCTTCGCCGGGTCCACCGGCGCCCCGGCCGGCGTCTGCACGTAGTAGTTCGCCGAGAACTCCAGGTACGCCTTCATCTGCGCGCCCGTCATCAGACGCGCCTCCAGCGTGTTCTCGAAGACGTACAGACCGGCCACGTCCCGGATCGTCACCTCACCCGCCGGGATCCGGGCGCTGCGCGAGAAACACGCAGCCTGCGACAGCACCGGCAGGGCGGCGTACTCCGTGCCCGCCAGCGCCCGCTTCACCGTGTCCGCCTGGATGTGGTTGATCAGATCGATGATCGGCACGTCCTTGTACGGCGCCTGTGCCGACGTCATCTCCGCCGCGTTGGTGCCGATGACCTGGTTGACGTACGCCACGACCTTCTCGTGCTCGTCGACGAGCAGCTTCGTGATCTTCGGGTCCTCCTCCACCGTGTTGGAGTTGAGGACCTTCGCGCCCACCTTCTCGACCTTCCAGCAGCCCTTCTCCCAGACCAGCTCGAAGTCGAACAGCGTCAGCCGCTGGCCCCACTTCAGCGGCTCCGACAGCACCACCTGCTTGCCGGTCTTCTTGTTCGTGACGAAGTACTCGGGGATCTCGGTGTGCGCGTGCCCCACCAGGATCGCGTCGATGCCCGGCACCTGCTCGGCCACCAGACCGGCCGCGTTCTCGATGTAGGGCAGCTGGTCACCGTAGGACGACGTGCCCGACGAGCCGCTGTGCGCCGACACGATGACGACGTCCGCACCCATCGAGCGCAGCTTCGGCACCCACTTCGCCGCCTGCTCCTCCAGACCCGGGAACGTCATCTTGCCCTGCACGTTCGCCTTGTCCCAGATCGCGATGCCCGGGTTGGTCAGCCCCAGCACCGCCACCTTCACATCCCGCCCGTGCGGGGTGCGCAGCCGGTGCATGCTGTACGGCGCGAACGCCGGCCGCAGCGTCTTCGCGTCCAGCGCGTTCGCGCCCAGCAGCGGGAAACGGCACTGCTGCTCGAACTTCCGCAGCACCGGGATGCCGTAGTTGAACTCGTGGTTGCCGAGCGCCGCAGCGTCGTAGTCCATGGCGTTCATCGCCTGCGCCATCGGGTGCACCGGGCCGCCCTCGGCGGTGATCGGGTCGACCTTGGCGTAGTAGTACGACAGCTGGGTGCCCTGGATGGTGTCGCCCGCGTCGATCAGCAGCGTGTTGCGGCGGCCCTTCTCCGCACGGACCCGCTCGACGAGCGTGGAGACCTTCGCCAGGCCCACGTCGTTGTGGTCCTTGTCGTCGAACTCCTTGTCCGTGAAGTAGTCCCAGTTGAAGACGTTGCCGTGCAGGTCCGTCGTGCCCATCACGGTGAACGCGTACCGCTTGGCACCCCGCTTCGCCTCGGCCGCCTGCGCACCCGGCGCTGCGACCGCCGAGGCCAGCGCCACCCCCGCCCCGGTCACGGCGGACTTCTCCAGGAACTTCCGGCGGTTCAACGGCATGTCTGGCTCCTCGCGGAATCTGTGAACGACGCGCGTAGATAACGCGCGTAGATTCTGACCCGTCCACGACGGCCCGCAACAGACCCGCCAGGTTGCGATCTGGTGACTCGGCCTTCCGGATCCACGGCAGCCAACCAGCCCAGACATGACAGAGTGGGGCGTATGACCGCGGCCACCCCAGACGCCACCCCGCCCGCCGTCCCCTACGGCACGCCCGAAGCCCCCCGCATCGCCGTCCGGGGCGAGGCCCGCCTCGAAGTCGACCCCGAGATCGCCCGCATCGGCATCACCGTCGCCGCCCGCGGACGCGACCGCCGCTCCGCCCTCGACGACCTCACCCGCCGCAACACCGGCGTCCTCGACCTCGTCAAGTCCTACGGCGACGCCGTCGAACGCCTGGAGACCGGCGCCTTCTCCATCACCCCCGAACTCACCAAACACGGCCGCGGCGAACGCGTCCGCACCTACCACGGCAGCGTCCGCGTCACCGCCGAACTCACCGACTTCACCGCCCTCGGCGAACTCACCACCCGCCTCGCCGACCTCGACCTCACCCGCGTCGACGGCCCCTGGTGGGCCCTGCGCCCCGACTCACCCGCCCACCGCGAAGCCCGCAAGAAGGCCGTACGGGAAGCCGTCCAGCGGGCCCGCGAATACGCCGAGGCCCTCGGCACCAGCCTCTCCGCCCTCGTCGAACTCGCCGACATCGGCGCCGAGAGCGCCCCGCCGGCCTACCCCCAGGCCCCCGGGCGCATGCGCTCCGCGGCCTTCGCCGGCGCCCCCGAGGACACCCCGGCCCCCCTCGACCTCGAACCCCAGCGCCAACGCGTCCACGCCCAGATCAACGCCCGCTTCACCATGGTGCCGCCGCAGCTGTAAAACGCTTGCACGAACCGGTTTCGAATATCGGACCGAATTCCCGGGATGCTCATCGGAGCGCCCCGGCGCACCATTCAACAGTTGTCAATAACGCTTCACGGAAAGTCTGTTGCGTGGTCACGCCCGGCCAATTCTCTACCAGCCGGTAACTCATAGGCTCGTCCCATGCGCCGAGCCAAAATCGTCTGCACCCTTGGACCCGCCACCGACTCGTACGACCAGATCAAACACCTGGTCGACGCCGGAATGGACGTAGCCCGCCTCAACCTCAGCCACGGCGCCCACGCCGAACACGAGGAGCGCTACCACCGGGTCCGCAAGGCCGCCGACGAGACCGGCCGCAGCGTCGGCCTCCTCGCCGACCTCCAAGGCCCGAAAATCAGGCTCGGCCACTTCACCGAAGGACCCGTACTCCTCGAACGCGGCGACACCTTCACCATCACCGTCGAAGACGGCGCCGAAGGCGACGGCCACATGTGCGGCACCACCTACGCCGGCCTCGCCGACGACGTCACCACCGGCGAACGCATCCTCGTCGACGACGGCAAGGTCTGCCTCGAAGTCACCCGGATCGACGGCCCCCGCGTCCACACCACCGTCCTCGAAGGCGGCGTGATCTCCGACCACAAAGGCCTCAACCTGCCCGGCGTCGCCGTCTCCGTCCCCGCCCTGTCCAAAAAGGACGAGGACGACCTCCGCTGGGCCCTGCGCACCGGCTTCGACGTCATCGCCCTCTCCTTCGTCCGCACCGGCCGCGACATCCACGACGTCCACCGCATCATGGACGAAGAAGGCCGCCGCCTCCCCGTCATCGCCAAAGTCGAAAAACCCCAGGCCGTCGAGAACATCGACGACATCGTCGCCGCCTTCGACGGCATCATGGTCGCCCGCGGAGACCTCGGCGTCGAAATGCCCCTCGAACAAGTCCCCATCGTCCAGAAACGCGCCATCAAACTCGCCAAACGCAACGCCAAACCGGTCATCGTCGCCACCCAGATGCTCGACTCGATGATCGACAACGCCCGCCCCACCCGCGCCGAAGCCTCCGACGTCGCCAACGCCGTCATCGACGGCACCGACGCGGTGATGCTCTCCGGCGAGACCAGCGTCGGCAAACACCCGATCGAGACGGTCCGCACGATGGCCCGCATCGTCGAAGCGGCGGAGGAAGACATCCTCGCCAAGGGCCTGCCGCCCCTCACCGAACGCAACAAGCCCCGCACCCAGGGCGGAGCCGTAGCCCGCGCGGCGGCGGAGATCGGCGACTTCCTCGGCGCGAAGTTCCTCGTCGCCTTCACCCAGTCCGGCGACACCGCCCGCCGTCTCTCCCGCTACCGCTCCCCGATCCCCCTCCTCGCCTTCACCCCCGACCAGGCCACCCGCTCCCGGCTCAGCCTCACCTGGGGCGTCGAGACGTTCCTCGGCCCGTGCGTCGACTCCACGGACGCGATGGTCGACCAGGTCGACGAACTGCTGCTGCGCTACGGCCGCTGCCGCCCCGGCGACACGGTCGTCATCACAGCCGGCTCCCCACCCGGGGTCTCGGGCTCGACGAACATGGTCCGGGTCCATCACATCGCGGAGTAGCCACGTCAGTACTTGGGCCCGACATGGGCGTCCATGAGGGCGACGGAGGCTTTGCGGGCGACGGAGATGTTGCGTGTGTTCGCCCTCTTCCATTCGACGCCCACCTGGTCGAGCGCTGCGGTGAAGAGGCGGATGATGTCGGCCGAGAGATTGGTGAAGAGGTACCGCGGATACTCGTAACGCTTCCGCTCGCCGCCGACGAGCCGGGCGTCCAGTTGGTGATCCGGCAGCCGTCGGAGTGGATGAGGCCGCGGATGAATTCCCAGGGGTGAGCGTCGACGATGGCCTGCTGCCAGGGCTCCAGCGTGATGCGCCGCTCGTGCTTCTTGCCGGGACCGTGCTGCGGGAAAAGGAGCGGCCAGTGCCTGCTGTAGCTGACCACGGAAACGTAGCCCCGAGCCTGCACGCGGTGGGAACGTCCGGTGGGGTTGATGGCGCGCAGAGCGGCTTCGCATGCGTCGATCAGGCCGGGCCAGGAGTTCGCGCAGGCGACACGTAGATAGTGGCCAGTTCTGGGATGGGCGCTGATGCAGCCGTCGCCGAGGTACAGGCCGAGCAGATAGGCGTATGCGCGCTGATCGGCGGGTGGGCCGGGAGCCGGAGGCGCCGTGCGGGAGAGCGGCTCGAGGCGGACCTGCCAGGAGCGGATCGCGGCCCGTGAGACGCCCGTCTGGAGGCTCACCGAGTTGAGGCTGCGGCCCTGGGCCACCAGTGCGAGTGCTCGCTTGCGTGTGCTGACGTCGTACATGAAGCCACTGTGGGAGCGTGGGCCCGGCGACGTGCAGCAAAAAGCGGATGTTCACGAGAACGTGGACATCCGCTCTGGAGTGGTGACCTTGGAAACCAAGGAAAAGTGCCCCGGGTCGGACTCGAACCGACACTGTATGGGTTTTGAATCCATTGCCTGCTGCCAATTGGGCTACCGGGGCCCGGTGAATCCAAGGTTGACTCGGACCCACTGCCCGACCACCATACCGCAGCTAGGTACGCTCTTGGGAGCAGTACCGGCCTGCCCCTACCAAGGAGCCCACGTGAGTGCCCCCGAGTCGCCCCAGCCTGTTGACGTGCCTGAAGAGGACAAGTCGCACGTGCCTCCGTTGACGACGCGGGTCGTCATCGCCGAGGACGAGGCGCTGATCCGGCTCGATCTCAAAGAGATGCTGGAGGAGGAGGGGTACACCGTCGTCGGTGAGGCCGGGGACGGGGAGCAGGCTGTCGAGCTGGCTCGTGAGCACCGGCCCGATCTCGTCATTCTCGATGTGAAGATGCCGAAGCTGGACGGTATCTCCGCGGCGGAGAAGATCGCGGAGGAGAGCATCGCGCCGGTGCTGATGCTGACCGCGTTCTCGCAGCGCGATCTGGTGGAGCGGGCCCGGGACGCCGGTGCGATGGCGTATCTGGTGAAGCCGTTCAGCAAGAGTGATGTGGTGCCGGCGATCGAGATGGCCGTTTCGCGGTTCACGGAGCTGAAGGAGCTGGAGAAGGAGGTCGCCGACCTCACGCTCCGGCTGGAGACGCGCAAGCTGGTGGACCGGGCGAAGTCGATTCTGCAGACGGAGTACGGGCTGTCGGAGCCGGCGGCTTTCCGGTGGATCCAGAAGACGTCGATGGACCGTCGGATGTCGATGCAGCAGGTCGCGGAGGCGGTTATTCAGGACGCCGAGGAGAAGAAGGCGAACAAGGGCTGAGGCCCGACGCGTGAGGCCCGTCGCCCTTCCGATCCGGAAGGGCGACGGGCCTCTTGGCGTACGGGCGTGACCTCAGTCCTCGCCCAGGTACGCCTTGCGTACCGACTCGTCGTGCAGCAGGTCCTGCCCGGTCCCGGAGAGGACGACGTTGCCGACCTCCATGACGTGGCCCTGGTCGGCGAGGGAGAGCGCCGCTTGGGCGTTCTGCTCGACGAGGAGGATCGTCGTGCCCTGGGACTTCAGCTCGGAGATCGTGGCCATGATCTTCTGCATCATGATCGGGGAGAGGCCCATGGAGGGCTCGTCGAGCATGAGGAGCTTGGGCTGGGACATCAGGGCGCGGCCCATGGCGAGCATCTGCTGCTCACCGCCCGAGAGGGTTCCGGCGGCTTGGTTGCGGCGTTCGCCGAGGATGGGGAAGAGGTCGTACGCCTTCTGGATGTCCTTTTCGATGCCTTCCTTGTCCTTGCGGAGGAAGGCGCCGAGCTGGAGGTTCTCGAAGATCGTCAGGCGCGGGAAGATGTGCCGGCCTTCGGGGGAGTGGGCGAGGCCCAGGGAGACGATCTTGTGGGCGGGGATCCCGTTGAGGGGCTTGCCGTCGAAGACGATCTTTCCGGAGGTCGGCTTCAGCAGGCCCGACAGCGTGCGCAGGGTGGTGGTCTTGCCTGCGCCGTTGGTGCCGATCAGGGTGACGACCTGGCCGGCTTCGACGCTGAAGGAGATGCCTTTGACGGCCTCGATCTTGCCGTAGGAGACCCGGAGGTCTTCGACCTCGAGGAGTGCGGTCACTTGGCTTCTCCCTTGGTGCTGCTGGTGGTGCTGGTCGCGTCGGCGGCGGCTTCGGCGGCTTCGACCTCGGCGGCCTCGGCCTCGCCGGGGTCGCCCTCGAAGGGCTCGCCGAGGTAGGCGGCGACGACGCGTTCGTCGGCCTGGACGACCTCGGCGGTGCCTTCGACGAGCTTTTCGCCCTGGACGAGGACGGCGACGCGGTCGGAGAGGTTGAAGACGAAGCGCATGTCGTGCTCGATGAGGAGGACGGCGATGCCCTTGTCGCGGATGGCGAAGACGAGTTCCTCGGTGGCCCTGGTCTCCTGGGGGTTCATGCCGGCGGTGGGCTCGTCGAGGAGCAGCAGGCCGGGCTCGGAGGCCATGGCGCGGGCGATCTCGAGCTTGCGCTGTTCGCCGTAGGGGAGGTTGCGGGCGAGGTGGTCGCGCTTGTGGGCGAGGCCGATGAACTCCAGGAGTTCCATGGCGCGTTCCTCGCTGGCGCGTTCGGCCTTCTTGAAGCCGGGGCCGCGCAGGAGGGCCGACCAGAGGCCTTCCTTGGTGCGGGTGTGGCGTCCGACGAGGACGTTTTCCAGGACCGTCATGTTGGCGAACAGACGGATGTTCTGGAAGGTGCGGGCGATGCCGGCCTGGGTGACCAGGTGGGGCTTGGGCGGGAGGACGGTGCCCTTGTAGGAGACGGTGCCCTCGGTGGGGACGTACAGGCCGGTGAGGCAGTTGAAGAAGGTGGTCTTGCCGGCGCCGTTGGGGCCGATGAGGCCGACGATCTCGCCGGCGTTGACCGTGAAGTCGACGGAGCGGACGGCGGTGAGGCCGCCGAAGCGCATCGTGACGTCGCGGGCTTCGAGTACTGGTGTCGTCATGATGGTTACGCCCCCGCCTTGGTGACGGCCGGTTCGTCGGTCAGCGTGGTCTGTTTGGGTACGTCGAGTTGGCCGGTCTCGTGGAATTCGAGCTGGCGGCGGCGGTTGGCGATGATGCCTTCGGGGCGGAAGCGCATCAGGAGGATGAGGGCGATGCCGAAGGCGAGGAGCGACTTCTCCTGGAGGAAGACGAGCTTCTCGGGGAGCAGGTAGAGCAGGGCGGCGCCGAGGAGGGGGCCTGCGACGGTGCCCATGCCGCCGAGGACGACCGCGGCCAGGAGGAACGCGGAGTTGGGCGGGGTGGAGCCGGCGAACTGGTACGGCGTGGGCACGACGCTGTACGTGACGTGTGCGCTGACGGTGCCGGCGAGGCCGGCGAGGGAGGCGCCGAGGGCGAAGGCGACGAGCTTGACGCGGAAGCCGTTGATGCCCATGGCGGTGGCGGCGGTCTCGTCCTCGCGGATGGCGATCCAGGAGCGGCCGATGCGGGAGTCCGCGGCGCGCGTGTAGACCAGTACCACGATGGCCATGATGAGGACCATCAGGAGGTAGTAGTTGGCGAAGCGGCCGAGGGTGAATCCGCCGATGTCGTGGGCCTGGCCGAAGTTGAATCCGAACAGGTTCAGGTCGGGGATGGAGGGGATGCCGTTCGGGCCGTTGGTGACGTCGGGGCCCGAGTCGCCGTCCATGTTGTTGACGGCGATGCGGAAGATCTCTCCGAAGCCCAGGGTGACGATGGCGAGGTAGTCGCCGCGCAGTCGCAGGGTCGGGGCGCCGATGAGGACGCCGAAGACGAGGGAGGCGGCGGCGCCGGCCAGGGCGGAGGCCCAGAAGGGCAGGTGGACGCCGGAGATGGTGGAGAACTCGGAGCCGGAGACCAGGGCGGCGGTGTAGGCGCCGACGCCGAGGAAGGCGACGTATCCGAGGTCGAGGAGTCCGGCGAGGCCGACGACGATGTTGAGGCCGAGGGCGACGGTTCCGAAGATCAGGATGTTGACGCCGATGTTGGCGTAGTGGTCGTCGGTCTGGGTGAAGGGGAAGGCGATGGCCGCGGCGAAGCCCATGGCGAGGGTGAAGCTGCGGTTGCCGGCGACCAGGGCGGAGAAGCGGTCGAGGAGGCCGGCGGTGTGCAGGGCCCAGATGGCGAAGGTGACGACGAAGAGGTAGCCGATGAAGAGTTCGCCGTACTCGGTGTCGATGCCGTAGGTGAAGACGCCGAGGCCGATGATGGTGACCACGGTGATCACGGCCCGCTGGATCCAGGGCGCGGTGGCCTGGGAGGCGGGGATGCGGTCGGGCTTGGCGATGTAGGCCTTGAGGGCCTGCTTGGTGCCGTCGGCGTCGGTGCGCTCCTGGGGGAGGGCGAAGGCGCCGAGGACGGGCAGCAGGGAGGCTACGGCCGCGATCCAGCCGCCGGGTTCGAGGTTGACGACGCCGCCGAGCTCGACGCTGATGGCGATGACGGTGAACCAGGTGACGGCGAGGCCGCCGAGGGCGGTGAGGACGAGCGGCGCGTTGTTGCGGGCGGGCAGCAGCCAGCCGAGGCCGCGGATGCCGTAGCCGGCGAGGGTGAACAGGGTGGTGAGGATGCCGGCGGTGAAGGTCAGCCACTGCAGGCCACCGGGGTAGCCGTTGATGGTGAGGTCGCCGGGGAATTCGGCGGTCCAGGTCCAGGCGAGGAACGCGGAGGCGGCGGTGGCGATGCCGCCGGCGAGGAGCAGGGCGCGAGCGGCCGTGGCGGGCAGCGGTATGAGACCGCGCGGAGCGGGCGTCGGGGTGGGGACGGCGTCCGGTGCCGGGGTCTTGGTCGTGTCGGTCATGTGATCACGCCCTGTCCGCGACGCGCTCGCCGAGCAGGCCCTGTGGCCTGAAGAGGAGCACGAGGATGAGGAGGCAGAAGGCCCAGACGTTCGCCCAGCTCTGGCCGCCGAGCTGCTGCATGCCGGGGATTTCGTCGATGTAGGCGGAGGCGAGGGTTTCGGCGATGCCGAGGACGACACCGCCGAGCATGGCGCCGTAGATGTTGCCGATGCCGCCGAGGACGGCCGCGGTGAAGGCCTTGAGGCCCATGAGGAAGCCCATGCGGTAGTCGACGTTGCCGTACTTCAGTCCGTAGGCGACGGCGGCGACGGCGGCGAAGAAGCCGCCGATGGCGAAGGCGATGACGATGATGCGGTTGGTGTCGATGCCCATGAGCTGTGCGGTGTCGGGGTCCTGCGCGGTGGCCTGCATGGCGCGGCCGGTGCGGCTGCGGCGCACGAAGATCGCGAGGGCGGCCATGCAGCCGATGGCGGCGAGGATGAGGAAGATGTCGGCGTCCTTGATGGTGACGGAGCCGATGTCGTGGGTGGCGTCGAGGCCGGGGAAGGCGCGGGCGCGGTCGGCGCCGGGGTAGAAGTTGCGCACGACCTCCTGGAGGGCCAGGGAGAGGCCGATGGCCGTGATGAGCGGCGCCAGGCGTGGTGCTCCGCGCAGTGGCCGGTAGGCGAATCGTTCCGCTCCGACGGCGATGAGGATGGCCACGAGGGCTCCGCCGAGGAGCATGAGGGGTACGGCGATGGCCATCGAGGTGCCGTCGGGGAGGACGTAGAAGTAGACCGTGAGGGCGCCGAACGCCCCGGTCATGAAGATCTCGCCGTGCGCGAAGTTGATGAGCTGGACGATGCCGTACACCATCGTGTAGCCGATGGCGATCAGCCCGTACATCGAGCCTAGGAGCAGCCCGTTGGCCAGCTGCTGCGGCAGGGTGTTCACCGCATGGCCTCCATGTCGCTGGTGGTCGTGTGCACTGGATGTGTGCGTGGTCGCGTGCTGTGGGGGGGTGTGGAAACGGGCCGCGCGGTCGGGGTCCCCTTCCGCGCGGCCCGTGATGCGGCGTTGTGGCGGGCCCGACTACTGAAGGTCGGCGGTGCCGGTCTCCACGTCCTTCCAGGCACCCTTCTCGACCTGGTAGACCGTCAGCTGCTTGTTGGTGGTGTCGCCGTACTGGTCGAAGGAGATCTTGCCGGTGAGGCCTTCGAAGTCGGACTTCTGGACACCGTCGACGACCTTGGAGCGCAGGTCGTTGATGTCGGTCGGAACCTTGCCGCCGTTGGCGTCGGCCGCGGCCTTGACGGCCTTGATGATGGCGGTGGTGGCGTCGTAGGCGTAGGCGCCGTACGCGCCGTAGTCGCCCTTGTAACCCTTGTCCTTGTACGTCTGGATGAACGTCTTGGCCGCGGGCAGGGTGTCGGCGGGGACGCCGATGGCGGTGGCGAGGTCGCCCTCGGAGGACTTGCCGGCGGCCTCGATGTAGGTGGTGGCGAACATGCCGTCGCCGCCGAACAGCGGGATCTTGACGCCGGCGTCCTTGAGCTGCTTGGTGATCAGCGCGGACTCGTCGTACTGGCCGCCGTAGTAGAGCAGGTCGGCGCCGGAGTTCTTGATCTTGGTGACGAGGGAGCCGAAGTCCTTGTCGCCGGTGTTGACGTGGTCGCTGCCGACGACCTTGCCGCCGAGCTTCTTGTACTGCTCGTTGAAGATCTTGGCGAGGCCGGCGCCGTAGGTCTGCTTGTCGTCGACGACGAAGGCCTTCTTCTTCTTGAGGCCGTTGTACGCGTAGCCGGCCGCGAAGCTGCCCTGCAGTTCGTCGGTGGTGGCGGTGCGGAAGTACGTCTTGAACGGACGCTTCTTGTCCGTCTGCCAGTTCTTGCCCTGGGTCAGCTCGGGGGCGGTGTTCGCGGGGGAGATCTGGACCATGTTGGCCGAGGCGAACACCTGCTGCATCGTCTGGGCGACGCCGGAGTTCAGCGGGCCGACGGCGCCGACGGCGGTCTTGTCGCCGACGATGCTGGTGGCGTTGGACTGGCCGGTGGCGGGCTGCGCCTTGTCGTCGAGGGCCTTGAGCTTGAACTTCACGCCCGGGACCCAGTTGTTCTTGTTGGCGTCGTCGACGGCTATCTGGGCGCCGTACTGGATGCCGAGGCCGGTGGTGGAGTTCTCACCGGAGAGGGGGGCGTCGACGCCGATGGTCAGCGTGGTGCCGCTCCCGTTGTCTCCGCCCTTGTCACCGCTGTCGTCTCGGGAGCCGCAGGCGGTGAGAGTCAGAGCTCCGGTCGTGAGAACGGAGGTAAGAATCACCAAAGAACGCTGTCGCACAATCAGTCCTTTCACAGGCAGGCCCCGCCCTGGTCGGGGGGTGAGTGCCGCGCTGGTACCGAACTCCCGATGGAGGCGGTGACTGGCCGTGACTCTAAGCCCGGGGTAAGGGCACGGTCAGCGGCGTGGGCTCGCTTGTGACTTTCTTGTTATGACGTCGTGGATGACCGGTCTCGGCGGCGGGTCCTCTCGGCGGGTTTGGTGGTTTTTCGCCGAAGTCCGCATTCTGAGAACGCGCACTTCCGGTTGGCCATGGCTGAGATCATGCTGGTGCGGGACGTGCGCGCCGCGAACAAGATCGGAAAGGTTTCGGGGGAGGGCCCGGCCGAAGGCGAAACCGTGGCGGTGTATTGCGCGCGCGTTACGGAGCGTCACAGCAGGAATTGCGTGGCTTATACACGGGAAACTCCGCGCTATCGCAATCGACGTTTTTCCATGGGGCGCGACGGGCCGCTCGCCGGGCCGGGAGCGTGCGCGGGTCTCGCGGCGTGGGCGGTGCGGTGCCGGTCGAGGACGTACCGCAGCCCGAACTCGCTCGTGCCCGCGGCGGGTTGCGTGGCGCTCGGCGGCAACGGCGGTGCCCGGCCGAGGAGGTGCTGGACGGTCGCCGCGGTCCGTCGCCCCTTCGGGGGCCCGACGTGCCGGACGGATCATGCGTGCCGTACGTGCCGTACGGGCCGTATGGGCCGTATGGGCCGCCCCGCCGGCCCGCGGCGTGCGCGGAGCGGCGGGGCGGTGGGGAGGGGTGGCGGGGCGTGCCGTGCGGCCTCCGGCGTCCGACGCCGCCGGAGGCCTGCGGCGCGGGCTACGGCAGCTTCACGAACGGCGCGAGGAAGGCCCGGGCACCGGGGGTGTCCAGGCGGTACGTCACGTTGGTCGCGTAGCAGGGAGTGTCGCCGGTGATCGTGGTGGCGGCGAGGATCCGCTTGCCGCCGATGAGCGCGAAGTTGGGGCCGCCGGAGTCGCCGTAGCAGGCGCCGCCGTTGCCCTGCGGCGCGGTCATGGCGAGCCGGGCCCAGGAGGCGTTGAGGGCGTCGAAGGTGACGGGTGCCTTCATCCGGACGCCGCCGCCGGGGTGGGTCTGTCCGCCGGGGCCGTTGACGGCCTCCTGGGTGCCGTACCCGGCGACGAGCCAGTCGGTGGAGTTCAGGCCCCGCGGGCCGAGCCTGCCGAGCTGGTCGGCGGTGGGCAGGGTCGCCGGAGTGAAGCTCCAGCGGGCCTTGACCTCGGCCGCGGGCAGCTGGATCACCGCGATGTCGTGGGTGTCGGAGGCGGGGCCCGGGTAGTCGGGGTGCGTGTGGGCGGTGCCCCGGACGGCGACGGAGGCGGCCTGCGCGGCCGGGGCGCCCGGGTACTTCTTCGCCGCCGCGTCGAGCCCGGACTGCACGTCCTGGTCGAGGGAGACGTAGAAGCGCACGTTGTCGGGCCAGTCCGAGGTGCAGTGCGCGGCGGTCAGGAAGGTGTCCGCGTCGATCATGGTGCCGGAGCAGACCCAGTCGGCCCGGTCGGGGGTCGCGGGGTCGCCGTCGTCGTCCCAGGTGGCCACGAGCGCGCCGACCTCGGTGCGTTCGGGGGCGGGCGTGGCGTTGTAGGAGTTGATGGCGGAGGACGGCAGCGCGGTGGCGAGCACGGTGGCACAGGCCGCTGCGGTGACGGCGTAGGCGCGTACGGAGGTCAAGAGAAACCCTTCTACGGGTGGTCGGGTCTTCTCCTGTGGGGGGAGCGCCAGTGAACCGCCCGGGGGCGGTCGCGGCAAGAGTGCGCCCGCCCCTCCAGGGTTTTCCCTACGTCGGCCTGATCGCGGAGGTCAGCTCGCGGCGCGGACGAACTCCTCGTCGCCCGGCTTCACCTCGCGCAGGAGGCAGGTCAGCCGGGCCGTGCACACCCTCTTGCCGTTCTCGTCCGTGATGACGATTTCGTAGGTGGCCGTCGACCGCCCCCGGTGCACGGGCGTGGCCACCCCGGTGACCAGCCCGGAGCGCACACCGCGGTGGTGGGTGCAGTTCAGGTCGACCCCCACGGCGATCCTGGAGCTGCCGCCGTGCAGCATCGACCCGATCGAGCCGAGCGTCTCGGCGAGCACCGCGGACGCCCCGCCGTGCAGCAGTCCATAGGGCTGGGTGTTGCCCTCCACCGGCATCGTCCCGACGACCCGGTCCGCCGACGCCTCGGAGATCTGGACGCCCATCCGGTTGCCGAGGTGGCCCGCGGAGAACAGGGCCAGGAGATCGACGCCGAGCGCGGCGTACTCGTCGATGACCTCTTGCGGGAACTTCACATGCTGCTGCTCACCCATCGGGCCCGGCTCCGTTCGTCCTCGTCACTCGGCTGCCTGTGTCACTGAGCGAACGCTCAGTCGGTCGCCGATTGTTCCAGACGCACCACCACGGACTTGCTGGCCGGGGTGTTACTGGTGTCCGCGGTGGCGTCCAGCGGCACCAGCACGTTGGTCTCCGGGTAGTACGCGGCGGCGCAGCCCCGGGCCGTCGGGTAGTGCACGACGCGGAAACCGGGCGCCCTCCGCTCCACCCCGTCCCTCCACTCGCTGACCAGGTCCACGTAGACACCGTCCGCCAGCTTCAGGGCCCGCGCGTCCTCGGGGTTGACCAGCACCACCCGGCGGCCGTTGCGAACGCCCCGGTAGCGGTCGTCCAGGCCGTAGATCGTGGTGTTGTACTGGTCGTGCGAACGCAGCGTCTGGAGCAGCAGCCGGCCCTCGGGCAGCTCCGGGTACTCCACGGGAGCGGCGGTGAAATTGGCCTTGCCGGTGGCCGTCGGGAAACGGCGCTCGTCGCGCGGGGCGTGGGGCAGCGCGAAGCCGCCGGGGCGGGCCACGCGCGCGTTGAAGTCCTCGAAGCCCGGGATCACCCGGGCGATGCGGTCCCGGATGGTCGCGTAGTCCTTCTCGAACTCCTCCCACGGCGTGCGGCTGTTCTCGCCCAGCACGCGGCGGGCCAGGCGGCTGACGATGGCCGGCTCCGACAGCAGGTGCGGGCTCGCCGGCTCCAGCCGGCCCCGGGAGGCGTGCACCATGCCCATCGAGTCCTCGACCGTCACGAACTGCTCGCCGCCGCCCTGCAGATCGCGCTCGGTGCGGCCCAGCGTCGGCAGGATCAGGGCCCGCGCGCCGGTGACCGCGTGCGAGCGGTTCAGCTTCGTCGACACGTGCACGGTCAGCCGGGCCCGGCGCATGGCCGCCTCGGTGACCTCCGTGTCGGGGGACGCCGAGACGAAGTTGCCGCCCATGGCGAAGAAGACCTTCGCCTCGCCGTCGCGCAGGGCGCGGATGGCGCGGACGACGTCATAGCCGTGCTCACGCGGCGGCGCGAAGCCGAACTCCTTCTCCAGGGCGTCCAGGAACGCCGGCGCCGGGCGCTCGAAGATGCCCATCGTGCGGTCGCCCTGCACGTTCGAATGCCCCCGCACCGGGCACACGCCCGCGCCCGGACGGCCGATGTTGCCGCGCAGCAGCAGGAAGTTGACCACTTCCCTGATCGTGGGCACGGAGTGCTTGTGCTGGGTGAGGCCCATCGCCCAGCACACGATGATGCGCCGGGATCCGAGGACCATGCGCAGGGCCTTCTCGATGTCCTCCCGGCTCAGGCCCGTCGCCGTGAGCGTCTCGTCCCAGTCGGCGGCGCGGGCGGCCTCGGCGAACTCCTCGTAGCCGTGCGTGTGTTCCCGCACGAACTCCTCGTCGACCGCGCCGTCCGTCTGAAGGATCAGCTTGTTCAGGAGGCGGAACAGCGCCTGGTCGCCGCCGAGGCGGATCTGCAGGAACAGGTCGGTCAGCGCGGCGCCCCTGACCATGCCCTGCGCGGTCTGCGGGTTCTTGAAGCGCTCCAGGCCCGCCTCGGGCAGCGGGTTGACGCTGATGATCCGCGCGCCGTTGTCCTTGGCCTTCTCCAGCGCGGACAGCATGCGCGGGTGGTTCGTCCCCGGGTTCTGCCCGGCGACGATGATCAGGTCGGCCTTGTGGAGGTCCTCCAGCAGGACGCTGCCCTTGCCGATGCCGATCGTCTCCGACAGGGCCGAACCGGACGACTCGTGGCACATGTTCGAACAGTCGGGCAGGTTGTTCGTGCCGAGCTCGCGGGCGAACAACTGGTAGAGGAACGCGGCCTCGTTGCTGGTGCGGCCGGAGGTGTAGAAGACCGCCTCGTCCGGCGAGCCGAGGGCGGCGATCTCCTCGCCGATGATGTCGAAGGCGCGCTCCCAGGTGACCGGCTCGTAGTGCGTGCCGCCCTCGGGCAGGTACATGGGGTGGGTGAGACGTCCCTGCTGTCCCAGCCAGTAGCCGCTGCGGCCGGCCAGGTCGGCTACCGGGTGCGCGGCGAAGAACTCGGGCGTGACCCGGCGCAGGGTGGCCTCCTCGGCCACGGCCTTCGCGCCGTTCTCGCAGAACTCCGCCCTGTGCCGGTGCTCGGGCTCCGGCCAGGCGCAGCCGGGACAGTCGAAGCCGTCCTTCTGGTTCACGCTCAGCAGCGTCAGCGCGGTGCGCTTCACGCCCATCTGCCGCTGGGCGACGCGCAGCGTGTGCCCGATCGCCGGCAGCCCCGCGGCCGCGTGCTTCGGCCCGGCGACCTGCGGCGCGTCCTGAACCGGATCACTCTTCGGCGGCTTCGACGCCATCACACGCTCCCCTTCGACTGCACTGTGAGCTATGTCTCCGATCCTCGCACGGGGTGGTGACAGGGGAGGGGGTGGGCTGGGGGGAGGGGTGGGGGTGTGTGCGGGTTGTTTGGGGAGGTGACTGGTGCGGTCGCCTCGGGCCGCCGGGCTGGTTTCGTGGGGCGCCGGGCTGGTCCCGTCGGTCCGCCGTCGTCGGGTCACCGTCGTGGGGGCGGGGTACGGGGCACGGGACTACTGGGCCACGGGCGCGGGGCCTGGGCGGGCGCTGGGCCGGGGTTGGGCGCTGGCGGGGGCGACCGTCGTGGCGTTTGGGGGGTTCGCCGCTCTGGCGCCCACAGCAGCGGCCCTACATGGAGCGCGTGAGGAGGCGGAAGCGGTCGTCGAGCCGGTCGGCGATCTGCCAAGGGGGGAGCATCCACAGCCGGGCCGCGGCGGTTCGACCGACCTGGCATCAGCATGTTCGCCCGCCCCCTGGCGCTCGCAGGTTCACGCGGCCCGACGCTCGCAGGTTCACCCGCCCCCCCCTGGCACCCGCAGGTTTGCCCGCCCCGGCTCCGCAAGTCTGCCGCCCTGGCCATGGACGGGTCTGCCGTCCATGGCCCCGGGGGAGTGGGTGCGCCACGGCCTCAGCCGGGTGCGGTCCTGGCGGCGTGCGCGGTCCGCCGCCTCGGCTCCGGCCGGGTCCGCCGTCCCGGCCCAGCGGGGTCCATCCGTGGGGGCGGGGCGGAGTGTCAGTGGGGCGTGGCAGGATCGGGGGCGTGGCAGAGACAGCATCGAAGACGACCGACCAGACCTCCGGCGGCAGCCGGCCGCGACTGATGCTCATGGACGGGCACTCGCTGGCCTACCGCGCGTTCTTCGCGCTGCCCGCGGAGAACTTCACCACCGCGACGGGCCAGCCGACGAACGCGATCTACGGCTTCGCGTCGATGCTCGCCAACACGCTGCGCGACGAGGCGCCCACGCACTTCGCGGTCGCCTTCGACGTCTCCCGCAAGACGTGGCGCTCCCAGGAGTTCACGGAGTACAAGGCGAACCGCTCCAAGACCCCGGACGAGTTCAAGGGCCAGGTCGAGCTGATCGGCGAGCTCCTCGACGCGATGGGCGCCCAGCGCTTCGCGGTCGACGGCTTCGAGGCGGACGACGTCATCGCCACCCTCGCCACCCAGGCCGAGGCCGAGGGCTTCGAGGTGCTGATCGTCACCGGCGACCGGGACTCGTTCCAGCTGGTCAGCGAGCACACCACGGTGCTGTACCCGACCAAGGGCGTCTCCGAGCTGACCCGCTTCACCCCGGAGAAGGTATTCGAGAAGTACGGGTTGACGCCCGCGCAGTACCCGGACTTCGCTGCCCTGCGCGGCGACCCGTCGGACAACCTCCCCGGCATTCCCGGCGTCGGCGAGAAGACCGCAGCGAAGTGGATCAACCAGTTCGGTTCCTTCGCCGAGCTCGTCGAGCGCGTCGAAGAGGTCAAGGGCAAGGCCGGCCAGAACCTCCGCGACCACCTGGAGTCCGTCAAGCTCAACCGCCGGCTCACCGAGCTGGAGCGCCGGGTGGAGCTCCCCAAGGGCGTCAACGACCTGGAGCGCGCGGCCTACGACCGCAAGGCCGTCGCGATGATCCTGGACACCCTGGAGATCCGTAACCCGTCGCTGCGCGAGCGGCTCTTCGCCGTCGACCCCGGCGCCGAGGAGGCCGAGACCACCCCGGTCGACACCGAGGGTGTGCAGATCGACGGCACCGTGCTCGGCACCGGCGAGCTGCCCGCCTGGCTCACCGAGCACGGCACCCGGCCCCTCGCCGTCGCCACGGTCGACACCTGGGCACTCGGCACCGGCTCGGTCGCCGAGGTCGCTCTCGCCGCGCCCGGTGGCCCCGCCGCCTGGTTCGACCCCTCCCAGCTGGACGAGGCCGACGAGAGGGCCTTCGCCGCCTGGCTCGCCGACGCCGCCCGGCCCAAGGTCTTCCACAACGCCAAGGGCGCCATGCGCGTCTTCGCCGAGCACGGCTGGAGCGTCGAAGGCGTCACCATGGACACGGCCCTCGCCGCGTACCTGGTCAAGCCCGGTCGCCGCTCCTTCGACCTGGACGCGCTGTCCCTGGAGTACCTGCACCGGGAGCTGACCCCTGCCGCAGCGGCCGACGGCCAGCTCGCCTTCGGGGCGGACGACGCCGCCGAGGCCGAGGCCCTGATGCTCCAGGCCCGGACCGTCCTCGACCTGGGCCAGGCCTTCGAGACCCGCCTGGAGGACGTCGGCGCCGCCGACCTGCTGCGTGACATGGAGCTGCCCACCTCGGCGCTGCTCGCCCGCATGGAGCGGCACGGCATCGCGGCCGACCGGCCCCACCTGGAGGCCATGGAGCAGATGTTCGCCGGTGCGGTCCAGCAGGCCGTCAAGGAGGCCCACGCGGCGGCCGGGCACGAGTTCAACCTGGGCTCGCCCAAGCAGCTCCAGGAAGTCCTCTTCGGCGAGCTGGCCCTGCCCAAGACCAAGCGGACCAAGACCGGTTACACCACGGACGCCGACGCCCTCGCCTGGCTCGCCACGCAGACGGACAACGAGCTTCCGGTGATCATGCTCCGCCACCGCGAGCAGGCCAAGCTCCGCGTCACCGTCGAGGGCCTCATCAAGACGATCGCTGCGGACGGCCGCATCCACACCACGTTCAACCAGACCGTCGCGGCCACCGGCCGTCTGTCCTCCACCGACCCGAACCTGCAGAACATCCCGGTGCGTACGGACGAGGGCCGGGCGATCCGCCGCGGTTTCGTCGTCGGCGAGGGGTTCGAGTCCCTCATGACGGCCGACTACAGCCAGATCGAACTGCGTGTGATGGCGCATCTCTCCGAGGACGCCGGCCTGATCGAGGCGTTCACCTCCGGCGAGGACCTGCACACCACGGCCGCCTCCCAGGTCTTCGCGGTCGAGCCGACCGCGGTGGACGCAGAGATGCGCCGCAAGATCAAGGCCATGTCGTACGGCCTGGCCTACGGCCTGTCCGCCTTCGGCCTCTCTCAGCAGCTGAACATCGAGGCGGCGGAGGCCCGCGCCCTGATGGACGCGTACTTCGAGCGGTTCGGCGGCGTCCGGGACTATCTGCGCCGGGCGGTCGACGAGGCCCGCGCCACGGGGTACACGGCGACGCTCTTCGGGCGCCGCCGCTACCTCCCCGACCTCAACAGCGACAACCGCCAGCGCCGTGAGGCCGCCGAGCGGATGGCCCTCAACGCCCCGATCCAGGGCACCGCGGCCGACATCGTCAAGATCGCCATGCTGAAGGTCGACGCCGCGCTGAAGGAGGCCGGTCTCGCCTCCCGCATGCTCCTCCAGGTCCACGACGAAGTCGTGCTGGAGATCGCTCCGGGTGAGCGGGCCGCCGCCGAGGAACTGGTCCGCCGCGAGATGGCCAACGCGGTCCAGCTCCGCGTCCCGCTGGGCGTCTCGGTGGGCGCGGGACCGGACTGGGAGTCGGCGGCGCACTAGCCCGCCGCGCGGCTCGACCGCAGTGGTCCTGCGGGACGTGGCGGGGCCGGGCGGCCCGGGGGAACACCGGGGCACCCGGCCCCTGCGCCGGTCTGTCGAACGTGGTCGGACCGGGTGTGCCGACTCACCAGCGCATCCGGCCCACCAGGCCCGCCCCCCGCTGCGGAACCGTCACTCGCGTGGCCCCCGACAAGGCGCCCGGGCCCCCGGTCGTCGCCAGGATGCGGGGCATGGGTATACGCACCTTCCTCAGCCGTACGGCACCCGGTGTGGCGCTCACGCCGGTTCCGGTGTTCGAGGCCGCCGCGAGCACCGTTCGCGTCCCCGTCCCCTTCACCACGGCCCTGCGCCACACGACGGCGGACCTCCGGCAGCGCCTTCTCGCCCGCGGGCGACGCTCCACCGGCCCCTCCCGCACCGTCAACGCCGGAGCCGCCTCAGCTGTCATCGCCACAGGCGCGGTAGCGGGCACGGGCGCAGGCACAGATACGGACACCGCGCCGACCACCCTCCGTTGCGGTGACTCCCGTGCCCCCGACGCCCCCGGCAAGCCCTGCCGCCACTGGGCCCGGCTGGCCCGCGCTTATCTGACGCTCGCTCTCACACGGCGCCCGCGCACACGCCCCCGCTCACGCCCCGCGCACACCACCATCACGGTGTACATCACGACGGCCGACAGCCTCCTCAGCGAGCGGCCGGGCGGCTCGGCTCCGTCTCGGCGGCCGGGGCAGGGCCGGCGGAGCCGGCGGGGACCGGAGCCGGACGCCGCAGCCTGACGCCCACGGCGTAGAGCAGCAGCGCCGGGACGAGTCCCGCGCCCGCGCCGAAGCACACCGTCGGAACGATCTCCCACGGCTTCGCCTGCGAACCCCAGTACGCCCACCACCGTGCCGCCCGCTGCACCGCCCCCACCAGCGCGAAACCGCCGATCACGGCAGCGGCCGCCCAACGGTCGGCTGCCGTCAGCACGGGGACCCCCACCGGCTCCTCAAGGGGCGCCCGCCGCAGCGCGTGCGCCACGAACACGGCGATCACGACCGCCGCCACGGCCGAACCGCCGTACTGCAGGTACCAGTACAGCGGCGAGCCCGCCACCTCCCGGCCCAGCACCGGGAACAGCCGCATCCCCCACCGGTCGAGATGGGTGAACGCGTCCCAGACCACATGGGTCGACGCACCGAGCACCGCGGACACGTACCACCACGCCACCAGCGACGGCCGCACCCGCGCGCGGGGCGCACCGCAGCGCAGCAGCGCCGCCACCCGCCCCTGCCGGGCCCGCGGCAGCAGCGCCACGAGCGGCTCGCGCACGAGCAGCCACAGCCCCACCAGCGCCCAGGCGATGAGCACATCCACGGTGAAGACGCCCGCGAACGCGTGCGTGATGTCACCGAACTCCATCGCGGCGGGCAGCACACTCGCCGCGTAATAGGTCATGTCGGGCGCGAAGGAACCCGCCACGAGCACGGCGGGAACCAGGGGGCCCCGGCCGGTGCCGTCGGTGCGGACGGCGGGCAGTACGGCTGCCGCGTGGCTCAGCGTGAACGGCAACTCGGCTCCTCGCGGCGGTCGTTGCACCGGGCCGGGCGGATCCGGTGATCAGTCGCCCAGTATGCGGGATGCCACCGGGTGGACGGCGTGACGACCGCACATGACCAACTGGTGAAAAACGGTCACGAACGGGTGCCCGAGCAAAGGAAGTTGTCGTAGGGTCGCCAGAGCCGCCGCGCGGGGAGCGCGTCGTGTTCGTGACGGCGGTGATGAGCGGAACACGCAAGAGAACAGAGTTGTGACTGTCGGAGGGCAACCCCTCGGGCGGTTGGATCGTCACAACAGGGCGAACACTGAAGGCGAAGACCGGACGCCCCGGCGTCCACGGGAGGGGTTCACTCTATGGCGGCGCAATTCGGCAGTCGACTGCGCAAGGGGGCGGCGACGACCGCCGTGGCCGCGGTGGCGGTCGCGGCACTGTCCGCCTCCCAGGCTCCGGGCGTGAACGACCACGGCAGACAGACCGCCGCCGACGCCGCACCCGCACCCGACACGAGCGCCTCCGACGGCAGCGCCACCGGCAACTCGCCTTACTACACGGACCTGCCGCCGCTCAAGAGCCCCAACCCGTCACCGTCCACGGGCCCCGCCCCGGGCGTCACGGGCACGACGGAAGCCGGCATCCCCGCCACGGTCCTGGACGCCTACAAGAAGGCCGAGAGCGCGCTGCGCGAGGCCAAGCCCGGCTGCAACCTGCCCTGGCAACTCCTCGCCGCCATCGGCCGGGTGGAGTCGGGACAGGCCCGCGGCGGCAAGGTCAGGGCCGACGGCACCACCATCAAGCCGATTCTGGGCCCGCAGCTCGACGGCAACGGCTTCGCCCTCATCAAGGACACCGACGACGGCGCGTACGACGGCAACAGCTCGTACGACCAGGCCATCGGCCCCATGCAGTTCATCCCCTCCACCTGGGCTTGGGCCGGCCGCGACGGCAACGGCGACGGCAAGAAGGACCCCAACAACGTCTACGACGCCGCGCTCGCCGCCGGCCACTACCTGTGCCGCAACGACTGGGACCTGTCCCAGCAGGGCGACCTCGACCGGGCGATCCTCAGCTACAACAACTCGCGGGAGTACCTGAACCTCGTCATGAGGTGGCTGGAGTACTACCGCAAGGGCACGCACGAGGTTCCGGACGGCACCGGCACACTGCCCGACAACCGCAGCGACGACGGCGCGGGTGCGGGCGCGAACCCGACCCCCACCACGCCGGGCACGACGGGTACGACCCCTCCGGGCGCTTCGACGCCGAAGCCCGGCCCCAAGCCCGAGAAGCCGGGAAAGCCCGACAAGCCCTCCGGTGGCGGTTCGGCCACCCCGAAGCCGCCCACCCCTTCGCCCGGCACGCCCACCCCGCCGCCCACGACGACCCCCACGCCCACCGACACGGTGAACCACCTGGAGGACGCCGGAACCGGCAAGCTGACCGCCATGGCCGGTGACGTGTTCGGGCGGCGGATCAGCACCCGCGCCGAGACGCAGGCCGGCAAGTCCGTTGCCAAGGTGAGGGTCCGCTTCACGATCGTCGGCGACACGGACACCACCTTCACCGGCGGCGAGAGCGTGGCCACGGTCCTCACCAACAGCTCGGGCGTCGCCGTGGCACCCGCGCTGCGGGCGGGGGAGAAGACCGGGACCGTCACCGTCCGCGCCACCGTGGTCGGCCGTGCCGTCCCCGGCCTCGACTACAAGGCCACCGTCACCGAGCGGGCCGCCGACGCGCTCGCCCGCACCGGTGACGCGGCGCTGACCTGCGCCCCGGGCGGCACGTTCGCGAACCAGGTCGAGGTGAAGGCCACGTACAAGGGCGCCGTGGCCGACGGCGTCGCGGCCACCGCCACGCTGGTCAAGTCCGCGACCGACCCGGCCGCGAGCGACAAGGGCCCCTACTTCAAGGGCGCCGACGGCAAGGCCGTGCGCACCCTGACGGGCCTGAAGACGGACGCGAAGGGCCTGCTGACGCTGCCCCGGCTGTACGCGGACGACACGACCGGCACGTTCCTGCTGCGCGTCACCACGGCGGGCGGCGCGACCCTCACCGTCGAACTGACCGTCGCGGCAGCGGCCGAGACGTCCTCGCCGAGCCCGACGGCGAGCCCCAGCGCGTAGCTCTCCGGTACGACAGACGACGCCCCTTCTTTCGAGGAGGGGCGTCGTTGTGTGTGCAACGTGTTCTCATCTCCGCCACCCGTTGCTACGGTGCCGAGAAAGCTGACGGTTCATCAGTTTCGTTCGTCCCGACCCGCGGGAGGCCCCGTATGCGCGCCCTCGTCGCCGCCGCCGGCGGCCTCGCCCTCGCGTTCGCCGTGGTCCTGACGCTGACCGCCCTGGGGACGCCCTCGGGCGGGACGTCCCCGAAGCCGCTGCTGACGACGGTGCCCGCACACCCCTGACCGCCCCCCGGGAGGGAGGCCGAGATGCGCCGCAAGGCAAGCCTGGTCCTGCTCGCCCTCGCCGTGTTCTTCACGGCCCTGTCCCCGCTGCTGCGCTGGTACGCCTTCCCGCGCCTCGCCAAGGTCCCCGCCAACCATTACCAGGACATGGTCCTGGAGGCGAAGGACGCCACCCTCCTCGACTACGGCACGATGCGGGCCAAGAAGGTCTCCAAGGTCACCATCGTGCAGACCCTCAAGGGCGATGTGGAGGCGTCCGAGCGGATCGAGGAGTCGGCCGGCCGGGACGTCGTCGTCTGGGACGGCCTGTCCTACGTCGTCGGCCCCGACGGCACCATGGTGTCCAAGATCCCCGAGCGCTACATCTTCGACGCCCACACCCAGGACCCCGTCCACGCCACCGGCGAGTCGGTCGACGGCGACCCGGTGCGCCGCCGGGGCATCGAGTTCAAGTGGCCCTTCCTCACGGAGAAGCGGGACTACGAGTACTTCGACGCCCAGGCCCGCGTCACCGCGCCCATCGCCTACAAGGGCACCCGGAACTTCCGCGGCCTGGAGGTCTACTCCTTCGAGCAGACCATCCCCTGGACCGAGGTGAAGATCCCCAAGACCCTGCCCGTCGAGGGCCTCACCCCCGAGGCGGTCGCCGAGACGGGCACCACCCGCTGGTACACCACGGTCCGCACATTCTGGGTCGAGCCCCTCACCGGCGCCCCCGTGTACGGCGAGGAGATCCACCGGGAGGAACTGCGCGGCGGCGCCCTCCTTGGCGACCGCGACAAGGTGACCGCCTTCGCCGGCCACGTGAAGATGCGCGAGGACTACATCGCGCACACGGTCGACCTGGTGAAGTCCCAGCGCCTGCTCGTCCTGCTGATGACGTCGTACCTGCCGTGGGGCTTCCTGGCCCTCGGCGTCCTGCTCCTGGCCCTCGCGCTGTACCTGGAGGTCCGCGGCCGCCGCTCCGCCGGCCCGGCCTCCACAGCGGCCGAGGAGCCGTCGTCCGTCAGCGCCTGAGCCGCGCGTTGGTGTGCCGGGTCGGCTCGGCGGCCGCCGGGTCCTCGGGCCACGGATGCTTCGGATACCGCCCCCGCAGCTCCGCCCGCACGCCCTTGTAGCCGTCCCGCCAGAACGAGGCGAGATCGGCGGTGACGGCGGCCGGGCGCCCGGCCGGGGACAGCAGATGCACCAGCAGCGGCACCCCGGCGACCCGGGGCGACTCCTGGAGCCCGAACATCTCCTGCAACTTCACCGCGAGCACGGGCTGCTCGGGCCGGGAGTAGTCGATGCGGACCTTCGACCCGCTCGGCACGGTCATCCGCTCCGGCGCCAGCTCGTCGAGCCGCCCGGCCTCACCGGAGGCCCAGGGCAGCAACCGGGCGAGTCCCTGCCCGGCGTCGATGCGCGCCAGATCGGCCCGCCGCCGCGCCCGGCCGAGCTCCGGCTCCAGCCACTCCTCCACGCGCGCGTGCAGCGCCTCGTCGGACACGTCGGGCCACGGCTCCCCGAGATGCAGGCGCAGGAACGCGAGCCGCTGCCGCAGGACACCGGCCTCCGCCGACCAGCGCAGCAGCTCGAATCCCTCCCGCCGCAGCCCGTCGAGCAGCGCGTCGCGCACCAGCCCGGGGCCGGGGTCCTTCCACGCCCGTACGGCGAGCTCCACGGCCCCGAGCCGCTCCACCCTGCGGGCCACGACGTCCCCGCCGTCCCACCCGACCTCCTCCCGTTTCTCCAGCAAGGCGCCCGCCGCGAACCGGGCCGTCCCCTCGTCGACGGCGGCGCCCAGCTGCACGCGCGCGTGCCCCTTGCCGACGGGCCGGTCGGCCAGGGCGACAGCGATCCAGGGGGAACCGCGCAGCGCGCTCCCGTCAGCGGCCTCCGCCCGGGTCCCGGACACCATGAGATACGACCCGCCCTCGGCCCTGGCGACCCGTTCGGGAAAGGCGAGAGCGGCGACGAGCCCGACCCGCTGTTCCTCGGTCCGGCTCTCCGGCCCCTCGGCTCCCGCCTCCGCCGTGCCGGCGACACCGGAGACGGCGGCCCGCAGCCGCCGCACCTCACTGCGCCACCGCGCGCCATAGGCGTCGCCCCCGCGCCGGGCCCGGCGCAAGGCACCGGCCAGATCGTCGCCGTACTCCCGCGGAGCCTCCTCGCTGAGCAGCGCCACGACCTCCGCGGCCCCCTCGGCCCCCAGGAACGGGACGGAGTCGAGCAGCGCCCGCCCCAGCCGGGGGTGCACCCCCACCCGGCTCAGCCGGACCCCCCGCTCGGTGGCCCGCCCGGCAAAGTCCACCGCCCCCACCGCCGTCAGGACATCCCGGGCCGCCGCCATGGCCCCGGCGGGCGGCCCGTCCAGCAGCGCCAGCCCGGACGCGTCAGGATCCCCCCAGCACGCCACCTGGAGCGCGAACGCCGTCAGGTCGGCCACCTTGATCTCCGGCGACGGATACCGCGGCAGACGCGCGTCCTCGGCCTCCGCCCAGCAGCGGTACACGACCCCGGGCGCCTCACGCCCGGCCCGCCCCGCCCGCTGCCGCCCGGCCGCCTGCGAGGCCCGTACGGTCGTCAGGGCGCTGAGCCCGCGCGCGTGGTCCACCCGCGGCTCGCGCGCCAGCCCCGAGTCCACGACGACCCGCACCCCCGGCACCGTCAGGGACGACTCGGCGACCGACGTGGCCAGCACGACCCGGCGCCGCCGCCCGGGCGCCAGCACCGCGTCCTGCACGGCCGCCGGAGCCCGCCCGTGCACCTGGAGCACCTCGACGTCACCGAGCCCCCCGAGCTGCCCGGCGACCCGGGCGATCTCGCCCACGCCCGGCAGGAAACACAGCACGTCCCCGTCCCGCTCGGCCAGCGCCCGCCGGACTACGGACGCCACATGCGTCAGCAGCGCGGGGTCGACCCGCATCCCGTGCGGCGGCCGTACCGGACGCACCGGCGGTACCCACACCGTCTCGACCGGATGTGCCGCCCCCCGCGCCTCGACCACCGGCGCCCCGCCCAGGAGCCGCGCCCACCCCTGCGCGTCGGTCGTCGCCGAGGCCGCCACCAGCCGCAGCTCGGGCCTGAGCGCCTGCCGGACGTCCCACAGGAACGCCGCCGCCGTGTCCGCGTCCAGGTGCCGCTCGTGGCACTCGTCGAGCACCACCACGTCCGTGCCGGCCAGCTCCTGGTCCCGCTGGAGCCGCTGCACCAGCACCCCGGTCGTGACGACCTCCACGCGCGTGTGCCGCCCGACGACCCGCTCACCGCGCACGGTGTAGCCGACGCTCCCGCCGGGCTCCTCGCCCAGCAGCCAGGCCATCCGGCGCGCCGCCGCCCGGGCCGCGATCCGCCGCGGCTCGGCCACGATCACCCGCCGCTCGGGCCGCTCCCCCAGCAGACCCGCCAGCGCCAGCGGCACCAGGGTGGTCTTGCCGGTGCCCGGCGGCGCCACGAGGACGGCGGTGCCGTGCCCCTCCACGGCGTCCTCCAGGGCGGGCAGGGCGCCGCGTACGGGCAGGGAGTCCAGGGCGTCGTAACGGATCACGCCCTCAGTGTCGTACGCCCGGCGGGAGGCACCACGCGCGCGTGCCTCAGTCCCGCTCGCAGACGAAGATCGCGGTCCCCGGGATCAGGTTCCCGCGCAGCGGAGACCAGCCGCCCCACTCGGACGTGTTCCAGGCGGGCCACTCCGGCTCCACCAGGTCGACCAGGCGGAAGCCCGACGCCACGACGTCCCGGACGCGGTCGCCCAGGGTGCGGTGGTGCTCGACGTAGACCGCACGGCCCTCGTCGTCCTGCTCGACATAGGGAGTGCGGTCGAAGTAGGAGGCCGACACCGACAGGCCCTCCGGCCCCGGCTCGTCCGGGAAGGCCCAGCGGATCGGATGCGTCACCGAGAAGACCAGGCGGCCCCCGGGGCGCAGCACCCGGCGCACCTCCCGCATGACCTGGCGCGGATCGGCGACGAACGGCAGCGCCCCGTACGCCGAGCAGGCCAGGTCGAACGAGCCGTCCGCGAAGGGGAGCGCGCCGGCGTCGGCGCACACCAGGGGGAAGGAACCGCCGATGCGCAGCGCGTGCTGGAGCTGACGGTGCGAGATGTCCAGGGCGACCGGACGCGCGCCCTGGGCAGTAAGCCAGCGCGAGCACTGGGCGGCGCCGGCGCCGATCTCCAGCACGTCCCGGCCCTTCAGGCCCTCCGCCGGCCCGAGCAGTTCGGCCTCCACCTCGTCCAGTCCCTCGGGGCCCCACACGAAGCGGTCGTCACCGAGGAACGTGCCGTGCTCGATCTGGTACTCGTCCGCGTTGCGGTCCCACCAGCCACGATTGGCCCGGGAGCTCTCCGTGACATCGGCATCGCGCCGGGTGGCCTCGGGTTCGGACGCTTCGGACTCTTGGATGATCGGCTCCCTCGTCGTACTCTTCCGTCCAGCCGGTCCCGACACCGGCACAAAGGAGGCGTCCTGCGGCCTGCGTGGCCTCGGGCGACAGGATTTGTGCCGGGTATGCGGCGATCCGCCCCGCGTGGGCGGCTTCGCGCATTGACCCTGCCCGGCTGCCCCCGTATGCTACAAGTTGCGCTGCGGGCCTGCGCACCTCAGACGTAGCAGGTCGCGCTCGCATCTGTTGTATGTCCCCTCGGTTGTCGAGGCGCCACCAGTGGTTTTGTGTGGCGCTTCCTTGGCTGTCCGGCTTCTTCAGAGCGAAACGGGCTCCCGGCGTAAGCAGTACCTACGACTCACTGTCCGTACCGGAGCCCTTTCCCACATGACGAGCAGCACCGAGACCACCTCTACCACTCCGCAGGTAGCGGTCAACGACATCGGTAACGAGGAAGCTTTCCTCGCCGCGATCGACGAGACGATCAAGTACTTCAACGACGGCGACATCGTCGACGGCGTCATCGTGAAGGTCGACCGGGACGAGGTCCTGCTCGACATCGGTTACAAGACCGAAGGTGTCATCCCGAGCCGCGAGCTCTCGATCAAGCACGACGTCGACCCCAACGAGGTCGTCGCCGTCGGTGACGAGATCGAAGCCCTTGTTCTCCAGAAGGAGGACAAGGAAGGCCGCCTGATCCTCTCGAAGAAGCGCGCCCAGTACGAGCGCGCCTGGGGCACCATCGAGAAGATCAAGGAAGAGGACGGCATCGTCACCGGTACCGTCATCGAGGTCGTCAAGGGTGGTCTCATCCTCGACATCGGCCTCCGTGGCTTCCTGCCGGCTTCCCTCGTCGAGATGCGCCGTGTCCGCGACCTCCAGCCCTACGTGGGCAAGGAGCTCGAGGCCAAGATCATCGAGCTGGACAAGAACCGCAACAACGTGGTCCTGTCCCGCCGTGCCTGGCTGGAGCAGACCCAGTCCGAGGTCCGCCAGACGTTCCTCACGACCCTCCAGAAGGGTCAGGTCCGTTCCGGCGTCGTCTCCTCGATCGTCAACTTCGGTGCCTTCGTGGACCTGGGTGGCGTCGACGGCCTGGTGCACGTCTCGGAGCTCTCCTGGAAGCACATCGACCACCCCTCCGAGGTTGTCGAGGTCGGCCAGGAAGTCACCGTCGAGGTCCTCGACGTCGACATGGACCGCGAGCGTGTCTCCCTGTCGCTGAAGGCGACCCAGGAAGACCCGTGGCAGCAGTTCGCCCGCACCCACCAGATCGGCCAGGTCGTGCCCGGCAAGGTCACGAAGCTGGTTCCGTTCGGTGCGTTCGTCCGCGTGGACGAGGGCATCGAGGGTCTGGTCCACATCTCCGAGCTGGCCGAGCGCCACGTGGAGATCCCGGAGCAGGTCGTCCAGGTCAACGACGAGATCTTCGTCAAGGTCATCGACATCGACCTCGAGCGCCGTCGCATCAGCCTCTCGCTGAAGCAGGCCAACGAGTCCTTCGGCTCGGACCCGGCCTCGGTCGAGTTCGACCCGACGCTCTACGGCATGGCCGCGTCGTACGACGACCAGGGCAACTACATCTACCCCGAGGGCTTCGACCCCGAGACCAACGACTGGCTCGAGGGCTACGAGACCCAGCGCGAGGCGTGGGAGACCCAGTACGCCGAGGCGCAGCAGCGCTTCGAGCAGCACCAGGCGCAGGTCATCAAGTCCCGCGAGGCGGACGAGAAGGCCGCTGCCGAGGGTGGCGAGGCCGCCGCTCCGGCCGCGTCCGGTGGTGGCGGTTCGTACTCCTCCGAGGGCCCGGACAACTCCGGTGCGCTGGCCTCGGACGAGGCGCTCGCCGCGCTGCGCGAGAAGCTGGCCGGTGGCCAGAGCTGACGTCGGCTTCTAGCTGAGGGCAGTTGAAGGCTTGAGGGGCCGTACCTTTCGGGGTGCGGCCCCTCGGTCGTGCCCGTCAAGATCATGAATCTCCTCCCGGGGGAATGCCCAGCCCCGCAACGGCGTTGTCCGGTGTGAACACGAGGAGGAGCGGTCACTGTGCTTGATCCGCAGGGTTTGTACGCATGGGAGCCGAAGGGCCTGGCCGTCGTCGACATGGCGCTCGCCCAGGAGTCGGCCGGACTTGTCATGCTCTACCACTTCGACGGATACATCGACGCGGGCGAGACGGGCGACCAGATCGTCGACCGGGTGCTCGGCTCCCTGCCCCACCAGGTCGTCGCCCGCTTCGACCACGACCGGCTCGTGGACTATCGCGCGCGCCGCCCGCTGCTGACGTTCAAGCGCGACCGCTGGACCGACTACGAGGACCCCGCCCTGGAGGTGCGGCTCGTGCAGGACGCGACCGGCGCGCCCTTCCTGCTGCTGTCCGGCCCCGAGCCGGACGTGGAGTGGGAGCGCTTCGCCGCCGCCGTGAAGCAGATCGTGGAGCGGCTCGGCGTCCGCCTCTCCGTGAACTTCCACGGCATCCCCATGGGTGTCCCGCACACCCGCCCGGTCGGCCTCACCCCGCACGGCAACCGCACCGACCTCGTCCCGGGCCACCCGAGCCCGTTCGAGGAGGCGCAGGTGCCTGGCAGCGCCGAGTCCCTCATCGAGTACCGCCTGCTCCAGGCCGGGCACGACGTCCTGGGCGTCGCCGCCCACGTCCCGCACTACATCGCCCGCTCCCCGTACCCGGACGCGGCCCTGACGGTGCTGGAGGCCATCACGGCGGCGACCGGCCTTGTCCTGCCCGGCATCGCCCACGCGCTGCGCTCGGAGGCCCACCGCACCCAGACGGAGATCGACCGGCAGATCCGCGAGGGCGACGAGGACCTCACCGCGCTCATCGACGGCCTCGAGCACCAGTACGACGCCGTCGCGGGTGCCGAGACCCGGGGCAACATGCTCGCCGAGCCGGTGGACATTCCGTCGGCGGACGAGATCGGCCAGGAGTTCGAGAAGTTCCTGGCGGAACGAGAAGGCGACAACTGATCCCCGGGGGCCGGCCGAGGGCCCTGTCAGCGACAGGGCCTAAGCTGCGGGCATGCTGAAGGTGGGCCTGACCGGTGGCATCGGTGCCGGCAAAAGCGAGGTGTCACGGCTGCTCGTCGCACACGGGGCCGTGCTGATCGACGCGGACCGCATCGCGCGGGAGGTCGTCGCACCGGGGACGCCGGGGCTCGCCTCCGTCGTCGAGGCCTTCGGTGAGGAGGTCCTCGCCGCCGACGGCAGCCTGGACCGGCCCCGCCTCGGCGCGGTCGTCTTCTCCGACGCGGACAAGCTCGCGACCCTCAACGCGATCGTCCACCCCCTGGTCGGTGCCCGCTCCCGAGAGCTGGAGGAGGCCGCCGCCGGGGACGCCGTGGTGATCCACGACGTCCCGCTCCTCACGGAGAACGGCCTGGCGCCGCTCTACGACCTGGTGATCGTCGTCGACGTGGCGCCCGAGACGCAGCTCGACCGGCTCGTACGGCTGCGCGGCATGCGCGAGGAGGACGCCCGCGCGCGGATGGCCGCTCAGGCGACACGCGAGCAGCGCCGGGAGATCGCCGACATCGTGATCGACAACGACGTCCCGCTGGCCGAGCTGGAGCAGCGCGTGAAGGACGTCTGGGACGAGCTCGTCCGCAGGTCGCGGGCGCCCAGGCCGTCTCCCGCGGAATAGCGGCGGCGCCCACGGGCGTTGAACCCGTGCAGTGAGGGAAGGACTCTGCCGTGCCCGAGACCAGCGGTTCGACCGGACGTACCCCGGAGACGCACGTCATCGACTTCCGCGCCGCCGAGCAACTGCTCGCCGCGCGGGACCCGCGGGGCGCGGTGAAGCTGCTCGACCGCGTCATCGCCACCCACCCCGAGAACACCGCGGCCCGGCTGCTGCGGGCCCGGGCCTTCTTCGCGGCGGCGCAGCTCAGGCCGGCGGAGCTCGAGTTCCAGATCGTCCTGGAGCGGGAGCCGGACAACGCGTTCGCGCACTTCGCGCTCGCTCGTACGTATGAGCGGCAGGGCCACCCCGACCAGGCGAAGCGCCACTTCCGCCTGGCGGCCGCGCTGGACCCGAACCCGGAGTTCCTGAAGGCCGCGCGCTTCGACTCGTGACCGGCCGCCCGCTCCCGCGTCAGCGGCGATCGTCCGGCGGCCGGTAGGGCGGGATGTCGGGGCCCGGCTGGTAGTGCGGACCCTGCCGGATGTGCCGCAGGACGACGACCAGGTCGATCGCGACGATCAGCAGCAGCACACCGCAGGCGATG
The DNA here is from genome assembly GCF_056436585.1 of Streptomyces sp. NPDC043685. Classification (NCBI taxonomy): domain Bacteria; kingdom Bacillati; phylum Actinomycetota; class Actinomycetes; order Kitasatosporales; family Streptomycetaceae; genus Streptomyces; species Streptomyces sp. NPDC043685. The sequence continues at coordinate 259,671 of NZ_JBWKCH010000008.1, read as the reverse complement.
GCCCACCCGGTCCGGCCGACGACGACGAACGCCACCGTCCCGAAGAGCGCCCAGACCAGCCCCCACACGCTCAGCCAGAAACGCGCCCGCAGGGCACTGCGCGCGGTCCGCGGTTCACTCCCTGTACGCATCGTCGATCACCACTCCTGTTTGCAACGTACTCCTCGAAACCGGGGTCCACCAAGGCCGACGGAACCGGGGGAGGGAGACGGGAAGGGAAGGGGGTGCGACGGGAAGGGAAAGGGGAGGGGCGAGCCGGGAGTCCGCCTGCGAGCCGTGCCGCCGACGCTCCGTTCACCCCGTTCACTCGATCGGGTGAAGACTGGTGAAACGGGAACGGGTGTGCGGGGGTGGCCCGTTGAACGGGCATGGAGATGAGAATGCGTGAGGGGTACGAGGGGACGGGACCCGGCGCCATCACCCCGGACGGCTGCGCGGTGGAGCTGTACGCGCGGTTGCCCGTCCGGGACGAGCCGGATGTGATCACCGCCGCCGTGCCCCCGGGTGCGCACATCCTGGAACTCGGCTGTGGCGTCGGACGCCTCACCCACGCCCTGCTGGACCGCGGATTCACGGTCACGGCGGTGGACGAATCCGCCCCGATGCTGGAGCGCGTGCGTGGCGCCCGGACGATACTCGGCCCGATCGAGGAGCTGGACCTCGGCGAGCGGTTCGACGTGGTGCTGCTCGCGTCCTTCCTCGTGCACGCGGGAGACGTCGAGGTGCGGCGCGGCATCCTGCGCGCGTGTGTACGTCATGTCGCTGAGGGCGGCTGCGTGCTGATCCAGCGCGAAGGCGAGGACCACCACGTCGACGTACCGCGCGAGCGCAAGGACCCCGGCGGCTTCACCGTACGGATCGCGTCCTCGGAGCCGCTCGGGGACGGGGCCCACTCGGTGCACGCGGAGTACGAGTTCCCCGACGCGGTCTGGACCCAGACCTTCCGCTCGCGACCGCTGACGAAGCACCAGTTCGAGGAGGCGCTGGGGGAGGTGGGGCTGGTGGTGGACCGGTATCTGACACCGGATCGTATGTGGGTGAGGGCGGTGCCTAGGGGCTAGCCGGCGCGAGGGGTGGCGATGACCGGAGGAGACCGTCCGACCGTCTGTGACTCGGTGTCGACGCACCTCGCCTCGTGCGGGGACGCCGAACTGCGCGCCCTGCTCGACGCAGCCGTGCCGCTGGGCACGGGCATCGGAGGGAGATCGGCCCGGCTGGAGGTGTCCGGTACACCGGTCTTCGTGAAGCATGTGCCGCTGACCGACGAGACTCCGGCAGCTCAGCCACTGAGGGACGGCGTCGGTGAGACGAGGCGAGTGGACTGCGACGGACACCGATGAGTTCGGCGCCTCGGCAGGGTCCATCTCAGCGACAGCATCACGGACCACTTGCCGCAGGAGACCTCCATGTCCGAGACCACCGCTCCCACCACCGCCCCCACCGCGTCCGCCCCGACCGGCGTCGTCGCGGAGTCCCCGGCCGCTCGCGGGCGGCGTGCCCGGATCGCGCTGCGCGGTCTCCAGGTCGTGCTGGCCCTCTTCTACGTGATCGCGAGCGCCCTGCCGAAGCTCATCGCGCATGCCTCAGCCGTCGAGTCCTTCGAGGAGCTCGGCTGGGGAAGTGCCGGGATGTACACGATCGGCGTGCTCGAACTGGCCGGGGGAGTCGCCCTGTTGGTCCCCGTGCTCCAGTCGGTGGCGGCGATGGCGCTGAGCGCGCTGATGGTGGGCGCGTTCGTCGTCCAGGTGACCGTCTTCGACGGGCAGTACGCGGCGACGCCGCTCATCCTGATCGTGCCGCTCGCCCTCATCGCCTGGGCGAGGCGGAGCCACAACGCCGATCTGCTGCGCCTGCTGAGGCGGCGGGCCTGACGGTGGCGGGTACGACCGCGGCGGCGTCCGGGGAGGGCCATGGGCTCGTCCCGGACGCCGGCGTGTTGCTCCGTGTCAGGGCCTGGGCTTGCCGAAGCCGGGCCCGGCGCCAGGACGGGGGAACGGGCCGGGGCCAGGACCGGGGTACGGGCCCGGGCCGCCCGCGCCGCGGAGCCGTTCCAGCTCGCGGCGGTCGCGTTTCGTCGGGCGGCCCGCGCCGCGGTCGCGGATGCCGGCGGGGGCGACGGCCTCGCGGGGCGGGGGCGGCGGGGAGTTGTCGATGTAGCACTGGGCGGCGACAGGGGCTCCGACCCGCTTGCGGATCAGCCGCGTCACCACGACGACCCGTTCGCGGCCCTCGTGCCGCAGCCGCACCTCGTCACCGACGCGCACCGCGTGCGCGGGCTTCACGCGCTCGCCGTTGACGCGCACGTGCCCGCCCCGGCAGGCGGTGGCTCCCATCGAGCGGGTCTTGACGAGCCGGACGGACCAGATCCAGCTGTCCACGCGGACGGTCCCCCCGCCAGGCGGGCCGGCGGCCTCGGCGGCGGCGATTGCCGCGGCGACCTTCGGATCCTGGGACTCCGGCTCGCCGTTCCGGGAGCCGCTTGCGGGCTCGGGGGACTGGGGCGCCAGGGACTCGGGCGCCAGGGGCTCGGTCCGGTCCGCCGCATCCGGGGTCCCGTCCGCCCCTTCGTACTCCGCACCATGAGAAGCCATGTCCCCGACCTTAGTCCTCCGAGCCGCCCTGCCGAACGGGATATCTCCTCCCTCCTGCCAAAGGGGCCGCTGAGTGGCCGCGCCGGAGTGTCCGCCCCGATGCTCGGCGATCTTGCCCCCGGTGACGACCGCCACCCGCGTCTGCGCCTACCGTGGAGTGATGGACGCGAGCGGCCTTCCTCTCCTCGACCGGCGTATAGCGGACTGCCGGGCCTGCCCGCGGCTGGTCTCCTGGCGTGAGGAGACGGCCCGTGCCAAGCGAGCGGCCTTCGCGGACTGGACGTACTGGGGCCGGCCGGTCCCCGGGTTCGGGCCGGCGGACGCCCGGCTGCTGATCGTCGGACTCGCCCCCGCCGCCCATGGGGGAAACCGCACCGGCCGGATGTTCACCGGCGACCGCTCCGGGGACGTCCTCTACGAGGCGCTGTACGACGTGGGCCTCGCCTCCCAGCCGACCGCCGTGCACGCCCACGACGGTCTGGAGCTGTACGGCGTGCGCGTCACCTCGCCCGTGCACTGCGCCCCACCCGCGAACAAGCCCACCCCGCAGGAACGGGACACCTGCCGCCCCTGGCTCGTGCAGGAACTGCGGCTGCTGCGCCCGACGTTGCGGGCCGCGGTCGTGCTCGGCGGCTTCGGCTGGCAGGCCGCGCTGCCGGCGTTCGCCGAGGCCGGCTGGCCCGTGCCCCGGCCGCGTCCGGCCTTCTCGCACGGTGCCCGGTACCACCTCGACGGTCTGGAGCTGTTCGGCTGCTTCCACGTCAGTCAGCGCAACACCTTCACCGGCCGGCTCACCCCCGCCATGCTGCGTGACGTCCTGCGGACGGCGGGGCGGGCCGCGGGGCTGCCGACCGCGAGTGGCTAGGTCTTGTCCGCTGAGTCCCTCCGTCCGCCCGCGGGGCAGGAGGGACTTTGCGGACACGGCCTAGGAGGCCTCCTCGCCGAACAGGTGGCGGACCGTGGAACGGTAGTTGGTGCGGACGTGGGTCAGCGCGTGCGCGCGGGCCCGGTCCGGGTCGCCCGAGGCGATGGCCTCGTACAACTCGCGGTGCTCCACGAGGAGCTGGGGCCATTCCTCGTTGCGCCGGGTCATCCAGCGCAGCCGGCCGGCGACCGGTTCCAGGGCCTCGGTCAGCAGACTGTTGCCGGCCATCGCCACGATCCGGTCGTGCAGGCGGCTGTTGACGTCGGTGATCGTCTCGGCGTCCCCGGCCTCGGTGGCGGCGGCCGCGCGGTCGATCAGGTCCCGGACCTCGGCCAGGTCCTCCCGTGTCGCGCGGGATGCGGCGAGTCCGGCGGCGTAGACCTCCAAGGCCTCTCGCAGTTCGAACAGTTCCTTGACGTCGGTCGGGGTGAGGCGGCGCACCACCGTGCGGCGGGGGGTCTCGAAGTGGACGAAGCCCTCGGCCACCAGGGCCCGGATCGCCTCCCGGACCGGCACGCGCGAGACACCGAAACGCTCCGCCAGTTCGCGCTCGACCAGGCGGTCTCCGGGGCGGAGGCTGCCCGCGATGATCTCCTGGCGCAGATCGGCCGTGACGCGTTCGCGGACCGCTCCGAGGGGTTCGATCTTCGTCATGCAGCCATCTTCGTCGACACGCGGGGTCTTTTACGCAGCGTTAACGACGGCGACATCGGTCAGAACGGTTGACGGCGAGACCATGAGGCAGTTTGGTATACCAAACACCTCGCAGGGCGGCCGTCCGCAGTCCTGTTCGAACAGTCCTCCGTCGTCCCCTTGCTCTGGAGGCCCCCGTGTCCCTGGCCGACCGTGCCGCACCCACCGGAACCCAGGCGTTCGTTCCGGATCCCCGGCTCACCAACGAAGACCTCGCGCCCGCCAAGAAGCGCAACTGGAAGGTCTTCGACCTCTTCGCCATGTGGATGTCCGACGTCCACAACCTCGGCAACTACACCTTCGCGGCCGGTCTGCTCTTCCTGGGTATGAACGTCTGGCAGATCTTCACGTCCCTGCTCGTCGGGTTCGTGATCATCTACATCGGCATGAACTGGATGGGGAAGATCGGCCAGCGCCACGGCGTGCCCTTCCCGGTGGTCAGCCGGATCGCGTTCGGTATCTGGGGCGCCAACATCCCCGCGCTGATCAGAGCCGTGATCGCCATCATGTGGTACGGCATCCAGACCTACCTCGCCTCCGTCGCCGTCAATGTGATGCTGCTGGCGGCCTGGCCCGGTCTGGAGTCCTGGACGCACAACTCCTTCCTGGGCCTGGACGCGCTCGGCTGGGTCTCCTTCGTCGCCCTGTGGCTGGTCCAGGCGGCCATCATCAGCCGGGGCATGGAATCGGTCCGCAAGTTCCAGGACTTCTGCGGTCCGGCGATCTGGCTGGTCATGATCGCGCTGGCCGTGTGGATCCTCGCCAAGGCCGGCTGGACGATCTCGCTCACCTCCACCCCGCACCCGGTCTCCGTCGGCGAGCAGTGGCGCCAGTGGTTCGGTGCGATCGGCCTGGTCCTCGCCACGTACGGCACGCTCATGCTCAACTTCTGCGACTTCTCCCGCTTCGCCCCCGACTACACGTCGGTCCGGCGCGGCAACTTCTGGGGCCTGCCCGTCAACTCCACGGCCTTCGTGATCGTGTCGGTCATCGTCACCGCCGGCGCCTTCGAGGTCTTCGGCAAGGAGATCACCGACCCGGCCTACCTCGTCGCCGAGATCGGCAACATCTGGGTGCTGGTGCTGGGCGCGCTGACCTTCGCCATCGCCACCATGGGCGTCAACATCGTCGCCAACTTCGTCTCGCCGGCGTACGACCTGGCCAACGTCTGGCCGCAGAAGATCACGTTCAAGGTCGGCGGCATGATCAGCACCGTCGCGGCGCTGCTCGTCACCCCCTGGAACCTCTTCTCCAACCCGACCGTCGTCAACTACTTCCTCGGCGGCCTCGGCGCCTTCCTCGGCCCGCTGTTCGGCGTGATCATGGTCGACTACTACTGGGTCAAGCGCGGCCGCGTGAACGTCGACGAGCTCTTCGACGCCTCTCCGGGCGCCCGCTACCACTACCGCAAGGGCGTCAACCCCAAGGCGCTGTGGGCGTTCCTGCCGGCGGCCGGTGTCGCCGCGGTGCTCGCGCTGGTGAAGACCTTCAGCGACGTGGCCCCCTACTCCTGGTTCATCGGCACGGCGCTCGCCGCCGGCATCTACGCCGCCCTGGGCCGTTCCGAGCGCGCCACCGCGGAGGTCTGAGCAACGTGCGGATCGTCGTCACCAACTGCAACACCACGCAGGAGATGACCGAGGAGATCGTGCGAGGTGCCCGGGCCGCCGCAGGCCCGGGCACCACCGTGACGGGACTGACCCCCGCCTGGGGACCGGCCTCGGCGGAGGGCTGGCTCGACAGCTACCTGTCCGCCGCGGCCGTCCTGGACACGCTGCGGACCTACGACGGGCCGCCGTACGACGCGGTGGTCATGGCGGGGTTCGGGGAGCACGGGCGCGAAGGCGTGCGGGAACTGGTAGACGTGCCCGTCGTCGACATCACCGAGGCCGCGGCCCATCTCGCCTGCCTGCTGGGCCGCCGCTACGGCGTCGTCACCACGCTGGAGCGCTCGCGCGGCCAGATCGAGGACAGCCTGGAGACGGCGGGCGTGGCCCGCAACTGCGCCGCGATCGTCGGCACGGGCCTGAACGTGCTCGACCTCGGCGACGGGGAACGGACCGAGACGGCGTTCCTGGCCGCCGCCGAACGGGCCCGCGCGGCCGGGGCGGAGGTCCTGGTGCTGGGGTGCGCCGGCATGACCGGGCTGCAACGGGTGGTCGGGGAGAAGCTGGGCCTGCCGGTCGTGGACGGGGTCGGCGCGGCGGTCAAGCTGGCGGAGTCGCTGGTCGCGCTGGGCCTGACCACGAGCCGGGCGGGGAGCTACGCCGGGCCGCTGCCGAAACGCAGGGTGTGGGGCGGGCCCCCGGGGCCGTAGCGGGGTCCGGCTTCCCTCAGACGGACGGTTCGTCGGGCACGACGGCCGTCGCCGTGATCTCCACCAACTGTCCCGCGTACCCCAGACAGGCCACACCGATCAGCGTCGAGGAGTGCGGGCCCGCGCTGAGGCCGGACGCCTCGACCACACTCCAGACGGCGGACAGCACCGCCGGGTCGGCGCTCACCACGTACACGTCGGTCGCCACGACGTGCGCCAGATCGCTGCCCACGGCGGCCAGTTGCTCCCGCAGGTTGTCGATGACCTGCTCCGCCTGCCGCACGGGATCCCCGGGCCCGACGAGCGAGCCGTCCGGGCCCAGCGGTACCGACCCGGCGAGGAACGCCAGCCGGGTGCCCGCCTCCACGACGGACACATGGGAGTAGGCGGGCGGCGGGAAGAGGCTCGGGACGGTGACGCGGCGGATCACGTGAGGTCTCCGATCAGCGGGCGGCGACAGGACGACCCACCGATCATGAGGGGTCCCGCACGCACCCGCACCCGTATTTCGTTTCCCGCAGAGAAGGCCGCCCCCTTACGCTTCCCGGGACCCCGCTGCCCAGGAGCCCACCGTGCCCACCGTCTCGGACCACACCTTCCTCGACACCACCGCCGACCGCCTCGCCGCCCTGCCGGCCGTGGAAGCCGTCACCCTGGGCGGCTCACGGGCCCAGGGCACCCAACGGCCCGACAGCGACTGGGACATGGCGGTCTACTACCGCGGCGCCTTCGACCCGGCCGACCTCCGCGCGGTCGGCTGGGAGGGCGAGGTCTGCGAGATCGGCGCGTGGGGCGGCGGCGTCTTCAACGGAGGGGCCTGGCTGACGATCGAGGGCCGCCGCGTGGACGTCCACTATCGCGACCTGGACGTGGTGGAGCACGAGGTGGCCGAGGCGGAGCGGGGCCGCTTCCGCGTCGAGCCGCTGATGTTCCACCTGGCGGGCATCCCGACGTACCTGCTCGTCGCCGAACTGGCGATCAACAAGGTGCTGCGCGGTGAACTGCCGCGTCCGGGCGCCTACCCGGCGGCACTGCGCGTGAGCGCCCCGGCGCACTGGCACGGCATGGCCACCGCCACCCTCGCCTATGCCGCGGCCGGGCACGCCCCCAAGGGGGCCGTCACCCAGGTCGCGGGCGCGATCGCCCTGGCCGCCACCCAGACGGCGCACGCGGTGCTCGCGGCGCGCGGGCAGTGGGTCACCAACGACAAGGGCCTGGTGGCACGGGCGGGGCTGCGGGAGGTGGACACGGTAGTAAGCAACCTCACGGACGACCCGGACGCCCTCGCCCGGGCCGTCACCGGCGCCGGGACGCTCCTGACCCGGGCCGTGGAGGCCGTCACCGCCGGGTGAACTGGACGCGGGTCGGCTGGACGACGTCGGGACGGACCGCGATGCCGTCGACGGTGAGCTGTTCGCCGTAGATGTCGGTGAGCCTGAGGGAGCCGCCGCAGCCGGTGCCGTCGGGGGACAGGAAGTAGTTGTACTCGGTACGCGTCAACGGGCTCCAGCCGCTGCCCTTCCTCACCTCCAGCCGGGCCAGCGGGTTGCGGTGGCCCAGCGCCTGGATGCCGCACCAGTGCCTGCTGGAGCCGGTCTTGTAGCGGATCGAGAGCGTCTCGGACGTGCCGGGGCTCAGCAGGCTCCAGGTGACCGGTATCCGGCCCGCGGACAGGCCCGCGAGCTTGGCGAAGGCCTCCTTGCTCAGGTCCAGCTGGCCGGGGGCGCAGGGCAGCGGGCACTCGTTGGTGACCCGGACGGTCACCGAGGCGCCGTTCGCCGCGCGGACGAGGAGGTACGCCCCGCAGGCCCGGGACGTCTCGTAGTCGGTGTGGTTCATGGCCGCGACCATCAGATCGGGGCTCGGGCCGTACAGGCAGGCGCCGTCACCGTCCTTGGCGTCGTAGTGGGTGGCGACGCCGTCGTAGGTGACACCGGGCTTGATCCGGCCGGCCAAGCCCGCCGTGCCGGACGCCGGACGCGGCGCGGACGGCCGGGTGGCGGTGGGGGAGGGCCGCGCCGAGGCCGCCGTCGCGGGGGCCGTGGAGGGCTTCGGAGTGGGGGAGGCCCCGCGGCGCTTCGCCGCCGGCGCCGGTGTGGATCCGCGGGGCGACGGCGAGGCGACGGCTGCCGGGGCGCCGGCCGACGCCCCGGCAGCCGTCCGCACCGTGTCCGGTGCGCCGCCCGGCCGCAGGGCGACCACGAGGGAGACGAGAAGTGCCACGGCTGCCACGGCGACGGCCCAGACCAGGGCGCCGCGCCGCTTGGGCGAGGGACGGCGGTGCGATGCGGATGCCACGGATGAGTCCTTCGAGTCCTTGCGTGGTTCAGGAGAACGCGCGCTCACTCCTCACCAGTGGCCGCCGGCCGCGCAAAGGTTGCCGCGGCTCGATTTTTGATTGCGTACATAAAGAACGCCGCTTTTGAGCCGCCCGGCACGTTCCGGCCGCCTATCCTCCAGGAACCCGCCCAGCGTGGACAGCCACACCCCGCCCCGGCCACCGTCGCCCGAAGGCCCCTCCCCGCCCTCGTCGAGACGACAGGAGCCCCGTGTCCCGCCGCAACGCCCCGCACCTGCCGCCCTGGCTCGCGCACGCCCTGCGCACGCAGCGCGGGCCCGTGCCCTGGAGCGCCGTGACGCGGGGGGCCCTGTCCGCCGGGCCCCTGCTGCTCGTGGCCGTGCGGACCGGTCTCACCTCCCTCGGCGTCGTCGCCGCCGTCGCCGCCATGCTCGCCGGGATCAACGACCGGCCCGGGAGCCGGCGCGTCTCCGTCAAGCGGATCGGAGTGCCCGCCCTGGGCGGCGCCGTGGGGCTGGTGATCGGGACGTACACCGGGCAGGGGACCGGGGCGGTCGTGCTCACCGTCGTGCTCACGGCCGTCGGGCTCGTCGCCGGGGGGATGAGCGCCGTCGGGCCCGTCGCGTCCGCCGTCGGGACCCAGCTGCTCGTCGGCGCGGCCATCGGCGCCGGAATGCCCCTGCCCGAGCCGGGCTGGGAGCGGGCGCTCGCCTATCTCGCCGGGGCGGGATGGCTGCTCGTGCTGCGGCTCGTGCTGCCCACGCCCGGCTCCCTCGCCGGCGACTTCCGCTTCGACGGGGAGCGGGCTGCCGTCGCCCGCGTGTACGAAGCCGTCGCCGAGCTGCTCGACGCCGCCGGCGGACCGGACGCCATCCGACGCCGGGCCGCGCTGACCGCCGCCCTCGACCACGCCCAGGACGCCCTCGCCGGGCCGCGGCTGCGGCGGTACGCCTCCTCGTCCACCGAGCGGCGGCTGCACGCGCAGTACGCCGCGGCCCTGCCCCTCGCCGAGGCCGCGACCGCCCTCGCCTGGGCCGGGGAGGCCGTCACCGAGCGGGCTTGTGAGGGTCCCCGGCGACTCGCCGCCGCGGTACGCGGCAACACCCCCACCGGGCCGCTGCCCGCGCCGTCCCGATCGGCACCCGCGCTGCGCGCCCTCGACGACGCCCTCCTGCACGCCGCCGAGGTGTTCGACCGGGGCCTGGGCGGCGATCTGCACACCCGGCCCCGCGGCGCCGGGGACCGGCTGCGCGCCGCCCTCGGCAGTGCCGGGCGCGAGTACGGACTGCGCGTCGCCCTCTGCTTCGGGGCCAGCGCGGCGGTGGCCCAGGCCCTGCACCGGAGCCAGTGGTACGGGCAGCACGAGCACTGGTACTGGCTGCCCGCCACCGCCGTGTTCCTCGTCAAGCCCGACCTCGGACCGCTGGCCTCACGGGTGCTGAACCGGGCCGCCGGCACCGTCCTCGGAGCCCTGCTCTTCGCCGGGTTCGCCGCCGTCCTGCCCCGCCCGGACGGGCTCGTCGCGCTCGTCGCCCTCAGCGGGGCGCTCATCCCCGTCGCCACCCGCCACTTCGCCGCCCAGACCGCCGTCGCCACCGTCCTCGTCCTCGCGCTGGTCATGGTCGGCGGCGAAGCCCAGGCCTCCGCCGGCCGGATCGGCGAGACACTGCTGGCCTGCGCGATCGTGCTGATCGTCGGCCACCTGCCGATGCCCGGCCAGCGCGGCGGCGGCGTACGCGCCCGGCTCGCGACGGCCAGCCAGGCCGCTCATGCCTACCTCACGCACGTCCTCGAAGAGGCCGACGCCCCGCGCATCGGGACCTCCGGCACCCCCTCCGACCACCGCGCCACCCGCTGGACCCTGCGCCGCGAGGCCTATCGCACCCTGGCCGAGGCCCGTTCGGCCATCTCCCTCGCCGCGCACGAACTGCCCGCCCTCGCCCGGCACACCGAGGGCGCGGACGAGGTGGCCGACCTCCTGGAACGCCTCGTCGACACCACGACCGCCTGCGCCGTGCACCTCGACGACACGGGCCGCATCGGGCCCGGCCACGAGGAACGCCTCACGGCCGTGCTCGCCGAACTCGCGGGCCGGGGCGAACGGGTGGGACTGCGCCGCCCGCCCCGGACGCCCCTGGCCGGCTAGCGACACCGCCGCCCGAGACCTCCCGCGTGCGCCCCTGGGGGCCCCGTCACCGGCGATTCAGGCGCCGACCCGCACCCACACCGGAGCGTGGTCCGACCCGGGAGCGCCCCGGCGCTGCGCCGGGTCCGGGCCGACCGACGGCAGCGGGGACGGGCCCTCGCCGGGCAGACCCGTGCCCGCCGCCGTCGCCCGGCGCACCAGGCGGTGGCTCAGCAGCACGTGGTCGATCAGCTCCCGGCGCCCGGAGTTCACCCGGGACCAGCGCTGCCCGGGCGGGATGAGCGGGGCCACGTCCCACAACCGCGTCGCATCGCCCCGGTCGCCCCGGTCGTGGCCCGGCGTGCCGATCTCGGAGCCGGGCGGGCCGAGCAGGATCTGCGTGGTCGCCGCCTGCACCTCGTCGTTCAGGTCGCCCAGTATCGCCACGTCCCGGCCCTGCCCGTCACCGTCGAGCAGTTCGTCCGCGACGGCGCGCACGGCGCTCGCCTCGGCCGCCCGCCGGTACAGGGCGTAGGCGGCGTAACGGGCCCGTTCGCCCTCGTCGCGTGGGTGGAACCGGCCGTTCGGATACGACAGCAGCTTCGACTTCAGATGGCACACGGCCACCCGCAACGGCCCGTTCCCGCCGTCGGCCTCGACCGCCAGGACACCCCGCCCCGCCTGCCCCGCCGTCACCCCCGAATCCTCCGCCTGCACGGGACGCAGCTCCGCGGGGAACGCCCGGGTGTCGGCGACCACCGTCACCGCCGTACGGCTCAGGAACCCGACGCGTATGCCCCGGTTGTCGGCATGCTCGGACAGGGTGACGTGCCAGTCGTCGTCGAGCAGGCCGGCCAGGTCCTTCAGGGCCTCGGGGTCCCCGACCTCCTGCACCCCGAGAAGGGCCGGATCGAGTTCGGTGACGACGGCGGCGAGCGCGGCGAGTTCGCCTCGTAGCCGGCCTCGTCCCTCGGGCCGTACGGGCCGCCGGGCCGGTAGAGGTTCTCCAGGTTCCAGGTGCCGAGGAGCATGCCGGGCTCCTTTCAGAAGCCGACAGACGGGGTGATGAGGCCAGGGTGCGCGCCCGGGCCGCCCCGCGACAGAGCCGTGACGGGATGCGCGGTTCGGCCCGTGCCGCCTACGACACCGTCGTACGTCGGCGTGGTGACGTCTTCCGCCGCGGACAGTCCCGCCGACCTCATCATCAGCGCATGTACCGTCCTCACGCACGACGATCAAGCGCGGATCGGCTTCACGCGGGCCGCCGCGATCGTCGTACGGGACGGTGCCGTCGAGGCGGTCACGACCACCGGCGAGGCCGCGGAGCTGCCCGCCGCCGAGCGGAACGACGCCTGCGGGCAGGTCGCCCTGTCCGGCCTGATCGACTGTCACACGCACGCGCCGATGGTCGCGCTGCGCGGCCCGGCCGAGGACCTCCCCACCGAGGAGTGGTTCAACGACGTGGTCTGGCCGGTCGAGTCCAACCTCACCGCCGGGGAAGTGGAGTTGGGGGCGCGGCCGGCCTGCGCCGAGATGATCCGCACGGGCGTCACCTGTTTCGCCGACCACTACTTCGCCATGCCGACATCGTCCTGGTCGACCTCACCGGCCCGTACACCCAGCCGGTGCACGACCTCGCCGCCACGCTCGTGCACAGCGCCCGCTCCGCCGACGTCCGCACCACGCGACAGGGAACTGTTGACGATCGACGTCCCGGCGGTGGTCCGGGAACCGGAGGAGCGACTGCCCGCCCTCGTCGACCGCCGCCACGGCCGGCGCGTCCGGCACTACGACACCTGAGAGCCCGCGCGCACGCGCCGGAAATTCTCCCGCGCGGCGATGAGTTCCGCCCCACCCGCCGGTCACCACTGGCGACGGACCGTTGTCACAGGAGGGCCCATGTCGCTTCCGGAGATCGTCTCGCGCGGCCAGTGGCGCGCGGCGCGTGGTGAACTGCTGCTCAAGGAGAAGGCCGCCACCCGCGCCCGGGACGCGCTCAACGCCGAGCGGCGCAATCTGCCCATGGTGGAGGTCGACAAGGAGTACGTGTTCGAGGGCGGTGGGGGCACGTCCCCGCTCGGGGGAGACAAGGCCACGCTGCTCGACCTGTTCGAGGGCCGGCGCCAGCTCGTCGTCTACCACTTCATGTTCGCGCCCGAGTGGGACGCGGGCTGCCGCAGCTGCTCCGGATTCCTGGACCAAATAGGGCATCTCGCCCACCTCGCGGCGCGGGACACGTCGTTCGCGGCCGTGTCCCGGGCCCCCTACCGGAGGCTGCTGCCCTTCAAGGCCCGGATGGGCTGGACACTGCCCTGGTACTCGTCGTACGGCAGCGACTTCAACCGCGACTTCGAGGTGACCCTGGAGTGCGAGGGCGAGCTTGTGGAGCGGCCCGGCCTCAGCTGCTTCCTGCGGGACCGCGACCGGGTCTTCCACACCTACTCGACCTATGAGCGTGGCCTCGACGGTTTGGGCTCCACCACCAGTCTTCTCGACCTCACCGCACTGGGCCGGCAGGAGGAGTGGGAGGAACCCAAGGGGCGTGCATCGGCCTTTGGTGCGCCTGCGGGAAGTGAGCGCGTCCGGTATCACGACGAGTACGACGACTGATACGGAAAGTGAACACATCCGCCAAGAGGCTGAGAGGTTGGTCACACTTAGCGGTGAACGCGTGTCAACTACGTCTCAGAACCGTCACTTCGCGAGCCGTTCACCCCATGGTTGGCGTTTAACTCTACGAGTACAGCGCTACATGGAGGTGCAGGGTGAACGGGCGAACAGTGCTCGAGCGCTTTCCCGCCGGTGGGCCGCGCGGCTCCTGGCCTGCGGAGGAGTTCGCGCAGGCGCGGCGACGGGAAGGTCTGCCCGCAGAGGTCGTCATGGACCTCGCCTCGGACATGTTCCTGGTGATCGTGCGCAGCGGGGACGTGGCCGACGCCACGGCCTGAGGCATGCTCCCGGCCCACCTCCGGAACGGCCCCGGTGGGCGGGCGCACGGGGTGGAACGCTCCGCCTGGGCGCGTACGGCTCGGCGTAGAGCTCCCCCGGCGGCCGGCGGCTCCTCGGTGAGGCGTGGCTACGCGCTGACCGGGCGGGACCAGGACGGTGCCGTTCCCGTGGCGCGGCACAGGGCCAGGTAGAGGGGGATCGGCGGCGTGTAGGGAAGCGTGCCGTCGGGGCGGTGGATCAGGTCGGGGACCTCGAGCAGGTCCGGGACGACCGCGCCGGTGACGTAGCGCGCCGGGGCGGGCCACTCCAAGGCGTGGTCGGAGTCCGACGGAACCAGCCACCACCAGTGCGTCGCATCGGCGTAGACGCAGCCCACACGGGGCAGCCGGGGCATCACCAGCGGGCCGACGCGGGCGGGGACCGCGACCGCGTCGCAGCCGAGCGGGGCGGTCATGCCGTCGGGCACGGGCAGGCGCAGGGCCTGGCCGGGCGCCCGCAGTCCGCGCCCGACACGGACCAGTGTGTCCAGGGTCAGCACGCGGCCTGAGTGCACAGGGCTCATGCGCGCCCCCGGTCGTGGCGGCGCTCCTGCGGGGGAACCTCCGGGGCCCCCGTGCGGTGGCGTGCCCGGGAGGTGTCGTCCCCGTCGTCGTCCGGGTCGTCGGAAGGGCCACGCTTCGGGCGGGCGCCCCAGCCCAGGTCGGATCGGGGCCCGGCGGGCTCACCCGGGGCGTCGGCCGTGCGGAGCGGCTCGTCGGGCGGCTCGGCCGCCGTGCGGGGCAGCTCGGCCCAGACCAGCAGTCCGGGGCCGTCCTCATGGGCGCCCCAGGCGTGACAGAGGGCGTCGACGAGGAGCAGTCCCCTCCCGTGCTCCTCCTCGGGGCGCGTCCGGCTGGCCGCGTGGGGCTGGCCCGGGGCGCAGCCCTCGTCGCGCACGGCTATCCGCACCAGGTCGTCGCCGTCGTGCAGCTCGCACACTATGTGGGTGCTCGCCGTGTGCACGATGGCGTTGGTGACCAGCTCGGAGACCACCAGGGCCGCGCTGTCGCACGTGTCCTCGCACACCGACCAGCCGGTCAGCCGGGCCTGTGTCAGGCGTCTGGCCCGGGCGGGAGAGCCGGGATGTGCGGCCAGCTCGAAACGGAACCGGCGCTCGGCGGCGACCCCGAGGGGAGCCGCTCCGGCGGCGGCGCCAAGGCCGGAAGGGCCTGCGGCGGCATCTGTTCCTAAGGGCGCGGACGGAATCACGCTTGCCACTATCGCCCCGCCGTGAACACTTGGCAAGTGTCACTCTGAAAATTGCAGAGTGCTGTGTGACGGTCTGGAAGGCCGTGGCACACTGCTCGCAACAGCACCCCGCGCGGCGCCAGTTGAGATCCTCGAAGGTTCGTTCGAAACGCGTGTTCGGATTCATTTCTTCGAAAAGGTCTTCGAATGGCGCCGCCGGGCTGTCAGCGTCTTTTCGGCCGGCACGTCAGAACTCTTCATGGAGGTGGAGCGTGAGTGAACCGCGGTCCGCACCGACGGTCGGCCAGGTCGTACTCGGCCGACGATTGTTGGACCTGAGGGAACGCGCCGGGATGAAGCGCGAGGAGGCCGCGCGCATCCTCCGTGTCGCCCCCGCCACGGTCCGCCGGATGGAAATGGCCGAGGTCGCGCTCAAAATCCCGTACCTGCAACTGCTCCTCAAGGCGTACGGAATCTCCGACGAGGAGGCCGAAGCCTTCGTCCGGCTGGCCGAGGAGGCCAACCGGCCCGGCTGGTGGCAGCGCTTCCACGACATCCTGCCCGGCTGGTTCTCGATGTACGTGAGCCTGGAGGGCGCGGCCGGCGTCATCCGCAGTTACGAGCCGCACTTCGTCCCCGGGCTGCTCCAGACCGAGGACTACGCGCGCGGGGTGCTCCGGTCGGGCGCCATCGGCCAGACCCGGCCCGAGGACATCGAGCGTCACGTCGCGCTGCGGATGCGCCGCCAGGACCTGCTCACGCGTGAGGACGCGCCCCGGCTGTGGGTCGTGATGGACGAGACCGCGCTGCGGCGCCCGGTCGGCGGCCCGGAGGTGATGCGGGCCCAGATCGACAAACTGCTCGACGCCACCGGGATGCCCAACGTGACGCTGCAGATCGCTCCGTTCGCCAACGGGCCGCACCCGGGCACGTACGGGCCGTTCGTGCTGTTCCGATTCGCCATGCCCGAACTGCCGGACATGGTCTACAGCGAGTACCTGACCGGCGCGGTCTATCTCGACGCGCGTACCGAGGTGGCCACCCACCTGGAGGTCATGGACCGCATGGCGGCGCAGGCCGCTACGGCACATCGCACGAAGGAGATCCTCCGGGATCTCCGCAAGGAGCTGTGAATGGATCGCATCAAGCCGCGCAAACACGTCTACAACGGCATGCCCGCGCGTGACTTGGGCAGCGAAGGCTGGCACAAGCCGTGGAGCGGCGGAAACGGAGGCAACTGCCTGGAGGCGATGAAACTCGCCGACGGCCGGATCGCGCTGCGCCAGTCCACCGACCCGGACGGCCCCGCGCTGATCTACACCACGGCCGAGATGACGGCCTTCATCGAGGGGGCGAAGGCGGGGGAGGCGGACTTCCTGCTGTCCTGACCTGATCGCCGTTGCCGTCGCCCGACTTCCTCACGTTGCTCGCGTTCCCTCGTCTTCCTCGCGTTGTCGCTGAATCGCCGGTGCTGAAATGACCACCCTCTGCGCCTTACGGAGTGCCACATGACCGGGCAGGACCCCACCTCGGCCGTCCAGATCGACACCACCCGACCCCATCCCGCGCGGATGTACGACTGGTATCTCGGCGGCAAGGACAACTATCCGGTCGACGAGGAGATGGGCCGGCAGATGCTCGCCCTGGACCCCAGGGTGCCGGTGATGGCGCGGGTCAACCGTGCCTTCATGCACCGGACCACGCGCTGGCTGGCCGGCAACGGCGTACGGCAGTTCCTTGACATCGGCACCGGCATCCCGACCGAGCCCAACCTCCACCAGATCGCCCAGGAGACCGCCCCCGACGCCCGGGTCGTCTACTGCGACAACGACCCCATCGTGCTCGCCCACGCGGCGGCTCTGCTGCGCGGCACGGACGAGGGCGTGACCGAGTACCTCCAGGCCGACGTGCGTGACCCGGATGCCATCTGGGAGGGCGCGAAAAAGGTCCTGGACCTCACCCGGCCCGTCGCGCTGTCGCTCGTCGCCCTCCTGCACTTCGTCTCCGACGAGGACGGCGCCCACGACCTGGTCCGCCGACTGGTCGCCGAACTGCCCTCCGGCAGCTACCTGGTGATGACCCACGCGACCGCCGACTTCACCCCCGAGGAGTCCAAGGCGGCCACGGAGAAGCTGCGTGCCGCCGGAGTCACCCTGGCCCTGCGCTCCCGCGAGGAGTTCACCCGCTTCTTCGACGGCCTCGACCTCGTCGAACCCGGCGTCGAGGTGCCGCACCGCTGGCACCCGGAGCTGGGTGAGCCGGTACCCGGGCAGGACGACGGGGTGATCCCGGGCTACGGGGCGGTCGGACGCAAGGCGTAGCCGTTCCGGGGCTTCCGGGTTCCGCTTCGGGGCCGTCGGATGGGGAGGCCCAGCCCTACAGGGGGTTTCTGGGTTCCGCTTCGGGGCGGTCGGGCGGCAAGGCCGAGCCCTACGGGGGCTCCGGGTTCCGCTTGGGTCGGTCGGACGTGAGGCGCAGCCCTTCGGGAGGGCTCCGGGTTCCGCTTCGGGTCGGTCACGGTGGCGGCAGCGCACCGCACAGCGCCTCCAGGGCCGGCCCGTAGGCGTGCTCGGAGGGCGTCGCGTAGCCCACGACGAGACCGTCGTCCGCGGGCATGTCCGTCTCCGGGTGCCGGAACGCGGCGAGGCCGTCGAGGGCGATGCCCTGCCAGGCCGCGGCCTTGACCGCGGACGCCTCCGTGCCGGGCGGCAGCCGCAGCACCGCGTGCAGCCCGGCCGCGACGCCGGTGGCCTCGACGTGCGGCGCGTGCTCGGCGAGCATGGCGACCAGCCGGTCCCGGCGGCCGCGGTAGCGCTGCCGCATCCTCCGTACCTGCCGGTCGTACGACCCGGAGGCGATGAAGTCCGCCAGGCTCAGCTGGTCCAGGACGCTCGCCCACGCCTCGCGTTCGCCCTTGGTGGCCAGGACGGCCCCCGTATAGCGCTCCGGGAGCACCATCCAGCCCAGCCGCACCGCGGGCGACAGACTCTTGCTGACCGAGCCGATGTGGATCACCCGCTCGGGGTCGAGCCCCTGGAGGGCACCGACCGGCTTGCGGTCGTAGCGGAACTCCCCGTCGTAGTCGTCCTCCAGGACCAGCCCGTCACGCGCGCGTGCCCAGTCGATCACGGCGGCCCGGCGCTCGGGATGCAGCGGGCCGCCGGTCGGGAACTGGTGCGCAGGCGTGAGCAGCACCGCCCGCTCGCGCCCCAGCCGGTCCACCCGCGCCCCGTGCTCGTCGAGGGGGAGCGGCACCGTGCGCACCCCGGCCGCGGCCAGGATCTCCCGGTGGAACCCGAGCCCGTACGCCTCCACCGCGAGCGGCCCGCGCAGGACGCCACCCGCGAACAGCAGCCGCAGCGCGTGCGCGAAACCGGAGCAGATCACGATCCGGCCCGGCTCGGTCCGCACGCCCCGCGCGCGAGCCAGGTACTCCGTGAGTGCCTCCCGCAGCTCCAGCCGCCCGGCGGGGTCGCCCGGACCGAACACCTCGTTGGGGGCCTGCTGGAGAGCCCTCCGGTAGGAGGCCAGCCACGCGGTGCGCGGGAACGCCGAGACGTCCGGCGTGCCTTGTCTCAGATCGTGCCGGGGGCCACGCGCGCGGAGCGGCGCCTTCTTGGGCACGCGAGCGGCGGGCCGCAGCGGCTCGGCGCGCTCGGCGACCCGGGTGCCCGAGCCCTGCCGCGCGGTGAGCCAGCCCTCCGCGACGAGCTCCGCGTACGCGTCCGCCACCGTGTTGCGGGCGACGCCGAGGTCCGCGGCGAGCGAGCGGTACGGCGGCAGCCGCGTGCCCGGAGCGAGCCGTCCGCTGCGCACGGCCTCCCGCAGGGCCCGGATCAGCGCCGCCCGCCTGCCGCCCGGCCCGGTCAGCTCCAGATGCAGATCGGACCCGATGCCCTCCGCGGAATTGACCCTCGATGTCGCCATGGAAATGCACCCTACAGCGGGTCTTTCCGCCTCGTAGATTCGAGGGCATGACGACGCACACGAGCACGTACGACACCCAGGCGGCCCCGGTCCGGCTGGAGTTCGCCAAGTCCGCGCCCAAGGCCTTCCGCAGCCTGATCGCCTTCGACGCCGCCGCCCGCGAGGGCCTCGACCCGGCGCTCGTCGAGCTGATCCAGATCCGCTCCTCGCACCTCAACCACTGCGCGTACTGCCTGCACATGCACACCAACGACGCCCGCAAGGCCGGCGAGAGCGAGGACCGGCTGCACATGGTCGCCGTGTGGCGCGAGGCCCGCCACTTCTTCTCCGAGCGGGAACAGGCGGCCCTCGCCCTCACGGACGCACTGACCCTCGTCGCCGACGCCGGGGTCCCGGACGACGTCTGGGCGCGGGCCGCCGCACAGTTCGAAGACGGCGAACTGGCCCAGGTGATCGCCCTGATCTGCACGATCAACACGTGGAACCGGGTGGCGCTGGCGACGCGGAAGGTGGCGGGAACGGACGAGCGGTGACGCCCTGGGATGCCGTGGGGACTGGACGAGCGGGGACGTCCCCGGGCCGGGACGAGCGGTGGCGTCCTCGGCCGACAGGGCGGCCGGGGCGGGGCGCTACACCGCCATCGGCCGGTCGTACGGTCCGATCGGCGCCGGCAGTCTCGAACTGCCCGTCAGATGACGGTCGACGGCCGCCGCCACCGCACGCCCCTCGGCGATCGCCCAGACGATGAGCGACTGCCCCCGGGCCGCGTCCCCCGCGGCGAACACCCCGGGCACGTTCGTGGCGAAACCGGCGTCCCGCGCGATCGTCCCGCGGGGATCCAGCTCCAGCCCCAGCTGGTCGACGAGGCCGTCCTCCCGGTCGGGCCCCGAGAAGCCCAGGGCGAGCAGCACGAGGTCGGCGGGAAGCCGCCGCCCGGTGCCTTCCACCGGGCGGCGGCGCGCGTCCACCTCGACCAGGTGCAGTGAGCGCACATGTCCCCGCGCGTCACCGTCGAAGCGCAGCGTGGACGCCGCGAACAGCCGCGCGTCCGCGTCCGCGACCGGGGCGGTGCGCAGGTCACGGGCCTCTTCATGGGCGGCGGACAGCCGGTAGATCCGCATCGGGTACGTCGGCCACGGCTCGGTGTCCTCGTCGCGCTCCGCGTCCGGCAGCGCGTAGATGTCCAGCTGGGTCACGGACGCGGCGCCCTCCCGGACGGCCGTGCCCAGGCAGTCCGCCCCGGTGTCACCGCCCCCGACGATGACGACGTGCTTCCCGGCGGCCGACATGGGGGACGTCTCCAGATCTCCCTCGCACACCCGGTTCGCCAGCGGCAGGTACTCCATCGCCTGGTGAATGCCCGTCAGTTCACGCCCGGGCACTTGGAGTTCACGCCAGGCGGTCGCACCGGTCGCCAGCACCACCGCGTCGTAGCGGGTCCGCAGCTCGTCGGCCCCGATGTCCCGCCCGACCGCCGTCGACGTCCGGAACTTCGTCCCCTCGGCCCTCATCTGCTCCAGCCGCCGCTCCAGATGGTGCTTCTCCATCTTGAACGCCGGGATGCCGTACCGCATCAGCCCGCCGAGCCGGTCGTCCCGCTCGTACACGGCGACGGTGTGCCCGGCCCGGGTCAGCTGCTGGGCCGCGGCCAGCCCCGTCGGTCCCGAACCGATCACCGCGACCGTCCGGCCGGACAACCGCTCCGGCGGCCTCGGCGGCGCGAAGCCGTCCTCCCAGACCCGGTCGGCGATCGCGCACTCGACGTTCTTGATGGTGACGGCCGGCTGGTTGATCGCCAGCACACAGCCCGCCTCACACGGTGCCGGACACAACCGGCCGGTGAACTCCGGGAAGTTGTTGGTCGCGTGCAGCCGGTCGGCGGCCGCCCGCCAGTCGTCCCTGGACACCAGGTCGTTCCACTCGGGGATCAGATTGCCCAGCGGGCAGGCGTCGTGACAGAAGGGGATGCCGCAGTCCATGCACCGGTCGGCCTGCTCGCCGATGATCGGCAGCAGTGCCCCGGGGACGTACACCTCGTCCCAGTCGCGCGCCCGCTCCTCGACCGGCCTGCGCGGCCACTCCTGGCGGGGCGTGGTCATGAAACCCTTGGGATCGCCCATGGCCGTCTTCCTTGCGTGCGCGTGTGACGGGCCGTGCTTCGTGCTCTTTCGCCACGATACGTCCGCCTCCGGGGCGGTGCCTGTCGCCGCATGCGGCGGTGGCGGACGAGCGCGGGCGGGGGTCAGGTGAGGGCCAGCACATACGCGAGCGCCGCTCCCGCCGAGGCGGCCGTGCGCACGTGGTTCCACAGCGTCCACTCCCGCACATACGACGGCCAGTACGCCGCCGCCTCCCGTGAGCCCGGCTCCAGCTCCGCCAGCGCGTCGTTGCGCGGCACGTTCGCGACCATGGTCAGCCCGAACGATCCGAACAGGTACAGCGCGCTGCCCACCAGCAGTTCCACCGCCCCCTCCCGCGGCCACAGCACGAACGTCACCACGGCGATCACCGCACACAGCACGGCCGTGCCCAGGAACACGACCATGAAGGGCGGCGTCACCGCCGCGACGTTGATCGCCTTCATCGCTGCCACCCCCTGCGCGGGCGGCAGCATGCCCAGACCCCGCATCACGAAGGTCGAGAACCCGCAGAACACCCCGGCCACCAGACCGGTCCCGAGCACCCCCAGCACCGTCAGCGCGAAGTACGGTCCGCCGATCATGTCCTTCTCCCGCCCGTCGAGCCGGCATCCCGCCCGGCACCCTTCCTCGATCCCAGTGAATTCCCCCACGGGCACCCTGACCATGGCCGAACGGCGCGGCGCCATAAGCGAACGTCCACGGCCCGTCGAAGGGCCTGATGCCGAGGGACGGCACGAGGCCGGGCGTCACAGGGCCTCCCGTGTCACCCGGCGGAACCGACCCCCGCCTCGGTCCACCCCCTCAGCACCGTCGCCACCACCGGCGTGATCCGCCGCCGTGCCTCGTGCCGCGGCACGCCGCTCATCAGCAGCCGGTCGTACGGCGTGTCCAGATGCCGCACGGACGCGACGACCGCCGAGGTCACCGCCCCCTCGGTCAGCGCACGCCCCGCCGCGCTGCGGCCCACCCGCCCGCTGCCCCGCTCCGAGGCGTGCAGGGCGATGGCCCGTGCCCGACCGGGTGGGCACCCGGGAAACAGCCGCAGGATCTCCGCCGCGAACGCCTGGGCGAACAGGGCGTCCTGAGCCGCCCGCCGCCGCGCGTCCCGCACCCGGCGCCGCCGTCTCGCCTCGCCATCCGCGAGACACCGCTGCTCCGCCCTCGCCAGCGCCGCCTCCTCGACCATCACCCCCTGCCGCTCGTACCGGCCCTTGCGCCGGTTGAACCGCACGACCACCGCCGACAGCGTGCTCTCCTCCCGCGCTCTGCGGGTCAGCGCGGTGTCACCGCTCGGCAGGAACACCAGATGAGCGAGGTCGGCACAGTCGAGACAGCGCGGAGCGCCGTCCTCGAGGACGAGCGCAGGCAGCGGCCCCCGCCGGCACTCGGCGCAATGACGCCGCTTGAGGGGCTGGAAGACGAGGAGTCCGGTCAAGGGCGGGAGCATCGTGCGGGGGACCATGAGAGGTTCATTCCCCCTGACGGCGGAGCGAACTACGCATGCCCCTACAGACCCAGGCGATCCGGTCACCGCCCCTGCGCGGCAGCGGTGGACGTGACGTCTCCCCTCCCGGTCTGACGCATCATGGGCCGTGTGCGACTGGAAGCGATCACCTGGGAACGGCTCGGCGACCTGCTCGCCGAGCGGCTGCTCGGCCTGAAGCCCGCCGACGGCTCTCCCTGGCTGCGTGTCGCCCTCGACGGCGCCCCGGCGGCCCGCCCGGGCGACCTCGCCGGCCGGATCTCCGAGGCGCTGCGCATCCGCGGGCGCTCGTCGCTCGTCGTGGGGACGGAGGGCTTTCTGCGCCCGGCCTCCGTACGGCTGGAGTACGGCCACCAGGACGTCGAGGCCTACTACAGCGGCTGGTACGACACGGGCGCCCTGTGGCGTGAGGTGTTCGGCCCGCTCGAAGCCGGCGGTGACGGCCGTGTCCTGCCCGACCTGTGGGACCCGGACGCCGACCGCGCGACCCGCAGTCCCTACGTCCGACTCCCGCCCGGCGGCGTGCTGTTGCTGCACGGACCCTTCCTCCTTCGGCACTGGTTCCCCTTCGATCTGAGCGTCCACGTCCTCCTCTCCCCGGGCGCCCTGCGCCGCCGCACACCCGAGGCCGGGCACTGGACCCTTCCGGCGTTCGAGCGCTACGAGCAGGAGACGGATCCGGTGGGCACGGCCGACGTCCTCGTGCGCGCCGACGACCCTCGCCACCCCGCTTGGAGCGGCTGAGCGACTGAGGCGGCGGGTTCCGTGTGCGGGCATCCGGTGGCGCGGCGAGAATGAAGGGCGCCGGGACTCGCGGTGCGTCCGGCGCCGCGCCGGCCGTCCGGCACCGGGAGGCACTCCATGACCACCGCCGGAGACATCATGCACCGCGGCGTCCAGTGGATCCCCGCCCACGAGACCCTCGACCGCGCCGCCCAGCTCATGCGCGAACTGAACGTCGGCGCCCTGCCCATCAGCGACGAGAACGAGCGGCTGTGCGGCATCCTCACCGACCGCGACATCGTCGTCGGCTGCGTCGCCACGGGCCACGACCCCGGCCGGGTCACCGCGGGCGAGATGGCCAAGGGCACACCCCGCTGGATCGACGCGGACGCCGATGTCGGCGAGGTGCTCCGCGAGATGCGGGAGCACCGGATCCGCCGCCTGCCGGTGATCCAGGACAAGCGCCTGGTCGGCATGATCAGCGAGGCCGACCTCGTCCGGCACCTCGCGAAGGACCAGATCGCCTCCTGGGCGCAGAGCGTCTACGCCACGACCGCGACGCACTGACCCCGCCCGCCTCCCCGGACACGACTCCGCCGCACCGACGCCGGGTGCACCGACCCCAGGTGCACCGACCCCGGGTCACGGCCTCACGCGCCGACGGCGCGCGTCACAGTCCGCATCACAGCCAGCCGCTGCGCCGGAAGCCCCGGTACAGCGCGAGACAGGCGACGGATATCACGCCGATCACCATGCCGTAGCCGTACCGCCAGTGCAGCTCCGGCATGTGATCGAAGTTCATGCCGTACACCCCGCAGACCATCGTCGGCACGGCGACGATCGCGGCCCATGCCGTGATCTTCCGCATGTCCTCGTTCTGCGCGACCGTGACCTGCGCGAGGTGTGCCTGGAGGATGGAGTTGAGCAGTTCGTCGAAGGCCGCGATCTGCTCCTTGGCCCGCAGCAGATGGTCCGAGACGTCGCGGAAGTACGCCTGTATCTCCGGGTCGACCGCGCGGATCGGCCGGGTGGCGAGATCCTCCAGCGGCCGGCTGAGCGGCACCACCGCCCGCTTCAGCTCCAGCAGTTCACGCTTGAGCTGGTAGATGCGCCCCGGGTCGGTCCGCGCACCGGCCTCCGAGAACACGTCCGTCTCGACCTGGTCGATGTCCGCCTGCACCGAGTCCGTGACCGTCAGGTAGTCGTCCACCACGTGGTCCGCGAGCGCGTGCAGCACCGCCGACGGGCCCTTGGCGAGCTGGCCGGGATCGGACTCCAGCTCCTCGCGCAGGGGACCCAGCGAGCCGTGCCTGCCGTGCCGCACCGTGATCACGAAGTCCGCGCCGACGAACACCATGATCTCGCCGGTGTTCACCACCTCGCTGGTGGCGGTGAGTTCCTCGTGCTCGACGTAGCAGACCGTCTTGAACACCGCGAAGAGCGTCTCGCCGTACCGCTCCAGCTTGGGGCGCTGATGGGCTTCGATCGCGTCCTCGACGGCCAGCGGGTGCAGATCGAAGAGCTCGGCGATGCCCGCGAACTCCTGGTCCGTCGGCTCGTGCAGACCGAGCCACACGAAGCCTTCGCGGCTCTTGCGCACCCGCTCCACGGCGTCCACCAGATCGCCGCGCGCGGGGTCGCGCACGCCGTCCCGGTACGTCACGCAGTTGACCACCGAGGAGCCCAGCGGGGACCGGGCCGGGTGGCTCAGATCGACGCGGGGGCGTCGCCGGGCCAGCCGAGCCACCTTGCGAAGACCACCGACCCCGCCGAGGCTCGTGACCTTCCGCAGATTCCCTGCCATGGACATCCGGATCTCCTTGCGTGGAACTCCTCGCGCCGTTCCTGCGCCTTGGCGCGTCAGTCTGCCAGGCCCGCGTGAGCTGCGGGTAAGCCTGTGGATACGGCCCATTCCGCTTGGTTCCCGGTTGTGGACGAACCGCGCGCCGACGCCATGCCCCCCACATGTCGACGCCTGCCCGTGCCCGGCGGTTCTGGCGTACGGCGGTTCGCGACGCGCCTCTCGGTGCCGGAGCGTCGACGAGTACGGATAAGTCGGACAACTGGGATGATCGTGGCATGACGCGAACCGACGGGTACCTCCTCGACCACCGGCGACCCGAGGCGGCCGAACACTTCAGCGCCTTCGCCACCCTCTTCGACCCCACGACGTTCCGGCATCTCGAAGCGCTCGGGATCGGATCCGGCTGGCGGTGCTGGGAGGTCGGCGCCGGCACCACCGTGGTGTCCTGGCTGGCGAAGAAGGTCGGCCCGACCGGGCGCGTCCTGGCGACCGACACCGACACCTCGCGGCTCGCCTCCGCCGCCCGGCCGCCCGTCGAGGTGCGCAGGCACGAACTCGGCGCGCACGAGCCGCCGGGGGAGGGCTTCGACCTGGTGCACGCCCGCCTCGCCCTTGTCCACGTGACCGACCGGGAACGGGCGTTGCGGTCCATGGTCGCGTCCCTGCGCCCGGGCGGACGCCTCCTCGTCGAGGACGCCGACCCCTCCCTGCAACCCCTGCTCTGCCCCGACGAGTACGGTCCCGAACAGCAGCTCGCGAACCGGCTGCGGCAAGGCTTCCGCACCCTCCTCGCCGACCGCGGGGCCGATCTCCCCAGCGGCCGCACCCTGCCGCGGCTGCTCCGGGAGGCCGGACTGACCCGGGTCCACGCAGACGCCTACTTCCCCCTCTCCTCGCCGGCCTGCGCGGCCCTGGAGTCCGCCACGATCCGCCAGATCCGCGACCAGCTCGTCACCGCGGGCCTCGCCACGGACCAGGACATCGACCGGCACCTCGTGAACGTCACGTCGGGTGTGCTCGATCTGACGACGGCCCCGATGATCTCGGCGTGGGGGCGGAAGCAGTAGGCGGTGGTGGTGGCCTGCCGCCCACCGTCTCCACCGCTCGCGCACCCGCCCGGCAGCCCTTCGCCGCGGCCTCCTCCGGCCCCGCGCCCGCGAGCAGGGCGGCGAGGAACGCGCCGGTGAAGGCGTCACCGGCACCGGTCGTGTCCCGTGGCGTCGCCGGCACGGCCGGGACCCGGGCGCGTACCTTCCCCGAGCGGGCCACGACAGCGCCCTCGTGGCCCTGTTTGGCGACGACCAGCGGCACGCGCAGGCTCAGCTCCGCCGCCGCCTCGGCCGCGTCCGCACGACCCGTCAGCAGGCGGGCCTCGTCCCGGCTGGGCAGCAGGACGTCCACCCCCTCCACGAGCGCCAGGAACCGCTCGGCGCCCAGCTCCGCGAGGAAGCCGGCCGACGCCGGATCCAGACTCACCGGCACCCCCCGCGCCTGCGCGGCCTCCACAGCGACCCTCACCAGGGCCCGGCTCGTCTCGGAGAACAAGAGATAGCCCGACAGGTGCAGCCGGGCCACGCCGTCCAGCAGCGCGTCCGACCAGTCGGCGGGTTCAAGCCGCAGCGACGCTCCGCTGTCCGTGAGGAACGTCCGCTCCGCCGACGCGCCCCCGTCGACCATGCAGATCACCGTGCCGGTCGGCGCCAGCGGGTCGACCACCAGCCGCGGACGCACGCCCTGGGCGACCAGCTCACGCTCGTGCCAGGCCGCCGCGTCCGCCCCCACGCGCCCGAGCAGCCGCACGTCCGACGCCCCCTGGCGGGCCGCCCAGCAGGCCACGTTCGCGCCCGCCCCGCCCGCCACCGTCCGGATGGAGGCGGGCGTGTCCGTACCGGCCGCGAGCGGCCCGCGGTGCCGTGCGACGACATCGGTGATGACGTCCCCGACGACCAGCAGCACCCGCCCGGCCCCCGGCCCCGCGCCGCCCTGCGCCGGCTCGGCGCGGCTCACCACGGAACCCACACCGCCCCTGTCCCGCCTGTCGAAGCCCCCGCTCCGCCCCCCTGCGCCCCTGCCGGGCTCGCCGAGGGCCCCGCGCCGCCGGTCACCGTCACCCCCGGCTCCAGGCCGTCGCGATCCGGGCCGCCAGGCGTACGTTGCCGCGCACCGCCGCCAGGTTGGCGCTCAGGGAGGCACCGTCCGTGTGCCGTACCAGGTAGTCGAGCAGGAACGGTGTGACGGCCTGGCCGGAGACCCCTTCCTCCTCACACGCGTGCAGCGCGTCCGCGAGCACGCGTGCGTGCAGCTCCGGATCGAGCTGCTCCTCCTCGGGGACCGGGTTGGCGACGATCAGCGCGGACTCCGGCCCGCCGAGTGCGTCCTGGGCCCGCATGACGTCCGCCACCCGCTCCGGCGTCTCCAGCGTCCAGTCCACCGGATGCCCGGAGTCGGAGAGGTAGAAGCCGGGGAACCGGCCGGTGCCGTAACCGGCCACGGCGACCCCCAGGGTCTCCAGCCGTTGCAGGGTCGCCGGAACGTCCAGGATCGACTTCACCCCGGCGCACACCACGGTGACGCGGGTACGCGCCAGCAGCCCCAGGTCGGCCGACTCGTCCTGCGTCAGCGTCCACTCCCGGTGCACGCCGCCGAGCCCACCCGTGGCGAAGACCCGTACCCCCGCGAGCGCCGCGAGCAGCGCGGTCGCAGACACCGTGGTGGCCCCGTTCGCACCGGACGCCAGCGCGAGCGGCAGATCGCGGTGGCCGAGCTTGCGGATCCCGTCCTCGTTCGCGACCCGTTCCAGCTGCTCCTTGTCCAGGCCGACGTGGGGCCGCCCGTCGAGTACGGCGATCGTGGCGGGCACCGCGCCCTCCTGCCGTACGGCCGTCTCCAGCTCCAGCGCCACCTGGAGGTTGCGCGGCCGCGGCAGCCCATGGGCGATGATCGTGGACTCCAGAGCCACGACGGGCCGACGCGCGTCGATCGCCTCCCGCACTTCTTCGGACACCACCAGCACCACGCGCCCGCCTCCTGCCAGTCGGTCAGTCGTCTTCCTCATCTCTGGCGGGCGGCGCGCCGGACCAAACCCTTGCGGGCCACCGGAGTCACCACGAGCCTGGGGTGCATGACGGATCACACGCCACGTCTCGACCATGTCGTCCTCTGGGTGCGCGACCCGCTGGCCGCCGCAGACTTCTACGAGAAGGCCGTCGGTATGGAGGCGGTCAGGCTGACGGAGTTCGCGGCGGGTGAGGCACCGTTCCCGTCCGTGCGCGTCAACGGCGAGACCATTCTCGACCTCATGCCGCTGACCTACGCGCAGCGCATGACGATGCTGCCCGGCTCCGCCGAGAGCGCGGGCCACCCGGTCAACCACGTCTGTCTGTCCCTGTCCCGCGACGGCTTCGACGCCCTGCGCAGCCGCCTCGAAGAACGCTCCGTACCGATGTCGGACCTCTCCCACGACTCCTTCGGAGCCCAGGGCAAGGCCACCCGCAGCTTCTACTTCCGCGACCCGGACGGCAACGTCTTCGAGGCCCGGCACTACGGCTGACGACCGGGCCCCGCTCTCAGAAGAGCGGCTCGGGCAGGACACCCTCCAGGGCGAGCAGCCTGCGCTTGGTCTCCAGGCCGCCCCCGAAACCGCCGATGCCGCCACCGCTCTCGACGACACGGTGACAGGGCACCACCACCGGCAGCGGATTGGCGCCCATCGCCATGCCCACGGCCTGGGCGGCGCCCGGCTGACCGACCCGCCCGGCCAGGTCGCCGTATCCGACGACCTGGCCGTACGGGACGCCCGAGGCCAGTTCGCGCAGGACCTCCCGGTTGAAGCCGGAGATCAGCGACCAGTCCAGCGGCAGGTCGAAGTCGCGTCGCTCACCCGCGAAGTACGCCTCGACCTGGCGTATCGCCTCGGCCAGCAGCGGGGAGCCGGGTGCCTCGACGGGCTCGGTGCCCAGCCGTGACGCCAGCCGCTCTACCGCCCGGTCCCGCACCGCGTCCGTGGCGTGGAACACCACGTTGACCAGGCCGTCCCGGCTCGCGGCCAGCAGCAACGGCCCGATCCGGCTCTCGACGACCGCCCACACGACGCGCGGCTCGACCTGCCCCTGGCTGTCCATGCGCTCCACAGTAGGACCACCCACTGACAACGCCGCCCGGCCCGGGGCCGGATCAGCCGTCCAAGGCCTCGCGCACCACGTCAGGCCGGTTCGTGATGATCCCGTCGACCCCGAACCCGGCGACCCGCCGGGCCGTCCTCGCGTCGTCGACCGTCCAGGCGAAGACCCCCATCGGCCTGCCGTGCGGTCCGTCGAACGCCTGCACGGATGACACGTAGGCCGGGCTGAGCGAACTGTACGAGGGGTTGATCAGGTCGACGAACTCCGCGCAGTCGAGCAGGTCCGACACCGGCGGCGTCCCCAGCAGGGCCGTCTTCACACCGGGCTTCAGCTCGTGCACCGTCCGCACGCTGTCCGCGCTGAAGCTCTGCACGATCAGCCGGCCCGCCCGATGCGGCCGGTCGAGCCAGCCCTCGTTGCTGAGGACCTTCACCGTCTGCCGCTCGATGCCCGGATACAGCTCCGGGTTCTTGATCTCCAGGAGGAGCTTCTGGTGATGACGCTCCAGGCGGTGCACGAACTGCTCCAGCGTCGGCACGCGCGCGCCCGCGTAGGCGGGGCCGAACCAGCTGCCCGCGTCGAGGCGGGCGATCTCCGCGGCGGTGAAGTCCTTCACCTTCCAGGGGGCCCGGCCGGGGAAGACCTCCTCGGCGTCGGTGGTGCGGCGCAGGTTGTCGTCGTGGATGACGACCAGCTCCCCGTCCCTGGTCCGCTGCACGTCGTTCTCCACCCAGCGGATCCCCAGCTCCGCCGCCGCGTCCACGGCGGCCAGCGTGTTCTCCGGCGCGTACGCGGAGGCGCCCCGGTGCGCGATGACCAGCGGGGACGGGCCGCCGCCCGCTGCCTGCGCGGGGGAGGCGGGGAACAGCAGGGCGGCGGTCCCCAGGAGTGCGGTGGTCGAGGCGGCAACAGCGCGCGCGTGCATGCGTACTCCTCGCGACGAGCGATCGGCGACATCACAGACAGCACAACTGTGACAGCAGAGGGTCAACACGAGGGGGGTGCGGGATGGCCACACGTTGAACGGACCCGGCCCAACTCCGCTCACTGGTACCGCACAACTGCGGCAAGGCCGTGTTTGTTTGCCGGAAAGTCGTTCGACCATTCCGGTGGGGGTCATACTCTCTGCGTCAACCCTGACCGCCCGTGCGGTCCTGGGAGGGGGCGCACATCCGGCATTCCGGGACGTTCGAAGGCGGGAAGGGCAGCCACGCATGCAGGGCACGGTCGACGGTTTCAGCTACGGCCTGGTCACACCCCTGGTGGCCTACTTCATGGCTTGTCTCGGCGGTGCCCTGGGTCTGCGCTGCACCACGAGATCCATGCTCGTCGCCCAGTCCTGGCGCCCCGGCTGGCTCGCCCTCGGCTCCGCCGCCATCGGCTCCGGCATATGGACCATGCACTTCGTCGCGATGATGGGGTTCACGGTCCGGGGGGTCCCGATCCACTACGACAAGGCGATGACCTACGCCAGCCTCGCCGTCGCGATCATCATGGTGGGCATCGGGATCTTCATCGTCGGCTACCGGGGCGCGCGAGGGACGGCCCTGTTCACCGGCGGCACCATCACCGGACTCGGCATCGCCTCGATGCACTACCTCGGCATGGCCAGCATGAGTCTGGACGGGAAGCTGCAGTACAACACCGTCACCGTCGGCATCTCGGTCGCGATCGCGATGGCCGCGGCCACCGCCGCCCTGTGGGCCGCCGGCCAGGTCAGGGGCTTCCTCTGGAGCGTGGGCGCCAGCCTCGTCATGGGGCTCGCCGTCAGCGGCATGCACTACACCGGCATGGCCGCCCTCAGCGTCCACGTGCACGGCGGTTCCGAACCCGCCACGGGGCAGTCGCCCGCGTCGCTCCTCGCCCCCATGCTGATCGGTCCGCTCGCCTTCCTGCTCCTCGCGGGCGTCGTCGTGATGTTCGACCCGCTGATGGTCATGGGGAAGCCCACCGTCGTCCCCGTCGAGCAGAAACCCGGCATACCGGCCCACGCCCACCTCCGGCACCCCGCTCACCGCCTGCGCTTCCGCCCGCACCGCACCCCGGAGCACCGGGAGTCCCGCACCCCGCAGAACCGCTGATCAGAGCCCGTTGTCAGTGCGGGGTCGTACGGTGGATGCCATGCGGCCCGTTTCAAAGATCGAACGCACGGTGGCGCCCTTCGAGGTCGTCAGCCCCTACCAGCCGAGCGGCGACCAGCCGACGGCCATCGCCGAGCTCGCCCGGCGCATCGAGGCCGGTGAGAAGGACGTCGTGCTGCTCGGCGCGACCGGCACCGGCAAGTCCGCCACCACCGCGTGGATGATCGAGAAGCTCCAGCGCCCCACGCTCGTGATGGCGCCGAACAAGACGCTCGCCGCCCAGCTGGCGAACGAGTTCCGCGAGCTCCTCCCGAACAACGCCGTCGAGTACTTCGTCTCGTACTACGACTACTACCAGCCCGAGGCCTACGTCCCGCAGTCGGACACCTACATCGAGAAGGACTCCTCGATCAACGAGGAGGTCGAGCGCCTGCGCCACTCCGCGACCAACTCGCTGCTCACCCGCCGCGACGTCGTCGTGGTCGCCTCGGTCTCCTGCATCTACGGCCTCGGCACCCCGCAGGAGTACGTGGACCGCATGGTCCCCCTGCGCGTCGGCGAGGAGATCGACCGCGACGAGCTGCTGCGCCGCTTCGTGGACATCCAGTACACGCGCAACGACATGGCCTTCACCCGCGGCACCTTCCGCGTCCGCGGTGACACCATCGAGATCTTCCCGGTCTACGAGGAGCTGGCCGTCCGCATCGAGATGTTCGGCGACGAGATCGAGGCGCTGTCCACCCTGCACCCGCTCACCGGCGAGATCATCAGCGACGACGAGCACCTCTACGTCTTCCCGGCCTCCCACTACGTCGCAGGGCCCGAGCGCCTGGAGCGGGCCGTCAACGACATCGAGAAGGAGCTGGCCGAGCGCCTGACGGAGCTGGAGAAGCAGGGCAAGCTGCTGGAGGCCCAGCGCCTGCGGATGCGCACCACCTACGACATCGAGATGCTGCGCCAGATCGGCAGCTGCTCCGGCGTGGAGAACTACTCGATGCACTTCGACGGCCGCTCGCCCGGCTCCCCGCCCAACACCCTGCTGGACTACTTCCCGGACGACTTCCTGCTCGTCATCGACGAGTCGCACGTCACCGTCCCGCAGATCGGCGCCATGTACGAGGGCGACGCCTCACGCAAGCGCACCCTCGTCGACCACGGCTTCCGGCTGCCCTCCGCCCTGGACAACCGCCCCCTGAAGTGGGAGGAGTTCCAGGAGCGCATCGGCCAGACGGTCTATCTGTCGGCCACCCCCGGCACCTACGAGATGTCCCGCTCGGACGGCTTCGTCGAGCAGATCATCCGCCCCACCGGCCTCATCGACCCGGAGGTCGTCGTCAAGCCCACCGAGGGCCAGATCGACGACCTGGTGCACGAGATCCGGCAGCGCACCGAGAAGGACGAGCGCGTCCTGGTCACCACGCTCACCAAGAAGATGGCCGAGGACCTCACCGACTACTTCCTGGAGCTGGGCATCCAGGTGCGCTACCTGCACAGTGACGTCGACACCCTGCGCCGTGTCGAGCTGCTGCGTGAGCTGCGCGCCGGTGAGTACGACGTGCTGGTCGGCATCAACCTCCTGCGCGAGGGCCTCGACCTCCCCGAGGTCTCCCTGGTGGCGATCCTGGACGCCGACAAGGAGGGCTTCCTGCGCTCCGGGACGTCCCTGATCCAGACCATCGGCCGCGCCGCGCGCAACGTCTCCGGTCAGGTCCACATGTACGCCGACAAGATCACCCCGGCGATGGAGAAGGCCATCGAGGAGACCAACCGGCGCCGCGAGAAGCAGGTCGCGTACAACACCGAGCGCGGCATCGACCCCCAGCCGCTCCGCAAGAAGATCAACGACATCGTCGCCCAGATCGCCCGCGAGGACATCGACACCGAACAGCTGCTCGGCTCGGGCTACCGCAAGGCCAAGAAGGACGGCGGCGGCACCAAGGCGCCCGTGCCCTCCCTCGGCAAGGCCGGCGGGACGGCCAAGGCCGCCAAGGGCAAGGCGAAGGAGACGGTGCCGACCGATCGCCCCGCGGCCGAACTGGCCGGGCAGATCGAGGAACTGACCGCGCGGATGCGGGCCGCCGCCGCGGAGCTCCAGTTCGAGATCGCGGCCCGGCTGCGCGACGAGGTCTCCGAGATGAAGAAGGAACTGCGCCAGATGAAGGAGGCGGGCCTGTCCTGACAGCGTGCCGCGTACGCGCAGTGTTGCAAGACCGACACAAAGTGCGGACGAGGGTACGTCGCTGTCAGTGCCCCTGCGTAGGGTTCTGGTCAACCGCGAGCACGCGGCAACAGGGGACGTTCGAGAGGGGAATCAGCGCGTGACCGTCAACATGACCAAGGGTCAGGCCATCAGTCTGCAGAAGAACGACGGTGGCAGCCTGACTGCGGTTCGCATGGGTCTCGGCTGGCAGGCGGCTCCCCGGCGGGGCCTGTTCGGCTCGCGCACGCGGGAGATCGACCTCGACGCCTCCGCCGTCCTGTTCGCGGACAAGCAGCCGGTCGACGTCGTCTTCTTCCGCCACCTGGTGAGCGACGACGGCTCGGTGCGCCACACCGGTGACAACCTCGTCGGCGGTGTCGGGCAGGGCGGCGACGACGAGGCGATCCTCGTCGACCTCGCGCGGGTCCCGGTCCACATCGACCAGATCGTCTTCACCGTGAACTCCTTCACGGGCCAGACCTTCCAGGAGGTGCAGAACGCCTTCTGCCGCCTCGTCGACGAGACCAACGGCCAGGAGCTCGCCCGCTACACGCTCGCCGGCGGCGGCCAGTACACGGCTCAGATCATGGCCAAGGTCCACCGGTCGGGCCCGGGCTGGACGATGACGGCCCTCGGCAACCCCGCCAACGGCCGCACCTTCCAGGACCTGATGCCGGCGATCCTGCCGGTGCTCTGACGCACCCCGTGCCCCGGACCGGCGGGCCCGGCGGGCGGCACACGACACCACACAACGACACAGGGGGACGAAGGCGATGACGGCCGAGCTGGTGCGGGGGCAGAACCACCCGCTCTCCCAGTCCCGTCTCGAGATCAGGATCTCGGCCGGTACGCCGATCGTGGCCGTGGCCGCGCTCGGCGATGAGAACGGCCGGATCCACGGCGTGGAGTGGGTGGCCCACCCGGGCGCACCCACCCAGCCGGGTCTCGAGGTCTCCAGGCAGGCCGCCGCCGACCACCGTCTCGCGGTGGACCTGGACGCCGTGCCGGAAGCCGTCCACCGTGTGAGTGTGCTGCTGGCTCTGCCCGCCGGGGGGACGGGGCCGCTCCGTTTCGGCGCGGTGGCGGCCCCCTTCGTCGCCGTCACCGGTCTCGACGGCGACGAGGTCGCCAGCTACACCATCACCGGCCTGGAGGCGGAGTCGGCCGTCGTCGCCCTGGAGCTGTACCGCCGGCAGGGCGCCTGGAAGGTACGTGCCGTCGGCCAGGGCTACGCGGGCGGTCTCGCCGAACTCCTCACTGATCAGGGCCTGCCCCAGGCCCACGAGCTCGCCGGGAGCATCAACGAGGCGGTCGCACAGGGGCTGGCCCGCTCCGTGCAGGCGCCCCCGCCGCGCACGGCGGACGGCGACCGCTCCCGCCAGGCGGCGGCTCCCGCCCTCGGACCCGACCAGGGCGGCGCGGCGTCCCAGCCGGGCCCCGTACCACCGACGTCGCCGTACGGCGGCGGGCAGACGCCCGGCGGCCCTGGGCAACCCGCCCCGCAGCAGCCGTCGTACCCCGGCGGCGCGCCCGACCCGCACGCCGTCACCCAGCCGTCCGCGCCGACGGCCGGCGGCCCGATCGACTACAGCCACCCGCGCCGCCAGAACACCGCTCCGCCCCCGCCCGCGCCGACCGCGCCCCCGGCCGCACCCGGACAGCCCGCACAGCCCGTCGCGGGTGACGCGACCGGCTGGTCCATGGAGGAGCGGCTCTACAACCAGGTGTGGGGCATGTTCGAGGACCTCGCCCGCACCACCGCCGCCTACCGCAGCGCCGTCGATTTCGCCGAGTCGCGCATGGACAAGGAGCTGGAGCAGGTCCTGGCCGACCCGCGCAGCCGGATCGGCGGGCAGGGCGACGCCGCCCGCGAGGAGGCCAGGGCGCGGCACGCCCGGCTCGTCGCGCAGGCCCGGGAGGCCCTCGACCGGGACCTCGCCCAGCTCGCCGCCGAGGCCGACGTCGTGGAACCGGCCCTCCCGCCGGCCTACGCCCGCTGGGACAACCCCGTCTGGCACGCCTACCGGGTGCCGATGGAGATCCCGATGGCCCTGCGCCTGGGCGACCTCCATCTCCCCGAGGCCGACGGGATCCGCATCCCGATGCTGGTCCGGCTGCCGCTGGAGCGCGGCCTGTGGATCGACAGCGGACCGGCCGGGGCGTCCGACGGTTCGTTCACCGACTCCCACGCCATGAGCCGTCTGGCCATGGAGACGGCGGTCGCGCACGCCGCCCGGCTGCTGGCCGTCTACCCGGCGGGCGAGTTCACCGTCCACGTCATCGACCCGGCCGGCTCCGGAGCGCAGCCGCTGGCGCCGCTGGTGCGGGCCGGCGTGCTCGCGGCCCCTCCCGCGCTCGGCGCCGCCGGGGTGGCGGACGTGCTGGGCCGGCTCACCCAGCGGGTCGACCTGGTGCAGATGGCGCTCCGGGGCGGCGTCGCCGACTCCCTGCCGCCCGGCTTCGACACCTCCCAGCAGCTCCTGATCGTCAACGACTTCCCGCACGGTTTCGACGACCGGGCCGTCAATCAGCTGCGCTACCTCGCCGACGAGGGTCCCGACGTCGGCGTCCATCTGATGATGGTGGCCGACCGGGAGGAGTCGTCCGGGTACGGGCCTTTGCTCGATCCGCTGTGGCGTTCACTGCTGCGACTGACGCCGGTGGCCGACGATCACCTCGCCGACCCGTGGGTCGGGCACGCGTGGACCTACGAGCCGTCGCTCCTGCCGCCCGGCAGCCAGGTCCTCCAGCAGGTGCTGGCGCAGGTCGCGGCCGCCCGCACCAAGTTCATGTAAAGCCCTTCGACCAGCGGATTTGGCCTTTCTTTTGCCAAGTGCTTTACCTGTTCTTGGCAATTGGGGTACTGTTGACGGCACGGAGGGGAGTACTCCCTGACTGCTGCGGCGTACCCGTCAATACGGATCAGGCCAGATCCCGGGGCGTCGGCCCATCTTGGGTGGAAGAGACCTCCGGCAGCGACGACGCTGACATTTGCCGTTACGACTGCCGGAGGCGCAGTGGATGTTTCCATGACCCTATGGGTCCTGACGATCGTGGGCCTTGCCGCCCTCATCGCGGTCGACTTCTTCATCGGCCGCAAGCCGCACGACGTGTCGATCAAGGAAGCCGGGATCTGGACAATCGTCTGGATCGTGCTGGCCGCCCTCTTCGGGTTCGGCCTGCTCCTGTTCGCCGGTGGGCAGCCCGCAGGTGAGTTCTTCGCCGGCTTCATCACCGAGAAATCGCTCAGCGTAGACAACCTCTTCGTCTTCGTCCTGATCATGGCGAAGTTCGCGGTGCCGTCGCAGTACCAGCAGCGGGTGCTGCTGATCGGTGTCCTCATCGCCCTGGTCCTGCGAGCGATCTTCATCGCCGCCGGCGCGGCGATCCTCGCCAGCTTCTCCTGGGTCTTCTACATCTTCGGCGCCTTCCTCATCTGGACCGCCTGGAAGCTCATCCAGGAGGCCCGAGCCGACGAGGAGGACGAGGACTGGGAGGAGAACAAGCTGCTCAAGGCCGCCGAGCGCCGCTTCGGCGTGGCGGACCGCTACCACGGCACCAAGCTGTGGATCCAGGAGAACGGCAAGCGGGTCATGACCCCGATGCTGGTCGTGATGCTCGCGATCGGCACCACCGACGTCCTGTTCGCCCTGGACTCCATCCCCGCGATCTTCGGCCTGACGCAGGACCCGTACATCGTCTTCACGGCCAACGCGTTCGCCCTGATGGGTCTGCGCCAGCTGTACTTCCTCATCGGCGGTCTGCTGAAGAAGCTGGTCCACCTCAGCTACGGCCTGTCGATCATCCTCGGCTTCATCGGCGTCAAGCTGGTGCTGCACGCGCTGCACGAGTCGGGCGTCCACGTCCCCGAGATCAGCATTCCGGTCTCTCTCGGCGTGATCTGTGCCGTCCTGATCATCACCACGATCACCAGCCTGCGCGCGTCCAAGAAGCAGGCGGCGGCCGAGGCGGCGCAGGGCAAGAGCGGAGGCACCGCGAAGGACAGCATCGACGTCTGACCGCGTCGGGCGGAGGAACGACCCGCACCGGGACCGGTGGCCGGCGAATTGCCGACCGCCGGTCCCGGTGCTTGCTTGTTTCCTGAGCGCGCTCCCCGGCCCGGGGGCGCCGAGGCCGGCTGGAGGTGCCATGAAGTTCGTGCAAATCATCGAGTTCGAGACCGAGCGCCTGGACGAGATGCGGCAGATTCTCGAAGAGGCGGGGCAGCGCAACGCCGACCGCGAGGGCGGCCCCACCCACAGCACGCTGCTGCAGGACCGGGACAAGCCCAACCGCTATCTCGCGCTGATCGAGTTCGAGTCGTTCGAAGAGGCCATGCGCAACAGCGACAACCCCGAGACGACCAGGCTGGCGGAGCGGCTGAACGAGCTGAGCCTCGGCGAGCGGGTGTACACCAACTGCGACGTCCTGGACGCACGTGTTCTCAAGTAACCCAACCGGCGGCCCCGCGGGGTTCGGCACGACCGGAGTGCGGGGCCCCTTCACCTCTGCGACGATCGCTGCATGATCGCTCGGCACATGCGGTTCGCGGCTCAGTGGACGACCCTCGTGCCCCTGCTGGCGGTCGTACTGCTGGCCCTGACCTGGGGACGGGATCTGCCCGTCTGGGTCGTCGCGCTGGTGACCCTGGTCCTCGCCGGGGCCGTGCTGGCCGCCGTGCACCACGCGGAAGTGGTGGCCCATCGCGTGGGGGAGCCGTTCGGCTCGCTCGTGCTCGCCGTCGCCGTCACGATCATCGAGGTCGCCCTCATCGTCACCCTGATGGCCGACGGCGGGGACAAAAGCTCGACCCTGGCCCGGGACACGGTCTTCGCGGCCGTGATGATCACCTGCAACGGCATCGTCGGCCTGTGTCTTCTGGTCGCCTCGCTGCGGCACCGCACAGCCGTCTTCAACCCGGAGGGCACCGGCGCCGCGCTCGCCACCGTCGCGACGCTGGCCACGCTCAGCCTGGTCCTGCCGACGTTCACCACGAGCAAGCCCGGACCAGAGTTCTCGACCGTCCAGTTGACCTTCGCGGCGCTGTCCTCGCTGATCCTGTACGGCCTGTTCGTCACCACACAGACCGTGCGGCACCGGGACTACTTCCTGCCGATCACCCGGCACGGCGACGTGATCACCACCGAGGAGCACGCCGAGGCGCCGACCGTCCTCACCGCCCGGGTCAGCCTGGCCCTGCTGGGCCTCGCCCTGGTCGGCGTGGTCGGTCTGGCCAAAGGCGTCTCGCCGACCATCGAGTCCGGAGTGGAGGCGGCGGGGCTCCACCACGCGGTCGTCGGTGTGATCATCGCGCTGCTGGTGCTGCTGCCGGAGACCATCGCCGCGCTGCGCTCCGCCCGCCGCGACCGTGTGCAGACCAGTCTGAACCTCGCCCTCGGCTCGGCCATGGCCAGCATCGGCCTGACCATCCCCGCCGTCGCGCTCGCCTCCCTCTGGCTCTCCGGCCCGCTCGTCCTCGGCCTCGGCGCCACGCACATGGTGCTGCTCGCCCTGACCGTGGTGGTGGCCTCGCTGACAGTGGTGCCCGGCCGGGCCACACCGCTTCAGGGCGGCGTCCACCTGGTGCTGTTCGCGGCCTACCTGGAGCTGGCGATCAACCCGTAGTCGCGCAAACGCTCACGCAAGCGTTTACGCGCATCCACCACGCACCACCGGCACCACCGACCGGTGACGAGACCGGGCCCTTGACCCGCTACCCACCACGAGGCCCGCCCCCGGCTCACCCCGCGGCCGCCTCCGCCGTCGCCCCCGCCCGTGCCGGACGCGTCTCCGGCAGCATCGCGAAGCAGCCGAGGCTGAACAGGGCGATCACCGTCAGATACGCGGCCACACCCCACGGCACCCGCCCGCCCTGCTCGGCCAGGGCCGTCGCCACGATCGGGGTGAGCGCGCCTCCCACGACCCCGCCGAGGTTGTAGCCGACGGCGGCGCCGGTGCAGCGCACCCGCGGCTCGTACAGCTCCGGCAGATACGCGGCGATCACGGCGAACATCGTGATGAACGCCAGCATCGCCCCGAGGAAACCCAGGAACATCGGCAGCGGCGCCCCGGTGGCCAGGAGCGCGACCATCGGGAACATCCACAGGGCGGCGGCAGCGCACCCGATCAGGCACAGCGGACGACGGCCGTACCGGTCCCCGAGCAGGGCCATCAGGGGGGTGAGCGCGCCCTTCACCAGCACCGCGCCCATGATGCAGGTCAGCATGACGGAGCGGCTCACACCGAGCCGCTCCGTGCCGTAGGCGAGGGACCAGGTCGTCACGGCGTAGAAGATCGCGTAGCCGATCGCGAGCC
Organism: Streptomyces sp. NPDC043685; assembly: GCF_056436585.1. Lineage (NCBI taxonomy): Bacteria > Bacillati > Actinomycetota > Actinomycetes > Kitasatosporales > Streptomycetaceae > Streptomyces > Streptomyces sp. NPDC043685. The sequence goes on along the minus strand of NZ_JBWKCH010000008.1, from coordinate 219,750 downwards.
CTCCGCCGGTCAGCAGGAGGAGCCGCCAGTGGTGGCGGACGACCTCGGCGAGGGGCACGCGCGCGTGGTCGTCGATCTTCAGGAAGCTGGGGCTCTCGGCGAGCGAGGACCGCAGCCACAACCCCGCGACGGCAAGGACCCCCGCCGCCCAGAACGGCACCCGCCACCCCCACGCGGCGAACTGCGCCTCCGTCAGCGCCGAGGACAGCCCCAGGACGACACCGTTGGCGAGCAGGAACCCCAGCGCGGGCCCCACCTGCGGGAAGCTTGACCACAGGACGCGCCGTTCGGCGGGCGCGTGCTCCACGGCCAGCAGCACCGCTCCGCCCCACTCCCCGCCCAGCCCCAGCCCCTGGAGGAAGCGCAGCACCAGGAGCAGCAGGGGAGCGGCCACACCGATCGTCTCGTACGTCGGCACGCAGCCGACCGCGACCGTGGAGGCCCCGGTCAGCAGCAGGGAGGCGACCAGGACGGGACGCCGCCCGCGCCGGTCCCCGATGTGCCCGAACAGCACCGATCCGAGCGGCCGGGCCACGAAGCCCACCCCGAAGGTGGCGAAGGCGGCCAGCGTCCCGGCCACCGGGGAGAAGGTCGGGAAGAACAGCGGCCCCAGGATCAGGGCCGCCGCGGTCCCGTAGACGAAGAAGTCGTAGAACTCGATGGCGGTGCCGGCGAGGGAGGCGGCCGCGAGGCGCGGCATGGAGGGTGCCCTTACGGTGCGTACGTCGTGCATGCCGCGTCAACTACCCACCGTGATCGCCGGTTACGGGGGCGCGTGGAGGGCTTCGGGGCCCTCAGTACGTGACCGTGATGCGCCGGGCCGGCCCGTCCACGCGCACGGTTCCCCCGTACGGGATCACCAGTTGCGGATCGGTGTGGCCGAAGTCCACGTCGAAGACGATCGTGGTGCCGGGCGCGTAGGTCCGCATGGCGCGCAGGACGGCCTCGCGCTGCTCGGAGGCGTAACGGACGCCTTCCTCCGGGCTGGTTCGGCGCTCCAGGGACCAGGTCTTCGCACGGCCCATCAGCAGGGCCGGGAAGCGCTGGAGCAGCCCGCGCTCACCCATGTTCCGGAGGGTGCGGTGCACTTCCGTGGCGCTCGGCATGCCCTCGGAGGTCTCCAGCAGCAGGACACCGCCGTCGTACACGGAGAGGTCGTGCGAGACCTCCCGGTCGGCCACCAGCAGCCGGCCGACGATCTCCAGACAGCCGCCCCAACTGCGGCCCTCCACCACCCGGTCGGGGTTCACCCAGGTCCAGCCGGTGCCGGGACGGGTCTCCGGCTCGGCGAGGAAGGTCGCCGGGTCGGCCCAGTCCCGGTCGAAGTTCCGCCACCGCTCGGCGGGCCTCAGCTCGAACGGGCCCGACGTGAACAGGGCCGCTCTGAGGGACTCGGCGGTCTGCGGGTGCATGGCGCCGGGGCGGCCCAGCTCGCACATGACGCTGCCGCCGTGGTAGGCGACGATCCCGCTGTTGCGCAGGAACGCGAGCAGGTTGGTGTTGTCGCTCATCCCGAAGAACGGCTTCGGGTTCGCCCGTATCAACTCCCGGTCCAGGTACGGCAGGACGGTGATCTGGTCGTCGCCGCCGATCGACGCGATGATCGCCTTGACGTCCGGATCGGCGAAGGCGGCGTGGAGGTCGGCGGCCCGCTCCTGGGGCGTGGCTCCCATCCGGCGGGTCGTCGGGTACTCGACCGGCTCCAGCCCGAACTCCTCGCGCAACCGCTTGAGGCCCAGTTCGTAGGGGAGCGGGAAGAGCGCAGGCAGGCCGGACGAGGGCGAGAGCACGGCGATGCGGTCGCCGGGCGACGGCTTGGGCGGACAGGCAGGGCTCGTCATGCCGGGATGCTAGGCACCGGCGGGCTGCCGTCGCACCGTGATAAACCGGCTGGGAGCGGCGGTCCGTCACGGGCCGTCCGACCCCGAACGGACCGGAGGAACCGTGCCCCGCACCCTGGCCAACGCCCCGATCATGATCCTCAACGGGCCCAACCTGAACCTGCTCGGCCAGCGCCAGCCGGAGATCTACGGCTCCGACACCCTCGCCGACGTGGAGGCCCTGTGCGCCAAGGCGGCGGCCGCGCACGGCGGCACGGTGGACTTCCGCCAGTCCAACCACGAGGGCGAGCTGGTCGACTGGATCCACGAGGCGCGGCTCCACCACTGCGGCATCGTGATCAATCCGGGGGCGTACTCGCACACCTCCGTCGCCATCCTGGACGCCCTCAACACCTGTGACGGCCTGCCCGTGCTGGAGGTCCACATCTCCAACATCCACCAGCGCGAGTCCTTCCGGCACCACTCCTACGTCTCGCTGCGCGCCGACGGGGTCATCGCGGGCTGCGGAGTGCAGGGGTACGTCTTCGGCGTGGAGCGCGTGGTGGCGCTGACCGGGGCGGCACAGGCGGACGCCTAGGTGTGCTGTCCTGGGACGTCGCTGACAGGCCACACCGGCAGCCCGGCGAAGTAAGCCCCGCCGAGCGTGGTGAGCGCCCCTTACCGCCGCCGGGCTGCTCAGAGCCGCCCCGCCTCCACGATCCGCCGCAGGAACCGCCGCGTGCGCTCCTGCCGCGGATCCTCGAAGACCTGCGCGGCGGTGCCGCGCTCCAGCACCACGCCCCCCTCCAGGAAGCAGACCTGGTCGGCGACCTCCCGCGCGAAGCTCATCTCGTGGGTGGCCAGCACCATGGTCATGCCCTCGTCCTTGAGGCCGCGGACGACGGTGAGCACCTCGCCCACCAGTTCGGGATCGAGGGCGGCGGTGATCTCGTCGAGCAGGAGCAGCCGCGGGCGCACGGCCAGGGCGCGGACGATCGCGACGCGCTGCTGCTGGCCGCCGCTCAGCCGGTCCGGGTACGCGTCCGCCTTCCCGCCGAGCCCCAGCCGCTCCAGCAGCTCACGCGCGCGTGCCTCGGCCTCGGCACGGGGCACCCCGTGCACCCTGCGCGGGGCGAGCGTGATGTTCTCCAGGACGGTCATGTGCGGGAACAGGTTGTAGGCCTGGAAGACCACGCCGATCCGGCGGCGCACGGCGTCATGGTCGGCGCGCGGGTCGGTGATCTCCTCGTCGTCCAGCCAGATCGCCCCGTCGTCGATCTCCTCCAGCAGGTTCGCGCACCGCAGCAGCGTGGACTTGCCGGAGCCGGAGGCACCGATCAGCGCGGTGACGGTGTGCGGGGCGACCTCCAGGTCGACGTCCCGCAGGACGACCGCGTCACCGAAGGTCTTGCGCACGGACTCCATGCGCAGCACGGGCGTCTGGCTCATATGGCTCCTCCCTGGGCCTGCCGGCGGTCCATCCGGGCCGTCACCCAGTCCGTGAAGCGGGTCATGGGGATGGTCAGCGCGACGAAGACCAGACCCGCGACGATGTACGGGGTGTAGTTGAGGCTGCGGCCCACGATGATGTCCGCGGCCCGCACGGCGTCCACCGCACCGCCGATCGAGACGAGCCCGGTGTCCTTCTGCAGGGACACCAGGTCGTTCAGCAGCGGCGGCACCTGGCGGCGCACCGCCTGGGGCAGCACCACGTACCGCAGCGCCTGCCGGTTGCTCAGCCCCAGCGAACGGGCCGCCGCGCGCTGCGAGGGGTGCACGGACTCGATCCCGGCGCGGAACACCTCGGCGACATAGGCCGAGTACGTCAGGGTGAGCGCGGTGCCGCCGAGCAGTACCGGGTCCACGCTCACCCCCTGGAGCCGCAGCGCCGGGACGCCGAAGACCACGATCATCAGGTTGATGATGAGCGGCAGCCCCCGGAAGAAGTCCGTGTACGCGGCGGCCAGGAAGCGCAGCGGGAAGAACACCGGGCCGCGCAGCGTACGCGCGACGGCGATCAGCATGCCGAGGACGAGCACCGCGGCCCCGCACACCAGCAGCAGCCGGACGTTCAGCCACAGCCCTTCGAGGACCTTCGGCAACGCCTCGCGCGCGTACGCCCCGTCGAAGAAGGTCTCCTTGGTGCGCGGCCAGCCCGGGGCGTTGACGACGACCAGGTAGAGGACGACGGCGGTGACGAGGGTCGAGAGCGCGCCGAGCGCCGTCGCGCGCCGGGCCCGGGTGCGTTTGTGGCGCTCCCGCTCCAGGCGCCGCCGCGACGGGACGTAGCCGTCCGCGGCCTGGTGCCCGCCGGAGCCGGTCTCCGCCTTGTCGACCGTCACTTGAGCACCGGCGCGTCGACGGCGTCCGACAGCCACCGCTGCTCGATCTGCGCGAGCGTGCCGTCCTCGCGCAGCGCGTCCACGGCCCGCGAGACGCAGGAGGTGAGCGCGCTGCCCTTGTCGAGTACGAGACCGAACTGCTCCGGCGTGCCGCCCTGGTTCTCGAACTGCCCGACGATCGTCGCGTCGGTGACCTCGGCCCCGGTGATGTAGAACGCGGTCGGCAGGTCCACGATGATGGCGTCGATCTGGCCGTTCTTCAGGGCGGACTTGGCCTGGTCGTTCTTGCCGTACGCGGCGGGGGCCCGCGTCGGCCGGACCACGTCGTCGATGTAGTCGAGGCTGGTGGTGCCGACCTGCGCGCCCAGCCGCACGCCCTTGAGATCCGCGACGCTCTTCGCCTTCGCCGCCTTGGAGCCCTTCAGCGCCACGACGGCCTGGCGCACGTCGTAGTAGCCGGAGGAGAAGTCCACGGCCTTCTTGCGTTCCTCGCTGACGGACACCTGGTTGATGTCGAAGTCGAAGGTCTTCTCACCGGGCGCGAAGGCCTTGTTGAAGGGGACGGTCTGCCAGGTGACCTTGTCCTTGCCGTAGCCGAGCCGTTCGGCGACGGCGTAGGCGACCGCCGACTCGAAGCCCTTGCCGTTGGCGGGGTCGTCGTCCTTGAACCAGGGCTCGTAGGCGGGCTGGTCCGTGGCGATGGTCAGCTTGCCGGAGGTCCGGGTCGCCAACGCGCCCTTGGCGCAGGCGCTTCCGGTCGACGCCGGGGAGCCGCCCGACGCCTCCGGCTGCGGGGCGCAGCCCACGGCGGCGGCGAGGAGAACGACGGCGGCGGCAGCGTGGCGCAGGGCGCGCGGGGCAGGGTGCATGGCGGGAGATTGACAGCCGACGGTCTCGTTTGTCGAGGTCACGGCAACACTTGTCCGGATAGTGGGAACGGGTGTTGCGATCATGTGAACGGACTGCGGCAGCCGCCGTCTTTCGCCGTGTGCCGAGCCGCCGTCTTCGGCTGCGTGTGCCGGGCCGCCGCCTTCGCCGTGGTGCCGGGGCCGCCGGCCGAGGGCGGGGATCGACAGGCCGGCGGCCCATCCGCTCAGGAGCCGTCATCCTGCGCGGGGCTGAGACCAGTTGACTGCGCAACCAAGCAGGAGGGGAGCGCACGAGCGACACCGGTGTGTGCGAACGATTCACACGGGGCGCGTGCGCGACTCACCACCCCACGCGTGCGCGGCTCACCACCCCACGCGTGCGCGGCTCACCACCCCACGCGTGCACGCCCGCGACCCCACGCGTGCACGCCCGCGCGAGAACTCGCCCACCATGGCGCGGATTTCACCACCCGCGCGCGTGCCACTCCGGAAGGTGCGGGCGCTCCGCGCCGAGGGACGTGTCGTTGCCGTGCCCCGGGTAGACCCAGGTCTCGTCCGGGAGGGCGTCGAAGATCTTGGTCTCGACGTCGTGGATGAGACTGGCGAACGCCTTGGGGTCCTTGTGGGTGTTGCCCACACCGCCGGGGAACAGGCAGTCCCCGGTGAACACATGGGGATGCCCGTGCGGGTCGTCGTAGACGAGGGCGATGGAGCCGGGCGTGTGCCCGACCAGGTGGCGCGCGGTGAGTTCCACGCGCCCCACCCGGATGGTGTCGCCGTCGTCGACCAGCACGTCGGTCCGTACGGGGATGCCGTCGGCGTCGTGCCGGCCGGCGTGGGTGCGGGCGCCGGTGGCCGCCACGACCTCGGCGAGTGCCTGCCAGTGGTCGCCGTGGCGGTGGGTCGTGACGACGGACGCGATGCCGTCGCCGCCGATCATGCCGAGCAGCGTCTCCGCCTCGTTCGCGGCGTCGATGAGCAGCTGCTCGTCGGTGGCCCGGCAGCGCAGCAGATAGGCGTTGTTGTTCATCGGACCCACCGCGATCTTGGTGATCATCAGGTCCTTGAGCTCGTGCACATCGGCCGGCCCGCCGACCTTCACCTCTCCGCTGTACGTCATGTCCGCCAGCCTATAGCGGGGCGGCGGCCCCGGTCCCGCGGCCGGGGAGCGGCCCTACAGCGGGGGCAGGGCCGGAAGCGGGCCGCCGTCCGCTCTCAGCGCGGACCCGGTACGGCGGCCGGCGAGCCAGCCCAGCAGATCCGCGGGGGAGCCCGTGACCGTCACCTCCGGACCGTCCTGGGCGTCGCCTCCCGTGCTCCACGCGCGCGTGCCGTCCGTGAGGCGCGTGGGCGGTACGTCCGGGTGCCCGGCGAACCGGTCGGCGAGGAAGGCGATCTCCCGCTGCGTGAACTCCGCCGGAAGATCCTCCAGCTCGTACCCGATCCCCAGGTCCACGTGGTGCAGCTCCACCTCGACCCACCGCCGGAACGGCACCCGGGACGCTGAGTCGGTGACCCCGTTGCGCAGCTCCACCGTGCGCGACCAGTCCGCCGGTGCGTCCCCGGCGGACTGGAAGCGGGCCGCGCTCTCGCGCAGGTCGGCGAGCTGGACGTCGAGCCCGCGCGGGGCGTCCCGCTCGATGTCGGCGTCCCGGGCCTCCCCGGAGACATACATGGGGCGGCCCTGGAGGACGTTCACGAGGGCGTCCGCGTTGCGGGCGAGATGGGCCAGGACATGGCCGCGGCTCCAGCCGGGCAGCCGTGACGGGTGGGTCACAGCGGCGTTGTCCAGTTTGCCGACTGCGGTCAGCAGCCGGTCCGTCGCGTCACGTACAGACGCCAGGTCATGAGCGTGATCAATCATGGTCCTGACCCTAGCTCCGCCACTCCTTCGGGTGAAGGCGGCGAAGCGGTGCCGTAAATCGAAAGCACGTGCTATATGGTCGGACGTGGCGTCGGGCATGCTGGTAGAGCCGGGGTTTGTTGGCAACCCGTGAATCCGACCGGCGTTGTCAGTGGCTCCCCCTAGTCTGGGAAAGACGGGGGCCTCGCCCCTGTCACTTCTCTCAAGAAAGGTGCGGACCGGCGTGGCCGACCGTCTCATCGTCCGTGGAGCGCGCGAGCACAACCTCAAGAACGTCTCGCTCGACCTCCCGCGCGACTCGCTCATCGTCTTCACGGGCCTGTCGGGGTCGGGCAAGTCCTCGCTGGCCTTCGACACCATCTTCGCGGAGGGACAGCGGCGCTACGTCGAATCCCTCTCCTCCTACGCCCGGCAGTTCCTCGGCCAGATGGACAAGCCGGACGTCGACTTCATCGAGGGCCTGTCCCCGGCCGTCTCCATCGACCAGAAGTCGACCTCGCGCAACCCGCGCTCCACGGTCGGCACCATCACCGAGGTCTACGACTACCTGCGGCTGCTCTTCGCCCGCATCGGCAAGCCGCACTGCCCCCAGTGCCACCGCCCGATCTCGCGCCAGTCGCCGCAGGCCATCGTCGACCGGGTCCTGGAGCTGCCCGAGGGCAGCCGCTTCCAGGTGCTGTCGCCGCTGGTGCGCGAGCGCAAGGGCGAGTTCGTCGACCTCTTCGCCGACCTCCAGACCAAGGGCTACTCCCGCGCGCGGGTGGACGGCGAGACGGTGCAGCTGTCGAACCCGCCCACGCTGAAGAAGCAGGAGAAGCACACCATCGAGGTGGTCGTCGACCGCCTCACGGTCAAGGACGGCGCCAAGCGCCGCCTCACCGACTCCGTCGAGACCGCTCTCGGCCTGTCCGGCGGCATGGTCGTGCTCGACTTCGTCGACCTCCCCGAGGACGACCCCGAGCGCGAGCGCATGTTCTCGGAGCACCTGTACTGCCCGTACGACGACCTGTCCTTCGAGGAGCTGGAGCCCCGCTCCTTCTCCTTCAACTCGCCCTTCGGCGCCTGCCCGGACTGCACCGGCATCGGCACCCGCATGGAGGTCGACCCGGAGCTGATCGTCCCGGACCCCGACAAGAGCCTCGACGAAGGCGCCATCCACCCCTGGTCGCACGGTCACACCAAGGACTACTTCGCCCGTCTCATCGGAGCCCTCGCCGACGCGCTGGGCTTCCGCACGGACATCCCCTTCGCGGGTCTGCCGCAGCGCGCCAAGAAGGCCCTGCTGCACGGCCACAAGACCCAGGTCGAGGTGCGCTACCGCAACCGCTACGGCCGTGAGCGCCGCTACACCACGGCCTTCGAGGGCGCCGTCCCCTTCGTCAAGCGCCGGCACAGCGAGGCCGAGAGCGACTCCAGCCGCGAGCGCTTCGAGGGCTACATGCGCGAGGTGCCCTGCCCGACCTGTGAGGGCACGCGCCTGAAGCCGATCGTCCTCGCGGTCACGATCATGGGCAAGTCCATCGCCGAGGTCTCCGCGATGTCGATCAGCGACTGCGCGGACTTCCTGGGCGAGCTGAAGCTCACCGCCCGCGACAAGAAGATCGCCGAGCGGGTGCTGAAGGAGGTCAACGAGCGGCTGCGGTTCCTGGTCGACGTCGGCCTGGACTACCTCTCGCTCAACCGCGCGGCCGGCACCCTGTCCGGAGGCGAGGCCCAGCGCATCCGGCTGGCCACCCAGATCGGCTCCGGCCTCGTCGGCGTCCTGTACGTCCTCGACGAGCCGTCCATCGGCCTGCACCAGCGCGACAACCACCGGCTGATCGAGACCCTGGTCCGGCTGCGCGACATGGGCAACACGCTCATCGTGGTCGAGCACGACGAGGACACCATCAAGGTCGCCGACTGGGTCGTCGACATCGGCCCCGGCGCCGGCGAGCACGGCGGCAACGTCGTGCACAGCGGCTCCCTCAAGGAGCTGCTCGCCAACACCGAGTCGCAGACCGGCCAGTACCTGTCCGGCAGGAAGGCCATTCCGCTGCCCGACATCCGGCGCCCGCTGGACCCGTCCCGGCAGCTCACGGTGCACGGCGCCCGGGAGAACAACCTCCAGGACATCGACGTCTCGTTCCCCCTGGGCGTCTTCACCGCCGTCACCGGTGTGTCCGGCTCCGGCAAGTCGACCCTGGTCAACGACATCCTGTACACGCACCTGGCCCGCGAGCTGAACGGCGCGAGGAGCGTGCCCGGGCGGCACACGCGCGTGGAGGGCGACGACCTCGTCGACAAGGTCGTCCACGTCGACCAGTCGCCCATCGGCCGCACCCCGCGCTCCAACCCGGCCACGTACACCGGCGTCTTCGACCACATCCGCAAGCTGTTCGCCGAGACCACCGAGGCGAAGGTCCGCGGCTACCTGCCCGGCCGCTTCTCCTTCAACGTCAAGGGCGGCCGCTGCGAGAACTGCGCGGGCGACGGCACCATCAAGATCGAGATGAACTTCCTCCCGGACGTCTACGTCCCGTGCGAGGTCTGCCACGGAGCCCGGTACAACCGGGAGACCCTGGAGGTCCACTACAAGGGCAAGTCCATCGCCGACGTCCTGAACATGCCGATCGAGGAGGCCACGGAGTTCTTCGAGGCGGTCCCCGCGATCTCCCGCCACATGAAGACCCTGAAGGACGTCGGTCTCGGTTACGTCCGGCTCGGTCAGGCCGCGACCACCCTGTCCGGCGGCGAAGCGCAGCGCGTCAAGCTCGCCAGCGAGCTGCAGAAGCGCTCCACCGGCCGCACGGTCTACGTCCTCGACGAGCCGACCACCGGTCTGCACTTCGAGGACATCAGCAAGCTGCTGACGGTCCTGTCCGGACTGGTCGACAAGGGCAACACGGTCATCGTCATCGAGCACAACCTCGACGTGATCAAGACCGCCGACTGGATCGTCGACATGGGCCCCGAAGGCGGCGCCGGCGGCGGCCTGGTCGTGGCCGAGGGCACACCCGAGCAGGTGGCGGGCGTCCCGGCCAGCCACACCGGCAAGTTCCTGCGGGAGATCCTCGGCGCCGACCGCGTCAGCGACGCGTCCTCGGTGAAGGCGCCCCGCAAGACGGCGGCCCGCAAGACGGTCGCGGCCAAGACGGCCTCGGCCCGCAAGACCGCCACCAGGACGGTCGACGGCACGACCGCCAAGAAGACGGCCGCCAAGACCACCAAGGCAGCCGCGAAGAAGACGACCCGGGCCACGAAGGGCTGAGGTCCCTCCCGCCGAACGCGCCGTGCCCCACAGGCATCGTCCTGTGGGGCACGGCGCGTTCTCCGTGTGCGGTCAGGAGCTGTTCGGCTCCACGAACTGCATGTCGAGCTGGATCTTGACCACTTCGCCGAGCAGACCAGGGGCGAAGTCCAGCCCGAACTCGCTGCGGCGGATCTCGCCCGTCGCCTCGAACCCGGCGTGCCGGCTGCCGTCCATCGGCACGTCGACCAGCCCGCCGAACTCCACGGCGAGCGTGACCGGGCGGGTCACCCCACCGATCGTCAGCTCGCCCTCCATGGTCCAGTCCTCAGCCGCGCCCGACACCCGCGTCGAGCGGTACGTCATCGTCGGCCGCTTCTCCACGTCGAGCAGGTCGGAGGCGCGCACGTGCGCGTCCCGGTCGGCGTTGCCGGTGTTGATCGAGGCCAGGTCGACCGTCGCGGAGACCCGTACGTCCTCCACCCGCTCCCCGACGACCAGGTCGGCCTCCAACCGCTCGAAGCGCCCCCGCACCTTGGCGATGCCCAGGTGCCGGACGGTGAAGTTCACGGAGGAGTGGAACGGGTCGAGGGCCCACTGTCCGGGGGCCAGCGGCAGGGCGGTGGTGGCGGTGTCATTCGTCATGCCCTCCACCCTGGCGGCGGCGCGGCCCGGAAGGGAGACCGGCCGGAGCCTGGTAGTGACGGGGCCACCCTCCGCGCCCGCCCGCCCTGTACGTTCGCCGGGTGAGTGACAACGAGTTGGGCACGTTCCTGCGCACCTGGCGTGAAGCCGTCACGCCGGCCGAGGCGGGTCTGCCCGCGGGCCCCCGGCGCCGCACCCCGGGCCTGCGGCGCGCCGAGCTGGCCACCCTGGCCGGCGTCAGCGTCGAGTACCTCACCCGGCTGGAACAGGGCCGCGACCGCAACCCGTCCGCTCAGGTGCTCGGCGCCCTGGCCGACGCCCTGAACCTCTCCCTGCGTGACCGGATGCTGCTGCGCCGCCTGACCAAGGAGGCGGACGGCGGCGATCCGCTGGTGTGCGCCGCGGCCCCGTCGCTCAGCCGCACGGCGCGCCCCACCGTACGAGCCGTACTGGACCGCCTGGAGCCGGCTCCCGCGCTGGTCGTCAACTGGATCGGCGACGTCCTCGCGCACACCGCCGGCTACGGGCGGCTGGTCGGCCCCCTCGGCCTGCTCGACGACGAGCGGCCCAACCTGCTTCGGTACCTGTTCACCGACGAGCGGGCGCGCAGCGCCTACCGCGACTGGGACCGGGTGGCCGACGACCTCGTGGCCCGGCTCCGGCACGGCGCCCCCCTGCGGGACCCGTACCTCGCCGAGCTGGCCGACGAGCTGACGGTGACCGCGGGCGCGGACTTCGCCGACCGGTTCGCCGACCTGGCCATGACACCGCGGCGGACCGGCTCCCACGACATCGAGCACCCCGAGGCCGGTCCCCTGCGGCTGCTCCAGGAGACGCTCGCGCTGCTTGACGAGGGCCAGCAGGTCATCGTCCACCTGCCCGCGGACGAGGCCACGGCCGCGGCTCTCGACCGCCTCGACGGCCGCCGCCCCGGCGCGCTGCGGGCCGTGGCGATGGGGGAGACCGGCTGAGACCTCCGCGTCCCGCGAGGGCCTCCGGCCCGGCTCAGCCCTTCAGCTCGTGCGCGTACGGCGGTTCCGCCCCGGCCCGTGAGCAGGTGATGGCCGCCGCGCGGGCCGCGAAGCGCAGCAGTTCCGTCCAGCCGCCGGGGCCCAGGGCGGCCGGCGCGCGGGTGCCGAGGGCGTCGCGTTCGGCGAGCCCGTGCAGCAGGGCCGCGTTGACCGTGTCGCCGGCCCCGATCGTGTCCACGACCTCCACGCGTTCGCCCGGCACGGTGTACTCGCCGCCGTCGGCGGTGTAAGCGGTCAGTCCGTCGCCGCCCCGGGTGATCACGACCGCCGCCGGGCCGGCGGCCAGCCACTCCCGGGGAGTTCCGCCCAGCCACTCGGCGTCCTCCTCGGACAGCTTCAGCAAGGACACCGACGGCAGCCAGCTCTTGAACCGCGCCCGGTAGGCGTCCGCGTCGGGGATGAGACCGGCCCGGATGTTCGGGTCCAGCGCGGTGAACACGCCCTGTTCGGCCGCCCGGCGCATCAGCTCCTCGTAGGCGCTCGCCCCCGGCTCCAGCACCAGCGAGCAGGTGCCGAAGGAGACCGCACGGGTGCCGGACGGCAGGGCGGCGGGCGCCGCGAACAGCCGGTCCGCCGTCCCGTCGACGTAGAAGGAGTACGCCGCCGAGCCGTCCGCGCCGACCGTGGCGACGGCCAGCGTCGTCGGTTCGGCACCCCGCTGCACCGCGGACACCTCGACCCCGGTCTCGCGCAGCCGGTCCACCAGGGCCTCCCCGAAGGCGTCGGACGACACCCGGGAACAGAAGGCGACAGGGGAGCCGAGACGGCCCAGCGCCACGGCCGTGTTGAACGGGCCGCCGCCGAGCGCCGGCCGCAGCGGGGCCAGGGCACCCGTGCCCTGCGGTACCAGGTCGATCAGTGCCTCACCGGCGACGACGATCACGACGGGGTTCCTTCCTCGGACGAGCTGGGACAGCCGCACGACGTGCGGTGGACGAAGGTGCAGGGCAGCCGCAGGGCCCGCGCGGGACGCTCCGGCTCGGCGAGCCGCTCCAGGAGCACGCGCACGGCCCGGGCGCCGATGTCCTTGCCGGGCTGGGCGATCGCGGTGAGGCGGGGCGAGAACAGGTCCGCCCAGGCGAAGTCGTCGAAGCAGCACAGCGCGATGTCGTCCGGCACGGACAGGCCGTGTGCGCTCAGGGCGCGCAGCGCCCCGATGGTCATGGCGTTGTTGCCGGTGACCAGGGCCGTGGGCGGCACCCCCAGGGACAGCAGGGCCTCGGTCGCCTGCTCGGCACCGGCCGACTCGGAGTCTCCGTGCACCAGCAGCCGCTCGTCGTACGCCAGTCCCGCGAAGGCGAGCCCGCTGCGGTAGCCGGTGATGCGCTCGCTCGTGGTGCTGAGCCCCGGCCGCCCCGCCACCAGCCCGATCCGCCGGTGCCCCAGCCCGGCGAGATGCGTGACCAGCCGGGACATCGGTTCGGCGTTGTCGGCGCACACCTGGTCGAACCGCGGGACGCCATCGGCCCCCGGCGCGTCCACCAGCCGGTCCAGGAACACCGCCGGCACCGCATGCCGCCCCAGGTAGGCGAGCAGCCCGCGCGGATCCGCGGAGGGCGCGACGATCATGCCGTCCACGCGGCGCTCGTGCAGCAGCCGGACGACCTTGCGCTCGTGCTCGGGGTCGTCGTGCGGATCGGCGATCAGCAGGCTGTAGCCGGCCTCCAGCGCGGCGGCCTCCACCCCTTGGAGGATCTCCGTGAAGTACGGGTTGCTGATCGCCGACACCGCCAGCCCGATGGACCGGGTGCGGGACGTCACCAGCGAGCGGGCGAGTGTGTTGGTCGTGTAGCCGAGCTCCTCCACGGCGTCCAGGACGGCCTGCCGGGTGTGCGGCAGCACCGGCCGGGTGCCGTTCAGCACATGCGAGACGGTCGCCACGGAGACGCCGGCACTCCGCGCCACATCGGCCATGGTCGCCATGCCGCTCCCGCCTCCTCCGTCAGGTCACGTCAGGTCAGACGGGGAACGTATCGCATCCGGAGGCGGACGTAAACGATTGCGCAAGCGTTTACGTCCGGCCGTGGGCGGGACCCCCGCCGCGACGAGCCGTCCCGTCCGCCCCTACTCCCAGTCCCAGCCGATCCCCAGGAATCCCGCCCGCACCCGCGGCTCGACCACGTGCACCGACCGGTGCCGGCCGCTCAGCGCCAGCTCCTGGAATCCGCTGCGCGGCGCCGCCGCCGAGTGCTGGGTGAAGCGGTGGCAGCGCACCGGGAGGGCCGCCGCGTCGAAGGACACCTGGAGGGCGTACTGGCCGCCGGGGGAGTCGAAGCCGCGGACGTACTCGCGGGACACCTCCGCCGTGCCGTCCTCGACGCCGTAGCGGAACAGGAAGGTGTCCCCGGCGCGCAGCCGGGTGTCGAAGAGCAGCTCGGCGGCGAGCACTCCGGTGTCGTGGTGCCAGCGGACGCGTCCGGTGCGGCAGTTCTCCAAGGCGTGCACCCTCATGCGCTCCGGTGCGGCGCCCCGGTCGCCGTGGTGGACGGCCACGAAGCGGTCGACGCCGTCCCGGTGGGCGCGCACGATGTGGTGCGACTCGCGCTCGGCCAGTTCGCGCCGCGCCCCGATCCGGAGCCGTTCGTGGTGGCCGAGGGTGTGCAGGCCCCCGTCCGGCGGGCAGCCCAGCTCGGCCAGCAACCGGTCCAGGACCCCGGAGGCCTCGACGAGGGAGCGGTAGGAGTGGGTGGCCGGCCGCAGCCGGGACGGACTCTGCCCGGACTCGGCGAGCAGCCGGATCAAGGACTCCTCGGGAAGCCCCAGGATCTCCTCCAGCGCGCGCACGGCCCGCAGCGACTCCGGGCGCTGCGGGCGCCGGGCCCCCTGCTGCCAGTAACTCAGGCTCGTGACGCCGACTTTCACACCGTGGCGGGACAGGTGGTGCTGCACGCGCTGCAGCGGCAGTCCGCGGGCGGCGATCGCGGCCCGCAGGGCGACGTGGAAGGGGCCGCCTCGCAGGGCCGAGTCCAGTTCCACGGTGGCGACGTCCGCGTGCTGTGTGGCGTGCGGCATGCAGGGGCCTCTCTGTGAGTCGGCGACGGCTGGTCAGACCGTCGGCGCTGGCCGCCCGGGCCGCCCGCCGGCGCGGAGGAGGTCTTCACATCCGTACGCCGTCGTTCAGGTCCCGAGTTCCCCCGCATTGAAGCGTGTTGACCTGGTCCCGACAACACCTGATGCCGGACAGTGACGTCCCGCTCCGGCCGGCTCCCTCCGGACACGCGAACGCCCGGGGCGTGCGCCCCGGGCGTTCGCAGTGGACGTGCGCTTCTAGGAGCGGTCGTTCCCGCCCTGTTCCCGCAGGGCCAGGCGCTTGGCCCGCGCGATGTCGGGATCGCGCGGGTCCAGGGCGTCGCGCAGCGCCAACGGTTCGTCCGTGTACGTGCGGGCACGGACCGCCCGCCGGGTCTTCTCGATCCGCATCCGCTTCATGTGCGCAGCCCTCCGACCCGTGGCCCGCCCGTCCCGCACCGGGAACGACGGTCCGCACCGACAACCTGTGCCTGCACCGGGACGGACTCCGTCCGCCGGACGTCGCCGTGTCCCGTGGGTGAGCCCCATTCCCGCTCCTGGGGGGCCGTAACCCCTGAGCGGCACATGCCGTTGAAAACCGCCCTGCCGCCGGGACCGTGATCGTGCCCGTGGCCGCGCCGGACTGTCGGTGCTCGCCAGTAGGGTGTGAGACATGGCCGACCCCTCCAGCTACCGCCCCAAACCGGGTGAGATCCCCGACACGCCGGGGGTCTACAGGTTCCGTGACGAGCACCGCCGGGTGATCTACGTAGGAAAGGCGAAGAGCCTGCGCCAGCGCCTGGCGAACTACTTCCAGGACCTGGCGGGCCTGCACCCGCGCACGCGCTCCATGGTCACCACGGCCGCGTCGGTGGAGTGGACGGTGGTGTCCACGGAGGTCGAGGCGCTCCAGCTGGAGTACTCGTGGATCAAGGAGTACGACCCCCGGTTCAACGTCAAGTACCGCGACGACAAGAGCTACCCCTACCTCGCGGTGACGATGAACGAGGAGTACCCGCGCGTGCAGGTGATGCGCGGTCACAAGAAGAAGGGCGTGCGCTACTTCGGGCCGTACGCGCACGCGTGGGCGATCCGTGACACGGTCGACCTGCTGCTGCGCGTCTTCCCCGTGCGTACGTGCTCGGCGGGCGTGTTCAAGAACGCCGCCCGCACCGGCCGCCCCTGCCTCCTCGGCTACATCGGCAAGTGTTCGGCCCCCTGCGTCGAGCGCGTCTCCGCCGAGGAGCACCGCGAACTGGCCGACGAGTTCTGCGACTTCATGACCGGCCGCACGAACACCTACATCCGCCGCCTGGAGAAGCGGATGGGCGAGGCGGCCGAGGACATGGAGTACGAGCGGGCGGCCCGGCTGCGCGACGACATCGAGGCCCTCAAGAAGGCCATGGAGAAGAACGCGGTCGTGCTCGCCGACGCGACCGACGCCGACCTGATCGCGGTCGCCGAGGACGAGCTGGAGGCGGCCGTCCAGATCTTCCACGTGCGCGGCGGGCGGGTGCGCGGCCAGCGCGGCTGGGTCACCGACAAGGTGGAGGAGATCACCACCGGCGCCCTCGTCGAGCACGCCCTGCAGCAGCTGTACGGCGAGGAGACCGGCGACGCCGTCCCCAAGGAGGTCCTGGTCCCCGCCCTGCCCGACCCCGTCGAGCCGGTCCAGGAGTGGCTCACCACGCGGCGCGGCTCGGGCGTCTCCCTGCGCATCCCGCAGCGCGGCGACAAGAAGGCCCTCATGGAGACCGTGCAGCGCAACGCCCAGCAGGCGCTCGTGCTGCACAAGACCAAGCGCGCCTCGGACCTGACCACGCGCTCGCGCGCCCTGGAGGAGATCGCCGACGCCCTCGACCTGGACAGCGCCCCGCTCAGGATCGAGTGCTACGACATCTCCCACCTCCAGGGCGACGACGTCGTGGCGTCCATGGTCGTCTTCGAGGACGGGCTCGCCCGCAAGAGCGAGTACCGCCGCTTCCAGATCAAGGGTTTCGCCGGGCAGGACGACGTCCGCTCGATGCACGAGGTGATCACCCGCCGCTTCCGGCGCTATCTCGCCGAGAAGGAGAAGACGGGGGAGTGGACGGACACCGAGGGCGGCCGAGAGGGCCAGGACGGCCGGGGAGGCCAGGACCCCGACGGCGCGGAGGCGCCCCTCACCGGCACCGGCGTCCCGGCCGCCACGAACACCCTCACCGAGGACGACGGCCGCCCGAAGAAGTTCGCCTACCCGCCCCAGCTCGTGGTCGTGGACGGCGGCGCCCCCCAGGTGGCCGCAGCCCGGCGCGCCCTGGACGAGCTCGGCATCGACGACATCGCCGTGTGCGGCCTCGCCAAGCGCCTGGAGGAGGTCTGGCTGCCCGGTGACGACGACCCGGTGGTCCTGCCCCGCACCAGCGAGGGCCTGTACCTGCTCCAGCGCGTGCGTGACGAGGCCCACAGGTTCGCCATCAGCTACCAGCGCACGAAGCGGTCCAAGCGCTTCCGCTCCAGCCCCCTGGACGACGTCCCCGGGCTCGGGGACACGCGCAAGCAGGCACTTCTGAGGCACTTCGGTTCGTTGAAGAAACTGCGATCCGCCACCATCGACCAGATCTGCGAGGTCCCCGGCATAGGCCGCAAGACGGCCGAGACGATCGCCGTGGCTCTTGCCCGGTCCGCCCCGGCCGCACCCGCCGTCAACACGGCGACGGGAGAGATCATGGAGGAGGAACCCGGCACCATGGGTTCCAGTGGGGAACCCGTGACGACGGGCGCCCCGGACGAACGACGGGGGCAGGAGACATGAATGTGAACGAGCACCACGCGCAACACGAGCAAGCCGGAGACGGAGCACAGGTGAGTACGGGCACGCCCAACGACAAGGCCCAGGTCCCGGACGCGGCCATCCCCGAGTTGGTGATCATCTCCGGCATGTCCGGAGCCGGGCGCTCCACGGCGGCGAAGTGCCTGGAGGACCTCGGCTGGTTCGTCGTCGACAACCTGCCGCCCGCGCTGATCCCCACCATGGTGGAGCTCGGCGCCCGCTCGCAGGGCAACGTGGCGCGGATCGCCGTCGTCGTCGACGTGCGCGGCCGCCGCTTCTTCGACAACCTCCGCGAGTCCCTCGCCGACCTGGAGGCGAAGAACGTCACCCGGAGGATCGTCTTCCTGGAGTCCTCCGACGAGGCCCTGGTCCGCCGCTTCGAGTCGGTGCGCCGCCCGCACCCCCTCCAGGGCGACGGCCGCATCGTCGACGGCATCGCCGCCGAGCGCGAGCTGCTGCGCGAGCTGCGCGGCGACGCCGACCTGGTGATCGACACCTCCAGCCTGAACGTGCACGAGCTGCGCGCCAAGATGGACGCCCAGTTCGCCGGCGAGGAGGAGCCGGAGCTGCGGGCCACGGTGATGTCATTCGGCTACAAGTACGGCCTGCCCGTCGACGCCGACCTCGTCGTCGACTGCCGTTTCCTGCCGAACCCGCACTGGGTCCCCGAGCTGCGCCCGTACACCGGCCTCAACGAGGAGGTGTCGGGCTACGTCTTCAACCAGCCCGGCGCCAAGGAGTTCCTCGACCGCTACACGGAGCTCCTCCAGCTCATCGCCACCGGCTACCGCCGGGAGGGCAAGCGCTATGTGACCATCGCCGTGGGCTGCACGGGCGGAAAGCACCGCTCGGTCGCCATGTCGGAGAGGCTCGCCGCCCGGCTCGCCGCCGAGAGCGTGGAGACGGTGGTCGTACACCGGGACATGGGACGCGAATGACACGACGTACTCCTCGGCTGAGCCGGCTGCGCCGGGTGGTGCCCGAGGGCAACACGAGCGGCAAGGGCGGGCGGCCCGCCGAGGCCCGGGGCGGCAGGCCGCGCCGCCGCGGCACCCAGCCCAAGGTCGTCGCCCTCGGCGGCGGCATGGGCCTGTCCGCCTCGCTCGCCGCGCTGCGCCGGATCACCGGCGACCTCACCGCCGTCGTCACCGTGGCCGACGACGGCGGTTCCAGCGGCCGGCTCCGCGACGAGCTGGGCGTGCTGCCGCCCGGCGACCTGCGCAAGGCGCTGGCCGCGCTGTGCGGTGACGACGACTGGGGGCAGACCTGGGCGCGGGTCATCCAGCACCGCTTCCAGTCCAAGGGCGACCTGCACGAACACGCGGTCGGCAATCTGCTGATCGTCGCCCTGTGGGAGCAGCTCGGTGACCACGTCCAGGCCCTCGACCTGGTCGGACGCCTGCTGGGCGCCGAGGGCCGGGTGCTGCCGATGTCGGCCGTGCCGCTGGAGCTCCAGGCCCTGGTCAAAGGCCATGATCCGGAGCGTCCGGAGGAGGTCGACACGGTCCGCGGCCAGGCGACGGTCGCCCTCACCCCGGGCGAGGTGCAGTCCGTGCACCTGGTGCCGTGCGACCCCCCGGCTGTCCCCGAGGCGGTCGAGGCCGTCCTGGACGCGGACTGGGTGGTGCTCGGTCCCGGCTCCTGGTTCTCCTCGGTCATCCCGCACCTGCTCGTGCCCCAGCTGCTGGACGCGCTCTCGCAGACGAAGGCCCGCCGGGTACTCTCGCTGAACCTCGCGCCGCAGCCCGGAGAAACCGAGGGCTTCTCCCCGCAGCGTCATTTGGAGGTTTTGGGACGACACGCCCCTAAACTCGCCCTGGACGTGGTGCTGGCCGACGAGGCCGCCGTGCCCGACCGCGACTTGCTGACCGATGCCGCCAAGCGGTTCGGGGCCGCGGTCGAGCTGGCGCCGGTGGCCCGGCCCGACGGCACCCCGAGGCACGACCCGGAGCTGTTGGCCGCCGCGTACGACCGTATTTTTCGGATGCATGGAAGGATCGGCCCATGGCGATGACGGCAGCGGTGAAGGACGAGATCTCCCGGCTCCCCGTCACCCGGACCTGCTGCAGGAAGGCGGAGGTCTCCGCCATTCTGCGGTTCGCCGGCGGCCTTCACCTGGTGAGCGGTCGGATCGTGATCGAGGCGGAGCTGGACACGGCGATGGCGGCCCGCCGGCTCAAACGGGACATCCTTGAGATCTTCGGGCACAGCTCCGAGCTGATCGTGATGGCCCCGGGCGGCCTGCGCCGCGGCTCGCGCTACGTGGTGCGGGTGGTGGCGGGCGGCGATCAGCTCGCTCGCCAGACCGGCCTGGTCGACGGGCGGGGCCGCCCGATCCGCGGCCTGCCCCCGCAGGTGGTCTCGGGGGCCACCTGCGACGCCGAGGCCGCCTGGCGCGGCGCCTTCCTGGCGCACGGCTCGCTCACCGAGCCCGGCCGCTCCTCCTCCCTGGAGGTGACCTGCCCCGGACCCGAGGCCGCGCTTGCCCTGGTCGGCGCCGCCCGGCGGCTGTCGATCGCCGCGAAGGCCCGTGAGGTGCGCGGCGTGGACCGGGTCGTCGTCCGGGACGGTGACGCGATCGGCGCCCTGCTGACCCGCCTCGGCGCCCACGAGTCGGTGCTGGCCTGGGAGGAGCGCCGGATGCGCCGCGAGGTGCGTGCCACGGCGAACCGGCTCGCCAACTTCGACGACGCCAACCTGCGCCGCTCGGCCCGCGCGGCGGTCGCCGCCGGAGCCCGGGTGCAGCGCGCCCTGGAGATCCTCGCCGACGACGTGCCCGAGCACCTCGCCGCCGCCGGCCGGCTGCGCATGGAGCACAAGCAGGCCTCCCTGGAGGAGCTGGGCGCGCTCGCCGATCCGCCGCTGACCAAGGACGCCGTCGCCGGCCGGATCCGGCGCCTGCTGGCCATGGCCGACAAGCGCGCCTCCGACCTCGGCATCCCGGGCACGGAGGCCAACCTCAGCGAGGAACTGGCCGACAACCTCGTGGGCTGATCCCACAGATCGTCAGAACACCGGTGCCGACGCCCACTTGGGTGGTCGGCACCGGTGTGTGCGTGTCGCTGAGGCACCCTTGACTCGATCATGGTCTGTCATGAGCCTGGCATCTGTTCGCTGCTGTGGCGAACCCACGCTAGGGGGGTTCATGAGACGAAGAGCGAGATCGATCCTCGCTGTCGGCGCGCTCCTGATCGGCGGAGCGAGCTTCGCGCCCATCGCCCAGGCACAACCCGGGAGTTCGACCCCGTCCGACCCGGACGAGGTCAAGGTCTTCCGCGCCGACGTCAACCGCAAGCAGGTGCCCCTGCTGCTGGCGGCCGGCCAGGACGGCCACGAGCTGAGCGAGCGGGTGCCCGAGAAGGGCACCGCGACCGTCGAGGTCTACCTGACGGAGAAGCAGGCGAAGAAGCTGGAGAAGCAGGGCGTCGGCCTCACCGAGCACAAGGTCTCCGCCCGGGCCGAGGCCCGCGTCGAGGACGCCGCGGAGGGCGTGTTCCGCCCGTACAGCGGCAAGGGCGGACTGCGCGAGGAACTCCTGCGCACCGCCCAGGAGCACCCCGACCTCACCAAGGTCGTCTCCATCGGCAAGACGATCAAGGGCCAGGACATCCTCGCGCTGAAGCTCACCAAGGGCGCGAAGAGGACCAAGGACGGCTCCAAGCCCTCCGTGCTCTACATGTCCAACCAGCACGCGCGCGAGTGGATCACGCCGGAGATGACCCGGCGTCTGATGCACCACTACCTGGACCGGTACAAAAAGGACCGGCGGATCAAGAAGATCGTCGACTCCACCGAACTGTGGTTCCTGCTCTCGGCCAACCCCGACGGATACGACTTCACCTTCGCGGACCCGGCGAACCGCCAGTGGCGCAAGAACCTGCGCGACGTCAACGGCGACGGCGCCATCACCACCGGCGACGGCGTCGACCTCAACCGCAACTTCGCCTACAAGTGGGGCTACGACGACGAGGGCTCGTCCCCGAACCCCACCAGCCAGACCTACCGGGGCGCCGGACCGAACTCCGAGCCGGAGACCAAGGCGCTGGACGCCTTCCAGAAGCGGGTCGGCTTCACGTACGGCATCAACTACCACTCCGCCGCCGAACTCCTCCTCTACGGCGTCGGCTGGCAGGTCGCCACGCACACCCCGGACGACGTGCTGTACGAGGCGCTCGCCGGCACGCCCGACAACTCCGCGATCCCCGGCTACCACCCGCAGCTCTCCTCCGAGCTGTACACCACCAACGGTGAGGCCGACGGCCACGCGGCGAACGTCAACGGGCTGGCCATGTTCACCCCCGAGATGTCGACCTGCCAGACGGCCTCGGATCTGGACCCGAACGACGAGTGGAAGGCGGCCGACTGCCAGTCGGTCTTCACCTTCCCGGACGACGAGAAGCTGATCCAGCAGGAGTTCGCCAAGAACGTCCCGTTCGCGCTCTCCGTCGCCGAGTCCGCCGCCCACCCCGACCGGCCGTCCTCATCGGTCGGCCTGAACGCCGCCGACTTCACGCCGACCGCGTTCACCACCTCGTACTCCCGCGGCGCCGACCAGGAGGTCTCCGTCGTCGTCCGCAAGTCGGTGCGCGACAAGGAGCTCAAGTACCGCGTCAACGGCGGCCGCACCCTGGACATGGCGCTCAAGCCCTGGAAGGGCGGCGAGACCTACGGCGGCGAGGACAACCTCTACTTCGACGAGTACCGGGCCAAGGTGAAGGACGGCGAGCCGGGCGACAAGGTCGAGGTCTGGTTCACCGGCGAGGCGAAGAACGGCAAGAAGCTCTCCAGCGAGCGCTTCACCTACACCGTCGCCGAGCGGCCCCGGGCGAACACCCTCGTCGTCGCCGAGGAGGGCGCGACCGCCACGCAGGCGCAGACGTACGTGGACGCGCTCAAGGCGAGCGGCCGCAAGGCGATCGTCTGGGACGTCGCCAAGCAGGGCGCGCCGGACGCGCTCGGCGTGCTGAAGCACTTCGACACCGTCGTCCACCACACCGGCGCGAGCACCCCGGGGGTCGCCACCCAGCTCCAGCTGCGGGCCTTCCTCAACGAGGGCGGCCGGCTCATCGAGGCCGGTGAGCAGGCCGGCGGCAACGTCGACCTCGGCGGCGCGCTGTCGAACGACTTCAGCCAGTACTACCTGGGCGCCTACACCCGCACCACCACCCCCGGCGCCACCGGCTTCACCGGCTCCGGCGAGCTGGGCGGCGTCTCCGCCCCGCTGGGCGCGGCCCCCGGCAACCCGCTGGACAAGGCGGGCACCTACAGCGTGACCTCCGACGAACTGGCGCCCGACCGGTTCCCGCAGTTCGCGAGCAAGGGCGCCGGGCAGTTCGCCGGCACGGTCAACCCGTACGGTCCGTTCGCGGGCTCCTCGATGGCCGCCGCCGTCCACACCGACGACTCCTACAAGCGCCTCACCCGCACCGTGGACCTCACCGGCATCACCGCCGCCGACCGGCCCACCCTGAGCACCCGGCTGCTGTGGGACACGGAGTCCGGCTACGACCACGCCCTCGTCGAGGCACACACCACCGGCGCCGACGACTGGACGACCCTCCCCGAGGCGGGCGGCGCCACCAGGAACACCGTGCCGTCGGAGTGCCAGGGCGGGTTCTACGTCGACGAGCACCCCTGGCTGAAGCACTACCTGACCGTGGCGGCCGACGGCTGTGCCGCGACCGGCACCACCGGCACGTGGAACAGCCTCACCGGCGCCTCCAACGGCTGGCGGCAGGTGAACTTCGACCTGAGCGCCTACGCCGGCAAGACGATCGAGCTCTCGATCAGCTACGTCACCGACCCGGGCAGCGGCGGGCGCGGCGTCCTCGCCGACGACGCCTCGCTCGTCGTCGGCGGCACGGCCAGGGAGACCGAGGGCTTCGAGACCTCGCTCGGCGCCTGGAAGGTGGCCGGACCGCCCCCGGGCAGCCCGGCCGTCCTCAAGGACTGGGCCCGCACCGGCGCCCTGTTCCAAACGTACGGCGCGGTCACCACGGACGACACCGTGCTGCTGGGCTTCGGCCTGGAACACGTCACCACCGCCGCCGACCGGGCGGCGCTGATGAGGAAGGCACTCGCTTCCCTGGACGGGTGACATCCCTGGTCAACGGGGAACCCGTCCGATGGCGAGAACGATTGATCCTGCTTTCGGCGGTGGGCGGTCCGTACCCCTACTGGCGGGTACGGACCGCCCTGCCGTGTATGAGGCATCTGGATGTCACTACCAGGGCTTCAGGGAGGTAGGGTCGTAGGCGGTCGGGGACATCCCAAACAGAGCTCGCCGGCACTTCATGGCCGGCGTACCAACGAGGAGATCGGTTCGTGACGATCCGCGTAGGCATCAACGGCTTCGGCCGCATCGGTCGTAACTACTTCCGCGCGCTGCTGGAGCAGGGTGCAGACATCGAGATCGTGGCTGTCAACGACCTGGGCGACACCGCGACCACGGCTCACCTGCTGAAGTACGACACGATCCTGGGCCGCCTCAAGCAGGAGGTCACCCACACCGCCGACACGATCACGGTCGACGGCAAGACCATCAAGGTGCTGGCCGAGCGCAACCCCGCCGACATCCCGTGGGGCGAGCTTGGCGTCGACATCGTCATCGAGTCGACCGGCATCTTCACCAAGAAGGCCGACGCCGAGAAGCACCTCGCCGGTGGCGCGAAGAAGGTCCTCATCTCGGCTCCGGCCAAGGACGAGGACGTCACCATCGTGATGGGCGTCAACCAGGACACGTACGACCCGGCGAACCACCACGTCATCTCCAACGCCTCCTGCACCACCAACTGTGTGGCGCCGATGGCCAAGGTCCTCGACGAGAACTTCGGCATCGTCAAGGGCCTGATGACGACGGTGCACGCGTACACCAACGACCAGCGCATCCTGGACTTCCCGCACAAGGACCTGCGCCGCGCGCGTGCCGCCGCCGAGAACATCATTCCGACCACCACCGGTGCCGCCAAGGCCACCGCGCTGGTCCTGCCGCAGCTCAAGGGCAAGCTGGACGGCATGGCCATGCGCGTCCCGGTCCCGACCGGCTCGGTCACCGACCTGGTCATCGAGCTGTCCCGCGAGGTCACCAAGGAAGAGGTCAACGCCGCCTTCCAGAAGGCCGCGGAGGGCGAGCTCAAGGGCATCCTCGAGTACACCGAGGACGAGATCGTCTCGTCCGACATCGTGAACGCCCCGGCGTCCTGCACCTTCGACTCCTCCCTGACCATGGTCCAGGAGGGCAAGAGCGTGAAGGTCATCGGCTGGTACGACAACGAGTGGGGCTACTCCAACCGTCTCGTCGACCTCACGGTCTTCGTCGGTAACCAGCTCTGATCGAATAGACCAGGCACCACGGTGTGAGAGCAGGGCTCGGGCAGCGCGCGGTCGCGCTGCCCGAGCCCTGACTCACGTACAGATCAGAGCTGTTCGATCAAGAGCGCTTACGAGCGATCACGAGCTCTTTCAGGAGTCCCCTTCATGAAGACGATCGACGAACTCCTCTCCGAGGGAGTGGTGGGCAAGCGGGTCTTCGTCCGCGCCGACCTGAACGTCCCGCTGGACGGCACGACCATCACCGACGACGGCCGCATCCGCGCGGTGCTGCCCACGGTCAAGGCCCTCGCCGAGGCGGGCGCCCGCGTGGTCGTCGCCTCCCACCTGGGCCGTCCCAAGGGCGCCCCGGACCCGGCCTTCTCCCTGGCCCCGGCCGCCGCGCGGCTCGGTGAACTCCTCGGCGCCGACGTGGCCTTCGCGACCGACACGGTCGGCGAGTCCGCCCGGGGCGTCGTCGCCGCTCTCGCCGACGGCCGGGTCGCCGTGGTGGAGAACCTGCGCTTCAACGCCGGCGAGACCAGCAAGGACGACGCCGAACGCGGCGCCTTCGCCGACCAGCTCGCCGCCCTCGCGGACGTCTACGTCGGCGACGGGTTCGGCGCGGTGCACCGCAAACACGCGTCGGTCTTCGACCTGCCCGCCCGGCTGCCGCACTACGCCGGCCACCTCATCGCCACCGAGGTCGGCGTCCTGCGCAAGCTCACCGACGACGTCAAGCGGCCCTACGCGGTCGTCCTGGGCGGCGCCAAGGTGTCCGACAAACTGGCCGTCATCGACCAGCTGCTCGGCAAGGCCGACCGCCTGCTCATCGGCGGCGGCATGGTCTTCACCTTCCTCAAGGCCAAGGGCCACGAGATCGGCACGTCCCTGGTCCAGGAGGACCAGCTCCCGGCCGTCCGGGAGTACATCGAGCGCGCCGAGAAGAACGGCGTGGAGCTGGTCCTGCCCCTGGACGTCGTGGTCGCTCCGCAGTTCCCGGACCTCAAGACCAAGGCACCGGCGCAGGCCGGCACCGTGGCCGCGGACGCCATGCCGGGTGACCAGATGGGGCTGGACATCGGCCCCGAGTCCCGCAAGCTGTACGCATCGAAGATCGCCGACGCCGCCACCGTCTTCTGGAACGGCCCCATGGGCGTCTTCGAGCACCCCGATTTCGCCGAGGGCACCAAGGCGGTCGCCCAGGCTCTCCTCGACTCCCAGGCCTTCACGGTGGTCGGCGGTGGCGACTCCGCCGCGGCCGTCCGCATCCTGGGCTTCGACGAGAACGCATTCGGCCACATCTCGACCGGTGGCGGCGCCTCCCTCGAATACCTCGAGGGCAAGACGCTCCCCGGACTCGCCGCACTGGAGGACTGACCTCAATGAGCACGCGCACGCCGCTGATGGCGGGCAACTGGAAGATGAACCTCAACCACCTCGAGGCCATCGCGCACGTCCAGAAGCTCGCCTTCGCCCTGGCCGACAAGGACTACGAGGCCGTCGAGGTCGCCGTCCTGCCCCCCTTCACCGACCTGCGCTCCGTGCAGACCCTGGTCGACGGGGACAAGCTCAAGATCAAGTACGGCGCCCAGGACATCTCGGCGCACGACGGCGGCGCCTTCACCGGCGAGATCTCCGGCCCCATGCTGGCCAAGCTGAAGTGCACGTACGTCGCCATCGGCCACAGCGAGCGGCGCCAGTACCACGCCGAGACCGACGAGCTGGTGAACGCCAAGGTCAAGGCCGCCTACAAGCACGGTCTCACCCCGATCCTGTGCGTCGGCGAGGAGCTGGAGGTCCGCGAGGCGGGCAACCACGTCTCTCACACCCTCGCCCAGGTCGAGGGCGGTCTGAAGGACCTCCCGGCCGAGCACGCCGAGACCGTCGTGATCGCCTACGAGCCCGTCTGGGCCATCGGCACCGGCAAGGTCTGCGGCGCCGAGGACGCCCAGGAGGTCTGCGCGGCGATCCGCGGCAAGCTCGCCGAGCTGTACTCCCAGGAGCTGGCCGACAAGGTCCGCATCCAGTACGGCGGCTCGGTCAAGTCGGGCAACGTCGCCGAGATCATGGCCCAGGCCGACATCGACGGCGCCCTGGTCGGCGGTGCCTCGCTGGACGCCGACGAGTTCGTCAAGATCGTGCGCTTCCGCGACCAGTGAGTATGTCTTAGCGGCGATCCGTCGTACCCTTGCGGGGTCCAGCACTGTGCTGGGCCCCGCGTCGTCCGTCCGAATCCGAGGAAGTTGGTCCAGCCGTGGTTTTGGGGTTCTCGATCGCCCTGATCGTCTTCAGCCTGCTGCTGATGCTGCTGGTGCTGATGCACAAGGGGAAGGGCGGCGGCCTCTCCGACATGTTCGGTGGCGGCATGCAGTCCTCCGTCGGCGGCTCCTCCGTCGCCGAGCGCAACCTCGACCGGATCACCGTCGTGGTCGGTCTGCTGTGGTTCGCCTGCATCGTCGTGCTCGGCATCCTCATGAAGGTGAACAACTGACCGAGCCGCCATCCGCACGGAACTCGTACGTAAGGCCCCATGTTCGGTACGCGCAGCTGAGCGCGGCCTATCATGGGGCTTGCGTCTAGGTGTGAGGGTTGTAACTCCAATCACTGGACGCGCGTTGGGCCTTACGTAGACTGAGGCGCTCGCAGCGAAGCGGAACGCCGACTCGCTTCGCGGCACCATCACGCAGGGAGTTACGACCGTGGCAAGTGGCAACGCGATCCGGGGAAGCCGGGTCGGGGCGGGGCCGATGGGCGAGGCCGAGCGCGGCGAGTCCGCGCCGCGGCTGCGCATCTCCTTCTGGTGCTCCAACGGACACGAAACCCAGCCGAGCTTCGCCAGCGACGCGCAGGTGCCCGATACCTGGGACTGCCCCCGCTGCGGCTTCCCGGCAGGCCAGGACCGCGACAACCCGCCGGCCCCGCCGCGCACCGAGCCCTACAAGACGCACCTGGCGTACGTGCGGGAGCGGCGCAGCGACGCGGACGGCGAGGCGATCCTCGCCGAGGCGCTCGCCAAACTGCGGGGCGAGATCTAGATCTGAGAACCGGCCGGACACCCGTGGGTGCCCGGCCGAAGTCGCCTCCCGGCTCTTTCACCGACCGATTGTCAGTGGGGCCCTCTACGGTTTGTGCATCCAACGAACCATGAGGGGGAGCGGTGGTCGCGGTCGAGGTGGGGAGCGTCCGGGCGCCCGCGTGGCGCGGGGGCTTCGGACGGCTGTGGAGCGCCGCTGTGCTGTCCAGCTTCGGCGACGCGCTGCGCACGGCCGCCCTGCCCCTGCTGGCCGTGACCCTGACCGACGATCCGCTGCTCATCGCCTCGGTCACGGCCTGCGGCTATCTGCCCTGGATCGTCTTCGGCCTGCTCGGCGGGGCCGTCGCCGACCGGGTGGACCAGCGGCGGGCCATGTGGACGGTGGACGCCTTGCGCGGCCTGCTGGTCGCCGCCTTCGCGCTGGCCGTCGCCCTCGGGCACACCTCGATCGGTCTGCTCATCGCGCTGGCCGTCGCGCTCACCACCCTCCAGACCCTCTTCGACAACGCCGCCACGGCCCTGCTGCCCGCCCTGGTCGACCGGGACGCGCTCGGCAGTGCCAACGCCCGGCTGATGACCGGTCAGCGCATCGCGGGCG
Source organism: Streptomyces sp. NPDC043685 (assembly GCF_056436585.1). Lineage (NCBI taxonomy): Bacteria > Bacillati > Actinomycetota > Actinomycetes > Kitasatosporales > Streptomycetaceae > Streptomyces > Streptomyces sp. NPDC043685. The sequence goes on along the minus strand of NZ_JBWKCH010000008.1, from coordinate 191,186 downwards.
GTCTGCTCGGCGGCCCCGTCGTGCCCCTGCTGCTGGCCGCCGGGACGGCCGTGCCCTTCGCGGCCGACGCCGTGACCTTCCTCGCGGCCTCTGCCCTGATCGCCGCCCTGCCGGCCGCCGGACCCGCCCCGAAGCCCAGACCGGCGGGCAGCACACTGCGCCGGGAGATCGCGCAGGGGCTGCACACCCTGTGGCGCGACCGCGCCCTGCGCGCCCTGTGCGCCGCCACCGCCCTGTGCAACATCGGCATGGGCACCCTGCTCGCCCTGCTGGTCGTCCTCGTCACCGACTGGCTCCGGGCGGGCCCGGCCGGCTACGCGGCGGCGGGCACCGCCTTCACCCTGGGCAGCCTGGCCGGGGGAGTGGTGAACGGCCGGCTGGTGGCGCGGCTCGGCCGGCCGCGCTCGGTGCTGCTCGCCGGCTCGGTGCAGACCGCGCTCCTCGTGGTCATGGGCACCGTCCGGAGCCTGACCGTCCTGGTGGGCGCGCTGGCCCTGTTCGGGCTCCTGGGCATGGTGTGGAACGTCAACACCACGACGCTCATGCAGGAGCGCAGCCCCGCCGGGATGCTGGGCCGGGTCAGTGCGGCCTTCCGGACCCTGGCCTACGCCGGAGTGCCCCTCGGCGCCCTGCTGGGCGGAGCCGTCGCCGCCGCCCGGGGACCGAACACCCCGCCCCTGCTCACGGCCGCCTTCTTCGTCCTCGCCGTCATCGCGTTGATACCCGTGCTCCGGATGAACGTATCCGTTGTCGAGCCGGAGGACGGCGCCACGACGGCCGATGTCCCGCCCCGCTCCATTAGGTTGGGACCGGCAGCGGGGCAAGGTACGCAGGCAGGACAGGAAAGAAGGCTGAAGTCCCAGATGAACGCAGACGGCCGTACGAGGCTCAACCAGACGCCCGAGTGGACGGCACTGGCCAAGCACCGTGAGGAACTGGCCGAGGTCGGGTTGCGCGAGCTGTTCGCCGCCGACTCCGGCCGCGGCACCGCGTACACCCTGCGGGTCGGTGACCTGTACGTCGACTACTCCAAGCACCTGGTCACCGACGACACCCTGCGGCTGCTGCGCGAACTGGCCGCCGCCACCGATGTCTTCGGGCTCCGGGACGCCATGTTCCGCGGCGAGAGGATCAACACGACCGAGGACCGGGCCGTGCTGCACACCGCGCTGCGCGCCCCCCGGGACGCGGTGATCGAGGTCGACGGCCAGAACGTGGTGCCCGAGGTGCACGCCGTGCTCGACAAGATGGCGGACTTCGCCGACCGGGTCCGGTCGGGCGAGTGGACCGGCCACACCGGCAAGCGGATCCGGAACATCGTCAACGTCGGCATCGGCGGCTCCGACCTCGGCCCCGCGATGGCGTACGAGGTGCTGCGCGCCTTCACCGACCGGTCGCTGACGGTGCGTTTCGTGTCGAACGTGGACGGCGCCGACCTGCACGAGGCGATCCGCGACCTGGACCCGGCACAGACCCTGTTCGTCATCGCCTCGAAGACCTTCACCACCATCGAGACGGTCACCAACGCCACCTCCGCCCGCTCCTGGCTGCTGGACGCCCTCGGCGACGAGGCCGCCGTCGCCAAGCACTTCGTCGCGCTGTCCACGAACGCCGAGAAGGTCGCCGAGTTCGGCATCGACACGGCCAACATGTTCGAGTTCTGGGACTGGGTCGGCGGCCGCTACTCCTACGACTCCGCGATCGGGCTGGCCCTGATGATCGCGATCGGCCCGGACCGTTTCCGGGAGATGCTCGACGGCTTCCGCATCGTCGACGAGCACTTCCGGACCGCGCCCGCCGAGTCCAACGTGCCGCTGCTGCTGGGCCTGCTGGGCATCTGGTACGGCAACTTCCACGACGCCCAGTCCCACGCGGTGCTGCCCTACAGCCACTACCTGTCCAAGTTCACCGCCTACCTCCAGCAGCTCGACATGGAGTCCAACGGCAAGTACGTCGGCCGGGACGGGCGGGCGGTGGACTGGCAGACCGGACCGGTGGTGTGGGGCACGCCCGGCACCAACGGGCAGCACGCCTACTACCAGCTCATCCACCAGGGCACGAAGCTCATCCCGGCGGACTTCATCGGCTTCGCGAGGCCGGTGGGCGAGCTGAGCGATCAGCTCAAGGCCCAGCACGACCTGCTGATGGCCAACTTCTTCGCCCAGACGCAGGCGCTCGCCTTCGGCAAGACCCCGGACGAGGTGCGGGCCGAGGGCGTGCCGGAGGAACTGGTGCCGCACAAGACCTTCCGGGGTGACCATCCGACGACCACGATCCTCGCGCCCGAGCTGACGCCGTCCGTGCTCGGGCAGTTGGTCGCCCTCTACGAGCACAAGGTGTTCGTGCAGGGCGCCGTGTGGAACATCGACTCCTTCGACCAGTGGGGCGTGGAGCTGGGCAAGGTCCTGGCCAAACGCGTCGAGCCCGCCCTGACCGAGGGCGCCGAGGTCGAGGGCCTGGACGCCTCCACCAAGGCGCTGGTCGCCACGTACCGGGAGCTGCGCGGCCGGCAGTGACACGGCCCGACGGACAGCGGGCGGCAGTGAAACGGCCGCCCGGCGGAAGCGGGCGGCAGCGCGCCGTCCGCTTCCCGTAGAATCCCGGGCGATCATCACGGCGAGTGCTCGGGGGAGCGCGAAGTGGCACGCACACGCGGTAGTTGGACCGGCGGCACCCTGACGGCCCGGTCCCTGCTGAGACCCCAGGACGTGGCGCGGGCGGTGTTCCACCCCGCGTGGATACCGCAGCCCCTCGATCCGTCGGTGGAACGCCTCAAGCGGTTCCGCGTCATCGCCGGAGCGGTCACCTCCCTCGGGGTCTTCACCTTCGTCGAGGGCGGCTTCGACTTCACGGAGCTGTTGGAGAACGCGATGACGGCCTCCGTCGTCCTGCTCTTCCTCACCCCGCTGACGGTCGGGGCGATGCTGTGGGTCTGGCGGCGCGGCGGCACGGTGCGGCAGCTGCGGGTGCCCCTGGTCAACTCCCTGCTGCTGCTTGTGCTGTTCGTCGGTTGCGTGGCCGCTCTGCTGGGCCTGGTGCAGACCGTGAACGGGTCGGCGAACCCCGCCGTCATCATCGGGGTCGGGCTGACGATGATGTGGATGCTGATCTTCACGGCCTACGGGGCGCTGCGGGTCTCCGGCAACTTCTTCGGCACGGCCGCCGTGCACCGCGCTCTGCCGCCGCTGCTCGCCATCGTGACCAGCTGGCTGGTGGCCGTCCCGGACCTCGTCACCGGTGATCTGCACGGGCTCAGCCTCACCCTCGGGATCGTCTTCATCCTGGGCGCTCCGGTGACCGTGACCGCCATCGCGCTGCTGGAGATGGGGCGGCTCAAGCGGCGGTACGGGATCCGGCTGAAGGCCCATCCGGCGACTCTCGCACCGGCCCCCGGACTGGTCCCGCCGACGGCTTTCGGCATGCCCCCGGCGGGAGCGCCGCACCTGCCCCCACAGGGGAACCCGTACGCCCATCCCCACACGCCGGGCGGGCAGCAGCACCCCTACGCCCCGCCCCCTCGGCCGCCGTACACCCCGCAGCCGCCGTACACCCCGCAGCCGCCGTACACCCCGCAGCCGCCGTACACCCCGCAGCCGCCGTACACCCCGCAGCGCCCCTACGGCGGCTGACCTGCGGCGAGGTCAGGCCACCGCGCTGAGGGTGTCCGCGAGCCGGCGCCGTGCCGCCCGGGCGGCGGGGACGGCCGCCAGGGCCGCCGCGCAGAGCACCGCCGCCGCGCCGAGCAGCAGCACCAGCGGGGCGGACGGGCCCTGGGCGATCCCGGCGCCGATGCCGCTGGATCTGCCCTGGGCGTCGATCAGCCAGTGGGCGAGCGGCAGTCCCAGGGCGGTGGCGGCCAGGACGGCCGCCAGAGCCGTGAGGCCGGTGGCGGTGACCGTGATCGCGGTGATTTGCCGGGGGGACAGGCCGATGGCCTTCAGGGCCAGCAGGTCCCGTTCGCTCTCGCGGACGGTGCCGCCGATCGCGGTCAGCAGCTCGATGAGTCCGATGAGGGCGAGCACGGCGATCAGCCCGGCCACGACCGCCCGCAGCGGGGACAGCCCGTCCGCCGGGTTGGCCACCGTGTGCACGTCGAGATGGCCGCGCCCGGCCGCGGCGAGCCGGCCGGCGACCTCCCCGGGGTCGGCGCCGGGGTCCAGCCGGAGCTCGTAGAGCGTCGGGCGCAGGCCCGGATCGTTCGCGCGCAGGGTGTCGAGCGATGTGGAGATGACCCGGCCGGCGTTCTCCGGCTCGATGCTGCGGCCCACGATGTGCAGGATCTGCGGCTGGTCGCCGACGGTCATCCGGACCCAGTCACCGACCCGCACGTCCAGCAGGTCGAGCAGCCCCTGCCCGGCCACGGCCTCGTCGGCGCCACGGGCGGCGCGGCCCTCGGCCAGGGTGTACGGATAGGGGTCCCGGTGGGTGCCGAGGCCCCGCAGTGCGATGGTCGCCGTCTGGCCCGGGACCAGGGCGGCCGTCTCGACGCCCGGGTAGGCGGCGGCCACCTGCGGGTCCCGTTCCAGCAGCGTGCGGGTCTGCTCCTCGCTCCGGCCGGCGTCGGCGCGGACGCTGAGCGTGGTGGGCAGACCGATCCGCTCGGGCTCGCTGTGGAAGCGGTCCAGAGTGGTCCAGGCGCTCATCGCCACGACGATCAGCAGCAGCGGCAGCGCCAGGCGGGCGACGGTGGCCAGGGAACGGGGGCGGCGGGTGAACGCCTTGTGCCAGCCCAGCACCAGCGCGGGCGGGATCCGCACACCGAGCGCCCCGCGGGCCACGCCGGACAGCCGTCCGCCCGAGGGCGCGGCGGGTCGCGGCACGGGCACCGGCGGTACGCGCCCGGCCCGCCAGGCGGCCAGCCCGGTGGTCGCGCCGATGAACAGCACGGCGCCCGCGGGGACCACGAGCAGCGCCACGGTGTGCCCGGGCAGCCCCTGCCACACCCCGACCGCGTCCCCGAGCCGCCCCGGGATCCGGCTCCCCAGGACCTCGGCGAGGCCGGCGGCGGCCACGGCGCCCAGCAGGGCGTAGGCCAGGTGCTGGAGGAGGAAGATCCGGACCACCTGGCCGGGTGTGAAGCCGATGGCCTTCAGCACGGACAGGTCGCGCAGGTGGCCGCGGATACGGGTGCCGATCGCCCCGTGCACCGCGAATCCGGCCGCGACCAGCGCGCCCAGCCCGAACAGGCCCAGCACCTGACCGAGCAGCCGGTTGTCGCCCTGGGCCTCGGACCTGGCCTGCTGCCAGGTGGAGACCTCGCCGATCGTCCCGGCTCCCAGCACGGTCACGGCGCGCTGGACGAGGTACGAGGTGTCGCCCGGGTCCGTCAGGCGCAGTCCGATCACCTGGCCGCCCGGGTCCGGCACGGCCGACGGCAGCGCCCAGACCAGGCCCGGCTGCTCACCGGGCCGGTAGCGCGGCTCGGCACTGTCGGCGAGGCCCACGACGGTCAGCTCCCGGGCGGTGCCCGGCACGGTGAGGGTGTCGCCGGGCCCGGCCAGCAGGGCACGCGCCAGGCGGCTCTCCAGCACCACGCCGTTCGGGGTCGAGGGGTCCAGCCAGTGTCCTGAGACGAGCGGCGGGCGGCCCACGGAGGGCCGCTCGGGGGTGGCTCGCAGTTCGACGGAGGCGCGGCTGCCACGGGAGGAGACCGTGGTGGCGGCGGTGGGGTAGGGACCGGCGACGGCGTCGACACCGTCCAGCGCGGCCAGCTTCCCGGTGTCGGCCGCCGCGTCGGTGTGCAGCCACACATGCGCGCCGTGCGACTGCGTGAACACCCGCTGCCAGGGGTTGGTGGCGTACCCGAACAGGGCCGTGGCCAGCAGCAGGGAGGCGACGATGCCCGCGGTGGCGAGGACGAGGAACAGCGCCTCGCCGCGGTGCGTGCGCAGATCGGAGTGGGCCCAGCGCAGGGTGGCTCGCATCCGGGTCAGCCCCTTCGGGGGTCGTCGTACACCCGCATGTCAGTCCTTCAGCTCCAGCACGCCGGATATCCCGGAGCGGCGCGGTGGGGTGGTGCCGCCGTCGAGTTCCGCGTCGTCGGCGATCCGGCCGTCGAAGAAGCTGATCACCCGGTCCGCGGCGCTCGCCAGCCGGGCGTCATGTGTGACCAGCACGATCGTCTGGCCGCGCTGGTGGAAGCGGGACAACAGCCGCATCACCTCGCGGGTGCCCTTGGAGTCGAGGCTGCCCGCGGGCTCGTCGGCCAGCAGCAGCGGCGGGTGGTTGACCAGGGCCCGGGCCAGGGCGACGCGCTGCTGCTCACCGCCGGACAGCTCACCCGGCATGCTGCGCTCCTTGCCCGTCAGGCCCAGCTCGGCCAGCAGCGCCTCCCGCTCGGCGCGCGCCCGCTTCGGCGGGGTCCCGGCGAGCAGGGCGGGCAGCTCCACGTTGTCGGCCACGGACAGGTTCGACACGAGGTTGAAGAACTGGAAGACGATCCCGATCCGCTTCCTGCGCTCCACCGCCCAGCGGGCCTCGCCGTAGGTGTCGGTGGACTCGCCGTCCAGCCAGAGGTGACCGGCGTCCGGCCGCTGGAGCCCGCCGAGCAGATGCAGCAGCGTCGACTTGCCCGCGCCAGACGGGCCGGTGATCGCCACGAACTCGCCGTGCCTCACGCACAGGTCGACCCCGCGCACGGCGTGCGCCGGGGCGCCCTCGCCGTGGTGCGTCTTGACCAGCCCCTCGGCGCGCAGCACAGGAGCGGGACGGTCGTCGCTCACTCCAGCTCCTCCAGCTCTTCCTGGCACCGCTCCAGCCAGTCGAGGTCGGCCTGCAGGTGCAGCATCGCGCCCTCGATCAGCAGATGGGCGATGCGGTTGTCGCGGTCTTCGGCGGCGGTCAGCTTCGACAGCTGCCGCATGGTGTTCAGGTACTGGCGTCGCTGCTGGTTGATCAGGGTGATCTGCTCGGCGAGACCGGTCCGCGGAGCGAGCGCCAGCTTCATGAAGAACTCGTCCCGCACGCGCGGCTCGTCCTCGGGCGCCTCGAACCAGGCGCGCACCGCCTCCCGCCCGGCCTCGGTGAGGTGGTAGACCTTCTTGTTGGGCCGGCTGGACTGTGCCACGTCCTCGCCCTCGATCAGTCCCGACTTCTCGAGGCGGCCGAGGGTCACATAGATCTGGCCGACGTTCGGCTGAGGGTACGCGGAGCCCAGCAGTTGCTCAAGGTCCTGCTTGAGCTCGTAGCCGTGGGCGGGTCCGCGGGCGAGGAGTGCCAGGAGGGGCAGGCGCACGCGTGCAGTCCTCCTGTCCGGGCCAATGTGCTCCAGGCCCTAGTATCGCCCATACCTAACAGGTATACATGGCCTCTGTCCGGGCGAGGGTGCCCAGCGCCGGTGTACAGGGAGGAACCTATGCGGTGGATCCATGCCGCGGGTAGGGGCCTTCTCGTTCTCGTCGTGGTCCTGACCGGCTACGTCTCGGCAGGAGCACAGGCCGGAGAGCCCGCCGAGGGCGCCCGCGGGCCGCTCACCCTGGCCACCGCCGGAGACCTCACCGGCTACCTCGGCCCCCTGCTGGAGGGCTGGAACCGTACGCACCCCGGCGAGAAGGTCACCCTCGTCGAGCTGCCGGACTCCGCCGACGAGACCCGGGCCCAGATGGCCACCGACCTGCGCGACGGCGACCGCAGCCGGTTCGACGTGCTCAACATCGACGTCAACTGGACCTCGGAGTTCGCCGCAGCGGGCTGGATCAGACCCCTGCCCCGGGACCGCTTCCCGCTGAAGACCTTCCTCCAGCCGGTCGTGGACACGGCGACCTACGACCGGCAGCTCTACGCCGTCCCGTACGTCACCAACGCCGGCCTGCTGCTGTACCGCAAGGACGTCCTCGCGAAGGAGGGCGTCGCGCCGCCGCGCACCTGGGCGGAGCTGGAGCGGTACGCGAAGACCATCGCCCCGGAGTACGGCCTCGACGGCTACGCCGGACAGTTCCTGCCCTACGAGGGGCTCACCGTGAACGCGGCCGAGGCCGTTTACTCGGCGGGCGGCTCGATCCTCGGCGACGAGGGCGAGCGCGTCACCGTCGACTCGGCGGCGGCCCGCGAGGGCATCGGATTCCTGGCGCGCGGAGTGCGCGAGGGCTGGATCCCCAGGGAAGCGCTGACGTACAAGGAGGAGGAGTCCAAGCAGGCCTTCCAGGACGGCCGGCTGCTCTTCCTGCGGAACTGGCCGTACGCCTACGTGGGCGCCTCCGCCCCCGGTTCGAAGGTGGCGGGGAAGGTCGGCGCCGTACCCCTGCCGGGTCCCGACGGGCCGGGGACGAGCGTCCTGGGCGGCTCCAACCTGGCCGTCAGCGCGCACACGCGGCACCCCGACTCGGCGGCCCGCCTGATCGCGTACCTCACCGGTGAGCGCGTCCAGCGCCAGGTCCTCACCCGGGGGGCGCTGCCGCCCGTGCGGGCCGATCTCTACCAGGACCCCGCGCTCATCCGCAGGTTCCCCTACCTGCCGACCCTGCGCACGAGTGTGCTCGCGGCCGCGCCGCGTCCCAAGAGCGCGCACTACGACCAGGTCAGCCTGGTGGTGCAGGCGGTCGTGCACGACGCGATGGCCGGGCGGCAGACGTCCGGTGCGGCGGTGCGCCGGCTGGCGCGGGAACTGGCAGCCGTCTCCAGCCGCTAGTTACACGTTAGGTAACGAGGCCATTTCAACTGGCTTCGTTGTGTCCGGATAAGTCCCAGGTTGTCAGGCCGACCGGCCGGTTACTTCTGTTCTTTTCGTTGACACCCTTCTGACCCCGCTACCTAACATGCATGCATGCTCAGTAAGTACCACCACTGGTGGCGGGACGCGGTCATCTACCAGGTGTACGTCCGCAGCTTCCTCGACAGCACCGGCGACGGCATCGGCGATCTCGCCGGAGTCCGGGCCGGACTGCCGTACCTCAAGAAGCTCGGCGTCGACGGGATCTGGCTGAGCCCCTTCTACCCCTCGCCGCAGCACGACCACGGCTACGACGTGGCCGACTACTGCGACGTCGACCCGCTCTTCGGGGACCTCGGCGAGTTCGACCAGCTGGTCGGCTCCGCGCACCGGCTCGGCGTCAAGGTGCTGCTCGACATCGTTCCGAACCACTGCTCCAGCGAGCACCCCTGGTTCCGCGAGGCGCTGGCGGCGTCCCCCGGCAGCCCCGCCCGGGCCCGCTTCCACTTCGCCGACGGCCGCGGCCCCGGCGGATCCGAGCCGCCCAACAACTGGCACTCGATGTTCGGCGGCCCCGCCTGGACCCGGGTGACCGAACCGGACGGCCGGCCCGGCCAGTGGTACCTGCACATGTTCGCGCCCGAGCAGCCCGACTGGAACTGGCGCAACCCCGAGATCGCCGCCGAGTTCGACCGCATCCTGCGCTTCTGGCTGGACCGGGGCATCGACGGCTTCCGCATCGACGTCGCCGCCGGACTCTTCAAGCACCCCCGGCTGCCCGACTCCGACGACCCGGAGGCCGACGCCCGCACCCGTGACTCGGTCAACCCGCTCGCCTGGAACCAGCCCGAGGTGCACGACGTGTGGCGCCGCTGGCGCTCCATATGCGAGGAGTACACCGAGCGCGACGGCTGCGAACGCCTCCTCGTCGGCGAGGTCTCCGTACCCACCGCCCGCGAGCACGCCCGGTACGTGCGGCCCGACGAACTGCACCAGGCCTTCTTCTTCGACCTGCTGAGCGCCCCCTGGGACCCCGACGCCTTCCGCAAGGTCATCTCGGAGGCCATGCAGGACATCGCCGGCACCGGCTCGACCGTCACCTGGGTCCTCAACAACCACGACCAGGTCCGCACCGTCACCCGCTACGGCGAACCCGCCACCGAGCGCAGCGGCCTCGGCGCCGCCCGCGCCCGCGCCGCAGCGCTGCTGATGCTGGCCCTGCCGGGCGCCGCCTACATCTACCAGGGCGAGGAACTCGGCCTGCCCGAGGTCGTCGATCTGCCCGACGACGTGCTCACCGACCCGATCTTCCGCCGCACCGGCAGCCGGGCCCGCATCCGCGACGGCTGCCGCGTGCCGCTGCCCTGGTCGGGCCAGGCCTCGCCGTTCGGCTTCACCCCGGGCGTCGAGAGCGCCAAGCCCTGGCTGCCGCAGCCGGAGTACTTCGCCGAGTACGCCACCGACCGCGCCCTCGCCGACACCCGCTCCTTCTGGCACCTGTACCGCGACGGTCTGCAACTGCGCTCCGCGCTGCCCCAGTTGGGCGAGGGCACACTGCGCTGGCTGGACGCCCCGCCCGGCGTCCTGGCCTTCGAGCGCGGCGACCTGGTGTGCGCCGTCAACTTCGGTACCGCTCCCACACCGGCGCCGGTCCCCGGCTCCCCCCTGCTCGCCAGCGGCCCCTGCCCGCCCGGAGTGCTCTCCGGGTCGACGGCCGCCTGGTGGATCCGTTCCTGATCGCCCCGCGAGCGAACGCTTCGCAGGTCAACTCCCCGAAGGGACATCAACGATGATGCGACGACGTACCACCCTGCTCACCGGCTGCACCGCTCTCGCCCTCGCGCTCGGCGCGACCGCCTGCGGCGGCGGACCCGTCTCGGCCGGCGGCGGTGACAAGGCGCTCAGCGGCCAGTCGATCACCGTGGCCGGCGTCTGGTCCGGCACCGAGCAGAAGAACTTCCAGAAGGTGCTGGACGCCTTCACCGAGAAGACCGGCGCCAAGACGCAGTTCGTCTCCACCGGCGACAACGTCTCCACCGTCGTCGGCAGCAAGATCGAGGGCGGCAACGCCCCCGACGTCGTGATGGTCCCGCAGGTCGGCGTGCTCAAGCAGTTCGCGCAGAAGGGCTGGCTCAAGCCGCTGTCGAAGAAGACCGAGCAGGCCGTCGACGCGGGCTACGCCCCCGTGTGGAAGAAGTACGGCAGCGTCGACGGCACCCTCTACGGCCTCTACTTCAAGGCCGCCCACAAGTCGACCGTCTGGTACAGCCCCGACGCCCTTGAGCAGGCCGGCGTGAAGCCCCCGAAGTCCTACGACGAGATGCTGAAGGCCGGGCGGACCGTCTCCGACTCCGGGCTCGCCGCGTTCTCCGTCGCCGGGCAGGACGGCTGGACCCTCACCGACTGGTTCGAGAACGTCTACCTCTCCCAGGCCGGACCCGAGAAGTACGACGCCCTCGCCGCGCACCGGCTGAAGTGGACCGACGCCTCCGTCGTCGACGCCCTCACCACCCTCGGCAAGCTCTTCAAGGACAAGCAGCTCATCGCGGGCGGCCAGAAGGGCGCCCTGAACACCGACTTCCCCGGCTCCGTGGAGAAGGTGTTCGGCCCCGAGCCCGAGGCCGGCATGGTCTACGAGGGCGACTTCGTCGCCGGTGTCGCCAAGGACCAGTTCGGCAAGAAGGTCGGCCAGGACGCGAACTTCTTCCCCTTCCCGGCGGTCGGCGGCGGCGAGGCACCGGTCGTCAGCGGCGGTGACGCGGCCGTCGTCCTCAAGGACGGCAAGAACCAGAAGGCCGCCCAGGCCCTCCTGGAGTACCTGGCCACCCCCGAGGCGTCCGCGGTGTGGGCCGAGGCCGGCGGCTTCCTCTCCCCGAACAAGAAGCTCGACCCCGCCGCCTACGGCGACGACGTCACCCGCGCCACCGCCAAGTCCCTCGTCCAGGCCGGGGACTCGGTCCGCTTCGACATGTCCGACCAGGCCCCGGCCGCCTTCGGCGGTACCAAGGGCACCGGCGAGTGGAAGCTCCTCCAGGACTTCCTGCGCGACCCGTCCGACCCCAAGGGCACCGCGGCGAAGCTGGAGGCCGCGGCGGCCAAGGCGTACCAGGACTGATACGCCATGACAGCCACCCTCGTGAAGGACACGAGCCCCCCACCGCCGGGCCCGGTCGCCGACCGCACCCTGCGACTGCGCCGGCGCGGGAAGATCATCGCCCTGCTGTTCGTGCTGCCCGCGCTGCTCCTGCTCGGGGCGCTCGTCGTCTACCCCGTGCTGTTCAGCATCGGCCGCAGCTTCTTCGACGCCTCCGGGACGAACTTCGTCGGCGGCGACAACTACGCCGAGATGTTCCGCGACCCGGCGACCCTCAAAGCCGTACGCAACACGGCCATCTGGGTCGTCATCGCCCCGGCCCTGCTCACCGGACTCGGACTGATCCTCGCCGTGCTGGTGGAGAAGGTCCGCTGGGCGACGGCCTTCAAGCTGCTCCTCTTCATGCCGATGGCGGTCTCCTTCCTCGCCGCCGGCATCATCTTCCGGCTCGCCTACGACGAGGACCCCGACAAGGGCGTGCTCAACGCCGCGGTCGTCTCCGTCCACGACGCCTTCAAGGCGCAGTCCACCTATCCGACGGCCCGGGCGCGCGACGGTCAGGGCCTGACGAAGGACAAGGACGGCTCTTACCGCACGAGTTCGAGCGTGTCCCCCGGCGACGCGGTGACGCTGGGCCTGGTCGGCGTACAGCCCGGCGACCTGCCCGGCGGAGCCGAGCCGGCGTTCGAGGCGGCGGGGCGGAAAGCCGGCCCCGACGAACTGCGCGGTGTGGTCTACCTGGACTTCGTGCCCGGCGGGGGAGGGAAGCAGGGCGCGGTCGACCGGCGGGAGAGCGGCCTGCCGGAGACCAAGGTCGAGGCGGTCCGCGACGGCGAGACGATCGCCACGACCACCACGGCCGCCGACGGCTCCTTCCGCTTCGAGGGACTGGCGTCGGGCTCCTACCAGGTGAGGCTGCCTGCGTCGAACTTCGCCCAGCCCTACGAGGGCGTCTCCTGGCTCGGACCGGCGCTGGTCACCCCGGCGATCATCGGCGCCTACCTGTGGATCTGGACCGGCTTCGCCATGGTGCTGATCGGCGCCGGCCTGTCCACACTGCCGCGGGACGCCCTGGAGGCGGCGCGGATGGACGGCGCGAACGAGTGGCAGATCTTCCGGCGCATCACGGTGCCGCTGCTGGCACCCGTCCTGTCGGTCGTGTTCATCACCCTCGTCATCAACGTGATGAAGGTCTTCGACCTCGTCTACATCATCGCGCCCGGGCCCGTGCAGGAGGACGCGACCGTGCTCGCGACCCAGATGTGGCTGGTGTCGTTCGGCGGCGGCAACAACCAGGGGCTCGGCAGCGCCCTCGGCGTGCTGCTCCTGCTGCTGGTCGTCCCGGCCATGGTGTTCAACGTCCGCCGCTTCCGAAGGAGTCAGCGATGAACGCGGTCCGGCGCGGGTTGGGCCACGGGGCCGTGCAGGCCTTCCTCGTGGTGATCGGCCTGGTGTGGATGACGCCCCTGGCCGGGCTGTTCCTGTCCTCGCTGCGGTCCGCCGAGGACACGGCGAAGGGCGGCTGGTGGACGGTGTTCTCCAGCCCCGGGCAGCTGTCCTTCGACAACTACTCGTCGCTGCTCGGGAACGCCGGCATCACGCAGGCGTTCTGGAACACGGTGCTGATATCGGTGCCCACGACGGTGCTCGTCGTGGTGGTCGCGGCCCTCGCGGGGTACGCCTTCGCGTGGCTGGACTTCCCCGGGCGGGAGACGATCTTCCTGGTCGTGGTCGCGCTGCTGGTGGTGCCCGTGCAGATCGGCCTGCTGCCGGTCGCCAAACTCTTCGGCCAGCTGGGCTTGTTCGGCACCATCCCCGGCGTCGTCCTCTTCCACGTGGCCTACGGTCTTCCCTTCGCGGTGTTCCTGCTGCGGAACTACTTCGCCGAGATGCCGAAGGAGATGCTGGAGGCCGCGCGCATGGACGGCGGCACCGAGTGGCGCATCTTCACGCGGCTCGTCCTGCCCGTGGGCCGGCCCGCGATCGCGTCCCTGGCCATCTTCCAGTTCCTGTGGGTGTGGAACGACATGCTGGTCGCCCTGCTCTTCGCGGACAGCTCCTCACAGCCGCTGACCGTGGAACTCCAGTCCCAGATACGCCAGTTCGGCAGCAACATCGACGTCCTGGCCCCCGGGGCGTTCGTGTCCCTGGTCGTCCCGGTCGCCGTGTTCTTCGCGTTCCAGAGGCACTTCGTGCAGGGAGTCATGGCGGGGTCGGTCAAGTAACCCACACATACCGGGCCCCCGCTTCGCAGTGAAGCGGGGGCCCGGAAGCGTTCACGCCGAAGCCGGCGGATACAGCGAACGCGGCAGTTGGGAAGCCGCCGCCCCGTCCAGGAGCCACAGGGTCCGGCTCCTGCCGTACGCCCCTGCTGCCGGGGCCTGGATCTCCCCGGCTCCCGAGAGGGCGATCGCCGCCGCCCGGGCCTTGTCCTCCCCGGCGGCCAGCAGCCACACCTCACGAGCCGCTCGGATCGCCGGGAGCGTCAGCGTCACCCGGGTCGGCGGCGGCTTGGGCGCGCCGTGGACGCCGACCACCGTGCGGTCGGTCTCCCGCACCGCCGGCAGCTCCGGGAACAGCGACGCCACATGGGTGTCCGGGCCGACGCCCAGCATCAGCACGTCGAACGTGGGCACGGGCCCGTGGTTCTCCGGGCCCGCCGCCCGCGCCAGCTCCTCCGCGTACGCGGCCGCCGCCGCGTCCACGTCGGCGCCGTGGGGGCCGTCCGACGCGGGCATGGCGTGCACCCGCTTCGGATCGAGCGGCACCGAGTCGAGGAGAGCCTGTCTGGCCTGGGTGACGTTGCGCTCGGGATCGCCCTCGGGCAGGAACCGCTCGTCGCCCCACCACAGGTCGAGCCGGCTCCAGTCGATCGCGTCCCGGGCGGGCGCCGCGGCCAGGGCGGCCAGCAGGCCGTTGCCGTTGCGGCCGCCCGTCAGGACCACGGACGCCGAACCCCGGGAGGCCTGGGCGTCCACGATCCTGGTGATCAGCCGGGCCGCCGCGGCCTGCGCCATCAGCTCCTTGTCGCGGTGCACGACCAGCTGCGGTGCCGTACTCACTTCGTCGCCTTCCGTACCGGTTCCAGCTGGGGCGGTTCCCGCCTCACCGGTGCCTGCGCCGTCGCTTGCGCAGCGGGTGCTTTCGCAGCCGCTTCAACGGGAGCGGGAAGGGCGAGTCCTGCTCGCCCCTCACTTTTGGGCACCGACGACGGCGACGACGGGGACTTCAGCCGGTCCACCCCGTAGCGCAGGGCGGACGCGTACGTGTCGTCCGGGTCCAGCCGGCGCAGCTCCTCCGCCATCAGCTCGGCGGTCTCACGGCGCTTGAGCGCCACCGCCCGGTCCGGCTGGCCCTCGATGGAGAGCGTCGCGAGCGAGCCGTCGGCACGGTCCAGCTTGATCGGGCCGCAGTCGGTGTCCATCCGGACCGCCGTCAGGCCGGGGCCGCTGGACAGCGAGCGCTTCACGGGCACGTCCAGCCGGTCCGCGAGCCACATCGCCAGCAGCTCACAGCTCGGGTTGAACTCCTCGCCCTCCACCTCGACGGCCTTGACCTCACAGGCGACCTGGTCGAGCGCCGCCGCCAGCATGGAGCGCCAGGGCGTGATGCGGGTCCAGGACAGGTCGGTGTCGCCGGGGGTGTAGGTCGTGGAGCGGGTGGCCAGGTCCCGTACCGGCTGCTCGGAGGCGTAGGTGTCGGTCACGCGGCGCTGCGCGAGGGCACCCAGGGGGTCCTTCGCCGGGTCGAGCGGCGCGTTCACCGGCCACCACACCACCACCGGCGCGTCCGGCAGCAGCAGCGGCAGCACCACCGACTGGGCGTGGTCGACGACCTCGCCGTACAGCCGGAGCACCACCGTCTCACCGGAGCCCGCGTCCGCGCCGACCCGCACCTCCGCGTCGAGGCGGGACTGCGTGCGGTCACGGGGCGAACGCGAGACGCGCTTGATGACCACGAGCGTGCGGGCGGGATGCTCGTGCGAGGCGTCGTTCGCGGCCTTCAGCGCGTCGTAGGCGTTCTCCTCGTCCGTCACGATGACCAGCGTGAGCACCATGCCGACCGCCGGGGTGCCGATCGCCCGGCGGCCCTGCACCAGCGCCTTGTTGACCTTGCTGGCCGTGGTGTCCGTCAGGTCTATCTTCATGGCCGGCGCCAGCTCCGTCCGTGTCGCTCGAGCATTTCGTCCGCCTCGACGGGCCCCCAGGTACCGGCCTGGTACTGGGCGGGCTTGCCGTTCTTGTCCCAGTACTCCTCGATCGGGTCGAGGATCTTCCAGGAGAGCTCGACCTCCTCGGTACGCGGGAAGAGGTTCGAGTCACCGAGCAGGACGTCCAGGATGAGACGCTCGTACGCCTCCGGGCTGGACTCCGTGAAGGACTCGCCGTAGGCGAAGTCCATCGACACGTCCCGGATCTCCATCGAGGTGCCCGGCACCTTCGAGCCGAAGCGGACCGTCACGCCCTCGTCCGGCTGGACGCGGATGACGATCGCGTTGGAGCCGAGCTCCTCGGTGGCCGTGGAGTCGAACGGGGAGTGCGGGGCCCGCTGGAAGACGACCGCGATCTCCGTCACCCGGCGGCCCAGCCGCTTGCCGGTGCGCAGGTAGAAGGGGACGCCCGCCCAGCGGCGGTTGTCGATCTCCAGCTTCACCGCGGCGTACGTGTCGGTCTTCGACGAGGCGTCGATGCCGTCCTCGTCGAGGTAGCCGATCACCTTCGCGCCGCCCTGCCAGCCCGCGGAGTACTGCCCGCGCACGGTGTCGCGGCCCATGTCCTTCGGAAGCCGCACGGCACCGAGCACCTTGGTCTTCTCGGCGGCCAGCGCGTCCGCGTCGAAGGAGGCGGGCTCCTCCATGGCCGTCAGGGCCATCAGCTGGAGCAGATGGTTCTGGATGACGTCACGGGCGGCGCCGATGCCGTCGTAGTAGCCGGCCCGGCCGCCGATGCCGATGTCCTCGGCCATGGTGATCTGCACGTGGTCCACGAAGGACCGGTTCCAGATCGGCTCGAACATGGTGTTGGCGAAGCGCAGCGCCAGGATGTTCTGGACGGTCTCCTTGCCCAGGTAGTGGTCGATGCGGAAGACCTGCTCCGGGGCGAAGACCTCGTGGACGACCTTGTTGAGCTCCTCGGCCGAGGCGAGGTTGTGGCCGAACGGCTTCTCGATCACCGCGCGCCGCCAGGAGCCGCCCGTCTGGTCGGCCAGCTGGTGCTTCTTCAGCTGCTGGATGACCACGGGGAAGGCCGACGGCGGCACCGACAGGTAGAAGGCGAAGTTGCCGCCCGTGCCCTGTGCCTTGTCGAGCTCCTCGATCGTGGAACGCAGCCGCTCGAACGCGTCGTCGTCGTCGAAGGTGCCCTGCACGAAGCGCATGCCCTGGATGAGCTGCTGCCAGACCTCCTCGCGGAAGGGCGTGCGGGCGTGCTCCTTGACCGCGTCGTGGACCTCCTGCGCGAAGTCCTCGTGCGCCCATTCACGGCGGGCGAAGCCCACCAGCGAGAAGCCCGGCGGCAGCAGACCCCGGTTGGCGAGGTCGTACACGGCGGGCATGAGCTTCTTGCGGGACAGGTCGCCCGTGACGCCGAAGATGACCAGGCCCGACGGCCCCGCGATACGCGGGAGCCGTCGGTCCGCGGGGTCACGCAGCGGGTTGCTGCTCGACACCTGTTCAGCCCTCCGAGGGGGCGAGGCGCTTCAGCTCGGCCTCGGTCGACTTCAGCAGGTCGTTCCAGGACGCCTCGAACTTCTCGACGCCCTCCTCCTCCAGAAGCCGGACCACGTCGTCGTACTTGATCCCGAGCTTCTCGACCGCGTCCAGGTCGGCGCGGGCCTGCTCGTAGGTGCCGGCGACGGTGTTGCCGGTGATCTCGCCGTGGTCCTCGGTGGCGAACAGGGTCGCCTCCGGCATGGTGTTCACCGTGTTCGGAGCGACCAGGTCGGTGACGTACATGGTGTCGCTGTACGCCTTGTCCTTCACGCCGGTCGACGCCCACAGCGGACGCTGCTTGTTGGCGCCGGCCTTCTCCAGGGCGTTCCAGCGGTCCGAGGAGAAGACCTCCTCGTACGCCTGGTAGGCGAGGCGGGCGTTGGCGACGGCGGCCTTGCCGCGCAGCGCCTTGGCCTCGTCGGTGCCCAGGGCGTCGATCCGCTTGTCGATCTCGGTGTCCACGCGGGACACGAAGAACGACGCCACGGAGTGGATCTGCGACAGGTCCAGGCCGCGCTCCCTGGCCTTCTCCAGGCCCTCCAGGAACGCGTTCATGACCAGGCGGTAGCGCTCCAGCGAGAAGATCAGCGTGACGTTGACGCTGATGCCCAGACCGATGGTCTCGGCGATGGCCGGGATGCCCGCCTCGGTCGCGGGGATCTTGATGAGCGTGTTGGGCCGGTCCACCAGCCAGGCGAGCTGCTTGGCCTCGGCGACCGTCGCCCGCGTGTTGTGCGCCAGGCGGGGGTCGACCTCGATCGAGACCCGGCCGTCCTTGCCGCCACTGGCGTCGAAGACCGGACGCAGGACGTCGGCGGCGTCACGGACGTCGGCCGTCGTGATCATGCGGATGGCCTCTTCGACCGTGACCTCGCGGGCGGCGAGGTCGGTCAGCTGGGTGTCGTAGCCGTCACCCTGCGAGATCGCCTTCTGGAAGATCGACGGGTTGGTGGTGACGCCCACGACGTGCTGCTGGTCGATCAGCTCGGCGAGGTTGCCGGACGTGATCCGCTTGCGCGACAGGTCGTCCAGCCAGATCGCCACGCCTTCCTCGGAGAGGCGCTTGAGTGCGTCTGTCATGGAAATTCCATCTCCTACGTGTCGTATATGAGCGTCAGCGCTGGGCTGCGGCGATCGATTCCCGCGCGGCGGCGGCCACGTTCTCGGCAGTGAAGCCGAACTCGCGGAAGAGCACCTTGCCGTCGGCCGAAGCACCGAAGTGCTCCAGGGAAACGATGCGGCCGGCGTCCCCCACGTACTTGTGCCAGGTGAGGCCGATGCCGGCCTCCACCGCGACACGGGCCCGGACGGACAGCGGCAGGACGCTGTCCCGGTACCCCTGGTCCTGCTGCTCGAACCACTCCACCGACGGCATGGACACCACGCGCGTGGGCACGCCGGCGCCCTGGAGCTGCTCGCGCGCCTCGACGGCGACGTGCACCTCCGAGCCGGTGGCGATCAGGATGACCTCGGGCTCGCCGCCTTCGGCCTCGAACAGGACGTAACCGCCCTTGGCGGCGTCCTCGTTGGGCTCGTAGGTGGGCACGCCCTGCCGGGTCAGCGCCAGACCGTGCGGCTGGCCCTTGCCGAACTCCTTCGTCCAGCGCTTGAGGATCTCGCGCCAGGCGATCGCGGTCTCGTTGGCGTCCGCCGGGCGCACGACGTTCAGGCCCGGGATCGCGCGCAGCGCGGCCAGGTGCTCGACCGGCTGGTGGGTCGGGCCGTCCTCGCCGAGGCCGATGGAGTCGTGCGTCCACACGTACGTCACCGGCAGGTGCATCAGCGCCGACAGCCGCACCGCGTTGCGCATGTAGTCGGAGAAGACCAGGAAGGTGCCGCCGTAGATCCGGGTGTTGCCGTGCAGCGCGATGCCGTTCATCTCGGCGGCCATCGCGTGCTCGCGGATGCCGAAGTGGATCGTGCGGCCGTACGGGTCCGCCTCCGGCAGCGGGTTGTCCGCCGGGAGGAAGGAGCTGGTCTTGTCGATCGTGGTGTTGTTGGAGCCGGCCAGGTCGGCCGAACCGCCCCACAGCTCGGGGATGACCGCGCCGAGCGCCTGGAGGACCTTGCCGGAGGCGGCACGCGTGGCCACGCCCTTGCCGGTCTCGAAGACCGGGATCTTCTCCTCCCAGCCCTTGGGCAGCTCACCCTTGGCGACGCGGTCGTACTCGGCGGCGCGCTCGGGGTTGTTGTCCCGCCACTGCTGGTACGCCTTGTCCCACACCGCGCGGGCCGCCTTGCCCCGCTCCAGCGCCTTGCGGGTGTGCTCGATGACCTCGTCGGAGACCTCGAACGACTGCTCCGGGTCGAAGCCCAGGACGCGCTTGGTGGCCGCGACCTCGTCGTCGCCGAGTGCCGAGCCGTGCGCGGCCTCGGTGTTCTGCGCGTTCGGGGCGGGCCAGGCGATGATCGAGCGCATCGCGATGAACGAGGGCCGGTCCGTGACGGCCTGGGCCTTCTGGATCGCCTCGTAGATCGCGGCCGGGTCCAGGTCGCCGTCGGCCTTCGGCTCCACACGCTGCACGTGCCAGCCGTAGGCCTCGTACCGCTTCACGGTGTCCTCGGAGACGGCCGTCTCGGTGTCGCCCTCGATCGAGATGTGGTTGTCGTCCCACAGCAGGATCAGGTTGCCGAGCTTCTGGTGGCCCGCGAGGGAGGACGCCTCGGCGGAGATGCCCTCCTGGAGGCAGCCGTCACCGGCGATGCAGTAGACGAAGTGGTCGAACGGCGACTCGCCCTCGGCGGCCTCCGGGTCGAACAGGCCGCGCTCGTAGCGGGCGGCCATCGCCATGCCCACCGCGTTGGCGACACCCTGCCCCAGCGGGCCGGTCGTCGTCTCCACGCCGGTCGTGTGCCCGTACTCGGGGTGACCGGGGGTCTTCGAGCCCCAGGTGCGGAAGGACTTCAGGTCGTCCAGCTCCAGGCCGAAGCCGGCCAGGTACAGCTGGGTGTAGAGGGTCAGGGACGAGTGGCCGGCGGACAGCACGAAGCGGTCCCGCCCGACCCAGTCGGCGTCCGCCGGGTCGTGCCGCATCACCTTCTGGAAGAGGGTGTAGGCGGCAGGCGCCAGGCTCATCGCCGTACCCGGATGGCCGTTACCGACCTTCTGTACGGCATCGGCGGCCAGGACACGCGCGGTGTCGACGGACCGCTGGTCCAACTCGGTCCACTCGAGGTCTGTGGTGGTCGGCTTGGTGCTCACCCTGAGTCAGGGCTCCTCTCCACATGTCGGATGCCGGTGTATCGGGGCGCCCACCGGCCGCAGCCGAGCCTACCCCCGTGGGACGTGCGTTTTTTCGAGTCACTCCAGAGTGCCGGGGCGGATCGCGATCCGCCTCCTGACTGGGCCGTACCGCATTCGACAGGTGAATACGGAGCCGCTCATCCGGGTGCTCAATCGAGCTTCGGGGCGCCCGTCGGAAGGTGTCCGCCAACACGAGCCGACCCCCGCGAATGTCCGAGTCTGGGCAACGTCTAAAGTGGCGTGGTACGCGCGAGCCTTTACCGGGACTTCACAGGGTGAGGCTTGCTGGGATGTCTCTGTAGGGGTGTGCGTGACGGCCGTTGAATCCCGTCCAGCGGGGATGACCGGGACGGACCAGAGCCCGGCTCACCGGCCGCTCGGGGCCCGTGTCATGGCATTCGTGGCTCTCACCAAGCCGCGGATCATCGAACTGCTGCTGATCACGACGGTGCCGGTGATGTTCCTGGCGCAGCAGGGCGTGCCCGACCTGACGCTGGTGCTGCTGACGTGCCTGGGCGGTTACATGTCCGCGGGCGGCGCCAACGCGCTCAACATGTACATCGACCGCGACATCGACGCGCTGATGGACCGCACCTCGCAGCGCCCGCTGGTCACCGGCATGGTCAGCCCGCGCGAGTGCCTCGTCTTCGGCATCACGCTGGCGATCGCCTCGACGCTGCTGTTCGGCCTCACCGTGAACTGGCTGAGCGCCTGGCTCGCCCTCGGCGCGCTCCTGTTCTACGTGGTCGTCTACACGATGATCCTCAAGCGCCGTACCTCGCAGAACATCGTGTGGGGCGGCATCGCCGGCTGCCTGCCGGTGCTGATCGGCTGGTCCTCGGTCACGAACTCGATGTCGTGGGCGCCCGTCATCCTCTTCATGGTCATGTTCTTCTGGACGCCGCCGCACTACTGGCCGCTGTCCATGAAGGTCAAGGAGGACTACGCGCGCGTGGGCGTGCCCATGCTGCCGGTGGTCGCCTCCAACAAGGTGGTCGCCAAGCAGATCGTGATCTACAGCTGGGTCATGGTCGCCGTCTCGCTGCTGCTGACCCCGCTCGGCTACACCGGCTGGTTCTACACGTCGGTCGCGCTGCTGGCGGGCGGCTTCTGGCTCTGGGAGGCGCACGGTCTCCAGAACCGCGCGAAGGCGGAGGTGACGGGCGCGAAGCTGAAGGAGATGCGCCTGTTCCACTGGTCGATCACCTACGTCTCGCTGCTCTTCGTGGCGGTCGCGGTCGACCCGTTCCTGCGCTGACACCTCGACGTACGTCACACCGCCCCGCCCTCGCGAGTCGATCTACTCGTGAGTAGCATCCTGGTCATGGCAGAGACGCAGCAGGCAGACCCCAAGGCCGAGCGCAAGGCGGCCCGGCTGGCCCAGCAGATCAGCTCCTTCTCCAAGGCCCACGGCGGCGCCGAGGGCCAGGTCGCCTACCTCGGCGAGCGCGGCGCCCGCATCGTCCTGGTCGGCGAGGACGGCAACTGGGGGGACCTGGTCGCCCCCTCCTACGAGATCGCCGAGAAGGCCGTGGAGAAGTCGGGCATCACCCGCCACGAGTCCTTCGACGGCGAATTCGCCGCGAAGGTGAAGACGGGCCCCTACGAGTGGAGCCGGATGGCCGGGATCCAGGTAGGCGGACCCAAGAACGGTTGAGCAGTCGGCCCGGGGGCGCGGGGAACTGCGCGAGCGACCACATCCGGTCCGCAGCCGCCCGCTGACCCGCACCCCCCTCCGGTACCGCGACCTTCACCCCGGTTCACCCGTTAGGACCCTTGAGAGCAACAGGGTCCACACCGGGAGGCCCGGATGATCGAAACGCCGTCCTTAGTGGACCAGTACTGCCACGGAGTGCTGCGCACGGAGCTGGGCCTCGGCACCTTCGAGGCCCACCTCAGCCACACCGAGGGCCCGCCCGCTCCCGGCACCACCCTCTTCGACACCCAGACCGGCTTCGCCGTCAGGCGCTGGTGCCCGCCCCTGCTCGGCCTCGAACCGCACTGCACGCCCGCCCACTACCTGGCCCGACGGCGGGAACTGGGCGTCTGGGAGGCCGGCCGCCGGCTGCTGCGCGGCAGCGGCATCACCACGTACCTGGTCGACACGGGCCTGCCCGGAGATCTGACGGAGCCCGGCGAGCTGGCCTCCGCAGGAGCCGCCGAGGCCCGCGAGATCGTACGCCTGGAGCTCCTCGCCGAGCAGGTCGCCGACACCTCCGGAACCGTCGAGTCCTTCCTCGCCAACCTCGCCGAATCGGTGCACGCGGCCGCCGCGCACGCCGTCGCCTTCACCTCGGTCGCGGGCGTACGGCACGGCCTCGCGCTCGCGCCGGAGCCGCCCGGGCCGGGCGAGGTGCGCGGGGCGGCCGGCCGCTGGCTCGCCGGGCGCGGCGTCGGCGGGGAGCTGAGCGATCCGGTGCTGCTGCGGCATCTGCTGTGGAGTGCGGTCGCCTCGGGGCTGCCGCTCCAGCTGCACGCGGGGCTGGGCGGCCCGGGCCTGCGGATCGACCGTACGGACCCGGTGCTGCTGACGGACTTCGTACGGGCCACGGCCGGTCTGGGCACGGACCTCGTCCTGCTGCACGGCTACCCGTACCACCGGCACGCCGCCCATCTCGCCGGTGTCTTCCCGCACGTCCACGTCGACTGCGGCGCCGCCCTGGTCCGCACGGGCGCCCGGGCCGCGACCGTCCTCGCGGAGATCCTGGAGCTGGCGCCCTTCGGCAAGATCCTGTTCTCCACCGGCGCGCAGGGGCTGCCCGAACTGCACGTGGTGGGCGCCCGGCTCTTCCGCGAGGCCCTGGGACGGGTGCTCGGCACCTGGGTCGCAGAGGGAGCGTGGTCCCTGACCGACGCCCAGCGGGTGGCGACCATGCTCGCGTCGGGAAACGCGCGCCGGGTCTACGGACTCGGCTAGGCCTTGGTCAGGCTCGCCTCGGCGGCCGGGCCGGGCACGTCCGCGGCCGGCTCCGAGCGTTCGCGCAGGGACAGCACCACCCGCAGCACCCAGATCCACATCGCGGCCGAGCCCAGCATGTGCAGGCCGACCAGCACCTCGGGCAGGTCCGTGAAGTACTGCACGTACCCGATGACGCCCTGGGCGAGCAGGATCAGGAACAGCTCGCGGGTGCGGTTCAGCGGGCTCCTGGGCGCGTCGACCGCCTTGAGGACGAACCACAGGGCGAACGTCAGCGTCACCACGATCCACGCCAGCACGGCGTGCAGCTTGCTCACCGTCTCCCAGTCGACCGGCATCCGCTCGACCTCGCTGGAGTCGCCCGCGTGCGGGCCCGCGCCGGTGACGACCGTGCCGACCAGGATGAGCAGGACGGCCGCCGCGACCAGGAACCACACCAGCTGCTGCACGGCCTTGCCGACCAGCGGTCGCGCCGCCCCGTCGCCCTCCCGGGTGCGCTGCCACATCACCGTGGCCACCGCGATGAGCGCGGACGTCGCCACGAAGTGGGCCGCGACCGTGTACGGGTTCAGACCGACCAGCACCACGATGCCGCCGAGGATCGCGTTGCTCATCACGATCCAGAACTGCGCCCAGCCCAGCCGGACCAGGCCCCGCCGGTACGGCTTCTGCGAGCGCGCGGCGATGATCGCCCAGCCGACGGCCGCGCACAGCACGTACGTCAGCATGCGGTTGCCGAACTCGATGGCGCCGTGGAAGCCCATCGCGCTGGTGGCGGTGAGCGAGTCGTCGGTGCACTTGGGCCAGGTCGGGCAGCCCAGGCCCGAGCCGGTCAGCCGGACGGCGCCGCCGGTGACGACGATGATCACCGACATCAGGAGCGCGGAGAGAGCCGCGCGCCGGACCGTCCGGGGGTGTGGGGTCCAGCGCTCGGCGATGAAGGCGAGCGGGTTGCGCAGGGCGGCCTGGGCGTCGGCGCGGGTCAGGTGTGGCACGCCCACCATCGTAGGCCGCCGCTTGTGCACACTTTCACGAGGGTCCGTCACAGGACACCGTCCCTACTCCCAGCGGAAGAACGTCCCGGCCGCCGCCAGCCCCGCGACCGCCCAGACGGCCAGGATCCCCAGGTCCCCCCAGGGCATCCCGGCGCCGTGCTGGAGCACGTCCCGCAGCCCGTCGGACAGGGCCGCGATGGGCAGCAGGCCCAGCACGTCCTGCGCGGCGGCGGGGAACTTGCCGAGCGGCACGACGACCCCGCCGCCGACGAGCAGCAGCAGGAACACCAGGTTGGCCGCGGCCAGGGTCGCCTCGGCCTTCAGCGTCCCGGCCATCAGCAGGCCAAGGCCCGAGAAGGCCGCCGTGCCGAGGACCAGGAGCAGCAGCACGGCGAACGGGTTGCCGTGCGGCGACCAGCCCAGCGCGAAGGCGATCGCCGTCAGCAGGATCACCTGGAGCACCTCGGTGACCAGCACGGACAGGGTCTTCGCCGTCATCAGGCCCCAGCGGGGCAGGGGCGAGACGGCCAGCCGCTTCAGCACGCCGTAGCGGCGCTCGAAGCCGGTCGCGATGGCCTGGCCCGTGAACGCCGTCGACATCACGGCGAGCGCGAGGACGCCCGGCGCGAGGAAGTCGACCGCTTCGCCGGAGCCGGTGTCCACGATGTCCACGGTGCTGAACAGGGCCAGCAGCAGGGCCGGGATCACGACCGTCAGCAGCAGCTGCTCGCCGTTGCGCAGCAGCATCTTCGTCTCGAGCGCGGCCTGGGCCGCGATCATGCGGGGGAGGGGCGCCGCGCCGGGCTTCGGCGTGTACATCCCCGTGCCGGTGGCGGTCACGAGCGCAGCTCCTTGCCGGTCAGCTCCAGGAAGACGTCTTCGAGGGTGTGCCGCTCCACGGAGATCCTCTCCGGCATCACACCGTGCTGGGCACACCAGGAGGTGACCGTCGCGAGCAGCTGGGGGTCGACCTTGCCGGTGACCCGGTAGGAACCCGGGGTCAGCTCGGCGGCCGAGCAGTCGGCGGGCAGGGCCTTCAGCAGTGAGCCCACGTCCAGGCCCGGCCGGCCCGAGAAGCGCAGCGTGTTCTCGGCGCCGCCCCGGCACAGCTCCTCCGGGGAGCCCTGGGCGATGACCCGGCCCGCGTCGATGATCGCCACGTCGTCGGCGAGCTGCTCGGCCTCGTCCATGTAGTGGGTGGTGAGGATCACCGAGACGCCGTCGGCGCGCAGGTCCCGCACCAGGTCCCAGGTGGCGTGCCGGGCCTGCGGGTCGAGCCCGGCGGTCGGCTCGTCGAGAAAGACCAGTTCGGGACGCCCGACCACGGCCATGGCCAGCGCGAGGCGCTGCTGCTGCCCGCCGGACAGCCGCCGGTACGTCGTACGGCCGCAGGAGCCGAGCCCCAGCCGTTCGATCAGCGCGTCCACGTCCAGCGGATGCGCGTGCAGCCTGGCCACGTGCCGCAGCATCTCGTCGGCACGGGAGCCCGAATAGACGCCGCCGGACTGGAGCATCACGCCGATGCGGGGCCGCAGGGCGGAGGCGTCCCCGACCGGGTCGAGGCCCAGGACGCGCACCGTGCCGGAGTCCGGCTCGCGGTACCCCTCGCAGGTCTCGACCGTGGTCGTCTTGCCCGCCCCGTTGGGGCCGAGCACGGCGGTCACACCCGCCCGGGCCACCAGGTCGAGCCCGTCCACCGCGGTCTTCGGGCCGTACCGCTTCACCAGGGCCTGGACCTGGACCAGGGGCTCACTTCGCATGGGTCCAGAGTCTAGGTACGCGCGCGGCGGCCCGGACCGGGGGGTGCGGCTACTCCTCCTCGCGCGGCCGGTGGACCGCGAGCCACCGCTCGGCGTAGGCCACCGCGTCCGCCACCGGGAACAGCCGCGCCTGGGCCGCGCCGACCTTGCCGCGGACGACGGGACGGTCCCGCTCGAAGTCGTAGCCCAGCTCGTCGAAACGGTCCGAGTCGATCGACACCTCGGTCACGGTCTCCCAGCCGTCGGGACCGGGCCGGCCCACCACGACCCGCGGGGACGGGATGCGGTACTCGGCCAGGTGGAAGCTCGTGCAGGAGGCGTAGCCGGCCCCGAGCAGCAGGACGCGGGCACCCATCGCCTCCAGTTTCGCCAGCGGGCTGCGCTCGCCGAGGCGGCAGTCGGTCGCGTGCCCGTCGAGCACCTCCGCCGCGCGCGGGCCGAGCGCCGCGAACGAGGTCTGCGGATGCGCGCTGCGCAGGGCGCCGGGCCAGGTGCGCACGGTCTCCGGGACGACACCGACCCCGCGGGACGGCGTGATCCGCGGGTCGTAGCCCGGCATGGTGGCGCGGATGTCCGGCCACCACTGAGGGGGCACGGGCGGATTGCTCCACAGGGCCGGGTCGGAGAGCTCGCCGGTCTGGGTGGGGACCACGAGGGTGCCCTGCGGGCCGAGCGCGTCGAGCAGGCCCCGCACCACCGTGACGGCGCCGCCGTTGACCCAGCCGAGGGAACTGAGCGAGGAGTGCACGAGCAGCGTCTCGCCGGGGCGTACCCCGAGCTTGCCGAGCTGGGTCCGGAGCGTCTCGCGGGTGACAAGAGGGCCGGTCGGAGGGGGTGTGGGCATGGTTGTGGAGTGTCCCCGAAGCGGCTGCCGCATGCCAGCGGTTCGATCAAGCGGAGATCGTTTCCGCAGGTCAGATTAGGTATGCCTAAGTGACGCAGGGCACCTCGGGCGGAGACCGGGCGGCTTGCCCGGTCCGGAGGAATTACGCAACAATGGCGTTGTGAAAAACGTCGGCGAGGCACCCCACGAGGAGCTGGCGACCGGGGAGCGGTCCACCCGCAACCGGGTCGCGCGGTCCATCCTGGACCACGGCCCCTCGACCGTCGCCGAACTCGCCGAGCGGCTGGGTCTCACCCAGGCCGCCGTGCGCCGGCACCTCGACGCCCTCACGGGCGACGGTGTCGTGGAGGCACGCGAGCAGCGGGTGTACGGCGCGCGGACCCGCGGCCGGCCCGCCAAGGTGTTCGCCCTGACGGACTGCGGGCGGGACGCCTTCGACCAGTCCTACGACAAGCTCGCCGCGGACGCCCTGCGCTGGATCGCCGACCGCGAGGGCGGCAGCGAGGCGATCGCCGCCTTCGCCCGCGCCAGGATCGCCGCGCAGGCCGGTGCCTACCGCGCAGCGGTCGCCTCCGCCTCCCCCGAGGAGCGGACGGAAGCCCTCGCCAAGGCGCTGAGCGCCGACGGGTACGCTGCTACGGCGCGCAGCGCGCCCCACCCCCAGCAGGGTGAGCAGCTCTGCCAGCACCACTGCCCGGTCGCCCACGTCGCCGAGCAGTTCCCGCAACTGTGCGAGGCGGAGACGGAATTTTTCGCCGAGCTGCTCGGTACGCATGTCCAGCGGCTCGCCACCATCGCGCACGGCGACGGCGTCTGCACGACGTTCATCCCCAAGATTTCCCACAACGCATCTGCAAGCACGGCCGGGAGGAACCCCGCATGACTCTCCCCACGGAGACTGCCCACCCCGAGCTCGAGGGCCTGGGCAAGTACGAGTACGGCTGGGCCGACTCCGACACGGCCGGCGCCTCCGCCAAGCGCGGCATCAACGAGGACGTCGTCCGGGACATCTCCTCCAAGAAGAACGAGCCGGAGTGGATGACCAAGCTCCGCCTCAAGGGCCTGCGCCTGTTCGAGAAGAAGCCCATGCCGAACTGGGGCTCGGACCTCTCCGGCATCGACTTCGACAACATCAAGTACTTCGTGCGCTCCACGGAGAAGCAGGCGGAGTCCTGGGAGGACCTGCCCGAGGACATCAAGAACACCTACGACAAGCTCGGCATCCCCGAGGCGGAGAAGCAGCGCCTCGTCGCCGGTGTCGCCGCGCAGTACGAGTCGGAGGTCGTCTACCACCAGATTCGCGAGGACCTGGAGGAGCAGGGCGTCATCTTCCTCGACACCGACACCGCGCTGAAGGAGCACCCGGAGCTCTTCAAGGAGTACTTCGGGACCGTCATCCCCGTCGGCGACAACAAGTTCGCGTCGCTGAACTCCGCCGTGTGGTCGGGCGGCTCCTTCATCTACGTGCCGCCGGGCGTCCACGTGGAGATTCCGCTCCAGGCCTACTTCCGGATCAACACCGAGAACATGGGCCAGTTCGAGCGGACCCTGATCATCGTCGACGAGGGTGCCTACGTGCACTACGTCGAGGGCTGCACCGCCCCGATCTACAAGTCGGACTCGCTGCACTCCGCGGTCGTCGAGATCATCGTCAAGAAGAACGCCCGCTGCCGCTACACGACCATCCAGAACTGGTCGAACAACGTCTACAACCTGGTCACCAAGCGCGCCGTGGCGTACGAGGGCGCGACCATGGAGTGGATCGACGGCAACATCGGCTCCAAGGTGACGATGAAGTACCCGGCCGTCTACCTCATGGGCGAGCACGCCAAGGGCGAGACCCTGTCCATCGCCTTCGCGGGCGAGGGCCAGCACCAGGACGCCGGCTCCAAGATGGTCCACATGGCGCCGAACACGTCGTCGAACATCGTGTCGAAGTCCGTGGCGCGCGGCGGCGGCCGCACCTCCTACCGCGGTCTCGTCGAGATCGGCGAGGGTGCCCACGGCTCGAAGTCCAACGTGCTGTGCGACGCGCTGCTGGTGGACACCATCTCCCGCTCGGACACCTACCCCTACGTGGACGTCCGCGAGGACGACGTGTCCATGGGCCACGAGGCGACCGTCTCCAAGGTCTCCGAGGACCAGCTCTTCTACCTGATGAGCCGCGGCCTGAGCGAGTTCGAGGCGATGGCGATGATCGTGCGCGGCTTCGTCGAGCCCATCGCCAAGGAGCTCCCCATGGAGTACGCGCTGGAGCTCAACCGGCTGATCGAGCTGCAGATGGAGGGCGCGGTCGGTTGATCCGCCGCCGTCCATCAAGCCCTTACGTAACGGAAAGAGAGCACTACGACAGCCATGGCTGAGGCTCAGAACATCCCCGTGGGATCCACCACCGCGGGCTCGATCGCGGTCGCCGCGGAGTCGACCGTCGCCACCCGCATGAGCGCGCCCCCCTCCTTCGACGTGGCGGACTTCCCCGTCCCGCACGGCCGTGAGGAGGAGTGGCGGTTCACCCCGCTGGAGCGCCTGCGCGGCCTGCACGACGGCACCGCCCTCGCCACCGGCAACGGCCTGAGGGTCGACGTCCAGGCCCCCGAGGGCGTCACCGTCGAGGCCGTGGGCCGTGACGACGCGCGGCTCGGCAAGGCGGGCACCCCGGCGGACCGCGTCGCCGCCCAGGCCTACTCGGCGTTCGAGAAGGCCTCGGTCGTGAGCGTCCCCAAGGAGACCGTCCTCACCGAGCCCATCCGCATCACGGTGCACGGCGAGGGCGGCACCGCCTTCGGCCACCAGGTGATCGAGCTGGGCGCCTTCGCCGAGGCCGTCGTGGTCATCGACCACACCGGTGACGCGGTGCTCGCCGCCAACGTCGACTACCTCCTGGGCGACGGCGCCAAGCTGACCGTCGTCTCCGTGCAGGACTGGGACGAGAAGGCCGTCCACGTCGCCCAGCACAACGCGCTCGTCGGCCGCGACGCCTCCTTCAAGTCCGTCGTCGTCACCTTCGGCGGCGACCTCGTCCGGCTGCACCCGCGCGTGCGGTACGCCGGGCCCGGCGGCGAGGCCGAGCTGTTCGGCCTGTACTTCACCGACCAGGGCCAGCACCAGGAGCACCGCCTCCTGGTCGACCACAACGTCCCGCACTGCAAGTCCAACGTCGTCTACAAGGGCGCCCTCCAGGGTGACGCCGCGCACGCGGTGTGGATCGGCGACGTGCTCATCGAGGCCGCGGCCGAGGGCACGGACACGTACGAGATGAACCGCAACCTGGTCCTCACGGACGGGGCGCGCGTGGACTCCGTACCGAACCTCGAGATCGAGACG
This sequence comes from Streptomyces sp. NPDC043685, assembly GCF_056436585.1. Classification (NCBI taxonomy): domain Bacteria; kingdom Bacillati; phylum Actinomycetota; class Actinomycetes; order Kitasatosporales; family Streptomycetaceae; genus Streptomyces; species Streptomyces sp. NPDC043685. Next base: position 160,651 of record NZ_JBWKCH010000008.1, on the reverse strand, counting down.
GGCGAGATCGTCGGCGCAGGACACGCCTCGGCGACCGGCCGCTTCGACGACGAGCAGCTGTTCTACCTCATGGCCCGCGGCATCCCGGAGCACGAGGCCCGCCGTCTGGTGGTCCGCGGCTTCTTCGCCGAGCTGGTCCAGCAGATCGGCCTCCCCGACATCGAGGAGCGCCTGATCGCCCGGATCGAGGAGGAGCTGGAGGCGGCCGTCGCATGACCTTCGTACGCGCCTGTGGACTGGGCGAGCTGGAGGAGGACACCCCCAAGCGGGTGGAACTCGACGGCACGCCCGTGTCCATCGTGCAGACCGAGGGCGAGGTGTTCGCGATCCACGACATCTGCTCGCACGCCAACGTCTCGCTGGCCGAGGGCGAGGTCGACGACTGCCACATCGAGTGCTGGCTGCACGGCTCGCGCTTCGACCTCCGCTCCGGAAAGCCCGACAGCCTTCCCGCGACGCGCCCCGTCCCCGTATACCCCGTAAAGATCGAAGGGGACGACGTGCTCGTCTCCCTCACCCAGGAGTCCTGAGGCACCCATGGCAACGCTTGAAATCCGAGACCTGCACGTCACCGTCGAGGCCGACAACGCCACGAAGGAGATCCTCAAGGGCGTCGACCTCACCGTGAAGCAGGGCGAGACGCACGCCATCATGGGCCCCAACGGCTCGGGCAAGTCGACCCTCGCCTACTCCCTCGCGGGTCACCCGAAGTACACGATCACCGGCGGCACCGTCACCCTCGACGGCGAGGACGTCCTGGAGATGTCCGTCGACGAGCGCGCCCGCGCCGGCCTGTTCCTCGCGATGCAGTACCCGGTCGAGGTTCCGGGCGTCTCCGTGTCGAACTTCCTGCGCACCTCCGCCACCGCCGTGCGCGGCGAGGCCCCCAAGCTGCGCACCTGGGTGAAGGAGGTCAAGGAGGCCATGCAGCGCCTCAACATGGACCCCTCCTTCGCCGAGCGCAACGTCAACGAGGGCTTCTCCGGCGGTGAGAAGAAGCGCCACGAGATCCTCCAGCTGGAGCTCCTCAAGCCGAAGATGGCGATCCTCGACGAGACCGACTCCGGCCTGGACGTCGACGCCCTGCGCGTCGTGTCCGAGGGCGTGAACCGCGTCCGCGAGACGGGCGAGGTCGGCACCCTGCTGATCACCCACTACACGCGCATCCTGCGCTACATCAAGCCCGACCACGTGCACGTCTTCTCCGGCGGCCGGATCGTCGAGTCCGGCGGCGCCGAGCTCGCCGACAAGCTGGAGAACGAGGGCTACGAGGTTTACACGAAGGGTGGCGCATCCGCGTGACACTGCTGCCGGGCCTCCTCGACACCGAGGCGATCCGCAAGGACTTCCCCATCCTGGACCGTCAGGTCCACGATGGGCGGAAGCTCGTGTACCTGGACAACGCGGCGACCAGCCAGAAGCCGCGTCAGGTGCTGGACGCACTCAATGAGTACTACGAGCGCTACAACGCCAACGTCCACCGCGGTGTGCATGTGCTCGCCGAGGAGGCCACGGCGCTGTACGAGGGCGCGCGCGACAAGGTCGCGGAGTTCATCAACGCGCCCTCGCGCGACGAGGTGATCTTCACCAAGAACGCCTCGGAGTCGCTCAACCTCGTGGCGAACATGCTGGGCTGGGCCGACGAGCCCTACCGCGTGGACTCCGAGACCGAGATCGTCATCACGGAGATGGAGCACCACTCCAACATCGTGCCGTGGCAGCTGCTCGCGCAGCGCACGGGCGCGAAGCTGAAGTGGTTCGGCCTCACCGACGACGGCCGCCTGGACCTGTCGAACATCGACGAGATCATCACCGAGAAGACGAAGATCGTCTCCTTCGTGCTGGTCTCCAACATCCTCGGCACCCAGAACCCGGTCGAGGCGATCGTGCGCCGCGCCCAGGAGGTCGGCGCCCTGGTCTGCGTCGACGCCTCCCAGGCCGCACCGCACATGCCGCTGGACGTGCAGGCCCTCCAGGCCGACTTCGTGGCCTTCACCGGCCACAAGATGTGCGCCCCGACCGGCATCGGCGTCCTCTGGGGCCGTCAGGAGCTGCTGGAGGACCTGCCTCCGTTCCTCGGCGGCGGCGAGATGATCGAGACGGTGTCGATGCACTCGTCGACGTACGCCCCGGCGCCCCACAAGTTCGAGGCGGGCACGCCCCCGATCGCCCAGGCGGTCGGACTCGGCGCGGCGATCGATTACCTCAACTCGATCGGCATGGACAAGATCCTCGCCCACGAGCACGCGCTCACCGAGTACGCGGTCAAGCGGCTGCTGGAGGTCCCCGGCCTGCGCATCATCGGCCCCACCACGGCCGAGGAGCGCGGCGCGGCGATCTCCTTCACGCTCGGCGACATCCACCCCCACGACGTGGGCCAGGTCCTCGACGAGCAGGGCATCGCGGTCCGGGTCGGCCACCACTGCGCGCGGCCGGTCTGCCTGCGGTACGGAATTCCTGCGACCACGCGAGCGTCGTTCTATCTGTACTCCACGCCGGCCGAGATCGACGCACTGGTCGACGGCCTGGAGCACGTACGGAACTTCTTCGGCTGAGGGGCGTGCTGAACGGTGAAACTGGACTCCATGTACCAGGAAGTCATCCTGGACCACTACAAGAACCCGCACGGGCGGGGCTTGCGGGATGGCGACGCCGAGGTGCACCACGTCAACCCGACGTGCGGTGACGAGATCACCCTGCGCGTGAAGTACGACGGCACCACGATCGAGGACGTCTCGTACGAGGGCCAGGGCTGTTCGATCAGCCAGGCGAGCGCGTCCGTACTGAACGACCTCCTCGTCGGCAAGGACCTCTCCGACGCGCGGAAGATCCAGGAGACCTTCCTGGAGCTGATGCAGTCCAAGGGGAAGCTCGAACCCGACGACGCGATGGAGGACATCCTGGAGGACGCGGTCGCGTTCGCCGGGGTGTCCAAGTACCCGGCCCGGGTGAAGTGCGCCCTGCTGAGCTGGATGGCCTGGAAGGACGCTACGGCCCAGGTGCTGGGCGGAGCCGACGCCGAGAAGGAGACGACGGCATGAGCGAGACCGTTGAGATGAAGCCCGCCTCGGAGGAAGAGGTCCGTGAGGCGCTGTACGACGTCGTCGACCCCGAGCTGGGCATCGACGTCGTCAACCTCGGCCTGATCTACGGCATCCACATCGACGACGCGAACATCGCGACGCTCGACATGACCTTGACCTCGGCGGCCTGCCCGCTGACGGACGTCATCGAGGACCAGGCGAAGTCCGCCACGGACGGCCTTGTGAGCGAGCTGCGCATCAACTGGGTCTGGATGCCGCCGTGGGGCCCCGACAAGATCACGGACGACGGGCGCGAGCAGCTGCGGGCTCTCGGGTTCAACGTCTGAGATCCACTGACGCACGTGAGGGCGGCACCCATTGCGGGTGCCGCCCTCACGCGTGCTCAGCCCAGCCCGTCCACCAGCTGGAACGCTGAGTCCGAGTGGAACAGGTGACTGTTCTCGTAGGGGTCCAGGCGGAGCTGGAAGTTGCGGTGGCGCAGGAAGCGGCCCGGGTAGTTGACCGACTCCAGCGTGATCGTGCCCGACGGGGACCAGACGTGCGGGCAGAACGTGGCGTCCTTGCCGAAGAGCGACGAGCCGTCGTGCGCGTCGGCGACCAGCACGAAGCTGCGGTGGCGCAGATAGCGGCCGTCGGCGGTGGCGAAGGAGTAGCAGGAGGAGTCGGCGAGGCCGGCGACGCGCCGGAAGGTGGCGTCCTCGCGCTGCTCGGAGCCCGAGCCGACCTGGTCCAGGCGCACGGAGCCGTCGCGCACCCGCCAGTAGCGGTCGGGGTAGTTGACCGAGCGTATGGAGATGCCGTGCGAGGCGGGCGCCTTCGGGGGCTTGGACGGTTCCGGGGACGCCTTGGGCGGCTTCGGGGCCTTCGTGGCGGGCTTCGGGCTCGCCGAGGCGCTCGGGGCGCTGGTGGTGGGAGTGGGGGACGGATCCGCGCGGCCCGCGCCGGGCTTCCCGGCCGCGGCGGCGGACGGTGTCGCGAAGGAGATCAGGCCACCCGGGGCCGAACTGCTGAGGGTGCTCGGCTCCGCCGCCGCCCGGCGTTCCGGCTCGCCCGACTCTCTGTTCATCACGGTGATGGCGGTGGCGCACGCGGTGACCGTCGCCAGCGCCAGCGCGCCCGCGAGCCAGAGCCGTCGCGTTCCCGGTGCCCGGGTGGTGTCCGGGGCCCAGTCGCTCTCCCAGGGGCGGTCCTGCGGCGGCCGGGACTTCTGTTCTGCCATGCGCTGTTCCTCCGGCGGGGCACCCTTGACGGCGGCGCAGTTGTGGTGACCCGGTGTGTGATCGGTGACACCGTAGTGGACGTGTGGGGCGGCTGTGACGCGTTTATGAGAGCGGTTTCTCTCCGATCTCACTTCGAGATCAAGGGTTCGCCGCCTCCTTCGCGCTGCTCGCGCAGACCCTGAAGACGGTCTCGGCCGGCACGGCCCCAAGCCGCCGGCATCGCGCTGATCATCGTCGGGGTCGTGGTGCTGAACCTGGGCGGGGCCCACTGATGCCCCGGCGTCACGACCCCGGGTGACGGCAGCGGATCATCGGCGCGGCGATCCGGGTCGTCGGGCGAAGGGGATCGCCGGACCGAGCCACCGCAGTGCCGCCGCCGAGACCGATGTGCCGCTCGGCTCGACGACCTACCACTTCAAGACCCTCGACGAACTGCTGGTCGCAGCGCAGCGGGAGGCCAACGAGGCTTCGCCAAGGTGGTCGCCTCGTGCGGCGGCCTGGAGGATCCCCGCACCGACCTGGCCGCCGAACTCGCCGGGTGGACGGGGGAGTGGCTCGCGGGCGACCGGACGGGGGTGGACCGGCCGGTGACCGGGGTGTCCGTGCTGCTGAGGGGCGTCTGGCGGGGTGGGTACGGGGTGGATACCGCCCGTCCCGTGAGACGCCCCCGCACCGGTTCGCATCCACCGGTGTCCGCCGGTTAGGTTGCCCTCATGACCGACACGACTGCTCCTCGCACCACCGGCGCCGTGGCCGCCGGCCTCGCCACGATCGCCGCCGACGGCACCGTTCTCGACACCTGGTTCCCCGCGCCCGAGCTGGCCGAGGCGCCCGGCCCGTCCGGCACCGAGCGGCTGTCCGCCGAGCGTGCCGCGGAACTGCTCGGCGGTGGCGCCACCGCGGCGATCGGCCCGGACGCCCGCCGGGGCGTCGAGGTGGTCGCGGTCCGCACGGTCATCGCCTCGCTCGACGAGAAGCCGATCGACGCGCACGACGCCTACCTGCGTCTGCACCTGCTCTCCCACCGCCTGGTCAAGCCGCACGGCCAGAGCCTGGACGGCATCTTCGGCTTCCTGGCCAACGTCGCCTGGACCTCGCTCGGCCCGGTCGCCGTCGACGACCTGGAGAAGGTCCGCCTGAACGCCCGCGCCGAGGGCCTGCACCTGCAGGTGACCTCCGTCGACAAGTTCCCGCGGATGACGGACTACGTGGCCCCCAAGGGCGTCCGGATCGCCGACGCCGACCGGGTCCGCCTCGGCGCCCACCTCGCCGAGGGCACCACCGTCATGCACGAGGGCTTCGTCAACTTCAACGCCGGCACGCTCGGCACGTCGATGGTCGAGGGCCGCATCTCCGCCGGTGTCGTCATCGGCGACGGCTCGGACATCGGCGGCGGCGCCTCGACGATGGGCACCCTCTCCGGCGGCGGCAACGTCATCATCTCCATCGGCGAGCGCTGCCTGATCGGCGCCGAGGCGGGCGTGGGCATCGCGCTCGGCGACGAGTGCGTCGTGGAGGCGGGCCTCTACGTCACCGCCGGCACCCGCGTCACCATGCCCGACGGGCAGATCATCAAGGCCCGCGAGCTGTCCGGCGCGTCCAACATCCTCTTCCGCCGCAACTCCGTCACCGGCACGGTGGAGGCGCGTCCGAACAACGCGGTGTGGGGCGGTCTGAACGAGATCCTGCACAGCCACAACTGATCATGGGCGGCCGTGACCTGCGGCCGCGTCATGGATCAACGCCCTGACCCGCTGCTGAGCTGTCGGCAGTTGTCGACGTTGGTCACCATGGAGCGCCCTTCCACGGCCCGAGGACGGCCCGGGAGGGCGCTCGTGTGGGGCACTCACTGCCGTGGCTCACGTCGGGGTGCCGGACCGGCGTGGTGCAGAGCGGCGAGTTCCTTCAGGTCGTTCGCGACCATGACCTGAGCGAGACGACCCGCGACCGCTACGACCGTCGGCCATGAGGGTGCCCGTAGATACTCCGCGTCGGTGTCGTTGGGTGCCTCGGCCGCCGCGGCGTTGAGAGCGGTGCCCAGCTCACGCATGAGAGCGACCTCTGCCTCACTTCTCAGGCTGACTCCGAGGTATCGCTCGGGCTCGTCGGCGTCGCAGAAGTCATCGAAGAGCGTGTGGAAGACATGGTCCAGGTTCTCGAACACCGAAGGATCGAGCCAGACGTCCTGCTGCCATGGCGGGTTGGACAGGGCCAGTACAGCGGGTACGACGTGGACTCGGTGGTGCGCTATGTGACGGGCGTCTTCGCTCACGGGGCCGAGCCTAGCGACGAGACGAGAACCTGAGCGTGCGCCGGCATCTCCCGGGAGCCGAGCGGAGCTCGCCTGACCGCCACCCCTGGGAGGATTCCCGTACGGATGACCCGGCGTGACCTCCTGGTGGGCTTGGCAGATGAACGGGTGGGCGCAGTGTCCGATCAGACGCCGAAACGACGAAACGAGGACCGGGGCATGAAGAACGAGCGGGGTCGGGCCGTGGTACACCGGCTGGCCGGGGTGGTCGCGGCGCTGGCGGTCTGCTGGCTGCCGGCGGGGGCCGCGCACGCCGACGAGACCAACACAGGCTCGCACAACGGGCATCGGGTGGGTCTGATCAACGTCAACGTGGGGCAGATCGACGACCCGGCGGAGGACGTGCTGGAGCACACGCTGCTGTTCGGGGACGGGTACGCCTGGAACTGAACAGAGGGAGCAGACGGGGACGGTCCGTATCGCAGCCTGGCTGCGGTACGGGCCGTCCTCGTCTTTTCTCCCGGCCGGTGGCATAGCGCGGCACGTCCGTACGCGTCACAGGAAGTACGGGGGGCGGGCACAGGGTTCGCCCCGGGGGAGAGCGAAGGTGACGATGGATGCCGAAGCGCAGGAGAGTTTCCGGGAGTTCGTGGCGAACCGGTCGTCCGCGCTGCTGAAGACCGCCGTCCTGCTGAGCGGCGGCGACCGGCACGCGGGCGAGGACCTGCTCCAGAACGCGCTGATCAAGGCGGCGGGCCGCTGGCACCGCATCGACGAACCCGAGGCCTACGTCCGGCAGATCCTCTACCGCCAGCAGGTCAGCCGCTGGCGGCTGAAGTGGCCGCGGCGCGAACTGAGCGTCGCCGAACTGCCGGAGACCGGCACCGACCCGGACGCCTCCGGCGCCGCCGAGCTGCGTCTGGTGATGCGCGGCGCGCTCGCCCGGCTGACCGCACGGCAGCGCACCGTGCTCGTGCTGCGCTATTTCGAGGACCTGCCGGAGGGCGAGGTGGCCCGCATCCTGGGCTGCTCCGTCGGCACCGTACGGTCCGCCACCCATCGTTCCCTCGCCCGGCTGCGCGCCCTCGCACCCGAGCTGGCCGCCCTCGGCCCGGCCGCCGCCGAACAGCGGCGCTCCCCTGACTACTCGCCCGTGGAGGTGCGGCAGTGAACGTCGACGAGCTCGTGCGTGACGCGCTGCGCGACCAGGCCGAAGGGCAGCCGCCCGCGGCCCCCGGCTTCGCCGAGCGGGTGCTGGCCGTCCGCCGGCGCCGCCGCAGCCGGCGGATCGCGTCCGTGGCGGCCGCGGCCGCCGCCGTGATCGCCGTGGCCGTGGCCGTGCCCGGCCTGGACTCCGGCGAGCGGGACGCACGCCCCTCGGGCGGTATCGAACAGACCGCCATCACCCCCCGCCCGGATCAGTCGCCGCCGCGCGACATCATCGCGGCGGGGCGGGTCGCGCTCGCCGCCTACTACACCACCAGGACGGTCGAGCAGTCCGCCGACCGTGCCGTTTCGGAACGTACGTACTGGCTGCTCGACCCCGGCACGAAGAAGTACGCGAAGGACGACCGCTGGTCCTACGTCGCGATCGCCCCCGGACTGAGGACCGCCGCCGTCCTGGAGCGGAACCTGCCGGTCCCGCGCATCGGACTGCTCGACCTGGCGAGCGGCCAGGTCAAGCGGTGGATCCCGGTCGACCGGCCGGTGGCGGGGGTGGAATTCTCCACCGACGGCAGGAAGCTCATCGCGACGTCGTACAGCAAGAATCCCGACCGCCGGGTGAAGATCGAGGGGTCGGAGGGCTGGAACGCCCCGTTCACGGAGTCGGACCGGACCGGTTTCCACGTCATCGACGTGGCCTCCGGGAGCAGTTCCTGGGCGGGGGTGAAGGTCGGCGGGGACGCGAACGACCCCACCGCGTTCCTCAACTCCCGTCAGGACTTCGCCTTCACCCACGACGGCCGCCTCGTCTGGTCCGGGATGCCCACCGATCCCGGTGAGATGTTCTACGACCTCGGCGGCAAGGAGGTCCCCGCTCCGGCGGCGGAGCGGTACCGGGACTGGTTCGTCGACGCGGGGATCTCACCGGACGGGCGGCTCGTCGCCGGTCAGTTCGCGGGGCGCAAGTGGAAGACGTCGTCCTACGTCCTCGACGGCCGCACGGGCGAGAAGCGCGAGGTGCGCGGTCAGCAGCTGCTGGCGTGGGCGGACGGGAACTCGCTCGTCGCCTGGGACATCGGGCCGGACGGGAACGAGTACCACCAGCGGCTGGTCCTGGTGACGCTCGGCGGGGCGAAGACCATCCCGCTCAGTGACTTCCGGTCGCCCAAGGACGGCACCGAGGGGCGGTGGGAGCCGGTGTTCGCGGTGCGGTGATCAGGACTCGGCAAGGGCCGCGTGGAGCGACAGCAGGGTGTCGGTCGTGGCCGCGTCGGCGGCCCGCAGCGGGGCGCGGACCGGGCCGGCGGGCAGGGCCAGGGCGTTCAGGAGTGCCTTGGCCGTGACGGTGCCCGGCAGGCCCGCCGACATGATCGCCTCGATGAGGGGTGTCGCCTGGTGCTGGAGGCGGGCCGCCCGGGTTGTCTCGCCCGCGTCGAACGCGTCCAGGACGGCGCGCAGGCGGGCCGGGACGACGTTGGCGACGGTGCTGACGTATCCCGCGCCGCCCACGGCGTACAGCGCGAGGTTGTGTTCGTCGCAGCCCGCGTAGTACGCCAGGTCCGTGCGGGCCATCACCTTCTGGGCGCCCAGGAAGTCGTAGGAGCAGTCCTTGACCGCGACGATCCGGGGGTGCCCGGCTAGGCGGAGGATCGTCTCAGGCTCGATGCGGGTGCCGGTGCGCGCCGGGATGTCGTAGAGCATGATCGGGAGTTCCGAGGTGTCCGCGATCTCCCGGAAGTGGGCCTCGATCGCGTCCTGCGGGGGCCTGCTGTAGTAGGGCGAGACCACCAGCAGGCCGTCCGCGCCCGCCTTGTGCGCTTCCCGGGCCAGTTCGGCGGTGTGCCGGGTGTCGGGGGTGCCGATGCCCGTGACGACCTTCGCGCGGTCGCCCACCGCCTCTCGGACGGCGGTGACGAGAGCCGACTTCTCGGCGTCCGTGGTGGTGGGGGACTCGCCCGTCGTGCCGGAGAGGACCAGGCCGTCGCAGCCGTTCGCCACCAGGTGGGCGGCGAGGTGCCGGGCGCCGTCGAGGTCCAGGGTGCCGGACGGGGTGAAGGGGGTGATCATGGCGCAGAGGGCGCGGCCGAAGAAGGGTGCGGGCGGTGTGGTCATGGGGGTAGTGTCGGCCCGTTCACCGTGTAGCTCCACTTAATTCCGCTTCGCTGTATTGTTAAGTGTTGCTTTATTGTGTGTGGCCCGGCCGTCCGGGTACCCGGGTGTTCCTGACTTCGAGAGGAGGCGGAACACGTGACCGGGATCATGGATCATCGGGCCGTGCACGAGGAGCGCCACTCCGTGGGCGAGCTCGTCGGGCAGGCCGCGGAGCAGCTCTCCACGCTCGTACGGCAGGAAGTGGCTCTGGCCAAGCAGGAGCTGGCCGAGAAGGGGCGGCGGGCCGGGCGCGGTGGCGGGCTGCTCGGGGCGGCCGGCGCCGTCGCGTACGCCGGGCTGCTCGTGCTGGCCGGTGCGGGTGTCGCCGCGCTCTCGCTGGTGCTGCCCGTCTGGGCCGCGGCGCTGATCGTGACGGGCGTGCTGTTCGTGATCGCGGCCGTGCTGGCGGCGACCGGGCGGGGCCAGCTGCGCAAGGCCGCGCCGCCCACGCCTGAGCGGACCCTGGGCAGCGTCAGGGCGGACGTGGAGGAGATCAAGGAGAGGGCGCATCGATGACGGACGCGATGGGTGGGGCGAAGGGGCCCGATGAGCTGCGGCGGCAGATCGAGCGGACCCGCAGTGAACTCGGCAACACGGTGCAGGAGCTGGCCGGCAAGGCGGATGTGAAGGGGCGTGCGCTGGCGCGGGCGGCCGATCTGCGGGACAAGGCCGGGGCGATGACCGTGCAGTTGCGCAGCACCGCCGCGCAGGCGGGGCACACGGTGCACGACAAGGCGACCCATGCCGGGCCTCGTCCGGTGCGGAACGTGGTCCAGGCGGGCATGCGGCATCCCGGGCCGGTGCTGGTGGCCTCGGCGGCGGGGGCCGTGGTGGCGGTCGGGGTGATGCGGTGGAGGCACGCGCACGGGCACAGGTGAGGGCCGGGTCGCGGTCCGAGTCCGTGTCCGCGCGCGGGTGGTCTCGCTCACCGCTCAGGCGGGAGCGGCTTCGGCCCGCCCGCCTCTCTCCCGCTGCCGCTTGACCTCAAGTTCGGTCGAGGTTGAAAGGTGGGGTTGTTCGCGACCGGCGCTACGACTGGAGTGTTCATGAGCCGTCGAACCGACCAGCACCCCGACCCCACCGACCCCCGTGCCGCTGCTCCGTTCTTCAGCACCTGGCGGGTCGGCACCCCAGAGCGGCAGCGGCAGACCGTGGAGGCCGTCGGGCGCACCTGGGAGCGGCGGCCCTGGCCCGCCGTGGATCTGCTGGCGTATCACGTGTACGCGGGGGACGACGGGTCCACGCTGATGCACTACTCGCAGTGGACCGGCGAGCAGGCCTATGAGTCGTTCGTGAAGGCTCACCGGCAGGAACGGGTCGACGAGATCGACACCGCCGTGCCGGGGATCGAGCGGGTCGGGCTCGGCCGGTACCGGCGGTACCGGAGCCGGGAACGCGCCGTGGGAGACGCGAGGGTGCCGGGGCTGATCGTCACCGTGCGGGTCGACTTCGAGGCCGGGGCGCAGCAGCGGCGCGAGGAGTGGGTCGATCTCGTGGTGAAGGCCCTGGACGACGACCCGGAGGGGCATGCCGGGCTGGTCTCCGCGCATTTCCACCTGAGTACCGACGGCGGGCACGTCCTGAACTACGCGGAGTGGGAGAGCGCCGACGCCTACGACCGGGCGCTGGCCGCCCCGACGAGCGAGCAGTGGGAGCGGGTGCGCGCGTACCCGGGACTGAAGGGGAGCACCGGCAGCCGGTACCGGCACGCTCTGGGGCTGGTGCCGGACTGATCAGGCGGGTGCGGGGCCGGCCGGGCGCAAGGCCCGGCCGGCCCCCGCCGATGTCACGGGCGGAAGCGCAGGACCTGCGGGTCGTGGTCGCTGATCTGGTCGTTGAACTCCGCGTTGACGTGCACGCTGTCGTACTCGAAGTCGCAGCCGCGCCGGATCGACGGGCTGATCAGGATCTGGTCGAGGACCTGGCTGTTGCCCTGGTAGACGTACGAGTAACGCTCGCTGCGCGGAAGCGATTTGATCGCCGACCAGAGTTCGCCGCTGCCCTCCAGGAGCTGCGCGGTCTTCGAGAACTCGAAGTCGTTGATGTCGCCCAGCGTGATGACGTCCGCGTTCTTCTGCGTGTCGAGGATGTCCTTGACGAAGGCGTTCACCACGGTGGCCTGCTGGTGGCGCTGGGTCTCGGAGCTGCGCGCCGGGGGCTGGTACTGGGAGGTGAAGCCCTGGTCGCCGCCCTTGGAGTTGAAGTGGTTGGCGATCACGAAGACGGTGCGGCCGCGGAAGACGAACTCGCCGGCCAGCGGCTTGCGGCTGTTCTTCCAGGCCTCGTCGGCGGGTGCGATGCGGCCGGGGCTGAGGGTGAGGTGGGCCTTGCCGCGGATCCTCTGCACGCCGGTGGCCGTCGTGGCGTCGCCGCCCGCGCGGTCCGCGAAGGACACCCGCTCCGGGTTGAACAGGAACGCCTGGCGGATGTTGCCGCCGGGCTCGCCGCCGTCGGTGCCGTCGGCCGGGTCGATCGAGCGCCAGTCGTACGCCGGGCCGCCGGCCGCGACGATCGCGTCGATCAGCTTCGTCAGGGTCTGGTCGGCCGCGACGGTGCCGTCGTTCTTCGCGCCGTTGTTGTCCTGGATCTCCTCCAGGGACACGATGTCGGGCGACTTCAGGTTGTTCACGATCGCGGATGCGTGCGCGGCGAACGTGTCGTCGGTCGGGTCGAGGTTCTCGACGTTGTACGTGGCGACCGCGAGTTCGGACGAGCGCTGCTCGCGGGTCGTCTCGCGCTCCAGGCCCGCGCTCTTCAGCGTGCCCAGCTCGCTCGCGACCAGGGTGTAGCCGCCGAACTGGTTGTAGTCCAGGGGGCCCGCGGTGCTGCCCGCGAGGGTGTCGCCCACGTTCGCCTTGGGGAAGTCCGCCGTCGCACCGAGGGACTGGATCTGGAGGCGGCCGGTGTTCTGCTCGTCGTAGGAGCCGTAGACCGTGCCGCCGTGGCGGTTGCGGTTCTCGTGCGGCTTCACCGTCACCCAGAGCTCGGTGTGCGGGTCGGTGGCGCCGACGACACGGGTGTCGGTGACCCGGACGGACATGCCCTCCAGCGCCTCGTAGTAGTCCAGGGCGTACTGCGCGGGCCGCAGGGGGAGCGCGTTGACCGAGCCGCCGGCGGCGGTGTCGCCGGCCGGGGCGTAGGCGGCCGGGACCTCGCGCGAGGTGATCGCCGTGGCGGCGGGCAGCGCGTTGCCGCCGGAGACGACGGTGGTCGCCGGCTTGGTGATCTCCGTCACCGACTGGTTGCCGGAGGCCGCACCGCCCGGGACGAATTCCGACACCGTGCCGCTGACCGTGACGGCGTCACCGACGGCGACACCCTTCGGCGCCGAGCTGGTGAAGACGAAGACGCCCTCACTGGTGGCCGGGTCGGCGTCCGGGTTCGGGTCCTGGATCCAGAAGCCGCGGGAGGAGCCGTAGGTCCGGATGCCGGTGACGATTCCGGCCACGTCCGTGACCTGCTTGCCGGCGTACGGGGATATCCGGGTGCTGCCCTGGATGTCGTGGATGCGGACCGATTCCGCGTGCGCGGGGCCGGTGAGGACGATCGTGGATGCCGCGGAGCACGCGGCGGCGACGGTGAGCGCGGCGAGACGCGCGGACGACTTGCTCGGCAACGGGATTCCCTCCGGGGACGTGACAGGGCGCCGGGACGAGGGCGGACACGTGTGGAACGGCTGGCTGCGCTACCTGTGGGGCGGCGTGTGACGCGCATGCGGGAAGAGGGCGGTGGGCCGGGTGGGCCGGCCCGGTGAACAACTGTCCGCCCACTTCTACGCGCGTCAATCTCCAGCCTGTGCATGTCACTTGTCAAGGTTTCGGCCATGTACGGCGGCCGACGGGGAGATGAAGTGGGCGGCATGGGTGGAAATCCGTCTAGGCTGAGCGGTTGAGTCACATGAGGCGCGCTAGGAGAACCAGCCGATGTCAGACAGCTCCCCCCTGCCGCCGGTGCGGCTGCACCCCGAAGCGGAGCTGGCGCGCGACGCGCTGTCCACGCCGTTGCTGTCCCGGGCCGCCCGGCTCGCCCGCTGGGCCGGAGAGGACACCCGCGTCGACGCCGGGGGAGGGCTCGTCGACGAGCAGCTGCCCGCGGCCGCCGAGGTGCTCGGGCTGAGCGGGGACGACGCCGCCGCCGACGCCAGCGAGGCGTGGCGGGTCGCCGTGGACGCGGGGCTCGTCGAGGTCGTCGACGAGGAAGAGGGCACCGTGACGGCCGGGGAGGACCTGGCCCTGCTCACCGGAGGCTCGCCGCAGGACGTGCTGGCCGTGTGGCTCGCCGCACTGGAGACCGTGCTCGCCGACGCGAGCGTGCCCGATCTGGACGGGCTCGTGGCCGGGGACGGCGAGGTCGACCTCTCCGCCCTCGACTGGGACCCCGAGGCCGAGGCCGAGTTCCTCGACGGCGTGCTCGGCAACCTCTATCTGCTGACCGCCGGCGAGGACGCCACCGGCGGCGCCCCCGTACCGCTGCCGGCACTGGCCGCCTCGGTGATCGTGCCCAGCGACATGGGCGAGCCCACCAACGACGTCCTGGAGCAGGTGTCCGACGCGATGATGCGGCTGGACGACCAGTTCCGGATGCTGGAGCCGGTCGGATTCGTCGAGTACCAGCCGGTCGACGAGGCGCTCCTGGTCGACGCCGACGAGGAGCCCGCGCCCCCCGTCGACGACACCGACGTCTCCCGCTACGGCATGGTCCGGCTCACCCCGCTCGGTGTGTACGGCATGCGCGCCCGGCTGCTGGAGGCCGGGTTCGCCGCGCCGGCCGTCGGGGACCTCGCCGACAAGGGGGCCGACGCGCTGCTCGACGGCACGGCCGAGTTCCCGCCCAGGGCCGCGCAGGCCGAGACCGAGCAGTGGCTGGAGCGCCGGGAATCGCTCGCCGCCGCGCGGGAGTTGCTGGCGGCGGCCCGCGGTTCGGACGCCGGGGCGCCGTTGCGGCGGCTGCGTTGTCAGCAGGCTCTGTCGCTGGTGGGGGCCTCGGCCGAGCCCGCGCTGCGAGAGGTGCTCGACGACGCCGAACTGGGCGGGCTCGCGCGGGTGTGGCTGACCGAGCACGGCGCGGCGGACGTGCCCGCGCCGTCCGAGGCGATGGTGTACTGGCTGACCATCGACACGGTGGCCGCGCAGCTGGCCGCGGAGGGGAACTCCGAGGAGCTGCGGGCGCTGGTGGAGGGGCTCGCGCGGCAGCACGGCGGGTTCTTCGACGCCGTGTGGCGGGTTGATCATCCGGCCACGGCCGATGTGCTGGAGGCCATGGGGCGGCTGCATCCCGACAAGAAGGTGGCGAAGGAAGCACGGAAGGCGGCGTTCAAGGCGCGATCGCAACAGGGGGGCTGATCCCGGTTCGCGGGTGCGGCGTCGTCTCGGCTTGTCGCGCAGTTCCCCGCGCCCCTGAGGTGTTGTTCAACCGGCGTTCATGGATGAGCGGGACGGTTTCGCCGAACGAGGTCCGCCACCTCCCACGGCATCCTCACCGTCTCAGGAGACTCCATGTCGCTCACCCGCAGGGACTTCGCCAGGAACACCGCGATCACCGGCGCCGGTGTCGCGCTGGCGGGCAGCGTCGGCGCCCTCGCCACCGCGCCGAACGCCCTCGCGTCCACCGACACCGACAGCGCGGCGGACGGGGCGGCGGACGCCCGGCACGGTGTCGGCTACGGGCCGCTCGTCCCCGACCCGCGGGGCATCCTCGCCCTGCCCGCCGGCTTCTCGTACCGGGTCATCACCTACAGCGGCAGGACCAAGCTGGAGTCCGGTGAGTCCACGCCGTCCCACCACGACGGCACCGCCGCCTTCGACGGCCCCCGCGGCACCACCCTGCTCGTCAACAACCACGAGCTGAAGGGCCCGCGCGCCAAGTGGGAACACCCGGTGCCGCTCGCGGAGGGCCTCGTCTACGACCCGGCGGCCGCCGGCGGCTGCACCGTCGTCGAGGTACGCCCCGACGGACGCGTCGCCGAGTGGGTCGGCATCGCCGGCACCTCCACCAACTGCGCGGGCGGCGTCACCCCGTGGGGCACCTGGCTCACCTGCGAGGAGAACTCCGACAAGGCCGGCGTCAACGGCATGACCAAGGACCACGGCTACGTCTTCGAGGTCGACCCCTGCGACCGGCGCGCCAACCGCGCCCCCAAGCCGCTGAAGTTCTTCGGCCGTTACGACCACGAGGCCGTCGTCATCGACCCCAAGCGCGGCCACGCCTACCTCACCGAGGACGCGGCAGGCCCCAACGGCCTCTTCTTCCGCTGGACTCCGCCCCGCGGCTTCGAGTACGGCCCCGGCAAGTTCCGGGAGCTCGCCGACGACGCCGGTGTCCTCCAGGCGCCCAAGTGCTTCGACTCCGGCGGCCAGTTCGTCGACGACCTGTCCCGCGCCACGAAGATCGGCACCGTCTACGGCGTCGACTGGGTGGACGTCCCGGACCGCGACGCCCGCACCACCCCCGTGCGCAAGCAGTTCCCGGACGACCAGGTCACCCGCGCCCGCAAGCTGGAGGGCATGTGGTGGGGCGACGGCGGCGCCTACATCGTCTCCTCCTACGCCCGGGAGGAGAGCCCCGTCCAGCACGACGGCCAGGTCTGGTTCTACGACCCCAAGCGCCGCACGCTGACCCTGAAGGTCCTGCTCGGAGTGAACCCCGACCCGTCGAAGGACGGCGCGTTCGACGGCCCCGACAACATCACCGTCTCCCCGTACGGCGGCCTGGTCATCGCCGAGGACGGCGAGGGCGTGCAGCACCTGTTCGGCGCCACCGACAGCGGGCGCACCTACCCGATCGCCCGCAACGAGCTGAACATCGGCACCGAAGAGGAGCCGGAGTACAGCGAGTTCACCGGCGTCACCTTCTCGCCCGACGGCCGGACCCTCTACGCCAACATCCAGACGCCCGGCATCATGCTGGCCATCACCGGCCCCTGGAAGCGCCAGAAGCGCTCATAAATTCGGTCGCCCTTCCCGAATCGCGCCTCCTACAGTGAGATCACAACGTCACGCACTTCCCGGTGCGATGGCAGCGGCTACTTCTCTTCCAAAGAATCCGACGCCGCCGCCGACTTGATCTCGGGAGGCGCGGCATGTGGTGGGTGCCCGGTGCGAAGGCAACGGTTACTTCCTGGATCGGACGGTTGCGGGTTCGAGTCCCGTCGGCGACTTCGGGTCGCCGTAGCTCAATGGGTAGAGCATCTGAATTGGTCCGTCGCCGGCTTCTGTCCTCGGGCACCCACCTCTTTTCCCGCATGCAGCGTCCCCCTCGGAACACGAATGAATTCGGGGGAATTCACCATGGCGCGATTCAATTCCAGAGCGGCCCGCGCGCGTCCCGTCTCGCGCGTGACGTCCACCGGGCGGGTGCTGCGCACCTACGAGGGCGGCCTGGGCCGTGAGCGGGACGCCCGCTCCGAACTCTTCCTGCTCGCCGTCTCCACCTTCGTCTCCCAGCAGACCTTCTACGAGACCGGCGCCGACCGCGACGACCGGTTCCAGCGGCTCGTGCGCGAACTCGCCGTCACCGACCCGGAGTGGACGGCCGGCCTGCTCGGCTGGCTGCGCGGCCCGGGCCATCTGCGCACGGCCTCCGTCGTCGGCGCCGCCGAGTACGTCAAGGCCCGCCTGGACGCCGGTGCGACCGACGGCCCGTCCAACCGGCAGGTCGTCGCCTCCGTGCTGCAGCGGCCCGACGAGCCCGGCGAACTGCTCGCGTACTGGACCGCGCTGTACGGCCGGAACGTGCCCAAGCCGGTCAAGCGCGGCATCGCCGACGCCGTGCGCCGGCTCTACCACGGCAAGGCGCTGCTGAAGTACGACACCGCCTCCAAGGGCTACCGCTTCGGTGACATCCTCAACCTCGTGCACGCGGCCCCGGACCCGGACAAGCCGTGGCAGGGCGAGCTGTTCCGCTACGCCCTGGACCGCCGTCACCACCCGGACACCGCCGTACCGCCCGCGTCGGACCGCGTCCTCACCGCGCACCGCGCGCTGATGGCGCTGCCCGTCGAGGAGCGGCGTGCGGTCGTGACCGCCGAGGGCGGTGCCGAGCGGCTGGCCGCGGCCGGGATGACGTGGGAGGCCCTGGCGGGCTGGCTCCAGGGCCCCATGGACAGGGCGGCCTGGGAGGCCGTGATCCCCTCCATGGGCACCATGGCGCTGGTGCGCAACCTGCGCAACTTCGACGAGGCCGGTGTCTCGGACGAGGTGGCCGAGCGGGTCGCCGCGCGGATCAGCGACCCGGCGGAGGTCGCGCGCTCGCGGCAGTTCCCCTTCCGGTACCTCGCCGCGTACCGGAACGCGCCGTCGCTGCGCTGGTCGTACGCCCTGGAGCGGGCGCTCGGCCACTCGCTGGCCAACGTGCCCGCGCTGCCCGGCCGGACGCTGGTGCTCGTCGACCGCTCGGGCTCGATGTTCTGGTCGCGGATGTCCGACCGCTCGGAGCTCAACCGAGCCGACGCGGCGGCGATCTTCGGTACGGCGCTGGCGCTGCGGGCGGAGCACGCGGACCTGGTCCAGTTCGGCTCGACGAGCGACCGCGTGACGTTCCGCGCGGGCGAGTCGGTGCTGAAGATCCTCGACCGCTTCGGCGACCTGGGCGGCACCGACACCACGGAGGCGGTGCGCCGGCACTACAGGAAGCACGACCGGGTGCTGATCGTCACCGACGAGCAGTACACGCACCACCACCGGGGCGACCCGACCGAGCAGGTCCCGGCCGACGTGCCGGTCTACACCTGGAACCTCGCCGGGTACCGGGCGGGCCACGGCCCGTCGGGGAAGGGGCACCGGCACACGTTCGGAGGGCTCTCGGACGCCGCCTTCCGGATGGTCCCGCTGATCGAGGCCTCCCGGAACGCCGACTGGCCCTGGGCGGCCTGAGGACCGTGGCCCGCACCGCGTGGGGAGTGCGGGCCACGGTTCGATGCGCGACCCTTGTCGGGCACTGAACTGACATCTAACATTTCAGTGCATGGAGGCCATCCGGCCCGTACCCCGCACCCTGCTCAGGGACCGGGCGTACGCGGCGATCAGGGACGCCATCGTGGCCGGGGAAATCGAACCGGGAGCGGTCGTGCGGGACGCCGAGCTGGCGCAGCGGCTCGGGCTGTCCCGGGCACCTGTGCGGGAGGCGTTCTCCCGGCTGGTGGACGACGGGCTGCTGGAGAGCAAGCCGCAGAGCTACACCCGGGTGACCCCTCTGGTGACCGCCGACGTGCGGGACGCCGCCGCCGTCGTCGGGGCCATGCACGAACTCGTCACACGGGCCGCCGTGCCCCGGCTGGACGCCGCCGGCATCGCCGCGATGCGCGCCGCCAACGAGCGGTTCGCCGCGGCCGTGGACACCGGGGACGTGGACACGGCCCTGCGCGCCGACGACGCCCTGCACGACGTCCTCGTCCGGGCGAGCGGCAACCGCGCGGCCGGTGCGACCGTCGCCCGCTACACCCCGCTCATCCGGCGCCTGGAGCGACGGCGCTTCGGCGAGGGCGGCAGCTGCCGCTCGGCCGGGCTGCACGAGCGGCTGATCGACGCCTGCGCGGCCGGTGACGTGACCACGGCGGTCCACGTCACGGCGGAGATCTGGCGGGGGCTCGAAGAGCTCGCCGACTGAGACCGACCCCCACCCAGGGAGGACCCATGTCCCTGTCCGCGTACGCGCGTTACCCGCTGCTCTTCGGCCCCTCGCCCGTCCACCGCCTGGAGCGGCTGACCGCACACCTCGGGGGCGCCGCGCTCTGGGCCAAGCGCGAGGACTGCAACTCCGGTGTCGCCTACGGCGGGAACAAGACCCGCAAGCTGGAGTACCTCGTCGCCGACGCCCTCGCCCAGGGCTGCGACACCCTGGTGTCGATCGGCGGGGTGCAGTCCAACCACACCCGCCAGGTCGCGGCCGTGGCCGCCCGGGCCGGGCTCGGGTGCGTGCTGGTGCAGGAGAGCTGGGTGGACTGGCCCGACGCCGTGTACGACAAGGTCGGCAACATCCTGATCAGCCGGCTCGCCGGGGCCGATGTGCGCCTGGTGAAGGCCGGGTTCGGCATCGGCTTCAAGGAGAGCTGGGAGCAGGCGCTGCGCGAGGTCGAGGAGTCGGGCGGCAAGCCGTACGCCATCCCCGCCGGTGCCTCCGACCATCCGCTCGGCGGCCTCGGCTTCGCCGGGTGGGCCTACGAGGTCGCCGAGCAGGAGCGCGAGCTGGGGGTCTTCTTCGACACCGTCGTGGTGTGCTCGGTGACCGGGTCGACCCAGGCCGGCATGGTGGCCGGGTTCGCCGAGCTGGAGGCTGCGGGCGGGCGGCCCCGGCGGGTGCTCGGCATCGACGCCTCGGCGAAACCCGCCGAGACCCGGCGGCAGATCGCCCGCATCGCCCATCGCACCGGGCGGCTCATCGGTGTGGAGCGCGAGCTGACCGAGTCCGACATCGAACTCGACGAGCGCTACCACGCGGGCGTCTACGGCGTCCCCGACGAGACGACGCTGGCGGCGATGCGGCTCGCGGCCCGGACGGAGGGGATGGTCACCGACCCCGTCTACGAGGGCAAGTCCATGGCGGGGATGATCGACCTGGTGTCGCGGGGCGAGATCGGCCGGGACTCCACGGTTCTCTACGCCCATCTGGGCGGGCAGCCGGCGCTGAACGCGTACAGCGCGCTGTTCTGACCGCCCGCCGAACGGGCGCACAGGGGAATCATCCGGCGGGGTGTCGGGTTGTGCCGGTCAAACGACGCCTCCCGGAGGAGCAGTGATGTCCGACGAACCCGCCGTCCGCCAACTCCGCCTGGTCGTGACCGCCGACGACTACGACGCCGCGCTGCACTTCTACCGGGACGTGCTCGGTCTGACCGAGCAGGCCGCGTTCGCCTCGGAGGACGGGCGGGTGACGATCCTCGACGCCGGGCGGGCCACCCTGGAGCTGACCGACCCGAACCACGCCGCGTTCATCGACGAGGTGGAGGTGGGGCGGCGGGTGGCCGGGCACATCCGGGTCGCCTTCCAGGTGGACGACTCCGCCGCCACGACGGCGAAACTGGCCGCCGCGGGAGCGGAGGTCGTGGCCGAGCCGACACGCACCCCCTGGAACTCCCTGAACTCCCGCCTCGAAGCGCCGGGCGCCCTCCAGCTGACCCTGTTCACCGAGCTCGGCGACTGAAGGGCTGACGTCGGTACCGGGCCCCGGGGTGTCCGCTGGCGCGGAGCCCAGTGGGGGCGGGTGTGCCGGAGGGAGGTCGTCCGGCCGCCCCTGCCGGGGTGGTCGCGGCGCCGGATACAGTGCTGACCGTGTGGACGGACGATCAGCGTGCGGAGCCGAGCGCGGAGCGGCCCGACGGCGCCCGGCGCCGGGCCACCATCCACGACGTCGCACGCCTGGCCGGAGTGTCGCGCCAGACGGTCTCCCGGGCGGTCAACGACAAGGGCGAGATCGACCCCGGCACCAAGGAGCGGGTCCTTCAGGCGGCCCGGCTCCTGGACTACCGGCCGAGCCGGTTCGCCCGTGGGCTGGTCCAAAAGGGCGCCGTGACGGCGGGCCTGGTCATCCCTGACCTGCGCAACCCGTTCTTCCCCGAGGTGGCCGCCGGGGTGCTGGAGGCGGCCGAGCAGCGTGGCTGGCAGGTCGTCGTGTGGGACTCCCGCATCGACCAGGCCCGGGAACGGGAGGCGCTCGACGTGCTGTCCCACCAGGCCGACGCGGTCGTGGGCTACTTCAAGGACCCGGACGACGTGCTCGCCCGGCACCTGGGGGGCGTGCCGCTGGTGCTGCTGGAGCGCGGCCCCCGGCAGACCCGGTTCGCGGCCGTGGGCATCGACGCCGCCACCGGCGTCGAGCGGGGCATGCACCATCTGTTCCGGGCCGGGCACCGCAGGATCGGCATGCTGGACGGCGTGCAGGGCCCCGGCCCTCGCCGGCAGGCCTTCCTCGAGCAGGCGCGGCGGCTCGGTCTGTCCGTCGACGAGCACTGGGTCGTGGTGTGTCCCGAACACAGCGTGGCGGGCGGCGAGGTCGGCATGGAACGACTGCTGGCCCAGCGGCCCGAGGTCACCGCGGTCTTCGGGTTCAACGACCTGATCGCGATCGGGGCGATGCGAAGCGCCCGACGCCGTGGCCGGAGGGTTCCGGACGACCTGGCCGTGCTCGGCTTCGACGGCCTGTCCCTGGGCGAGCTGGTCGAACCCGCCCTGACCACCCTGCACATCGACAAGCGGCAGCTGGGGCGGCTGGCCGTGGAGCAGGTGGCCCGGCTGCGCGCGGGCGAGGAGCCGCTGCGGGGCGCGGACGCGTGGGTGACACCCGAACTGGTGGTCCGCGACTCCGCCTGACGGTCCGACCGCCGGCCCGGCGTCACCGGCCTGCCACGCCACGCAGGGCCCGCGGGGGCCGCCGGACCGCAGACGCGGCGCCTTTGATCGGTTCCGGCGAGCGGGTCCCCAGGGGGCTGACGGCCTTCGGCACCACCCGGGCCAGGAGGCCGGTCCCGGTAAGGTGCGAAGGGAGTCCCCGGTGCGTGAGGAGTGGTCGCGTGGTGCAGGTCAGGCCCATGCGGGCGGACGCCCGGCGCAACCACGAGCGGTTGCTGAGGGTGGCCGTGGAGGCGTTCGCCGAGCACGGGGAGGGCGCCTCGCTCGACGACATCGCCAAACGGGCCGGGGTCGGATCCGGCACGCTGTACCGGCACTTCCCGACCCGGCAGGCGCTGCTGGAGGCCGCGTATCTCGACCGGGTGGAGGCGCTCGCGGCCCGGGCCGATGCGCTCGCGGCCGAACTGCCGCCGCACGAGGCGCTGGTGGAGTGGCTGTACGAACTGGGCGCCGGAATGATCCGGATGCGGGGGCTGAAGGCGCTGCTGGGCCCGGCGGTCACGGACTCCGGCTCCCTGGTGAGCACGGGCTGCGGCGACTCGGTCAGGACGGCGGCGGGGCGACTGGTCCGGGCGGCGCAGCAGGAGGGCGCGCTGCGGCGGGACGTCGAGCCGATCGATGTGCTGCGGCTGGCGCACGGCGTGGCGACGGCGTCGGAACTGGCGGACGGGCAGGACCGGCACCTCCGGCGCTATCTGACGCTGCTGGCGGAGGGGCTGGGGGCGGAGGGCCGCTGAGCCGGTGAGCCCGGACGCCCCCTGGTGAGGGGGGCGTCCCGGGAGGCCGGCCGGTGGGTCACAGGGCCTGGGCCGCCGGCTTCACCATCCCCCGCACCGTGCGGGACTTCACGAAGTCGCCCATCGCCGTCATCTCCCACTCGCCGGAGAACTGGCGGATCAGCTTGGCCATCAGGACGCCGGTCTGCGGCTCGGCACCGGTGAGGTCGAAGCGGACCAGCTCCTCGCCCGTCGCGCCGTCCAACAGGCGGCAGTACGCCTTGGCGACCTCGGTGAACTTCTGGCCGGAGAAGGAGTTGACCGTGAAGACCAGGCCGGTGACCTCCTGGGGCAGACGGCCCAGGTCGACCATGATGGTCTCGTCGTCCCCGCCGCCCTCCCCCGTGAGGTTGTCGCCGGAGTGCTGGATCGCACCGCCCACGATCTGGAGCTTGCCGAAGTAGCAGCTGTCGATGTGGTTGCGCTGCGGCCCGTAGGCGATGACCGACGCGTCCAGGTCGATGTCCTTGCCGCGGTACGCCGGCTCCCAGCCGAGGCCCATCCTGACCTGCGAGAGCAGGGGACGGCCGCCCTTGATCAGGGAGACCGTCTGGTTCTTCTGGAGGCTGACGCGGCCCTTGTCGAGGTTGATCTTCCCGGCGCCGGGCGCGGGCGGGGGCGGTGTCGCCGGGGCGGCCGGGGGCGCGGCGGGGGTGGAGACGGGCGGAGCGGGCGGCTGCACGGGGGCGGGCGGCGGGGTCACCGGCTGGGGCGCGGCGGCGGCCGGTTCCTCCACCGTGACTCCGAAGTCCGTGGCGATGCCCGCGAGGCCGTTGGCGTATCCCTGGCCGACGGCTCGGGCCTTCCACTGCCCGTTGCGCCGGTAGACCTCCACGATGACCAGGGCCGTCTCGCTGCCGAGCTGCGGGGGCGTGAAGGAGGCCAGGACGGAGCCGTCGTCGGCGTTGCGGATCGTGGCCGTCGGCTCGATGCCCTGGAAGGTCTGGCCCGCGGCGTCGGGGCTCGCGGTGACGACGATCTTCTCGATGCCCGGGGGGAGGGCCGAGGTGTCGACCACGATCGCGTCGGGCGCGCTGCCGCCGCCCGAGCGGTACGTCACGCCCGGGCCCGACGGCTGGTTGTAGAAGATGAAGTCGTCGTCGGAGCGCACCTTGCCGTCGGCGGTGAGCAGCAGGCCCGATACGTCGAGCCGCACCGGAGCGGCGACGTCCACCGTCACGCGGGCGGCGGACAGGGGGATGTTCGAGCCGGGGGTCATAGCTGTCATGCCGGGTGAACGAGCGAGGCGGTTTTGCCGTTCCCTTACCAAGCGGCCAATCGGGTCACCGGCGATTGCGGGGGTGGTCGCGGGCGGCGCGTTCGTTGCCCCGCTTGTAGTTGCCGGTCCAGCGGGCCATGACGAGCTGGGGGTCGGAGGCCTCGACCTCGGTGAGGAACCGCGCCGCGCGCGGTCCGTTCAGGGTGGTGGCGGGGCGGCCGTGGTGGCTGATGCGGACGGTTCCGCCCGCGTGCTGCTCGTAGGTGAATCCGTGGGGTCTCGGCATGCAGCGAGGGTAGGGGCCGGGGGAGCGGGCGCCCACCGGATTTCCCCCGCCCCGCCGGCACCGGCCCCGCGCTACGGCACGACCACGATCTTCCTGCCGACTCCCGCCGCGAACTGCTCCAGCGCCTGCGGGTAGCGCTCCAGCGGGACGCGGTCGCTGATGAAGACCTCCGGGTCGAGGACCCCGTTCGCGAACAGCTCCGCCGCGCGCTCGAAGCTGTGCAGCACCGCCATCGAGCCGGTGATGGTGATCTCCTGGTTGTAGACGCGGTACGGGTCGATCGTCACGCGGGTCGCGTAGTCGGCCACGCCGAACTGCAGGAACGTGCCCGCCTTCGCCACCCGGTCCAGGCCGTCCTGGATCGCCGCCGCGTTGCCGGTGGCGTCGATGACCAGGTCCCAGCCCTGCGGACGGTCCAGCTCGTCCGGGCTGGCGGCGGCTGCCGAGACGCCGAGACCGCGGGCGGTCTCCAGGCGGGCCGGGTTCACGTCGACGACGTCCACGCTCGCCGCGCCGGTGCGCTTGGCCAGTTCCAGCATCATCAGGCCCATGGTGCCGGAGCCGTAGATCAGCACATGCGCGCCGAGGCGGGACCGCAGGACGTCGTAGCCGCGCACCGCGCAGGACAGCGGCTCCACGAGGGCCGCGTCCTCGGTGCGGACGTGCTCGGGGAGCTTCACGCAGTTCGCCACCGGGGCGAGGGCGTACTGCGCGGCGCCGCCGGCCGTCGTCACGCCGATCGCCGCCCAGCGTTCGCACAGGTTGTTGTGGCCGGTACGGCAGTAGCGGCACTCGTGGCAGTACAGGGACGGGTCGACGGCGACCCGGTCGCCCACCGCCACCTCGGTGACCTGCGAGCCGACGCCGGCCACCTCGCCCGCGAACTCGTGCCCGGGCACGATCGGCAGCTTCGGGGCGAACTCGCCCTGGAGGATGTGCAGATCCGTGCCGCACAGCCCGCAGGCCGCGACCTCCACGACGACCTCGCGCGGCCCCGGCGTCGGGTCCGGGACCTCGGTGACGACGGCCCTGCCCACGGACTCGATGACGGCGGCCTTCATTTCACGGCTCCCAACGACAGGCCCTGGACCAGCTTGTCCTGGGCGGCGAACCCCGCGGCGAGCACCGGCAGGGAGATGACGAGCGACGCGGCGCACACCTTCGCCAGGAACAGGCCCTGGCTGGTGATGAAGCCGGTCAGGAAGACAGGGGCGGTCTCGGCGACCACACCCGTGAGCACCCGGGCGAACAGCAGCTCGTTCCAGCTGAAGATGAAGCAGATCAGGGCGGTGGCGGCGATACCGGGGAGGGAGATCGGGGCGACCACGCGCGCGAGGAGGGTGGGGAGTCGCGCCCCGTCCACCCGCGCCGCCTCGATCACCGCGACCGGGATCTCGGCGAGGAACGACTGCATCATCCACACCGCGATCGGCAGGTTCATGGAGGTGTAGAGGACGACCAGCAGCCAGATGTTGTCGAGCAGACCGGCGTTCTTGGCGAACAGGTAGATCGGCAGCAGGCCCGCCACGGCCGGCAGCATCTTCGTGGACAGGAAGAAGAACAGCACATCGGTCCACTTGCGGACGCGGTTGATCGACAGGGCGTAGGCCGCCGGGAAGGCCAGCAGCAGGACCAGCAGGGTCGACGCCACGGACGCGACGGTGGAGTTGATCAGGGCCGGCCAGGGGCTCGCGCCACCGCCCGCGCCGAAGAACTCGCGGTAGCCGTCCAGGGTCAAGGAGGCCGCGAGGGACGGCGGGTTGGTCGCCGCGTCCGTCTCCGAGTGGAAGGACGTCAGCGCCATCCACGCGATGGGCAGGAAGAACACGATCCCGGCCAGCCAGGCCAGCAGGCCCGTGCCGTTGCGGCGTACGAGGTTCACGCCCGGGACACCTCCTCGCGGAACAGGGACGACACCACGCGCAGGGCGAAGGTCGCGATGACGAGGGAACCGATGACCACCAGCACGCCCGCGGCCGAGGCGAGGCCGTTCTCGTGGGCCTGGTAGAAGCTCTGGTAGACGGTGTAGGGGAGGTTGGCGGTGCCCAGGCCGCCGGACGTGATCGTGAAGACCGCGTCGAAGTTCTGGACGATGTGGATCGAGCCCAGCAGGGCGCCGAGTTCGAGGTAGCGGCGCAGGTGCGGGAGCGTCAGATGGACGAAGATCTGCCAGTCGCTCGCGCCGTCCACCCGGGCCGCCTCGATCTGCTCGTGGTCGCGGCTCTGCAGCCCGGCGAGCAGGATCAGCATCATGAACGGGGTCCACTGCCAGATCAGCGCCGCCTCCACGGCGAGCAGCGGGGTGCTGGAGATCCAGTCGGGCTGTGGGCCGCCCACATAGTGCAACAGCCCGTTGAGCAGGCCGTATTCAGGGTTGTAGAGCACATGTTTCCAGAGCAGGGCGGCCGCGACCGGCACCACCAGGAAGGGCGCGATCAGCAGGGTGCGCACGATGCCCCGGCCCCGGAACCTCCGGTCCAGCAGCAGGGCGAGGGCCAGTCCCAGCACCAGGCCGGCCAGCACCACCGCCACCGTCAGCAGCACGGTCGTCCACACCGAGTGGCGCAGGTCCGGGTCGGTGAGGACCTCCTGGTAGTTGTCGACGCCGGTGAAACGACGGGCGTCGGGATACAGGGAGTTCCAGTCGAAGAACGAGATCACCAGCGTGGCCACGAAGGGCAGCTGGGTGACGACGATCATGAAGATCAGGGCGGGCAGCAGCGGGGCCCGGGTGGCCCAGACGCGCAGCCGGGCGGAGGGGCGCCGGAGCGGGGCGCGGGTGCCGGGCTCGGCCAGGGGGGCCGTCGTCGTGGCGGTCATCGTCCCTCGTACTCCTCGGAGATCTTCTCGGCGAGCGCCTGGGACTTCTTCAGGGCCGACTCGACGGACTGGCGTCCGGCGATGGCCGCGCTGATCTCCTGGGAGACCTTGGTGCCGAGGTCGGTGAACTCGGGGATGCCGACGAACTGGATGCCGGGCGCGGGCCGCGGCTGTACGCCGGGGTCGGTCGGCCGGGCCTGTTCGATGGCCTTCCTGGTCATCTCCTGGAAGGCGCCGGCCTCCTCGCGGTAGTCGGGGTTGGCGTACGTCGACGCCCGCTTGCCGGCCGGGACGTCGGACCAGCCCACCCGGTCGCCGACCAGTTGCTCATAGCCCTTGCCGGACGCCCAGGAGACGAACTTCCAGGCGTTGTCGGGGTTGCGGGAGGCCTTCTGGATGCCCCAGGCCCAGGTGTAGAGCCAGCCGGAGGACTCCGTCTTCTCGACGGGGGCGGGGGCGTAGCCGACCTTGCCCTTGACCGGGGAGTTCGCCGCCTCCAGGGACCCGGCCGCGGAGGTGGCGTCGTACCACATGGCGACCTTGCCCTGGGTCATGTTGTTCAGGCACTCGGCGAAGCCGGCCTGGGCGGCGCCGGACTCGCCGTGCTCGCGCACCAGGCCGACGTAGAACTTCGTCGCCTTCTCGAAGGCGGGGGAGTCCAGCCGTGCTTTCCAGTCCTTGTCGAACCAGGTGCCGCCGAAGGTGTTGACGACGGTGGTGAGCGGGGCCATCACCTCGCCCCAGCCGGGCAGTCCGCGCAGGCAGATGCCCTTCATACCGGGTTCGGCGCCGTCCGCCTTCGCGGCGAGGTCCGCCACCTGCTGCCAGGTGGGGCGGGCCGGCATCGTCAGGCCCCGCTGGTCGAACACGTCCTTGCGGTACATCAGGAACGACGACTCGCCGTAGAAGGGCTGGCCGTAGAGCTTGCCGTCGTCGGCGGTGAGGGACTGGCGCATCGGTTTCAGGACGTCCCGCTCGTCGTAGGCCGGGTCCTCGGCGAGGTAGCCGTTCATCTCGCGCAGCCAGCCGTTGCGGGCGTAGATCGGTATCTCGTAGTTGGACAGCGTGGCGACGTCGTACTGGCCGGCCTGGTTGGCGAAGTCCTGGCTGATCTTGTCGCGGACGTCGTTCTCGGGCAGGACCGTGAAGTTGACCTTGATGCCCGTCTCTTCGGTGAAGTGGGCGCGGGTCAGTTTGCGCAGCTGGACCATCTGCGGGTTGTTGACCATCAGGACGTTGATGGCGTCGCCGCCGGATCCGGCCCCGCCCGCGCCGGCCCAGCAGCCGGAGAGCAGCGGGGCGAGCAGCGTCCCTGCGGCGGCCAGGGCGAGCGGGGCTCGCGGTGGCCGTCGTCGGCTCTGGGTTCGCATGGATCGCTCCTGGAGGTATGGGGAGACAAGGGGCGCAACAGGGCACAGGGGTGCCCCGGGAAGGGGAGCCGGGTGTGCTCAGACGCGGATGACCTGCGGTCCGAGCAGGGAGTGGCGGTGGGCCTCGGAGGCCGGCAGCAGGGTGCTCGTCACGATCGTCTCCAGCACGCCGACCTCGGCGAAGCGGCAGAAGCTGACGGCTCCGAACTTGGTGTGCACGCCCGCGAAGACCACGCGCCGGGCGGCCCGGATCGCCTGGGCCTTGACCTCGCCGACGGCCGGGTCGGGGGTGGTGAGGCCGTGTTCCCGGGAGATGCCGTTGGCGCCGATGTACGCCAGGTCGACGACGAAGCCGGCCAGCATCTTCGTCGTCCAGTGGTCGACGGTGGCGAGGGTGCCGCGCCGCACCCGGCCGCCGAGCAGCAGCACGCTGATGTGCTCGGCCTCGGCGAGGGCGCCCGCGACCGGCAGGGACGCGGTGACCACGGTCAGCGGCCGGTCCCGGGGGAGTGCCTCGGCGATGAGCTGGGGGGTGTAGCCCTCGTCGACGAAGACGGTCTCGGCGTCGCCGAGCAGTTCGGCCGCCGCGGACGCGATCCGGCGCTTCTCGGGGACGTGACTGGTGGCCCGGAAGGCGAGTGTCGTCTCGAAGCCGGCGCTCTCCACGGGGTAGGCGCCGCCGTGGGTGCGGCGGAGCAGACCGTGGTCCTCCAGGAGGCGCAGATCTCGCCGGACGGTCTCCTTGGCCACGTTCAGCTCGGCGGCGAGGACGGTGACGTCGACCGAGCCGTCACGCCGTGCGGCCAGCACGATCTCGCGCCGGCGTTCTTCCCCGGTCCTGGTCATGGCCGTCACCCGCCTTCCTTCCTGCCGCACTGCCCGTTCGGGCCCCCGGCCGGGCCATGGGGAAGTTCTACAGGGGGCGTTCCGCGGTGGCCAGGTCTGTCGCGGGCGTGATCCTGCCCGGGTGTGCCCGTTCGGTCGTGCGGAGGCGCGGAGCGCCACGGGGCGGCTGTGGCCGTCTGCGGGTGCGTGGTGGCTGGTCGCGCGGTTGCCCACGCACTTGGCGGCGCGGCCCGACTGCTTCCGGGCAGTGCCCGGATGCCCGAGCGGGCAAGCCCGTTTGCCGCCCGCCTGCCCTGGTGACGGCTGTGTCCGTTCAGTACGGCCAGATCGGCGGGTCCGTCACGAACTGGCCGCCCAGGTAGGCGTGCGCCTCGTTGCCCTCCTGGAGCTCGCCCTGCTCGGCGATGAGCTTCCCGGCGAACGGCTCGGAGTCGTCCTGCGGCTCGTAGCCGAGCGCCCGGGCGCTGGTGAGGTCCCACCACAGCCGGGTGTTGGCGGAGGAGCCGTGGACGACGGTGTGGCCGACCCGCTCGGCGGTCAGCGCCGCGTGGAAGAGGCGGGCGCCGTCGGCGGGGCTCATCCACACCGAGAGCATGCGCACGCTGGTCGGCTCGGGGAAGCAGGAGCCGATGCGCACCGAGACCGTCTCCAGGCCGTACTTGTCCCAGTAGAGCTGCGCGAGGTCCTCGCCGAAGCACTTGGACAGGCCGTAGAAGGTGTCCGGGCGGCGCGGGGTGTCGACCGGGATGAGGGGGTCGTCGCCCCGGGGGCGCGGGGTGTAGCCGACGGCGTGGTTGGAGGAGGCGAAGACGATCCGGCCCACGCCCTCCTCGCGGGCGGCCTCGTACAGGTGGTAGGTGCCCTCGATGTTCGCCTTGAGGATCTTCTCGAAAGGGGCTTCCAGGGAGATGCCCGCGAGGTGGATGATCGCGTCGACGCCCCGGACCGCCTCCCGCACGGCGTCCCGGTCGGCGAGGTCGGCGGTGATCGCCTCGGGCGCGCCCTCGATCGGGCGCAGGTCCATCAGGCGCAGGTCGTAGCCGTAGTCGGGGAGCAGGTCCCGCATCAGGGTGCCGAGGCCGCCGGCGGCGCCGGTGAGCAGGACGGTGCGGGGAGCGGACATCCCGGGGTCTCCTTGATCGCCGACCGCGTGCACATGAGCGCACGGCATTCATAAGCGTGGACACGCTAAGGATCAGGGCCGGACCCCGTCAAGTGGGGCGCGGAAGGGGTGAATCCGCAGGTGCGTCGCGAGTGGGCGCGCTTGACCGGCCCCGAGGCGGCACCTTAGCGTGGCACTGTTCAGAAATATAGACGCCAATCATGAATATGGAACCGGGAGAGCTTGTGACGTCAGCCCCTCTCGCCGCTCGACTCACCGTCCCCAGCGGGCCGCTGTTCTTCCCGGTCACCGCCTACGGACCCGACGGCTCCGTCGACCTCGACACCTACCGCACCCACGTCCGCCGCGGGGTGGAGGCCGGAGCCGCCGCCGTGTTCGCCTGCTGCGGCACCGGCGAGTTCCACGCGCTGACGCCCGAGGAGTTCGAGGCCTGCGTAGGGGCCGCCGTCGAGGCGACGGAAGGGCGCGTGCCGGTCGTCGCGGGCGCCGGGTACGGCACCGCGCTCGCCGTGCGCTACGCCCGCCTCGCCGAGGCCGCCGGGGCGGACGGCCTGCTGGCCATGCCGCCGTACCTCGTCGTCGCCGGGCAGGAGGGGCTGCTGCGGCATTACCGGGAGGTGGCCGCCGCGACGGCGCTGCCGGTCATCGTCTACCAGCGTGACAACGCCGTGTTCACCCCGGAGACGGTCGTCGCGCTGGCCCGCACGGAAGGCATCATCGGCCTCAAGGACGGGCTCGGCGACCTCGACCTCATGCAGCGCGTCATCAGCGCCGTCCGCACCGAGACCGCGGGCGACTTCCTCTACTTCAACGGCCTGCCGACCGCCGAGCAGACCCAGCTCGCCTACCGCGCCCTCGGCGTCACGCTCTACTCGTCCGCCGTGTTCTGCTTCGCGCCGGAGATCGCCCTCGCCTTCCACGAGGCCCTGCGCACCGGCGACGACGCCACGGCCGACAAACTGCTGGACGGCTTCTACCGCCCGTTCGTCGACCTGCGCGCGCAGGGCCGCGGGTACGCCGTCGCGCTGGTCAAGGCCGGGGTGAGGCTGCGCGGCCTCGACGTCGGGGAGGTGCGGCCCCCGCTGCACGAGCCGGCCGGGGATCATGTCAAGCAGCTCGCCGAAGTGATCGAGCGGGGCTACGCGCTGCTGGAGGAGGCCAAGTGAAGGCATCGGCCTTCGTCTACCCCTGGGACGTCAACGGGGACCCCCGGGCACCCGAGCGGATCGCGGCGCTCGGCGTGGAACAGGTGACACTCGCCGCCGCCTACCACTCCACGCGCGCCCTCACGCCCCGCCACCCGCGGCACCGCGTCGTCACCGCCGAACACGCCGCCGTGCTGTACCCGACGGACGACCGCTGGGCCGGCCGCGAGCTGCGCCCCTACGCGGCCGGCGCATGGGCCCCCGGCGACGCCTTCGGCGAGGCCGCCGGCGCACTCGGCGAGGCCGGTCTCGAGGTGCACACCTGGGTCGTCCTGGCGCACAACTCCCGCCTCGGCGCCGAGCACCCGGACACCTCCGTCGTCAACGCCTACGGCGACCGTTACCCCTGGGCGCCGTGCATCGCGCAGCCCGCCACGCGCACGTACCTGACCGACCTGGCGGCCGAGGCGGCCGTCAGGCCCGGGGCGCGCGGCACCGAGCTGGAGTCCCTCGGCTGGTACGGCCTGCAGCATCTGCACGCCCACGACAAGACCGGCGGTGTCGGCCTCGGGGACGCCGGGCAGTACCTGATGGCGCTGTGCTTCTGCCCGTCCTGCCGGGACGGCTACGGGCGGCACGGCCTGGACGCCGACGAGCTGGCGGTCGCCGTACGGGCCGCGCTGGAGCCGGTGTGGCAGGGCGCCCCCTCCGACGGGGGCTGGCCCGGCATCGAGAAGCTCCTCGGCGAGACCCTCGCGCACACCACGCGCGCCTACCGCGACGAAACCGCCCGCACCCTCCAGGAGCGGGCCGTCGCCGCGGTCCGGGCGGCGGCGCCGGAGGGCTTCCAGGTGCTGCTGCACGCCGACCCGGTCTCGTACCACGTCGGCGCCAACCCCGGAGTCGACCCGGCGCACATCCTGTCCGTCGTGGACGGTGTGGTCGTGCCCTGCGCGGGCGGCACCGGCACGCTGACGCCGTTCGCACGGCAGGGCCGCCGGGACGCCGTCATCGCGGCCAACTTCACCGTCGTCGCCGGGATGGGCGGCAGCCCCGGCACCCTCGCCGCCGACGCGACCCGGGCACGGGAGCTCGGCGCCACGGAACTGCGGCTCTATCACGCCGGTCTGGCGTCCGACGAGGACCTGACGGTCGCGGCACAGGCGCTGCGCACGCTGAAGGCCTGACGGCCGGGCTCCGAAACGGCCGGGGCCGGGCGGTCCGGGGTCAGGGCGTGCGCGTGACGCGTCGCCCGTCCCGCCCCGGCTCGGACGTTCCGTGTACCCGGTCTGCCGAGGCGGTGCTGGAGGCTTTCGTCGGCCTGTGCGGGGGGCCGTGGCGGGTGGCGGTCCGGTCAGTGCGTGCGCGGCGGCGCGCCGTTCGTCGCGCCCCGGCTCGGACCGGTTCCCTGTACCCGGTCCGCCGAGGTGGTGCTGGCGGTACCGGAGGTCGTCGGCCCGCGCTCGGCTCCAACGCCGGTGCGGGTCCAGGTGGCCGCGCACACGCCGGTGCGTCCGCCGCGCAGCCACATCCGGGTGTCCTGCTCCCCGGGCGGTCCAGGTGGCGTCCAGTCCGTCAACAGGCCCTGCTGTGTGGGGAGTTCACCGGCCGTAAAATGCAACAGGGCCTTTTTCAACGTCTGTTGGGATCGGTCAACGTCACGGACGAACCCTCCGTGACGAAAATGGGTGACGTCAGCGAACGGAGCCATCCGTTCGCGGTGCTCGATAGCTGAAAGGGCATTCTCGCGATCTTTCCCCGGTCGTGGCAACTTCAACCGGATCGGCGAGCCATGTCTTCTTTTTTGGTCACCGGCAGTGGGAGAATCGGCCATTCCGTCGCCATGGTATTGGTGTCGCAGACATGGAATCCAGTCGTCGTCTAAGTTCCTTCACACCGGGGTCTGGTACTGACCCGGCGTCCAGTGACATTCGTGCGACGAGAAATGGGGAACCCATGGAGAAGACGCGGAAGGTCGAAAGCGCCAAGAATGCCGAACTGACCCCGAAGCCGGTTCAGGAGCAGGACCGGGTGAGCGCGCGGGAGAGCATCGAGCTGCGCATCACCGACCTGAGCAGCCCGGCGATGGTGGCGGGTCTCGCCCGCCGCTGCTGATTTCGGGACCGTGCGTCCGCTGCGGGGAGTTCCACTTCCCGCAGCGGATGTGCGGACGTCGCCCGGTAACCGGTTCAGCTATCCGAGGAGCGTCGCGCGTGGCACCCATTACGCCCACACCCCTGCGTGTGCTGGACGGTTCGGCCGTCACCACGCTGGAGGACATCGACGGGCCGGTGGTCATCCGCGGCCTCCAGGACGAATGGCCGGCGCGCAAACTCTGGACCGCGGACCATTTCCGCCGCCAGTACGGCAAAATTCGGGTCCCGGTACGCGAGTACCCGGCCGGATCCGAATACGAATACACCGTTTCCGACGACGGGCTGGCCGAATTCCTGGAGTATTGGGAGAAAATCCCGGCGGACGGCTCTCTCGCTCGAGACCGGCGGTATCTGGCCGAATGGAACTTCGTTCGCGACTGCCCCGGACTCCTCGACGACTTCAGCATTCCCGAACTCTTCTCCGACGACTGGATCGACCGGCTCCCGGAACAGGTCCGCTTCGGAAGAATGTGGATCTTCTTCGGTGAGCCCGGCTGCTCGACCGGACTGCACTGCGACACCTTCTCCACCAGTGCCTGGCTGGCCGTCCTCGACGGCAGCAAGGAACTGCGCCTGGTGACCCCCGAGGCGGGACGGGCCCTGCGCGCCGACGACAGCCTGTGGTCCGAGCGCACCCATGACGAGGTGCTGCGCAAAACCGCCGACCCGCTGTACGAGGTGACCCTGCGCGCAGGCGACACGCTCTACATCCCCGGTGACTGGTACCACGAGGTCCGCAACCCCGAACGCAACCTCATGCTCACCGCCAACTTCGTCGAGGAGCGCAAACTCCTGTCGTTCCTGGCACAGTTCGAGACGCGCCTCACCGAGCCGCTCTCCGTCCTGAGGCAGGCGCGCAACGCCCAGGTCCGCGCCTGGGCCGACGGCGCGGGCCGCCACGACGAACTGGCGCAGGCGGAGTTCCGTGCCCGACAGCTGGAATGGGTGCGCGGCATGACCGGTGAACTGCGCGAGTACGAGCGGGCCCTGCTGGACTGGGACACCAAGGACACCGGTGCGACGGAGGCGCCGAGCGGTGAGCGCTGAACCCGCCACGTGCGTGGCGGCGTTCGACTCCATGCCGGGCACGCTGGACCAGCCCGGCTGGTGCGACCACAGCGGGCTGCAAGTCGCCGCCCTGACCACGCGCCCCCTCGTCGCCCCCGGGCCGCACGGGCCCGAGCCCATGGGAGCCCGGTCCTACGACAGCTCCGCGGACGGACGCCGCCACGACTTCGCCCTGCGCCCCGGTGCCCACTGGGCCGACGGAAGCCCGGTCACGGCCGACGATTACGTGCGGGCTCTGGACCGCGCGGCCGCCTCGGCCACCGTCACCGGCTACTGGCTGCGCCACGTCGAACAGGTCGGCGGCAGAGGGGACCACCTGCACGTACGGCTGAGGGAACCCGACCACGGCTTCCCCCAGCTGACCTCACTGCCGGCACTCGCCCCCTACCGGGGGCGGAACGATGGAGTCGGCCGGTACCGGATCGTGCGCACCGCGCCGCGCACGATCGTCCTCGACAGGACCCCGCACACCGACAGCGGTCCCTCCCGGGTGGTGCTGCGCCGGGTGAAGAGCCCTGAGCGCAACCTGGAGGGTTTCACGGCCGGGCGCCTCGACGTCACCTCCGACACCGCCTTCCCGCTGCACCGGGTCGCCGAGTTCGCCGGTCATCCGTCGCTGCGGGTGCGCCGGACCGGCATCGTCGTGGCGCTGTGCTTCGAGGGCGAACTGCTGCGACCGGAGGCCGAGCAGGACCGCCACGCCATCCGCGACGCGCTCACCGCCCCCGGCACCGGCGCCCTGCTGCCCGCC
Source organism: Streptomyces sp. NPDC043685 (assembly GCF_056436585.1). Classification (NCBI taxonomy): domain Bacteria; kingdom Bacillati; phylum Actinomycetota; class Actinomycetes; order Kitasatosporales; family Streptomycetaceae; genus Streptomyces; species Streptomyces sp. NPDC043685. The sequence goes on along the minus strand of NZ_JBWKCH010000008.1, from coordinate 124,920 downwards.
CCGCTGCTCCCGCGGCAGGGGTTCCTGCCCGTAGGGGACTTCGACCGGGCGCTCCGCGATGCCGTGCGAGGCCAGGCCCCCGCAACCGCACCCCCACCCCCTTCACGAACCCCGGCCCGCGCCCGCTACCGGCTGGCCTACGACACGTACTACCCCAACCGCGAACTCGCCCGCGCCGCAGCGCGGATGCTGGCGGCCGCGGGCATCCGGGCCGAACTCGTACCCGACCGGTACGAGAACCGTTCCCGTCCCGCCGACCTGCGCCTCAACCTCTTCCGGGGCCTGCGCTCCGACCCGCTCGGCGTCCACCGGGGCCTGGTCTTCCTCGAAGCGCTGCGGACCCATGACGCGCTCCAGACCTATCTGGACGTGCTGCGGGCCTACGACAGCGCCCCGCAGACACCCGGCTCCCTGGACGCGGCCGTGGCGGAACTGGACGGCATCCTCGCCCGCCACAGTCTCTGCGTTCCCCTCGCCGAAGTCCCGGGCATCTTCCTCGCCCGGCAGCCGAAGGCCCCCTGGGAGTGGTCATGACGAACCAGCCTGTGACCGGCGGGCCGCCGGCCGGCGGACCCGGGACCGGCCGGACACCGGCCCCCTCACCGCGGCACACCACGCCGTCCGCGCTGCGCCTGCGGTTCCCCGCCGGTGTCATGCTGCGCGCGGGCACGAACCTCGCCGCCGGAGACGCCGGCCGGCTGCTGGTGCTCGGCGAGCGGGGCTTCAGCGTCGAAGGGGCGGACCGCACGCTGCGCGAGTGGGCCGCACAGCTCACCGAGGGGCTGCGCTGGCCCGTGTCCGGCGCGGCGCTCACCCCGGGGCAGGAGACCCTGCTGGCGGCGTTCGCCGCCCGCGACCTGCTCGTGCCGCTCCCGCGTGCCGACACCGTCGACGCGCACACCAAACAGCGCCGCTGGCTCGCGCACACCGGTACCGACCCCGACGCGGCCCAGGAACGGATCGGCCGGCACCAGGCCGTCGTCGTGGGCTGCGGCGGCACCGGGGCGATCGTCGCCACCCACCTGTGCGCCATGGGGGTGCGCAGGCTGCTGCTGGTCGATCACGACGTGGTCGAAGTGACCAACTTCAACCGGCAGTTCACCTACCGGCAGGCCGACCTCGGCCGGCCCAAGGCACAGGCCCTGCGGGACTTCCTGCTGGAGCGCCACCCGCAGGCGGACATCACCACCGCGCCGGTCTTCGTCGACCGGGACACGATCGACGGCCTCGCGCCGTCCGGCCCCGGCGAGTGGACCCTGTTCTGCTGCGCGGACCGGCCGGTCGGCACCCTGGCCGCCCTTCTCGCCGCATTCGCCCGGGACAGGGGCGGCTCGGTGCTCTTCGCGGCGGCGGGGCTCGACGAGGCCGCCGTGGGACCGCTGCTGAGGCCGCAGGACACCGCCGCGCACCGTGCCTTCGCCCAGGAGATGGAAGCCGTGGCCGCTGTCGCCCGCAGCGCGATCGCCGATCCGATCATGAGCGCCTCGGTCGCCCCGGTGAACACCGTCACCGCGGCCTGGATGGCCGGCGAGTGGCTGAACGGCGTGATCCTGGAACGGCCCACGCGCTCCCTGAACGCCCGGTTCGTCGTGGACCTGGGGAACTCGTCGACGTATGAGGAGACAACGTGGCGTTGAACAGCTCCCCGCCCGCGCAGGGCCTGACCCTTCACGTCCGGCACCGGCGGGAGGACGGCCCGCTGTCCGAACGGGCATGGCACCTGCGTGAGGTCTTCGGCGTGGAGACCGCCGAGGAGACGGTGGCCCTCGAGCCCGTCACCGTCGCGCCCCGCGGCATCACCCTGATCACCGGGTTCAGCGGCACCGGCAAATCGAGCCTGCTGCGCGAACTGTGCCGCCACACCGAGGTGCGCACCGTCGCGGACCTCCCGCCGATCGGTCCCACGGACCGGGTCGTCGATCTCTTCGACAGCGACGTCGAGGAGACGGTCTCCTGGCTCGGCAGGTTCGGCCTCGGCGAACCCCGCCTGATGATGTCCCGGCCCGAGCACCTGTCCGACGGGCAGTTCCACCGGCTCACCCTGGCCCGCCTCGCCCACGGCGGACGAGGACTCATCGCGGTGGACGAGTTCTGCTCCAACCTCGACCGCACCACGGCCAAGGTCATCGCCCACAACTTCCAGCGGGCCTGCCGCTTCCTGGACATCGACGCCGTGGTCGCCACCGCCCACGAGGATCTGCACGACTTCCTCTGCCCGGACGACCACATCCGCCTCGACTTCGACGGCACGGTCGGCCGCACCACAGGCGCCCACGAGCCCGGCGAGCGCGTCGAGCGGTGGATCGAGGAGGAGTTCACCGAAAGCGCGGGAGAGCGCGCCGACTACGAACGGCTGGCCGACTACCACTACCGCGCCGAGGACGAACGGTGGATCGACTGGGAGAACCTCGTCACCGAGGTGCGCACCGTCCGCGTGCGCGGCCTGCTCGTCGCCGTGAAGGTCTTCTGCCGGCCCTTCCCCCGCGAGTTCGAGGCCCTGCCCACGCTGCGCCGGATCAACGAGTCCGTCCTGTGCCAGGAACGTGTCATCGTCCACCCCGCCTTCCGCGGGCTCTCCCTGAACGGGCGCATGTGGCCGGGGACGGAACCGGGCTCCGTACCGCGACAGCGCATCCTGTTCGCACAGTCGGCGCTGGGCCGGCTCTTCCCGTTCCACCTCCGCGCCGGCTACCGGCGGGTCGGGCACCCCTCCGAGACACCGGCCCCGGAACAGCTCGACCTCGCCGACGTGCTGCGCCGCCACGACCCCGGCATCAACCCCAACTCCACGAAGGCCATCGCCGCCCTGCTGCGCACCGTCCCGGCCGGCACGCTGGCGGAGATCCGGGCCGCGGCCGCCGCTGCCTTCGACCTCGCCACCCGGCGGCAGATCGTCTTCCTGGCGGAGCTGGCCGGCGCCGACGTACGCCAGGAGGACCTCGCCTTCGTGAGCCGGGCCTCCGCCGACGCGGCGCATGCGGCGGATCCGGAATCCCTGGCAGTGATGGTGGAAACGGCGACCCCCTACCGGATGGCGGGCTTCGTCCGCGCATGGTCCCCCGAGCACGGATGGCGCGTGGCAGCCCATGGAAGCGATGATCACACCGGTGCCCTCGCGACCGCCCACCGCTGATCGAGGCGGTGCCGGTGCGCCCGGCGCCCCTCCCGGCCTGGCGGAGCTGGCCGAGCGGCTGCGGGAGACGGAGGACAGGGCCGGGGTCCGGATCGACCTCTTCGCCGAGCGGGTGCGCGGCGCCGAGTGCTTCGTCCCGGACGGCGGGACCGTCACCGGTGAGCCGTACGAGCAGGTCGGCTTCGCCGTGCGGGTACGCCACCGTGACGGCGAGGGATACGTCGGCCTGAACAGCCTGTCCGGCGAAGCGCTCCGGCTCGGGCTGCGCACCGCCGCCGACCGTGCCGGGGCCACATGGTCCGGCACCGACGACCTGGCCGCCACGGTGCTGCGGGCCACCGGCCTGCTTCGGTCACACGGCACCGGGGCGGCCCCCGCGCCGTCGGCTCAGCTGCTGCGCGCCGCCCGCTCGGCGGCTGTACGCGCCGCACACGGCACCGCCTCGGTGTCCGTCTCGTACGCGGGAGCCGACCGGGCCTTCCTCCGGCTCGGACCGGGGCTCGCCCACCTGGAGCCGGCGCAGCGACGGCACCTGGTGTCCTGCCGGGCCGTCACCGACGGCACGGGCGGCCCGGTGGTCGGATACCGCAAGGCCGGAGTCCGCGACCTCGCCGTCTGGGAAACCGGTCTCGACATCGTCCGCGTCGGGCGGGACGCGGGCCGCGCCGCCGCGGCCAAGACGACGGCCCGGCCCGTCGCCGAGCGGAACGTCACGCTCGTCATCGCCGCCGGGGCCAGCGGCGTCCTCGTCCACGAACTCCTCGGGCACCCGCTGGAGGGCGACGTCGCCGCCGGCCGGCTGGCCGGGGTGGCCTGGCGCGAGGGCGAGCGGATCGGCCCGGACGGGCTGCACCTGACCGACGACCCGGGGCTGTCCGGCGGCTGGGGCGGTTTCACCCACGACGACGAAGGCACCTCCGCCCGGTCGCAACACCTGGTCCGGGACGGCACGGTGACGGCCTTCCTCGACGCCGCCGGACGCCGGCGCAGGCAGTCGTTCCGGCACCCGCCCGCGACCCGCATGAGCAATGTGTACGTGGCGCCGGGCCCGGACGACCCGGCCGCTCTGACGGCGTCCGTCGACCACGGCTTCCACGTCGCCCGGCTGGGCGGCGGACGCGTGCACGCGGACGGCACGTTCGCGTTCGGCGCGGTGGACGTCCGCCGTATCCGGCACGGTGTGGTCGCCGAGCCGGTGTCCGACGCCGTCGTCACCGGACACGTCACGGCCGCGCTGGCCGCGATCCGCGGTATCGGCGACGACTTCGCCATGGGGAGCCCGGCCGCCTGCGTCAAGTACGGCCAGGAGGTCCCCGTGGGAGACGGCGGACCCACGCTGCTCGTGACCGGCGTCGACATCGAGCCCGCCGGACCCGCGTCCTGACGACCCCGCACGGCTTCGGCCGTCGAACGCCCACCCACCGCACCACCCAGTCGAGGAGACGACCAGGCACATGACCACGCCAGACACAGCCATCGTGGGCAACGGGGTCCTCGCCCTTTCCACCGCCTTGGAGCTGACGCGCAGGGACGCCTCCCTCTCGGTCACCGTCATCGGGCCGCGGGACCGGGAGGGCGCGGCCACCCCGGCATCCGGCGCGATGCTCAACTGCTTCGCCGAGATCACCAAGTACACGCTGGCCTCGGACGCCTCGCGGGCCAAGTTCGAGATGTGCCGGGACTCCCTGGCACTCTGGCCCGGCTGGCTCGACCTGATCCGCGAGGTGTCGGGACACGACCGGCCGCACACCGTTTCCGGCACCGTCGTCATCGAGAACGCGGTCTCCGGTGACCTGGACTCCGAGAACTTCGACGCGATGCTGGACGCGGCCGCCAAGTACGGGGAGGCGCACGAGCTCATCAGCCCGCGCGGTATCGCGGGCCTGGACCCCACACCGACCGCCCGGCCCCTGAGAGCCCTGTTCCTCCCCGCGGAGAACGCGGTCGACAGCGGCGCGGTCTACGACGCACTCCGGGCGGCCCTGGTCGCGCGGGGTGTGCGCTTCGTGGACCAGCCCGTCGCCGCGCTCACCCGCGACGGCGACCGGGTGACCGGCGCGACCCTGCAGGACGGCACACACATCCCGGCGGGCACGATCATGGTGGCCGCCGGAGCGTTCACGACCCCCCTGCTCGACACCGTGCTCGGCCCGCACGACGTCCAGCCCGTCTTCTCCGGCACCGGCATCGCCACCGTCACCCAGCGGCTCGGTGCCGGGCAGTTCGGCCATGTCGTGCGCACCGTCAACCGGGCCGGTTCCTGCGGACTGCACGCCGTCCCGTTCCCCGGTGGACGTGACTACGTCGGTGCGACCAACGTGGTCTTCGCGACCCCGCGCACCCGCCCCTCCGCCGGCCTCAGCCACTTCCTCCTGCAGTGCGCCATCGACCAGTTGAACAACGACTTCGCCTTCGCGCAGATCGAGCAGTGGCGCGTCGGCAACCGCCCGGTCGCCCTCGACACCTTCCCCCTGATCGGCCCGGGGCCCCTGGACGGGCTGCACATCGCGACCGGCACCTATCGCGACGGATTCCACAACAGCCCGCTGATCGCCCGCATCATGGCCGACGGCATACTCGGCGGCACCTCGTCCTACGACCACCCCTTCCGCCCCGGACGCCGCCCCATCAGCGTGCTCACGGCGGCCGAGAGCGCGGGGGAGACGGCGTACCAGGGAGCGTGCACCGGGTTCGAGGCCTCCCTCGTCCTGCCCCGGCTCTGGCGGCACGACGCGGTTCCCGCGCTGTTCGCCGCCGGCGCCGTCCGCATGTACGAGGATCTCGGCTCGTCTGACGGACTGTCTCCCGATATCGTTCCGTTCCTGGTCGCGGGCGCGTTCAGCGAGGACGGCCCGGACCGGGACGCGTATCTGCGGGTGAAGTCGCTGCTCGCCGATCGGGGGGCCTCATCGGGACTGGAGACGGTGCGTTGACGACGGATTCGGCCGAGCTCGCGCAGGACCACACCGGGGAGCCGGGCGACCCCCCGTCGTCCCTGCGCGTGGCGAGGAGCGTGTCGCGCCCCTTCTACCTGTACGCGGTGCTCGCGAACTCCCTCTTCCAGCGCGGGGTGTTCGTCCTCTACCTGGTCCACCAGGGTTTCTCCGCAGCGCAGATCGCCGTGCTCCAGACGCTGCTGTACATCGTCAGCGCACTGGCCGAGGTGCCGACCGGGTTCATCGCGGACCGGGTGGGCCGCAGGGCGAGCATCGTCATCGGACAGGCGCTGATCGGCGCCTGCCTCATCGGCCAGGTGACGCTCTCGGGGTACGCCGCGTTCGTGGTGCTCTTCGCGCTTCAGGGCATCGGCATGGCCTGTGTCTCCGGCGCGGAGACCGCCCTGCTCTACGACCTCCTCAGGCGCCGCGGGGCCGAGACGCACTACGTGAAGGTCAAGTCCCGGTACGCCACGTTCGGCGCCACCACCATGGCCCTGGCCATCGCGCTGGGAGGCAGCCTGCAGCAGCTCTCCTGGGAACTCGTCTACCTGGCCTCGGCGGGCGCCCTGCTGCTCGCGGCGGCGGTGCTGCTGACCCGGGTCCCCGAGGTCCGCGGACAGGACGCCGCGGATCTCGACGAAGCCGACGAGCCGGTGGACGACACGGCGGAACAGCCCTCCGCGGACCCCGCCGCTTCGTCCGCACGGCCGGACGCCAAGCTGGGCAAGGCGGCCGTGATCCGCCGGCTGACCCCCCGGCTGGCCTCGCTGGTCGTGGTGTCCGCTCTGATGCACGCCACCACGACCCCGTATTTCATCTTCACCCAGGAGACCCTCAGCCATCAGGGCGTCGCCACCTCCCTGGTCAGTGTCGTGATGTCGGCCGGCTACCTGATCGGCGGCTTCGCCCCGCTGCTGGCGGACCGGGCGGACAAACGGCTGGGCGTGCACCTGCTCGTGCCGCTGACCCTGCTGGTGCTCGTGGCCGCACTCGGATTCACCAGCCTCGGCCTGGCCTGGCTCACGGTCGCTGTGTTCCTGCTCGCCGTCGGCGCCCCGGACATCACCGCGGTGGTCGTGGACAACGTCTTCAACGAGGGGGTCCCCTCCCGCTACCGGGCGAGTCTGCTGTCCATCATCACGTTCGTGGAGTCCCTGATGATCGGCTGCGGGTACCTCGCCCTGGGATGGCTGGTCGACCGGGCGGGGCCGAACCACGGCCTCGCCTGGTACGCGCTCGTCCCCGCGCTGGCCCTCGCGCTGAGTGTCCCGGCCCTGCGGAAGGGGACGTGGGTCAAGGGCGAGAAGACGGGCTGACACCCGCCCCAGCCGACGACCCGCCGGCGGACGGCGACCGCAGCACGGCCGCCGTCACCAGCAGGACGACGCCCAGGGCCACCAGCACCGGCCGGTGGCCCACCGGTGTGACCAGGGCCGCCCCGGCGGCCAGTCCGACCACGTTCGGCGCGTACACCAGCGTGTGCGCGGTGGCCGTGACACGGCCCAGCAGCGCACTCGGCGTCTCGCGCTGCACGGACGTCAGCGCGGCGATCAGCACCGCGGGCAGCCCCATGCCGATCGCCGCGCCGCACACCAGCGCCACCGCGTCCGACGGCACCGCCCGCAGGGCCACCGCCACGGCCAGCAGGGCGATGCCGGACGCCGCGAAGCGCCGTGCGCCCAGGCGGCGCAGGGCGGCGCCGGAGAGCAGGCCGACCGCGACGGAACCGGCGCCCTGCACGGCGTACAGCACACCGGCGTACGCGGGGGAGTGCCCGAGGTCTTCGACGACGGCGTACACCATCGCCCCGTTCACACCGGCGCACAGCATGGTCGCGCCGCCCGCCAGGACCAGGGGACGCAGCACCGGGTGCGCCCACAGGTGCCGGACGCCCTCGGCGGTCCGCGGGCGACCGGTTCCGGTGGGCGGCCCGGGCGGGTCCTCCCGTACGCGCAGCGCCGCGTACAGGCCCGTGGCCAGCACGAACGTGACCGCGTCCAGGACGACGACACCGGCGCCGCCGTACGCCGCGTACAGGCCAGCGCCCGCCAGGGGGGCCAGGAGCTTCATGCCCTCGGCGGCGGTCGTGCGCAGGCCGTTGAAGTCGCCCAGCAGGGACGGGTCGACCGCGCCGGCCACGAGCGCCGACTCGGCCGCGTCGTGGACGACGCCCGCCACGCCGTACACGACCAGTACCGCGTACAGCAGCCACAGGTCGCCCGGGGTGTCGACGCTCACGAGGGCGAGCAGCAGCGTGGCCAGGAGCAGGTTCACGCCGATCAGCAGGGGCTTGCGGCGCACCCGGTCGGCGAGCGTGCCCAGCAGCGGTCCGGCCAGGGCCGGCAGCCACAGGGCGAGCATGCACAGCGCGGCCATCCCGTCCGAGCCGGTCAGGTCCTTCACCCACACGCCGGACGCCAGCCACAGCGCCGAGGTGCCGAAGCCGGACACCACCACGCCGGAGAGGCAGAGCCCGCAGTCGCGGTCGCGCAGGACGCGCGACAGGGGCCGGGTCGTCTTGGTCGTCATGCCCGGCCATCGTGCGGCTGAGGCCCCGGGCGGCGGATCGGGCAGGTTCCTCGGTCCGGGCCCGGGCGGGGGATGAGTTCCGGGGCCGGTGTCGGTCTACCTCCCGAGACGACACTCCCAAGGAGCAGCCCCATGACGGACCCCACCAAGACGGCCGGTGCGCCCCTCGACCTCCGGCCCCAGACGCAGGCCCTGGCGCGGCTCGTCGCCGGCGTCACCGACGCGCAGCTCGCCGATCCGACGCCCTGCCCCAAGTACGAGGTGCGCCATCTCCTCGGCCATCTGGCGGGGCTGGCCGCCGCCTTCCGGGACGCGGCCCGCAAGGACCTCGGTGCCACGACCGACACCAGCCCGGACTCCGCGCTCCCCGACCTCGCGCCCGGCTGGCGCGAGGAGCTGCCCGAGGTCCTCGCCGGCCTGGGCGAAGCCTGGCGCGACCCGGCCGCCTGGACCGGTATGACCAGGGCCGGGGGCGTCGACCTGCCCGGCGAGGTCGCGGGCCTCGTCGCCGTCGACGAACTGGTCGTCCACGGGTGGGATGTGGCCCGCGCGACCGGCCAGGCACGCTCCGTCCGCTGCGCTCCCGGAGCTGCGGAGCGGAAGCCGCCCTCACGGGGCCGTAGGCCTTGGCCGCGTAGCGGCCCGGGTGGCTAGGAGCGCCTATGCCCCGGACCCGGCCGCGCTCCGGGTCTGCCACGACTTCCTCGCCGCCTCCGCCGACGACCCCCAGCGCGGGGCCGTCTTCGGCCCCGTGGTCGCCGTCGACGCGGACGCCTCCCTGCTCGACCGCGCGATCGGGCTGAGCGGGCGGGACCCGGGCTGGACGCGCGCCCTGTAGGACACACCCGAGCCGGGAGCACCGAACGGGGAGCACCAAGCCGGGACGCACCACGCCAGAAGGCGGCACCTCCGAACGCATCACCCCAGAAGGCACTTCGTAGAAAGCGATTTCACCTTCCTCTGTCGAAAGCATTGACGAACCCCACGCGCCCTCCTACCGTCATCGCGTCGTACTTCGTACGTCATATATGAGACGCGATACGCGAGATCCGATACGCGATCCCCCGGGACGCGAGATCCGAGAGGCGCGCATGACCTCTGTGCCCACGCCGATCCCCTCCCGCACGCAGTACGTGCTGGAAGGGATCAAACACCGCATCCTCACCGGGCAGTTGACCCCCGGACAGGCGCTGGTCGAGACCGAGCTCGCCGCGCAGTTCGGGGTGTCCAAGACCCCGGTGCGCGAGGCGCTCAAGACCCTCGCCGGCACCGGCCTGGTCGTGATGAGCCAGTACAAGGGCGTCACCGTGCGCCTGGTGGACGCGGACATGGCGCGCGAGGTCTACGACGTACGGCTGCTGCTGGAGCCCGAGGCGCTGCGCCGGGCCGTGCAGCGCGGGGCGTCCCTGGACGCCGCCCGTGACGCGCTGACCCGCGCCGACGTCGCCACCGACACCGCCGAACGCTCCCTCGCCAACCGGGAGTTCCACCGCTCCCTGTACCTGCCATGCGGCAATCCGCTGCTCGGCCGGATGCTCGACGAGGTCCGCGACCAGGCCGCTCTCGTCTCCGCCGTCGCCTGGGCCGCCTCGCCCTCCTGGGAGCGGGAGGCCGGCGAGCACCGGGAGATCCTGCGGCTCGCCCTCGACGGCGACGCCGATGGCGCGGCGCGTGCCCTGCACGCCCACATCGCGTCCTTCGTGCGGCGCGCCTTTCCCGAGGCAGGACTGGAACAGGAAGGTCAGCAATGAGCAGCGTGGCGTTCGAGACCCAGCGGGCGGCCCTGGCCGACGTGGTGGCGATCCCGGTGACCCCGTTCGCCGAGGACGGCTCCGTCGCCCAGGACACCCACCGAGCCCTGCTGCGCCGCCTGCTCGACGGGGGCATCACCACCCTCACCCCCAACGGCAACACCGGCGAGTTCTACGCCCTGACCCCCGAAGAGCGCCGTCTGGTCACGGAACTGACGATCGACGAGGCCGGGGAGCGGGCCGTGATCCTGGTCGGCGTGGGACACGACATCCCGACCGCCGTCGCCTCCGCCCGGCACGCCCGGGAACTCGGCGCGCAGATGGTGATGGTCCACCAGCCGGTCCACCCGTACGTCTCCCAGGCCGGCTGGGTCGACTACCACCGCGCCGTCGCCGAGGCCGTGCCCGAGCTGGGCGTCGTGCCGTACATCCGCAACGCGCAGCTCACCGGGGCCCGGCTCGCCGAACTCGCCGACAGCTGCCCGAACGTCATCGGCGTGAAGTACGCCGTCCCGGACGCGGCCAGGTTCGCCGCGTTCGCCCGGGACGCCGGCCTGGAACGGTTCGTGTGGGTCGCGGGACTCGCCGAGCCCTACGCCCCCTCCTACTTCTCGGCGGGCGCCACCGGCTTCACCTCGGGGCTGGTGAACGTCGCCCCGGCGGTCTCCCTGAACATGATCGAGGCGCTGCGTTCCGGCGACTACCCGGCCGCGATGAAGGTCTGGGAGCAGATCCGCCGCTTCGAGGAGCTGCGTGCCGCGGGCGGCTCCGCCGACAACGTCACCGTCGTCAAGGAGGCCCTCGCCTCCCTCGGGCTGTGCCGCCGCGAGGTCCGTCCGCCGAGCCGGATCCTCCGGGAGGAGCAGCGCGCCGAGGTCGCCGCGATCGCCGCGGGGTGGTCGATATGACCGGCCGGCTCGCCCCCGAGGACCTCAGGAGCCACCAGTGGTACGGCGTCGAGGGCCAGTTGCGCACCTGGTCGCACAACGCCCGGATGCGCCAGCTCGGTTACGAGGCGGAGGAGTACCGGGGCCGCCCGGTGATCGCCGTCCTGAACACCTGGTCCGACATCAACCCCTGCCACGTGCATCTGCGCGAGCGGGCCGAGGCGGTCAAGCGGGGGGTCTGGCAGGCCGGCGGCTTCCCGCTGGAGTTCCCCGTCGCGACGCTCTCCGAGACGTACCAGAAGCCGACCCCGATGCTCTACCGCAACCTCCTGTCCATGGAGACGGAGGAGCTGCTGCGGTCGTACCCGGTCGACGCGGCGGTGCTGCTCGGCGGCTGCGACAAGTCGACGCCCGCGCTGCTCATGGGCGCGGCCTCGGCCGACGTGCCGGCGCTCTTCGTGCCCGCGGGGCCGATGCTGCCGGGCCACTGGCGCGGTGAGACCCTCGGCTCCGGCACCGACATGTGGAAGTACTGGGACGAGCACCGCGCGGGCAACCTGACCGACTGCGAACTGCGAGAACTCCAGGGCGGACTGGCGCGTTCCCCCGGTCACTGCATGACCATGGGGACCGCGTCGACCATGACCGCGGCGGCGGAAGCCCTCGGCATGACGCTGCCGGGCGCCTCCTCGATCCCGGCCGTCGACTCCGGGCACGAGCGGATGGCCGCCGCCTCCGGGCGCCGTGCCGTGGAGCTCGCCTGGACCGCGCTGCGGCCGTCCCGGATCCTCACCCGCGAGGCCTTCGAGGACGCCGTCACCACCGTGCTCGGACTCGGCGGCTCCACCAACGCCGTCATCCACCTGATCGCGATGGCGGGACGCTGCCGGGTCGAGCTCACCCTCGACGACTTCGACCGCATCGCCCGAACGGTGCCGGTCCTCGCCAATGTCAGGCCCGGCGGCCGGACGTACCTCATGGAGGACTTCCACTTCGCCGGCGGCCTGCCCGCGTTCCTCTCCCGCGTCACCGACCTGCTGCACCTGGACCGGCCGACCGTCAACGGCACGCTGCGGGAGCAGCTCGCGGGCGCCGTCGTCCACAACGACGACGTGATCCGCACCCGCGAGAACCCGGTGGCCGCCGAGGGCGGGGTGGCCGTCCTGCGCGGCAACCTCTGCCCGGACGGCGCGGTCATCAAGCACATCGCCGCCGAGCCGCACCTGCTCAAGCACACCGGCCCCGCCGTCGTCTTCGACGACTACAAGAGCATGCAGCGCACGATCGACGACCCCGGGCTGGACATCACCGCCGACAGCGTGCTGGTGCTGCGCAACGCCGGGCCCAAGGGCGGACCGGGCATGCCCGAGTACGGCATGCTGCCGATTCCCGACCGCCTGCTCAAGCAGGGCGTACGGGACATGGTCCGGATCTCCGACGCCCGCATGAGCGGCACGAGTTACGGCGCGTGCGTGCTGCACGTCGCGCCCGAGTCGTACGTCGGCGGACCGCTCGCCCTCGTACGGACCGGCGACGGCATCACCCTCGACGTCGAGGCGCGCACCCTCCACCTCCACGTCGACGACGCGGAACTGGAGCGGCGCAGGGCCCGGTGGACCCCGCCGCCCACCCGCTACGAGCGCGGCTACGGCGCGCTCTACAACGAGCAGATCACGCAGGCCGACACCGGCTGCGACTTCGAGTTCCTGGCCCGGCCCGGCACGGTGCAGGACCCGTACGCGAGCTGACAGCACGCCCCACGCCCCACCGCACCGCCTTCGCTCCGCAGCACGACCCGGCACGACCCTGCCCGGGGAGAAAGCGCTTCCTGGGCACGCACCGACGTACCACGACGTACTGAGATCGGAGAACAGTCATGGCCCAAGCCGCAGCCGTGGCGAAACCGCCCGCGCCACCCCGGCGGCGCCGGGCCTCCGCCACGCCGCGCAGGCTCCCGTACCTGCTGATCGCGCCGGCCGCCCTGCTGATGCTGGGCTTCATCGCCTACCCCGTCATCAGCGTCTTCTACTACAGCCTGCAGCACTACAACCCCACCAAGCCGTGGCGCAACGGCTACGCGGGCTTCGACAACTTCGTCCACGCCTTCACCGAGGACCCCGTCTTCTGGGACACGCTGGTCTTCAGCGCCAAGTGGGTCGTCGTCGAGGTCGGCCTCCAGCTGCTGTTCGGCCTCGCGCTCGCCCTGATCGTCAACCAGACCTTCGTGGGGCGGGGTCTGGGACGCGCCCTGGTCTTCTCCCCGTGGGCCGTCTCCGGCGTCCTGACCTCCGCGATCTGGGTACTGCTCTACAACTCCCAGACCGGCATCACCCGTTACCTCGCCGACATGGGCATCGGCTCCTACGGCACGAGCTGGCTGTCCGACACCTCGACGGTGTTCCCGGCGGCGATCGTGGCCGACCTGTGGCGCGGGGTGCCCTTCTTCGCGATCCTCATCCTCGCCGACCTGCAGTCCGTCTCCAAGGACCTCTACGAGGCCGCCGAGGTCGACGGCGCCAGCCGCCTCAAGCAGTTCTGGCACATCACGCTGCCCCACCTGAAGGACGCCATCATCCTGTCCACGCTGCTGCGCGCGGTGTGGGAGTTCAACAACGTCGACCTGCTCTACACCCTGACCGGCGGCGGGCCCGCGGGCGAGACGACCACCCTGCCGCTGTACATCGCCAACACATCCGTCGACGCCCACAATTTCGGCTACGCGTCGGCCCTGACCACGGTGGCGTTCGTGATCCTGCTGTTCTGCTCGATGGTCTACCTGCGGCTGAGCAAGTTCGGAGGGGAGGGCAAGTGAGCGTCAAGGAAGCCACCAAGACCGCCCCCGCCCCGGTGCGCGACACCCCCGAACCGCCGCGCCCCGCCAAGGGCCACCGCACCTGGGACGAGGCACCCCGCTGGCAGATCTACCTGCCCCTGGGCATCTACCTGCTCTTCACCCTGGTCCCCTTCTACTGGATCCTGCTGTTCTCGCTGCGCCCGGCGGGCTCGACCTCGCTCGTGCCCTGGCCGATGACCTTCGACCACTTCGAGAAGGTCTGGACGGAGCGCAGCTTCGGCACCTACTTCACCAACAGCGTGCTCGTCGGCGTCGCCACCCTGATCATGACGACGCTCGTCGCGCTGGCCGGCGGTTACGCCCTCGCCCGGTTCGACTTCAAGGTCAAGCGGCTGTTCATGCTGGGCATGCTGTGCTCCCAGTTCGTGCCGGGCGCGCTGCTGCTGGTCCCGCTGTTCGAGATCTTCGCCGAGCTGAAGATGATCAACTCGCTCGGCAGCGTCATCCTCGCCGAGACGGTCTTCCAGCTGCCGCTGTCGATGATCCTCATCAGCAACTTCATCAAGAACGTGCCGCCTTCCCTGGAGGAGGCGGCCTGGGTCGACGGATGCAACCGCCTGACGGCCTTTCGCATCGTCGTGCTGCCGCTGCTGCGGCCCGGTCTGATCGCCGTCGGCTCGTTCGCCTTCGTCCACTCCTGGAACCACTTCCTGTTCGCCCTGATGTTCCTGAACAACCCGGACAAGCAGACGATCCCCGTCGGCCTCAACTCCCTGATGAGCGCCGACAGCGTCGACCTGGGCGCGCTCGCAGCGGGCGGCATCATCGCGGCCGTCCCGGTGGTGATCGTGTTCGCCTTCATCCAGAAGTGGCTGATCACCGGGTTCAGCGCGGGGGCGGTGAAGGGATGAGGGGCAGACACCTGGCCGTCGCCGCGGGGCTGCTGGGCGTGCTGTGCCTGCCCGCGCACGCCGAGGCCCGGGACATCGGCCGCGACACCCTTCCCGCACACGACGGCTGGGCCGCCGAGGGAGCGGGCACCACCGGAGGCGCGGCCGCCGACACCGACCACGTGTACACGGTCACCGACCGGGCCGAACTCGTCCGCGCCCTCGACGGCGGCAGCGACACCCCGAAGATCATCAGAATCGCCGGGACGATCGACGCCAACACCGACGACGACGGCGACCGGCTGGACTGCGCCGACTACGCCACCGGCGGCTACGCCCTGAAGAAGTACCTCGCCGCCTACGACCCCCGCACCTGGGGCTCCGCCAAGCCCAGTGGCCCCCAGGAGGAGGCCCGCCAGGCCTCCGCCGCCCGGCAGGCCGAGCGGATCGTGCTGCCCGTCGGCTCGAACACCACCCTCGTCGGCCTCGGCGACTCGGCCGTCCTGAAGGGCGCGAGCCTCCAGGTGAGGAACGCGGACAACGTGATCATCCGCAATCTCGACGTGCGCGACGCCTACGACTGCTTCCCCGTCTGGCAGCCCAACACCGGCGGCCTCGGCGACTGGAAGACGGCCTACGACAACATCTGGCTCACCGGCGCCACCCATGTGTGGGTGGACCACGTGACCCTGAGCGACAAGGGCCACCCGGACGCGAAGGAACCCACCCACTTCGCCCGCAACTACCTGCGCCACGACGGCCTGCTGGACATCACGAACGGCTCCGACCTGGTCACGGTGTCCTGGAGCCGCTTCGCCGGCCACGACAAGGCGATGCTCATCGGCAGCGGCGACACCGCCACCGGCGACCGCGGCAAGCTCCGCGTCACCCTGCACCACAACGCCTTCGCATCCGTCGTCCAGCGCGCCCCACGCGTCCGCTTCGGCCAGGTCCACGTGTACAACAACCGCTACGACATCACCGGCGACGACTACCGCTACTCCCTCGGCGTCTCCACCGAGTCGAGGATGTACGTGGAGAACAACGCCTTCCACGCGCCCGGCCACGTGGAGGTCGCCGACCTGGTCAAGAGCTGGAACGGCAGCGCCCTGCACCAGAGCGGCACGCTCTTCAACGGCTTCCCCGTCGACCTGCTCGCGATCCACAACGCCTACAACTCGGGCAGCGAGCGCGATCTGACGGCCGACGTCGGCTGGACGCCCACCCTGCACGGGCCGATCGACAGCGCCCGGGAGGCCGACCGGGCGGTGGCCCGCGGCGCGGGGGCCGGGAGGATCCCGTGACCGGACGCATGATCGACGCCATGAACGCATCCCCGACCACGCCCCTGCCCGTCGTCCTCGCCGGCGCCCGCGGCCACGGCCGCTGGCACCTGGAGAACATCCGCCGTCTCCAGAAGGACGGCCTCGTCCGGCTCGCCGGTATCTGCGAGCTGACGCCGCTGACCGAGGAGGAACTGGGCGACCTGGGCGCTCCCGAGCAGTCCGCCGACTTCGGCGCCCTGCTGGACGCCACCGACGCCCGGGTCGCGGTGATCTGCACACCGATCCCCACCCACACCGACCTGGCGCTCACCGCGGCCGAACGCGGCGTGCACCTCCTGCTGGAGAAGCCGCCCGCCCCCTCCTACGCCGAGTTCCGCCGGATGGCCGACGGGGTCGCCGCGGCCGGTGTGGTCTGCCAGATCGGCTTCCAGTCACTGGGCTCGCACGCCCTGCCCGCCATCCGCGAACTGCTGCGGGAAGGAGCGATCGGGCACCTGGTCGGACTCGGCGGCGCCGGTGCCTGGGTACGCGACGAGGACTACTTCCGCCGGGCACCCTGGGCGGGCAAGCGGCGGCTGAACGGCGTCGACGTGATCGACGGGGCGCTGACCAACCCCCTCGCCCACGCCGTCGCCACCGCCCTCGCCCTGGGCGGCACGACCCGCGCCGAGGACGTCACCGGCATCGAGACCGAGCTGCTGCGCGCCAACGCCATCGAGTCCGACGACACCTCCTGCGTCCGTGTCACCACCGCGCAGGGTCACCCGGTCACCGTCGCCGCGACCCTGTGCGCCGAGCAGGCGGACGAGCCGTACGTGCTGGTGCACGGCAGCAGCGGCCGGATCACCTTCTGGTACAAGCAGGACCGCGTGCTGCTCCAGCGCGCGGGACACGGCCCGCGGGAGTCCGAGCACGGCCGCACCGACCTGCTCGAGAACCTCGTCGACCACCTCACCACCGGGGCGGACCTGCTGGTCCCGCCGGACGAGACCGGCGCCTTCATGAAGGTCGTCGAGGCCGTCCGCACCGCTCCCGACCCGGCACCGCTGCCGGACACCGCCTGGCACCGCATCCCCGGCGAGAACCGCCGGGTCGTGCCCGGCATCGACGGACTCGTCGCCGCGTCCGCCGACACCCTCTCCCTCTACTCCGAGCTCGGCGCCCCCTGGGCGCACCTGTCGAACGAGGTGAGCACCCGATGACCAGCAACGACACCGCGGTCCTGCGCGTCGCGGGCCGGCCGGTCGGCCGGTACGTCACCCGGCCCGAGCTGCCGGCCCGGCTCTCCCCGCGCCCCTACCTGCACCCCGTCACCACCCTGGCCGGCACGGCCGTGACCGAGCTCGCCCCGGCCGACCACGCACACCACCTCGGCGTCGGTGTCGCCGTTCCCGACGTCGAGGGGTTCAACTTCTGGGGCGGGCGCACCTACGTCCGCGACCAGGGCCCGACCGAGCTCGACAACCACGGCTCGCAGCGGCACGTCGCCTTCCAGCTGCGCGACCCGGACGGCTTCGTCCAGGAACTGCGCTGGGTGGCCGCGGGCGGCGAGCTGCTGCGCGAGCGCCGTACGGTCGCGGCCGGCGAACTCACCGACCAGGCCTGGGCGCTGGACCTGACCTTCTCCCTCACCAACGTCACCGGGGACCCGCTGTCGATCGGCAGCCCCGCGACCAACGGGCGCCCGGGCGCGGCCTACGGCGGGTTCTTCTGGCGGGCCCGCAAGGAGTCCGCCGCGCCGGAGGTCTTCACGGCCCGGGCCGACGGCGAGGAGAAGGTCCACGGCCGCCCCGCCGACTGGCTCGCGCTGCGGGGCGGCACCTGGACGCTGGTCTTCGCCGGCGCCACCGAACAGACCCGGCGCGACCCGTGGTTCGTGCGCACGCGGGAGTACCCGGGCGTCGGGTCCTGTCTGGCGTACGACGAGCGGTTGCCGGTCCCGCCGGGCGGGACCGTGGTGCGCCGGGTGGTCACCGTCGTCGCCGACGGCCGTCTCGACCGGGACGCCGCGGCGGCCCTCGTCCGCAAGGCGGTGAGCCCGTGACCCCCGAGTCCGGTGAGACCTACCGCAACCCGGTCCTCGACGCCGACTGGTCCGACCCGGACGTCGTCCGCGTCGGCGACGACTTCTACCTGACCGCCTCCAGCTTCGGCCGCGTCCCCGGCCTGCCGCTCCTGCACTCCCGGGACCTGGTCAACTGGACCCTGGTCGGACACGCCCTCGAACGCCTCGAACCGGCCGCCGAGTTCGACAGGCCGCGGCACGACTGCGGGGTCTGGGCTCCCTCGCTGCGGTATCACGACGAACGCTTCTGGATCTTCTGGGGCGATCCCGACCAGGGCCTCTTCCAGGTCAACGCCCCGCGGATCCGCGGCCCCTGGACCCGTCCGCACCTGCTGAAGGCGGGCAAGGGCCTGATCGACCCCTGCCCCCTGTGGGACGAGGAGACCGGGGAGGCCTACCTGGTCCACGCGTGGGCCAAGTCCCGCTCCGGCGTCAAGAACCGCCTCACCGGCCACCGGATGAGCCCCGACGGCACCGAGCTCCTCGACGAGGGCAAGGTGATCGTCGACGCCGACCGCATACCCGGCTGGTTCACCCTGGAGGGCCCCAAGCTCTACCGGCACGACGGCTGGTTCTGGATCTTCGCCCCGGCCGGGGGCGTGGAGACCGGCTGGCAGGGCGCCTTCCGCTCGCGCGGCTTCTTCGGGCCGTACGAGGAGCGGATCGTCCTGGAGCAGAAGGACACCGACGTCAACGGCCCCCACCAGGGCGGCTGGGTGCGCACTCCGTCCGGCGAGGACTGGTTCCTGCACTTCCAGCAGCGCGGCCCCTACGGCCGGGTCGTGCACCTCCAGCCGATGCGCTGGGAGCCCGGGGGAGGCTGGCCGGTGCTCGGGGACGACGGCGCCCCCGTCGCCGAACACCGCCGCCCCGCCCTGCCGCCGCAGCCGCCCGCCGCGCCCGCCACCGACGACGACTTCCCCGGCGGACGGTACGGCCGCCAGTGGCAGTGGACGGCCAACCCGCGGCCCGGCTGGGCCACCCAGCACTCCGGGGACGGACTGCGGCTGACCTGCGTCCGCTCGGCCGACACGCACGACCTGCGCAAACTCCCGAACCTCCTCACCCAGCGGCTGCCCGGTGTCCCGTCCGCCGTCGAGGTGGAGCTGCGCCTGCACAGTGAGGAGCCGGGGGCGCGGGCCGGACTCGCGGTGCTCGGGGACGCGTTCGGCTGGATCGGCCTCCAGCGCGGGGCCGACGGCACGGTCCACCTCGTGCACCGGTTCGCCGAGGGGGTCGCCGAGCGGGAGCGTGACGCGGCGCACCCGCGCCCCGCGCCCGAGGGGCGGGTCAGGCTCCGCATCGAGCTGGGCGCCGGGGCCCGCTGCCGCTTCTCCTACGACCTCGGCGACGGACCGTGCCCCTCGGGCCCCGTGTTCGCCGCCACCCCCTGGCGCTGGGTCGGTGCCCTGCTCGGCCTGTTCGCCCTCGCGCCCGTCGGGTCGGGACACGCGGGTGCCGCCACGTTCACGCACTTCCGGATCACCGACCTGTAACCACCGCATCCGTACGCCCATCACGCCTGTTGGGAGCCGCAATGACGCACTTCCGTAGCAAGCGCTTGCCCAGACCGGGTGCCGCCCTGGCCGCCGTAGCGGGCCTGGTCGCCGCCCTGGGACTGGGCGCGACCGGGGAGGCGGGGGCAGCCGAACCCGCCCGTGCCGCACCCTCCGCGGCGGCCGCCCGCTGGACCGACCAGGCCCACGGCTTCGCCTCGCTGGCCGGAGGCACCACGGGCGGTGCCGGCGGCAAGGTCGTCACGGTCACCGACCAGGCCTCGCTGGCGAAGTACGCGGCCGCCGAGGAGCCGTACGTCATCCGGGTGGCGGGGTCGGTCGCCGTCGAGCCCTTCGGCTCGGACATCGTCGTCGCCTCCGACAAGACGATCATCGGCGTCGGCGACACCGGCGAGATCGTCCACGGCGAACTGCACCTCGCCCCCGGCACGCACAACGTCATCATCCGCAACCTGACGATCCGCGACTCCTACGTCGAAGGCGACTGGGACGGCAAGACCTCCGACTTCGACGCCATCCAGATGGACGCCGTCCACCACGTCTGGATCGACCACAACCGCTTCACCCACATGGGCGACGGCCTGCTCGACATCCGCAAGGACAGTCAGTACGTGACCGTCTCCTACAACCAGTTCAGCAACCACAACAAGGCGTTCGGGATCGGCTGGACGTCCAACGTCCAGACGCAGATCACCATCGACCACAACTGGTTCACCGGCACGAAGCAGCGCAATCCCTCGGCGGACAACTGCGCCTACGCGCACCTCTACAACAACTACGTCTCGGCGCAGGTGGCCGACGGCGACCCCGTGTGGACCTACGGGAACTGGTCCCGGGGCCGCACCAGAATGGTCATCGAGAACGGTTACTACGACCGGGTCCAGCACCCCTACCAGGCCGACGCCACCGCCGAGCTGGTGGAGCGGGGATCGATCCTGAGGCGGACGAGCGGGCGGACCGACGAGTGGGGTGCCGCCTTCGACCCGCGGGACTTCTACGACTACCGGCTCGACCCCGCCCGGGCCGTGCCCGCCCTGGTGAAGAAGTACTCCGGTCCGCAGCGCCGGATCGGCGTGACCCTCGACGTCCCGGGCGCCTACCCGACCGTGCAGGCCGCCGTGGACGCAGTGCCCGACGGCAACGACGTGCCGGTGACGATCGCGGTCGCGCCGGGCACCTACCGGGAGAAGGTGTTCATCCCCGCGGCCAAGCCGAAGATCGTGCTCCAGGGAACCGGACGCGACCGCTCCGACACCGTCGTCGTCCACAACACCCCGGCCGAGTACGGCGGTTCGACGGGCAGCGCCACCGTGCGGATCGCCGCGAACGACGTCACCGCACGCAACCTCACCTTCAGCAACGACTTCGACGAGGCCGCGGTCGAGCTGAAGGGCGAGCAGGCCCTCGCCATGAAGACGACCGGCGACCGGATCGTCTTCGAGAACACCGCCTTCCTGGGAAACCAGGACACCCTGATGACCGACAGCCCCAAGCTGAACGTGATCAGCCGGGTGTACGTCCGCGACTCCTACATCGAGGGCGACGTCGACTTCATCTACGGGCGGGCGACGACCGTGATCGAGCGGTCCGTGATCAAGGCACTGAACCGCGGGTCGACGACCAACAACGGGTGGATCACCGCCCCTTCGACATGGACGGGCAACCCTTACGGGTTCCTGATCACCCGCTCGAAGATCGTGAGCGACGCGCCGGAGGCGAGCTTCCACCTCGGCAGGCCCTGGCACCCGGGCGGCGAACCGAACGCGGTGGGCCAGGTGCTGATCCGCGACACCCGGCTGCCCGCCGCGATCAAGGCCACGCCGTGGACCGACATGAGCGGCTTCTCGTGGAAGGACGCGCGCTTCACGGAGTACCGGAACTACGGCCCGGGATCCGCTGTCACCCCGGACCGGCCGCAGATGAGCGACGAGGACGCGAAGACGCACACCGTCACCGCCTACCTCAAGGGCAGCGACAACTGGGCGCCCCACGCACGCCACTGACCCCCCACGACTTCATATCTCCGTCTGATCCAGAAGAGAGAACCGACCCATGAAGAGCAGCATCCGCAGAAGCAGGCGTGCGGCCACGGCCGTCGCCCTGGGCTCCGTCCTCGCCCTGACCGCGACCGCCTGTGGCGACGACGGCAGCGGCGCCGGGGGCGACAAGGGCGCCGAGGGCAGCGGCAAGGGCAAGATCGTCTTCTGGGACAACAACGGCGGTGTCCGCACGGACATCTGGAAGCAGATCATCGCCGACTTCGAGAAGGCGAACCCGTCCGTCAAGGTCGAGTACGTCGGAATCTCCGCCACCGAGTACCAGTCCAAGGTCGACACCGCGATCCAGGGCGGCGGCCTGCCGGACGTCGGCGGTGTCGGCGCGGCGATGGCCGCCGGGTTCGCCGCCCAGAACGCGCTGGACCCGCTGGACGGCCGGCTCGGCAAGTCCGTGCTCAAGGACAAGCTCAACAAGGGCATGGTCGAGTCGCTGAAGTCCGCCGGCGGCGGCGACGCGCTGTACTCGATCCCGACCTCCGCGAACAACGGCACCCTCTACTACCGCACCGACCTGTTCCAGAAGGCCGGCCTGGACGCGCCCACCACCTGGGACAAGTTCTACGCCGCCGCCGAGAAGCTCACCGACGCCAAGAAGAACGAGTTCGGCTACACCATCCGCGGCGGCGCCGGCTCCATCGCACAGGCACTGGACGCGATGTACGGGCAGTCCGGCATCACGTCCTTCTGGGACGCCGGCGGCAAGAAGACCACGCTCAACAACCCGAAGAACGTCGAGGCGCTGGAGAAGTACGCCGCCCTGTACAAGAAGTACACGCCGGCCGCCGACCTCAACAACGACTTCACCAAGATGGTCGCGCAGTGGGACTCCGGCACCATCGGGATGCTCAACCACAACCTGGGCTCCTACCAGGACCACGTGAAGGCGCTCGGCCCCGACAAGTTCCGCGGCATACCGCAGCCCACCGGCCCCCGCGGCAAGCGCGTGCAGGTCTCCAACCCGGTCGACGGCCTCGGCCTGTTCAAGAGCTCCAAGAACAAGGAGGCCGCCTGGAAGTTCATCGAGTTCGCCGCCTCGCACCAGTCCAACTCCAAGTGGAACGAGTCGGCCGGCGCCATCCCGTCCAACACCGACGCGGCCAAGGACGCCTGGATCTCCGAGGCCGAGCCGACCAAGCTCGCCGCCGAGGCCCTCAACGACGGCTCCACCACCATCGTCCAGCTCCCGTACTACCTGCCGGACTGGAACACCATCTCCAAGGCCGACAACGAGCCCGCCTTCCAGAAGGTCCTGCTCGGTGACATGAGCGCCAAGGACTTCCTGGACAAGATGGCCGACCAGCTGAACGAGGCCCAGGCGGAGTGGGACCAGCAGAAGGGCTGAGCCGGCCGGTCACGTCCGGGACGGCCTGTGGGCCGCAGGCCGTCCCGGACGGGCCGCCCCCCCCGGCGGCACCCCGTCACCGCAGGCCGCGCACCTGCGGGACACACCCCCGCGCCCCTGAAAGCCCCTGGACAGAAGGGTTTGTCGTGACACTGAGCCGTAGACAAGTCACCGCGGCCGCTGCCGCCGCCGTTCCTCTCGCCTTCGCCACGACCGGTACCGCCCGGGCCACCGGCCGCCGCACCCGGACCCTGTACATCGCCGGTGACTCCACCGCCGCCCAGAAGTACGCCGACGCGGCGCCCGAGACCGGGTGGGGAATGGCGCTTGCGTTCTTCCTCCACAAGGACCGGCCGGTCGCCAACCACGCCGTCAACGGCCGCAGTTCCAAGAGCTTCATCGACGAGGGACGACTCGGTGTCGTCCTGCGGCAGATCCAGCCGGGTGACGTCCTGCTCATCCAGTTCGGTCACAACGACGAGAAGACGGAGGACCCCACGCGGTACACCGAGCCCTGGTCGACGTACCAGGACCACCTGCGGCAGTACATCGACGGGGCCCGGGCACGCGGGGCGCGGCCCGTGCTCGCCACGTCCGTCGAGCGGCGCAAGTTCGACGCAGCGGGCAAGGCGTTGCCGACGCACCGCGACTACCCGGCGGCGATGCGGGCGCTCGCCAAGGAGGAGCAGGTGACGCTGCTCGACATCCAGGCGCTGTCGATCGCGCTGTGGCAGCGGCTGGGGGTCGAGGAGACGAAGAAGTACTTCAACTGGACCGCGACCGAGCAGGACAACACGCACTTCAACCCGCCCGGCGCGATCGCCGTCGCGCGGCTCGTCGCGCGGGAGCTGCTGCGCACCCGGGTGCTCGCGCCGGGCGAGGTGCGCCGGCTGGACGACACGATTCCCGAGTCCTGGATCACCTGGCCGAAGGCCACCGCGTAGCACCCCCGTCCTCGAAAAGGAGATCCGCATCATGAACGCAACTCGATGGCATGAGCATGCCATGCTGAAAAGAGCCGCCGCCCTCGCCGGCTGCACCGCGCTGGTGCTGTCCCTCACCGCGACCGCCACCGCCGTCGGGGCCGGGGCCGGGGCCGACTCCCGTGATCCCGCCCGGCAGACACTCGGCGCCGCAGACGGCTGGGGGGCCCACGGCACCGGGACCACCGGCGGTGCCGCCGCCGACGCCGCGCGCGTGTACACCGTGACCACCTGGGCCCAGTTCAAGGCCGCCCTCGCCGCGCAGGGCAGCGCGCCGAGGATCATCAAGGTGAAGGGGACCATCGACGCGGTCTCCGAAGGGTGCGACGCCTTCGCCGTTCCCGGCTACGACTTCGACGCCTACCTCGAGAAGTACGCGCCCGAGACGTGGGGGCTCGACAAGGACCTGAGCCAGGAGCCCGCCGACAGCCCCGAGGGACTGCGCCGCGCCTCCGCCGACAACCAGGACCGGGCCATCAAGGCCGCCGTGCCCGCCGACACCACCATCATCGGAGTCGGGAAGAACGCGGGCTTCAAGGGCGCCAGCCTCCAGATCAAGGGCGTCGACAACGTCATCGTCCGCAACCTCACCTTCGAGAGCCCCCTCGACTGCTTCCCGCAGTGGGACCCGACCGACACCTCCACCGGAGCCTGGAACTCCGAGTACGACACCGCCGTCGTCTACGGCTCCACCCACGTCTGGATGGACCACAACACCTTCACCGACGGCAGCCACCCCGACAGCGAGGCGCCGACGTACTTCGGCGCGCTGTACCAGCAGCACGACGGTGAGCTGGACATCGTCCGGGGATCCGACTACGTCACCGCCTCGTGGAACGTGTTCGCCGACCACGACAAGACGCTCATGATCGGCAACAGCGACAGCGAGTCGACGGCCGCGGGCGACCGAGGCAAGCTCAAGGTGACGCTCCACCACAACCTGTTCCGGAAGGTGGTCGAGCGCGCCCCGCGTGTCCGCTTCGGGCAGGTCGACGCGTACAACAACCACTTCGTGGCCGGCCAGGACTACGTCTACAGCTTCGGCATCGGCAAGGAGTCCCGGCTCGTCGCCGAGCACAACGCCTTCACGCTGCCGAAGGGGATCAGCCCGGCGAAGATCCTCAAGAAGTGGATGGAGGCCCCGGTCACCGCCACCGACAACTACGTCAACGGCAAGAAGACCGACCTGATCGCCGTGCACAACGCGCAGATCCCCGAGGAGACCCTCCAGTCGGGCGCCGGCTGGACGCCGGCCCTGCGCACCAAGGTCGACCCGGGGAAGGCCGTCCCCGCGATCGTCGACCACCGCGCGGGTGCCGGCCGTATCCGCTGACGCCCCCGAGACGGGCCGGGACGGGCGCCCGCCACGAGGTGCGCCTGTCCCGGTCTCCCGACCGGACCACCCCTGCCCGCACGAGCCGCACCGTGAAGCGAAGGGACAGCCGCATGCCGGAGCGGTGGGCGGGGCGGAGGCGGCCGTGGTGGACGGACCACTGCCCGGCTTCCACCCGGCCCTGAAGGACGCCCTCACCTTCCCGCTCGCCTGGGGCCGGTCCCCGGTCTGCGACGTCCGTGCCTGGCGGCGGGCCGCCCGGGCAGCCGTCGAGGAGCACCTCCTCGTCGAACGGCAGGACGGGACGCCGTACGCGCCGGAGTTCACCGGCCGATGCCGTACGCGCGACTACACGCGAGAGCTCGTCACCGTCTCCCACACCCGCTACGAACGGGTCCGCGGCGCCCTGCTCACCCCGCACGGCCGCGGGCCCTTCCCGGCGGTGCTGCTCCTGCACGACCACGGCGCCAGGTTCGACATCGGCAAGGAGAAACTCGTCCGGCCCTGGTACGACGACACGCGGCTCGCGTCCGCCCGGTCATGGGCGGACACGTACTTCAGCGGACGGTTCGTCGGGGACGAGCTGGCCCGGCGCGGCCATGTGGTGCTGTGCCTGGACGCCCTGGGCTGGGGCGACCGGGGCCCGCTCGCCTACGACCAGCAGCAGGCCCTGGCGTCCAACCTCTTCCACCTGGGCTCCTCGCTCGCCGGGCTCATGGCGAGGGAGGACCAGCGGGCCGCCGCCTTCCTGGCCGGACTGGACCGGGTGGACGCCCGGCGGGTCGCGGCCGTCGGCTTCTCCATGGGCGCCTACCGGGCCTGGCAGACCGCCGCCCTCAGCGACCACGTCGCGGCCGCCGCGAGCGTCTGCTGGATGACCGGGCTGAAGGAGATGATGGTGCCCGGGAACAACACGCTGCGCGGGCAGTCGGCGTACTACATGCTCCACCCCGGGCTCGCCCGGCACCTCGACATCCCCGATGTGGCGAGCATCGCCGCACCCAAGCCGATGCTGTTCTTCCACGGCGGCCTCGACACGCTGTTCCCGGCCGAGGGTGTGCGGGTCGCGTACGACAGGCTGCGTGCCGTCTGGCGCGCGCACCACGCGGAGGAGCGGATCACGACGAAGACGTGGCCGGAGCTCGGCCACGTCTTCACCGACACGATGCAGGACGAGATCGTCAGCTGGCTCGACGACGTCCTGTGAGACTCACCGCCGCACCGGCTTGATGCCCTCCAGGGTCGGTACCACCGGCTTGATCGTTCCGTCGGCCGCGAACTCCATGCGGTCGATGGTCGTTTCGCGGTGCATGCCGTCACCGCCGGGCAGGCCGGGCCCGTTGAGGGCGAACCGGTGGTAGACCATGTACCAGTCGTCGGTGCCGGGGGTGTTGACCACCGAGTGGTGGCCGGTGCCGAGGATGCCGTACTCGGGCCGCTTCTGAAGGATCGTCCCGCGTTTGGTCCACGGGCCGAGCGGGGACGGTCCCGTCGCGTAGGCC
This sequence comes from Streptomyces sp. NPDC043685, assembly GCF_056436585.1. Classification (NCBI taxonomy): domain Bacteria; kingdom Bacillati; phylum Actinomycetota; class Actinomycetes; order Kitasatosporales; family Streptomycetaceae; genus Streptomyces; species Streptomyces sp. NPDC043685. The sequence continues at coordinate 97,912 of NZ_JBWKCH010000008.1, read as the reverse complement.
ACGTGGTAGTTCTCGCTGCGGGTGTCGTCCTCCGACCACATGAAGTAGTACGTGCCCTTCCGCTTGATCACGAAGGAGCCCTCGCGGAAGTTCGCCGGGGTGATGTCCCGCACCTTCGAGGCGTCGTACGACACCATGTCGTCGTTGAGCGGCACCACGTACCCGCGGCCGTTGCCCCAGTACAGGTAGGCCTGGCCGTCGTCGTCCGTGAAGACCGCCGGGTCGATCATCTGGCCCGGCAGCGATCCGCCCTTGGCGACCAGCGGCTTGCCGAGCGCGTCCTTGAAGGGGCCGGCGGGGGAGTCGGCCACCGCCACGCCGATCTGCTGCTCGGCGCAGAAGTAGAAGTAGTACCTGCCGTTCCGCTCGGCGATCGCGGGCGCCCAGGCGTACTTGTCCGCCCAGGCCACGTCCGGCCCGAGGTCGAGGATGACGCCGTGGTCCTTCCAGTGGACCAGGTCCTTCGACGAGTACGCCTTGAACTTCGTGCCGCTCCAGCCCTGGAAGCCGTCCGTCGTCGGGTAGATCCAGTAACGGCCGTTCAGGTAGTGCACGTCGGGGTCGGCGTTCAGGCCCGGCAGGAGCGGGCTGCGGGTGCGGACCGCCTCGACCGTCCAGGTGCGCTTCGTGCCGTCGGCGGCCGTCACGGTGTACGTCCGCGGCGTGCGGAAGTCGCGGCGGGTGCCGGACTTCGGGCTCAGCGTGGCGCCCTCACCCACCCACAGCTTCGGGGCGAGGCCCCGCAGATCGGCGTCCGGCCTCATCGGCAGGACGACCTTCGAGGCGCTGTCCGTGACGATCGCGTAGCCCTTCTGGTGCTTCGCCGTCGCGTCCACGACCGAGGTGGGCGTCGACGGGTAGGCGGCCAGCAGGCGGTCGTACTCCTTCTGCGTCACCGGAAGCACGGTGCCGTGCCGGGGGCTCGCCGGGAGCTGGTAGTCCGTGGAGGGGGTCCACTTGCCGGAGGCGAGGTCGGTGGTCTCGAACGGGACGTAGCCCCGGCCGCCGTACTCGTCGATGAACAGGTACCACTTCTTCTCGGTGTTCGACTTGAACACCGTCGGGCCCTCACCGCGGTCCATGGCGCCCTTGCCGATGCAGTCGGCCACGAAGTCGTACTTCGCCGAGGTCAGGGAGGTGGACTTCTCCCCGGTGATGAACTTGGAGCACGGGCTGGAGGAACTGGGGTCCCGCTCGTCCTTGGTGTAGCGGTAGTACTCGTCCTTGTACTTCACGACCGTGGAGTCGATCACCGAGTAACCCGGGTCGTTCCAGACCTTCGGCTCGCTGAAGGTGCGGAAGTCCTTCGTCGTGGCGTACAGCATCTTGTTGTACGTGTTGCCCTTGTGGTCCGGATCGTCGTCGGCGTACAGCTTCGACGCCCAGAAGACGACGTAGGCGTCGAGCTCGTCGTCCCAGTAGGCCTCCGGGGCCCAGGTGTTGCCGGCGCTGTCCGGGGAGACCTTCACCAGGCGCTGGTCGGTCCAGTGGACCAGGTCGGTGGACTCCCAGACCATGATCGACTTGCTGCCGTGCCGCTGCACCTGGTCCCAGCTGCCGCTGGAGTTCTGGTACATCCGCAGGTCGGTGGCGATCAGGTAGAACTTGTCGCCCTCGGGGGAGCGGATGACGAACGGGTCGCGCAGGCCCTTCTCGCCGGTCGTGGACGTCAGCACGGGCTTGCCGGCGTTCAGCTCCCGCCAGTGCAGCGGGTCGTTGCCGCGGCTGAGGGCATAGCGGATCTGCTCGCCGTCGGCGGTGCCCTCGCCCGTGAAGTAGGCGAAGAGATAGCCGGCGTACTTGCTGTGCTTCACGGGTGGGGCTCCGGGGTCTGCGGTGCTGGGCGGTGCCGTGAGGAGGGTCAGGAAAAGGCCGGTCAGGGCCAGGAGGGGAAGCAGGAGCGTGCGGGCGATGCGGGGGCGCATGACACTTCCTGTCGGAGTGTGGGGGATTCTGTTGGATGGCAGCCCTCGGAGTTTCACCGGAGGGACGCGAGGCGTCAACGGGTGCGCGTGAGGCCGGTGTTACCGAAACTTTCGGAACCCTGGGGCGCTCACACCCGGTGGCGGCAACCCGTCCCGGTGCGGCGGCGACTGGTGGACGGGAACGGGCCGGAGCGGGCCCCTTCGAACCGTTTCCGTCCCCGATCCCCCAGGAAGGGAACGCTCCGTGCTGCCGAGCACCGGACGCCGCCGCAGGACCCGCACGTTCTCCGTCGCCGCCGTGGTCTGTGCCGCGGGGGCCGGCGGCGTCTACCTCGGGCTGTCGACCGGCGGCGCGCAGGCCGCCTCGACGACGGTCACCGTCTCCACCACGGCCCAGCCCACCGAGGCCGTGAGGAACGCCGGCGCCGGTACGGTGATCGAGGTCCGCGGCGGCACGACAACGGCGGCTCCGGCTTCACCCTGCGCGGCGACGGCACCACCGGCAACTCCTGGGACAGGGGCGTCGTCACCCCGCCCTTCAGGTCGACGGACGCGGCCGGCGCGTACGCGGCGCGCCGGGCGGACGGGTCCCTGCCCGCGACGACGTTCCTGACGACCGGATCCACAACCCTCGGCACGACGATGGACTGAGGGCGCGCCGCGGGGAACCGCAGACACGGCGACGCCCCCGCCGGTGCGAAACGGCGGGGGCGTCCTGCCGACCGGCCGAGGGGGGCTCGACCGGTACCGTCCGGCCGACCGGAGGGGGGCTCCGGAAGGCCGAGGTGCCGGGACGTCCGACTGGGGGGCCGGACACCCGGCATCCGGCCGGGCCCAAGGGGGGACGAGGGCCGGCCGGAGTCACTGGGGGCCTACTGGTAACTGATGTCCGAGGCCTGGAACTTGCAGGTCTTGCCGTCCGGACCGGGCGGCGTCAGCTCCTTGGGCTCCTTGCCCGTGTTGTTGCCCTCGAAGCGCACACACGTCTTGATCTTCTTCTTGCTGTCGCCGTGGATGCGGATCTTCGACAGCGTCGCCGTGTCGCCGTAATTGGCGTTCACACCGACGATCGAGTTCATCGGTGCCGTCACGTCGATGTCGCTGAGCACGATCGTGCGCTTGTACTGCGTCTTGCAGTTGCCGCAGGAGCGGACCAGCTTGCCGGCGTTCTGCACCTGGAAGCCCGACACGTTCAGCGTGCCGGCGCCGTTGAACTGGAGCACCTTGTCGTCGGCGTTCTTCGCGCCGCCGCCGATCACCTTGTACACGGCGGACGAGGACTTGCCCTTGAAGCTGGCCGCGTCCTCGCCGACGTCCGTCCACCACACGTTCTGGAGTGTGCAACTGCCCTTGCAGTGCACGCCGTCCGCGGCCGGGGTGCCGATGATGACGTTCTTGAGGACCGCGCCGTCGGCCAGCTCGAAGAGCGGGGCCTGGCCCTCGTCCTGGCTGCCGCCGCCGAGCGCGCCGGTGCCGTAGAACATCTTCATGCCGCCGTCGCGCACACCGGAGACCGGGATGGTCTTCGAGACGGGGGTCTTGCCCGTGTCCGCGGGCCAGGAGGACGCGGCGCCCGCCGTCGACAGCATCGACGTGGTGACGAACGCCGCACCGGTGATCCCGAACGCGGACACCCCGGCGATCATCGCCCGCCGCAGGGTGACCCGGCGGCGGTGGCGGACGCGCTGTTGCGCTGGTGCAGTCATGTACGGATTCCTCAGCTGGGGGGTGACTCTTGCGCCTGGTGGTCGTCACCGGTCAGGAAAGGGTTGCCGCCGGTTCGGAAATCTTCGCGCGCCCCCGTCATTCGTCGTCCACGGCGGCGAAACCACCGCCCACCGACAGCTGCCGCGCACCGGCGGCGGCCGTCACCGCGTAGGTGTCCTCACCCGCGTCACGGCCGCCGCGCGCGTGACCGAACTGACCCGCGAACACCCACTCGCCCACCGGGACCGTACGGCCTTCCCTGAGGGTCCAGGTGTAGACGAGGAAGCCGTCCCGCTCGGCGACCGAGAGGGTGAAGTCCCCCTCGGGCAGGGAACGCCAGGCGCCGGCGTCGGAGACCCCGCCGGTCTGCGCGACCTTCAGCCGCACCGTCAGCGCGGTCAGTGGCTCACGGGTCTTGAGGGTGATGTTGCTCTGCGCCCAGAAGTCGTTGCTGTGCGGGTCGACCGACCCGTCCGACCACAGCGGACCGTCCTCGGCGCGGGCGGCGGGCGGCCGCTCGGGGGGCGGGGCGCTCGGCGTCCCGGACGGAGGCTGGCCGGTCTCGCGGCGCTCCCGCGGGCTGCTCGGCACCGGCTCCTCGGGAGCCGGAGACGCGGGCGCCCGGCTCGTCGCCTCCGGGGACGGGGTGGGCGTCGCGGAGGTCGCCACCTCCCGCTGCCGCGGGGCGGTCTCCTCCTTCACCGCGGACGCCACCGCGTAACCGCCCACCGCGAGGACACCGGCGACCGCGGCCGTCGCACCGGCCACCCGCATCCAGCCGACCACCGGCGGACGCGTCGCCCGATGGCCGGAACCGGACGGAGCGGCCATGCCGCGCTCGATCCGGGCCAGCATGCGCTCCCGGTCGGGCTCATGCGTCCCGGCCGCCTCGTGCAGCCGGGTACGCAGCTCCTCGTGCACGTCGCGCCGCATGGTCATCGGTCCCTCCCTCCGCCCTCACCGGTGCGCACGCCCTCCACGGCGGGGGAGCAGCGGGGCGCCCCCACCGCCACCTGCATCCGCTGCGGCACGCCCCGTGTCCCCAGCAACCGCTGAAGTTCGGCCATTCCCTTCGAGGTCTGGCTCTTCACGGTACCCACCGACACCCCGAGCGCCAGCGCGGTGTCCTTCTCCGACAGGTCGAACGCGTGCCGCAGGACGACACACGCGCGCTTGCGGAACGGCAGCCTGCGCAACGCCTCCTGCACGTCGACCACGCCCGCGACGTCCGGGTTCTCGGTGTTCTCCTCGCGCTGCGACCAGAACAGGGCGATGCGCCGCCGCTCGCGCACCGCACTGCGGATGCGGCTCCGGGCCAGGTTGGCCACCACCCCGCGCGCGTACGCCACCGGATGGTCGGCCGCGCGCACCCGGTCCCAGCGGTGCCACAGCGCCAGCAACGCGTCCGCCGCCAGATCGTCGGCGGTGTCCGACTCGCCCGTCAGCAGATGGGCCAGACGCGACAGTTCGGCGTAATGGCGCTCGAAGAAGGCGTGGAACTCCACGGAGGCGGCGTCGTCGACGACTGTGCCCACGGGCGACCTCTCCTCGCAGCGGCTGCGGGCGCTCCCGGCCGGGGCACCCTGTGACTGTCATGCAGATGACATGTGATCATCCGGGGGAGACCCGGACGAGATCGGGAAGCGTAGCAGCGATCGTTGAACGGTTCGTACGGAGCTTCGAACGGTGTATGGCGGGCCGGACCTCGATTCCGTAACACGGAGAAAACCTGAACGGGGTTCACGACGGGCACAATCCGGCCAGCATCCGCACACCGATCACCCAGGCACCGAGGAGCACGCGACATGTCCGAACCGCAGCAGGTCACCGACCGGCCACCCGTCAAGGAAGCCGGGGCGAACAGCGTCGACCGGTTCTTCCGGATCTCCGAGCGAGGTTCCACCTTCGGCCGGGAGATCCGCGGCGGCTTCGCCACCTTCTTCACGATGGCCTACATCCTTGTCCTGAATCCCATCATCCTGGGCAGCGCGAAGGACAAGTTCGGGCACCAGCTGGACGCCGTCCAGCTCACCACCGCCACCGCCCTGGTGGCCGCGGTCATGACGATCATCATGGGCGTCGGCGGCAACCTGCCCCTGGCGCTGGCCGCCGGACTCGGCCTGAACGCCGTGGTCGCCTTCCAGATCGCCCCGCTGATGAGCTGGGACGACGCGATGGGCCTGATCGTCCTCGAAGGCCTGCTGATCTGCGTGCTGGTGGTGACCGGCCTGCGCGAGGCCGTCATGCACGCGATACCCCAGCCGCTCAAGCAGGCGATCAGCGTCGGCATCGGCCTGTTCATCGCCTTCATCGGCTTCGTCGACGCCGGGTTCGTCAGCCGCATCCCCGACGCCGCGAACACCACCGTGCCCGTTCAGCTGGGCGGCACCGGCACCCTGGCCGGCTGGCCGATGCTCGTCTTCTGCCTCGGCGTGCTGCTGACCATCGGACTGCTCGCCCGCAAGGTCAAGGGCGCCATCCTCATCAGCATCGTCACCATGACCGCGCTGGCGATCGTGATCAACTCCCTCGCCGACATCAAGTCCTGGGGCCTGACCACACCGTCCTGGCCGGACAAGCTCGTCGACGCCCCCGACTTCGGACTCATCGGCCACTTCGACCTGTTCGGCGCCTTCGGCGCCCCCGGCGTCGGTGTCGTCACCGTCGTCCTGCTGATCTTCACGCTGATCCTGTCCGACTTCTTCGACACCATGGGCACGGTCGTCGGCATCAGCGCCGAGGCGGGCCTGCTCGACGAGGACGGCAAGGTCCCGAACCTCGGCCGGGTGCTGCTCATCGACGGTGCCGCGGCGGTCGCCGGCGGCGCGGCCTCCGCCTCCTCCGCGACCTCCTACATCGAGTCGGCGGCCGGCGTCGGCGAGGGCTCGCGCACCGGCTTCTCCAACCTCGTCACGGGCGGCCTGTTCGGCCTGGCGCTGTTCCTGACCCCACTGCTCACCATCGTCCCGCTCCAGGCCGCGGCCCCGGCCCTGGTCGCCGTCGGCTTCCTGATGATGACCCAGGTCAAGCACATCGACTGGGACCGCTACGACATCGCCATCCCGGCGTTCCTCACCATCGCCGTGATGCCGTTCACCTACTCCATCACCAACGGCATCGGCGCCGGTTTCCTCGCCTACGTCGTCATCAAGACCGTGCTCGGCAGGGCCAAGGAGGTCCACTGGCTGCTGTGGGGGACCTCGGCGCTGTTCCTGGTGTACTTCGCGATCGACCCGATCGAGCAGCTCCTCGGAGCGAAGTGACGCCGGACGGACGGTGACACGAGGACGGGCCGCCCCCGGGGGGAAGGGGGCGGCCCGTCTCGTCTGTACAGACGGCTTATCGGCGCCGGGGGTTCAGTCCTTGAGCGCCGCTTGCATCATCGCCTTGGCCACCGGCGCCGCCAGGCCGTTGCCGCTGACCTCCGAGCGGGCCGCGTCCGACTGCTCTACGACGACCGCCACGGCGACCTCCTTGCCCGAGGAGTCGGACTTGCCGTACGAGGTGAACCAGGCGTACGGCACCTGGCTGTTGTTCTCGCCGTGCTGGGCCGTACCCGTCTTGCCGCCCACGGTCGCGCCCGGGACCCGGGCGTTCGTACCCGTGCCCTTGTTCACGACCGTCTGCATCGCCGACTGCAACTGCTCGGCGGTCGAGGAGCTGACGATCTCCTTCGTGCCCGCGTCGTCGTCGTAGTCCTGGAGCACATCACCGCCGCTGTCGGTGATCTGGGAAACCATGTGCGGCGAGACCAGCTTGCCGCCGTTGGCGATGGCCGCCGACACCATGGCCATCTGCAACGGGGTCGCGGTGACGTCGAACTGGCCGATGCCCGTCAGGGCCGTCTGCGAGGGGTCCATGTCCGACGGGTACACGCTCGTGTAGGCCCGGACCGGCACGTCCTGCTTGTCGTCGTCGAAGCCGAACCTGTCGGCCATCGCCTTCACCTTGTCCTGGCCCAGCTTCACGGCCATCTTGGCGAAGACGTTGTTGCACGAGTACCTCAGCGCCGTACGTATCGAGGCGTTCGTGCAGGGCGCGTTCGGGTTCTCGTTGGACAGCTCACGGCTGGTGCCCGGCAGCGTGTACGGGTCGGGGCTGTCCGTCCTCTCGTCCACCGACGAGTACAGCCCGTCCTCCAGCGCGGCCGCCGCCACGACCAGCTTGAACGTCGAGCCCGGGGGCAGCGGCTGGCGCAGCGCACGGTTGGTCAGAGGCTTGTCCGGGTCCGTGGTGAGCTTCTTCCAGGCCGATCCCGCCGTGTTGGCGTCGGTCAGCGACGACGGATCGTACGACGGCGTCGACACCACCGCGAGGATCTTCCCGGTCTTCGGGTCGATGGCGACGGCGCCGCCCTTCTTGTCGCCGAGCGCCTCGTAGGCCGCCTTCTGCACATCCGGGTCGATGGTCGTGACCACGTTGCCCGGCTCCGCGCGCTGGTTGGTGAGCGTGTCCATCACGGACTTCAGCCGACTGTCCGTGCCGTTGAGCAGATCGGTGTAGATGCCCTCCAGTTGGGTCGGGGCGTACGCCTGCGACGCGTAGCCGGTCACCGCCGCGTACAGCGGGCCGTCCGTGTACGTCCGCTTGTACTTCAGGTCGCCCGTCTTCGTCGGCGCCGAGCCGGTGATCGACCGGCCGCCCACGATGATGTTGCCGAGCGGCGCCGAGTACGTCTCGATCGCGTTCCGCCGGTTGTCCTTGTCGTCTGCCAGCGCCCGGCCCTCGTAGAACTGCACCCAGGTCGCCCTGACCAGCAGAGCCAGAACCAGGAGCAGCGCGAAGACCGACGCGCGCCTGATCGTCTTGTTCATTCCGAACAGGAGGACGAGCCACACCGGGCGGAACGTTCCCGTCCGTCCTGGTTTCTCATCCGGAGGGGCCGATTTCTCATCCGCCGTTCAGAAAGCCCGCCTCGTACGCCGCGATCACCGCCTGGGTGCGGTCGCGGGTGCCGGTCTTGGCCAGCACCGCCGCGACGTGCGACTTCACCGTGGCCGGGCCGACCTCCATCCTGCGGGCGATCTCCGCGTTGGTCAGCCCCTGCGCCAGGTGCCCCAGCACCTCCCGCTCGCGTCCGGTGAGCTTCGCCACCCAGGTGGGCGGTGCCGGGTGCGTACGGGCGTGCTCGCTCGCCAGGGCGCGCACGGCCGCCGGGAACAGCAGGCTGTCGGTGCGCGCGACGAGCCGGACCGCCTGCACGAGCGTGTCGGCGTCCGCCCGTTTCAGCAGGAACCCGGCGGCCCCGGCACGCAGCGCGTCGTACACGTAGGAGTCGTTCTCGAAGGTCGTCACGACGACGATCCGGGGCGGCTCGTCCAGGGTGGCGAGGATCTGCTCGGTGGCGCGGATCCCGTCGGTCTCCGGCATCCGGACGTCCATGAGGACGACGTCCGGCCGCAGTGCCCGGACGACCGACACCGCCTCGGCGCCGGTGGCCGCCTCGCCCACCACCTCCAGGTCCGGCTCGGCGGAGAGGATGGCGCGCAGCGCGGTGCGCACCATGCGCTCGTCGTCGGCGAGGACGACACGGACGGTGGCCGGGCGGGTCATACGGGTCCCTTCATCGGCAGGCGTGCGTGCAGCCGCCAGGTGTGTGCCGTGGTCGGCCCGGCCGTCGCGGTGCCGCCCAGCAGCCTGGCCCGGTCCGCGATACCGCGCAGCCCGTGGCCGCCACCGGTGCGGGAGGGGGCCGGGCCGGTCACCGGGTTCTCCACGGTGATCTCCAGCTCCCCGCCCGTCAGCGCGACGCGCACCTCCACCGCGGCCTGCTCACCGGCGTGCTTGAGGGCGTTGCTCAGCCCCTCCTGCACGATGCGGTAGGCCTCGCGGGACAGCAGCGGGGGCAGCGCCCGCGGGTCGGTGTCCACGGCCGCGGTCACGCGCCGGCCACCCGCCCGGGTACGGCGCAGCAGCCCGTCGAGGTCCGCGGCGAGGGTGGGCGCGGGGGCCGTCCCGGGGGCGTCGCCGTCGCGCAACACGCCCAGGACGGCGTCGAGTTCGCCGACCGTACGGCGGGTCGTGTCCTCGATCGCGGCGAGGGCCTCGCGGACGAAGGCCGGGTCGGAGTCGAGGACCCGGCGGGCCGCGCTCGCCTGGAGGGTGACCGCGCTCAGGGCGTGGCCCACACTGTCGTGCAGTTCCCGCGCCAGCCGGTTGCGCACCGCGAGGTCGGCGGCGCGGGCCTCCGCGGCGGCGAGCCGCTCCCGGGGCGTGGGGCCGAGCAGCGGGACGGCCCAGCGGGCCAACAGGGCGCCGCAGCCCGCCGCGCAGCCGGCGAGGGCGACCAGCGAGGCCACGCCCGCGGCCGGGGCGAGCGCCAGGACCCAACCGTGGTCGAGGACTTCGGGCAGGTCGAGCAGGTCGCGGTCGAGTCCGGCGAGCACCGGCAGCACGATCAGGGCGGTGGCGAACGGCGGCAGCGCCAGCGACATCCCCGCGACGATCCCGCCGAACCCGAGATGCAGCGTGAACCAGGCCGCCGTACGGCCCTTCTCGCCCCGCGTCGCGGCGGGCCCGAAGGCGAGCCGGTCCGGGTCCACCCCGCACAGCCAGCGCACGGCGGCGGACTCCAGCGGCCGGGTGAGCGGGAACAGCGAGGTGACGGCCGCGAGCGGCAGACCCAGGCCGAACGAGGCGAGTTGGAGGGGAAACGAGCTGAAGACGTCCGCGGAGCCCACGGCCGGGCTGATGACCACCGAGCCGACCAGGACGTACGGCATGGCCAGCGCACCACCGAGGATCAGGTGGATCCAGCGAAGGCGGGCCCGCCGGCCGAACAGCGACCGGGCGGCCGCCTTCACGCCGCCCGCCGCGCGGCCCCGGCCGAGCGCTCCGCGAAGTGGTAGGCGCCGGCGGCGGCGACGAGGAGGCCCACGAGCATCTGGCCAGCGTAGGCGAGGTTCATCAGCGGCGTGGGGCGGTCGGCGAGGTCCGCCACGCCCCCGGCGGAGGCCAGCGACAGCCATCCGCCCCAGCAGGCCACGGCACTCGAGCCCACCCAGGCGAGACCGAGCGGCACCGACACGGGCAGCGCCCGGCCGCGCCGGAAGGCCGTCAGCCCGGCGCCGGCGACCGCCGCGAGGAGGAACACGACGTACAGCGCCTCCAGGACGCGGAAGTCACCGCCCCGGCCCCCGCTGAGCCCGAAGGAGACACCGCAGGCCCAGAGGGCGTGGAGCGTGATCGGCGGCAGGGCGAGCACGGCGGCGGTCGCGGCGAGGGCGCGGTGGGCCGGGCCGAGGGCACCGACGGGCAGGTCCCCCACCCGCCCGCGCCACAGATGTCCCCAGCGGTCCCGCGCGTAGAGGACGAACAGGCCGCCCAGCGCGAGCCCTTGCGCGATGAACCCCGTGTACACGACGGCGAACACCCACGCGTCCAGGAAGGCCTCCCGGCCCGCGGACGGGGCGCCGCCCGCACCGAACGCCCGCGCCACCAGCTGCGCCGGGAACCCGGCCATGATCGGCGCCAGCAGCCCGGTGGCGACCCACACCGGGAACGCGAGCAGCCAGGCGGGCACCCGCAGCCCCCAGGGCCGGGTCAGCACCAGCGCGAGCACGATCACCGCGCTGTCCAGCAGCATCGACAGCCCGTTGACGACGGCCATGGTCACTCGGTCGTCCAGCAGCGGGCTGCCCTCGGGAATCCCGAGGTGACTCCCCGCGATCCAGGCGGCCTTGAGAGCGAGGTAGGGCACGCAGGAGACGACGGCCACGGCACGGAGGATCCGCCGGGGGCGGCCGGCACGGCCGGCGGAGCCGGGAACGGCGGGGGGAGCGATCGACTGCGTCATGCGATCAGGCTCCCGCGGGGAAGGTGCCCGGCACCTCCTGCCCGGCGACGATCCGCCTCCGCCGGACGGGGGAGAACCCCGGGGCCGCTCAGCCCTCCAGGATCAGCACCGTCTCGTCGATCTCGGCACCCCGGGCCGGGGCGTACCCCCGTGCCGTCGCCACCGCACGGAACCCGCACTTGTCCAGCACGCGCAGCGACCCGGCGTTGTCCGACGCCGCCCGCGCGTACAGCGGGCGCTCGGGCACCTCGGCGAGCAGCGCCCGCAGGGCCCGGGTGGCGATGCCCTTGCCCCAGTACGCGCGGTCGATCCAGTACGTCACCTCGCGCTCGCCCGGCACCCCGTACACCCCCGCGCTGCCGACCACGTCCCCGTCGGCCAGGACCGTACGGACGACGACATCGGGCGAGGAGCGCATCCGGGACCAGCGGGTGTCGAAGGCGGCCCGGTCCGCCGGATCCTGCGGGGTGAAGGCCGCCAAGCGCAGGGACTCGGGGTCGTTCATCTGCCGGAAGAAGACCGGCAGATCGCTGTCGTGGACCGCGCGCAGCTCGACAATCATGCTCAGAGCCTACGGGTGGCCAGTGTCAGCCGGTCCCGGGCGTCGAAGAGCGCGTCCTTGACCAGCTGTTCGTGCGCCGGGGTCAGCCGGGCCACCGGAACCGAGCAGCTGATCGCGTCCCGCGCCGGGGTGCGGTAGGGGATCGCCACGCCGAAGCAGCGCAGCCCCAGGGTGTTCTCCTCGCGGTCCACGGCGAAGCCCTGCTCCCGCACCTGGCGCAGCTCCTCGATGAGCTTCTCCCGGTCGGTGATCGTGTGCTCGGTCAGCGCGGGCAGCGTCTCCGGCAGCATCTTGCGGACCTGCTCGTCCGAGTACGTGCTGAGCAGCGCCTTGCCGAGGGAGGTGGAGTGCGCGGGCAGCCGGCGGCCGACCCGGGTGAAGGGGCGCAGGTAGTGCTGGGACTGGCGGGTGGCGAGGTAGACGACGTTGGTGCCGTCGAGGCGGGCGAGGTGGATCGTCTCGGTCGTGTCGTCCGAGAGCCGGTCCAGCGTCGGGCGGGCCGCCGCGACGACCTCGTCGCCGTCGATGTACGAGGTGCCGACCAGCAGGGCGCGCACCCCGATGCCGTACCGCGTGCCCGTCGCGTCCGTCTCCACCCAGCCCAGTTCGACCAGGGTGCGCAGCAGCATGTAAAGGCTGGACTTGGGGTACCCGACGGCCTCCTGGACCGCCGCGAGGGAATGCATGCCGGGGCGTCCGGCGAAGTATTCGAGCAGTTCAACCGTTCGTACCGCGGACTTGACCTGCGCCCCGCCGCCCGTCTCGCCAGCCGACATCGCCCTTGACCCCTTCGTTGGACGGGAAATAGTCTCCACAGCATATTCATCATCGGAGACAGCGTTCAGTATATCGAACGCCCCTGGTGGATGACCCAGTACTGCGGCAATACATGTGTGGAGGGACCCGCGGTGGCAGCAGCACCAGTCTGGAGTGTCGACCCCCGAACCGGGAAGCAGCGTGAACAGGTTGCGGTGGAGGCCACAGCCCAGGAGGTGGACACCGCCGTCCGCGCCGCGCACGAGGCACGCGGCGCCCTCGCCGACCGCACGGTCCGCGCGGCCTTCCTGCGCACCGCCGCCGAGGAGCTTCAGGCGGCCAAGGACAGTCTCGTGGAGACCGCCGACGCCGAGACCGCGCTCGGCCCGGTCCGGCTGACCGGCGAGCTCGCCCGCACCTGCTACCAGCTGCGGGCCTTCGCGGACATCGTCGACGAGGGCGCCTTCCTCGACGTCGTCATCAACCACCCCGACGACACCGCGACCCCGCCCATCCCGGACCTGCGCCGTTACAAGGTGCCGCTGGGGGTCGTCGCCGTCTACTCGGCGTCGAACTTCCCCTTCGCCTTCTCGGTCGCGGGCGGCGACACCGCGAGCGCCCTCGCGGCCGGCTGCCCGGTCGTCGTCAAGTCCCACCCGGACCACCCGGCCCTGTCCGAGTACGTCGCCAAGGTGCTGCGCCGCGCCGCCGCCCGGCACGACATCCCCGACGGTGTCGTCGGCCTGGTCCACGGCTTCGAGGCGGGCGTCGAGCTGATCAAGCACCCGCTGGTCGCGGCGGCCGGCTTCACCGGTTCCGTACGCGGTGGCCGGGCGCTCTTCGACGCCGCCGCGGCCCGCCCGGTCCCGATCCCCTTCCACGGCGAGCTGGGCTCCCTGAACCCGGTCGTCGTCACCGAGGCCGCGGCCGCCGAGCGGGCCGAGGCGATCGGCGCCGGTCTCGCCGGTTCGATGACGATGGGCGTCGGCCAGTTCTGTGTGAAGCCGGGCCTCGTCCTCGCGCCGTCCGGCGCCGCCGGTGACGCCCTGCTGAAGTCCCTGACCGACGCCGTCAGCGACACCGACGCCGGGGTGCTGCTCGACCACCGCATGCGCGACAACTTCGTCGCGGGCGTCGCCGAGCGGGCCGGGCTGCCGGACGTCGAGTCCCCGGTCACCCCGGGCGCGGGCGGCGAGCACACCGTCAGCGCGGGCTTCCTCACCGTCCCGGCGAGCCGGCTGGCCGCCGAGGGCGAGCACGACCTGCTGCTGGAGGAGTGCTTCGGGCCGGTCACCGTGGTGGCCCGCTACGAGGACGAGACCGAGGTGAAGGCGGTGCTGTCGCGGCTGCCGGGCAACCTCACGGCGACGGTGCAGCTGTCCGAGGAGGAGGCCGCCGGGCAGGGCCGCGGTGCCGAGATCCTCGCGGAACTGACGCCGCTGGCCGGGCGCGTGCTGGTGAACGGCTGGCCGACGGGTGTCGCCGTCGCACCGGCCCAGCACCACGGTGGTCCGTACCCGGCGACGACGTCGACCTCCACGTCGGTGGGCGGGACGGCGATCGAGCGGTGGATGCGGCCGGTTGCGTATCAGAACGCCCCCGAGGCGCTGCTGCCGCAGGAGCTGCGGGACGAGAACCCGTTGGGGCTGCCTCGTAGGTTCAACGGGCGTTTGGAGCGGTAAGCGCCGTAGGGGCGCGGTGGGTTGCCGGCTTGCGGTTCGCTGTGGCTTGTCGCGCAGTTCCCCGCGCCCCTGAGGGGCGGAGCTGAAAGACTTGGTCGAATGGATCTGATACTTCCCGAACTCCCCTTCGGCCTGCGCAGCTACGGGCCCGAAGCCCATTGGTCCTACGAGGACGGCGTGCTCACCGGGTGGGCCGGGGCGCGGCAGGACCGGTTCGTGCCGCCCACCGGTGAGGGGCTGGACCCCGCCTCCGACGCGCCCCGGCTGCTCGGGGCGCCCGAAGGGGACTTCCAGCTGATCGCGAAGGTCACCGTCGGTTTCGGCGCGGCCTTCGACGCCGGGGTGCTCTACGTCCACGTGGGGGAGCGGGCCTGGGCCAAGCTCTGCCTGGAGTACTCCCCGGACGTCCCCACCGTCTGCACGGTGGTGACCCGGGGCCACTCCGATGACGCCAACTCCTTCACGGTGGACGGCAGTTCCGCATGGCTCCGGGTGAGCCGCACCGGCCGCGCCTTCGCCTTCCACGCCTCACGCGACGGACGGCACTGGACCTTCGTCCGCCTCTTCACCCTCGGCGACGAGAAGGAGACGGGCGCGGCGCTGGTGGGCTTCATGGCCCAGTCCCCGATGGGTGAGGGCTGTGTGGTGACGTACGACCACATCGAGTTCAGGCCGGCGTGGCCGGACGATCTGCGCGACGGCAGCTGAGGCCGCGCCGGGGAACCGCGTCCCGGCGCCCGTACGTCGTCGCGCTGCACGCGCGGGCCCGGGCGACGTACTACCCCGGCGGGCTCCCGCAGGACGGCATTGACTGGACCGCCGCCTGGCGCGGCGCTCTCACCCGGCCGGACGGCCGTGTGCTGTGCGTCGTGGAGGCGGGCCGCATCGTCGGCCTGGCCTCCTTCCGCGTCCCCGAGGGCGCACCGGCGGACACGGTGACGCTGTTCCAGTTCCACGTCGACCCCGGTCACTGGCGTCGCGGCCTCGGCGCCGCGCTGCACGCGGCCTGCGTCGAGGAGTGGCGGGCCGACGGCCGTCGGGAGGCCCTTCTCGAGGTGCACGTGGACAACCTGCGGGCCCAGGGGTTCTACCGGCGCCTGGGATGGCTCCCGGAACCGGCCGGGCCGGGGAACCACCACCTGCGGATGCGACTCGCCCTGCCCGGGGAATGAACCACGCTGCTTGAACGTTCATCCATCCGGCGGAGGGAGTCTCCGTACCGTACGACCTGGAGAGAGCCGAGACATGCGCGTCGAGATCTGGAGCGACATCGCCTGCCCCTGGTGCTACGTGGGCAAAGCCCGCTTCGAGAAGGCGCTGCGGGACTTTCCGTACCGCGACGAGGTCGAGGTGGTGCACCGCTCCTTCGAGCTGGACCCCGGCCGCGCCAAGGGCGACATCCAGCCCGTGATCACGATGCTCACCAAGAAGTACGGGATGAGCCCCGCGCAGGCCGAGGCCGGGGAGGACAACCTGGGCGCCCAGGCCGCCGCCGAGGGCCTCGACTACCGCACCCGGGGCCGCGACCACGGCAGCACCTTCGACATGCACCGGCTGCTGCACTTCGCCAAGGAGCACGGCCGCCAGGAGCAGCTCCTCGACCTGCTGTACCGGGCCAACTTCGCCGAGGAGCGCTCCGTCTTCGACGACGACGAGCGGCTCGTGGAGCTCGCCACCGCCGCCGGGCTGGACGCCGAAGCCGTGCGCGCGGTGCTCGCCGACCCGGACGCGTACGCCGACGAGGTCCGCGCCGACGAGCGCGAGGCCGCGCAGCTCGGCGCGAACGGTGTGCCCTTCTTCGTCCTCGACCGCAAATACGGCGTCTCCGGCGCCCAGCCCGCCGAGGTCTTCGCCCAGGCCCTGGCCCAGGCGTACGGCGAGCCCTCGCCGCTGAAGGTCGTCGGGAGCGGCGACGCCGACGCGGACGCCTGCGGCCCGGACGGCTGTGCCGTGCCCCAGGCCTGAAACGCCCAGCTCGGAGCGCATGCATAAGCGCTCCTTCGCGGCATCACGCAGAAATCGGCAATGGACGGGGCGATCCCGGGGACGCAGAGTGGTCCCATGGAGACCTTCGAGAACCTCGTCCGTGCCGAGTTCACCCCGAAGCAGACCTACCTCAACACCGCGAGCAACGGGCTCCTGCCCGTGCGCACCGTGGAAGCCGTGCAGCAGGCGGTGCGGATGCGCGCCGAGGGCACGCCCCTGGGTCCCCTGTACGAAGACGTGGAGGCCGCCCGCGCGTCCTTCGCGCGGCTGGCCGGCGTCCCGGCCGAGCGGGTCGCGACCGGGGCCTCGGTCGCCGAGTACGGCGGGCTGATCGCCGCGTCGCTGGCCGCCGGTGCCGAAGTCCTCACGGCGGAGGGTGACTTCTCCTCGCTGGTGAACCCCTTCCACGCGCGCGGCGACCTCAAGGTGCGTGCCGTGCCGCTGGAGCGGCTCGCCGAGTCCGTGCGCCCCGGAACCGCGCTCGTCGCGGTCAGCGCCGCCCAGTCCGCCGACGGCCGCCTCGCCGACCTGCCCGCCGTGCGGGAGGCGGCCCGGGCACACGGCGCCCGCACCTACGTCGACGCCTCCCAGTCGGCCGGCTGGCTGCCGATGGAGGCCGACGCCGACGACTTCCTCGCCGCCGTCGGCTTCAAGTGGCTCCTGGGCCCGCACGGCGCCTCGTTCTTCGTCGCCCCGCGGGACTTCGGCGGGCTCACACCGCTGCTCGCCGGCTGGGTCGCCGGGGAACGCCCCTGGGACAGCTGCTACGGCCCGGTCGAGGAACTCGCCCGCTCCGCACGGCGGTTCGACGTCAGCCCGGCCCTGTTCACCTACGCCGGTCTGCGCGCCTCACTGGAACTGCTCGAAGAGATCGGTGTCGACACCGTCCACGCCCACGACGTCGGCCTCGCGGACCGCTTCCGCGCCGGGCTCGCCGGCCTGGGACACCGGCCGGTGCCCGCGCCGGGCTCGGCGATCGTGTCGGTGCCGGGGCTCGGCCACCGGCAGGGCGAACTGAGCCGGGCGGGCATCGAGGTCTCCGACCGGGCCGGAAACCTGCGGGCCGCGTTCCACCTGTACAACACGCCCGCCGACGTGGACCGGCTGCTGGAGGTCCTCGCGGCATGACAAAACCGGGCGGGGCCTCCCGTCCCACACGAGGAGGCCCCGCCCGGCAGCTCTGTCACGCGGTCACTTCACCGCTGACGCGCTCACTTCACCGGCGTGAAGTCCCGCGCCCCGATGCAGTGTCTTCCGGGGGCAACCCCCGGACCCCCGGCCGGGGGGCGCTCACTTCACCGGCGTGAAGTCCCGCGCCCCGATGAACTCCGGCCGCCGCACCGGCGCCGCGAACGGTTCGACCGCCGTGTTCTCCACGCTGTTGAACACGATGAACACGTTGCTGCGCGGGAACGGCGTGATGTTGTCGCCGGAGCCGTGCATGCAGTTGCAGTCGAACCAGGTCGCCGAACCGGCCTTGCCCGTGAACAGCTTGATGCCGTGCTCGGCGGCGAACCGGGTCAGCGCCTCGTCCGAGGGCGTGCCCGCGTCCTGCATCTGCAGCGACTTCTTGTAGTTGTCCTTCGGCGTCTCGCCCGCGCACCCGAGGAACGTCTTGTGCGACCCCGGCATGATCATGAGCCCGCCGTTGGTGTCGTAGTTCTCGGTCAGGGCGATCGAGACCGACACCGTGCGCATCCGCGGCAGGCCGTCCTCGGCGTGCCACGTCTCGAAGTCCGAGTGCCAGTAGAAGCCACTGGCGCCGAACCCCGGCTTGACGTTGATCCGCGACTGGTGGACGTACACGTCCGAGCCGAGGATCTGCCGTGCCCGTCCGACGACCCGCTCGTCGCGGACCAGCCGGGCGAACACCTCGCTGATCTTGTGCACCTCGAAGACCGAGCGGATCTCCTGGGACTTCGGCTCCACGATGGACCGCTCGTCCGCGCGGATGTCCGGGTCGTTCACCAGGCGGTTCAGCTCGTCGCGGTAGACGGCGACCTCGTCCGCGCCGATGAGCTCGTCGATGGCGAGGAAGCCGTCACGCTCGAAGGACAGCAGGTCGGCCGGCGCGACCGGGCCCGGGGCGTCGGGGGCGCCCCAGACGACCGGGTCCTGGCGCGGCGTGAGCACCTCGGTGGCGCCACGACTGGGGTAGAGGTCGGTGATGCCGGTGGTGGTGGTCTCGGTGATGGCGGTCATGGAAACGTCACACCTCCTCGGTGAGCAGCGGGTAGACGCCGTTCTCGTCGTGGTCCTCCCGTCCGGTCACGGGCGGGTTGAACACGCAGAGGCAGCGGAAGTCCTGCTTGACCCGCAGCGTGTGCCTCTCGTGCCCGTCCAGGAGGTACATGGTGCCGGGCGTGATGGTGTGCGTCTGCCCGGTCTCGTGGTCGGTCAGCTCGGCCTCGCCCTCCACGCAGACGACGGCCTCGATGTGGTTCGCGTACCACATCGACGTCTCCGTACCCGCGTACAGGATCGTCTCGTGCAGGGAGAAGCCGACCTTCTCCTTGGCGAGAACGATGCGCTTGCTCTCCCACGTACCGGACGCGGCCTTCACGTGCCGGTCGGTGCCTTCGATCTCCTTGAACGAACGGACAATCACGGTGCTGCGATGCCTCCTAGATGGGTGATGCTCGGTTGGTCAGGCGGTCTCTCGGACGGCGCGGGCCAGCATGCTCAGGCCCTCGTCCAGCTCCTCCGGCGTGATGGTGAGGGCCGGGAGCAGCTTCACGACCTCGCTCTCCGGGCCGGACGTCTCGATGAGCAGTCCCAGCTCGAAGGCGCGCTTGGCGACCTTGCCCGCGCGGGCCTTGTCGTGGAACTCCATGCCCCACACCAGACCGCGGCCGCGGTACTCCTTCACGTCGGCCAGGTTCTCCTCGGTGATGGAGATCAGCGCCTGCTCGACCTGCTCGCCGCGCTTGCGGGTCTGCTTCTCCATCGCCGAACCGTCGGTCCAGTACGTCTCCAGGGCGGCGGTGGCCGTGACGAACGCGGGGTTGTTGCCGCGGAAGGTGCCGTTGTGCTCGCCGGGCTCCCAGACGTCGAGCTCGGGCTTGAACAGGCACAGCGACATGGGCAGGCCGTAGCCGCTGATCGACTTGGAGACGGTGACGATGTCCGGCGTGATGCCCGCCTCCTCGAAGGAGAAGAACGCGCCGGTGCGGCCGCAGCCCATCTGGATGTCGTCGACGATGAGCAGCATGTCCTGCCGCTCGCACAGCTCCGACAGGGCGCGCAGCCACTCGGGCCGGGCCACGTTGATGCCGCCCTCGCCCTGCACGGTCTCGACGATCACGGCGGCGGGCTTGTTCAGACCGGAGCCCTGGTCCTCCAGGAGCCGCTCGAACCACAGGAAGTCCGGGACCTGGCCGTCGAAGTAGTTGTCGAACGGCATCGGGGTGCCGTGCACCAGCGGGATGCCGGCGCCGGCCCGCTTGAAGGCGTTGCCGGTGACGGCCAGCGAGCCCAGCGACATGCCGTGGAAGGCGTTGGTGAACGACACGATCGACTCGCGCCCCTTCACCTTGCGCGCCAGCTTCAGCGCGGCCTCGACGGCGTTGGTGCCGGTGGGGCCGGGGAACATGACCTTGTACGGCAGGTCGCGCGGGCGCAGCAGCAGGTTCTGGAAGGCCTCCAGGAACGTGCGCTTGGCGGAGGTCGACATGTCGAGCCCGTGCGTGACGCCGTCCCGCTCCAGGTAGTCGATCAGCGCGCGTTTCAGGACCGGGTTGTTGTGCCCGTAGTTCAGCGACCCCGCTCCGGCGAAGAAGTCGAGGTACTCATGGCCGTCCTCGTCGTACATGCGGCTGCCCACCGCACGGTCGAAGACGGTGGGCCAGCCGCGGCAGTAGCTGCGTACCTCGGACTCGACGGTCTCGAAGACGCTCAGGTCGGGCTGGGTGATGGTCACGACGAATCGCTCCTCGGTGCGTGGGGGAAGTCTGCGGGGTGGGGGCGGGAAGAAGTCAGTGGGGCAGGGGGCCGATGCGGTACAGCACCTCTGCGTCGTGCGGCCCGTCGGGGAACAGGCCGGTGTCGAACAGCACCTCGCGCTCCAGCCGCGCGCCGTGGCGCTCGGCGAACGACGTGAACAGGCGCTCCGAGGCGGTGTTGCCGGGAGTGATGGTGGTCTCCATCGTGGTCACCCCTCGCTCGGTCACGGTCCGCGCGACCAGACCGTCGAGCAGCGCGGCGGCCAGTCCCCGCCCGCGGTGGGCCTCGTCCACCGCCACCTGCCACACCAGCAGGGTGTGCGGGGTGTCCGGCCGCACGTACCCGGTGATGAAACCCATCGGCTCGCCGTGCTCGTCACGGGCCACGGCCGAGGTGGCGGCGAAGTCACGGCACCACAGCAGATAGCTGTAGGACGAGTTCACGTCGAGAACCTTGGAGTCCTTCGCCATCCGCCAGAGTGCGGCTCCGTCAGCCACCGTGGGGCGGTCGATTTGCAGGTCTGCTTGTACGGCGGTCATGCAAATTGAACTTACCCAGCGAAATGCAAAATTGCATCGCCGATCGGGGTTACGTATGGATCCCGTCTGTGTTATCACGCGAGCGCGAGACCGCGCGCCATCGGGTGGCGAGATGCTCGATTTTGCCCGGGAATTACCGGGCAAAATGGTCACGGTGTGTAACGCGTCACAGACGTGTAAGCCCTGTGGAAGTGGCCAGAATTTCCCCGCCGAGTGTCCTCAGAATCTGCGCGTTTAGGAACGAGAAAAGCGGGCAGAAGAATACGGGAAGCTATTCTTGAAAGAATTCTTAATTGTGTGCCAGCTTACACGCGGGATGTCTCGGATAACACGTGGAATTCAAGCCCCGGTCACTCCGTCGATGCGTTCCCGCAGGAGATCGGCGTGACCGTTGTGCCGCGCGTACTCCTCGATCATGTGGATGAGCACCCAGCGCAGACTCACCTCCATGCCGGGCACCGGCCCCTCGGTGACCCGCCCGATGTGGTCCAGCGGCAGTGCGGCGCACAGCTCCCGCCCCCGCGCGATCTCCCGCCGCCAGATCCCGAGCGCCTCGTCGAGCCCCCGCGCCGGATCCAGCGCGTAGCCGGTCCCGTCCTCGAACAGGGGCGGTACGGCGAGACCGCCGGCCACCCGCTGGAACCAGTTCCGCTCGACCTCGGCGAGGTGCTGCACCAGCCCGAGCAGCGTCAGCGACGACGGCTCGGCCGCCGCCGTCCGTACCTGGGCGTCGTCCAGCCCGGTGCACTTCAGCGCCAGCGTGGCCCGGTGGAAGTCCAGCCAGCTCTCCAGCATGGCCCGCTCGTCACCGGTGAGACGGGGCACGGGGCGGCCGTCGGGGAGGGCCGGGCCGTCGGTGGATGTGTCGGTGGTCATGCCGGGAGCATGGCACGGGGCACCGACAACGGTGCCCCGGTACGGCTCGGGCGAGGACTACCGCCACGCCTCCTCGGCGGCCCGCAGCGCGGCCTCCACGTCCACCGGCAGCCCCTGCTCGGACAGCGCCGCCCCCAGAGCCGCCAGGCTCGCGCGCACGGCCCCGGGTGTCGCCTCCGGGCCGTAGTGGTTGACCCGGATCATCTCCTTGGCCAGCGCGCCCCCGCCCGCGGCCAGCGGCGCCGCAGGATCGGCCGCCAGCGCCCGCCGCACCAGCTCCGACGCCACCAGCCCGGACGGCGCCCGCAGCGTCGTGGCGACGGGCGCCGCGTCCCGGGCCTCGTGCACGTACGGCTCCAGCCCGCCGCCGAGCGCGGTCGCACCGGCCCGGGTCGCCGCCGCGGCGGACGCGTGCCGGGCCATCACGGCCTCCAGACCCGCCGCCTCGATCCGCTCCACGCACGCCTCGAGCGCCAGCATCTCCAGCTGCGCCGGCGCGTGCAGCAGCGCCCTGCGGCCGCCGTCGATCCACCGCTCCTTCCAGTCGAGCAGCGACAGGTACGACCGACGGGGCGCGTTCGGGTTGGCCGCCATCCGCGCCCACGCCCGCTCGCTCACCGACACCGCCGACACCCCGGCCGGACCGCCCATCGCCTTCTGCGCGCCGATCACGCACAGGTCCACGCCCCACGCGTCCGGCAGCACCGGCTCGGCGCCGATCGACGCCACGGCGTCCAGGTAGAACAGCGCCCCGTGCGCCCGCACGACCTCGCCGATCCGTGCGACCGGGTTGGTGTTGCCGGTCGCCGCCTCCGCGTGCACCAGCGACACGAAGTCGATCTCCGGATGCTCGGCGAAGGCCTGCCGGACCTCCTCGGCCGTCACCGCCGTGTGGAAGGGCACCGCCAGGTCGATCACCGTGGCACCGCAGTCCCGCAGCCAGTCGCCGAAGGTCTGCCCGTAGGGCCCCGTGATGACGTTCAGCGCCGTCGTGCCCGGCCCGGCCGCGGCGCGGATCGCGCCCTCCAGCGGCAGCAGCGCCTCGCCCTGCATGATCACGACGTCCTGCCGGGTGTCCATCAGCCGCGCGACACGGTCCTCGATCGCGGCGAAGCGGTCCGCGCCGAGCGGGGCCAGGTCCAGAAACGGATGCGTCACGGCAAAGCTCTCTTCACTCACAGCAGGTTCGATCGCAACGAGGGTAACCGGCGGCCCGTACGCCCCCACGCGCCGAGTCCCGCGGCCACCGGCCCCCGTCGAGACCCGGCGGCGGGCTCACTAAGGTGCGGTGCATGAGCGATCGCGCGGTGCTGCACGTGAAGGGTCGGGTGCTCGTCGGGCCCGAGGACGTCCGGGACGAGCTGTGGGTGGTCGACGGCCGCGTCTCCTACGACCGTCCCGCCGGTGCCCGCGACGTGCGCACCGCCGTGGGCTGGGCCCTGCCCGGCCTCGTCGACGCGCACTGCCACGTGGGACTCGACCGGCACGGACCGGTCCCCGAGGACGTCGCCGAGAAGCAGGCCCTGACCGACCGGGACGCGGGCACGCTGCTGATCCGCGACGCCGGGTCCCCCTCCGACACCCGCTGGATCGACGACCGCGAGGACCTGCCGAAGATCATCCGCGCCGGGCGGCACATCGCCCGCACGCGCCGCTACATCCGCAACTACGCCTGGGAGATCGAGCCGGAGGACCTGGTCGCCTACGTCGCCCAGGAGGCCCGGCGCGGTGACGGCTGGGTCAAGCTGGTCGGCGACTGGATCGACCGCGACCTCGGCGACCTGTCGGCGTGCTGGCCCCGTGAGGCGGTCCAGGCGGCGATCGCCGAGGCCCACCGTCTGGGCGCCCGTGTGACCGCGCACTGCTTCGCCGAGGACTCCCTGCGGGACCTCGTCGAGGCGGGCATCGACTGCATCGAGCACGCCACGGGCCTGACCGAGGACCTCGTCCCGCTGTTCGCCGAGCGGGGTGTCGCCATCGTGCCGACCCTGGTCAACATCGCGACGTTCCCGCAGCTCGCGGACGGCGGCGAGAGCAAGTTCCCCCGCTGGTCGGCCCATATGCGCCGGCTCCACGAACGCCGTTACGACACCGTCCGGAACGCCTACGACGCCGGGATCCCGGTCTTCGTCGGCACCGACGCCGGCGGCGGCCTCGCCCACGGTCTGGCCGCGGCGGAGGTCGCCGAACTGGTCACCGCCGGCATCCCGCCCGTCGAGGCCCTCGCCGCGGGCACCTGGACGGCCCGCCGCTGGCTCGGCCGCCCCGGCCTGGACGAGGGCGCACCCGCCGACCTCGTCGTCTACGACGAGGACCCGCGCGCGGACGTCCGGGTGCTGGCGTCACCGCGCCGGGTGGTGCTGAACGGGCGCGTGGTCGGGTAGCCGACCGGGTGAGGGCGGGGAACGCCTGTGCCGGGGGATTCGAAAGGATCCACGGTCCCACCACGATGGAGTGAAGCGGCGTCGGTTCGCTGACGCCGTACGCGCGGTGCGGCGATTCTTTCCGGGTCCCGAGCCTGTCTCCCCTGGAGTCCCCACGTGAACAGCCCTTCCTTCCGCCTGCCCGCACGCCGTCTGGCGACCGTCGCGACCGCCACGGCCCTCGCCGCCGGGCCTGTGGCCCTGACCGGTGCGAGCCCGGCGCACGCCACCGGCGGCCACGGCCGCGCGAGCGCCGTCGTGCTGCGCACCGGCCTGGACGTGTCCCTGCTCAACAAGTCGGTGAACGTCCCCCTCACCGTCTCCCTCAACGACGTGAGGGCCCCGCGAAGCGCCGGGAAGACCACGCTGACGGCGACCCTCGACGCCGTGGGCGGCGGCCGGCCCTTCACCGTGCTGCGGGCGGAGGCGGCCGCGGCGAGAGCCACCGCGACCGCCACGAAGGCCGAGGGGACCACCACCGTGGCCCACGCCCGCCTCCACGTCCCCGGCCTGCCGCTGCTGTCCCTGATCGAACTCGATCACGCCACCGCCAGGGCCACCTGCGAGGCCGGCGAGAAGCCGGTCGCCACGACGTCCCTGCCCGGCTCGGTGACCGTGCTCGGCAAGCGCGTGACCCTGACGGCCGGCGGCCCGGTCGACGTCGCCGTGCCGGGCGTCGGCGACGTGCGCCTGGACCTCTCCAGCACCCGCACCACGGCCCGTACGGCCGCCGCCACCGCCCTCGAACTGAAGGTGTCCGTCAACCCGGGGAAGCTGAACGTCGCCGAGGTCGGCGGCACCGTCACCCTGGCCGAGGCGACCTGCCGGACCCCCCGCCCCGGGACCGCCGCACAGCCCCCGGCCGAGCCCTCCGCCCCGCCCGCCGCCTTCGAGCCGCAGGGAGAACCGGAGGAGGACCTCGCCGAAACGGGCGGCGGCTCCACCACGCCGTACCTCGTGGTCGGCGCGATCGCCCTCCTGACGGCGGGCGGGGGAGCGGTGGCCCTGGCCCGCCGCCGGGGCTGATCGGGGTGCGTGGCCGGGCCGTGAGGGCGCGGGAGGCCGGCTCAGAGCCGCAGCGCCTGCTCCAGTGCCCTGAGGAAGCCGTCGGTCGTCCTGCGGTCGCGCACCGCCAGGCGGAGCCACTCCTCGTCCAGGCCGGGGAACGTGTCCCCGCGGCGCACGGCGTAGCCGAGGTCGCGCAGGTGCCGGCGGACGGTGGCCGCCCGGGGCAGGCGGAGCAGGACGAACGGGCCCTGCGCGGGGCCGGCCACCCGCAGCCCGGCCGGGGCGAAGCGGGCGAGGCCGGCGAGCAGATGGGCCCGGTCCGCGGCGACGCGGTGGGCCGCGTGGGCCGCCTCCGCCACCGCCCGGGGCCCCACACACGCCTCGGCCGCGGCCAGCGCCGGGGTCGACACCGGCCACAGCGGCTGCGCCCGCTCCAGCTCCTCGACGGTCTCCGGCGCCGCCAGCACATAGCCGATCCGCAGCCCGGCCAGCCCCCACGTCTTGGTCAGACTGCGCAGCACCACCAGGCCCGGCACGTCGGCACGGCCCGCCAGGGCCTCGCGCTCGCCCGGCACCGCGTCCATGAACGCCTCGTCCACCACCAGCGTCCGCCCGGGCCGGGCCAAGGAGGCGATCGCGCCCGCCGGGTGCAGCACCGACGTGGGGTTCGTCGGGTTGCCGATGACCACCAGATCCGCGTCCTCGGGGACGGCCGCCGGGTCCAGCAGGAAACCGTCCTCCTCCCGCAGCAGCACCCGCCCGACCGTGTGCCCCGCGTCCCGCAGCGCCGCCTCCGGCTCCGTGAACTGGGGGTGGACCACGACCGGCCGACGCACCTTCAGCGCCCGGGCCAGCAGCACGAACGCCTCCGCCGCGCCCGCCGTCAGCAGCACCCGCTCCACCGGTAGCCCGTGCCGCGCGGCCACCGCAGCCCGCGCGGCACGCCCGTCCGGGTAGGCCGCGAGCCCGCCGAGCGACGCGGCGATGTGCTCCCGCAGCCAGAGCGGTGGCGTGTCCGCGCGGACGTTCACGGCCAGGTCGACGAGCGAGCCGCCGTCGTCGCGGACCTCCGCGTCCCCGTGGTGCCGCAGATCGTGCCCGTCGTCAGTGCGCATGCGAGTGCGCGCCGTGGTGGTGCCCGTGACCGTGCCCGTGGTGGTGGTCGTCGTCGTCCGGGTGGAAGTGCGGCTGCTGCGGCATGCCCACCTTGTCCTCGAAACCGGGCAGCGCGATCCGGTAGACGCAGGAGTCGCAGTTCATCCGCAGGTCACCCTTGACGGCCTCCTCGTACCGCTCCCACACGAGGTCCAGCAGCTCCGGCTCCGGCCCGATGACGTCGGCCGAGAGCACCTCGACCTCCGGGTGGGCGGCCGCCCAGTCCTCCGTCTGGTGCCGCACCCGGTCCGGCAGGATGCCCGTGAACAGGAAGTAGGGCAGGACGACGATCGTGCGGGCGCCCAGCCGCGCACAGCGGTCAAGGCCGCTCGGCACGTCCGGCGCCGCCAGCGAAACGAACGCCGTCTCGACCCCCGCGTACCCGCGCCCCTCCCACAGCAGCCGCGCGGCCTTGTGCACCTCGGCGTTGGCGTCCGGGTCCGTGGACCCGCGCCCGACCAGCAGCACCGTCACGTCGGCCCGGCCCTCGGGCGTGCGGCCCGCCGACCCCAGCGCCTCGTCCAGCCGCCGCTCCAGCACGTTCAGCAGCGCCGGGTGCGGTCCGAGCGGACGGCCGTAGGTGTACGAGATGCCCGGGTGCCGCTCCTTCTCGCGGGCCAGGGCCGCCGGGATGTCGCCCTTGGCGTGCCCGGCGGACACCAGCATCAGCGGGACGGCGGCGAACCGGCGCACGCCCTGCTCCACCAGCTCGGTGACGGCCTCGCCCAGCGGCGGCGGGGACAGCTCGATGAAACCGCCGGCGACGGGCAGCTCGGGGTGCCGGGCTCCCAGCCGCCGTACGAAGTCGCGGAACGCCTCGGCTCCGGCGTCGTCCCGGGTGCCGTGGCCGGCGATGAGCAGGGCGGGCGGGGTGGTCACAGTTTCTCCTCGGCGGAAGTGGGGTGGTACAGCAGGGCGTTGAGCGCGGCGGCGGCGACCGCCGACCCGCCCTTCTCGGACACGTTGCTCACGGCGGGCAGCCCGCTCTCGCGCAGCGCGGCCTTCGATTCGACGGCTCCGACGAAGCCGACCGGCAGGCCGATGACGAGCGCGGGGTCGGCGTCGAGCGTCAGCAGCTCCTCCAGAGCGGTCGGCGCGTTGCCGATCACCCAGAGGGCGCCGGGGCCGACCTGCTCGTGGGCGAGCCGGATCGCGTGCGCGGACCGGGTCAGTCCCGGCCCGGACACGGCGTCCTTCAGACGGCAGACGGTCTCCCGCCGGGTGATGCCGGCGCCGACCATCTCCACGTCCACGACCACGGGCGCCCCCGCGTGCAGCGCCGCGTGCGCCTTCTCCAGGGCGGCCTCGTCCATGACGAGGTCGGTGGCGTAGTCGAGGTCGGCGGCGGAGTGGATGACCCGCTCCACGACCGCCCGGGTCAGCGGCGGGAAGTGCGAGGTGTCCAGCCGAGCACGCAGCCGCCGGTAGGACTCCACCTCGATCGGATGAACCACACGGTTCATTCGGCGCCCTCCTGTGCCGACTGCCAGCGGTAGCCGCGCGGGGTCACCATGCGCCCGGCGATGTCCCGGGTCGCGGTGTTGCCCACGGTCACGACCGTCATCATGTCGACCGTCGCCGGGTCGAGGGCGCCCAGCGTGGTGAGCCGGCTGGACTCGTCCGGACGCGAGGCGTTGCGCACCACACCGACCGGCGTGAGCGGCGTCCGGTGTTCGGCGAGGATGCCCAGCGCCTTGGGAAGCTGCCAGTCGCGGCCCCGTGAACGCGGGTTGTAGAAGGTGACCACGAGGTCCGCCTCGGCCGCAGCCCGCACCCGCCGCTCGATGACCTCCCACGGCGTGTGCAGGTCGGACAGGCTGATCGACACATGGTCGTGGCCCAGCGGCGCACCCAGGATCGCACCGGCCGCGAGCGCCGCCGTCACCCCGGGCACCCCGACCACGTCGATGTCGTCGGAGGCCTCGGCCAGCGCGGGGGAGGCCATGGCGTAGACGCCCGCGTCCCCGCTGCCGATCAGCGCGACGGCCTGCCCCTTGCGGGCCTCCTCGACCGCCGTGCGGGCTCGCTCCTCCTCGGCGCCGAGCCCCGACTCCAGGATCAGGGTGCCCGGCCGCAGCAGGTCGCGGATCTGGTCGACGTACTGGTCGAGGCCCACGAGCACGCGGGCGCGCCGCAGCTCGGCCTTCGCACGGGGCGTCAGCAGGTCCCGGGCGCCCGGCCCGAGCCCGACCACCGCGAGCCGCCCGCGCCCCGGCCGCCGTACGACGGCACAGGTCGCCATCGCCGGGCTCGCGGCCGACTTCCGCTTGGGGACGAGGAGTTCACCCCCGCCGACGAGCGCGGCGGCCTCCGCCACGGACGGGGTCCCGACGGCGGCGAGCGGCGCGTCGGACGGATTGGGCACCTCCACCCCGGCCAGCTCCCCGGCGGAGTGCGTCACCAGCGGCACGCCGAGCCGCCGCGCGGCCTCCACGATGCCGGCCTCCTCCGCCTTGGCGTCCACGGTGGCGAGCTCGGCGACGGACGCCGCCGACAGCCCGGCCTCCCGCAGAGCGTCCTCGACCAGTCCGAGCACCTCCTCGACCGGCGCGCCCTTCGACGCCCCGACCCCGACGACCAGCGTCGGCGGACGCAGCACCACCTCGCGCCCGGCCGCCTCCACGAGCCGGTCGGTGAGCCGGATCGTGTACGACCCCTGGTCCGTCACCGGCAGCGGCGGCAGCGGCCAGGCCACCTCGGCCCGCAGCGCCACCGCCTCACCGTCCAGCAGCGCCCGCGACACCCCGGCGACATCGCCCTCCACGGGCAGGCCGAGGGTGTCCAGGCCCGGCAGGTCCACGGCGTCCGTGGCCGTCGTCACGACCGGCTCGGCACCCAGCACCTCGGCCACCTCGCGGGCCACTTCGTTGGCGCCGCCCGCGTGCCCGCCCAGCAGGGACACGGCGAACCGCCCGCCCTCGTCGACGCACACCACGCCCGGGTCCTCGGTCTTGCCGGACAGCAGCGGTGCCACCAGCCGCACCACCGCCCCCGTCGCCAGGAAGCACACGAGCTGCTCGCACTGCGCGAACGCGGTCCGTACGGCGTCCCCGACGGGACCTTCGTACACACGCGTGCGGTCCGGCCACGCCGCGGCCAGCCGGTCCCGCGCAGCCGCTCCCGCCGCGGTGGCGGAAATGAGGCCGATCACTGAGCGACTCCTTCTTCGACAGCTGCCGGGGGCCGGACGCCCCACAGCAGGAAAACGGGGTTGGTCGCCGCCAGCCGGGACACGTCCCCGGGCAGCGGCGCGAGCCGCGACGACTGCAGGAGCACGCCGTCGCAGCGGAAACCGGCACCGGTCAGGGCCTCGCGCGCGGCCGGCACGCGGTCGAGCGCGGCCATGGCGACGACGACCGTGCGCCGGGCACGCCGCGCACACGCGGCGACGATGGCGGGCAGTTCGCTCCCGCCGCCGCCCACGAACACGGCGTCGGGCGTCTCGGCGAGCTCCGCCAGCGCGTCCGGCGCCGCGCCCCGCACCACCCGGACGTCCACACCGTGCGCGGCGGCGTTGGCGTGCACCCGCTCCACGCCGTCCGCGGTCTTCTCCACGGCGGTCACGGCCGCACCGAGCCGGGCGCACTCCACGGCCACCGAGCCCGAGCCCGCGCCCACGTCCCACACCAGGTCGCCCGGGCGCGGCCCCAGCCGGGCCAGGGCCAGTGCCCGCACCTCGAACTTGGTGATCATCGAGTCCCGGTGGGCGAACTCCGCCTCCTCCAGGGCCCATCCGGCGGGCCGCTGCCCCAGGCCGGCGACGGTCCGCACGGGTCCGAGGGCCCGCGTCTCGTCCAGGCACAGCACCACGTTCACCGCGGTGCCCCAGTCCCGGCCGGCGGCCTCGGCGGGTGTCACCCGCTCCACGCGCTCCGCCCGCGACCCGAGACCGGACGCGACGACCAGCACCCGCGGCGCATCCCGCAGCGCGGCGCCCAGTTCCGCGGGGCCCGCGCCCGGCCCCGTCAGCACGGCCGTCTTCGGCTGCGCCCGGCACACGTTGACGGCCGTCCGAAGGTCTCGCCCATGGGCGCTGACCACCACGGCGTCGTCCCAGGGCAGCCCGATCCGCGCGAACGCGGCGGCCACGGAGGACACCCCGGGCCGCACGTCCAGCCGCTCCGGCCCGAACCGCTCGGCCAGCACCCGCACGATCCCGAAGAACCCGGGGTCGCCGGAGGCCAGCACCACCACGGGACGGTCCTTCGCGACGTACTCGCCGATCGTGTCGAGGGCCGGCGCGAGAGGCCCGAGCACGACCCGCTCCGTCGCCCCGGGCAGCGGTACGGCATCGAGGTGCCGCCGCCCGCCCACCACCAGCTCGGCACCGTCGAGGACGTCGCCGGACGGCGCCGCCCCCGTCCCTGTGCCGACCACCGTGATCACGTACTCGCCCCCCGCTCGCGCAGCGCCCGGCGGGCCTGCGGGTCGGCCTTGCGGTAGCCGTGGAAGTGCCCCGGGTGGTACAGGTGCGAGCGCGTGCCGTGCGCGTCGAGCGCCGGGCCGACCAGGAACAGGGTGTGCTTCCAGAGCTTGTGCTCCTTGACCGTCTCCTCCAGCGTGCCGATCGTGCACCTCACGATCAGCTCCTCCGGCCAGGTCGCCTGGTACGCCACCACGACCGGGGTCGTCGTCGGGTAGCCGCCCTCCAGCAGCTCCCGCACCAGCTGACCGCTGCGGGCCGCGGAGAGGAACACCGCCATGGTGGTGCCGTGCTTGGCGAACTCGCGGACCTCCTCCCCGGGCGGCATGGGCGTCTTGCCGCCGCCGAGCCGGGTCAGCACGACCGACTGGGCGACCTCCGGGATGGTCAACTCGCGCTGGGCGAGCGCCGCGACGGCCGAGAAGGAGGACACCCCGGGCACGATCTCGGTCGTGATGCCGATCTCGGCACAGCGGTCGACCTGCTCCTGCGTGCCGCCCCACAGGGCCGGGTCGCCGGAGTGGATGCGGGCGACCTTCAGCCCCTCGGCGCGGGCCCGCTCGTACACCGCGACGACGTCCTCCAGGGACATGGTCGCCGAGTCCAGGATCTCCGCGTCCTCGCGGGCGTGCTCCAGGACCTCCTCCTGGACCAGGCTGGCCGCCCAGATCACGACGTCGGCCTCGGCGATGGCGCGCGCGGCGCGGAACGTCAGCAGGTCGGCGGCGCCGGGGCCGGCGCCGACGAAGGTCACTTTGCCGGTGGGGGCGTCGGCCATGGGTCGGGTCCTCTCGTGGTTCACGGGTGTCACAACTTGCCGCCGCGTCCGCCGTCGCGCGGCGCGGGCGCGATGAGCGTCGACAGGTACGGCAGGGGAGCGCCGTCCAGCTCGGCCGCCGGGTGGATGGACTCCTCGGGCAGCCCGAGCGCCGAGCCCCACACGGCGTCGCCGAGCCGCCCGGTCTCCCGCAGCGCCTCGGCCACCTCGGGCGCCTGCCGCCCGAACTTGTAGGCGACGACGGTCCCGGGTCCGGCCAGGGCGTCCTTCAGCACGGCGGCCCCGGCCGTGACGGGCACGAGCGTCAGCGGCTCGGTGCCCTCGGTCAGTACGGCGCCCGACCGGGCGGCGAGGTCCTGCATGGCGGTGATCCCGGGCACCGTCTCCACGGCCACGCCCGGCACCAGGTCGGCGATGGTCTGCGCGAGGTAGGTGAACGTCGAGTACACGTTGGGGTCCCCGATGGTCGCGAAGGCCACGACGGCATGACGGCGCAGCAACTCGGCGACCCGGTCCCCGGCCGCGTCCCACGCCGCCTCGCGCCGCCCCCGGTCGCTGCGCTCGTTCAGCGCGAACACGACCCGGACGACCTTCTCCTCGGGCACGTAGTGCAGCACCGTCGCCTCGGCCCGGCCGCGCTCCCCGCTGTCCATCACGGGGACCACCGCCACATCGGCCTCCCGCAGGGCGTTCACGCCCTTGACGGTGACCAGCTCCGGGTCCCCGGGTCCCACCCCGACTCCGATCAGCCTGCTGCTCATGACGTCCGGCACCTCTCGACGAACCGACGGGCGACACCGGGCTCGGACGCCCAGTGCGTGTGCAGATAGCTCGCGTGCACACCGCGCTGTACGAAACCTTCGACCCGCGGCCGGGGGGCGCGGACCCCCCAGGCGGGCGCCGTCCCCGAGCCGGGCTCCACGACGGTCCGGTGGAACTCGTGCCCCCGCATCCGGGTCCCGGCCGCCGCGAGCACACTGTCACCCACGGCCACGGCGTCCCGGTAGCCCAGAGTGAGCCGCTCGGTCATCCGCGCCCCGGCGTCCAGCACCCCGCACATCGGCAGCCCGTCCAGCTCCCGGCACAGGTACAGCAGCCCGGCGCACTCGGCGGCGACGGGAGCGCCACTGTCCGCGAGCGCGGCGACGGCCCCCCGCAGGGGTTCGTTGGCGGACAGCTCCGAGGCGTACACCTCGGGGAACCCGCCCCCGATCACCAACCCGGCGGTCCCCTCGGGCAGTTCCTCGTCCCGCAGCGGATCGAAGGCCACGACCTCGGCACCGGCGGCGGTGAGCAGCTCGGTGTGTTCGGCGTAGGAGAAGGTGAAGGCGGGCCCGCCGGCGACGGCGACGACGGGCGCGCGCTGCCCGCCCGGCCCCGTCGGGTCGGCGGGGGTCCAGGGGGCGGAGCCTCCTGGTACGGCACCGGCCGTACGCGCCAGCGCCTCCAGCGCCTCGAGATCACACCCGCCGGCCACCTGCGCGGCCATGGCAGCGACAGCCTCGACCGCGGCACCCTGCCGTTCGGCAACGGGAACCAGCCCGAGGTGCCGAGACGGCGTGGACACCTGCGCAGCCCGCCGCAAGACACCCAGCACCGGCACCCCGGCCTGCTCCAACGCCTCCCGCAACAGCTCCTCGTGCCGGTCCGAGGCGACCTTGTTCAGGATCACGCCCCCGACCCGCACCTCCGGGTCCCAGGAGGCGAACCCGTGCACCAGCGCGGCCACCGACCGGGACTGCGACGACGCGTCCACGACCAGCACCACCGGCGCCCCGAGCAGCTTCGCGACATGGGCCGTGGACGCGAGCTCACCCTCGCCCGCGGCCCCGTCGTACAGCCCCATCACGCCCTCGACGACGGCGATGTCACACCCCTGGGCCCCGTGCAGGAACAGCGGCCCGACCAGCTCGGGCCCGCACAGGTACGCGTCGAGGTTCCGTCCCACCCGCCCGGTCGCGAGCGCGTGGTACCCGGGGTCGATGTAGTCCGGCCCGATCTTGTGCGGGGACACGGCGAGCCCCCGCGCGGCGAACGCGGCCATCAGCCCCGTGGCGACGGTGGTCTTGCCGCTGCCCGAGGAGGGCGCGGCGATGACCAGCCGAGGGACGGAAGCACTCACCACTCGATGCCCCTCTGGCCCTTCTGGCCCGCGTCCATGGGGTGCTTGACCTTGGACATGTCGGTCACGAGGTCGGCGAAGTCGACGAGCTTCTCCGGCGCGTTCCGCCCGGTGATCACCACATGCTGGGTGCCGGGCCGGTTCCGCAGCACGTCGATCACCTCGTCGGTGTCGACCCACCCCCAGTGCATCGGGTACGCGAACTCGTCGAGCACGTACAGCTTGTACGTCTCGGCCGCCAGGTCCCGCTTGACCTGCTCCCAGCCCTCCCGGGCCTTCTCCTCGTTGTCCATCTGGGCATCGCGCTGCACCCAGGACCAGCCCTCGCCCATCTTGTGCCAGTCGACGGAGCCGCCCTCGCCACTGGCGCCGAGCACCCGCAGCGCGTTCTCCTCGCCGACCTTCCACTTCGCCGACTTGACGAACTGGAACACCCCGATCGGCCACCCCTGGTTCCAGGCCCGCAGCGCGAGCCCGAAGGCGGCGGTGGACTTGCCCTTGCCGACGCCCGTGTGCACGACCACCAGCGGCCGGTTCCGGCGCTGCCGGGTCGTCAGTCCGTCGTCCGGCACCACACTCGGCTGTCCCTGCGGCATTACGCGGCCCTCCTCTGCACGTCCTTCACGAGCCCGGCGATGCTGTCCGCCCGCAGCTCGTCCAATGTCACGGCCGTACCGCCCAGGTCACCCGCGAGCTGCCCGGCGAGCCCCAGCCGCACCGGTCCCGACTCGCAGTCCACGACCACCGACGCGACCCCGTCGGCCGCGAACAGCCGCGCCGCCCGCCCGGCCAGGGCGACCGGTTCCGGACCACCGGTGGCCCGTCCGTCCGTCACGACCACGACCAGCGGCCGCCGCGCGGGATCGCGCAGCCGCTCCACGCGCAGCACGTCGTGCGCGCGCAGCAGCCCGGCGGCCAGCGGGGTGCGCCCGCCGGTCGGCAGGGTCTCCAGCCGGGCCGCCGCCGCGTCCACCGACGAGGTCGGCGGCAGCGCCACGTCCGCGCCCGTGCCGCGGAAGGTCACCAGGCCCACCTTGTCGCGCCGCTGGTAGGCGTCCAGCAGCAGCGACAGCACGGCGCCCTTGACGGCGCTCATCCGCTGCCGCGCCGCCATCGAACCGGAGGCGTCCACGACGAACAGCACGAGATTGCCCTCGCGCCCCTCGCGGGTGGCCTGCCGCAGATCGTCCCGGCGCACCACCAGGCCCGGCCCGGACCGTCCGCGCGCCCGCTGGTGCGGCGCCGCGGCCTGCACGGTCGCCGCCAGGTGCAGCTTGGTGAGCGCGCCCCGGGGCCGTCGGGCCCCGGTCGTGCGCCCCTGCTCGGTCCGCGCCCGCGAACGCCGCCCGGCGGCACCCTCGCCGACCCCGGGCACGCTCAGCACCTTCGTCCGGAACGGCTCGGAGGCCCGTACGGCCGACTGCTCGCCGGCCCCCGACGGCTGCGGCTGCCCGTCCTCCCCGGCCTCGGGCCGGGCCGCCGTCTCGCCGTCGCCCTGCGGCGCGTCGTCGGGCTCCGGCTGTCCGCCGCCCCCGCCGGGCCCGTCAGGACCGGGGTCCGGGTCCGGGTCGTCGTCGTCCGAGCCGCCGAACTCCTCCAGCGTCTCGTCCAGCTTGTCCTCGTCGAGCCCCGGCGCGTCGAAGGGGTTGCGCCGCCGCCGGTGCGGCAGCGCGAGCAGCGCCGCCTGCCGGACGTCCTCGGCGAGCACCTCCGTGCGCCCGGCCCAGGCCGCCAGCGCCGTGGCGGTCCGCGCCATCACGATGTCCGCGCGCATGCCGTCGACCTCGAAGGCCGCGCAGGTCGCCGCGATCTGGCGCAGCGCCCCGTCGCCCAGCCGCACGGACGGCAGCAGCTCCCGCGCGGCGACGATCCGCGCCCGTACGGCGGCCTCCTCCTCGGCCCAGCGCGCGGCGAAGGCGGCCGGGTTGTCGTCGTAGGCCAGCCGTCGCCGCACGACCTCCACCCGCTGGTCCGGCTCCCGCGAGGCCGCGACCTCGACGGTCAGCCCGAACCGGTCGAGCAACTGCGGCCGCAGTTCGCCCTCCTCGGGGTTCATCGTGCCGACGAGCAGGAAGCGGGCGGCGTGCCGCACGGAGACGCCCTCGCGCTCCACGTACGAGGCGCCCATCGCGGCCGCGTCCAGCAGCAGGTCGACCAGGTGGTCGTGGAGCAGGTTGACCTCGTCCACGTAGAGGATGCCGCGGTGCGCGTCGGCCAGCAGGCCCGGCTCGAAGGCCTTCACGCCCTCCGACAGGGCCCGTTCGATGTCCAGCGCGCCGACGAGGCGGTCCTCGGAGGCGCCGACGGGCAGTTCGACCATGCGGGCGGGCCGCTCGGCGCCGGTGCCGGGCTCGTGCGGCCCGTCCGGGCACGCCGGGTCGGGGGAGGCCGGGTCGCAGGAGAAACGGCAGCCCGGGACGACCGCCACCTCCGGCAGCAGCGCCGACAGGGCGCGTACCGCCGTCGACTTGGCGGTGCCCTTCTCACCGCGCACCAGCACACCGCCGACCGCCGGTGACACCGCGTTCAGCAGCAGCGCGAGCCGCAGGTCGTCCTGGCCCACGACGGCCGTGAACGGAAAGGGGGTGCTCACTTCTCGTCGCCCTCCAGGTCGCCTTCGAGTTCCAGATAGGTGGCCCGCAGCCGTTCCAGCGTCTCGGCGTCCGGCTCGGCCCACAGTCCGCGCTCGGCTGCCTCCAGCAGCCGCTCGGTGATGCCGCGCAGCGCCCACGGGTTGGACTTCTTCATGAAGTCCCGGTTCTCCGGGTCGAAGACGTACTCGGCGCTGAGCTTCTCGTACATCCAGTCGTCCACGACCCCGGCCGTGGCGTCGTACCCGAACAGGTAGTCCACGGTCGCCGCCATCTCGAAGGCGCCCTTGTAGCCGTGCCGCCGCATGGCCGCCATCCAGCGCGGGTTGACCACGCGGGCCCGGAAGACGCGGTGCGTCTCCTCGCCGAGCGTGCGGGTCTTCACCTGGTCCGGGGTGGCCGAGTCACCGACGTACGCCTCGGGGCTCGCGCCCGTCAGGTGCCGCACCATGGCGACCATGCCGCCGTGGTACTGGAAGTAGTCGTCGGCGTCGACCAGGTCGTGCTCACGGGTGTCGACGTTCTTCGCGGCGACGGCGATCCGCTTGAACGCCGTCTCCATGTCCCCGCGCGCCGCCCGCCCGTCGAGCCCCCGGCCGTAGGCGTAGCCGCCCCACACCGCGTACACCTCGGCGAGGTCCGCGTCCGAGCGCCAGTTGCGGGCGTCGATCAGCGGCAGCAGACCGGCCCCGTACGCCCCCGGCTTCGAGCCGAAGATGCGGGCGGTGGCCCGGCGCCGGTCGCCGTGCTCGGCGGTGTCCTCGTCGGCGTGCGCCCGGACGTAGTTGGACTCCGCCGGCTCGTCCAGGTCGGCGACCGTGCGCACCGCGTCGTCGATCAGGCCCACCACGTGCGGGAAGGCGTCCCGGAAGAAGCCCGAGATACGGACGGTGACGTCGATGCGCGGCCGGCCGAGCTCCGCGAGGGGAATCACCTCGAACCCGGTCACGCGCCGCGAGGCGTCGTCCCACACCGGCCGGCAGCCCAGCAGCGCCAGGATCTCGGCGATGTCGTCGCCCTGGGTGCGCATGGCGGAGGTGCCCCACACCGTCAGGCCGACGGACGTGGGGTAGGCGCCGGTGTCCTGGAGGTACCGCTGCACCAGCGAGTCCGCCAGCGACTGCCCGACCTCCCAGCTCAGCCGGGAGGGAATGGCCTTGGGGTCGACGGAGTAGAAGTTGCGGCCCGTCGGCAGGACGTTGACGAGCCCGCGGGTCGGGGAACCGGAGGGACCGGCCGGGACGTAACCGCCGTCCAGGGCCCGCAGGATGTGCCCGATCTCGTCGGTGGTCCTCTCCAGCCGGGGCACGACCTCGGCGCAGGCGAACTCCAGCACCGCGACGGCCTCGGGCAGTTCGGTGCCGAGGACCTCCCGGAGCAGCGGCGCGCTCTCGGCGACCGCCCAGCCGCGCTCCTCCATGCCCTCCGCGAGCCGCCGGCACAGCTGCTCCAGCAGGTCGATCGCGTCGGCGGCGCTGCGGGCCGGGCCGTCCACCAGGTCGGTCAGTTCGACGGGCACCTTCACCGGAGCGCCCGGCTCGGCCAGCAGCTCCTTCTCCACCAGCCCGAAGTGCTGAGCCAGCGACGCCCTGAGGCCCGGCAGTGCGTTGGCCTGCCCGCCCCACACCTGCGAGGCGCGCAGCACGGCCAGCACGAGGTTGACGCGCGGCTCGCCGACCGGGCCGCCGCCCAGGATGTGCAGTCCGTCGCGGATCTGCACGTCCTTGATCTCGCACAGATAGCCGTCGATGTGCATGACGAACTCGTCGAACGCCTCGTCGTCCGGCTGCTCGTCGACGTGCAGGTCGTGGTGGAGCTCGGCGGCCTTGACCAGCGTCCAGATCTGGGCACGCACGGTCGGGGCCTTCGTCGGGTCCAGGTCCGAGACGAGCGCGTACTCGTCGAGGAGCTGCTCCAGCTTGGCCAGGTCGCCGTAGGTGTCGGCGCGGGCCATCGGCGGCACCAGGTGGTCGACGACGGTGGCGTGGCCGCGCCGCTTGGCCTGGGTGCCCTCGCCCGGGTCGTTGACGATGAACGGGTAGACCAGCGGCAGGTCCCCGAGGACGGCGTCCGGCGCGCAGCCGCCGCTCAGCCCCAGCCCCTTGCCCGGCAGCCACTCCATCGTGCCGTGCTTGCCCATGTGCACGATCGCGTCGGCGCCGAAGCTGTTCTCCAGCCACCGGTAGGCCGCCATGTAGTGGTGGGACGGCGGCATGTCCGGGTCGTGGTAGATCGCGATGGGGTTCTCGCCGAAACCGCGCGGCGGCTGGATCATCACGACGACGTTCCCGAACTGGAGCGAGGCCAGCACGATGTCGTCGCCGTCGACGTAGAGGCTGCCGGGCGGCTCGCCCCACGCCTCGGTCATGGCGTCCCTCAGCTCCGGGTCGAGTGTCTCGAACCAGGCCCGGTAGTCGGCCAGCGGCACCCGCGCGGGGGCGGCGGCCAGCTGCTCCTCCGTCAGCCACTCCACGTCGTGGCCGCCGGCGTTGATGAGCCGGTGGATCAGCTCGTCGCCGTTGTCGGGGTGCCCCTCGACGACGTACCCGGCGTCCCGCAGCGCGTCCAGCACCCGCACCGCCGAGGCCGGGGTGTCGAGCCCGACCGCGTTGCCGACCCGGGAGTGCTTGGTCGGGTACGCGGTGAAGACCAGCGCGAGCTTCTTCTCGGCGTTCTCCTTGTGCCGCAACTGCGCGTGGCGCACGGCGATCCCCGCGACTCGCGCGGCCCGCTCCGGGTCGGCGACGTACACGGGCACGTCGTCGGGGCCCTGTTCCTTGAAGGAGAACGGCACGGTGATCAGTCGCCCGTCGAACTCCGGGATCGCCACCTGCATCGCGGCGTCCATGGGGGAGAGGGCGGCGTCCGAGTCCGCCCAGGCCTGCCGCGAGGACGTGAGGCAGAGGCCCTGAAGCACCGGGATGTTCAGCTCGGCGAGGGCGCCGATGTCCCAGGCCTCCTCGTCGCCGCCCGCCGAGGCCTGCGAGGCGTGGGTGCCGCCGGCGGCGAGCACGGTGGCGACCAGGGCGTCCGCCCGGCCGAGGATCTCGTACAGGCCCGCGTCCGCCCCGCGCAGCGAACCGCAGTACACGGGCAGCGCGTTGGCGCCCCGCGCCTCGATCGCGTCGCACAGGGTGTCGACGAAGGCGGTGTTGCCGCTCAGGTGGTGGGCCCGGTAGAAGAGCACGCCGACGGTCGGCCGGCCCTCGGTGTGCGCACGCTCGCCGTGGACGCCGTACTCCGGCATCTTGCGCGGCTCGACGAACCCCTCGCCGGTCAGCAGCACCGTGTCGGACAGGAACCGGGCCAGTTCGGTGAGGTTGTCCGGACCGCCCTCCACGAGGTACTTCAGCGCCTCGGCGACGACACCGGCCGGGACGGACGACTCGGCCATCAGCTCCGCGTCCGGCACGGCCTCGCCGCCCAGCAGGACGGTGGGGACGCCGGAGGCCTTCAGCGCGGCGAGCCCGTCCTCCCAGGCCCGCTTGCCGCCGAGCAGCCGGACGACGGCGACGGACGCCCCGTCCAGCAGGGCCGGGAGCTCCTCCCGGACGTCCACGCGGGTGGGGTTGCCGATCCGGTAGTCGGCCCCGGTGGCGGCCCGGGCCGCCAGCAGGTCCGTGTCGGCGGTCGACAACAACAACACAGTGCTCATGCGGGTGCTCCCGGTGGAATGAAGGGCAGTCCTTGCGGCGCGCCGGACTCGATGAGCCGCCACAGCGCGTCGGTGTCCGCGTGCTGTTCGATCAGGTCGCCGAGCCGGTCGAGCTGCTCCTCGCGCAGCGCGGCGAACGAGGTGTCCGGCGCGGGCACGAAGCGGCGGCCCGCGGCGGCCGCCACCTCGCGCAGGAACGCCCGCCGGAAGCCGTCCGACTCCAACGAGCCGTGCCAGTGGGTGCCCCAGGTCTGGCCGACCCGGCAGCCGTCCAGGAAGGGGGTGCCGCCCGTGACGTCGGCGACCCCGTGGTGGATCTCGTAGCCCTCGACGTGTTCCCCGAGGGCATCGCCGGACGGCCGGGTGAGGGTCTTCTCGCGGGCGAACCGCACCCGCACGGGCAGGACGCCGAGCCCGTCGACGTGGCCCCGG
Organism: Streptomyces sp. NPDC043685; assembly: GCF_056436585.1. Classification (NCBI taxonomy): domain Bacteria; kingdom Bacillati; phylum Actinomycetota; class Actinomycetes; order Kitasatosporales; family Streptomycetaceae; genus Streptomyces; species Streptomyces sp. NPDC043685. Next base: position 57,555 of record NZ_JBWKCH010000008.1, on the reverse strand, counting down.
CGGCTTTCGACGTCGTCCTCGATGTGCTCGCCGAGGATCTGGAAGCCGCCGCAGACGCCGAGCACGGGCCGCTCCTCGGCGGCCCTGCGGACCAGGGCGTCGGCGAGGCCGCGCTCGCGCAGCCACTCCAGCGCCCGGACCGTTCCCCGGGTGCCGGGCACGATGACGAGGTCGGCGTCGGCCAGCTCCTCCGGCCGGTCCACGAACCGCACCACCACACCCGGTTCGGCGGCCAGCGCGTCCACGTCGGTGAAGTTGGACATGAGCGGCACGGCGCACACCGCGACCCGCAGCACGTCCTCGCCGACGGGCGGGGCGACGACGGACTCCCGGACGGCCCCGCGCATCGACACCCGCAGCCCGTCCTCCTCGTCGATCCCGAGCCCGTGCCGGTAGGGCAGCACGCCGTACGTGCGCCGCCCCGTGAGGCCCTGGAGCATCTCAAGACCCGGCTCCAGCAGGGAGACGTCCCCGCGGAACTTGTTGACGAGGAACCCGGCGACACAGGCCTGGTCCTCGGGCGACAGCAGCGCCACCGTCCCGAAGAACGAGGCGAAAACCCCGCCCCGGTCGATGTCGCCGACGACGAGCACGGGCAGCCCGGCGTTCCGGGCGATCCCCATGTTCACGATGTCCGTCCGCCGCAGGTTGATCTCGGCGGGAGAGCCGGCCCCCTCACAGATCACCGCGTCATACGTGCCCCGCAACTGCTCCAGACAGTCCAGCACCGTCCCGAGCAGCCTCTGCTGCCGGCCGCCGTGGTACCCGCGCGCACTCATCTCCCCGACCGGCTTGCCCAGCAGCACGACCTGACTGCTCTGCTCGCCACCGGGCTTGAGCAGCACGGGGTTCATCAGCGCGGTGGGCTCGACACGGCAGGCCTGCGCCTGCATGGCCTGCGCCCGCCCGATCTCGGCCCCCTCCTTCGTCACGAAGGAGTTCAGGGACATGTTCTGCGCCTTGAAGGGCGCGACCTTGACGCCCTGTCGCACCAGCCACCGGCAGATCCCGGCGGTCACGACGCTCTTGCCCGCGTCGGAGGTGGTACCGGCGACGAGAAGTCCACCGCTCATCTCATGTCCCCCTCTTCAACGACCGCGCACGCGTCAGCAACCGCGCGCCCGCGCACACTCCGAGCGCGAGCCACGTGACGCGCTTCGACAGCCGCACGGCCCGTTCGACGTCGCGCGTGCCGACGGCACGCCCTTCGGTGTTCAGCACGGGCCGGTGCTCCACCCGCCCGCCGTACGACAGCGTCCCGCCCAGCCGCACCCCGAGCGCCCCCGCGAAGGAGGCCTCCACGGGACCGGCGTTGGGGCTCGGATGCTTCGCCGCGTCGGCCCGCCAGGCCCGCACGGCCCCCCGCGGATCCGGCCCGGACACGGTCGCGAGGACCGCGGTCAGCCGTGCTCCCGGCCACCCCGCGAGGTCGTCGAGTCGCGCGGACGCCCATCCGTAGCGCCGGTACCGGGCCGACTTGTGCCCGACCATGGCGTCCAGGGTGTTGACGGCCCGGAACCCGAGCAGCCCCGGCACCCCGCCGACGGCGCCCCACACCAGGGCCCCCACCACGGCGTCGGAGGTGTTCTCGGCGACGGACTCGACCACGGCCCGGGCGATCCCGTCGGCGTCGAGGGACTGCGGGTCCCGTCCGCACAGATGCGGCAGCCGGGCCCGGGCCGCCTCGACGTCCCCGGCCTCCAGGGCACGCCCGATGGTCCGCGCCTCCCGGGCGAGCGACGTCCCCCCGACGACGGCCCAGGTGGCGGCGCCGGTCAGCGCGACGGAGGCGACGGTGGACGTCCGCACGGCACGCGCGGCGACGGACCCGAGGGCGACGGCCCCTCCGGCACACACGGCGGTGTGCAGCGCGCCCCACCCGCGGTGGTCCCGCCACAACACCCGTTCCACGGCGCCCGCGGCCCGTCCGAACGCGGCGACCGGATGCCCCCGGCGAGGATCGCCGAGCAGCAGGTCGCCGATCAGACCGGCGGCGGCGCCGTACGCGAAGACGCGATCGGCACCCATGGGCTCAGCCGGCCGGGAAAGCGGGCAGGGGTGGGGTGGTGAACCTCGATCGGCAGCCGCGCATGGCGATATGTGTCCTCACTCAGGGTGTCCACGCCCTGGTTCGACGAGACCGGCGGTGAGAGTTCCTGGCTCCCGGGGATCACTACCCCGGTGACAGTGGCGGGACCGCGCCGGACTCGCACCGGCTTCCTCTCCTGCCGCCGTAATGGCCCCGGCAGTCCACCACGGCCGGGAAGCGCCGTCAACTTGCCGCTGACCTGCGAGGGGAGAGTGTGCAGAACCCCACACCGGCCCCTCCCCGCACACGACGACCGGGCGGCGCGGGACCGGGGTCCCGCACCGCCCGGCGGCACGGCGTGCGATCGGGGCCCTCAGGCCACGATCAGATAGATCCCGTAACCCACGGCCGCCGCGCACGCTGCGAAGCAGGCGTACGCTCCGGTGACCGCGAGCCCGGCGGACCCGCCCTGCGCCACCGCGCGCTCGCGGCGCGACAGACCGGTGATGCCGAGGGTGAACAGGCCGACGAGGGCCACGGTGACCACGAGGCTGACACCGAAGACGGAGCCGAGGGCCGCCCAGTCGATCTTCATATCGGAGACTCTTCCTTGTAACCGGTGGACGGGGTCAGACCGTGGTGGTCGTGGTCGGCGTCCGTTCGGCCGTGGCCTGCGCCGGGAACGCGGGGACCGGCTCCTCGGACGCGGTGGCACCCGCCGGCGGCGGCGTCACCGCGGCCATCGCGGTGGTCACCACACCGGCCGGCTCCGCCTCCACGGTGTCCTCGGTGTCGTTGACGTTGGTGTGGTCGACGACCTCACGCCGCGAGAGCTTCCAGATCGCCGCGCTGGAGGCGATGAGGAAGACGGCCACCACGGCGGTGCCCCAGCTGCCGAAGCCGGTGACGTACTCGGCGAGCGCGCCCACCAGAGCGGCCGCCGGCAGCGTCAGGCCCCACGCGACGAACATCCGCGTGGCGGTGGACCAGCGGACCACGCCGCCCTTGCGGCCGAGCCCCGCGCCCATCACCGAGCCGGACACGGAGTGCGTGGTGGAGAGGGAGAAGCCCAGGTGCGAGGAGGCCAGGATGACCGTGGCAGCGGAGGTCTGGGCGGCGAAGCCCTGCTGCGGCTGGAGGTCGGTCAGTCCCTTGCCCATGGTGCGGATGATGCGCCAGCCGCCCAGGTACGTGCCGAGCGCGATGGCGAGACCCGCCGAGAGGATGACCCACATGGGCGGGTCCGAGTCGGGCGCGACGGCGCCGCCGGCGACCAGGGCGAGGGTGATGACACCCATCGTCTTCTGGGCGTCGTTGGTGCCGTGGGCCAGGGAGACCAGGCCCGCGGAGGCGATCTGACCGGCCCGGTAGCCCTTCTTGGACGCCTGGCTGTCGGCCTTGCTGCCGAGGGAGTAGGTCAGCCGGGTGGCGATCATGGCCGCGATGCCCGCGACCAGCGGGGCGGCGATGGCCGGGATCAGCACCTTGGTGACCAGCACGTCACCGTGCACCGCGCCGACGCCCGCCGAGGCGATCGTGGCGCCGATCAGACCGCCCATGAGGGCGTGCGAGGAGCTGGACGGCAGTCCGACCAGCCAGGTCAGCAGGTTCCAGAGGATCGCGCCGACCAGGGCGGCGAAGATGACCTCGGGACGGATGCCGGCCTCGTCGACGAGGCCTTTGGAGATCGTGTTGGCGACTTCGACGGACAGGAAGGCGCCGACCAGGTTGAGGACCGCGGACATGGCCACCGCAACCTTGGGCTTCATGGCGCCCGTGGAAATGGTCGTGGCCATCGCGTTCGCGGTGTCGTGGAAACCGTTCGTGAAATCGAACGCGAGTGCGGTTACCACCACAATCGCGAGGATCAGCGAGAAGCTTTCCATTTACCCAGGCAATCGTTCGAGGTCATTGGCGATACGAACGTAGGCAACCTGAGTGAACGGAAGATGAACTGAGAGGGGCGCAGGGGTGACCGCGAAGGACGGTTGCCGTTCCGCCCGTTCCGCTCGCCCGGCCGGGCGCCGCCGTCGCCGCCGCGGGGGCCCGCCCGCCGGGTCCGCGGAGCGTCCGGAAGTCGCCCCGCCGGGCACCGCGCCGCGCCCCCGGATGGCAGGATCGCGGCATGGCTGAGCAGCGGAGCGGCGGACAGGCCGGGGGCGAGCGGGACGGCGGAGCGGGCGCGGGGGAGCCGCGGCGCAGGAGCGCGCGCCCCGAGGAGGCGCGGGCCTGGGAGGACCTCGTCGCGACGGCCCGCCGGACGGTCGCGGACGGCCTCGTCGTCGGCACCTCCGGCAACGTATCGGTGCGCGTCGGCGACACGGTCCTGGTCACGCCCTCGGGCGTGCCCTACGACCGGCTGGCGCCGGGCGACGTGACCGGCGTCGACCTCGAGGGCCGGCAGGTCCTCGGCACGCTCGTCCCGACCAGCGAACTGCCCATGCATCTGGCGGTCTACCGCACCACCACCGCTTCGGCCGTCGTCCACACCCACGCCGTGCACGCGACGGCCGTCTCGACCCTCGTCGACGAGCTTCCGCTGATCCACTACATGGCCGCCGCGCTCGGCGGCCCCGTCCGGGTCGCCCCGTACGCCACCTACGGCACCGACGAGCTGGCCGAGCACATGCTCCGCGCCCTCGCCGGCCGCTCCGGCTGCCTGCTGCGCAACCACGGCACCGTCACCCACGGCACCACCCTCGCCCAGGCCTACGACCGCACCGCCCAGCTGGAGTGGATGTGCCGCCTGTGGCTGACCGCCTCCTCGGTGCCGGGCCTGACCCCGAGCCTGCTGTCCCGGGGCCGGCTCGCCGAGGTGGAGGAGCGCCTGCGCGGCTACGGCCAGCGCGGCTGAGCCCTCCGCACGCCCCCCGACGGAGTCACCCCGCCGCCGCCCCCCACTGGTCGGCCGCGGCCCGGGCCGGGACACTGGAGCCGTGCGCACTGTCAAAGCGACGGCCGCTGCCGTCACCGCCCTGCTCGGAGCCGGTGCCGCCGCGGTGGCCGCCGGCCGGCTCGCCAGCGACGCCGCGCTCAAGGCGCCCCCGGGCAGGCCCCTGCCCACCGAACCCCGGCTCACCGTGCACGGCACCGCCGCCGGGCACATCACACTCACCCGGGACCTCGCCGCCCTGCGCCCCGGCCGCTACGGCCTCTCCGGCGACGGCTGCCACGCGGTCGTCGGACCGGTCCTGGCCGACGCCCCGCACACCGCCGACACCGTCGTGCGCCGCCTGGAGAGCGTCACGCACGGCACCCTGAACCGCGGCGACAAGGTCTGGCTCACGCCGAACGTGCACGTCGGCGACCCCGGCGCCGCGCTCGGCCTCGAACACGCCGACGTCGACGTCCCGGGCGAACTCGGCGCCCTGCCCGCGTGGTTCGTGCCGGGCAGGCGGGACACCTGGGTGATCGCCGTGCACGGCCTGGGCACCACCCGCGAACTGGCCATGAACGTCATGGGGTTCCTGCACCGCAGCCAGTTCCCGGTGCTGGCCCTGGCCTACCGCGGGGACCTGGGCGCGCCCCGCCCGCCCGACGGCCTGAACCACCTCGGCGAGACCGAGTGGCGCGACCTCGACGCGGCCATCCGCCACGCCGTGCGCCACGGCGCCCGCCAGGTCGTCCTGCACGGCTGGTCCACCGGTGCCACCATGGCCCTGCGCGCCGCCGCGCGGTCCGGGTTGCGCGAGCGGATCTCCGGGCTCGTCCTGGACTCCCCGGTGCTCGGCTGGGAGACCACCCTGCGCGCCCTCGCCTCGGCCCGCCACACCCCGGGCGCGCTGCTGCCCCTGGCCGTCCGCGCCGCCCAGGGCCGTACCGGCCTGTCCGCCGACCGCGTCCCGCGGGCCGTCCCGGGCGACGGCCTGCGCGTCCCGGCCCTCCTCCTCCACGGGCCGGACGACACCGTGGCCCCCTGGGCACTCTCCCGCCGGCTGGCCGGCGCCCGCCCCGACATGGTCACCCTGCACACGGTCCGCGCCGCCCCCCACGGAGCGATGTGGAACGCCGACCCCGAGGCCTACGAGGAAGCTCTCCGGCGTTTCCTGACGCCCCTGATGTGACCCCGTCCACAGCCGCCCGCGGACCGGCCCCCTCGGGGTGATCTCCCGCACACCCCCCGTTCACGCCCCCTTCGCCCCGTCGCAACCGGCTCTCGTACCGTCCTCCGCCGACCGGTCGCGACGATTCCGTTTAGCGTCGTACCACTGGCCGGTTCCCGGCCTTCGACCACTCCCGGCACCCGGTGCGTTGGCCATCCTCGTCGCCCGCCGTGACATTCCGTTTGGGTTTTCGGACCGTCAACCGGAAGACTGCACCCGTGACGTCCCGTATCCCGCGCGACTCCAGGCTCCGACTCGTCCGCCCGCGACCCCTGGCCGCCGCCCCTCCAGCGATGAACCAGCGGCGCTCGCGCCGACCCGCCCCGCGCCCCCCGGAGGGCACCCCGGCCCCGGCGGAGCTGGCCAGAATGGCACGCTCAGGTCTCGCCGCCGCGGCCCGTGTCGCCCGCTGGGCCGACGCCGCCCTCGGCCCCGGCCGGGACAGCGCCACCGACGACGGCAAGGCCACCCTCTCCGACCCGACCGCGGAACGCGCCGCACGAGAGCTGGGCCTGACCCCCGCTCAGGTCCGGGCCGACTGGGACACCGCCCGCCTCGCCGGTCTCGTCGAGGTGCACGGCGACAGCGCCCGCCCCGGATGGCGGCTGCGCGCCTGGGACCGTGACGACAGCGCCGTGCTGCGCGGCTGGGTCGCGCTCTTCGACGCCTGGTCCCTCGCCCACCCGGAGCCCGCCGACCACGAGCCCGCGGCCGTCGCCGAGGTCGTCTCGGCCATGCCTCAGGTGCTCTCCTTCCTCCAGCTGTCCGCCGGGCCCGTCCCCGTGGAACAGCTCCTCGACCTCCTGGAGCAGCGCGTCACCGAGCTGCGCACCGCCCGCTGCGAGATCCCCTACGGACCGCAGCCCGAGCCGCCGGCCGCACCGGAGCCCACCGACGCCTCGCTCGCCCCCCTGCTCGACTGGGCCCTGCGCGCCCTCGCCTCCGTCGGTGCCCTCACCTACGGCGACGGCCAGGCCACGCTCACCCCGCTCGGCAACTGGGCCGTCTGGGTCAAGCTGGAGCAGATCTGCGTCGCCGCGCAGAGCCCCGCCGGGAACATCGAGCAGGCCGCCGACGACATGCTCCGCGGCTGCGCCCAGCTGCGCCCGAACGCGGCCCGGGCCGAGTACCGCGCCTGGCTCGCCGCCCGCCCCGTCGGCAGCGCCGTCACCGAGCTCCTCGACGCCGCCCGCGGCGAGGACGCCCTGCTGCGCGGCCTCGCCTTCGAGGCCCTGCGCGTGGTCGGCGCCCCGGCCGAGCCGGACGTCCGCGCGGTGCTGAGCGAGCCGACGCTCAGACCGTACGCGCTGCTGTGGCTGGCCGAGCACGACGGGGCCGACCCGGAGGACGCCCACGAGGTCCTCACCCGCCAGGAGGCGACCTGGCTGTGGGTGGACACCGCCGCCGCCGTCGCCGACCACGGTGAGGCACCACTGCTGGTGCGCCACTTGGAGTCCGCGGTGCAGCCGACCGTGCCGATGCTCCTGGACGAGGTACGCGCCGTGGGGCACCCGCGCACCGTGCAGGTCCTGGTCGCCCTGGCCGCCGCACATCCCGACCCGGCCCTGGCCAAGGCGGTGCGCCGGGCCGCCTTCCAGGTGCACACCGGGGGCAGCTGACACCCGGGGCGACGCGCGGCCCGTCCGGCGGGCCGTCAGCCCGGCAGGTCCGGCGCGTACGTCCCGAAGCTCCACACGTTGCCCTCGAGGTCCCGGGCCATGTAGTCCCGCGAGCCGTAGTCCTGGTCCGTCGGGGGCATCAGGATCTCCACGCCGTGGTCCACGGCGTGGCGGTGATGCCCGTCCACGTCGTCCACGACGACGTAGACGCCGGTGGTGCCCGCGTTCTTCATGGCCGTGTCGAACAGGCCGCCCCGGCCCTTGCTGCCGACCATCACCGCCCCGTTGCCCTGCGTCAGCTCGGCGTGCATCACCGCGCCGTCCTCGCCCTCGTACACCGACAGCTCCGTGAAGCCGAAGGCCTCCGTGAGCTGCCGGATCGCCGCCTTCGCGTCGGCGTACAGCAGCGTCGGGTAGATGCTCGGACGCCCGCCGGACGTGCCTGTCATGGCGATCACTTCCCCGTGTCTCGCGGCGCTGTCCCCCTCAGTGTTCCACCGGCCACCGGCGACGGCCCCGCCTCCGGCCGCCGGTGATCGAACACCCGCACACAGAAAAAGTGGTTGCACGCCCCCGTTAGACTGTCCCTCATGGCCATTCTCCTCGCGCATTAGACGGCGGGAACGCCCGCCCGTCGCCCGCCGCCGCCCTTCTGACGGCGCGCTACGCGCGGCACCCTCTGATTCGTCCATCCCGCCCCCGTATCCGCCCTGGAGTCTGTCCGTGATCTCCGCCTCCGGTATCGAGCTGCGCGCCGGTGCCCGCGTCCTCATCGAAAACGCCTCGTTCCGCATCGCCAAGGGCGACCGCATCGGACTGGTCGGCCGCAACGGCGCCGGGAAGACCACCCTCACCAAATGCCTGGCGGGCGAGGGCATCCCGGCCGGCGGCACCATCACCCGGTCCGGCGAGGTCGGCTACCTCCCGCAGGACCCCCGCACCGGCGACCTCGACGTCCTGGCCCGCGACCGCATCCTGTCCGCCCGCGGCCTGGACGTCCTGATCCGCAAGATGCGCGACAACGAACAGCGCATCGCCAACGGCAAGGGCTCCACCCGCGAGAAGGCGCTCAAGCAGTACGAGCGCCAGGAGACGGAGTTCCTCACCAAGGGCGGGTACGCCGCCGAGGCCGAGGCCGCCACCATCGCCGCCGCGCTCAACCTGCCCGACCGGGTGCTCGGCCAGCCGCTGCACACCCTCTCCGGCGGTCAGCGCCGCCGTATCGAGCTGGCGCGGATCCTCTTCTCCGACGCGGACACCCTGCTGCTCGACGAGCCCACCAACCACCTCGACGCCGACTCGATCGTCTGGCTGCGCGACTACCTCAAGACCTACCGCGGCGGCTTCATCGTGATCTCCCACGACGTCGACCTGGTCGAGACGGTCGTCAACAAGGTGTTCTACCTGGACGCCAACCGCGCCCAGATCGACGTCTACAACATGGGCTGGAAGCTCTACCAGCAGCAGCGCGAGGCCGACGAGAAGCGCCGCAAGCGCGAGCGGCAGAACGCCGAGAAGAAGGCGTCCGCGCTGCATTCGCAGGCCGACAAGATGCGGGCCAAGGCCACCAAGACCGTCGCCGCGCAGAACATGGCCCGCCGTGCGGACAAGCTGCTGGCCGGCCTGGAGGCCGAGCGCAAGTCCGACAAGGTCGCCAAGCTCCGCTTCCCCGAGCCCTCCCCGTGCGGCAAGACCCCGCTCATGGCCGAGGGCCTGTCGAAGTCCTACGGCTCGCTGGAGATCTTCACCGACGTCGACCTGGCCATCGACAAGGGCTCGCGCGTGGTCATCCTCGGCCTCAACGGCGCGGGCAAGACCACCCTGCTGCGCCTGCTCGGCGGAGCCGAGAAGCCCGACACCGGCAGGGTCATCGAGGGCCACGGCCTCAAGCTCGGCTACTACGCGCAGGAGCACGAGACCCTCGACCCGGAGCGCACGGTCCTGGAGAACATGCGCTCGGCCGCTCCCGACCTGGACCTGGTCGAGGTCCGCAAGGTGCTCGGCTCGTTCCTGTTCTCCGGCGACGACGTCGACAAGCCGGCCGGAGTCCTCTCCGGCGGCGAGAAGACCCGCCTCGCCCTGGCCACCCTGGTGGTGTCCTCGGCGAACGTGCTGCTGCTGGACGAGCCGACCAACAACCTCGACCCGGCCAGCCGCGAGGAGATCCTCGGCGCGCTGCGCACCTACAAGGGCGCGGTCGTCCTCGTCACCCACGACGAGGGAGCGGTCGAGGCGCTCCAGCCGGAGCGGATCATCCTGCTGCCGGACGGCGTGGAGGACCTGTGGGGCGCCGACTACGCGGATCTCGTCGCCCTCGCCTGACCGCCCGTCGCCTTCGCTTGATCGAATGCGTGATCAACGGCGTATGGATCATTCGGCCTAGCGGTGATCCATCATCTGTGTGAGATCTCCTCGTACCGAGGTGTGTCCTACATCGATTTCGCGGCCGAGCCCCCGATTCTGCGGGGCTCGGCCGCGCCGCCTTTCTGACCTGGCCTTTTCCCGCGCCGTCCGTTCGGCCGAACCGCCGTCACCCTTCGGAATTCCAGATTCCGGATGTGGGGACGCGCTCCCGTCGTCACAACCTTGTCTCACGGACCTTGCCGAATGGGTGGCCATGACGGCCCGGAGGGGTGATCATGAGGAGACCAGAGCGCACTTCCCATGAGGAGGCACGGGTGGCCGAGACTCTGAAGAAGGGCAGCCGGGTGACCGGCGCCGCGCGCGACAAGCTCGCGGCAGACCTGAAGAAGAAGTACGACGCCGGTGCGAGCATCCGGGCGTTGGCCGAGGAGACCGGCCGCTCGTATGGCTTTGTGCACCGCATGCTCAGTGAGTCGGGTGTCACGCTGCGAGGGCGTGGCGGGGCGACCCGGGGCAAGAAGGCCACGGCCTGACCCCGGGTGGCCCCTCGGCTTCGATGGTGGCCACCCGGTCGGTCGACTGATCGGCCGGGTGGTTACTGTGCAGTCACTTAGGCGTGTCCTGCCACGGCGGTGAAGCCGTCGTGCGGCACGCAGACGACCGCACACATCGGAGGCGTCCCATGGCTTCGCCCGACCAGGACCTCGTTCCCGTACTCGACAAGGACGGCGTACGGCTCACCGTCGACGACGCGATCGCCACGGTGACGCTGACCAACCCCGCCAAGCGCAACGCGCAGAGCCCCGCTCTGTGGCGGGCGCTGACCGAGGCCGGCCGGCAGCTGCCGGGCACCGTCCGTGTCGTCGTGCTGCGGGCCGAGGGCAAGTCCTTCTCGGCCGGGCTCGACCGGCAGGCGTTCACGCCCGAGGGCTTCGACGGCGAACCGTCGTTCATCGACCTCGCGCGCGGCGCCGACACCGAGCTGGACGCGACCATCGCCGAATACCAGGAGGCGTTCACCTGGTGGCGGCGCAGCGACATCGTCTCCGTCGCCGCCGTCCAGGGGCATGCCATCGGGGCGGGCTTTCAGCTCGCCCTCGCCTGCGACCTGCGCGTCGTCGCCGACGACGTGCAGTTCGCCATGCGCGAGACCAGCCTCGGACTCGTGCCCGACCTGACGGGCACGCATCCGCTGGTGGGACTCGTCGGCTACGCCCGCGCGCTGGAGATCTGCGTGACCGGGCGCTTCGTCACGGCCGAGGAGGCCGTCAACACCGGTCTCGCGAACCTCGCCGTGCCCGCCGGCCAGCTCGACGACACCGTGCGCGACCTCGCCTCGGCCGTGCTCGCCGCGCCCCGTGACGCGGTCGTCGAGACCAAGGCCCTGCTGCGCGGCGCCCAGGACCGCACGTACGAGGAGCAGCGCGCGGCGGAGCGCCAGGCCCAGGCCCGCCGCCTGCGGGACCTCGCGGGCATCGGGGACTGAGGGCCGCCGGTCCGGCCGGGAGCGCGGTCAGCCGATCGCGCTCACCACGACCGCCACCGTCGGGTGATCCGGCAGCACCCTCCTGACCGCCGCCCGGACCTCCCGGGCCACGTCCCGGGCCCGCCGGTCCGCGCCCACCGCCACCTCCAGCCGGACATGGCGGTGCGACAGCGCGGCGTCCTCGCCCGGGAGTTCCTCGATGTGCACCGGGTGGCCCAGCGTGCCGGTCAGACGCAGCACGCCCGGGACCCCCAGCGCGGCGGCGCCCACCCGGGCCTCGTCGCCCTCCTCGGCCCGCGCGGCGCCCGGCGGTTCGGGAAGGGGCGCGGCGACCCCGGCGTCGGCCCGCTCCTGATCGTCCAGCAGCCCCGTCACCCGCAGATCCACCTCCGTCACCGTCAGACCCAGCCGCTGAGTGGCCGCGGTCGCCAGCGTCGCCCGCAGCAGGGACGCCGTCGCCGGCAAGGGCTGCGAGGCCGTCGCCGCGAACTCCGCCGTCACCTTCAGCGGCCCCGGCGGCAGGGCACTCGGCGGAGCCGGTACGGCCGGCTCCGCGGTGTCCTCCGTCTCGCACAGCGCGACCCGCAGCGTCGCGAGGCGTACGCCCGGCGCGTCTCCCGCCGCGCCGCGCAGCACCGCCTCGACTGCCCGCTCCGCGATCCACGCGCCGTCCCGCGCGTCACCCAGCGGCAGGAGCCTGCCGATTCCCAGTTGATGTCTCACTGCCTGCGTCAATCGATCGGCCGTCATTCCTCCAGCCTGCCGCATCAGAGGCGCGCTCCCACGTAACCGTGCTTACGGTGGTGCAAGGACGACAACCGAGAAGGACGTGCGGCGATGACTGACATGACCGAGAACCGGGGCGGGGAGTCCGAGACGGCGGCGGCGCGCAGGAGCCCGCTGGTCAAGCGCAGTGGCGGAGACCCCGGTTCCCGGGGCCGGACGACCATCGCGGACGGCGTCGTGGAGAAGATCGCCGGACTCGCCGCACGCGACGTCGACGGCGTGCACGCGATGGGCAGCGGGCTGTCCCGCACCTTCGGCGCCGTGCGCGACCGCGTGCCCGGCGGCCAGAAGTCGGTGTCACGCGGGGTGAAGGCCGAGGTCGGCGAAGTGCAGGCGGCCCTCGACCTGGAGATCGTCGTCGAGTACGGCGTGTCGATCGCCGATGTGGCCCGCGGCGTACGGGAGAACGTCATCACCGCCGTCGAGCGGATGACCGGCCTCGAGGTCGTCGAGGTCAACATCGCGGTGAGCGACGTGAAGCTGCCGGACGAGGAGGAAGAGGAACCGGAGCGCCGGATCCAGTGAGGCAGGGGCATCGGACACCACAGCGGCTGAGGAGCTGAGACGCGCATGAGCATGGCCGTGGTCGGCATGATCGCCGGCATGGCGCTGGCCTTCGCTGGATATTTCGGCGGATTCGGCGCCTTCCTGCTGGTGGCGGCACTGGGCGCCGTCGGCTTCGTCGTCGGGTGGTTCCTGGACGGGGACATGGAACTCGGCGACTTCTTCCGTCCCCGTGAACGGCGGCGGTGACGCCTGTGAGTACAGCGGCCGGTGAGCTCGACCGACCACGGACCGTCGTCCCGGCGGGTGAGCGCGGCGCGACCCGGATCGCCGACCGGGTCGTCGCGAAGATCGCCTCGCAGGCGGCCCGGGAGGCCGTCGGCACGCTGCCGCCCGACGCCGACCGGCCGTCCGCGTCGGTCGTCGTCCACCACGAGGTCGCCCACGTCCGGGTGCACGTCGAACTCGACTATCCGTGTGACATCGGCGCCCGCTGCCGCGAGGTGCGTCACCGCGTGGTCGAGCGGGTGCGCACCCTGGCCGGCATGCAGGTGCCGGAGGTCGTCGTCCAGGTGGAGCGGCTGCACCTGGTCGCGGCGCCCGGCGCCGGACAGGGGAGGACACGATGAGCGAACCCCGCGGCACGGAGCCCCCCGAGGGCACCACACAGCGGCTGCCCGTGCTCGAGCAGCGGGACACCGGGCACGGCGACGGCCTCGACCGGTCCGGGACACCGGCCGGCGACGCACCGCAGCCCGCGTCCGAGGCCGGGGGCGGCGGCCGTGCGGGCCGCTTCTGGTCGGCGCGCCGCGTCCCCGCGGGCATCGTCGCCCTGCTGCTCCTGGGCCTCACCGGACTGTTCCTCTACGACATCGTGTCCGTGCGGGCGGGCCGGCCCGGCATGTACTGGCGCCGGGAACTGGCCCGGCAGCTCGCCGAACGCCCCCTCGACGACACCTGGGTGCTCGTCGGCGCCGCGGTCACCGCGGTGCTGGGCCTGTGGCTGCTGAGTCTGGCTCTCACACCCGGGCTGCGGGACGTCCTCCCGATGCGGCGCACGCACGGCGACGTGCGCGCCGGACTGCACCGGGACGCCGCCGCGACCGCGCTGCGGGACCGGGCCATGGAGGTGGCCGGCGTGCAGTCGGCACGGGTCCGGGTGCGCCGGAGGCGGGCGGACGTCCGCGCCGCGGCGCACTTCCGGGACCTGGACGAGGTACGAACCGATCTGGACGCCGTGCTCGCCGACGCGGTCCACGGGCTGGGGCTGGCCAAGCCGCCCTCGCTGTCGGTGCGCGTGCGGCGGCCCGGCCGGAAGGGGTGAGAGCGGTGCTCAGGACCGTCAACCGCGTGTTCCTCGGCCTGGTGGGCCTGGTGCTGCTGGTGCTGGGCGGCTCCGTCCTCGCCGTCGGCCTGGGCGCCCCGGTGCCCTCGTGGTGGATCCACGACAGCGAGCACGACGTGCTGCTGAGCGAAGCCGAGCGCACCCGCTGGCGCGACGAAGGCTGGTGGTGGCCGGTCGTCATCGCGGCCCTCGCGGTCCTGCTGCTGCTCGCCCTGTGGTGGCTCGTCGCCGTACTGCGCCGGCGCCGCCTCGCCGAGGTGCTGGTCGACACCGGTGACGGCGAGGGCGCGATGCTGCGGGGCAGGGCCCTGGAGGAGGTTCTCACCGAGGAGGCGGGCCACATCGACGGCGTGGACGGGGCCCGCGCCCATCTGAGAGGCCGCCGCAGCACCCCCGAGGCCCACGTACGCCTCGCGCTGGAGCCGCACGTGGACCCGGGGACGGCCCTGCACGAGTTCACCACCGGCGCCCTGACCCATGCCAGGGCATCGGCGGGCTTGGCCTCGCTGCCGGCGGAGGTACGGCTGAGGGGCGTCAAGCACGGCGCGGAACGGGTGAGTTGAGCCCCCGCTCCACCCCGGCCCGACGGCCTGCGGCCGCTCAGAACCCGTGCCGTGCTCCGCCGTCGACCGGCACCATGACCCCGGTCAGATAGGAAGCCGCCGGCGACATCAGGAACGCCGCCACCCGCCCGAACTCCTCCGGCTTCCCGTACCGCCGCAGCGGGATCCGTGACTCCGAGGCCGCCCGGGTCGCCTCGGGGTCCGCCGACAGCGCGTCCAGCTGCCGCACCCGGTCGGTGTCGATGCGCCCGGGCAGCACACCGACGACCCGGATGCCGCGCGGCCCCAGCTCGTCGGAGAGCGACTTGGCGAAGCCCGCGAGCCCCGGCCGCAGCCCGTTGGAGATGGTCAGCCCCGGAATCGGCTCGTACACCGACCCGGACAGCACGAACCCGATGACACCCCCGGCCTCCATCTCGGCCGCGGCGGCACGGGCCAGCCGCACCGCGCCGAGGAACACCGACTCGAACGCCGCCTGCCACTGCTCGTCGGTGTTGTCCGCGACGAACCCGGCCGGCGGCCCGCCCACGCTGACGAGGACACCGTTGAAACGGCCGAAGTGCTCCCGCGCGGCCCCGATCAGCCGGGCCGCCGCATCCGGGTCGGCGTTGTCGACGGCGACCCCGACCGCGTTCGGTCCCAGCTCGGCCGCCGCCTCGGCCACGCTCTTGTCGTCCCGCCCCGAGACGACCACCTTCGCCCCGTCCGCCACGAGCTCGCGCGCGGTGGCGTTGCCGAGGCCGCGGGTGGCCCCGGTGACGACGTACACCCGGTCCTTCAGTCCAAGATCCATGGTCCCTATCCTGCCCCGTCCTCACCGAACAGGGCGAGGGCGGTGTTCACCAGACCGATGTGGCTGAACGCCTGCGGGAAGTTGCCCAGCTGCCGGCCGGTCACCGGGTCGAACTCCTCGGACAGCAGCCCCACGTCGTTGGCGTGTCCCACCAGCCGCTCGAACAGCTCGCGGGCCTCCTTCGTGCGGCCCGTCATGTGCAGGGCGTCCGCGAGCCAGAACGAGCACACCAGGAAGGCGCCCTCGTCGCCGGGCAGCCCGTCGACCTGCGCGTCGTCCGTGCTGTAGCGGCGCAGGAAGCCCTTGTGGGAGAGCTCCTCGCGGACCGCGTCGATGGTGCCGATCACCCGCGGATCGTCCGGCGGCAGGAATCCGACACGCGGGATGAGCAGCAGCGCGGCGTCCAGTTCGCGTGAGCCGTAGGACTGCGTGAAGGTGTTGCGGTCCCTGTCGTAGCCCTTCTCGCACACCTCCCGGTGCACCTCGTCGCGCAGCTCCCGCCAGCCGTCCAGGTCGCCGTCCAGCTCCGGATGGCGTTCCAGGGTGCGTACGGCACGGTCGGCGGCCACCCACACCATCACCTTCGAGTGCACGAACTGGCGCCGGCCGCCGCGCACCTCCCACAGCCCCTCGTCCGGCTGCTGCCAGTGGGTCCGCAGGAAGTCCAGCAGGGCCGTCTGCAGCGCCCACACGTCCGGCTGGGGGGACAGGCCCGACTCGCGGGCCAGGGACAGGGAGTCCATGACCTCGCCGTAGACGTCGAGCTGAAGCTGTTTCACGGCGTCGTTGCCGATGCGCACGGGGGCGGACTCGTCAAAACCGGAGAGCCACGGCAGCTCGAACTCGGGCAGCCGTCGCTCACCCGCCAGGCCGTACATGATCTGCAGATCGGCAGGATCGCCGGCGACCGCGCGCAGCAGCCAGTTCCGCCAGGCCTCGGCCTCCTCCTGGTAACCCGCCGCGAGCAGCGCGTTCAGGGTGAGGGTGGAGTCGCGCAGCCAGCAGTAGCGGTAGTCCCAGTTGCGCACCCCGCCCGGCTCCTCCGGCAGCGAGGTGGTGGGAGCGGCGACGATGCCGCCGGTCGGGGCGTAGGTGAGCGCCTTGAGCGTGATCAGGGAGCGGACGACGGCGTCCCGGTAGGGGCCGTCGTAGCGGCAGCGCGACACCCAGGCCCGCCAGTCCTCCACGCTGTGGCGCAGCGCGTCGTACGGGTCGACGAGCGGGGGGCGCTCCTCGTGGGAGGGGTGCCAGGTCAGGACGAACGCGACCTTTTCCCCCTTCTTGACGGTGAACTCGGCGTGCGTGCCGAAGTCCTCGCCCCAGCTGTGCACCTCCGGCTCACTGCGCAGCCAGGTGGAGTCCGGGCCGGCCACGGCGACGCGGTGCCCGTCGGAGCGGCGCATCCAGGGAACGATCGAGCCGTAGTCGAAGCGCAGCTTGAGGACGCTGTGCAGGGTCACCTCGCCGTCGAGGCCCTCGACGACGCGGACGAGGTCGGGGGCGCGGTCACGCTGCGGCATCAGGTCGGTGACCCGGACCGCTCCGTGTTCGGTCTCCCACTCGGTGTCCAGGACGAGGGTGTCGCGGCGATAGGCGCGCCGGGTGCAGCGGTCCGCCCCCACGGGGGCGATGCGCCAGTGGCCGTTGTCCTCGTCGCCGAGCATTCTGGCGAAGCAGGCGGCCGAGTCGAAACGCGGCAGACACAACCAGTCGACGGACCCGTCCGTGCCGACCAGGGCCGCGGTCTGTTCGTCGCCGATGAGCGCGTAGTCCTCGATGCGGGGGTGCACGGAGTGCGGGTTCCCGGCAACTCGCCGCGGCAATCAGGGCGGGGGCCGGGGGAGTGACGTGTCCGTGCCGGCAAGGGCGCGGTACCGAGCGCCCCCCCCCCGCGCGCGCCTGGACGGCCTCCGCGCCCGGCCCTCGCCGGTGGCTAGACCGCCGCCGGTTCGTTCTCCGTCGCGCCGGCCGCGGCCGCCGCCTCCTCGGCCCGCTCCCTGGCCTCGCGGCGGGCGAGGACCACCCAGCCGACCGGAACGGCCGCGGAGAACAGCCACCACTGGACGGCGTACGCGTAGTTCAGCGCGGCGTCCTCCTTGCCCGGGTCGCCCAGCAGCTCGGGGACGTCGCCCTTGGGCTCGGGAGACGTCTGGGCGATGTAGCCGCCGAGCACCCTGGCGTCCAGGCGACGGGCCTGCTGCTCGCTGTTGATCAGCATGATCTGCCGGTCCGGAAGGCCCTGGAGGTTCTTGATGCCGCTGCTGGCGGTCGTCTCGTCGGGCATCAGCCGCCCCTCGACGGTGACCTCGCCGCCGGGCGGCGCGGGGACCTTCGGGAACGTGGTCTGACTCGGGCCGTCGGAGGGGATCCAGCCCCGGTTGACCAGCAGCACCTTGCCGTCGTCGAGGACGAACGGGGTCAGGACGTGGTAGCCGACCTCGTCGTCGGAGTTGGTGCGGCGCCGGACGACGACCTCGTCCCGGGCGTCGAAGCGGCCCTTCGCCGTGACGGTGCGGTAGCGCTCGGCGCTGGTGACGGTGTGCCCGGGCGCGGTCAACTTCTCCACGGGCACCGGCTCGGCCGCCAGGGCGTCGGTGACCAGCTGGTTCCGGGCGGTGCGCTCCTCGTAGCGGTGCATCTGCCAGATGCCCAGCCTGATCATCGTGGGGATGAGGAGCAGGGCGATCAGCGTGAGGATCACCCACTGCCGGGACATCAGGAAGCGGTACACCCCACGACCGTACAACTCGGTCGTGGGGTGCATTCAGGCGGGTACGGGTTCACACCTTGTCGACAATTCCCACCTTTCCCTCCGCGCGGGCGCAGTGGGCGCCGCAGTACCAGTGGCCCTCGACCTCGACGCCCTGGCCGATGATCTGCACCCGGCAGTGCTCGCAGATGGGGGCCATGCGGTGGATCGCGCAGGCGAAGCAGTCGAAGACGTGCACCGCGCCCTGCGCGTGCACCTCGAAGGTCATGCCGTACTGATTGCCACATACCTCACAGGTCGCCATGCGCCACAGGGTGAGCCGTCGCACCCGCGCGGGCGAGCGGCCACCGGGCGAGTCGTCCGGCAATCACCCGTCCGTACGGTCACCCCCCGGACGCCGGCTCCACATCCGCGAGGAGTTGCCCGAACGCCGCCTCGTCCACGACCGGCGTCCCGAACTGCCGCGCCTTGACCACCTTCGAGGTGCCCGAGTCCGGGTCGTTCGTGACGAGCAGGCTGGTCAGCCGGGACAGGCTCGTGGCCACATGCAGCCCCGCCTCGGTCGCGCGGTCCTCCAGCAGGTCCCGCTCGGTCGAGGTGTCGCCCGAGAAGGCGACCCGCATGCCCTGCTTCAGCCGCCCGCCCACCTCGTAGCGCCCGGGGTTGGGGTAGGGGCAGGCGGGGCGCTTGCGGGACGGCCGCCAGGTGCTGGGCCGGTAAGCGCCGTAGCCCCCGGGGCCCGCCTGCTGCCCGATGCGGGGAGTGGCGGGGCGGTCGCTCCACTCGGTGAGCGGCCGGCACTCGTGCAGCGGCAGCCGTACGTTGTTCGCCGCCGCGGCCCGCAGGCTCGGCCGGAACGCCTCCGCCAGCACGCGCGCGTCGTCCAGCGCGTGGTGCGCCCGCTGCTGGACGACGCCGAAGTGCGCGGCGAGGGACTCCAGCTTGTGGTTGGGCAGCGGCAGCCCGAGCTCCTTGGAGAGCGCGATGGTGCACAGCCGCTGCCGCACCGGCGCCTCGCGCTCGGCGCGCGCGTACTCCCGGGCGATCATCTGCCAGTCGAAGACGGCGTTGTGCGCCACGAGCACGCGTCCCGCCAGCCGGGCCGTGAACTCCTCGGCGATGTCCGGGAAGAGGGGCGCGCCCTCGAGCGCCTCGCTCGTCAGCCCGTGGATCCACACCGGGCCCGGGTCACGCTCGGGGTTGACCGTCGTGTACCAGTGGTCCTCGACCTCGCCGCGCTCGTCCAGCCGGTAGACCGCCGCGGAGATGATGCGGTCGTCCCGGGCCAGGCCCGTGGTCTCCACGTCGACGACCGCGTACCCCTTGGGATACGCGGCCGGCCACGGCGTGGCAGAGAACACTGCGGTCGTCAGGTCTTCCAGCATGGTTCCTGAGGATACGGGCCACGACTGACACCACCGCCCGCCAGGGGCGCCCGGCCGGTCTTCCGACATCCCCTCAGGCGGGTTGTCCGGTCTGTCCGTTCGTGGGTCGTACGTCTGATCGGTACTCAGTCGATCAGCCGGCGTCCTGTCGGCCGGCGTCACCAGCGGATGGGCACCGGAACCACCGTCAGCAGCCCGGACGCCGCTACCACCAGGCCCAGGGCGACGACCTCCGCACGGGCCGGGGCGCAGGCGGTCAGCGGGTCGGCCGCCCGGCGCAGCCGGTGCCGGGCCCACAGGGCGAGGACGGCG
The DNA here is from genome assembly GCF_056436585.1 of Streptomyces sp. NPDC043685. NCBI lineage: Bacteria > Bacillati > Actinomycetota > Actinomycetes > Kitasatosporales > Streptomycetaceae > Streptomyces > Streptomyces sp. NPDC043685. The sequence continues at coordinate 37,556 of NZ_JBWKCH010000008.1, read as the reverse complement.
ACGGCGGCCACGAGGAGCACCTTGGCGAGCAGCACCCGCCCGTACGCCGTCCCCGTCAGCTGGTCCAGGATCGTCTCCGGCGGCATCCGGCGCAGCGAACTGCACACGCCCGTCGCGGTGATGGCGGCGAGCAGCACGGCCGCCACGCGCGCGTAGAGCCCCAGCAGAGCCACGCCCGCCGCCGTGCCGCTGCGGCCGTGCCACAGCCGCAGCAGGCGCAGCGCGTGCAGCAGGCCGCCCGTCCACAGCGCCGCGCAGAGCAGGTGGACGAGCGTCAGCCCGGAGCCGGCGAGGGGGCTGTGCTCGGTCGTGGGGTGGGCGCGCAGGGCCTCCGCCACGACCACGGCGGCCAGCGGCCACACCTGCGTGACCGGCCGGCGGGAGACCGCGCACAGCCACGCGACCAGGAACGCGTTGACCTCCAGCAGGGCGAGCTTGCCGTCCCGGGACGCGTAGAGCCCGCCGATGTCGACGTCCGCCACCTCACCCGGGATCAGATTGCCGTTGGCCACGATCGAGGCGAGTCCCAGGGCGGCGAGGAAACCGGCGACGGCCGCGGGCGGGGACCAGCTGCGGGGCGTGCCCCGGGGGAGGGACGTCGAGCCGGGCAGCGAACGCGCCAGCCGGTTCACGAACAGTTCGCCGACGGGTATGCACAGCGCCGCGAACAGCACCGTGCGCAGCAGGCCCACGCCACCCGCGCCGGGCGCCTCGGCCTCCCCGGTGCCGTGCAGCGCGGCGGCCGGACCGAGCAGCGGGATCAGCGCGGCCGGCGCCACCAGCGCCAGGACGGCGAGGGCCCGGCCCGCACCGGTGCGCCGTCCGGCCGCCCCCGGGGTGGGTCTTGTCGAGGTCACCCCAGGATCTTCACCAACCTCCACACGCCGGGCAAGTCAGCGCAACGCGCTCACTCCTCGCCGTCCAGGTCGCCGGATCCGCGTACACGTCCATCGGCTTGTTCGCGGGGGATCCCGCCGCGGACACGAAGCGGGCCGGACGGGTGTCCCCGTCCGGCCCGGATCGCCGTCACACGAGCTCTACTTGGTCACCGCGTCCAGCGCGTCCGCGATGCCCCAGCCGTAGAAACCGTTGCGGTTCTTCGAGCCTTCGCACACCGCGTCGATCTTGCCGTCGGCGTTGATGTCGTACGGGTCCGTGCACGGCGTGGCGTCGGCCTCGGCGTACAGCAGGGCCTTCACCAGGGCCGGAGAGGCGTACGGGTGCGTCGACTTGATGAGGGCGGCGACGCCCGCGACGTGCGGGGACGCCATCGACGTACCGGCCATGTAGCCCCACTTGCCGCCCGGCAGCGTGCCCAGGATGAGGCCGCTCGTGGCCGGGGCGTCCGGCTTCTGGTAGGCGGTCGAGTCACCACCCGGAGCGGCTATGTCGATGACGCCCAGACCGTGGTTGGAGAAGGACGACTTGATGCCCTTCGCGCCCGTCGAGGCGACCGTGACGACACCCGGCAGCTGGGTCGGGATGTCGAGGCACTCCGAGGGGTCGACGACCCGCTCGCCCGGGGTGGTGTCGTTCGGGGACGACGGGTCGGTGATCTCGTCGGAGGCGAGGTCGTAGTTCTCGTTGCCGGCCGCGGCGACGTTGACCGCGCCCTTCTTCTCCGCGTACCGCGAGGCCCGGGTGACGGCCTCGACGAGGGCCTTCTGGTCCGGGTCGTTCTTGCAGTTGAAGTACCAGGGGTCGGTGTAATAGCTGTTGTTCGTCACGTCGACCCCGTGCTCGGCCGCCCACACGAAGCCGCACACCACGGCCTCGGTGTAGAAGAAGCCCGCCGTGGTGGACACCTTGATGCCGGAGACCTTCACCCCGGGCGCCACACCGGTCATGCCGACGCCGTTCTTGGCGGCGGCGATCTCACCGGCGACATGGGTGCCGTGCGGGCTCTCCTCGGCGCTCGGCCGCCAGGCCCCGTCGGTCGTGTCCGGCTTGCCCGACACGCAGTTGACCGACGCGCCGCGGTCGAAGTTGGGCGCGATGTCGGGGTGGGTGTCGTCGACACCGGTGTCGATCACGGCGACCGTGACCTTCTTGCTGCCCAGCGTCTTCTCGTGCGCCTTGTCCGCCTTGATGGCCGGCAGGTCCCACTGCTGGGGCTCCAGCGGGTCCTGCCCGGCGGGGGCCTCGGCCGCGGCGACCTCCGCCGCGCTCAGCACCTTCGGCGCGCCCAGGTCGCCCGTGGAGGCCGAGGGCAGCGGCGCGGTGCGGGTGGCACCGGCGGACTGCACGCCCCGCACGGTGCGGATCTTCTTGGCGAAGTCGGCGTCCGAGGAGTGGACGACGATGACGCCGATCTGGTCGTACGACGTCACGATCGTGCCGCCGGCCTTCGCGACGGCCTTCTTCACATACGCCGAAGTGCCGTGCCCCGGCTTGACGTTGACGACGTAGCTGAGCGCACTCGCGTCGGCCCGGGCCGCCGCCGCGGGGGCGTCCTCGGCGGCCGTGGCCGCGGTGTTCGGAAGGAACGCCAGGGCCGTGGCCATGGCCATCCCGGCCGGTATCGCTGCGGCGCGGCGATAGCGCGCGTACGGCGCAGTCATGGTGTCTCCAGTTCGTTCACGGTACGAGCTGATCTCGCGGAAGGTCTCGAAGGCGGGCCGGATCACTTGACCGCGCGCAGCGCGTTGACGATGCCGTGGCCGTAGAAGCCGTTGAGGCGCTTGCCGCCCTCGCAGACCGCGTCCTGGTTGCCGTCGCCGTCCTGGTCGTAGGAGGCCGGGCAGGCGGTCTCGTCGGCCTGAGCCTTCAGCAGCGCCTGGAGCCGGGCCGGGGACGCCGAGGGGTGCTCGGACTTCAGCAGCGCGGCGACGCCCGAGGCGTGCGGCGAGGCCATCGAGGTGCCCTGGAGGAAGCCCCACGCGCCGTTCGGCAGGGTGGACAGGATACGGCCGTCCTTCGAGGGGGTGTCCGGGATCTGGTAGCGGCGGTCACCACCCGGCGCCGCGACGTCGACGACGCCCTTGCCGTAGGTCGAGAAGTACGACTTGGCCTTGTCGACGCCCGTCGAGCTCACCGTGACGACACCCGGGAGCATGTTCGGCACGTCGAAGCACTCGTGCGGGTCGATGGTGCGCTCGACCGGGGTGGAGTCGTCCGGGCTGGAGTCGTCGACGATCGCGTCCGAGGCCAGGTCGTGGTTGGAGTTGCCGGCCGCGGCGATGTTGAGCGTGCCCTTCTTCTGCGCGTACAGCTGCGCCCGGTTCACCGCGTCGACGATGGCCCGCTGGTCCGGGTCGTCCATGCAGTTGTACAGCCACGGGTCGACGTAGTAGCTGTTGTTCGTGATCTCGACGCCGTGGTCGGCGGCGAAGACGAACGCGCACACGACGCTCTCCGGGTAGAAGAGGCCGTTCGCCCGGTCGGTCACGTTGATGCTGGAGACCTTCACACCGGGAGCGACGCCCGCCACGCCTATGCCGTTGCGGGCGGCGGCTATCTCACCGGCGACATGCGTGCCGTGGTAGTCCTCGGGCGTGTACGGCCGCCAGGCGCCCTCGCTGGTGTCGGGCTTGCCGCCCGCGCAGTTCGCGGACTGGGAGGCGGAGAAGTTCGGGGCGATGTCGGGGTGGGTGTCGTCCACGCCGGTGTCGATGACGGCGACGGTCACCTTGCGGCTGCCCGGGTTGATCTGTGCCGCCTTGTCGGCGCCGATCGCGCGCAGGTCCCACTGGTCCGCCTCGAGGGGCTCGCTCTCGGGCGTCTTCGCCGAGGCGGCCTCGACGCGCTTGGCCTGGGCGCCCGTCAGGTACTCGACCGCGCCCTCCTGCTTCGTCCCGGCGGCCGTCAGCGGCGTCGTGCGCGTCGCGCCCGCCGACCGGACCCCGCGGACCTTGCGGATTGTCTTGGCGAAGTCGGGGTTCGAGGAGTGGACGACGAGCACGCCGATCCGCTCGTACGTGGCGACGACCGATCCGTCGGCCTTGCCGATCGCCTTCTTCACCGAGGCGATCGTGTGGCGGTCCAGCTTGGTGTTGACGACGTACGCCAGCTTCGGCGCATCCGCCGTCCGGGTGGCCGACTCCGCGTGCGGGGCCGCCGACGCGGCGGCCGGCAGGAAGCCCAGCGAGGCCGTCAGGGACAGCACGACGGGCACGGCGAGGGCGAGCCGGCGTCTGGAACGCAAGTGAGACATGGGGTCTCCACATCCTCCGGAAACGAAACCGGCCCGAGGCACAGGTGGTGCTCGGGCAGGTACATGACGTGGTGGTGCAGGGTGAAGCTATCCCGGCCTCTCGCTGGCCAGCAACGCTTTGCCGAAACGACTTCGGAAAGAACGCGGGGCCGTTGAACCGGTTCTCGTGCGCCGCCGTGACGTTGAACAGGGAGCGCGAGGACACACTCGCCCCCCGTCCCCGTTCACAACCGCTTCCGTCATTGCGAGGAGACTCCGTGGCCACCGACGCACCGCCCCCGTCGAAAGAGCAACACAAGCTCCCCTCACCCGAGGAGTTCGCCGAGGTGCAGGAGAGCGCGGAGTTCGGTGAACTGCGCCGCTCCTACCGCTCCTTCGCCTTTCCGCTGACCGTCGGCTTCATCGCCTGGTACCTGCTGTACGTGCTGCTCTCGAACTACGCGGGCGGCTTCATGGGCGCCAAGCTGTTCGGCAACATCAACGTCGCCTTCGTCTTCGGCGTCGCCCAGTTCCTCACCACGTTCCTCATCGCCTGGTGGTACTCCAAGCACGCCGCCGCGAAGCTCGACCCCAAGGCCGAGGCCATCAAGACCCGGATGGAGAGCGGCGCATGAGCCCCGTACAGCACACCTTCCTCGCCGCGAACGAGGCCAGCGAGCACCGCCCGCTGATCATCACCCTGTTCGCGCTGTTCGTCCTCGCGACCCTCGGCATCACCATCTGGGCGGGCCGCCAGACCAAGGACGCCGCCGACTTCTACGCCGGCGGCCGCCAGTTCAGCGCCTTCCAGAACGGCCTCGCCGTCTCCGGCGACTACATGTCCGCCGCGTCGTTCCTCGGCATCGCCGGCGCCATCGCCATCTTCGGCTACGACGGCTTCCTGTACTCCATCGGCTTCCTGGTCGCCTGGCTGGTCGCCCTGCTCCTGGTCGCCGAGCCGCTGCGCAACTCCGGCCGCTACACCATGGGCGACGTCCTGGCCTACCGCATGCGCCAGCGCCCGGTCCGCACCGCCGCCGGCACCTCGACGATCGTGGTGTCCATCTTCTACCTGCTGGCCCAGATGGCCGGCGCGGGCGTCCTGGTCTCCCTGCTGCTCGGCATCACCTCCGACGCCGGCAAGATCCTCATCGTGGCCCTCGTCGGCCTCCTGATGATCGTCTACGTCTCCATCGGCGGCATGAAGGGCACCACCTGGGTCCAGATGGTCAAGGCAGTGCTGCTCATCGGCGGCACCATCCTGATCACCTTCCTCGTGCTGCTGAAGTTCAACTTCAACATCTCCGACCTGCTCGGCAAGGCCGCCGAGAACAGCGGCAAGGGCGCCGCCTTCCTGGAGCCCGGTCTCCAGTACGGCGCCACCGGCACCTCCAAGCTGGACTTCATCTCCCTCGGCATCGCCCTGGTCCTCGGCACCGCCGGCCTGCCGCACATCCTGATCCGCTTCTACACGGTGCCCGACGCCAAGGCCGCCCGGAAGTCCGTGAACTGGGCCATCGGCATCATCGGCGGCTTCTACCTGATGACGATCGCGCTCGGCTTCGGCGCCGCCGCGCTCATCTCGCAGGAGGAGATCCTCGCCTCCAACCCGTCCGGCAACACGGCCGCGCCGCTGCTCGCCCTGCACCTGGGCGGTGTCGACTCCACCTGGGGCGCGATCCTGCTCGCCACGATCTCGGCGGTGGCCTTCGCGACGATCCTCGCCGTCGTCGCCGGACTCACCCTCGCCTCGTCGTCCTCCTTCGCGCACGACATCTACGCCAACGTCATCCGCAAGGGGAAGGCCTCCGGCGCCGAGGAGGTCCGCGCGGCCCGCTGGGCGACCGTCTTCATCGGCGTCGTCTCCATCGGCCTGGGCGCCCTGGCCCGCGACCTGAACGTGGCCGGTCTGGTCGCCCTCGCCTTCGCGGTCGCCGCCTCCGCCAACCTCCCGACGATCCTCTACAGCCTGTTCTGGAAGCGTTTCACCACCCAGGGCGCGCTGTGGTCGATCTACGGCGGCCTGATCGTCGCCGTCGGCCTGGTGCTGTTCTCGCCCGTCGTCTCCGGCGACGCCAAGGCGATGTTCCCCGAGGTCGACTTCGCCTGGTTCCCGCTGAAGAACCCGGGCATCATCTCCATCCCGTTCGGCTTCCTGATGGGCTGGCTCGGCACGATCCTGTCCAAGGAGGAGCCCGACGCCAAGAAGTACGCCGAGCTGGAGGTCCGGTCCCTGACCGGCACCGGAGCGCACTGAGCACGACCCCTCCCGCGCGGCCGGCTCGTAGGAACCTCCAGGTCCCTGCGGCCCGGCCGCGCCGTGCGTCGTGGGATCGGGCCTGTGGTGTTGTCGGTGAGGTCGCGTAGGCTCGCAGGTGTCGGGCAACAGTGCCGCACGCACGATCCGCGACGAGGGAGGGGGCCCACGTGCTCATCGACACCTACGGCCGGGTGGCCACCGACCTGAGGGTCTCGCTGACCGACCGGTGCAACCTGCGCTGTACGTACTGCATGCCGGAAGAGGGCCTGCAGTGGCTGGCGAAGCCGGATCTGCTCACGGACGACGAGATCGTCCGCCTCATCGACATCGCGGTCACCTCCCTCGGCATCGAGGAGGTCCGCTTCACCGGCGGCGAGCCCCTGCTGCGTCCGGGCCTGGTCGGCATCGTCGAGCGCGTCGCGGCGCTGGAGCCGCGCCCCCAGATGTCATTGACCACCAACGGCATCGGCCTCAAGCGCACGGCGGCGGCCCTGAAGGAGGCGGGCCTGGACCGGGTCAACGTCTCCCTGGACACGCTCCGGCCGGACGTCTTCAAGACCCTGACCCGCCGCGACCGCCACAAGGACGTCATCGAGGGCCTGCACGCCGCCCGCGACGCCGGCCTGACCCCGGTCAAGGTCAACTCGGTCCTGATGCCGGGGCTCAACGACGACGAGGCCCCCGACCTGCTCGCCTGGGCCGTGGAACACGACTACGAGCTGCGCTTCATCGAGCAGATGCCCCTGGACGCCCAGCACGGCTGGAAGCGCGACGGCATGATCACGGCCGGCGACATCCTGGCCTCCCTGCGCACCCGCTTCGAGCTGACCGCCGAGGGCGAGGAGAAGCGCGGCTCGGCCCCGGCGGAGCGCTGGCTCGTCGACGGCGGCCCGCACGTGGTCGGTGTCATCGCCTCCGTCACGCGCCCCTTCTGCTCGGCGTGCGACCGCACCCGCCTCACCGCCGACGGCCAGGTCCGCACCTGCCTGTTTGCGCAGGAGGAGACGGACCTGCGCGCCGCGCTGCGCTCGGGCGCCCCGGACGAGGAGATCGCCCGCATCTGGCGCCTTGCGATGTGGGGCAAGAAGGCCGGAGCGGGCCTGGACGACCCGTCGTTCGTGCAGCCCGACCGGCCGATGTCGGCCATCGGAGGCTAGGGCCTGTCGTTTGGATCATGCCGGCGTCGCGGGGCGTGGCACGCACATCTGCGGCGTTGTCGTCGGTTGTCAACGCTCCGCGTTGACGCCCTCCTCCGCCTTGCATCTGCACGCACCACGCCCCGCTCGGGTCGGCCGAAAGGCGCAGTCACTCTCGGCCGACCTGATCCAAACGACAGACCCTAGGAGCTCGGACGCGCGGAGTCCTCGGACTCCCACTCCTCCAGCACCACCACGTCCTTCAGGAAGCCCCGCACCCCGAGGAACTGCGAGAGGTGCTCGCGGTGCTCCTCGCAGGCCAGCCAGGTCTTGCGCCTCTCCGGCGTGTGGATCTTCGGGTTGTTCCACGCCAGCACCCACACGGCGTCGGCACGGCAGCCCTTCGCGGAACAGATGGGCGTCTCGTCACTCACGGTTTCGTCTCGCAGAAAAAGGCGACGCCGAGCAGCCACGGGGGGAGCTGCCCGGCGTCGGTCCGTCGCTCCGACGGGGGATGCGGAGCGCGTACGAAGTATGTCATGGGTAACCCCGGGCCCGGCACCGGAACAACATGATTGATCTGAGCTTTTCTTGAGCTTGGCGGGAAGGTGACTTCCCTTCCCTCCCGGTCGTGATCTCGCCCCGGGAGGCCTATCGCTCGTGCGACTCGCTCCGCGCGCCCGCACCCGGCCCGGACACGGCATCTTCCGCAACGGGTTCCGCCGGGCCGTCGCCCAGCTTTGACGGCGCGATCATCGGGCGCACCGGCGCCGCCACGAACGTCGACGGCAGAGACGGCGCGTTCTCGCGCCCGGCGTTCGCGATCACCACCGCGATGTACGGCAGCACCAGCCCGAGCACCAACGCCACGACGGCCACGTGCCGTTCGACGTTCCACAGCGTGGCCGCGAGGATCACCGAGATCGTGCGGACCGTCATCGAGATCACGTAGCGGCGCTGCCGCCCGCGTACGTCTTCCTGGAGTCCCGTCCGGGCGCCGGTGATCCGGAAAACCTGGACGTTGCCACCGCCGTGCTGCTTCCGCATCGCGTTCCACCATCCGCCCGTATCGGACTCTCCCCGCCCCGTAGCCGCCCACGGCCGGTCGGGGAGTCCGACCGGGACAGCTCCCACGGTACGCCGCGGCCGCACCGGCCACGAGACCGGGTGGGGCACCTCCCGGGCGGACGGCCTGCGCCGTAGCGCGTACGGCCCGCGTCGGCATGCGGCGTAGGGCACGTGGGCCGACACTGGCCGTAGTGCTCACGGAGAGCCGTACGAGGAGGCAGCGATGGGCTGGTTGTGGGCGATCATCGTAGGACTGGTGCTCGGCCTGCTCGCCAAGGCGATCATTCCGGGCAAGCAGCATATTCCGCTGTGGCTGACCGTCATCCTGGGCATGATCGGCGGCGTCGCCGGAAATGCCATCGCCCGGGCGGCCGGTGTCGAGGCCACGGCGGGCATCGACTGGTGGCGGCACATCTTCCAACTGGTGGCCGCGCTCATCCTCGTCGGTCTCGGCGACCGGGCCTGGACGGCGGCCAGGGGAGACAGACGCAGGGCATGACAGGACACACGCCCGAAGGGGGCGGCCTCCGGCACCGCCGGAGACCGCCCCCTTCGCCGCGTACTCAGCCGCCCGTGACCTCGACGGCCGCCAGGTTCTTCTTGCCCCGGCGCAGCACCAGCCAGCGGCCGTGCAGCAGATCCTCCTGGGCGGGGACGGCGTCCTCACCGGCCACCTTGACGTTGTTCACGTAGGCGCCGCCCTCCTTGACCGTGCGGCGCGCGGCCGACTTGCTGGCCACCAGACCGACCTCGGCGAACAGGTCCACGGCCGGGCCGAGCTCGGCCACCCGGACGTGCGGCACCTCCGAGAGGGCCGCGGCCAGCGTCCTCTCGTCGAGGTCCGCCAGCTCGCCCTGCCCGAAGAGGGCCTTCGACGCGGCGATCACGGCGGCCGTCTGGTCGGCGCCGTGCACCAGCGTCGTCAGCTCCTCGGCGAGGGCCCGCTGAGCGGCCCGGGCCTGCGGACGCTCCTGAGTCTGCCGCTCCAGCTCCTCCAGCTCCTCGCGGGAGCGGAAGGACAGGATGCGCATGTACTTCGAGACGTCCCGGTCGTCCACGTTCAGCCAGAACTGGTAGAACGCGTACGGCGTCGTCATCTCCGGGTCGAGCCAGACGGCGCCGCCCTCGGTCTTGCCGAACTTGGTGCCGTCCGCCTTGGTCATCAGCGGCGTCGCCATCGCGTGCACGGTCGCGTCGGGCTCCAGGCGGTGGATCAGGTCCAGGCCCGCGGTGAGGTTGCCCCACTGGTCGCTGCCGCCCTGCTGGAGGGTGCAGCCGTAGCGGCGGTAGAGCTGGAGGAAGTCCATGCCCTGCAGGAGCTGGTAGCTGAACTCCGTGTAGCTGATGCCCTCGGAGGACTCCAGGCGGCGGGCCACGGACTCCTTGGTCAGCATCTTGTTGACGCGGAAGTGCTTGCCGATGTCGCGCAGGAACTCGATCGCGGAGAGGTTCTCCGTCCAGTCGAGGTTGTTGACCATGACGGCCGCGTTCTCGCCCTGGAAGTCCAGGAACGGCTCGATCTGGGCGCGCAGCCTGTCGACCCAGCCGCCGACCGTCTCCGGGTCGTTCAGCGTGCGCTCCGCGGTCGGGCGCGGGTCGCCGATCAGACCCGTGGCCCCGCCGACCAGCGCCAGCGGCCGGTGACCGGCCTGCTGGAGCCTGCGCACGGTGAGCACCTGCACCAGGTGCCCCACGTGCAGCGACGGCGCCGTCGGGTCGAAACCGCAATAGAACGTGACGGGACCGTCCGCGAGCGCCTTGCGCAAAGCGTCCTCGTCGGTGGACAGGGCGAACAGCCCGCGCCACTTCAGCTCGTCGACGATGTCCGTCACGGTTCTCGTGTCTCCTCGATGTTCTCCGGGCAGTCGGGTGACAGCCGGGTACGAGGTTATACGCCCTGGCTGACAGAGCTCATATTGAAATCGGGGACGCGCAGCGCCGGCATCGCGGCCCTGGTGAACCAGTCGCTCCACTCGCGCGGCAGCGTCTTCTCGGTCCGGCCCGCCTCCGTCGCACGGCCGAGCACGCCGACCGGGGACTCGTTGAACCGGAAGTTGTTCACCTCGCCCGTCACCTCGCCGTTCTCGACGAGGTAGACGCCGTCCCGGGTCAGACCGGTGAGCAGCAGCGTCGCCGGGTCGACCTCGCGGATGTACCACAGGCAGGTCAGCAGCAGCCCGCGCTCGGTGTTGGCGACCATCTCGTCCAGGGAGCGGTCCTCGCCGCCGTCCAGCACGATGTTGTCGATGCCCGGCGCGACGGGCAGGCCGGTCAGGCCGGCGCTGTGCCTGCTGGTCGTCAGGTGCCGCAGCACGCCCTCGCGCATCCACTCGGTGGCCCCGAGCGGCAGCCCGTTGTCGAACACCGACTGATCGCCCCCCGAGGAGTGCGCGATCACGAAGGGCGCCGACTCGAGGCCCGGCTCGTCCGGGTCGCTGCGCAGGGTCAGCGGCAGATCGGTCAGCCTCTCGCCGACCCGCGTGCCCCCGCCCGGCTTGGAGAACACCGTGCGGCCCTCGACCGCGTCCCGGCCCGAGGCCGACCACATCTGGTAGATCAGCAGGTCCGCCACGGCCGTCGGCGGCAGCAGCGTCTCGTAGCGCCCGGCGGGCAGCTCCACACGCCGCTCGGCCCACCCCAGACGCACGGCCAGCTCCGCGTCCAGCGCCGCAGGGTCGACGTCCTCGAAGTCCCGGGTGGAGCGCCCGGCCCACGCCGACCGGGTCCGGTCCGGGGACTTGGCGTTCATCTCCAGCGTCCCGTTCGGCTGGTCGTGCCGCAGCCGCAGACCCGTGGACGTGCCGACGTACGAGGACACCAGCTCGTGGTTGGCGAAGCCGTACAGCTCGCGGCCGCCCGCACGCGCGCGGGCGAAGGCCTCGCCGAGCGCCGGGGCGAAGTCGGCGAACACGGCCGAGGAGGTCTCGGCGGGTGCCTCCGTGAATCCGGGCGACCGCTCCACACCGGTGACCAGCGGCTGCGCGTCCTCGGCGGGCGCGGCGCCGCGCGCGGCGGCCTCGGCGGCCCGCACCAGCGGCTCCAGCTCGTCGGCGGTCACGGCGGACCGTGACACCACGCCGGAGGCCGTGCCCTCCTTGCCGTCGACCGTGGCGATCACGGTCAGCGTGCGCCCGCGCGTCACGCCGTTGGTGGTCAGTGCGTTGCCCGCCCAGCGCAGGTTGGCGGTGGACTGCTCGTCGGCGATGACGACACAGCCGTCCGCCCGGGACAGTTCGAGGGCGCGCTCGACGACCTCGTGGGGCTTGGTGGTGCGCGCGCTCATCGACCGGCCTCCTGGGTCGTGTTGAGGATGTTGACGCCCTTGAACAGGGCCGAGGGGCAGCCGTGCGACACGGCCGCGACCTGCCCCGGCTGCGCCTTGCCGCAGTTGAAGGCACCGCCGAGCACATAGGTCTGCGGTCCGCCCACGGCCGACATCGAGCCCCAGAAGTCGGTGGTCGTGGCCTGGTAGGCGACGTCGCGCAGCTGCCCGGCGAGCCGCCCGTTCTCGATGCGGTAGAACCGCTGACCGGTGAACTGGAAGTTGTAGCGCTGCATGTCGATCGACCAGGACCGGTCGCCGACGACGTAGATGCCGCGCTCCACGCCCCCGATGAGGTCCTCGGTGGACATCCCGGCCGGGTCCGGCCGCAGGGAGACGTTGGCCATGCGCTGCACCGGGACGTGGCCGGGGGAGTCGGCGTAGGCGCAGCCGTTGGACCGCTCGAAGCCGGTCAGCTTCGCGATCCGCCGGTCCAGCTGGTAGCCGACGAGGGTGCCGTCCTTGACCAGGTCCCAGGACTGGGCCGCGACGCCCTCGTCGTCGTAGCCGATGGTGGCCAGGCCGTGCTCGGCGGTGCGGTCGCCGGTGACGTTCATCAGCTCCGAGCCGTAGCGCAGCCTGCCCAGCTGGTCGAACGTGGCGAAGGAGGTGCCGGCGTAGGCGGCCTCGTAGCCGAGCGCCCGGTCGAGCTCGGTGGCGTGCCCGATGGACTCGTGGATGGTCAGCCACAGGTTGGACGGGTCGACGACCAGGTCGTACAGGCCCGGCTCCACGCTCGGCGCCCGCATCTTCTCGGCGAGCAGCTCCGGGATCCGCTCCAGCTCGCCCTCCCAGTCCCAGCCGGTGCCCTTCAGGTACTCCCAGCCGCGTCCCGCGGGCGGGGCGAGGGTGCGCATCGAGTCGAACTCGCCGCTGGACTCGTCCACCGCCACGGCGTTGAACACCGGGTGCAGCCGCACGCGCTGCTGGGTGGTCACGGTCCCGGACGTGTCGGCGTAGAACTTGTTCTCGTGGACCGTGAGCAGCGAGGAATCGACGTGGTCGACCCCGTCGGCCGCCAGCAGCCGTGCGCTCCACTCCGCGATGAGCCCGGCCTTCTCCTCGTCGGGCACCGAGAACGGGTCGATCTCGTACGACGAGATCCACGTCTTGTCCGCGTGCACCGGCTCGTCGGCCAGCTCCACACGCTCGTCGGAGCCCGCCGCCTTGATCACCTGGGCGGACAGCCTGGCCATCGCCACCGCCTGCCCGGCGACCCGGGCGGCGGCGTCCATGGTGAGGTCCACGCCGGACGCGAAGCCCCACGTCCCGCCGTGCACCACCCGCACCGCGTACCCGAGGTCGGTGGTGTCCGACGACCCGGCGGGCTTGGCGTCCCGGAACCGCCAGGAGGCGCCCCGCACCCGCTCGAACCGGAAGTCCGCGTGCTCGGCGCCCAGCGCACGCGCGCGTGCGAGGGCCGCGTCGGCGAGGGCGCGTAGGGGGAGGGCCGTGAAGGCCTCGTCGATGGTATGAGGCACCGCCGTCTCTTTCTGTCGAGGTGACCGTGGTCGTCGTGCGTCTGGCTGCTCCGATCATGTCGCCCATCCCGCGCGCGGGCCATGAGTTTGATGCTCCTCACCCGCGGCTTTCTGTAGGGATCCGACAGTGAGTCCCGTACGCCACTGTGGGTGCCCGATTGTCCGAGGGGCTGTCCGGACCGATAGGTTTTCGAGGAAGCCGCCTGTCATCGCCGCCTGTCGTCCGGGCGCGGGGCGGAGTATTCAGACCGCTATCGAAAGGGTGATCCGTTGAGCCGCTCGGTTCTCGTCACCGGAGGCAACCGGGGCATCGGCCTCGCCATCGCCCGCGCCTTCGCCGATGCCGGCGACAAGGTCGCCATCACGTACCGCTCGGGCGAGCCGCCGGCCGCCCTGACGGAACTGGGCTGCCTGGCCGTCAAGTGCGACATCACCGACGCCGAGCAGGTGGAGCAGGCCTACAAGGAGATCGAGGAGGCCCACGGCCCCGTCGAGGTCCTCGTCGCCAACGCCGGCATCACCAAGGACCAGCTCCTGATGCGCATGTCCGAGGAGGACTTCACCTCGGTCATCGACACCAACCTCACCGGCACCTTCCGCGTGGTCAAGCGCTCCAACCGCGGCATGCTGCGCGCCAAGAAGGGCCGCGTCGTGCTCATCTCGTCGGTCGTCGGGCTGTACGGCGGCCCCGGTCAGTCCAACTACGCCGCCTCCAAGGCCGCCCTGGTCGGCTTCGCGCGCTCCCTCGCCCGTGAGCTGGGCTCGCGCAACATCACCTTCAACGTCGTCGCGCCCGGCTTCGTCGACACCGACATGACCAAGGTCCTCACCGACGAGCAGCGCTCGGCCATCGTGTCGCAGGTGCCGCTCGGCCGGTACGCGCAGCCGGAGGAGATCGCCGCGACGGTGCGGTTCCTCGCTTCGGACGACGCCTCGTACATCACTGGAGCCGTCATTCCCGTTGACGGCGGACTGGGAATGGGTCACTGATCACCATGAGCGGAATTCTCGAGGGCAAGCGCGTCCTGATCACCGGTGTGCTGACGGAGTCCTCCATCGCCTTCCACACCGCCAAGCTGGCCCAGGAGCAGGGCGCCGAGATCATCCTCACGGCGTTCCCGCGGCCCACGCTGACCGAGCGCATCGCCAGGAAGCTCCCGAAGCCCACCAAGGTCGTCGAGCTCGACGTCACGAACGACGAGCACCTGGCCCGCCTGGCCGACGTCGTCGGCGAGGAGCTGGGCGGCCTGGACGGTGTCGTGCACTCCATCGGCTTCGCCCCGCAGGACGCCCTCGGCGGCAACTTCCTCAACGCGCCGTTCGAGTCCGTCGCCACCGCCATGCACGTCTCGGCGTACTCCCTGAAGTCGCTGACCATGGCCTGCCTGCCGCTGATGCAGAACGGCGGCTCGGTCGTCGGTCTGACCTTCGACGCGCAGTACGCCTGGCCGCAGTACGACTGGATGGGCCCGGCCAAGGCCGCGCTGGAGGCCACCAGCCGCTACATGGCCCGTGACCTGGGCAAGCAGAACATCCGCTGCAACCTGATCTCTGCGGGCCCGATCGGTTCCATGGCCGCCAAGTCCATCCCGGGCTTCGAGGAGCTGGCCTCGGTGTGGGACAGCCGCTCCCCGCTGGAGTGGGACCTGAAGGACCCCGAGCCGGCCGGCCGCGGCATCGTCGCCCTGCTGAGCGACTGGTTCCCGAAGACCACGGGCGAGATCGTCCACGTCGACGGCGGTCTGCACGCCATCGGAGCCTGATCTCCCGGTACCTCGCCGACGCCCCGTTCCCCGCAGCGCGCGGGGAGCGGGGCGTCACCCGTTCGGCTCAGCAGGCCGGGCGGGGAGGGCCGGCAACCGGGCACTGTGGAGTACGCGTTCACCACGCGAGCCCCTCCCCAGCACGGTCGAGGAGGTCCCCTTGTGCGCTTGTCCCGCCGAACGGCCTCACTGTCCGTCGCCGCGCTCGTGCTGACCCTGGCGTACGAGGCGGTTCCCCACACGCACGCGCCGGCCGCCGGGCACGAGTCCGCCGAGCCCTTCGGCGCCGCGTGCCGCATCCGCGTGACCGGCTCCCGGGTGACCGCGTACTGCCACAACCCCTACCCGGAGACGGACCGGGTGAGCCTGCACGTGGAGTGCGCCCGCTGGTGGGACATCGACACCGACAGCTCACCCGTGGAGGCCGGGCCCGCGCAGACGGTGCGGCTGACGGGGCGGTGCTGGAAAGAGGTCGGCGACGTGTGGATCAGTCACCGGCGGGAGAGCTGATCCCGCCCGGCCGGCACAGGAAGGGATAACGGGCGGCCTCCGCCGCGGCCGTGTCCGCCTCCCCCGCGCGGATGGCGTCGAGCAGCCGCCCGTGGTCCATGTACGTCTCCGGCGTCAGCTCCTCGCCGACGTCCTCGCGCAGCCAGTCCCGCAGCACCTCGCCCAGGTCCGCGTACATGGCCGTCATCACGTCGTTGTGGGAAGCGGACACGACGGCCAGGTGGAAGGTCGCGTCCGCGGTCACGAACGCCTCCTTGTCGCCCGACTCCCAGGCCTCCTCGCGCCGCAGCAGCAGCGCGTCCAGCTGTTTGAGGTCCTTCTCGGTACGGCGCCCGGCGGCCAGCCGGGCGGCGGCCGACTCCAGCGTGGAGCGCAGTTCGGCGATGTGCCGGGGATCGGCCTCGGCGAACCGCCGCTGCATCACGCCCGCCAGCTCGCTGGTGGCCACGACGTACGTGCCGGAACCCTGGCGGATGTCCAGCAGGCCGTTGTGCGACAGGGCGCGCACGGCCTCGCGGACCGTGTTGCGGGCGACACCCAGCTGTTCGACCAGTTCCGGCTCGGTCGGGATCCGGGAGCCGACCGGCCACTCGCCCGAGGTGATCTGGGCCCGCAGCGCGGCGATGACCTGCTCGGACAGGGCCGAACGACGGGGATGGCTCAGAGGCATGGCACACCTTCCCACGACCGGGGCACCGGAGGGCAGCCGCCCACTGGACAGTCAATCATCCCATGATTCTATGATGGGGTTCATGCCCCATGAGGAAACCCGGACGATGACACCCCCGCCCGTACGCGACCCGGCCGCACCCGGCGCCGCGCGAGAGGGCGGCGCGGCCACGCGCGCGTGGACCGTACGGCTGCTCGTCCTCGGCATCGTGCTGTCCGCGCTGAACCTCCGTCCCGCCATCACCAGCCTCGGCGCCCTCCTGGAAGAGGTCCGCGACGGCCTGGGCATGAGCGGCAGCGTGGCCGGGCTGCTCACCTCCGTGCCACCGCTGTGCTTCGCCGTCTTCGGCGTCATGGCCCCGCGGCTCGCCCGCCGCTTCGGAGCGGGCGCCGTGGTGTGCGCCGGCATGGCCGCCATCGCCACCGGCCTGATCGTGCGGCCCTACGCCGGCGGCACGGCCGGTTTCCTGGCCGGCAGCGCCCTGGCCCTCATGGGCATCGCGGTCAGCAACGTCCTCATGCCGGTCATCGTCAAGCACTGGTTCCCCGACCGGGTGGGTTCCATGACCGGCCTGTACTCGATGGCCCTCGCCCTCGGCACGGCCCTCGCCGCCGCCGTGACGGTGCCCCTGACCGACACCCTCGGCGGCAGCTGGCAGACGGGTCTGGCCCTGTGGGCGGGGCTCGCCGTGGCGGCGGTCCTGCCGTGGCTGCCCTTCGTCCGCGGACGCCGGACGCCCCCCGGGACGGGGGAGCGGACCGCGGCAGCGGCGGCCGGCGGCGACGCACCCGGGCCGGACCGGGACCCGGCGACCCTGGCACAGCCCCCCGCCGCGACGCCGCACGCGCGCGTGGAGGCGCCCCGGCTGCGGATGGCCCGCAGCCGCACCGCCTGGGCCCTGGCCGTCTTCTTCGGGCTCCAGGCCACCGCCGCCTACATCACCATGGGCTGGATGGCGCAGATCTTCCGGGACGCCGGTGTGCCCGCCGGTACCGCGGGCCTGCTGCTCGCGGTCACCATGGTCATGGGCGTACCGCTGGCCTTCGTCATACCCCGCCTGGCCACCCGGCTGCCCCACCAGGGCCCGATCGTGCTCGCCCTGGGCCTCTGCGGCCTCGCCGGCTACGCCGGGCTGTACCTCGCGCCCGCCGCCGGCGCCTGGGCCTGGGCCCTGCTCCTCGGCATCGCCAACTGCGCCTTCCCGCTCGCCCTGACCATGGTCGGCATGCGGGCCAGGACGGGCCCCGGCGTAGCTCAGCTGTCGGCCTTCGCGCAGAGCACCGGCTACCTGATCTCCATCCCCGGACCGCTCCTGGTGGGCGTCCTCTACCAGCACAGCGGCGGCTGGGGCCTGCCGATCGCGCTGATGAGCGCCCTGATGATCCCGCAGATGGCCGTCGGCTTCCTCGCCGGCCGCGACCGCACGGTGGAGGACGAGGCCGCCCGCTGAGCCGCCCCCCAGGGGGCCGCGCCTCACCCCGGGGCGTGCGGCGCGCACCGGGAGTGGGACACTTGCCCCATGCCAGTGCTCGACCCGAATCCCCAGCACGGTCAGAAGAAGATGCTGCTCGTCTTCGGCGCCTTCTTCGCGATCTTCCTCGTCATCGCCGTCATCGCGACCCTCGCCTCGCCATGACCCGCGGACGCGCGACCCGGGGTGGGGCCAGCCCCCCTGTCCCCTAGGGGGCCAGGGTCAGGGTCAAGTGGGTGGATCACCGGATGGGTCGGCAGCCGCGGATTCCGTAGCGTCGAGTGTGTGGCCGCGAGACGGTCACCGACCACTCGGAGAGCGGAGGCACCCATGTCGGCCCCTACGCACACCCGGCTCCACCCGGCCACCCAAGCCGGTGCCGCCGGCCGGCTGCCCTGGTGGGCTCTCGCCCTGCCCGTGCTCGCCTTCACCGCGCTGCTCGCCCTGATCCTGAACCCGTCCGGCGCCCACGCGGCCACCGGCGACCCCGCGATCACCCAGCTCTTCGAGCGTCTTCAGCAGCTGACAGCCCGCTGACCACGGCCGAAGCCGACGGTCAACTCCCTGCGCCCGATGGCGTGTTTCATGCGAAGCTGGATCTCATGAGCGTCGCAGAACCCCACAGGATTGTCCTCTTCCGCCATGCGAAAGCCGACTGGCCGCAGGTGAACGATCACGAGCGTCCGCTCGCCGACCGGGGCCGCATGGACGCGGCGGAGGCCGGACGCAGGCTGGCCGATACCGGCATCGCCTTCGACCTGGCCCTGTGCTCCACCGCGGTGCGCACCCGGGAGACCTGGAAGCTCGCCGTCCAGGAGTTCCCGCAGCGGCCGAAAACCGTCTACGAGGAGCGGATCTACGAGGCCTCTCCGGGCGAGCTGATCGCCCTGCTCAACGAGACCTCCGACGACGCCCGGAACATCCTCGTGATCGGGCACAACCCGGGCATCCAGGGTCTCGCCGAGGTCCTGGCGGGCTCCGGCGAGGACGAGGCCCGGGAGCGGATGGTCCGCCGGGGTTTCCCGGCCGCCGCCTTCGCCGTGCTGTCGTTCACCGGCGCGTGGAAGGGCCTGGAGCCGGGCGTGGCCACGCTGCGGGACTACTGGGCGCCTGCCGAGTGACGGCCCCCGTCTGACAAGGGGCCCGGCGCCGGTATGGCGCCGGGCCCCTTCCGCACGCTTCAGCCGATGTCGAGGATGTCCGCCGCCTCGACCTCTTCGCGCGTGATGCCCAGCAGGTACAGGACGGTGTCCAGGAAGGGGAAGTTCACCGCGGCGTGCGCGGCCTCGCGCACCACCGGCTTGGCGTTGAAGGCGACCCCCAGCCCGGCCGCGTTCAGCATGTCCAGGTCGTTCGCGCCGTCACCGATCGCCACGGTCTGCGACAGCGGCACACCCGCCTCCGCGGCGAACCGGCGCAGCAGCCGGGCCTTGCCCGCCCGGTCGACGATCTCGCCGGTGACCCTGCCCGTCAGCCGGCCGTCGACGATCTCCAGGGTGTTGGCATGGGCGAAGTCCAGCCCGAGCCGCTCCTTCAGATCGTCGGTGACCTGGGTGAAACCGCCCGAGACGACACCGACCTGGTAGCCGAGCCGCTTCAGCGTACGGATCAGGGTGCGGGCGCCGGGCGTCAGCCGCACCTCGCTGCGCACCTTGTCCACGACCGAGGCGTCCAGCCCCTCCAGCAGTGCCACGCGCGCGTGCAGGGACTGCTCGAAGTCCAGCTCCCCGCGCATCGCGGCGGCCGTCACCTCGGCGACCTTGTCCTCGCAGCCGGCGTGCGCGGCGAACAGCTCGATGACCTCGTCCTGGATCAGCGTCGAGTCGACGTCCATGACGACCAGGCGCTGCGCGCGCCGGTACAGACCGGCGGCGACGACCGCCACGTCGATGCCGAGTCTGGCCGCGTCCGTCACCAGGGCGGTGCGCAGCGGCTCGGTCTCCACGCCGGAGACGGCGAACTCGACGGCGGTCACGGGGTACTTGGCGAGCCGGAAGATACGGTCGATGTTGCCACCGGTCTGCGTGATCCGCGCGGCGATCGCGGCCGTCGCCTCGGCGGTGAGCGGGTGCCCGAGCACGGTGACCAGGGAGCGGCCCAGCCCGCGCGGGCGGTTGTCGCCGCGGCCGGAGATGATCTCCGCCTGCATCTTCATCGACTCCGCCCAGCTGTGGACGGTCGCCCGCAGGTCGCCTTCGAGCCCGGGCGGCGGCTCGGTCACGAGCGCGCACAGCACCATCCGGCCACGGGTGACGACCTGCTCGATGTCGACGACGTCGACCGAGTAGGCGGCGAGGGTGTCGAAGAGACCGGCGGTGATGCCGGGCCTGTCCTTGCCGAAGATCTTCACCAGGAGGGTGGGGACGTCGGCAGGGAGGTCGGATGGCGAGGTCTGCGAAGCGCTCATGGTGGTTCCACCGTATCCGGCGGGCAGGGCGCACCGCCCTCCAGGTCCGTCTGGCGGACAGCGAACTCTGGAGGTCCTGCCGGTGACGCGAACCTGACGCACCGGTACTGCGTCCCGGCCCCGTAGGCGGTCACCTCCCACCCCGCGGTTTCCGCGGCGGCGGGGGAGGGGGCGGCGGAGGCGGCGGCCCGTCGTCCGGCCGCGCGGGCGGCCCGTTGCCGTCCCTGGACCCGGCCCCCTGGCGCGGACCGCGTGGCGGCGGCGGCTTGACCGGCCGCACGACGGTGGGAGCGGCGTAGAGGTCGCGAGGGGCGGGGGGCCCGTCGTCCGGCGGTGCGGCGGGCTGGGGCTCGGCCGCCGTGCCTGCGTCCTCCGGCACCCTGAGGTAGGGGTTGGTGCCCGGGTCGGGCGGCCGGTACGGGGTGCCCGGCGTGTACGGCCCGGCCTCCGCACGGCGCGCAGCCTGCCCGGCCCCGGCGTCAGACCCACCCCCCACCGCCTCGCCCTGCCCTGGCCGCGTCGACCCGGCTCCCTGTCCGTGTCCTGCGGGTCCGGAGCCGTCGCTCCAGGCTTGGGTCTGCCCGGAGGGGGCGTTCTCTGCGGGTTGCTGCATGGCGTCGCGGGGTCCAGGCCGTCCCTGCCCGGCCCCGTGGCCGTGTCCGGCGGGTCCGGAGCCGTCGTTCCAGGTCTGGGGTTGCCCGGAGGAGGCGTTGTCTGCGGGCGGCTGCATGGCATTGCCAGGTCCAGGCCGTCCCTGCCCGGCTCCCTGGCCGTGTCCTGCGGGTCCGGAGCCGCCGCCCCAGGCCTGGGCCTGTCCTGAGGCGGCGTTGTCTCCGGGCCGCTGCATGGCGTCGCCGGGGCCGGGCCAGCTCCGCCCGGCGCCCTCACCCTGCCCGGCCCCCTCGGTGGCCTCGCCTCCGTGCGGCTGCCCGGGGCCACCCCTCCACGCCCCCGTGCCGAGCCCGGCACCGCCCGCACCGCCCGCACCCCCGCCGGCCCCCCGAGCCATCGCCGTGGCGTGGCGGCCCGCCGCTCCGCAGGCCCATGCGAGGCCCGCCCCCGCGGCTCCGGCCCCCGCGCCCCACACCGCGCCCAGCAGGAAGGCCATGGCGAGGTGGCCGTGCAGGGCGAGGCCCGCGCCGAACGCGTCGAAGCCGAGGACGGACAGGGAGGCGGTCACCGAGACGTCCGTCAGCCAGGCCAGCAACGGCAGGGTGAGCGCGGTCGCGGTCCCCAGCCGCAGCGCACACCGCCCCGCGAAGCGAACCCCGCCCGGCTCTTCCCCGACCGGCGTCCGGACCCCGGTCAGCACCCCCGCGAGCAGCATCATCGAGGCCGCCGCCACCCCCAGCAGCCACACCCGGCCGTCCAGCTCGGCCAGCCGGCCCAGGGTCACCGGCCGGTCGCCCCCGGCACCGAGCAGGTCGTCCAGCGGGTCCGGCAGGAAGCGGGTGAGTTCGCCCGTCGCATGCCCGTCCCACGGCACGAGAAGGCCGATCGGGATGCCGAGCCACACCCCGTTCGGCGCCCCGAGCAGTGCCGCGCCGGCGATGCGCCGGGGATGGTCGTCGCCGACCGCCGCGTACGCCGCCGCGGCGAACCCCGCCGCCACCGCGACCGACAGCACGGTCACCACCGCCGACACGGCCGGCCGCACGACCCGGTGCACGGCCTCCCAGCCCGGCGGCAGCGGCGTACGGCGCGAGGCCAGCAGGGCGATGACGAGGACGCCGGTCGACCAGCCGAGCCCGCCGAGCAGCGTGGGGGCGGTGTCGACCGTGAAGCCGACCGCGGCCCGCGCGTCGACCAGGCCGCCGAGCCGGCCCGGCAGCAGCCCCCCGATGTCCCCGAGCCCCGGTACCTCGACGCCCCCGCTGCCGCTGGTCACGTCGTCCAGCCCCAGCGACCCCCCGTCGATCGTGATGACATCGTGTCCCGCCCACGCCAGCCCGCCCAGCATCGCCACGAACAGCGCCACCACCACCCCGGCCCGCGCGGCGAGTTCGGCCGGTGAGATCACAACTCCCGCCGCCCGCAAGGACCGTAGGAAGAAGAACGCCAGCAGCACCGCCCCGACCAGGCTCACTCCCAATGGCGTGATCTCGATGGCCGTGTCCGCCTCCGCACCCGTCAGGCCGAACGCCGACACATCACCGGACGGCGTCACCGACCCACCCGCCCCCAGAGCCACCACCGCCGCCGTCATCGGCCCCAGCGAGCCGGCCGCATCGGCCTCCAGCAGCCGCAGGCCCAGCGCCGCCGTCCCCGCCATCCCGATCAACGCCCAGCTCACGGCGGCCACGGCGGACATCAGCACGTCCCCCCACGGCACCCGCGTGCCGTCCCTCACCGTCTCGGCCCCTGCGGCAGCACTCATGGCAGACCCCCCGATCCGCTGCGCGGCGGGAACACCGGGCATGTCCCCCTCGAGTCGAAATACCACTCTCCGGCCCGATTTCAACCCCGTCAACGGAATCGGCCGAAGCGTCCGAACGCGGTCCGCACAAGGCCCGACTTTCGGTCAGAGGCCAGCTCCTGAAATAGTTCCCCCCGATGTTCGACATCCCTAGACTCCCCATGCCGGGGGTAAATCGGGGGACAACTCAGTGGGGCATGGAGTGCCGGAACTCGTACTGGAATCAAACGGACGTACCTGGACGCTCGATCCGTCCAGGGCATACACCCTCGGACGTGATCCGCAGGGCGACGTCGTCTTCGACGACGCCAGGGTCTCCTGGCGTCACGCCACCATCAGCTTCAACGGCCGCAGTTGGGTCATCGAGGACCACGGAAGCACCAACGGCACGTTCGTGCAGGGGCAGCGCATCCATCACCTGGAGCTCGGTCCCGGCTCGGCCGTCAACCTGGGCAACGCGACCGACGGCCCGCGCCTGAACCTGTCCGGGGCCGACGCCGCGGCCTCCGTCGCCACGCCGCAGGCCCAGCCCCAGCAGCAGCCGTACGCGGCGCAGGGGGCGAACCCCGGCTGGGCCCAGCAGGCCCCGGCCCAGCAGCCGCCGCAGCAACAGCCGCAGCAGCAGGCCCCGCAGGCCGGCTGGCAGCAGCCGCAGCAGGCCGCGGCGCACATCCCGCAGCAGCAGGGTCCCGGTGGTGTCGCGGGGGCGCCGCCGGTCTACGGTGACCGCAGCCCGACCACGTTCCACCAGTTCTCCCTCGGCCGCGTGATGCGCATCGGCCGTGCCCTGGAGAACGAGCTGGTCGTCTCCGACCTCCAGGTCTCCCGGCACCACGCCGAGTTCCACGCCACGCCCGACGGCCGCATGGAGATCCGCGACCTCGGCTCCCACAACGGCACGTACGTCAACGGCCAGCCGATCGCCAAGGGCGGCTCGCAGCTGCTCGGCCCGGCCGACGTCGTCGGCGTCGGTCACTCGACGTTCCGCATCGTCGGCGACCGGCTCGAGGAGTTCGTCGACACCGGTGAGGTGTCCTTCTCCGCCCGCCACCTGACCGTCACGGTCGACGGCGGCAAGCAGATCCTCAAGGACGTCTCCTTCGGCGTCCCGGAGAAGTCGCTGATCGCGGTCATCGGCCCGTCCGGCTCCGGCAAGTCGACCCTGCTCAAGGCGCTCACGGGCTACCGCCCGGCCAACCAGGGCGAGGTGCTCTACGACAACCGGAACCTCTACAAGCAGTTCGCCGAGCTGCGCCAGCGCATCGGTCTGGTCCCGCAGGACGACATCCTGCACAAGGAGCTGACCGTCAAGAAGGCCCTCAAGTACGCGGCCAAGCTGCGCTTCCCGGCCGACACCACGGGCGCCGAGCGCGAGGCCCGCATCGACGAGGTGCTGCGCGAGCTCAAGCTCGACATCCACAAGGACAAGAAGGTCACGTCCCTGTCCGGCGGCCAGCGCAAGCGCGTCTCGGTCGCCCTGGAGCTGCTGACCAAGCCGTCGCTGATCTTCCTGGACGAGCCGACCTCCGGCCTCGACCCGGGCATGGACCGTGACGTCATGCAGCTGCTGCGCGGCCTGGCCGACGACGGCCGTACGGTCCTCGTCGTGACCCACTCGGTGGCCGAGCTGGCGATCTGCGACAAGCTGCTGGTGATGGCGCCGGGCGGCTCGGTCGCCTACTTCGGGCCGCCCGAGGAGGCGCTGAACTTCTTCGGCTACGACACCTGGGCCGATGTCTTCTCCGCCTTCGAGAACTACCGCGACTACGACTGGGCGGGCCGCTGGAAGGGTTCGCAGCACTACCAGATGTACGCCGCGGACATCGACGCGGTCGCGCCGCAGTCCGTACAGGTTCCGCCCATGCAGGCGATGAAGCCGCCGAAGCCGCAGGGCTGGATGTCCCAGTTCGTCACGCTGGTCCGGCGCTACGTCTCGGTGATCGCGTCCGACAAGGGCTTCCTGGCGCTGATGGTGATCCTGCCGGCCGTGCTCGGCGCGGTCAGCCTGCTCATCGACGCGGACAAGGGGCTGCTGCCCAACCCCGTCAACCCGCAGACCGGCCGGATCATCCCGAACGGCACCGCGACGACGGTCCTGCTGATCCTCGCGGTCGGCGCCTGCTTCGCCGGCGCCGCGAACTCGGTCCGCGAGCTGATCAAGGAACGGGTCATCTACGAGCGGGAGCGCGCCACCGGCCTGTCCCGCTCGGCGTACCTGATGTCGAAGGTGTTCGTGCTCGGCATGATCACCGTGCTCCAGGGCCTGCTGGTCGGCGTCATCGGCTTCTCCAGCCGCGAGATCCCCGAGGAGGGGCTCGTCTTCGGCAGCGCCACGCTGCTGGAACTGTCGGTGCCGATCATGGCGCTCGGCTTCACCTCGATGATGTTCGGCCTGATCATCTCCTCGCTGGTGAAGACCGCCGAGAAGACCATGCCGCTGCTGGTGATGTTCGCCATCATCCAGGTCGTCTTCACCGGCTGCCTGTTCACGCTGCACGGCTCGATCGGCGTCAACCAGTTCTCGTTCCTGATGCCTTCGCGCTGGGCGGTCGCCGCCTCCGGCGCCACGCTGGACTTCAACAAGATCAGCCCGCCCGAGACGGCCGGCGACACCGACCCGCTGTGGGAGCACACGGCCGGGGCCTGGGCCATGGACATGGGCGCGCTCCTCGTCCTCGGCGTGATCTGCGGCTTCTTCGTGGCCCGCTTCCTGCGCCGCCACGAGCCCGAGGTCATGCGCAAGTAGTCGCGGCCCCTCGTCACCACGCCCGAAGGGCGGCACCCCGTCAGGAGGGTGCCGCCCTTCGGCGTTCGTCCAGCTGTCAGAGAGGTCCGCGCCGACCTCAGTACGCGCTGTTGACGTTGTCCATCGAGCCGTACTTGTCGGCCGCGTAGTTGCAGGCGGCGGTGATGTTGGCTACCGGGTCGTAGATGTCCCAGGAGGTACCGGGGACGTGCCAGTGCGCGAAGGTCGGCGGGATGACCTGGAGCAGGCCCTTGGACGGGATGCCGTTGATGGCGTTGATGTCCCAGTTGTTGATCGCCTTCGGGTTGCCCGAGGACTCCCGCATGATGTTGCGGTGGATGCCGTCGTAGGACGCAGGGATGTCGTGCTTCTTCAGGATGGCGAGGGACTCGCGGATCCAGCCGTCCAGGTTGTTCGGGTAGCTCTTGACGGCGGCCTTCTTGACCTCGGCGCGCTTGGCGGCGCGGCTCGCGGCCTCCTTGGCCTTGCGCGCGGCCTCGGCCTTCTTCTTCGCCGCCTCGGCGGCGGCCCTCTTCTTGGCGGCGGCCGCGGCGTCGGCCTTCTTCTTCGCCGCGATCTGCTCGGCCTTCAGGCTGGCGCCGGCCATCTGGTCCGTGACGCTCGCCTTGACGTCCTTGATCTGCTGGTTGCTGAACGCCACCGCAGCCGGCTGAGCGGCCTCGGTCGTGGTCGTCGTCGAGGCGCCGCTCGGCACCGCGGAGAACCCGATGGCGGCGGCGCCGAGAGTGGCGACACCGGCCATGGCGATCTTGTGGTGACGGGTCAGGCTACGACTCTGAACACGGCTGAAGATGTTCTTGGGCATGCTGCGTGGACCTCTTCGAATAGCGCGGGAGTCGCTCGGCGTCCGGCGTTGGACTCGGTGTGTTTCCGACACGAACGCCGCGGAGGTGAACCCACGGCGCTGAGCGACGTCAGCAATTCTTAGCGGCCGCAAAATGGCGTGGCAAAGGTGTGACGTACGAAAGAAGATAGTGGTCAGGGAGGGGCAAAACGGGGCAGTTTGGACTGTCTGGGCCGCTCAAGAGGTGCGGCTTTGTCTCCTATGCACTTTCGTACGTGACGTGCGCCCTATGCGCGGGCTCACATCGCACCCCCTGCGTTTTCACTGCCCGTTGCACAAGCGATGCTCTATGTGAGGGGCCTTCAGCGCAGGACGAGGTGCACGTCCCCGAACTCGTGCCACAGGTACCGGCCCTGGAGCGCGGCCTCGTATCCCCGCTCGATCGCCACCTGCCCCGCGACCGCCTCCAGCATCAGCAGATGCGAGGCCTCCGGCTCGTGCAGCCCGGTCAGCAGCCCGTCCACCACCCGCACCCCGCGCTCCGGCGTGACGACGAGATCCGTCCACCCCGCACACGCGCGCACGGCCCCGTCGGCTCCCGCCGCCGACTCCACCGCCCGCACCGCCGTCGTCCCGACCGCCACGACCCGGCCCCCGCCGGCCCGCGCGGCGTTGATCAGCCGCGCGGACGCCCCGGGCACCGCGAAACGCTCCGGGTACGGCGGCTCGTGCGCCTCCGCCGAGGCCACCCCCGTGTGCAGCGTGACCGGCGCGAACTGCACCCCGCGGCTCACCAGCTCCGCCACCAGCCGCGCCGTGAAGGGCCGCGCCGCGCTCGGCATCTCCGCACTGCCCGTCCCGTCCGCCGACGGCAGCGCGAACACCGTCTGATAGGCGGACAGCGGCTGGTCCCGCTCCGTATAGGCGTAGCGGATGGGCCGCCCGTGCTCTCGCAGCAGTTCCGGGATCCCCGGCCCCGACACCCGCGCCCACCACAGCCGCTCGCCCCGCTCGCTCAGCGGCTCCTCCAGAACCAGCCGTACGCCGCCCGGCAGGCACACCTGACTGCCCGCGGGCCCGCCCGCACGCGCGCGCGTGGTGCCCCGCCCGTCGGGCTCCCGCAGCTCCACCGCCCAGCGGCCGTCGTCCCCGCGCGTGGAGAAGTGCACCACCACGCGCGCGTGCCCGGTCCGTCCGTCCACGGCCGCCGCCAGCGTGGACGAGGTGTTGACCACGAGCAGGTCCCCGGCCCGCAGCAGCAGCGGCAGCTCCGTGAACATGTGATGCGCCACCTCGGCGCCCCGCGACACCAGCATCCGCACGGCGTCCCGCTCCAGCCCCGGGCCCCGCTGCTCGACCGGCACCCGCGCCGACAGCTCCTCCGGCACCCGCACCGCCAGGCTCATCGGGCCCCGTCCAGCAGGGCCGCGGCCCCGTACCGCCCGCTCACCGGACGCTCGTCCAGCAGCCGCAGGAACGCCGGCACCACCGTGGCCGGCCCGGGCCGCGGCTCCCGGTCGTCCGGCACGGCCGCCGCGTACAGGTCCGTCGCCATGTCCCCGGGATCCACCGCCCACACCCGCAGCCCGGGCTCCTCCACGGCGAGCACCGCCGCCAGCTGGTCCAGCGCCGCCTTGGACGCCCCGTACCCGCCCCACGTCTCGTACGCCTCGGCGGCCGCGTCCGAGCTGACCGTGACGACGCTGCCCGCCCGCGCGGCCCGCAACAGCGGCAACGCCTCCTGGACCAGACCCAGCCCCGCCACCAGGTTCACCTCCAGCGCCCGGCGCAGCCCCTCCAGAGGCAACTCCGCCAGCCGCACCAGCGGCTCGGCGCCCAGCGCGCTCGCGTTGTGCACCAGCAGGTCCACACCGCCCAGCCGCCAGGCCGCCGCCACCAGCTCCGCCCGGTGCGAGGCGTCCGTGACGTCCCCCGGCAGGGCACTCACGCGCGTGCCGTGCGCCGAGACCGCCTCGGCCGTCTGTGCCAGGGCCTTGGCACCCCTGGCGTCGAGCACAAGGTCCCAGCCCCGCCCGGCCAGGGCCTCGGCCAGCGCCCGGCCCAGGCCCTTCGAGGCCCCCGTGATGATCGCAACCGGCATGATCGGCTCCCTCCACCTGATCGAATTGCCCTCACCGTAGGAACGGGGCCTCCCGCGACGCCTCCGACCCGGGCCGCGATCCGCCCGTCCCTTCGCCCTACGCCGGGGGCCCGGCGCCCGCGGACCTACACCCCGCCGTCCGGCGGCCTCGGCCTCGGGACCTAGGCCCACCGACCGGGTGCCGGGCGGCCACCGGCCCGATCCGCCCCGTCACAGCCCGCCGGTACCGTGAGGACATGAGTCACGGTCCCCGGTCCGGCCTCGCCGCGGTGAGTTCCGCGCTGCTGGCCATGAGCAGACATCTCGAAGTGCGCGACGTCCTCAAGACGATCGTCGCCTCGGCCCGCGAGCTGCTCGACGCGCAGTACGCCGCGCTCGGTGTCCCGGACGACCACGGCGGCTTCGCCCAGTTCGTCGTCGACGGCGTCAGCGAGGAGCAGTGGAAGGCCATCGGCCCCCTCCCGCGCCAGCACGGCATCCTCGCCGCGATGCTGCACGAGGCCAGGGCCGAGCGCCTCGCGGACGTCCGCAAGGACCCCCGCTTCGAGGGCTGGCCGAAGGCCCACCCGGACCTGGTCGACTTCCTCGGGCTGCCCATCCGCGACGGCGACGAGGTCATCGGCGCCCTGTTCCTCGCCAACAAGAACTGCCCGAAACCGGACGGCGGTTGCGGCTTCACGGCGGACGACGAGGAACTGCTCGGCATCCTCGCCCAGCACGCCGCGATCGCCCTCACCAACGCCCGCCTCTACGAGCGCAGCCGAGAACTGACCATCGCCGAGGAGCGCTCCCGGCTCGCCCACGAACTGCACGACGCGGTCAGCCAGAAGCTGTTCTCGCTGCGCCTGACCGCCCAGGCCGCGGCCCGCCTGGTGGACCGCGACCCCTCCCGCGCCAAGGGCGAACTCCAGCAGGTGGCGGTCCTCGCCGCCGAAGCCGCCGACGAACTGCGCGCCGCGGTCGTCGAGTTGCGCCCCGCCGCCCTCGACGAGGACGGCCTCGTGGCGACCCTCCGGACACAGATCCAGGTCCTCGACCGCGCCCACAGCGCCCGCGTCACCTTCGCGGGCCACGGCGTGAAGGCCCTGCCCGCCTCCCAGGAGGAGGCCGTCCTGCGCGTCGCCCAGGAAGCCCTGCACAACGCCCTGCGGCACTCCGGCGCCGACCACGTCGACGTGACCCTGGAGCGCCGCGGCGGTGGAGCCGTCCTGCGGGTCACCGACGACGGCGGCGGCTTCGACCCGAGTGCGGTCCGCCGCGCCGGCCGCCACCTCGGCCTGGTCTCGATGCGGGACCGGGCGAGCGGCGCCGGCGGCACGCTGAGCGTGGAATCGGCGCCCGGCAAGGGCACCGTGATCGAGATGGAGGTCCCCGGTGGCTGACGCAATCAAGGTACTGCTCGTCGACGACCACCAGGTCGTCCGCCGGGGCCTGCGCACCTTCCTCGAAGTGCAGGACGACATCGAGGTCGTCGGCGAGGCGGCGGACGGCGCCGAAGGCGTCGACCGGGCCGAGGAGCTGCGGCCCGACGTCATCCTCATGGACGTCAAGATGCCGGGCATGGACGGCGTCGACGCCCTGCGCAGACTCCGCGAGCTCGACAACCCCGCGCGCGTGCTGGTCGTCACCAGCTTCACCGAACAGCGCACGGTGGTCCCGGCCCTGCGCGCCGGTGCCGCCGGATACGTCTACAAGGACGTCGACCCCGACGCCCTCGCCGGAGCCATCCGCTCGGTCCACGCCGGGCACATCCTCCTCCAGCCGGAGGTCGCCGGCGCCCTGCTCGCGCAGGAGGAGACCAACTCGGGCACCGGGCGGGCCGGTTCACTCACCGAGCGGGAGCGCGAGGTCCTCGGCCTCATAGCGGACGGACGCTCCAACCGGGAGATCGCCCGGGCGCTCGTCCTCTCCGAGAAGACGGTCAAGACCCACGTCTCGAACATCCTCATGAAACTCGACCTGGCCGACCGCACCCAGGCCGCCCTGTGGGCCGTCCGCCATGGCGTGACCGGCTGACACGCTCACCCCGGGGCAACCCGGAAGGTTGCGTTCCGGACCGAGATTCATACTGTCGTGGGAACGTCCCCCGGATGGCGCAACCTCAGTGGATCTCCGCCGTTCTCCAGTGCGTGCCGCGGCGCCTGCCGCGGTAATCGCTAGGAGGGCTCAGAAGTGAAGAACCTGAAGAAGGCAGCGGCCGTGACGATGGTGACGGGTGGCCTGCTGGCCGCCGGCGCGGGCATGGCCTCCGCCACCAGCGCGCACGCCGACGGCCAGGCCGTGGGCTCCCCGGGTGTCGGCTCGGGCAACGTCGTCCAGGCCCCGGTGCACGTCCCGGTCAACGTGTCCGGCAACAGCGTGAACGTCGTGGGCATCCTGAACCCGGCCTTCGGCAACCTCGCCGTCAACCACTGACGCACCACCTCCGTCTCCGAGCCGGAGGTGAAACCGGCCTCCCGGTCCTGCCCGGGAGGCCGGTCCGCTCAGCTGCGGGCAGTCGTGCCACCCGCGTTACCCGGGCACCCCGAGAAGCCGGTCACCGCACCCCCCGCTCCCGTTCCTCCACAACGGAGTTGTACGCCGCGACCTGCGCCCGCCGAGCCGTCCGCTCCACCGGCCGCAACGCCTCCCGCCGTGCGGAGATCTCGGACGCACTCACCGCGCCCCCGTGCCCGCTCTCCGTCGCCACGGCGATCAGCGCCCCCACCCGCTGCGCCAGCTCCAGCACCCGTACCGCCCGCGGCGGATACCCCGGTGCCAGCACCTCGCGCCCCCGCTCGGCCCGCGCCCGGTACGCGTCGACCGCCGCCTCCGCCACCGGCCCCGACCCGGCCACGTCCAGCCGCGTCAGCACCTCCGCGGCATCCCGCAGGGCCTCCGCCAGCTCCCGCTCCGCCTCGCCCAGCGACGGCACATCCGCGGGCGGCGCCTCGCGTACGGGGAGCACGTGCCACACCACCTCGACCCGCACCCCCACAGGTCCGGCCTCGTACACGTCGGGCACCAGCCCGTAGGCGGCCCCGTGACAGACCACCGCCTCCTCGGCCTCCAGCGCCCGGGCGTTGAACTCCGGCGGCCCGCTCAGCCCCAGCGGATGCCCCGGCGCGGGCAGCGCCACCCTCAGTCCGGACACCCCGAGCGTCCGCAGCCGCCCCAGCGCGAGGGTCAGCCCGACCTGCCCCGGCTCACCCGGCAGCCCCTCCACCCGGTGCACCGCGTCCTCGCCGACAACGGCCTGCACCGCGTCATCCGGAGAGACATGTCCGGCCAAAAGGGCATTTCCCCAAGCTGCGAGACGTCCAGCACGTGGTTCCGAGAGCATGCCCCCAGCCTAGGACCCTCCAAGGACCGGACCGAGGGAATGTCCGGACCGACCGGTGGCGTAGATTTCATGGAGGGCTGCGCCCACCGGCGCGGCGGACCGAGCCACAGGCTTACGCGACAGCCGAGACCGGCCACACTGCAAGGGGAGACAACGCGCTCATGAGCGATGTTCTGGAGCTTCAGGACGTATCCGTGGTCCGTGAGGGCCGGGCTCTGGTGGACCAGGTCTCCTGGTCGGTCAAGGAGGGCGAGCGCTGGGTCATCCTCGGCCCGAACGGCGCCGGCAAGACCACCCTCCTGAACCTCGCTTCCACCTACCTCTACCCCAGCTCGGGCACCGCCACCATCCTCGGCGAGCCCCTCGGCAGGCCCGGCACCGACGTCTTCGAACTGCGTCCCCGCATCGGCATGGCCGGCATCGCCATGACCGAGAAGCTCCCCAAGCGCCAGACGGTCCTGCAGACGGTCCTCACCGCCGCCTACGGCATGACGGCCACCTGGCACGAGGACTACGAGGACATCGACGAGCAGCGCGCCCGCGCCTTCCTCGACCGCCTCGGCATGAGCGAGTACCTGGACCGCAGGTTCGGCACGCTCTCCGAGGGCGAGCGCAAGCGCACCCTGATCGCCCGCGCCCTGATGACCGACCCCGAACTGCTCCTGCTCGACGAGCCCGCCGCCGGCCTCGACCTCGGCGGCCGCGAGGACCTCGTCCGCCGCCTCGGCCGCCTCGCCCTCGACCCGATCGCCCCCTCGATGCTCATGGTCACCCACCATGTCGAGGAGATCCCCCCGGGCTTCACCCACGTCCTCATGATCCGCCAGGGCAAGGTCCTGGCCGCCGGCCCGCTGGAGCTCGAACTCACCTCCCGCAACCTCTCCCTCTGCTTCGGCCTCCCGCTCGTCGTCGAACAGTCGGGCGACCGCTGGACCGCGCAGGGCCTCCCGCTCTCCTGAACCCGCCGCCACCGAGCAAAGCCCGGCACGAGGACGGGATTTCGCACCACGGGCGCCCTGTCGGCGACGGGGCCCGCGGACCTACCATGACCATGTGGAAATCGACGCATGGCTGTGGTGGCTGATCGGCGCGGCGGCGCTCGGCATCGCGCTCGTGGTCACCGCGATGCCCGAACTCGCGATGCTGGCGGTGGGCGCCGTCGCCGCGGCGGTGGTCACCGGCGTCTTCGGCGGCGGAGCGGTCGCCCAGGTCGTGGTCTTCGCCGCCATCTCCACCGCGGGCATCGCGGTGGTACGGCCCATCGCGAACCGGCACCGCGCCCAACGGCCCCAACTCGCCACCGGCGTGGACGCGTTGAAAGGCAGACAAGCCGTCGTCCTGGAACGCGTCGACGCCGGCGGCGGCCGCATCAAACTGGCCGGAGAGGTCTGGTCGGCCCGCGCCCTCGACACCGGCCGCGCCTACGAAGTGGGCCAGGAAGTCGACGTCGTGGACATCGAAGGAGCCACCGCGATCGTGATGTGACCTCGCAGGACGTAACTGGAGTGAACTCCTCGCCAGCTACGCGACGGTCTGTCAGACTCGACCAGCAAGATCTTCGACAACCATAAGATCTGCCGAAGACGCCGCAGCGGAGAAGGGACACGGGGAACGACGATGGAACCGGTCATCATCGTCCTGATCATTCTGGTGGTGTTGGTCTTCATCGCCCTGATCAAGACGATCCAAGTCATCCCACAGGCCAGTGCGGCCATCGTCGAGCGCTTCGGGCGCTACACGCGGACACTCAACGCGGGCCTCAACATCGTCGTCCCGTTCATCGACACCATCCGCAACCGCATCGACCTGCGCGAACAGGTCGTGCCGTTCCCGCCGCAGCCGGTGATCACCCAGGACAACCTGGTCGTCAACATCGACACCGTCATCTACTACCAGGTGACCGACGCCCGCGCCGCGACCTACGAGGTCGCCAGCTACATCCAGGCGATCGAGCAGCTCACCGTCACCACGCTCCGCAACATCATCGGCGGCATGGACCTGGAGCGGACCCTGACCTCCCGCGAGGAGATCAACGCGGCCCTGCGCGGCGTCCTCGACGAGGCCACCGGCAAGTGGGGCATCCGCGTCAACCGCGTCGAACTCAAGGCGATCGAGCCGCCCACCTCCATCCAGGACTCGATGGAGAAGCAGATGCGCGCCGACCGTGACAAGCGCGCCGCGATCCTCCAGGCCGAAGGTGTGCGGCAGTCCGAGATCCTGCGCGCCGAAGGTGAGAAGCAGTCCCAGATCCTGCGCGCCGAGGGTGAGGCCAAGGCCGCCGCCCTGCGCGCCGAGGGCGAGGCCCAGGCCGTCCGCACGGTCTTCGAGGCCATCCACGCCGGAGACCCGGACCAGAAGCTCCTCTCCTACCAGTACCTCCAGATGCTCCCGAAGATCGCCGAGGGAGACGCCAACAAGCTCTGGATCGTCCCCAGCGAGATCGGCGACGCCCTCAAGGGCCTGTCCGGCGCCATGGGCAACTTCGGCGGCATGGGCGGCGGTGGCGGCAACGGCGGCGCGTCCTCCGGCGGCGTCCCCGCCCAGGAACGCCGCGAGAAGCCGTCCATCGACTGACGCGCCCCCACCACGCGACGTTCCCCGCGCCCCTGCTTCACAGGGATCGCGGGGAACCGCGTTTCAGGGGCGCGGGCAACCGCGCGGACCGCGGACCGGCACATCAACCGTCAGCCGAGGACGACCAGGTCCCACCGGCGACGGGTCACGCGGCGTCCAGTGCCAGCCAGTCCGGCAGCGCCGCGAAGTCCTCACGGCCCAGCGCCAGCAGCATCGCATCAGCCGGAGTCGGCTCGAACGGCTGCCGCAGCAACGGCATCCCCGCCTCCTCCGGAGTCCGGTTCGCCTTGCGGTGATTGTCCTGCGCACACGAGGCCACCGTGTTCAGCCACGTGTCCTGACCACCCTGCGACCGCGGCACCACGTGGTCCACGGTCGTCGCCCGCCTCCCGCAGTACGCGCACCGGTGCCGGTCCCGGACCAGCACACCCCGCCGCGACCACGGAGCTCGTCTTCGGAACGGCACCCGCACGTATTGGCAGAGCCTGATCACGCGCGGCGCCGGTATGTCGACCGCGGCCCCCCTCATCCGCAGTTCGGGGTGGGACTGCTCGACGACGGCCTTGTCCTGAAGCACCAGAACGACGGCTCGGTTCAGCGTCACCGTCGACAGCGGCTCGAAGCTCGCGTTCAGTACCAGCGTGTCCCGCATACCAGCCCACCTCCCGTGTGCACCGGCCCACCCCCTGGCGGGCTGGGATCAACTCTGGCCGGGCACGCCGAGATGGACAACGCAATATCTGCTGCTCCCACGGGGGGCAACCCCCGCGACCCCCGGCAACAAAAATGCCCGCTCCTGATCAATTCCAAGACCAGGAGCGGGCAAACGTCCCGTGAACACCGGGATCGTCCGGCGGGTGGTTCAGCCTTCGGCGGGCACCTCGTACTCGCCGATCAGCTGGGCCCGCCCGATCGTGTGGAACCGCAGGTTGAAGCCGACCACGGCCGGCGACGCGTCCGCGTCCGGACCGAGCTTGTCCTGGTCCACGGCGTAGACCGTGAACACATACCGGTGCGGTCCGTCCCCGGGCGGCGGGGCGGCTCCGCCGAACTCCTTGTCGCCGTAGTCGTTACGAGCGTGGATCGCGCCTTCCGGCAGACCCTCGAACGAGCCGCTGCCCGCACCCACCGGCAACTCGGTCACCGACGCCGGGATGTCGAACAGCACCCAGTGCCAGAACCCGCTGCCCGTCGGGGCGTCGGGGTCGTAGCACGTCACGGCGAAGCTCTTGGTCTCGGGCGGGAAGCCCTCCCACCGCAGCTGCGGCGAGGTGTTGCCGGCCGCTTGGACCTGAGCGTCCTTGAGCGTCGCGCCTTCCGTGACGTCCTCGCTCGTCACCGTGAACGACGCGACGGGCGGATGGAAGTCGTGGGGGAGCGGCCGCCGCTTGAGCTCGGTCACCTCGGTACCTCCTGATCGTTTCTTGCAGTCGCCTCCGAGCCTAGAACCAGTTGCGCTTGCTGCCGACCTCCGACAGCCACTGGTTGAGGTACGCGGCCCAGTCGGTGCCCTGGTAGTCGTTCAGACCCACCTGGAAGGACCGGAAGGTGTCACTGCTCTCGCTGAACAGTCCGGGCTTCTTGTCCATCTCCAGCACCACGTCCATGGCGTTCTGGTCGGCCACGAAGCTCAGCTCGACCTGGTTCAGCCCGCGGTACTGCTGCGGCGGGTAGAACTCGATCTCCTGGTAGAACGGCAGCCGCTGCCGCGTACCGCGGATCACACCGCGCTCCATGTCCGCGTTCTTGAACCGGAAGCCCAGCTGGATGAACGCGTCGAGGATCGCCTTCTGCGCCGGCAGCGGATGCACGCTGACCGGGTCCAGGTCGCCGGAGTCCACCGCACGCGCGATCTCCAGCTCGGTCGACACCCCGATGTTCATGCCGCGCAGCGCCTGACCGTCGATCGTCGTGATCGGGGTCTCCCACGGGATCTCGAGCCCGAACTGCACGGCGTGCACCGCGCCCGCCTGAAGCTCGAACGCACCGCCCAGCCGCGACTTCGTGAATTCGATGTCCTGCTTGTACTCCTGGTCGCCGCTCTCCACCTCGACCTTGGCCTGCAGCCCGACCGAGAGCCCCTCGATCTGCTGATTGACGGAGCCGCCCTGGATCCGCACCTCACCCTGGACGACGCCGCCCGGGACGACGTTGACCTCGTGCAGCACCGTCTCTACCGAAGCCCCGCCGGCCCCCAGGCTCGCGAGCAGCTTCTTGAACGCCATGTCTCTCCCTCTCGCCCACTACGGGTGGATCCCTGATCCCTGTAAACGCGATCCGGCCGTGGCCGGTTCCACTTCCCTCACCCTGGCAAGGCGGGTGCCCGCGGGCCACCCCGCCGCACCGCGCGTCTCCAGTACCCTCGGACGGCATGATCGCGACCCCCGACCGTACGCCCCTGCCCAGGAACTTCTTCGACCGGCCCGTCCTCGAGGTCGCCCCCGACCTCCTCGGCCGCATCCTGGTCCGCACCACCCCGGACGGTCCGATCGCCCTCCGCCTCACCGAGGTCGAGGCCTACGACGGTGAGAACGACCCCGGCTCCCACGCGTACCGCGGCCGTACGGCCCGCAACAGCGTGATGTTCGGCCCGCCCGGTCATGTGTACGTCTACTTCACCTATGGCATGTGGTTCTGCATGAACCTGGTCTGCGGCCCCGAGGGAAAGTCGAGCGCGGTCCTGCTCCGTGCCGGCGAGATCATCGAGGGCGCCGAGCTGGCCCGCACCCGTCGGCTCTCGGCCCGCAACGACAAGGAACTGGCCAAAGGACCGGCCCGTCTCGCCACGGCCCTGAACGTGGACCGCTCCCTGGACGGCACGGACGCGTGCACGACCGAGGACACCCCGCTCCGCATGCTGACCGGCACGCCCGTGCCCTCCGACCAGGTACTCAACGGCCCGCGCACGGGGGTCGGCGGTGACGGGGCCGTGCACCCCTGGCGCTTCTGGGTCGCCAACGACCCGACCGTGAGCCCGTATCGAGCCCATGTCCCGAGGCGCCGCCGAAGTTGACGTGCCCTGCGGGGGTGCGTAATGTAGTCCGAGCCGTTGAGCCGGGTATGGCGTTCGCCAGCAACCGGAAGCGGCCAAACCAACTACCTAGCGACTCCCCTCAGCAGGGGCGAATTCGGCGTGCTCGCATGCCTGAATTCGACGCCGACAGACTCGATTATGAGTTGGACGGGGAATCCGCTAACGTAGTGAATGTCGAAAGGCCGACGAGCGAAAGCCCGGGCCGAACGGCAAATCCCGCCGACAGGGAATCGGATCGAAAAGGATCTGATAGAGTCGGAAACGCAAGACCGAAGGGAAGCCCGGAGGAAAGCCCGAGAGGGTGAGTACAAAGGAAGCGACCGTTCCTTGAGAACTCA